>CAWJQW010000012.1:0-759870 GCA_963845135.1 uncultured Gammaproteobacteria bacterium | reverse complement strand
TAACCGCCCGGCAATCACACCTTTCGGGCTGGCTCCCAATTGTGCGGCAGCATCGCACTGAGACCTGAATGCCACCGTCCCTCCCCTAGCGTCTACTTTCCACATAGAGGTAATGAAAATGATAAACCGACTCAAATCGTTTTGGGCCGACGGCAAGGCCACTACCAACGGCTGGATTGGCCTGCCGCATGTGCTGAGCGTAGAAGCCATGGCCTCGCAACCGTGGGATTCGATCACGCTGGACATGCATCACGGTTTTATCGACCTCCCCGACCTGGCCAATCTGCTCGCCGCCATGGCCGGCACGCGCAACTCGCCCGTGCCCCTGGTGCGCGTGCCGTGGAATGATCCCGGTGTGATTTACCGGGCGCTTGACGCCGGCGCGCAGGGAATCATCTGCCCGATGGTCAATACCGCAACAGAAGCCGAGCAGTTCGTGCGTGCGGTTAAGTACCCACCCATTGGCCAGCGCAGCTTCGGGCCGATACGCGGGTTGCTGCGCGAGGGCCCCGCCTATGTCGAGTCGGCCAATAACAGCTGTCTGGCGCTGGCGCAGATCGAAACCCGCCAGTCGATACGGAATATCAACTCCATCATGGCAGTGAACGGCCTGGACGGGGTATACGTTGGTCCGTCCGATCTGGGCTTCGATTATGGCTTCCCACCCGAATTCGATAGCGAGCGACCTGAAATGCTGGCGCTGTACGACCAGGTCATCGCCGCTGCCAAAAGTCACGGCATTGCCGCGGCCATTCACAACGCCACACCCGCCTACGCGCAGAAAATGGCCACGCGCGGCTTCAATCTGGTGACCTTTGGTTCGGACTTCGGCTTCATACTGGCGGCCAATCAGGAGGCCATGGCGGCCTACACGGGCGCAACGGCTGCCGACGCATCGGCGGGGTATTGATCATGACCTACAAATAAATCATGTGAACTACTATATAGTTCGGTCGGCGATAAGTCTGGACTATCCCGTCACCTGCTCCACATGGGCTTTTATGTGTTTCTTTAATGATGTTGCAAATCTAACCGGAATTCGTTGCAAGGTAAATTGGAGCAGGTGACACTCCATTACTTTTGTAAAAAACTGATGAGGGTATCGGAACTCCTATCAGCATGCGCCAAATGAATATTTTGAGTTCCGTTTCCGATTATATACTGCAGTTAATCTGTCGACTGAAAATCACACTTATAGAAATTCTTCTAATGCGGCCAATAACTCTGCCGGTTTTTCCTGTGATATATAGTGTCCGCACTCCAGCCCAAATCCCTGCACGTCTAAAGCCTTGTCCTGCCACGTTGAGAGAACATCGTAATACTTGCCCATCGGGGCTAAATTTCCCCAAATTACGAGCAAAGGGCATTCAACTCTGGCATCGCTATCGGCTTTATCGTGCTCTAAGTCAATCGTGGCCCCGGCTCGATAATCTTCACAGGTCGCATGTATAACATCAGGATCTAGAATATTTTTCTCGAAGTCCGCTAATGCAACTGGGTCTACAGCCTCAACACCTCCTATGCGAGTAGACAGCCCCCAATGTAAATAACGTAATGGATTACCACCGATTAATGTCTCTGGAATAGGTGCTTTTTGAATCAGAAAAAACCAATGGAAGTAAGCCGTAGCTACATCTTGATTGACGGTTTCATAGAGTGTTTGTGTTGGGATAACATCTAACAACACAGCCTTAGTGACCCGACTCGGATAATCTAAACACAGGCGATGCGTAACTCGCGCACCACGATCATGCCCTACCACCTTAAACGTTTCAAAACCCAGCTCATCCATAACGGCAATCATATCCGATGCCAAAGCGCGCTTGCTGTAGTTTGAGTGATCAGGGGCGCCTGCCGGTTTATCACTGCCGCCATTACCTCGTACATCTGGGCAAACCACGGTGTAACGCTGCGCGAGTTCTGGAACAATTTTGTGCCAGGTTAAATGGGTTTCGGGGTAGCCATGAATCAATAACAGAGGCTCACCTGAACCCATCACGTTAACACTTATTTTGACGTCACCGTTTTTGACAATTTGGTTACGGAAATTCAAAGACATTATTTTTCCTTATGTATAGATGCACTGGCAATCAATCCAGCTCGATAAGAAGAATTAGTAATCAATAAACAAGAATATCGATTCAGTTTTTATTGATGAGGCATAATCAAAAACTTATCACCCGTCAATTGCTGAACATACACTGACAAATCCTTCTCCCATAAAACTAACCCATGAGGACATAAGGTTTGCTATTTTCTAGGGTTGTATCCAGCCGGGTCCATGTACCGCACGACCAGGAGTAGCGCCAGTATGCTCACCTTTACTGACGACAGGCACTCCGTTGACGAGCACGTATTGCATGCCGGAGGCATACCGGTGTGAGTCATCAAACCGCGAATTATCGTTTATCGTCTTGGGGTCAAAAATGGCAACATCTGCGTAATAGCCCGGCGCGAGGCGGCCACGCTCACGGATGCCTAAGGTTTGTGCCGGCAGAAAGCTCAACTTTCGGATGGCCTCTTCCATGGGTATAACCTTCTCGTCGCGGACATATTTTCCAAGCAGACGGGCTACATTACCGTAAGTGCGGGGATGAACGCCGCCTTCCAGTGTCTTGCCTTCAGCCGCCGGAGCCTCGGCATCGGAGCCGAACATCACCCACGGTTGGCGGATCTGTTTTTTGAGGTTTTCTTCAGACATCAGATAGTACGCCGTATCGACACGGGAACCATCCTCGATCACCATATCAATGATCGTGTCACGCGGATCCTGCTCGCGCGCGGCGGCCACTTCAGCCAAAGTCATACCATTGTATTTTCTGAGCGCCTTGTTTCTGAATCCTACAAACCTCATGCCTTCAGGGCCGGCTAAATAGCCCAGGTTTTCCCAGTCCTGGGCATTGACGGCCATCTCTTCTTTAACCCGGGCACGGATTTCAGGATCTTTCAGGCGTTCAACCCATTTGTCGTAACCACCTGCCTGCACCCAGGTCGGCATTGATGGATCCAGTCCAGACGCACCAGCGATGTACGTGTACATGTCCGCCGTCACCGGAATGCCTTCCCTGCGCAGCGCTTCGATCTTGTCGATGGCTATATCCATTTTGTGCCAGTTCGGGCGCCCTGCGGCCTTCAGATGGTGAATCTTCACAGGCAGTTTTGCTTCTCGACCGATGCGCAGGGTCTCGTCGATGGATTCAATAAATCGATTGCTCTCGGAGCGCATATGAGCCGTATAGATCCCCCCATACTGACCAGCAACTTTCGCCAACTCGATCAGTTCTTCGGTCTCCGCATAGGTGGCGGGTGCGTAAATCAACGCTGTAGTTAGGCCCAGCGCGCCGTCTTCCATCGCCTCTGCAACCTGGGATTTCATCATACCCAGTTGCTCTGTTGTCGGATCGACATCGTCCGTGCCGATAACATTCATACGCACCGTGGCGGCTGACACGAAGGTCGCGAAATTAACCGAGACACCCTTGGTTTCAACGGTATGCAGATATTCGCCCACCGTTCTCCAGGTCATATCGACTTTATCTTTAGAAAACCTTCCCCAGAAATCAGCGGACACATCCGTCAGCGGACTCATCGAAATCTCACTGAGTACCTCAAAGGTTACCCCTTGCATAACATCACTCATGGCTCGCCCATCGCTGATAAGTGACACGTGAGCGTGACTGAGCATGTTGAAAAAGCCCGGCGCGACGGCGAGCCCGGATGCGTCAATATCAAGATCGGCGGACCCCGGAGCAAATTGGCCGATGGCACTCACGCGGTCACCGTTGATGGCGAGATCTGCAACATAAGGAGGTGCCCCGGTTCCATCATAGATGCTGCCGTTGCGGATAATTACATCGTAATCAGCCGCAATGGCGCCATTGATGACTGCAACCATAAGCAAACTGATGAGTGTTCTGAACATAAGTGGTTCCTTAATTTTTGCAGTTCGACCTGACAATCCGGTACCGCCCGATACCTTGTATTACGGGCTCAATATCAAAAGCATCGAGCCCTTTTTAATTAGCTAAAATAATTGAACCCAAGCAAGTTCCAGTAATGATAAAACCAGACCATAAACAGCGCACAAAGACTGACCAGGCTATACCGAACACGGGCCCAGGAACTCACGAGCAAACCCTGACGCCAAACCTGCACAGAGCAGTAAACATGGTACAGAGCCGCCAAAGTAGCCAACATTGGAAAAATCAGGGAAAATTTCAGCGTAGCCGGCAGTTCATACATCAGTGCTATCATGCCCCCACTGACCCCAATAGAGGCAAAGATAACGAATAGGGAATTAGTCACTGCCACGGAAATTGAGGCCACAAAGGCTTTTTTCTCCATACCCCGGAGGGCCCGAAATTCAGACCATTGATAAGCCAACCGCAACAACACCCCGACAAAAATCAACAAAGACAAGCCGACAAGTGTCCCTGTAAACTCACGCGTCTCGTAAAATGGCGCCTTAAATAATTGCATGACACCGAAGCCATCAATGACAAAACCTGTAATCTCTCCGTTCGCGTCTTCCTGAAAGGCAACTCGCCCATAATCATCCACTTCCCGGAACAGGTTATTGCCAACCTCAACATAACGTTTGTCTGCGATCATTAGTGTGTTGTCCGGCAAGGAAACCACCTTCATACCACCAGACAGGCGCAGCAAAGATTCGATCTTGGTGAAACTTGAGCGCCAGCTGTTATAAGTACCTTCATAGCGTTTTCCCCGCTCGGCGAAATCAGCAGGTGGTGTCACCACCGTCACCTCGTTGGGAAAGAATTCATCATAAAATGATTTTACAAAAGCCTCATGGGTTTGCCTCATACCGGGACCGCTGAAGGATGAAAACAGCATAAAGTCTTCTCTTTGTGACATCCCGAAATGAGAGGCAAATCATGGTCGTTCCGCCATCATGACCAAAATTTTCGAAATCAGCAGGGCCAAATCTGCGTTTGAGAAACCCTAAGCCCATACCCCGAACACGCTCGTCATGGGCGAAGCCTTCATCTATCATCTGCTGTAGCGTTTGTGCTTTTAAGATACGCTTTCCGTCAATGGCGCCACCATTCAAGAGGGCGCGGGCAAAAATTGACATATCATGCGCAGATACCGCCGCAGACCCAGCAGGCCCGAAGTTTGAAATAATTTCATAGTTTTGTTCTTTGTAACGTCCCTCTGTATAACCGTATGCTTTGGCCATATTGGCATCAAGTTCTGGTGGCAGAGGTTCAGCGAAGCTTGCGTTTTTCATGCCCAATACATCAAAAATATTTCGCTGAATATAATCGTTGAACGGCACCCCGGATACATTTGCTACGATCAAACCGGCCAGGGCCGTCGCCCAGTTGGAATAGGCGGTATGTTGCCCCGGCGCATTGACACGTTGTGGTTGATATTTAGCCAATGCCTGGTCAAGCGGTATAATCCGGCTGGCATCATCAATAATCAGATACCCCAATATGCCATCTTCAAAACCAGCGGTATGGGTCATAATATGGCGCAGCGTAACGGGCTGACCCGGCCAACTATCGTCAATTTGAAAAGATTGGAGATACTGATTAACGTCAGCATCAAGGTCAAGATTCCCTTGTTCCACCTGCTGCATAACGGCAACCCAGGTAAACAGTTTGGAAATCGAACCAATGCGGAAAAGGGTGGTTTCCGGATCGACAGGAATACGGTTCTCAACATCAAGAAAACCATAGCCCTTGGAGAATATCATCTTCCCGTTTTTCATGACCGCAACAACACCGGAAGGGCTATGTGAGCTTTTCATGTTGGTTTTTACAACACCATCAACGAAAGCTTCTACAACAGCCGGGTTTGTTACATCCGGGCGATCAAGAGCATAGCCTGGACTATGCCCCAATAAAAAAAACGCTGCCAATATTTGGGCAAGCCTCCCCGTCATTTTTTTCATCTTATCGACTCCGGCGATTTAAGTGTTGGCGGGGTGGATCAAAAAATAATCATAGAGTGTTCGCGCCACCTCGGCGACAGCACGCTCACGATCGGCCGGCGGCGTGTCGCTGCCGCGGGTGAAAACCACGATAGCGAACCGGCGTCCGTCGGGCAGCGTGATATAGCCCACATCGTTCACTACGCCACCCACCGTTCCTGTCTTGTGGGCAATGGGCGTATTCCTTGGAAGCAACCCACCAAGGCGGTCAGGCATGGTTACGGTTCTAGCCATGGTTCCCAGCAAAAACTCGGTGCTTTTCTCACTGAGAGCACTGCCGTTGTAAAGACTGGTCAACAGGTTCAGCATCGCCCTCGGCGTGGATTTATCCAGCGGATCCGCCTCGAACTGTGGATCTGGTGCGATGACCCTGGCCGGATCAGCACTTGCAATGCGCGCGATCTCTGCGAGATTTTTCCGTCCCGGCTCGACGCCATAGAAGTCACGCAACAGGTCACCGGTGGAGCGGTCGACCCGCATACCTTCGATGCCCAGTTGCGCGAGGCGGCGGTTGACCGCCGCGGGACCGCCCGCCAATCGCAGGCAGACATCGGTGGCGGTGTTGTCGCTATGGGTAATCATGACCTCCAGCAGGTTGGCGACTGACAGCGCCACCCCCTGGTGGATAAAATTCGCCGCGATCACCTGGGAATACACCCACTCGTCATCATCAATCTCGATCATGTCAGTGAGGCTCAGTTCGCCGGCATCGACTTTGCTGAGCAGGGCAACGGCTATCGGTATCTTGTAGGTACTGGCCATGGGGAAGGCCTGATCACCATTGAGGAAGACCTGTGTACCACCCGCCATATCCTGTGCGGCCACGCCAACAACACCGACCAGCCCGGCAGTAACGGCCTCAAGGGCAGCGGCCACCTTGCCGGATGTCGCATTATTCGTTGTCGGCTGCGGTTGGCCAAGGACGTTTGCAGCAGCCAGCACCGTGCCGAAGGCTATGCCAAGAAGTCCGGGGATAAGGTTTCTGTTCATTGGGAGTTCACTCGTGTAGAAGTTTGCGAAATCCAGCCTGTAACCTGGCGGCGGATTCTCTGTGCAATGGTACTAGATCACCGCTTTTCCCCACCCCCGACACCCAGGCGATCACAGACTTCCTGCAGCAGAATACGGGCGCGCTCGGGTTCAGACAGCCGCCCTTTCGCCAAACCTCTTTCCAGGGCCATTCGCGCTCGCCCCCACTCATGAGTGGCCAAATGCCGCATGGCAAGATTCACTTCAAGGTCGCCACTACTCGACTTACGACATAACAAATCCAGCATTGCTTCGCCTCATTTATGACGATTTCATTATTTTCACGATACCCAGGGTACAGATGGGAATGATGTAGACCAGTGCAAAGCCAACCGATAACGCGGAGTATCCTTGCGCCACCAGAGCGACAATGCCCAGTGAGCCCAGCAGTCCGCCCAGGCCGAGCGTCACTATCGCAATTGCTGCTCTCGCGGGGTGGCCCAGCGTCTCGCCTTCGCCCGGCTTAAGCACCGCTTCGATGCGCTCGATCAAACCCTGTACCAGGCCCGCCCCGGTCTCTACCAGCGTGCCGAGCAGGGCAACCAGGAACACACCCAGCAGTAGCGGAGTCGTGTAATGGGACATCATCCAGTAGTTGGGCACCGGTTGATCCAGCACAGCGGGGTATCCGACGGTATAGCTGACATGAAACAGGACCGCGGGCACCATCACCGCTACTCCAGCGAACAGGCCCGCCAGTATGGCCTCCGAGCGCGAGCGGATCGCCCGGGTTGAAAACAGCAAAACCGGCGCTATGGCCAGGTTATACATGGCGTACAAAACACCACCTTGCAGCCAGCCAGATTCGACCGTACCGCTTTTTATCGATGCTAAAACGTCGACAGCTTCACCGCTGTCCATTACCTGGTAAAAGTAGACGGCAAACACAAGGTACATGCCGATGGACCACAGTGTGAGCACTTTTTCCACGGCCTCACGCCCGAAATACACCAGTGCAACAACCAGCACCAATACGCTGGCCATGCCATAAATGCTGGAAATGCCGAATTCCTGTTCCAGGATATTTCCTGCCGCCGAGCCAACAACGCCAAGCACCAGCAGAAATAACAACAGGTAAAGAATCTCGAAGCAGATCCAGAAAGGACCGATCAGCTTGCCAAAAAAGCTTCTATAATCGTAAACCTGAAAAACCCGCGCGAACTCGTAGGTACAAGCCAGCACCAGGGAGAAGACAAAGGCAGCAACGCCTATGCCCAATAAACCGCCCATGCTGCCGTAGCGGGTAAAGAACTCGACCACCTCGCGTCCGGTACCATAGCCGCCACCCATCACCACCGACACGAACACGGCGGCGGGCACAATATAAACCTGCAGCCAGCGACTCATAAACAGTCACCACTGGCCACAGGACATAGCATCATTTCAACTATCTTCTATTGACCCAGGAAATAGCTGAAAGTCACACCGTAAAGCCGTGGGTCACCCCACAAGGTACGATCGAACCCAAGGAAATTTTGGTTATTAGTCCTTCTGTACTCTTCGTCGCCCAGGTTGCGACCCCAAAGTGCCAATTCCCAATTACCCTCTGCAGGCATGTATGCAATACGAGCATTCACGAGACTATAATCAGGTAGTTTATTTATCTCAATGCTATTTGGACTCGAGTACTGCTCATCCACTGAAGTATAGTCAACATCGAAGGTCAGACTGCCCCCTCCTAGCTGCGCTATGTACTGCGCACCGATGAAGTATTTCAAGTCAGGAGCATAGGGAAGTGGATTTCCAGTAAAGTCCTGACCAGAAAAATTCCCGAGGTCAAATTTATCGTATTCTGTATCTAACGAAGTAGCATTGACGAATACACGAAAGTTATCAACGGGAACCCATGTCAACTCGACCTCTAAACCTTGCACCGTTACCTCAGCGGCATTAAGCAACTCCGGAGAAGTGGTATACGGAGGATTGTCTACAAACGCCTGCACTTGATAGTCTTCGAAATCCATCTGAAAAGCCGCAATGTTCAAGCGAACAGTGTCTTCTAACATTGTAGCTTTCACACCAACCTCATAAGAATCAACCGTTTCCTGATCGTGCTCGAAGGCGCCTAAATCAGGACGCAATACAAAGTCAGCGTTAAAACCTCCGGCTTTAGCTGCCTTTGAGTAGCGGCCATAAATAAGAGTTCCATTGTCGAACTGATAATTAAGCGCAATCGTCGGTGAAGTAGAGTTCTCTCTACGTGTGCCTTTGAATTCTTTATCAAAAAAGCCAAAAGCTTCACCTGGGAATAAAGCTAAAGGTGGTACTGCTCCCCCCGATGCATTTACGTTGAATTGCCGCCAGTCTGCAGTCTTTTTATCTTCGTTGTAGCGAACGCCAAAAGTCATGGTTAAATTGTCAGTCAGAGCCCAATCTGCATGAAAGAAAGCCGCGTAAGAAGTATTGTCAACAGTTGAAGGAGCAAACGCTGTACCCGCCGCAAAAGGAGCAGCAGGGCCCAATGCTGCAGCAAAAAGATCTTCACCAATTTCCGACGAACGCCCTGTTGAGCGCTCGCTATCGAAGTAGTAAAGACCGGCAAGCCATGTAAAATCGCCTTCCGCAGGAGACTGGATACGAAGTTCTTGAGTATATTGGTCATTGTACTCATCAAATAAAGTCTGCTGGAATAGCTGTGGCTGCATATCGTCGTCGCCATCGAACACATACTCCGTGTCACGATAAGACGTAATTGATATTAGCTCGTAGCCGCTCTCCATTTCGTAAGTAGCCTTCAAAGCAACGCCCCAAAACTCCAGTTGATCATCCGTACCTTGACCAGCTTGAATATCAAAACGAGGGAGTGCCAAAGGGGTGCCACTGGGCTCAGTGCTGTCGCGCTTGGTATAGTCCACACTCAAGGTAAAATCTAGAGCGTCAGTCGCGACCCAATACAACTTACCACGACTCGAAATACGGTCGTAATCTCCAATCTCTTCGTTCAAAAACGTATTATCGTAAAGCCCATCACGTTCGTCGTAAGCCACAGACAAAGAGCCGAACAGGTTGTCCGCCAGACCACCGGAAAAATAGGCCTGAGCCTTTACCTGCCCTTCATTGCCGTAAGTAAGTGCCATTTCACCCTCAAATTCGTCAGTAGGCTGCTTGGTCACCAGGTTAATCGCGCCAGATACGGTATTCTTACCGAACAGCGTGCCTTGAGGCCCACGAAGAATTTCTACATTGGCAAGACCAAGTAGGGGTTGGTCTGCAGAATAGCCTTGACCTTGATAAACCTCATCGATGTAGATACCCATACGAGGGTCTACACCTGGGTTACGGGAGTAGTCAATAATACCGCGGATACCCATTTGTTGCTGAGATCCACTTAAACCGCCAGCGTTAAGAGAGGGCGCAGCGAAAATCAGTTCTGCAACACTATCAGCACCCATTACGCGAATATCCTCAGCGTTAAATGCCTGTGCAGAGACAGGAATATCCTGCAGGTTCTGCTGACGTTTCTGGGCGGTAACAACCACCTCCTCCAAAGCAAAGCCCGATGCCTGCTGGGCCAGGGCAGTGGTCGTGGCCAATGCCGCGAGGGCACCGATATTCAAAGCCAGGATTGTCTTACGCATGGTGGTATTCCTCAGTGTGATTTTATTGTGCAACATTGGATTGCGGGTGAGATTCTGTTGGTGACGCTGCATTTGCCTCGAGTCTTCGGGGAGATACCCAGGCCGGGTCAAAGCCCGCTTGTTCGAGGTCGACCGGCAAGCCGCTGTCCAGCAGCAGAGAGGCCGCCAGCCGCGCCGCGGCGGGGGCTGTCTGGATACCGTGACCGCCCTGCCCCGCCAGCCAGAAAAATCCTTCCGAATTGGGGGCGAAGCCGATGACTGGCGTGCGGTCGGCGACGAAATTGCGCAGGCCGGCCCAGCTGTGTTTGACCGCCCGCACCTCCAGTTGCAACGCCTCCTGGGCAAAATGCACCGCGTAGGCGATATCCAGTTCTTCGGGCTGTGCATCGCAGGCCTGTGAGGGGTGCTCATCGGCCGGGGAAGCGAGAATCAGCCCGGCATCGGGCTTGAGGTAGAATGAGCCGTCACTCGCCATGACCAAGGGCCAGCCCGACACATCGCATCCGGCGGGCGGATCCAGCAGCACGGCGGTGCGACGCAGGGGCATCAGGCCTATACCATCAACGCCGGCCAGTTCAGCGACTTCATCGGCCCAGGCCCCCGCCGCGTTGACCAACAGCGGTGCCGTGTAACTGGCCTCGGACGTTTCCAAGCACCACACACCGCCGCGGCGCTCCAGCGAGGTAATATCCACCTTGTTTATCAAGCCGGCCGCCCTGTTGGCGCAGCGTACGCAGATAGCCTTCATGCAGCGCGTGCACATCCATATCGAACACATCCGGTTCGTACCAGCCAGCTACCGCATAGTCGTCTTTTGCGATGGGTAAGTGGCGCTTGATATCGTTGTGGTCAACGCGAACGATATTCGGAATACCCTCTTGTAAATGCGCCAGTTCCTGTTCGACTGCCGCCGTTTCGCCAGGCGGACAAAGGGACAGCAACCCCCGGCGGTGCAGCAGGGCCTTGGTCTGGAAAACCTCTGGTGGGTCCATCAGGAAATCCAGGCTGCAATTTGTAAGTGCCCGCAGGCTCGGATTGTCATAGCCATAGGAGGGAATGAAAGCGGCAGCGGAGCGGCCAGTGGAGTGGTAACCCGGCTGTTCCTCGCGCTCAAGCAGCAGCACACGGGCCTCGCCGCTGACCTCTGCCGCGACAGACGCACCGGCCATGCCAGCGCCAATTATTATTATGTCGAAGGTTTCCAAAGTGCCTGAATTCCCACATCACACCTGTTTATTTGCCGACGATATCACAATGTTTCGCTTTCGAAAACACCTAAGCGAAATTATTTTTCGGTAACGAAATTATTTATTCGACCAGGAGGGGAGAGATTACGGCTGCCCCAGGGGCTTGTTAACAGGTGCTAGCAGGCTGCGATGGCCTCAATCTCCACATTCGCACCTGGAAGCATGAGATCGGAGCGGACTGTCGAACGCGCCGGACGATGATCTCCAAAAAAATCGCTATAGGCCGCATTAAAACCACCAAAATCTGCTGCGTCAGTGAGCCAGATTGTAACCTTGACCACGTCCTGAAGAGACAAGCCCTCCAAAACCAGTAGGCGCTGGATATTCTCCAGGCATAAACGGGTCTGCTCGACGATATCGCCAGTGTGCAACTTACCGGTCTCGTCAAAAGCCAGTTGCCCCGAGGTGAACAGAAAGCCGTTCGCGCGGTAGGCAGCGGACAGTGGTGCAATACTGCCATCGGGCAGGGTGATCTCTTTTCCTACAGATTTTTTGTCACTCATGGTGCTTATCTCTTTTTCGAACGGAAAGTGTCAGCCACGTTCTGGTAGCCCTCCAGAGACATGCTGATAAGAATTTCGGCATGCTTGCGACCCAGCGATACATAGTGGTGCCCCATCGAGGAGTCAAACAGGATGCTGTCGCCTGCCTTGAGCTGTACCGGCTCGTATAGCTCTGTGTGCAATTCAAGGCGACCACTGAGCACGAACAGAAACTCCTGCCCGGCATGGCTGTGCCAGGGTAGCTCCGGGTCAAAACTATGGGATTTCACTACCCCTTTCAGATAACCCTGCTGGTGGTTGGCGACCTCACTGCACAGTATCTCGTAATCCATATCGGCTGTGATGAACGTGGTGCCCTGTCCGCCCATCGTAATAGCGCGTCGGCCCTGCATGCGACGACCCGGATTGGTCAGGTCAGTTACCGGTAGACCGAGTCCATTGGCAAGTTTATTGACACTGGTGAAGTTCAGCTCTGTCTTGCCGTGCTCCAGTTTCGACAGTGTGCCAACGGAGATGCCCGTCCGCCTGGCGACCTCGGCCAGGGTCCAGTCATGCTCCTTGCGCAATTCGCGCAGACGGCGCCCGATCGGATTAACGGCTTTAGCGTCCGTCCCGGGATCCGTACGCTTCTTTTTTTTGTTCCTGGCGTCACTCACACCTGAAATCCTCTTACATCACACAGGCTGCAATAAGCCTACGGTGCACAATACACGATTTTTTTCGATACCGAAATATCAACTCTCCTTATCACCCTTAAATGGCGACTTCCTGATTTGCTCATCAAATTTACCCTGAACCTTTCAGGTTGTACCTGTTAAGTCACCGCGATCACCTGCATTCCACATCATGTCTGCGCATGGAGCGCGTTGGCTCTGGCTGGAAACGTGCACTCAGGCGGGCCGGGATTACGGCATTTCGATTCCACGATCTGCGCCACACCTGGGCAAGTTGGCATGTCACCAACGGCACGTCGTTACAGGAGCTAATGGAACTGGGTGGCTGGAAGTCGTATGAGATGGTGTCGCGCTATGCGCATCTGGCACCGGATCATCTGAGCCATGCCGCCGCGCGAATCGAACGGGAGCTGGAGATCGTAGAGTCAAACTCTACGAACCCTTATTTTGAGGAGGCGACTCACGCGAATGTGTAAGTCTTTGTGTAGTGCCTGAAACATAGCGGAATAATCTGTTACCTAAGCGACCGGAACAGACCGCCTGTAAATGGCGGGGGTAGAAGGATTCGAACCCTCGACCCACGGCTTAGAAGGCCGTTGCTCTATCCAACTGAGCTATACCCCCGTAGAGGTTCGATGTGTCACCGGTCGATGAGTTCGTCGAAAACTGGGGTGGCCGACGGGTCTCGAACCCGCCACCTCCGGAGTCACAATCCGGTGCTCTACCTGATGAGCTACGGCCACCATCGCCTACCTGATTGAACCATCGTACTCACCCGAGTGTGGCTGGAGAGTTGGTCGGGGTAGAGAGATTCGAACTCCCGACATCCTGCTCCCAAAGCAGGCGCGCTACCAGACTGCGCTATACCCCGATGATTCCCAGATGGACCTTGCCGGCCCCCTTTTCAGGAGGGCGCATAATACTCACACCAGCAGGGAGCGTCAACGCCAATGCCAATGATTTTACAGGCGTTTTCGCGCCCCGCTCTTCCACTCAGCTGCCCCGTCGTGGGACAATGCGCGGCTTATCAGGGTGGGTTGGTCGGCTCGTCCTTACGCTGATTTCAAGAGGATTCAACCCCATGTCTGCACTGGTACTGGATGGCAAGGCGCTGGCAGCGCAAACAGAGGCTGAATTATTGGCCCGCGTAGAGCGACTGAAAGAAAAATCAGGCGGCAAAACCCCGATCCTGGCGACTATCCTGGTGGGCGATGACCCGGCCTCGGCGACCTACGTCAAAATGAAGGGCAATGCCTGCCGCCGGGTGGGCATGGACTCAATGGCGGTAGAACTGCCCTCCTCTACCGATACCGATGAGTTGCTGGCAAAAATTGACGAGCTCAACAACAACCCCGACGTACACGGCATTCTGCTGCAGCACCCTGTGCCGCCACAGATCGATGAGCGTGCCTGCTTTGATGCGATCGCGCTGAGCAAGGATGTAGACGGGGTGACCTGCCTCGGCTTCGGCCGCATGGCCATGGGCGAGGATGCCTACGGTTGCGCCACCCCCCAGGGCATTATGCGCATACTCGAGCACTACAAGATGGACATTGAGGGCAAACACGCTGTGGTGGTTGGCCGCTCTCCGATTCTGGGCAAGCCCATGGCGATGATGCTGCTGCAGAAAAATGCCACTGTCACTATCTGCCATTCGCGCACCCGGGACCTGCCGGGGATCATTGCCCAGGCGGATATTCTTGTTGGGGCCGTGGGCAAGCCGGAGTTTATCAAGGCGGACTGGGTCAAGGACGGTGCCGTGGTGGTCGATGCGGGTATCACCCGGGTGGACTGGGCGATATCGAGCTGTCGGCGCTGACTGAAAAGCCTCCGCGTATACACCCGTGCCGGGTGGGGTGGGGCCGATGACGATTAATACGCTTATTCAGCAGAGTGTGGAGTCTGGCGAGAAGAGCCTGGGGATGATGCCGGATTCCGCCATGGCGGACCACCGCCTGCGCGGGAATGACGGGGCGGTGCGGGAATGACCGGGGATCTGCGGAAGACGGGAGGTCCCCGCTTCCATGTGGTGCCCTCGCGGGAATCCTCCAGCACCACGCCCTTATCCGTTAACTCCGCGCGAATCTCGTCGGCGCGAGTGAAGTCCTTTGCCGCTTTCGCATCCTGCCTCGCTTGAATCAAAGCTTCGATCTGCTCCGGGGTAATGGCGTCATCAGACGTTGCCGCCCTGCAGCCACGCCTGGGGGTCTTCACCCAAAATGCCCAGCAGATTACCCGCGGCCAGAATACGCGCTTTAAGTCCGGGCTTTTGATCATCAGTCGCCTTGTGCAATTGGTGAGAAAGGCTGTGTATCTCAGCGATCGCTTCCGGCGTATTGAGGTCGTCATTGAGGGCGATGTAAAACGGCTCCTCATCCAGCGCCACGTCTGCATCCACAGCAATGTCTTCCACCGAGCGCAAGGTGCTGTAAAGGCTATCCAGGGTCGACTGCGCCTGATCCAGCAGGTCTGCGGAGAAATTCAGCGGCGAGCGGTAGTGCGCCGACAGCAGCGCAAAACGCAGCACTTCGCCGCGATAGTGCTGCAGCAGGTCGCGCACGGTGCGAAAGTTGCCCAGTGACTTGGACATCTTTTCACCGTCGATATCCAGGTAGGCGTTATGCATCCAGTAGCGCACATAATCGCCACCATGGGCACAGCGGCTCTGGGCAATTTCGTTCTCATGGTGCGGGAAAATCAGGTCGCGACCGCCGCCGTGAATATCAATGGTCTCACCCAGGTGCGCCCGAATCATGGCCGAACATTCCAGGTGCCAACCGGGACGACCACGCCCCCAGGGGCTGTCCCAGCCGGGGTCTTCGGCAGCGGCAGGCTTCCAGAGTACAAAGTCCCCCGGGTGGCGCTTGTAGTCGGCCACTTGCACGCGGGCGCCAGCGAGCATGTCGTCCAGCGAGCGCCCGGAGAGTTTGCCGTAGTCTTCCATGGACTCCACGGCGAACAGCACATGCCCCTCAGACTCGTAGGCATGGCCTTTCTCAATAAGCGTGGCGGTCAGCTCGATCATGGCATCGATATTGTGGGTGGCATGCGGTTCCAGCGTGGGCGCCAGCGCGTTGAGCTCGGCCATGTCCTCGCGGTACTTTGCGGTGTACTCATCAGTCACCGACTCGATGCTGCGATCGCCCTCTTTCGCCGCGGCGATAATCTTGTCATCCACATCGGTGATATTGCGCGCGTAGGTCACCGTGTCGTATTGGGTCTGCAGCAATCGAAACAGCGTATCGAACACCACAACCGGCCGGGCGTTGCCAATGTGTGCCAGGTTGTAAACCGTGGGGCCACAGACGTACATGGTAACGGTCTCTGGCACCAGTGGCTCAAACACTTCCTTGGCGCCGCTCAGGGTGTTGTAAAGTCGCAGTGGCATGGTTTCCTTCCTATTTTCAAACTGGCCTTGATTGCGTGCGGTCAAACCGTCGCAGATGCTTCGTCACAAGGGTGTTTCTCGCAACACCTCGCTAGCCCTGCCATGTGTCGCGCAGGCCAATGGTCTTGTTGAAGACCGGTGTTTGTTTGCTGTGCTCATAACGATCGGCAACAAAATAACCCTCGCGCTCAAACTGGAAGCCCTGCTCCGGCTGCGCCGCAAGCAGTGAAGGCTCGATCCAGGCATCCTCAACCACCTGCAGCGAGTCAGGATTGATGTGCTGCATAAAGTCGTTGTCGCCGCGATCTGGCGCCTCGTGATTAAACAGGCGATCGTAAAGGCGCACCTCGGCTCGCTTACCCTCGCTGGCAGAAACCCACTGGATCACCCCTTTGGGCTTGACCCCGTCTTCCGGGTTCTCGCCTATCGTGTTGGGGATAGTGTGCGCATGCACCTCGGTGATACTGCCCTGGGCGTCGCGCACAACCGCGTCCGCCTCGATCACATAGGCGTTGCGCAGGCGTACCCGCTTGCCCAGCACCAGGCGCTTGTACTTCTTGTTCGCCTCCTCCCGAAAGTCGTCCGCGTCAATGTAGACCTCGCGGGTAAAGGGCAGCTGACGCTCTCCCAGGTCGTCGCGAGTCGGGTGACTGGGCGCGGTAAGCAGCTCCACCTTGTCTTCGGGATAGTCTGTCAGCACCACCTTTAACGGGTTGAGCACGGCCATCGCCCGCGGCGCGTTTTCATTGAGGTCCTCGCGAATGGCAAACTCGAGCATGGCAACGTCTACGACACCGTCTGACGCGGGTTGTGCCAATCATCTCGCAGAACTTGCGTATGGCAGCCGGTGTAAAACCCCGCCGGCGCATACCGGAAATCGTCGGCATACGCGGGTCATCCCACCCGCTGACCACGCCTTCATCCACCAGCTGCTTCAGCTTGCGCTTGCTGGTGATGGTATAGCTGGGGTTGAGGCGACCAAACTCGTACTGTCGCGGCTTGCTGGGCACCGGCAGATTGTCGATGTACCAGTCGTAGAGGGGCCGATGGTCCTCAAATTCAAGCGTACATACCGAGTGTGTTATACCTTCAATGGCATCTTCCTGGCCATGCGCAAAGTCATAGGTAGGATAAATCACCCAGTCCGTTCCGGTCTGGTGATGTGCGACCTTGCGAATGCGATACATAATAGGGTCGCGCATGTTCATATTGGGCGAGGCCATATCAATCCTGGCGCGCAGTACCTTTTCGCCTTCGGCAAATTCGCCCGCCTTCATTCGTGCCAGCAAATCCAGGTTTTCGGCCACGGAGCGATCGCGAAAGGGACTGTTGCGCCCGGGCTCAGTGAGGGTACCGCGGTATTCCCTGGCCTGCTCGGCGTTGAGATCGCAGACATAGGCCTTACCCTGCTCTACCAGGTTCACCGCCCAGTCGTAGAGTTGCTGGAAATACGCCGAGGCAAAGCGCACATCGCCATCCCAGGCAAAACCCAGCCAACGCACATCCTCCTGAATGGACTCGATGATACTCCTGGCTCTCTTTCTCCGGGTTGGTGTCATCAAAGCGCAGGTTGCAGCGGCCGCCGTTGGCCTCGGCGAGGCCGAAGTTTACGCAGATCGACTTGGCATGCCCGATATGCAGGTAACCATTGGGCTCGGGCGGAAAGCGGGTCACCACCTCGGTGACCCTGCCTGCGGCGAGGTCCTCGCGGACAATGCTCTGCAAAAAATTACTGGCGGGGGTATTTTCCATGGATTCTGAGTGATCGTGGTTGCCGAAGGGCGCGTATTATAGCCACGAAAGCCGGCGGCTTTAAGCCAATTGCTGCCTGTTTCTCATCACTGGTGGTAATAAAGCCGGCTTTCACGGCCGATCAGGTTTTCCTGTGCGGGAAAAGCCCGTATTATTGCCTCCCTCACAAGAATCAAACGCACAGGGAACGAGTACCATGGTTATCATTCGCACCACATTCGGTGAAATAAAGCTGGAACTGGATGCCGAGAAAGCGCCCAAGACTGTAGAGAATTTCCTCACCTACGCCCGCGACAGGTTTCTACGACGGCACAATCTTTCACCGTGTCATCGACAACTTCATGATCCAGGGCGGCGGGTTCGACACCGACATGAAGCAGAAAACCACCGGCGAACCCATTGAAAACGAGGCAGACAACGGCCTGAAAAACGATTTCGGCACCGTTGCCATGGCCCGCACCATGGACCCGCACTCAGCCACCGCCCAGTTCTTCATCAACGTGAAGGACAATGACTTCCTCAACCATTCCGGCAAGAACATGCAGGGCTGGGGCTACACCGTATTTGGCAAGGTCACCGATGGCGAAGAGGTGCTGGACAAGATTCGCGCCGTGCCCACGGCATCCCGCGGCGGCCACCAGGACGTGCCCGCTGACCCGGTCATTATCGAGACAGTGGAAATCGTCGAAGAGTAAGTGTCCCGCACCCTCTTTATTTCCGATCTTCACCTGGATACCGCCAGGCCCGATATCACCGCGGGCCCTGGCGACCTTCCTGCAAGACAACACCGACTGCCATACCCTCTATGTTCTCGGCGACTTGTTCGAGGTCTGGGTGGGTGACGATGATGACTCCCCCTTTGCCGCAGAAATCACGGGCCTGTTCCGCGATTTTACCGCGGCTGGCCCCTCACTGAAGCTTATGCAGGGCAACCGCGATTTCCTCCTTGGCCAGGCCTTCTGCAACTCCGTCGGCGCCACTTTGCTGGAGGACCCGAGCATTATCGACCTTTACGGCACGCCCACGCTGCTGATGCACGGAGACAGCCTGTGCACCGGGGACGCCGAATACTATGGCCTTTCGAGCCACCGCCCGCGATCCCCAGTGGCAGGCAGACCTGCTGGCAAAGCCACTGGCCGAACGCCGGGCTTTCGCCGCCCATTTGCGCTCGGCGAGCAAGGAAGCCAGCTCCAACAAGGCGGAAGACATCATGGATGTCACCCCGTCGGAGGTGGACCGGGTGATGGCTGAAGCCGGCGTCAGCCGACTGATTCATGGCCATACCCACCGGCCAGCGCGACACCAGAGCGCCGAGGGCGAGCGTATCGTGCTGGGAGACTGGGATTCACAGGGCTGGTACATCGAGGCCACCCCTGACCATTTCAAACTCATTAGTTTTGTATATATAACAATAGGTTAAGCCCTTTTTAAACTAATTTATGTATATTGGCATCGTAGAGTCGGAGACATCCGCGACCGACTCAACACCCCACCCTGGTCCTTAGCGGCTTAAGAAGGCCATCAGGGGGGAATGGCCCGCCCGAAAATGTGCGGAGCCATGAAGGGTGGCCGGCGCTCCAGCAGCCAAGCCTGTCATGGACGACGCTGTTTGGCGTTTTTCGGGCGGGCCATTCCCCAGATGGCCGGCCTGACCAAAAGAACCAAGCTGATAGCCAGAACTACCCCGGCACCCCACTATGAAACCGAAACTCCGTATCCGGTGACTCAATCAGCTCCCGCTCCCGCGCCAACAACACCGGCAACCGCGCTGCCACCTCGTCCGCAGAACCCACCTCCTCCGCCAACTTCAGGTAATCGCGAAAATGCCGCGATTCCGACTTCAGCAACGACAGGTAAAAGCACCGAAGCTCATCGTCCAGCTCCGGCGCCAGGGCAGCAAAACGCTCACAGGAACGCGCCTCGATGATCGCCCCGATCAACAGCGTATCCACCAGGCGTGCTGGCTCCTGCGTGCGCACCTCCTTGCGCAGGCTGCCCGCGTAGCGCGCAGCCGATAACTGGGGGTAGTCCACCCCGCGCTGCTCCATGATGGCAATCACCTGCTCGAAGTGCCGCAACTCCTCGCGTGCCAGCCGGGAGAGCTTGTTCAGCAGGTCGGTGATGCTCAACATAGCGATACATCAGGTTCAGCGCCGTAGAGGCGGCCTTCTTTTCGCAGTTGGCGTGATCGATCAGCAGGATATCCTGGTTTTCCAGCGCCCAGTCCACCCAGGCCCCGGCGTGGGACAGGCAAGGAAATCCAGGATAGGGGTGATGTCGACAGCTTTACTCATTCGGTGTGTCCGCTAAACAGGTCTGGCATCGCCATGTGGCGATCAACGTCGGCCCGGTAGACACCCGACCGATACAGTGGAAGGTTACGGCTTGATCGAGCATTGGCAGGGCTTTCGGTGAACGGCCCGGGATTTTAGAATATCACCCTGATGAATGCACGATATAGGACCCAATTCATTTATCTTATTTAGCTCGTGGGCTATACTTTTGGCCGATTTTTTCTCCACTGGAGTCGTCGGCGCTACCCTCTGCCGGAAGGCTTCTCCACAGATAAAGGAGCTCTACCGTGCTAGAAGCATATCGCGAACATGTGGCCGAACGCGCCGCCCAGAACATTCCCCCCAACCCCTCAACGCCGAGCAGGTTGCCGGGCTGGTAGAGCTGCTGAAGAACCCGCCTGCAGGCGAGGAAGAAACCCTGCTGGACCTGATCACCAACCGCGTTCCCCCCGGTGTGGATGAAGCCGCCTATGTCAAAGCGGGCTTCCTGTCGGCCGTGGCCAAGGGCGAAGCTGCCTGCCCGCTGATCGACCGCTGGCCGCCGTCAAACTGCTGGGCAATATGCACGGTGGCTACAACATCGAGACGCTGGTCGGCCTGCTCGGACGATGCAGAACTGGGCGCACAGGCCGCCGAAGAACTGAAGCACACCCTGCTGATGTTCGACGCCTTTCACGATGTGGCCGAACTGGCCAAGCAATGGCAACGACAACGCCAGGCGGTCATGCAGTCCTGGGCCGATGGCGAATGGTTCACCAACCAGGACGCTGTGCCCGAGTCCATCAAGGTCGCCGTGTTCAAGGTCACCGGCGAAACCAACACCGACGACCTCTCCCCCGCGCCCGATGCCTGGTCCCGCCCCGACATTCCGCTGCACGCGCTGGCCATGTACAAAATGACCCGCGACGGCCTGGAGCCGGAAGAGCACGGCGTGACCGGCCCCATGAAACAAATCGCAGACACTGCAGGACAAGGGCCTGCCCGTCGCCTTCGTCGGCGACGTGGTCGGCACCGGTTCATCGCGCAAGTCTGCCACCAACTCCGTGCTGTGGTTCTTTGGCGACGACATAGCCGGCGTACCCAACAAGAAAGGCGGCGGCATCTGCATCGGCGGCAAGGTTGCCCCCATTTTCTACAACACCATGGAAGACGCCGGCGCACTGGTATTTGAAGCACCGGTAGACGACCTGGGCATGGGCGACGTGATCGAGATTCGCCCCTATGACGGCAAGATCCTGTCCGAGTCCGGCGACGTTATCTGCGAATTCGAGCTCAAGTCTGACGTACTGCTGGACGAAGTGCGCGCCGGCGGCCGTATCAACCTGATCATTGGCCGCGGCCTGACCACCCGTGCACGCGAAGCCCTGGGCCTGGGCAGCCACCGACCTGTTCCGCACCCCGGAGCAGCCAGTCGATACCGGCAAGGGCTTTACCCTGGCGCAGAAGATGGTGGGCAAGGCCTGCGGCACCGACGGCATTCGCCCCGGCACCTACTGCGAGCCGCTGATGACCACCGTCGGCTCCCAGGACACCACCGGCCCGATGACCCGCGACGAACTGAAGGACCTGGCCTGCCTGGGCTTCTCTGCCGACCTGACCATGCAGTCTTTCTGTCACACCGCGGCCTACCCCAAGCCGGTGGATATCGACACGCAGCACTCGCTGCCCGACTTCATCATGACCCGCGGCGGCGTTTCCCTGCGCCCGGGCGACGGCATCATCCACTCCTGGCTGAACCGCATGCTGCTGCCCGACACTGTCGGCACCGGTGGCGACTCACACACCCGCTTCCCCATGGGTATCTCTTTCCCGGCAGGGTCTGGCCTGGTGGCTTTTGCCGCCGCCACCGGCGTCATGCCGCTGGACATGCCCGAGTCTGTGCTGGTGCGCTTCAAGGGCGAGATGCAGCCCGGTATCACGCTGCGCGACCTGGTGCATGCCATTCCCTACTACGCGATTCAGCAAGGCCTGTTGACCGTAGAAAAGAAGGGCAAGAAGAACATCTTCTCCGGCAGCATCCTGGAGATCGAGGGCCTCAAGGACCTCACCGTTGAGCAGGCGTTTGAGCTTTCCGATGCCTCCGCCGAGCGTTCGGCGGCAGGCTGCACCATCGCTCTGGACGAGGACACCGTCGCCGAGTACCTGCGCTCCAATATCGTGCTGCTGCGCTCCATGATCGCCGAGGGTTACGGTGACTCGCGCACCCTGGAACGCCGCGCTCGCAAGATGGAAGACTGGCTGGCCAATCCGAGCCTGATGAAAGCCGACGCGGATGCTGAATACGCCGCGGTCATTGAAATCGACCTGGCAGAAGTGAAAGAGCCCATCGTCTGCTGCCCCAACGACCCGGACGACGCACGCCTGCTGTCTTCGGTTGCCGGCGACAGTGTCGACGAAGTTTTTATCGGCAGCTGCATGACCAACATCGGTCACTTCCGCGCCGCCGGCAAGCTGCTGGAGCAGCACAAGGGGGGCATCTCCACCCGCATGTGGATTGTGCCGCCCACCCGCATGGATGAGCACCTGCTGATGGAAGAAGGCTACTACAACATCTTCGGCGCAGCGGGCGCACGCACGGAAATGCCGGGCTGTTCACTGTGCATGGGCAACCAGGCGCGCGTGGCGGCCAACTCGACGGTATTGTCCACCTCCACGCGGAACTTCCCCAACCGCCTGGGCGATGGCGCCAACGTGTACCTCACCAGTGCTGAACTGGCGTCGGTGGGGGCGATTCTCGGCAAACTGCCCACGCCGGAGGAGTACATGTCATACGCCAAAGACCTGGATGCGATGTCCGATGAAATCTATCGCTATATGAACTTCGACCAGATTGTGGAGTTCCAGAAGAGCGCGGAGGAAGGCGCGCGCATCGCCGCGGTGGAGATACAGGAACTCAGTGCCTGATCAGCGCTGATGGCCGTCCATAAAAAAACCCGCCTCGGCGGGTTTTTTTTCTCTGGAAGAAACAGCTGAGACTCCCGTCTCAGCCGGGCCGCCCCTGCAGCCGCTTCATATCACTGATAATTCCCTGCCAGACCTCACGTTCAGCGTAATACGGCGCATAAATTCCTACCCGGGAGGCCATGCCGCCATACTTGTCGACCAGTTTGCCGGCAATCTCCCCCGGCTCGCCAATCACGGCAATCTGCTCTACCAGTTCACGGGGAATCAGTGCCTCCATTTCCTGCATGCGGTTTTCCTTGGACAGGCGATTCAGTTTGGGCTGCAGGTCGCCGAAACCCACCGCGTCCAGCGCCGGCAGGTAAGAAGGCGTGGAACCGTAAAAAGCGATCAGGCTGCGTACGCCATTATAGGCATTGTCGAAGTTCTGTTGATTGCTGCCGGTAATCACCATAGCAGAGAAAGACAGCATGAATTCAGCGTCTGGCCCCTGGCGCAGGGACCGGCCTTGCTCAACATTGGGCAGTACGCAGTCATCGATATACGGCAGGGTATGGAACGGGTGAACAATAAGCCCATCGGCTGCCTCTCCGGCCATCTGGCACATTTTTGGGCCGAAACCACCGGTGAGGATAGGTGGCAACCCAAACTCGCAGGGCCCCGGATTGAACATGGGCGTCATCAGGGTGTGGCGATAATACTTGCCCTGGAAATTCAGCGGCTCGTCGTGCTGGAAACAGGCAAAGATAGCCTTGATGGCGAGGATTTGCTCACGCATGCGCGCCGCGACCGGTGAGAACTCGATCCCGAATCGCTTTTCGATATGCGGCTTGATCTGCGAGCCCAGCCCCAGGTAAAAATGGCCCCTGGAAAAGTTGTGCAGGTCCAACGCCTGGTAAGCCAGATGCAGCGGATTGCGCGGGAAAGAGACCGCAATAGAGGTAGCGATGTCCATACCGGGGGCATGCTCCGCGGCCAGGACCAGCGGATAGAACGGATCGTGAGCACCTTCCAGGGTGTACAGTCCATCATAGCCGATGTCTGCAAGTTCCCTGGCACCCTCCGCCGCCGTATCCAGCGTGGAATAAAAAGGCCCGTCGATCTTGAATAGCTTATCCTGCGTCAATTCCCGTGCTCCTGTCGAAGTTGATTTGCCAGTAGCCCACATCCAGCCACTGGCCCTGCTTTAGCCCCACCTCCTGCAGATGGGCGACCTTGCGCATACCCATCTTCTCGTGCAGTGCGACACTGGCCGGATTAGGCAAGGTAATGCCCGCAAGCGCAGCATGCACCTCGCCCTGTCGAAGCTGGTCGAACAATGCCTGGTAAAGCTGCAGCCCCCAGCCCTCACCCGTATGGTCCTGCGCGATATAAACAGTTATCTCAACACTGTGGCGATAGGCACTGCGCTCTCGCCAGCGATTGGCATAGGCATAGCCCACCACCACTTCGCTGCCATCTTCTGCCACTAACCAGGGCAGCCCCAGCTGCTGCACCGTCATCACGCGCTGGCCCATTGCGTCAGCGTCGATAGTCTCTTCCTCGAAGGTCGCCGGGGAGTGCACAATGTAGTGATTGTATAGATCGACGAGGGCCGGGACATCGGTGGTGCGCACGTTTCTGATCATCGGTTTAAATTCCTTATCGCCCGGGCTAATTCCTTTAGCTCCCGGTCACTGTCCTGGCTGCCGGCATACGCCAGGCGTTGATAGCGGCGAGTAACATCGGCGATACGAGCGGCCAGGCGAGGCAGCGCTTGCTGGGCTCGCTCAGCAAAGTCCGCCGGGGATTCGCCAGGTTCACGACTGACACCGCTGTTTTCCAGTTTGTCGCAGAAGCGAAGATACAGGCTGTCGAGCCTGCTCAAGCCATGAACCTTACGGCGCAGCAACAACACCAGGCCCACGGGAACGAGCACCAGGGCCCAGCTGCCGAGGATCACCAGCGCAAATTTGCGCGCATTGAACTCACCGAACCAGCGCTGCAATAGTTGCAGTTGGGTGTCCGCATTGAAACCCACCACCCAGCTCTGCCAGCGATAGGTCAGGGCATCATAGCGCAGCCGCAGTTGATTAATCAGGTCGATACGGCGATAGCGCAGCGGCGACAAGGGCGAGTCGGCAAGAAAGCTACCCTCACTGGCCAGTGCTTCCTCCAGCCCCAGTTCGATACGTTCCGGCGACACGGCAGCGGTGGGGTCTACCCGTACCCAGCCCTGCCCCTCGATCCAGACTTCGGCCCAGGCATGGGCGTCGAACTGATGCACGATGACTGTGCGATTGACGGGGTTGATCTCACCCCCCTGATAGCCCGCGACCACGCGCGCGGGCACACCCGCCGCTCGCATCATGATGACAAATGCGGATGCGTAGTGCTCACAAAAGCCACGCCGCGTATCGAACAAAAATGCATCCATAGGATCGCCCTGCGGCAGCAGCGGCGGTTGCAGGGTATACACGAAGGGTTGCTCGCGAAACAGGCCGAGGACCTTGTCCACGATCTCCCCGGGGCCCCTCGCAGTAGCGGCTATCGATCGCGCCAGTTGTTGCGCGCGCGGATTGTCCTGCACCGGCAGCGCCAACTCCGTGCGGCGGCGCCACTCGGACAATTGTTGGTCCAGCAGGGCATCTGGCCAGGACGTCACCCGATACAACAGGTCGTCTTCGATGACCGTTGGCCGGAACAGCCGGTAATCCGCCGCGTTGAGTATCCCTGCATCGGTGGACCGGGCGTAACGCAGGCCATACAGCCAACGCTGCTGGGTGGGCGCCATAATCACCGAGTAACGCAAGGGCTGGTCGCTTAATTCGGGCACCTGCGGACGCCGCTCACGCGCCGGCACTTCATAATAGTTGAGCGCACTCCAGGTGTTCTCACGCAAGCGGCTCATCACCAGGCCGCGCCAGTAGAGCTGTGACTTGGGCGGTATCGCCCCCTCAAACTCGACCCGAAACGCCACTGCACCGGAGCGGCTCAGCTGGGACACATCACCGGGTTTCATGAATTCACTCATCCCCGTGGTGGCCTGCTGACTCTTGATCGGTACCGTCCATAACGGGCCGATACGCGGAAACAGAAAGAACAGCACGAGCATCATCGGCGCGGCCTGCAACACCATGATCGAGGCCTTGCCCAAGGGCTGGGCGCTGAAACGATCCACCCCCGGCCGATGCAAAGCCACCAGCGCGGTCGTCACCAGCACCACGTTGACCAGGCACAACAACACAATCAGCAGGTCCTGGCTGAACAGGAACTCGGTGAGAATCACGAAGTAACCCAGGAACAGGAGCACATAGGCGTCCTTACGCTCCTTTAGCTCCAGCAGCTTGAAAGCAAATGCCGTCAGCAGCAACGCCACCGTTGGCTCCAGTCCAATGACGCTGCGGAAGCTGAACAGGATGCCCGCAAACGCAGCAAAGATAAGGCCCAGCTTGATCGGCCAGCGTGGAAACGACCAGTGGCCGCGATAGACCATCACCCGCCATAGAGCGGCCGCCACATAAACCAGTAAAACCCACAAGGGGACGCGCTCGATGTGCGGCAGGACCAGCGTAAACAGGCTGATGATAATCCACACCAGTGCATTGCGCGGGATCTGTTCTTGCGCCTTCACTGGCGGGGCTCCCCGATTCCATGCAGGGCCAGCGCGCGCAGCACCTGCTCGCGATGATGCTCGCCACAATCGGGCGCAATGCTGACACCGGGCAAGCGCAGCCCGTACTCGTCGCCCTGCTTATCAAATTCCAGTGCCCAATAACACAAATGCGACAGGCGCTGCTCTGTGCCCAGGCCGGGAAACATCTCCCAGTCCAGCCAGACGCTGCGATCGGCATAGGCTGCGTACTGTTTGACCTGCACATTCTGCCCTCGAGCCAGGCCCTTCCAGTAGATCTGGCGCAGTGAGTCGCCGTGCCGGTAGTCACGAAAACCGTAAAAGTCGTCACTGCCCTCGATGGGCACTGCCGCACCATCCGGTGTCTCCGCCGCCAGTCCCGGTAATTCCGCTGAGGCCAGTGGCCTGGGATACACCAGCGCATGCAGGTCAAGATCGATCCAGCTCCAGCAGCGCAACAGACCGAGCGGATAAGTGGATTCTATGCGCAGGCGGCCGGGACTGTACCAGCCTCGCCGAGGCCCTGTCTGCACATGCAACTGCACGCGCACTGTGTCACGGTCCACCAGGCTGGCGGTTACCGGGGCGCTGTCCGGCCACTGCAAACGCAAGCCGATATACTCCTTGCGGCGACTGCGTTCCAACTGCAGCTCAAATTCGGTCTGCTGCCCGGGAAAGGCCGGCCTGGCATGCACGGCGCGAATGGTCAGCCCGGACAAATTGGCATAGGTATGCAATATGGCGACGATGAACAGGGTAAACAATAGAAACGTCAGCCCGTAACTCAGGTTGTTCTGGAAGTTGATCGCCGCCAGCAGCATCACCAGCAGGCAGAGCGCGAAAAACAGCCCCACCCGGTTGGGGAAAATAAAAATACGCCGCTGGTTAAGGGTTATTACCCGGGAGGGTGGAATACGCCGATTGATCCAGTCGCGAAAGCGGCGGCGCAGCCGGAACATAATGCCCGCGGTGGTTGCCGGTGCTGCCGCATCAACTTTCACCGGCTCAGGGACGAATCACGTCCACGTTGCGCTGCAGCAGGGTCACCAGTGCTGTACCATCACCCGCATAATCGCCGCTGGGCACCAGTCGGTGCCCCGCCACCGCCGGCAGCACCATTTGCAGGTCTTCCGGCACAACGTGTCCCCGATTGTTCATCACCGCCCAGGTGCGCGCGCAGTCCAGCAGCGCCAGGCCACCGCGGGGCGACAGGCCAACCTCAAATTCCGGACTGTTGCGGGTGTAGGCGACCAGCCGTTGCAAATAATCCAGCATATTGTCGGAGGCGTGCACCTGCGCTACCGCGTGACGCATCTGCTGCAACTGTTCCTCGTCAATGATTTGCCGCAGGGGGCTGCGCTCGGTGCCGGTCGCTGTGCTGGCGCTGAAACATCTCCCGCTCGGCCTGCGGATGGGGATAACCCAGCTCGAGACGCATCAGGAAGCGGTCCAGTTGCGACTCTGGCAGGGGATAGGTACCGGACTGGTTGACCGGGTTCTGGGTGGCAACGACGAAGAACGGGTCGGGCAGCGCGACGCGTCTCCCCCTCCACCGTAACCTGCCCTTCGGCCATGGCCTCCAGCAAGGCGCTCTGGGTGCGCGGTGTGGTGCGGTTGATTTCATCCGCCAGCAGTAACTGGGTAAATATCGGGGCCGGGATGGAAACTGAAACTGGCGTCGTTGCGGTTGTAAACCGAGACTCCGAGAATATCTGCAGGCAGCAGGTCACTGGTAAACTGCACCCGCTTCCAGGACAGGCCGAGCACGTCCGCCAGGGCGTGGGACAAGGTGGTCTTGCCCATGCCCGGCAAATCCTCGATCAGCAGGTGCCCACGCGCAAACAGGCAACACAACGCCAGGCGAATCTGCGGTTCCTTACCCAGTAATACCTTGCCCACCTCGGCGACGGCCGCATCGATCACTTCCTGTAATTGCATTGCTGTTGCCCCGGTGTTGTGTCGCTCTTTAGCCCGCTGCAGCAAGACCGCGCTGCAGATCGGCTTTCAAATCATCTATGTGCTCCAGTCCCACCGCTACCCGTATCAGGTTATCGGCCGTATGCCCGCCTCTCTCGCTGCGTCTCACTCAGTCGGCCATGGGTCGTTGTGGCAGGATGCACGATAGTGGTTTTGGCATCCCCGAGATTTGCAGTGAGCGACATGATCCTGGTGGCATCTATACATGCCAGGCCTGGCTCGCGCCGCCCTTGACCTGAAAGACAGCACGCCGCCAAAGGCCCGTTGCTGGCGAGCGGCCAGCGCATGCCCAGGGTGATCTTCCAGCCCGGCGTAGTACACTTTCTCAACCTGCGGCTGGTGCTGCAGCCAGCGGGCCAATTCCAGTGCGGCTTGACTGTGGGCTTCCATTCGCAGGCGCAGGGTTTCCAGACCCTTGAGAAACACCCAGGCATTGAATGCACTCATGGTAGGACCACAGGTACGCAGGAAAGTCTCCACCTCCTCCATATGCTCCCTGGAACCGACCACGGCTCCGCCAACACAGCGCCCCTGGCCATCCAGGTACTTGGTGGCGGAGTGCACTACGATATCCGCACCCAGCGCCAGCGGCGTTTGCAGGGCCGGCGTACAAAAACAGTTGTCGACCACCAGCAGGCAGTCGTTGGCACGCGCCAGTGCCGACAATGCGTGCCAGATCGGCCACCTCGCACAAGGGATTGGAGGGCGTCTCCACAAACAGCATGGCGGTGTTGGGCTTGATGGCCTGCTCGCCACTGCTCCATGTCCAGCAGCGGCACGAAGCTGACCTCCACCCCGAACTTGGCCATGTACTTGCGCGAACAGGTTTATCGTGGTGCCGAACACATCCCGGGAACACACCACATGATCGCCGGCCTTTAGCAGGGCCATGCAGGTACTCAGAATAGCGGCCATACCAGAGGCGGTAGCTACCGCCTGCTCGGCACCTTCCAGTGCAGCGATGCGCTGCTCGAAAGTACGCACCGTGGGATTGGTATAGCGTGAGTAAACATTGCCGGGCGATTCACCGGCAAAACGCGCTGCAGCATCGGCCGCGCTGTCAAATACATAGCTGGAGGTGGTGAAAATTGGCTCACTGTGCTCACCCTCATGCGTGCGCACAATACCCGCGCGCACCGCCAGGGTGTCGAGGTGGGCGCCGTCCAGGCCGTCCCAGTTACTGTCGTCTGCATCTGAGCGCTCATACGTCGTTGTGGATGCCGACCACGGCACCTTCTGCCTGCAGCGCGGCCCGCCCCACGGTTTGGGCCTCATCATTGCGCAGCGATTCCAGTCGATCAAGGTAATTCTGGTCGACATCACCGGTGATATATTCACCATTGAAAACCGAGCAGTCGAAGCCATCCACCTGCGGATTGCCTTCCAGTGAACACTGCACCAGATCTTCCAGATCCTGGTAAACCAGCCAATCGGCGCCTATCAGCTCGCAAATTTCCTCTACGGTACGGTCGTGGGCAATCAACTCGGATGCCGAAGGCATATCGATGCCGTAAACATTGGGAAAGCGCACCGGTGGCGCGGCAGAGGCAAAATATACCTTGGCGGCACCCGCCTCCCGGGCCATCTCGATAATCTGACGGCAGGTAGTACCGCGGACGATGGAGTCATCCACCAGCATCACATTCTTGCCTTCAAACTCCAGCGGCACCGGGTTCAGCTTCTGGCGCACTGATTTCTTGCGCTGGCTCTGGCCAGGCATGATAAAGGTGCGGCCAATATAGCGGTTCTTCATCAAGCCTTCCCGGAACTTGATACCCAGCTCGTGCGCCATGGACTGGGCGGCAATGCGGCTGGTATCCGGTATCGGGATCACCACGTCGATATTCAGGTCCGGGCGTCAGCCGGCGGATTTTTCTGGCCAGCGTTTCGCCCTGGCGCATGCGTGTTTTGTAGACCGAAATTCCATCCATCAGCGAATCGGGGCGGGCAAAATACACATGCTCAAAAATACACGGCCGCAGTGAGGGCTCCTGCGCACATTGCTGACGATGCAGCTGCCCTGCCATATCAATGTAAACCCCCTCCCCGGGCGCCACGTCGCCCAGCAGGGTAAAGCCCAGTACATCCAGCGCTACGCTTTCCGAGGCAATCATGTACTCCTTCCGCCGGTCGGTCTTCTCGCTCGCCCACTACCAGCGGTCGAATCCCGTGGGGTCCCGAAACCCACCACGCCGTAATTGACCAGCATGGCTACCGCGGCATAGCCACCGCGGCAGCGCTTATGCACCGCCTCCACTGCCTTGAAAATATCCTCGGCGCCGGGGACTGAGTTTGCCCAGGGTCTGCAATTCGTGGGCAAAAATGTTAAGCAGCACCTCGGAATCGGAATCAGTATTGAGGTGGCGCAGGTCGTCCTGGAACAGTTCTCGGGCCAGTTGTTCGGAATTGGTCAGGTTGCCGTTGTGCGCCAGCGCGATGCCGTAGGGCGAGTTCACATAGAAAGGCTGGGCCAGCGCCGGGCCAGAACTGCCCGCAGTGGGATAACGCACATGACCAATACCGATATTGCCGTCCAGCCGCTGCATGTGGTGCTGGCGAAATACGTCCCGCACCAGGCCCTCACTTTTGCGCTGGCTGAATCGCCCGCCGTCGCAGGTCATGATTCCAGCCGCATCCTGCCCGCGGTGCTGCAACACCGTCAGGGCATCGTATATATCGGGAGCGACATTGTTTCCCGCACCATTCCAACCAGGCCACACATTCTGCATTTACCTCATCGCATTTCAGGTTGAGATACCGCCTGCCGGGGACTGGTGTTGGAAAATACGATCTGGGTCCACTCGGCCAGCATATTCAGATGCGGCATCAGCTGCGACTGATGCAACCACTGTAAATCTTCAGGCGGCACCAACTGGCGGATGACAAAGACCGCAACCAGCATAATAATCCCCCGCGCAAAACCGAAAACCGTGCCCAGCAGGCGATCCAGTACCCTCAGTCCGGAGGCCTTTACCAGCCCGTGCCACCTTCACCACCAGGCGTGAACACCATCAATGTGGCGACGAACAACATGGCATAGGCCGCCATATAGCGCCCGGTCATATTGGCGATGATGCCAGCCAGTTCAGCGCAAGCCGATCGACAAACAGTGTTGGCAACCACAAAAGCCGCAACCCACCCAGCCAGCGACAACGCCTCGCGGACGAAACCACGCCACAGGCTGAACAGGATCGACACGCCGAGCACCACGATGATAATCCAGTCCAGCGTTAAACTGTGCCGGGTCGATCACTCACACGCCACGCGTAGTAATTCTAACAGAGCCAGGCCCGCGATGAGCAATGACAGCCTGCAACATCAGGGATACGTACCGGGCAACCATCGATTTCACCCCGAATCGCCTGTCGATCTCGCTGCCGCATCCGCTCCAGCCTGGCCTGCTCGACCTTCGGCCCGATATACACCCGGTAAAGCGTGCGACCGCCGCTGTTCACGTTTCTTCACATAGGCCTTGTGGCCCATGGCCAGCAGGTCGCTTGCGCAGCTGCTCTGCACTTGTCGGCACTGCTGACGCTGGCAACCTGCAATATCCAGGCCACCGGCATGCCCTCTGCTCCAGCGCCGGCTTCACCGGTGCCTCGCTGCGAGTCTGTCTCTGCCTTGGGTTTCACCGGTACCGGCGTAGCCGCCGGCTGATGTGCTTGGACGTCGGCGGCAGTTTCCACCGGCACGGGGGCCTTTTCGGGTTCCGGTTCAGCTACAAGGTTCAGCTTCGGGCCAGGTTCTTGCCCTGGCTGATTTCGCGGGAAGGCGCGCAGGCCGGCCTATCTGGCGGCTCTATTGGCGCTGTCTCACGTTTGGCCGCGGTGGAATGACGACCTCATCCGCCGCCACCCTGCTGGCCGGGCTCGACAAATATAATAGGCCAGAACACCACCCCCAGGGCTACCAGGATCAGTGCGCCGATCAGGCGTTGTTTGAGCACTTCATTCATCGCGTCCCGGTTTTCCTTCGGTCCTTTTCCAGTTGCGGCAACACGGCAGCGACCGTAAAGAAGGAGCCAAACACCACCAGCAGTCACCGCTCCCAGTCAGACCCTGCGCGCGGCGAAACGCCTGGCGCAGGTTTTTGCTGACACTCACCATCCCCAAACCCTGTTCACGCAACAGGCCGCGATATCAGCTGGCGCCCATGGCGCGCGGGTTATCCGGCTTGTCCGCCGAGAAACCAGGCGTCAAAGGACCAGCACACTGTCCACCGATCATGCCGCGACGTCCTTGTCTTTCATAGCGGAAAATAAAGCAATATATCTTTCCATTACAAGGAGTTGCATCAATATATTCAAGCAACTTATTAATTGCAGCCGGGTTGTGCGCAACGTCCAGCACGTAGTCTTACCCGCCACGCTGCAGGCGTCTGCCGGCGCCCGCGTGCGATGCGCTGACCGCAAGCGCCCGCTGCAATTGCCGGTCGCCAAACTCAACGCCCAACAGCGAGGCGGCCTGCAGCCGCAGCACAAATATTATCCGGGAGCAAAGCGGCACGGCTGCATGCAGGGGCAAGTCGCCGTGCTTCGCATCGCGCGCTGCCGCAAACGTCGCCTGCCACGCCTCATCCTCTTGCACATAACTGAACTGGCTACCCGAGGCAAACCACCGGGCTCGGCGCCCACCTGCTCGGCACACTGTAACAGCTCCTGCGGCGGGTCCGCGTCGGCGATCACCACCGGGCGACGCCGGGCGCATGATGCCAGCTTTTTCCTGCGCTATCGCACCGCGGGTGTCGCCCAGCCACTCCTGGTGGTCCAGGTCGATACTGGTGATCACCGCCACTCTGGGATCGACCATATTGACCGCATCCAGCCGCCCACCCAGACCCACTTCCAGTACCACATACTCGACCCTGCGCTGCCGGAATATCCACAATGCAGCCAGAGCGGCAAACTCAAAATAGGTCAGGGAGATATCACCGCGGGCCTGCTCAATCGCTGCGAAGGCCGCAACGATCTCCTCGTCCAGCGCCTCGTCACCACCGACCCGAATACGCTCGTTGAAACGCAGGAAGTGCGGCGAGGTAAACGCCCCGGTACGGTATCCAGCATTCAACCAGCATGACTCCAACACCGCCTACGGTAGAGCCCTTGCCGTTGGTCCCGGCCACGGTCACCACGGGACAGGCACCGGCAACAACTCCAGGACGCGTGCTACCGCGAGTTACCCGCTCCAGCCCGAGGTCCATTTCACTGGGGTGCAGGGTCTCCAGGTCGCTGCAGCCACTGGGCCAGGGATGGACTTATTCATCCCCTTCCGTTTCGCAGGGGGATCTCCACCTCTCGCTCATCTCGGGCTCCATCGCGTCTGCGCTGGCTCCTCGTCGATCTCATCAGGCTGCAGGTCATGAGGCCCAGTTTGGACAGCAACCGGCCAATGGTGTCGCGCATCTCAGTCGCGGTGCACGATCATATCGATGGCACCGTGTTCCAGCAGGAATTCGCTGCGCTGAAAGCCCTTGGGCAGTTTCTGGCGAATGGTTTGTTCAATAATATTGGGGCCGGCAAAACCTGCGCGCGCATCGGGCTCGGCGATATTAATATCGCCCAACAAAGCCAGCGACGCTGAAACGCCACCGTAGATAGGATCGGTCATCACCGAAATATAAGGCACTGCCGGACATTTTCATGCGCTCGATAACCGCACTGGTCTTGGCCATCTGCATCAAAGAAATCAGGGCTTCCTGCATGCGTGCGCCGCCGGATGCGGCAAAACACACCAGTGGCATGTCTTCTTCCAGGGCCAACTGTGCCGCACGGGTGAATTTTTCACCCACCGCATAGCCCATGGAACCGCCGTGAAAATTGAACTCGAAAGCCACTGCCACCACGGGCATACCCCGCAGTGTGCCGCGCATGGCTATCAGCGCGTCTTTTTCACCGGTCGATTTTTGCGCCGCGCTCAGGCGATCACGGTAGCGCTTCTTATCCTTGAACTTGAGCCGGTCGACCGGCTCGATGTCGGCAAGAATTTCCTCGCGACCTGTCGTCATCGAGAAATATATCCAGTCGGCGGCGGGCGCCGATACGCATGTGGTGATCACATTTGGGGCAGACATCGTCGTTGCGCTCCACGTCCGGACGATAGAGCACCGCCTCGCACTTGACGCACTTCTTCCACAATCCTTCCGGCACGCTGGAGCGCTTGGTGCCTTCGTCCCTTGCTGCACGCCAGAAGGCAGGATCTTGTCAATCCAGCTCATGTAGTTCCCCCACCGATGGTGGCCACATTATAAACGCCAGCCGGCCTGACTAGGAAGCGCTGTCCACTCCGCAGGCGAATTTCCGCCAGCAAGTCCACGGCCGCCTGTTGCGCTGCCTCGTGATTGCCTCCCGCCTCCAGCTTGTCTGGCCATCGCACGAATCAGGGCGCTGCCGACCACGATACCATCGGCAATCGCCGGCAACAGAGGCCGCCGACTGGGCATCCTTGATACCAAAACCCACGGCCACCGGCAATGCGACCGCTGCGCGAATGCGCGCTACATGGTGCGGCCACGTCATCTGCATCGAGGTGGCCGGCCCCGGTCACGCCCTTGAGCGAGACGTAGTAAATAAAGCCACTGGCCTGATCGACAATACGCCCGATACGGGCATCCGGCGTGGTGGGCGCTACCAGGAAAATATTGTCCATGCCTGCGCGGTGCAGTTCGGTATTGATGCCGGTCACTTCCTCGGGTGGGATGTCCACCGTCAGCAAGGCATCCAGCCCCGCTTCAGCGGCGGCGTCGGCAAACACGGCGTGCCCCATGTGCTCCACCGGATTGGCGTATCCCATCAGCAATACTGGCGTGCTGTCGTCCGCCTTGCGAAACTCGCGCACTGCGGCCAGTGCATCGCGGAGAGTGGCGCCATTGGCAAGCGCCCGCTCATGGGCGAGTTGAATCACCGGCCCTTCTGACATCGGGTCCGAAAAAGGCACACCCAGTTCAATAATATCAGCACCGTTGGCCACCAGTGCATGCATCAATGGCACGGTGCCCTCCAGTGTCGGGTCCCCTACCACAATGTAAGGAATCAGCGCTTTACGCCCCTGTGCTGCCAGTTCCTGGAAACGCCCAGCTATACGACTCACTAACCTACTCCCCTAAAACTCAATGCCATCTATCTGGGCCACCGTATGAATGTCCTTGTCACCCCGTCCAGAAAGGTTGACGACAATACTTTGTTCCGGCGTCATCGTCGCCGCAAGCTTCTCGGCGTAGGCCAGTGCGTGGCTGCTTTCCAGGGCGGGCATGATGCCCTCCACGCGGGTCAAGGTATGGAAAGCGGCCAGTGCCTCATCGTCATTGGCGACCACGTAATTGACACGGCCCACGTCGTGCAACCAGCTGTGCTCGGGGCCCACGCCCGGGTAGTCCAGTCCAGCCGAAACGGAGTGGGTATGCATAATCTGGCCGTTGGCGTCCTGCATGAGATAGGTGCGATTGCCGTGCAGGACACCCGGTGTTCCCGCCGTCAGCGGCGCGGCATGCTGATTCGTGGAAACGCCGTGGCCACCGGCTTCCACGCCATACATGGCGACGGATTCATCTTCCAGGAAGGGATGGAACAGTCCAATCGCGTTGGAGCCACCGCCAACGCAGGCCACCAGCGCATCCGGCAGCTTGCCCAGGTAGTCCAGCGACTGCGCCCGGGCCTCGCGCCCGATCACACACTGGAAGTCCCTCACCAGCATCGGGTAGGGATGAGGGCCGGCAACGGTACCAATAATGTAAAACGTTTCGTCTACATAGGTCACCCAGTCGCGCATGGCCTCGTTCATTGCATCCTTGAGGGTGCGGGAACCGGATTTAACCGGAATCACCTCTGCCCCAAGCAATTTCATGCGATAGACATTGAGCGCCTGGCGACGCACGTCTTCCTCGCCCATAAAGACCTGGCATTCCAGCCCGAGACGAGCGGCGATAGTCGCTGTGGCAACGCCGTGCTGACCGGCTCCGGTCTCGGCGATCACCCGCTTTTTGCCCATATGCTTGGCCAGCAGTGCCTGCCCGACGGTGTTGTTTACCTTGTGTGCACCGGTGTGGTTGAGATCTTCGCGCTTGAGCAAGATGCGCGCACCACCAATCCGCTCACTCCAGCGACGCGCTTCATATAGCGGTGAGGGTCGACCCACGTAGCGTGCCAGGTCCTCGTCCAGCTCGCGCTGAAAGCTTTCATCGTCTTTCAGTCGGTTATACAGCGTTTCCAGATCGTCCAGTGCCGACATCAAGGTCTCGGCGACAAACTTTCCGCCGTACACACCAAATCGGCCTTCTGCATCGGGAACCGCAGAAAACTCAGTCTCTTTCACTTCACTGTTCATCTCTTAACCATCCACTCGCTGCTGATCTGCGGCGCGAACCGCCGCGATAAACTGTTTAATTTTCCCGGCGTCCTTGATGCCCGGGCTCGCCTCGACGCCACCGCTCACATCCACCGCCCAGGGCCGCAGGGTACGCATAGCCCGCCCCACATTGTCGCTATCGAGACCACCTGCCAGCACGACGGGAAGATTCACCACGCCCAGGTCCCTGGACCAGTCGAAAGTCTTTCCCGTGCCGCCCGGCACACCTTCTTGCCAGGCATCGAGCAACACACCACTGGCGCCCGCATAGGGACGACAGGCTGACGCCACATCCAGGTCATCCCTGACCCGCAGGGCTTTCATCCACGGCCGCTGGAACCGGGCACAAAAACCTGCCTCTTCGCTGCCATGAAACTGCAGCAGACCCACAGGCAAGGCTTCGAGAATTCGGCTTATCTGCTGCGGGGTCTCGTCCACAAACAATGCCACCAGTGTCACGAAAGGCGGCACAACGGCGGCGACTTCCAGGGCCTGCTCGAGCGTCACCGCACGCGGGCTGGGAGGATAAAACACCAGGCCGATTGCGTCCGCTCCGCCATGCACTGCGCACAGGGCATCTTCCGGCCTGGTTATGCCACATATTTTAATACGCGTACGCGTCACGTTCAGACCTGATTACAGCGAAAAAACAAGGCGCGAAGCATAGCAGAAGCGCCCGCTGCTGTCTTCAACGTCAGCCTGGCCCGGGCCCCAAAAACAGTGGCCCGAAGGGTGTGGATGGCAAGCCGTATTCGACGGGATAGCCCACGTCTACCAGATACAGGCCATGGGGCGCAGCGGTGTCAGCCGCGCGCGTCCTGTCCCGCCCCTGAAGCACCTGTGCAGTCCACCCCGGCGGCTGGCGGCCGGCACCTACTGCCATGAGCGTGCCGACGATATTGCGCACCATGTGATGCAGGAAAGCATTGGCCTGTATGTCGATGAACACCAGTTCGCCGCGACGCGCCACCTGCACCGAGTGCACATTGCGCATGGGGCTATTGGATTGACAGGACGCAGCCCGAAACGCAGAAAAGTCCTGCTCTCCCAGCAGTGCCTGGGCCTCGGCATGCATCAACTGCGCATCCAGGGGGTAGCGGTGCCAGGTCAATTGCCTATTGAATAATGGCGTACGTACGGAGGCGTTGGCGATCAGGTAGCGATAGCGACGTGACAGCGCGCTGAAACGAGCGTGAAAGGTGTCAGCCACTGGCACGGCCCAGTGCACACGCACATCCTCGGGTAGACCGCCGTTCGCACCCAGCACCCAGGCTTTGGGCGACCGAGCCGCCGGGGCATCGAAATGGATTATCTGGCAGTGCCCATGAACACCCGTGTCTGTGCGACCGGCGCAATGCACGCGCACTGTATGATCCGCCACCGCGCCAAGCGCCGTTTCCAATGCCTGCTGCACTGTGCGAGTGCCGGGATGGGGTTGTATTTGCCAGCCGTTGAAACCGGCACCGTTATATTCGACTCTGCAGGCGATGCGGCCGCCCGCAGGAAGCGGGTCGGCGCTCAGGTAGGGAAAAGACTCAGCCAATGCGTTCCAACAACGCTCCAGCTTCTGCCTTTTGCTCTTCGGAACCTTCGGCGACCACTTCTTCAAGGATCTGCCGGGCACCCGTCTCGTCACCCATGTCCATGTAGGCACGTGCAAGGTCAAGCTTGGTCGACATGCCATTAGCTTCGGCAGCGATTACCAGGTCCTCTTCATCGGCATCATCACCGAGCGCGTCATCGGCAAAATCAGCGGACAAATCCAGATCCTCATCAAGGATTTCGTCGTCCAAAACGCCACCCTCAATTTCCAGTCCGGCGAATTCCGACTCCTCTGCGCTGTCAATTTCAGCGCCCAGGCCCGAGGGCGGCTTGTCGAAAGCTTCTCCCTCTCCCAGCAACTCTTTACCACGAGCGATACTGGCCTCATCACCAATAGCTTCCAGTTCCCGCATTTGCGTCTCTGCGCCAGCGGTGTCGCCCATTTGCAACTCTGTTTCCAGCAGTTTGAGGCGATAAGCCGTGTTGCGAGGCTCACTGGCCAACGCACCCAGCAGCAGGTCTTTGGCCTGGGGGTAGCGACCGTATGCGATATAGATGTCCGCCTCGGCGAGCGCATCGCTGGCATCGACATCAGATGCATACTCGTCGTGTTTGTGCTCCCCGTAGCCACGGCTATCCGCCGCCGGTTCATCGTCTTCAAAATCGTCTTCGAAGGCTTCTTGCAGTTCTTCTGCCGTCTCTTGCGAGGCCATGTCCTGCTCGGCAACGCCTACGCTTTCCTCTTTGAGCTGCACATCAGCAAACGCGTCATCAGCAGCAAACTCATCATCTTCAGCCTGGTCACTACGTCGGCGCCAGAAGAGGAAACCCAGCAGCGCCAGCACCAGAATACCGAGGCCATAGAGCGCCTTGCTCATAAAGCCGCCCTCTTCAGCCGGCGCCTGGGCAGCAACCGGCGCGGGCGCAGCCGGTGTTGCATCGACAGCGCCCTGCTCCGTGGCCATGGATGCATCATCGTCCATGGCTGCTGCGGTGCCTGTCTCATCCGGGGCAGCGGCCGCAACTGAGCCTGACTCGGCCGCAGTGTCTTGATCATCTTCGCCGGCCATGACCGGGTCATCGGGGTCTGCGCCTTCGACAGCACCGATGGCATCCATCATTTCACCGGATAACGCATCCTGCCCGTCGGCTAAATCCTCGGCAGCATCAACCGCCTCGCCGGCCTCTTCGAGTGCAGCCTGCAAGGCGGCAATCTGGTCGTCTTTCAAACTGACAATGCGCTGTAAGGTATCGACCTGCTGCTGCACCGACGCCAGTTCCTCGGCCATCTCCGCCTGCTCGCTGGCTGCGCTGCCTGTTGCGTCCGCCGTTGCCGCTCCGCCCGCGGCGTAATCGCCCACGTCAGCCCCGTCGACGCTGCCCTCTTCCGCCGGGTCGGCAGAGATACGCAGTTTGGGGCCGGCGGATGTCGGCACACTGGCACGCCCCGCCTCCCAGTCCTCATTCTGTTGCTTCACCTCTGCCAGTGCAGCGGCCATATCCTGGGAGCTGATGTCGTCCGCTGTTGGCAGATAAACAATGTAACCGGCCTTGATACGGTTGATATTACCGTCGATAAAAGCATCGGGATTCATACGCTGGATATCCAGCATGGTCTGGTGCACAGACGTGCCCGCAGGTTTGGCAGCGGCTGCAATCGCCCAGAGAGTGTCATCACGGTGAATCATGTAGCGACTGCCGGAACGCGGCGCGCCAGCGGTCTCGGCATTGAAGTCCCGCTGCGGCATCGCACCGGGAGCAAGGTCAGACTTACGTACGTCTACCCGGGTGCCACTGCTCGCAGCCGGGTCAGTGGGCTTTTTTCCGTCTTCACCTGGCAGCGGAGTCCCCTCCACTTCCGCGACGCGCTGCGTCGCGGACACCACCGGTGTGCTGGTATCAAACAACGGCGGATCAACCAGGACAGTGTATTCGCGCAGCAAGCGGCCTGAGGGCCAGCGGGCTTCCACAATAAAGTCCAGGTAAGGTTCCAGCACCGGGTCTTCCGAGGTGATGCTGATCGAGCCCTGCCCGCTGGGGTCTACGTTGACCTCAAAGGAAATACTGGTGAGAAAGTAGGCGCGCTCGACGCCCATACGTTCGAAGTCTTCCCGGGTGGCGAGGCGAATGCGAATCTCATCGGAATGAAGACTTTCTGTGTTGAGTAGTTCAACCTTCGCTTTCAGTGGCTCGTTGAGAAACGAGTCCAGTTTGATTTCACCCAGACCCAGCGCGAAGCTGGAACTCGCGTGAATACACCCCAGAGAAAAAACAGCAGCAGCAAACTTACGAGCCATACTCCGACGCCTTATTATATTAGCCACATAAAACCAGGCCGGCCTCCCCTGGCGCGACCCCCCTAACTGGTTACCTGATATCGTGCGCCTAAACGCTATACCCTGAAAGCACTTTCTTCACTTTTCTCGACTAAACGGCATGCTTCCCTGCATCGGCAACTAGCCCCTTTCTACTAAAAGTATCAATAATTTACCAACTTTAATCAAGGTAAGTTGTTATCAATGCCTCGGCAATTTGCACACTATTGAGCGCGGCCCCCTTGCGCACATTATCGGCAACAACCCACATATTGAGGCCACGCGGATGGGAAATGTCCTCCCGAATCCTGCCTACGAACACGGGATCCGTGCCCGCACTGTCGCTCACGGCGGTGGGGTATCCGCCATCGACGTGCTCGTCCATCACCTGCACGCCGGGCGCGTTGCGTAACAGTTCCCTGGCCTGTTCCGCGCTGATTTTGTCCACGGTTTCGATATGCACGGCCTCGGAGTGACCATAAAAAACCGGAACCCGCACGCAGGTGGGATTGACCTGGATACTGTGGTCACCAAATATTTTCTGGGTCTCCCACACCATTTTCATCTCTTCGCGCGTGTAACCATTCTCCTGGAAGGTATCAATGTGCGGCAGGACGTTGAAGGCGATCTGCCGCGGATACACTTTGCATTCCGCCTCCTGGCCGTTAAGCAAGCGCGCCGTTTGTCCCGCCAACTCCTCAATGGCCTCCTTGCCGGTGCCGGACACCGCCTGGTAGGTGCATACATTGATACGCTCTATACCCACCGCGTCATAAATCGGTTTCAGCGCCACCAGCATCTGGATGGTAGAGCAGTTGGGGTTAGCGATGATGCCCCGCGTCATGTAGCCCGCCAGGGCCTCGACATTAACCTCGGGCACGACCAGCGGGATGTCCTCATCCCGGCGAAAATGCGAGGTGTTATCCACCACCACGCAGCCGGCCGCGGCGGCGATAGGGGCAAACTTCTCGGAGATGCTGCCGCCAGCGGAAAACAGGCCGATGCGGGCCTTGCTGAAATCGAAATCGGCGAGGTCCGTGACCTTCACCGTGCTGCCCTTGAACATAATGGTCTTACCCGCAGACCGGCTGCTGGCCAGTGGATAGAGTGTCCCCACGGGAAAGTCCCGCTCTTCCAGAATGGCAATCATGGCCTCACCCACCGCACCGGTTGCACCCACTACTGCTACGTCAAAAAGCTCTGTCATCTCACTACTCCTGCTAAATCCTGTATCAAGCCTGCACGGCGGCCAGCACGGCCTCACCCATCTCTGCCGTGCCTACCAGGCGGGTACCGTCACTGTAAATATCCGGCGTACGCAGCCCCTGGTCGAGCACATCGCTCACCGCTTGCTCAATCACCTGTGCCGCGTCGGCACTGCCCAGCGTGTAGCGCAGCATCATCGCCACCGAGAGAATGGTCGCCAGCGGGTTGGCCTTGCCCTGCCCGGCGATATCAGGCGCACTGCCGTGACAGGGCTCGTACATGCCGCGCCCGTCCTTGTCCAGGGATGCCGAAGGGAGCATGCCAATAGAACCGGTCAGCATTGCCGCCGCGTCGGAGAGAATGTCGCCGAACATATTGCCGGTGACCATCACGTCAAACTGCTTGGGACGCATCACTAACTGCATGGCGGCGTTGTCCACGTAGATGTGGCTCAGCTCCACATCCGGGTAATCCTTGCCCACCTCTTCCATGACCTCGCGCCACAGAATGGTCGCTTCCAGCACATTGGACTTGTCCACGCTGCACACGCGCTTGTCGCGTTTGCGCGCCAGGGCAAATGCGAGATGGCCAATGCGGCGAATCTCGGACTCGTTGTATTTATAGGTATTGAAGCCTTCCCTCTCACCGTTCTCCAGTGTACGGATTCCTCGCGGTTCACCGAAGTAGATACCGCCGGTCAGCTCGCGCACGATCAGCAGGTCCAGACCCGCCACCAGTTCGGGCTTGAGACTGGACGCATCGGCCAGTTGCGGATAGAGAATCGCCGGGCGCAGGTTACCGAAGAGCTGCAATTCAGAGCGGATGGCCAGCAGGCCTTTTTCCGGGCGCAAGTGGCGCTCCACGTTATCCCACTTCGGGCCGCCCACTGCACCGAGCAGTATCGCGTCTGCCTCGCGCGCCGCAGCCAGGGTTGCATCAGGCAGGGGCACGCCGTGCGCGTCGATCGCGGCGCCGCCCAGCAGGCCGTGTTCCAGCTCGATACCCAGGTCAAACCGCTGATTGACAGACTCCAGGACTTTTACAGCCTCGGCCATGATTTCCGGACCGATGTAGTCGCCTGGCAGAACCAGTACTTTTCTCGTCATATCGTTTTCCATTTCTTTAAAAGCTGAGCCGTCGCACCAGTCGCGTTACCGGATCACATCAAATAACCAGGGTGACTGCTGCCTTGCATTTTCTTCATAGCTACGAATGGCATCGGCACGCTGCAGGGTCAGGCCGATGTCGTCCAGCCCCTGCAACAGGCACTGCCGGCGGAAGTCGTCGACCTCAAAGGGAATCTCTTCCCCGCCCGGGGTAATCACCCGCTGGCGTTCAAGATCGACGGTTAACTGGTAACCCTCACTGGCATACATCTCGGCGAACAGCCTGTCCACAGTCGCCTCTTCGAGCGCAATGGGCAGCACCCCGTTCTTGAAGCAGTTGTTGTAAAAAATATCGGCGAAGCTGGGTGCAATAATGGCAGCGGAAGCCATAGTCTTCCAGCGCCCAGGGGGCGTGCTCTCGACTGGAACCGCAGCCGAAGTTTTCCCTGGCAAGCAACACGGAGGCGCCCTGGTAGCGGGGGAAGTTGAGCGGAAAGCCCTGGTTCAAGGGCCTGTTACTGCAGTCTTCACCGGGCTGCCCCTCGTCCAGGTAGCGCAGTTCATCAAACAGGTTGGGGCCAAATCCGCAGCGCTTGATCGACTTCAGGAATTGCTTGGGAATAATCAGGTCCGTATCCACGTTGGCTCGGTCCATGGGGGCGACCAGCCCGCTATGTACAGTAAATGCTCTTCATTGCCCTGCCTCCTGCCATTCACGCACGTCCACAAAATGCCCCGCCACTGCCGCGGCAGCCGCCATCGCCGGACTGACCAGGTGGGTGCGACCGCCGAAGCCCTGGCGACCTTCAAAATTGCGATTGGAGGTGGAAGCACAGTGCTCTCCCGCGCCCAACTTGTCGGCATTCATGGCCAGGCACATGGAGCAGCCCGGTTCGCGCCACTCCATACCGGCATCGAGGAAAATCTTGATCAAGACCCTCGGCTTCAGCCTGCTTCTTCACTTCGCCGGAGCCAGGCACGACCAGCGCCTGCTTGACGGTGCTCGCCACCTTGTGGCCCTTGACCACCGCCGCAGCGGCGCGCAGGTCCTCGATACGCGAGTTGGTGCAGGAGCCAATGAACACCCGGTCGGGTCTGATATCCGTAATTTTTGTGCCGGCATCAAGGCCCATATATTCCAGTGCCCGGGTCACCGCGCCGTTCGCGTTGCATCGTCGATGTCGGCGGGGTCAGGCAGCTGCCATCCACCGGCAGTACCATTTCCGGCGAGGTACCCCAGGTCACTTGCGGCTGGATGTCTTCACCGCTGCAATGTAACAACGGCATCAAAGACCGCATCATCGTCCTGAATGCAGGTCACTCCAGGCAGCGACCGCCAGCTCCCACAGCTCGCCTGCTAGGCGCGTAAGGACGCCCTTTGACATAGTCCAGAGTGGTGGCGTCGACGGCGATCATGCCCATACGTGCACCTGCCTCGATAGACATGTTGCACAGGGTCATGCGCCCTTCCATGACATATCACGCACCACCTGGCCACCAAACTCAATGGCATGGCCGGTGCCGCCAGCGGTGCCTATCTTGCCAATGATCGCCAGCGCAACATCCTTGGCGGTGACGCCGGTCTGCAGGTGCCCGTCCACACGCACCAGCATATTTTTCATTTTTTGCTGTATCAGGCTCTGGGTGGCCAGCGCGTGCTCCACCTCGGATGTGCCGATGCCATGGGCCAGCGCGCCCAGCGCACCGTGGGTGGAGGTATGGGAATCACCACACACTACCGTCATGCCCGGCAGGGTTGCGCCCTGCTCCGGCCCCACCACGTGCACAATGCCCTGGCGCACGTCGTTGATGTCGAACTTGACCAGGTCAAAGTCATCGCAGTTGTCATCCAGCGTCTGCACCTGCAGGCGCGACACCGGGTCGTCAATCGCAGCAACGCCACCAGCTGCGCTCGCGCAGCTCAGTGGGCACGTTGTGATCGGGAACCGCCAGGTTGGCATCCCGACGCCAGGGCTTGCGGCCCGCAAGGCGCAATCCTTCAAACGCCTGGGGGAAGTCACTTCATGAATCAACTGGCGATCGATGTAAATAAGCGCGCTGCCATCCTCGCGCTGTTCCACCAGATGGTTCTGCCACAACTTGTCGTAAAGGGTCTGCCCGGCCATCAGGCACCTCCTGTTTCAATGCGATCAAGGAAGGCGCAATTATGGGCTTGCATTAAGAATTACTCAAATTTATTATTTTTATCCTATAGATTCCTAATAGGAATACCATGGACACCCAGAACCTCAGCGCCTTTATCCTGGTCGCAGAAACAGGCTCCTTCTCCGAAGCCGCAGAAAAGCTCCACCTGACACAACCCGCGGTCAGTAAACGCATTGCCCTGCTGGAGGAGCAACTTGGGGCAGAGCTGTTTGACCGAATTGGCCGCATGGTCAGCCTGACGGAGGCCGGGAATGCACTGCTACCCCACGCCAAGTCGGTGCAGCGCGAACTGGCAACGGCGGAGCGCTCGGTGCGCGATCTGTCTGGAGAAGTGGGCGGCCAGCTGCGCCTGGCCACCAGTCACCATATCGGCCTGCATCGCCTGCCGCCGATTTTGAGCCACTTCAGTCGCGACTATCCCGAGGTGCATATCGATATCGATTTTATGGATTCAGAGCAGGCCTATGAACTGATCAATCAGGGCAAGGCAGAACTGGCGGTGGTTACGCTGGCGCCGGAAGAGGAAAAAAACCTGCTCTCGATCCCCATATGGCATGATCCGCTGGAATTTATGATCGCGCGAGACCACGAACTGCTGCAGGCCCCATCCCCGCCCGACCTGCAAGCCCTGAGCCAGCACCCGGCCATACTGCCCGGCCTTAACACCTATACCGGACAGATCATTAAACGCCTGTTTGACCAGCACCAGCTCAGCCTGCAGGTCACGCTCGCGACCAACTACCTTGAAACAATTCGTATGATGGCCTCGGTAGGCCTTGGCTGGACTATTCTGCCACGCAGTATGCGCGATAATTCACTCACCGCTATCGAGATCGAGGGCACCGCGCCAGAGCGCACGCTGGGGCTGGTCTATCATCGCGGTCGCAGTCTTTCGCGCGCAGCCCAGGCTTTTGTCGACGCGTTGATCGCCGCGGCTGATCAGGTAAGCACCTGAGCGCCAGGCGCTTTATTCGCCGTCAAGCAGCCCCTGCGTGGTTACCGGCTTGACCAGTCCGTCCTGGGAAAGGCCGGGATGATCGGGGAAGTAAAAGCTGGCATTGAAGCGCGCAACGACGCCCTTTTCGTTACAGATAACGCCACGGGCAAAGCCAAACAGGCGTTTTAGTTGCACGCCTTCCTCGCGGGCCTCTATCCACTGCCCCAACTTCGCCGCCGAGATAAAATCGATGCCGAGGTTAATCGTTGGGGCGCCGGCAACCCGGCCGCGCGCCATATTGGCCCATGAGGCCGCGGCGATATCCGCCAGCGTCATCAGCGCGCCGCCGTGGCATATACCCATGGTGTTGCTGTGTTGCCGCCCCACAATCATGCCCAGACGCAGGTCTTCGCCCTCCGCCCTGCGATAGAGTGGGCTCAGGTTATCGGTAAAGCCATAGCCCAGGGGCAAACGCTCAAAGCCATCGGGTACGATGTCGTCTGTTGAATCTGTCATGCTTTGGCCCTTGCTATCAGTTCTAGAAAATACCCATGGTCAGCCCGGCAGCCAGCGCCTGGCCAAGATCCCTGGCGCTGCGTAAATGTTCGCCCGTCACCGGACCGCGAAGAATCGTCGCCTCTGTGGCCGGGGTAAAAGGAATCCCGGAGAAAATGCGCTCCGCCTGCCGCACGGCACCGCGCCCGTCGTTCCCGGCGCTGACCAGCAGTGCATAGGGCACTACAAGACGGTGCTCGATCGCGGGATAAAATATGCGGTCCAGAAAATCCTTGCTACCACCGCTTAGCGACCCGCTGTTCTCCGCTGTCACCAGCAACAGCCCGCTGGCCGAGGCCAGGTCACTGACACCGGCATCGCAGGCGCGACGCACAACGGTAGTTACCTCAGGTTCGCTCATGGCTCCCTGCAACGCCGCCCTGGCGAGCTGCGCGCAACTGCCGCTCTGTGTGTGATAGACGATCAATAACGCTGGCATCGCCCCCATTCCCCCGCATGGTTGCCGCAAATTGGAACATAACCCGGCGCGGCAGCGCCATGGCGATTGCTGCTGCTGGATCATTTCTGGTGTAATGGGCGACTTTACTTTAACGGAGCAGGTCGATGACACAACACAATAAACAATGGCTGCTGAAAGAACGCCCCGTCGGCATGGTCGGTCCGGAACACTTTGAGCTGGTGGAGAGCCCCATGCCCTCCCCTGACCTGGACGCGGGCCAGGTGCTGGTAAAGACACTCATGCTGGGCTTCGACCCCGCCATGCGTGGCTGGCTGGAAGACGTGCGCAGCTACCTGCCACCCGTCGCCATCGGCGAGCCCATGCGCGCCAGCGGAGTGGGCCAGGTCATCGAGTCCAGCAACCCGGAACTCCCCAAAGGCGCCCTGGTGCAGGGCCTGCTCAACTGGCAGGAGTACTCCATCGGCGACCCGAGCGGCATGATGCCGCCGCGTGTGCTGCCCGAGGGTATGACTCCCGGCATCGCCCTTAGCGTATTTGGTACAACCAGCCTTACCGCCTACTTCGGCCTGCTCGACGTCGGCCAACCCAAACAGGGGGATACCGTCCTGGTATCCGGCGCGGCTGGTGCCACGGGCTCGGTCGTTGCGCAGATTGCCCGCCTCAAGGGCTGCCGCGTGATCGGCATTGCCGGGGGCCCCGAGAAGTGCGCCTGGTTGACCGAAAGCTGCAAGCTGGACGGGGTCATCGACTACAAACACGAAAACATCGATGAGCGCCTGGCCGAACTGTGCCCCGATGACGTGGACGTTTTCTTCGATAATGTCGGTGGCGATACGCTGGAGGCAGGTATCAACCACATGGCCGATTTTGGCCGCATCGTGCTCTGCGGCGCCATCAGCCAATACAATGATGAAACGCCCCGGCCGGGCCCGAAGAACCTGATGATCCTGGTCGCCCGACGCATCCGTATGCAGGGTTTTATCGTTATCGACTACCTCGACCGCGCCGAGGAGGCCTTCGGCGACCTGGCCAACTGGGTAATGGCCGGCGAAATAGCCTGGCGCGAGGATATCCAGGAAGGATTCGAAAACATTCCGGCGACCCTGCAGCGCCTGTTCGACGGACGTAATCAGGGCAAACAGATGCTCAAAGTGGCTGATCCGGAGTAGTTATCCACAGGATGTCCTGTGGATAACTATGGGGACAGAGCCCGGGCCAGAGGCCCGGGCCAGTACATTTCCCTTGCTGCATGACACCGCCACTGAAAACCAGAAGCCCACCTTTAAATTAAAAAATCAATGACTTACGATTTTTTTATAGTGTTTTATTTGTCCGCACCAGGAAAAATACTATGGAAATAGGGCTATGCTGATCGGTGTGGATATTATTCCTGTGACTACGTTTGCAGTCACTCACGCTTGAAGCCGCATCGTTGCCGAGTTTCATAATAATCAGCGCCGTAGCCAGAGAAACAATGAGGCTCAATGCGCGCTAATTTGCCAGCAACAATGAATACGCCGATTGCGCTGGAAATCGGGGTCCAGCGTCTTTGCAGTGATATCCACACAGTCGAATTCTTCCTGCAGCGCCGGGTCCAGCTTGAATCCGCGTCGGTTGTTGGAGAAGTACAAGGTACCACCCTCGCGTAACCGGGCCATGGCGCTGCGCACCAGTTGCGGATGGTCGCGCTGCACGTCAAAGCTGTCAGCCATACTCTTGGAATTGGAAAACGAGGGCGGGTCCAGCAAGATCAGGTCATACTCACTGTTGTCATCCACCAGCCACTCCAGGCAGTTGGCGCGCACCCATTTATGCTGATTTTCCCCGAGGCCATTGTGGGCCAGGTTTTTGCGCAGCCAGTCCAGGTAGGTATTGGACATATCCACGCTGGTGGTTGAGCGGGCACCGCCCAGCGCGGCGTGCACTGTAGCCGCACCGGTGTAGCAAAACAGGTTGAGGAAGTCCTTGCCCCTGGCCTCTTTGGCGATACGCAAGCGCAGGGGCCGGTGATCGAGAAAAAGGCCGGTATCGAGGTAATCGTGGAGATTGACCAGCAACCGCGCATGACCCTCGGTCACACTGAAAAAGTCCTGTCTGGCTGTCCTGCTTCTCATACTGCGCGGCGCCGCGCTGGCGTCGGCGCTGTTTGTAGACAATCTGCTCCGGTGCGACGCCCAGAGCCTCTGGCAGGGCCGCACGCACTTCACCCAGACGTCGCTCAGCCGCATCGGCATCCACGCCCTTGGGTGCCTGGTATTCCGCTACATGAACTGCAGTTCCATAGAGATCAACCGCCACCGCATACTCGGGCATATCCGCGTCATACAGGCGGTAACACTGGATACCTTCGCGCTTCACCCACGAGGACAGTCGCTTGCGATTCTTGCGAATCCGGTTGGCAAACATCTGCGCGCCCTCAGTGAGCTCCCCTGCCGCCATCGTCGTCGCAGCTGGCGTCGCAGCAGGCTGCGCATCGCGAAGCGTGTTGCCCTGTAATTGAAACAGCAACAGCTGTGCCTCCAGGGCGCCATTGAACAGGCGGTAACGCTTGTGGCTGCGCAAGCCCGTGGCCTTGCCCAGCTCCAGGTCCGAGGTAAAGATGGCCGCCTCCCAATCGGGAAATTCCCGCACCATCACCTCCCCCAGCTGGCGATACAGGAACACCAGGCTGGCCTTATCGCCCAGGCGCTCCCCGTAGGGCGGGTTACAGACGAGCAGACCGCAAGGCAGCTGCCGATGAGTGGGTTTTTTCAGCTCTGCCAGCGGCTTACAGCTCACTCTTACAACTTTTTCCAGTCCCGCAGTGGCGATATTCTCCTGCGCCCGGCGCACGACTCGCGGGTCGGCATCATAACCGCGAATCTCCGGCAACTGGCTCGCCAGACCGCGCTCGGCACGACCGCGGGCATCAGCGACCATCGCCTGCCACTGGGCCGCATTGAAATCGCCCAGGCGCTCGAAACCAAATCGCTTGCGCCCAAGGCCCGGGGCCATATCGGCTGACATCATGGCGCCCTCTACCAACAGCGTGGCGGAGCCACACATGGGGTCTATCAGGCCGCCGCCGCGCGCGGCTATCCCCGGCCAGTCTGCGCGCAGCAAAATGGCTGCTGCGAGGTTTTCTTTCATCGGCGCAGCACCGGCTTTCTGCCGATAACCGCGCTGGTGCAGGGAGCCTCCAGAATAATCCAGGGAAACCACTGCACGCCCTTTGCTCAGGCGCACATTGAGGCGAATATCGGGGGAGCGGCGCTCCACGTCAGGGCGCTGGCCGGCGCTGGCCACAAACCAGTCGACAATAGCGTCCTTGCAGCGCTGGGCACCGTACTGGGTATTGCGGATGCTACGACTCTCGCCGGAGAAATCGATGGCGAAGCTCTGGCGATGACTGAACAGCTCACCCCAGGCAAACGCCTTGAGCTGGTTGTACAACTGGTCACCATCGGCGGCGTCCACGGTGATCACCGGGCGCAGGATACGATTGGCCAGACGCGACCAGAGACAGGCGCGATAGCCCATTGACCGCGGGCCCTGAAAGTAAACCCCGGCAACAGTCTCTCGCGTGGCTTCGGCGCCCAGGGTCAGCAGTTCGGCTGCCAGCAGGCCCTCAATGCCCCTGGGGCAGGCAGCAAACCACTGGCCCGCCTGATCGGTCTCGAGGTTCAAACCTTTTTACGCTTGGCCGTCGGGGCGCGCTTGCGCTTGGGGGCAGGTTTCTTCGCAGCGGGTTTTTTCGCAGCCGGCTTTTTCGCAGCCGGTTTGCGACGCGAGGTGGTCTTACTGGTGCCAGCGGTGCTGCGCGCGGCGGAACGGCGCGGTTCGTTAGCGGCCTTTTCCTTGGCCATTACATCGAGCACAAGGTTGCTGGAACTTTCCATGTAGTGGATGAAGCGTGCGTATTCATCGTCAGTAAAGGAGCGCAACACATCATGCTGCCGATACAGGTTCACAAAACGCCGTTCGCGCTCATATTGCTTGGGTATGGTCAGCACGCCCAGTTGCTCCAGCGTCTGCTCCAGCGCCGGGTTATAGGTGCGCATGAACTTGATCAGGAACGGGATGGGGTCATGACGTGCCAGCAAAGAAGCGGCGCGCAGCATCATTTCCAGGGGCATGATGGTCTGGCCCCGCTCGATATCCTCCAGCACCGTATTGTCGGAAAGCCCCAGGCTATCCGACAGGTCCTTGATGGAGAGCCCGGCCGTCTCACGCGCATCGCGCAGGAAGTGGCCCGCTTCAGCCATCGCCTCCAGGCGCTCGGGCTCCAGCTGGTTGAGCACGGTGGAGCGCAACCAGGTTTCACCAAACATTGCCGTCATGGCAGCCGTATTGCGTGCGAGTTCGAAGGTACTGCCCGCCACCTGGCCAGTAAGTCGGCGCAGGGAGTCGAGTAGCGAGTCGTGATCGTTATCTTTTTTAGCCATGGCAGTAGAATAGCCTATTGTGAGGGCGCCGCGAAGTCATCTTGCAACTCCCCCGCTCCGGGTAAGCCGGTTTCCAGGGCAAAGATTTTACGCAGAATTTCCTGCCATTCTTCGTACTGGCTATCCAGGGTGCCCGTAAGCCGGAAGACCCTGCCCTGGGTTTCTACCAACGTGGGTGCGGTTTCATTATTGAAGCCGGTTGCCAGCTCTTCCATGCCCTGCTGTTGCAAGCGATAACTGCGATAGGCGAAATAACTCTGCTGCATCGCTGCGAAGCTGCCGCGCCTTCCCTGCTTGTCCCTGCTCGCCGCACGTTGGGTGTAATCCTCGGTGAACAGCGATTGCTCGCGGTCATACTGCAGCCACAATCCGTAGGTGGGGGCCATCTCATCGTGCAGGCGGCCATATTGCTCGTCCACATTGTCGATGAACAGGTACTCCTGGTTGCGAATGCGCAGCACGCGCTCAATCATAGGGTCGCCACGTGCGGGCAGCCGCTCCAGTCGAAACGGTTGTTCGCCGCCACCGGCGACGTAGCCTGCAAATGCGTCAGGAGAGAGGCCTGCGGCATAGCGCATCAGCGCCACCTGGCGAATCTCTTCCAGTTGTTGCGCCGTCAAATCCCGGCGCACCGCCAACAGGTCTGTGGACAATTGACGGTACAGATCGATAAAAGGGTCCGCTCCCGCTACCACAGGATAGTCAGATGCCTGGGCCTGATCCAGGTACTGGCGCTGCAGCCAGACCCGGCCTGTGGCATCAGTGGCAACAACATCGAGGTACAAGCGCTGGCCGGTGGCCTCCAGGATACGCGCCTCAATGACCAGCTCGGACAGGTTGCCCCCCTGAGGCAGCACACGCACCACGCCCCACTCCCCGCTATCTTCCAGCACGCGCCTGAGGGTCACTGGCAAAAAGCGCGACTCCGCCTGGCGAATGCGCGGAAACACGCCTGCTGCGGGCGCGGCCGCATCCTCGGGAAGGCCCGGGTCAAAAACCTTCACGCCGATGTCCAGCCGCTCACCGTCCCCGGCTAACGCAGAAGGAACCAACAAGACGCTGAACACGGTCGCCAGCAGCAAAAGCCTCACTGTCATCGCGGCTTCTCCGTGGTGCACACTCGCCCCTTGGTCAGGGTCTGCTTGCAGCGGATGCCGCCAGCATTGGGGTCATAACGCCTGTAAACACGGTCCAGGGCAAAGGGCGAGCCGACCTGGTCGGAGCGCAAGGTGGTGGCGATATTGATTCGCTCACCCCCTGGCCCCAGCGTGAAGCGATGATAAATGGTAAGGCCATCGGGCAGATATACCTGAAACAGTAGCTGATGGCCGTCCCAGCCACAGACTTCGCTGCCCAGCACCGACTCCCGGCTATCAAACCCGCCCCCGCGAAAGTCACAACTGAGCGCAAAGCTGCCATCCCGCTTAACGGTAATGTGGTCCTCACTCTGGTCTATATCCAGTAGTTGCGGTTCGGTGACTATTTCCGCCATGCGAGCAAGTGCGTAAATACTGGCGCCACTGTTCACGCCACCCCCACCGGTCGACAGCGAGCCACCCCCCTGCGACATATTGCGGGCCCGGCGCTCCGCCTGTCGCTGCAGCTCACGAATCAGCACATCGAAAGCCTCGCGCACGTTTTCGCTCTGGCTGTAATCAATCTCCCAGGCACCGGAGAAATCAACAGCTTGCGCCGCCCGGGCTATCACCTGCCGCGGCTCGGGCTCCGAGGCGCAGGCGGCAAGCAGCAGGGGAAGCAGCGCGAAAAACATCAGTGGGTTTAAACGGGTAGATTTCATGGCGCCGCTAGTTTACCCCAGGGCGATGCAATTGGGTGCCCGCTTACAAAACTTCACAAAAACGGATCGCCTTCGCTTGAAACAGTGAACGAGAGTCAAACTGCGTTAAACTGGCAGCAACAGTAAAAACAATTCGAGGACACCCAGTATGAAGATCGGCATCTGCCTTCCTTACATGAAAGCCGGGCTCACCCGGGAAGACTATCAGGCCTGGTTCAAGGCAGTGGATGAAGGACCTTTTCACTCGGTGTCCTGCGGCGAGCGCGTACACGGGCCCACCTATGATATGCGCGTGCTGTTGTCTGCGGCGGCGATGGCAACCGAGCGAGTGGAAATCACCCCCACCCTGTACGTACTGCCCATGCACAATGCCACCAACGTGGCCAAGGAAGTGGCAACCCTGGATATCCTCTCCGGTGGCAGGGTCAACAACGTCGCCGTGGGCTACGGCGGCAGGGAACTGGATTATGAAGCGGTGGGCGCACGCTTCCTTGGGCGCTATGGCCGTATGGACAAACAGGTCGCGCAGATGAAAAAGATCTGGGAAGGAGAGGAAATTGTCGCCGGTGGCGGGCCCATCGGCCCAACACCGAGCTGGACAAAGCCGCCCCGGTTACTCGCAGGCGCCATGGGTCCAAAGAGCATAGAACGCTGCGCGCAGTGGGCCGACGGACTATATGCCTGGTCCGGCAATGGCGAACGCGATGAACTAAAGCGAACCTTTGACATGGCCGACGCCGCCTGGGAGAGAGCGGATCGAGCCAGCGCGCCCTACCGGCTTGGCGGCTTCTGGTACACGCTGGCGGAGGATGGCCAACGTAAGCTCTATGACTACGTGTATGAATACCTGGCCATCGCCGGGCCGGAAATTGCCACATGATGGCGGAGAGCGTGCACCGCAGCTCCGCTGACGCACTGCTGGACGGCCTGGACAATGCCGAGGCCGCGGGTTGTGAAGAAGTGTTCCTGGTGCCGGCTACGGCTGAGCCGGTGGAGATTGACGCACTGGCAGAGTTGCTGGCAAAACGGCAGTGACTGGAGACAAGCCACCCTTGGCCCAACGCTGAAGTAACGTATACTGCGCCACCAAAACACATAACACACTAACACCGCGAGACGAAGACATGGCTAAACGAGTCTACCTTTTCAACGAGGGCAACAAGGACGACCGCGAGCTCCTGGGCGGCAAAGGCGCCAACCTCTGTGAAATGACCTCACTGGGATTGCCGGTTCCCTTTGGTTTCATCATAACCACGGACACCTGCAGGGAGTACTTCCAGACCGGCAACAAACTGCCTCGACTGCTGGAGCAGGAATACCGGGTGGCCCTGGACATGGTGGAAAAGCAAATGGGCGCCCGCTTCGGCGACCCGGAAAATCCGCTGCTGTTTTCAGTGCGCTCGGGTGCGCCCGTGTCGATGCCGGGCATGATGAATACCATTCTCAACCTCGGCCTCAATGATGAGATCACCGCGGGACTGGCTGCCAGGACCGATAACCCGCGCTTTGCCTACGACTGTTACCGTCGCTTTATTTCCATGTTCGCGGACGTGGTCATGGGCATTCCGGGAGAAAAATTCGAACACGAGATAGAACAGTACAAAGCGGCCCACGGCAAAGTGCAGGACGTGGAAATGAGCGCCGAGGACTGGCAGGCCATCATCGCGACCTACAAGACGCTGGTGGACTTTCCCGAGGATCCTTTCCAACAGCTAAAGATGGCGGTAGAAGCCGTCTTCCAGTCCTGGCACACGCCCCGGGCGATCATCTACCGGGAGATGAACAACATTCCCGATTCGCTGGGAACCGCCGTCTGTGTGCAGGCCATGGTGTTCGGCAATTTCGGTGAAGACTCCGGCTCCGGCGTCGCCTTCACCCGTAACCCTTCCACTGGGGAACAGCAATTTTTTGGCGAGTTCCTGTTCAACGCCGCGGGCGAGGACGTGGTCGCCGGCATTCGCACGCCCCTGCAGGTGGAGGCATTGCGTGAACGCCAGCCTGACGTTTACGACGAACTGTACAAGACGCAGGCGCTGCTGGAGAAGCACTACCGCGACATGCAGGACCTGGAGTTCACCGTACAGGAAGGTCGCTTCTACATGCTGCAAACGCGCAGCGGCAAGCGCACTGGCAGGGCGGCCGTGAAGATCGCCGTGGAAATGGTGGGCGAAGGCCTGATCACCGAAAGGGAGGCCCTGATGCGGGTATCACCCGAGCATGTTGAGGCCTTCCTGCACCCCACCGTGGACCCCGCGGCGAAAACAGACATTGTTGCCACGGGTCTGCCCGCCAGTCCTGGCGGCGCGACCGGCGAGATCGTGTTCTCTGCTGAGGAAGCCGAGGAAGTTGCCGCCACGGGCAAATCAGTCATCCTGGTGCGACGTGAGACCACGCCAGAGGATATCCATGGCATGAAAGTGGCGGCCGGTATTCTCACCGAGCTGGGTGGCATGACCTCCCACGCTGCGGTCGTGGCTCGCGGCATGGGCGTCTGCGCCATCACCGGCTGTGGCAGCCTGACCATCAACTACGCCGAGGGCACGGCGCAAACCGACGATGGCGTGCTCATGAAGCGCGGCGACATCATCACGCTCGACGGCACATCCGGTGAGGTCATGCTGGGCGATATACCCAAAACCGAAGCGTCTTCCTCGGACGATTTCCAGAATTTGCTGTCCTGGGCAGACAAGCACCGCCGCCTGAAGGTGCGCGCCAATGCGGAAACACCGGAAGACGCAGCCCGGGCCCGCGAACTGGGTGCGGAGGGAATCGGGCTGTGCCGCACCGAGCACATGTTCTTCGAGGCAAAACGCATCGAACAGATGCGGGCAATGATTCTCGCGGAATCCGTCGATGAGCGGCAGAAATACCTGGATGCCCTGGAGGCCTTCCAGCGCGCCGACATGCTCGAGCTATTCAAGGTGATGGACGGCCTGCCCGTCACTATCCGCCTGTTGGACCCACCGCTACACGAGTTCCTGCCCCACGACGAGGCAGACATGCAGGCGCTGGCAGAATCTCGGCAAACCGGTGGAAAAGATCCGCGCAATTGCCGAGGACCTGTCCGAGGTCAACCCGATGCTGGGCTTCCGTGGCTGCCGGTTATCTATCGTCTATCCGGAGATCACGGAAATGCAGGTGCGGGCGATCATGAGTGCCGCGGCCGATGCGGTGGAGCAGGGTTTCAAACCGCTGCCGGAAATCATGATCCCGCTGGTGGTCAATGTGCGGGAAATCCGCCTGATCAGCGAAATCATCGACCGCGGTGTTCAGGCGGTGCTGCGCGAACGACTGGTGTCGGTGCCCTACAAGGTCGGCACCATGATGGAAACGCCCAGGGCGACCCTGGGTGCGGACCGACTGGCGCCAGAGGTGGAGTTCATGAGCTTTGGCACCAACGACCTGACACAGATGACCTACGGTTTCTCACGGGATGACGTGGGCAAGTTCATCGCGCGTTATATCGAAAAGAAACTGGTCGACGCTGACCCGTTTGTGACGCTGGACCAGCGCGCCGTGGGCCGCCTGATGGAGATGGCCATTACCGAGAGCCGCAAGGTCAAGAAAGGCATCAAGTACGGTATCTGTGGCGAACACGGCGGTGACCCACGATCTATCCGCTTCTGCCACAACCTGGGCCTGGACTATGTTTCCTGCAGCCCCTTTCGGGTGCCTATCGCCCGTATCGCGGCGGCACAGGCCCACGTTGAGGCGAGCAAGGACGACTAGCGCCGGTTGGGCCGGCTGGCGGGCGCGATCGCTGCCCCGCCAACCGCTACCTCAGCCGGCAATGTCTTCCTTGAGCACGAACTTGAGCACTTTGCCCGCAGGGTTACGCGGCAAGGCGTCCACAATTTCCAGTCGCAGCGGCAGTTTGTAACGAGCCAGGTGCGGGTCGGCAAATTCCCGCAACTCCTCCAGCGTCAGTGTGCGGCCTTCATTAAGAGCGACAACCGCGGTAACCGCCTCACCCCATTTCTCGTCCGGCAAGCCAATGACGGCCACTTCCGCAATCGCTTCGTGCTTGTACAGCACACCCTCCACTTCTGCCGGGTAGACGTTCTCACCCCCGGAGATCACCATGTCCTTGAGGCGGTCACAGATAAACAGGAACCCGTCCTCATCCACGTAACCGATATCGCCGGAGTGGAACCACCCCTCGCTATCGATTGCTGACGCGGTGGCGTCGGGGCGATTCCAGTAGCCCTTCATAATATTGGGACCTGCGAGACAGATCTCGCCCTTCTCCCCTGCCGGCAATGGCTGGTTATCCGGGTCGACAATACGCGTGTCGCTGTATATGGGTGGCTGGCCTGCAGAGCCCAGCTTACTGACCGCGAACTCCGGCGTGAGAAACGCCGAGAACGGCGCAGTCTCGGTCAGTCCATAGCCCTGGCAGAAGGAAACGCCGCGCGTGCCATAAAGTTCAATCAACGACTCTGGCACCGGCGCAGCACCACAGATCAGCGTTTCCACCGAACTCAAGTCCGTCTCTGCAAACTGCGGTTGCTGTGACATAAACAGGTACATGGCGGGGGCACCGAACATATGCGTCACGCGGTAGCGCTCAAAATTCTCCAGCACCTGCGCGGGATCGAAATTACGCAGCAACACCAGCTTCGAACCCAGGTGGAAAGAGTGCAGGGTCAACACGTTCAGGCCGCCGATGTGAAACAGCGGCGCGGCGGTCAAAATCACATTTTCCCGCGTCCCGCCGAAGGCCATACTGGCGTTGATGTTGTTCCACATCAGGTTACCGTGGGTCAGCATGGCGCCCTTGGGTAACCCGGTTGTCCCGGAGGTATACATAATCACCGCAATATCGTGCTGGTCCACGGATACTGCGCCAGCGATGGGGTCACTCGCGTCCCGCTCACTGTCCAGGTGTCGCCAGCCTTCCGCCGCTGTCTCCGAGGCGAAGAAATGGCGACAGCAGAGGTTGTCGCGGGCCTGCTCCAGCACGGGTCGCAAGGCATCGTCCACCACCAGGGAGTGGATGCCCGCATCGTTGATGATAAACGTCAGTTCCTCCGCCGTCAGGCGGAAGTTCAAGGGGACAAAAATGGCACCCAGCGCCTGAGCGGCAAACAGCGTTTCCAGCAGGGCGGGATGGTTAAAACCCAAATAGCCCACGCGATCGCCCACGCAGACGCCCGATTCACGCAACAGTTGCGCCTGCCTGCGGACTCTGTCAGCGAATTCGCCGTAGAGTGTCTCGCGCTCCTCAAACACCAGTGCGGTGCGCTCGGGGTTCAGCGCCGCACGGCGCAGCATAACGCCGGCGAAATTGGGTTCAATTTCAGGTCTGTTCACGATGGCATCCTCATATGATTCGTATTGTAGGACCGGGAAGTGAACCATGGATCAGGCCCGGGCTCAACCGGTGTTGCACGCTCATAATAGCCTTGGTCAATGTGGGATATTTGTCACCCGGGGCTTAAGCCGTGCGGCAAAACCTGATAAATTCCCGCCTCCTGTTTGCAAGCCCCCGGATACCGACCATGACCAGCAGCTTCTTCCCCCCGCAACGCACCCTGATGGGCCCTGGCCCATCCGATGTTTCACCCCGCGTACTGGGTGCACTCTCACGCCCGACAATCGGGCACCTTGACCCCCTCTTCGTGCACCTGATGGATGAAATAAAGGAACTGCTGCAGTACGCCTTCCAGACAGAGAACGCACTGACATTGCCAATCTCAGCACCGGGCTCCGCCGGAATGGAGGCCTGCTTTGTTAACCTGGTGTCGCCGGGCGATACCGTCATTGTCTGCCAGAACGGGGTCTTCGGCGGGCGTATGAGAGAGAATGTGGAGCGCTGCGGCGGCACCGCCGTTATGGTTGAAGACGCCTGGGGTCAGCCGGTGAGCGCAGATAAAGTGCGCGCAGCATTTGCTGAGCACCCCGAGGCAAGCCTGTTGGCTTTTGTCCACGCAGAAACCTCAACCGGTGTGCGGTCGGACGCAGAAGCACTGTGCGCAATAGCGCGGGACCATGGCGCACTTTCCATTGTCGATGCGGTGACTTCCCTGGGCGGTATTGAGTTAAAAGTGGATGCATGGGGCGCAGACGCGGTTTATTCGGGCACACAGAAGTGCCTGTCCTGCATTCCCGGTATCTCGCCAGTCACCTTCAGCCAGCGCGCAGTAGAGCGCATCCAGAGCCGCAGCCACAAAGTGCAGAGCTGGTTTCTCGACATGCAACTGGTCATGGGTTACTGGGGCGGCAGTGCCAAGCGCGCCTACCATCATACGGCACCGGTGAATGACCTGTATGCCCTGCACGAGTCGCTGGTGATGCTGCAGGAGGAAGGCCTGGAGCATGCCTTCGCCCGGCACCTGCGCAATCATCGCGCCCTGGTCGCCGGACTCGAGGCAATGGGCCTGAGCATGGCGGTGGCCCCGGAGCACCGACTGCCGCAGTTGAACGCCGTCAACATCCCCGCTGGCGTAGATGATGCCGCCGTGCGCAGTGCCCTGCTCAACGAATTCGATCTGGAAATCGGCGCGGGCCTGGGCGCACTGGCAGGCAAAACATGGCGCATTGGCTTGATGGGCTTCGCCAGCAACGAGCGCAACGTCAGCTACTGCCTGACCGCGCTGGAAGCGGTTCTGGCTCGCCACGGTGCACCCATCCAGACAGGCCTTGCCCTGCAAGCGGCAAACAGCGTGTTCACCGGCTAGTCATCATCTCCCAGAGCAGCGAAACACTGTCTGAACCGGCTTCGCGATGAGTGCGATACTGGGCGTGGTCAGCGCGCCCGGCATCCCGTGTCAGCTCAATGCTCCACAGCGGCGAGATTTCATTGGGCAGTAACGAGTAACGGATGTCCATCACGCGGTTGGCGTAGATTGGATCCCTGGCGATGTAGCCATTGCTGAACCAGCGAAACCGCTCGATATCCCTGGCCTGTTGCGATGCCGGGTCCAGCCAGGGCAGGTCGCGATCAACCACCAGCTTGGCCACAGAGTCACCCGGGTAAACCCGCGGCCAAAGCGATGCGCGAACCGCGTCTACGTAGTACCTGTCCTGCGTTTCGTAGACCACTTTCCAGACCAGGATATTGGCAAAGCTCGGCTTGGCCTCCAGTCGCAAAACCGTGTGCCCCCGCTCGGCAGCCAGTGCCAGCCCCATGTCCTGGGCCGCGTCGCGCTGCAGCAATCCCAGCCCCATATAAGCAATCGCCCAGGCCAGCCCCACCCTCGCCAGCGCCGGACGCCGCAGACGGGCCGCCAACACCACGGCCAATAGCAGAGGCAGTGTAAACAGCGGATCAATAATAGAGATCGTATTCCAGGCAAACCGCTGTTCACTGAATGGCCACAGCAGCATGGTGCCATAAGTGGTACAGCTGTCTAACACTGCATGGGTGGCGTAGCCAAGCGTGCAGAACAACCAAGTCTGCGCCAGGCTGAGCCCCCGCCTGCGCCCCAGCAACTGGTGCAACACCAGTGCGCAGATAGCGCCACCGATCGGTATGAAGATCAGTGAATGGGTAAACTGGCGATGGTACTCGAGAAACAGCAATGGGTCTTCGCTGGAGCGGATCAACACATCGAGATCCGCAGCCATGCCAGCCAGGAAACCCAGCAGCCCGGCACTGGCGACCCACCTGGAATTGCTGGCGGACTGGGGCAGCGCGGCGCCCAGGGCGCCCTGGGTCATCGGATCCATACTGTTTTCACCACAAATACATCGGTCATAAAAAGAAAGTCCACAAAGTTACAGAAATCGCTTCCCTGCCACCACCGTCACACAGGTATTATTTTTACACTTTTTTACAGAACGCTCGGCGACCAATGCAGTCGAACTGGCAACACCAACAGGAGAACCTCCATGCAAGCGATAAAAACCCTGGCTGTAGCCGCGGCCATGACCACGCTGGCCGCGTGCACCACCAATCCCTACACCGGCGAGCAGCAGGCCAGTAAGGCTGCCACCTATGGTGCCGGCGCCGCGGCGGTGTGCGGGTTGATTGGCGCCATTGACTCGGGCCAGCACGCGCGCAACGCCGCACTGGGCTGTGGCATTGTCGGCGCCGGCGCAGGCGCCTACATGGACGTGCAGGAGGCCAAGCTGCGTGAAGAGCTGCAGGGCACGGGTGTACAGGTGGTGCGCGAAGGCGACAATATCCGCCTCATCATGCCGGGGCACATTACCTTTGAGACCGACTCCTATAACCTGAAGGGCAGTTTTTACCCGGCACTTAACTCAGTTGGCCAGGTACTGGCCAAGTACGCCGACACTACCCTGCGCGTGACCGGCCATACCGACAACACCGGGAGCCGCCAGTACAACCAGTCCCTGTCCGAGCGTCGCGCTGGCAGCGTCGCCGATTACCTGGTCACCCGGCAGGTCGCCCGCGAGCGCATGCTGGTTGTCGGTGCCGGCTTTGACCAACCCATCGCGGACAATAGCAGCGCACAGGGCCGTGCAGAGAACCGCCGGGTAGAGTTGTATGTCCTGCCAAAAACCGGCTAGCGCGCTGCGCTAACGGATATCGAATGAGTAATAGAGATCGACGGAATTCTCCAATCGACTCATCACTTCCAACCAGAGGCGGCTCTGTAAATAGAGCCGCGCGGTCAGTACATTAATAGGCTCGTAGAGGCCGATACCGTAGGACAGGTAGATACGATTCCCGATATAACCGCTGACCGTGGCCGCCGTGTCATCCTGCTCACCGCTGGCGCCGAACGCGAAGTTGCTGATGAGGGGCAGTTGATTCAGGCCCGCGACGATACCACTGCGGTTAACCACATCGGCGCCCACTAAAAGTGCCAGCGCGGTGCCGTCGGAACCGGCACCCGAGTCCAGCGCTCGCCCGCGCACCAGGTAGGACATCGCCTCACCCTGCGACATCACCGGATCGGAATAGACCTCCAGCAACGGCTCGTCCAGCGGGCCTGTCAACCGCGCACCAACGGTCACCCCATCGCTGCGAATTTCGCGCTCCGCAGCAATGTTCAATTCCGGGTTTTCAGGCGGCCCGGAGAAGGCGATGGTGCCACGTCGTACCTGCAAATGTTGTCGATAAACAAACAACTCGCCCCCCTGCAGATTGAGGTTGCCAAACACCTGCAGTGCCTTGCCTCGCTCCTGGCGCAGCTGCAGGTCACCGCCGAGGGTGGCGCTAATCCCGTCGCCCTCTACGCGAAAGCGGTCGCGGATGTTGAGCATAATATCCGCGCGTACATCGAAGGGCTTCTCCTCGCCTATGACATTGCCGCGCAGGTCAACCTGCACCACATCGCGGGAAATACCAATGCTCCCCTCGGGCAACTCCTCATGACGCAGCACACCCTCCAGCACATGGATATCGCCACCCACGTCCAGCAGGTCCTCGGTGAGCAAAAGTGACAGCTCCTCCGACACCAGCATCTCGGATGCCGGGGGCAGCAGTATCTGGTGCCCTTCTCCGCTGATCGCCAGATCAAGGCTCAACTGTGGACGACTGAGAATGTTGCCGCGCAACCTGATCTCGCCACCGCCAAGCAGGCCCTCGCCCTGCAGCTGTCCGCTGGTGCCATCCAGTTGCAGGTCCAGGCTGAGTGCCGTGAGCTCGGTGGGGTTACCCACGACCACCAGCTTGCCATCGCGCAGGCGCAGGCTGCCAACGGCCTGCGGACTGGTCGCCGAACCTTGTAGCTGTAACCTGCCACTGACGGTGCCCTGCAGCGTCGACAGCTCCGTCACCCAGGGCGAAAATGTCGAAAGCTGCAGACCATCCAGCACCAGGCTACCGCTGATCGGCTGGTCAGCGGCACGCGGCAGCAGCACATCCGCAACGAGCACACGCCTGCCCTCGCGCAACACATCTGCGCTGACCGCTAACGACTCGCCCTCACGGGCGAAATCAAAGTCGGCAGACTCCCATGCCACGCTCACCTTTTCGCCCATGCCGTAAAGCCGGTCTACCTGCAACCCGCGCACACGTGCGGCCCCTTCCAGGCCCAGCGGGCGTTCTTCGTTCCAGTCCAGTGCCAGGTTTGAGTTCAACCCACCACGCACCCGCAGACCGGGGGGCAAAAGGCCGTTGAAGGCACTGACGTCGCCGCTCAGCCGGACATCCACGTCGCCTGTTCTCCCGACCTGGAGTGAATCTGCGCAAAGCTCAAAATCCGGGTGCTGCCAGCAATGACCAGCAATACGCAACGCGCCCAGTTGGGCGTCCCAGTTCATCTCTACCGCTGTGGCCAGTGACCATGGCCCTGCACTGGTGGCCAGTTGCACAGGCTGCAAGCTGCCCTGCCACTGGTCACCGAGCAAAGTGCCGTCAAGCTGTAACTCTCCTTCCACCCTCCCCTCTGAGGACAACACAAGGCGGTGGCTGGAGGCGGTGCCAAGCAGGGCAAGGGTCACCGCTTCGAGGGAATAACTGCCGCTGCGGATACTCGGTATCTGCAACAGCATATCTATATCCTGGTCGACTGCGGCATAATCGAGACGCAATGTGGCTTCGGGGATATCCATATCGGCCAACAGAATATCGCTCGCCCTACCCTCTATCGACATTACCTGCCGCTCCAGCCCGCCCGACCCCTGCAGTTCCAGGCGACCGCGAGCACCCGCGACCCACCGTCCAAGGTCGTCCAATCGCAGACTGAATTGCGCCTCATTTCCCGTGCCCTGGCCACCGTCGAAGGCCAGCTGCGCTCCGTTCAGGTCAGCCCGGAGTTCTCCCGGCAGTAACCGCAGGGAAGACGTAATTCCCGCATACCCCTGAACTTCGGCGGGCAAGCCATTCACCGTGCCCTGCAGGTTCACCGCGGGCAATTCCAGCCGCCAACCATCACCATCGCCACTGGCCAGCACACTGATCTCACCCTGGAGGCGACCAGGGTCCCGGGCGAACACTGGCGGTATGTAGATACCATCGCTGCGGGCACTGGCGGTCACGGACCAGGGCATACCCAGACTTAGCTCACCGCTGGCCTGCAGGCTGCTGTCTGAGGCCTCATCAAACAGCTCAAGCGATTCAATAAACAGCTCTGAAGACTGCAAACGCCCCTGTAGCGACAGGGCCAGCGCTGCATAGCCCTGGCCACTGAACTGGCCAGCCAGGTCGATGTTCTGCTCCTCCAGGTTGCCGCTGACCGCAGCCTTGAGGGGGGACGCCAGTAATAAGCCGGCAAACGGTTCCGCCAGCGGGATGATCTCACCCAGACGCGTTTGCTCGGGCCACTTCAGGCTGGCGTCTCCTGCGAAGGGTAGCCCGGGCGTGACGACACTGACTTCACCTGCCCCACTAATATCGGGATAGCCCGCGGAATCCAGACTGACCTGCAGTGCCTGCAGGTCTCCGCCTAACTGCAGTTGCAGGTTTCTACCGCGCAGCTGCGGCTGCAGCAGTTCCTGGTCCAGCGCAATGTCGGCCAGCAACTGCAGCGGCCACTGCTGCTGAAAAACCAGAGATCCGCTGGCCGCGATCACGCCCGCGCCTTCGGCCGCTGCGGACAGTTCAGCCAGCTGCAAGGTCGGACCCCGCCAGGACCCAGTCAACGCCAGGGACTGCAAAACATACTGCGAATCCGCAAGCACCACCTGCGGCTGCTGCAATATCAGGTGCTCTACCAGCAATTCCAGCGGCAGGAAGATCGCGGGCGGCTCAAACCCGGTATAGGATGACTCTGGCTGCGTATCCGACGTCAGCTGTAACGTGCTGGCGCCGGCTTCAGCGCGCAGGACAGTAATCCGGCTGCCGGCTATGTCCAACTGCGCATGCAGGTCCCGTTGCTGCAACTGCCCGCCGGGCCAGTTAACGGTTAGCTGTTGCAGGCGCACATCAGGCAAGGCATAGGCGTAAGGAATAACCAGCATCTCGCCCACAGCGTCATCGCTGTCAGCAGCATCAACAGGCCCGTCCTGGTCCACAATATCCACTGTCAACGACTGGGCGTGCAGGGTGTCAAAGCAGAAGGTGCTGGCCCAGAAGCACTCCGTATCAAGACGTGACTCCACCTGTTCGAGGCGCAGCGATACCGGACCTGCATTGACGCTAAGTTGCGCCAGTGTCAGGTCACCAAACAGGCTGCCAGCCTGGTACTGCACTGCCACCAGGCCGGTTCGCTCGGCCAGTTGCAATAGCAACCGGGTACCCGGAGAGGTGAACGGCAGCGTGAACAACAGAACCAGGAGTAACAGCAGGGCTGCGAAGGCATAACTGAGCGCTTTCAAAACTCCGCCCCTATCGATACGTGCAAACGCCAGGAGGGGTTGTCCTTGGTCACGGGGTTGGCCAGTTCAACGCGTATCGCTCCGACCTGGGTAACATAATGCAGGCCCACGCCAGCACCCACGTTGAGGTCGAACTCCCCCTCATCAAAGGCGTCCCCCGCATCCACGAAGACGGCACCGCGCCAGCTGTCTGTCACGCTGTACTGGTATTCCAGGCTGCCTGTGGCCAGGCGCTCACCACCCACCACCAGTTGCACCGGCTGGCCGCTGTCACCGGTCACCGTCACCTCATTACCTATGGACTGGTAACTGTAACCACGAATCGTCTGGTTACCGCCGGCGAAGAAGTTCAGCGACGGCGCCAGTTGGTCACGGTCGCCATCGCTGATCAATACCGCGCCCAGGTCACTCCCCAATACCAGCCGGTGTTTTTCGCCCAGCGAGTGGATGTAGCCGAAAATGGCCGTCATACGCACCAGATCCACATCCGAGCCGAAATCCGAGTGCGCCGCCTCCAACTGATACCACTGGCTGAAACCGAAACTTGGGTTAACCAGCGAGCCGCTGCGCTTGCGCTGGGAAAGTGACACCCCCGGTAACAGGTAGTCATTTTCCTGGTCCAGGCCCTGGGCATCCCAGGCCTCATTGAGACCTCGCAGCGAGTAACTGTAGACCCAGGAGCCGCTGCGCGTCTCGCGCCTGATACCCAGCTCTTTCTGGTTGCTGTCGAGATCGCCGTATTCGTTATCCTCCAGCCGCGCCCGCAGTTGCAACACATCGTCCAGCGGGTGTGTCAGGGGTATCTGGTAGGTAATGTTGCCGCTGGGGTTGATTGAGGAATACTGTAATCGTGTTTCCTGGCTGTGACCCCAACGATTCAGCTTCGGCGTGCGCCAGGTGACCGATACGCGCTCCTCCGTATCGGTACTGAAGCCTACACCCAGGTCAAAGCTGTGCCGTTTGGCGGGATACAAGTTCATGTTCAGCGGCACGCTGCCAGCTTCTGCCATGCCCAGGTCAGGCCGCAGGATAACCGTAGAGAAGTAGCCGGTGCGCTGCAGTTGAGCCTGGGTCTCACTCAGCTTGCGCTGCTCGTAGGGCTGGCCCTCGCGCACCGTGATCAGCGGCTCCAGCAACGCCTCGCTGATAATGTCCTGGTCATAGACCAAGGGCCCAAACGCGTAACGGGGTCCGCTGACAAAATGCAGCATCACGTCTGCCGTTCCGCCGACGGGCTCAACTTCCACGCGCGCGGTATCAAACTTGCCTTCAAAATAACCGCGCTGCTGCGCCAGCGTAGCAATACTGCGGCGCGTTCGCTCATATTCACTATGGTTGAGCGGGGCTCCCATGCGCAGCGGTGCCGCTGCCACCGCATCGCTGAGCGCTGCATCGGTACTGCCCTCTCCCGATATACTGATGTCAACACTGCGCAGACGCACCGGCTCGCCGGGCTGGACGCTGATATGTAACGACCAGGGCGTCACGTCACGGTCCAGGTCCATATCTATTTCTGCGCGGTAGTACCCCAGCGCCTGCAAGCTCTGCTCTACTTTGCCGCGGGCCGAGTAAAGATAGTTGGAGCGCGCCTGCGGCGTCGTCGGCGCATCCCCCAACCAGGCCAGGGCATTTTTTCGCAGCTCGTCCTCGATGCCGGTCAGCTCGACAGACAGTAACTCTGCCCGGATCAGCGGCGCGTGCCACAAGCCCTGTAGCAACAGTGCCAGGACACACAATTTTCGCCATCGTGGGATCAAGCTGAGCGGGCACCACCCCAGTAGTTGTAGCCGGCAAAACGCGGCGTACCCGGAATATACTCTTGCTGCAGGTTCTCGATAGTAAAGCCGCCATCGTGCAGTAACGCCGGGATATTGCGATTCAGGTGACATCCTCCTGCAATTTTCCCCCAGATACCGTTAACCCGGTTCTGCCATTTCACCACCGAGCTATCCGGGGCCAAACCGTGCTCACAGAACAGCAATTCACCATTGGGCCGCAGCACCCTGCGCATACCCTGCAGGGCCGCTACCGGATCAGGAATGGTGCATAGCGAAAACGTTACCAGTACGGTGTCCACCGAGTTTTCATCCAACGGAATTTCCTCGCCGGGAAGCCCGATAAACTCCACGTCAAAGTCGACATGGGCGGCACGCTCACCCGCCAGCACCCAGGACTCCTCCGATGGATCCAGGCCGATCAATCGTTCTACCTTTGAGGCCTGGTAATACGGCAGGTTCAGCCCGGTGCCAATACCGATCTCCAGCACGGTGCCGCTGGCGAGCGGCACCACTTTCTCACGCTGTTTCATCATTGGCTTCGAGCTGCAGGCGCAGTTGATAAAGTGGGGTAGTAAATGTTTTTCGTAAAATCCCATGACACGCTCCGGTTCGACCCCTGAAATTATAGTCGCTTCACCGCAGCAAAAATACGCTAAAGTGATCCATAGGCAACCACTGTATTGGATGACAAATGTTTAACCAGTTCGAAACCAACGCGCCTCTATCCAAGTCAGAATTCGACGAACGCGCTTTATCCTTGCGACAACAGCTGCTGAAGGCACAGTTCACCATCGAAAAAACCGCCCATCCGTTGATTATTGTCGTGGCCGGCCTCGACGGCGCGGGCAAAGGTGTCCTGGTGCACCGGCTCAACGAGTGGATGGATCCTCGTGGCATCGAAACCAACACCTATTGGGAGCACTCCGACGAGGAGGAAGAGCGACCGTATCTATGGCGCTATTGGAACAAACTACCCTCGCGGGGGCAGATCGGTATATTCCTTGGCTCATGGTACACCCATCCCGCCCAGGCTCGCGTGGATGGCAACATGGGTGTAGACGCCTTTGCGCGCGCCTGTGAGCGCATTAACATCTTTGAGCGACAGCTCTCTGACGATGGTGCCATTATTATCAAGTTATGGCTGCACGTGTCTGAGGAGACCCAGCGTCGGCAACTGGAGGAGCATGCGCCAAGACGCCAGCAAAACCCCCGTGTGACGGAGAACCCCTATGAGCTGCGGGGCAAGTATCCACAAGCGCTGGCGGTGTCTGAAGCGCTTGTTCGTGACACCCAGACACTGCAGTGCCCCTGGCACATCATCGATGCCGAGGACCGGCGCTATCGGGAGATAAAAGCCGGACAGATCATTCTCGACAGCATAACCCGCCGCCTGCAACTGGAGACCGTGACAGAACCACCGGCCCCGCCACCGCCAGCGGCGAACCTGCTGGCCAGCATTGAGCTGGATCGTTGCCTGCCCAGGAGTGACTACAAACGCAAGCTGCGCAAGCACCAGGCCCGATTGCAGGACCTGGCCTGGGAGGCCTATAGACAACGGCGCTCCCTGGTCACGGTATTTGAGGGCTGGGACGGCGCAGGCAAGGGTTCGGCCATACGCCGGGTGACTGGCGCTATCGATCCGCGCCTCTACAAGCTGGCGCAGTTTGCTGCGCCCAGCGATGAAGAGCTGGCCCATCATTACCTGTGGCGTTTCTGGCGCAAACTGCAGCGGGACGGCCGCACAACGCTGTTCGATCGCTCATGGTATGGACGGGTAATGGTTGAGCGCGTCGAGAACTACGCCGAGGAAGAGGAGTGGGCTCGTGCCTACCAGGAAATCAACGAGTTTGAGTCAGAGCTAACGGCACACGGGAGCATTGTCGCCAAGTTCTTCCTTCACATCAGCCAGGACGAACAGCTAAGACGTTTCAAGGCCCGCGAAGCCGCGCCACACAAGCGCTACAAAATCACCGAGGACGATTGGCGCAACCGGGAAAAGTGGCCACAGTACGAGGACGCCATCAACCAGATGATTACACAAACCAACAAGGCCGCTGCACCGTGGCACGTGATTCCCGGCAACGACAAGCTTTACGCCAGGGTAAAGATCATCAAAACCTTGTGTCAAACACTAGAGCAAGCCCTGCACTGAAGCGAATCAGCCAGGCTGCTTCAATTCGCGAATGTGCACGACACCAAACAGGAAGACATTGGCCAGATGCGCGACTATGGAGCCTCCTGCCTGTTGGCAGCGCGAATAAAAAACAGCCATTTCGATGATGTGCGCCAACGCCAGCACCCCCAGTATACGCACGGACCAGACACCCACAGCGCTTCCCGCGTAAGTTACACCCAGCACGGCGAGCACAAGATAGCCGACTAACATTGCAATTTTAGTAGATGACATGATTTGCTTCCTTGTTGTTATTGGTAGGCTTGGGGGTCGAGGCGACGCATTTCCGCTTCTATCCAGCGTTCGATCTCGTCCATCAGTTCACCCGGCTCCCGGCCCTCGGTGTACACCGGCTCGCCGATAGAGACATCAATGGTGCCCGGGATAAAAGAAAAGGATCGTCTTGGCCAGCAGCGCCCCGAGGTCACGGCAATGGGAATAATACAGGCACCACTGGCAATGGCGAGGCGGCTTGCACCGGTTTTGTAAGTTCCCTTGCTGCCACGCTCGGTGCGCGTGCCCTCGGGAAACATGATGACCCACTTGCCTTCGTCCATCAGGACCTTGCCCTGCTCCGCCACCAGGTTCCAGGCTTCAGAGCGCTTGGTCCTGTCGATATGGACCATGCGCAGGCGCCCCATACACCAGCCAAATACCGGGATGCGCAGTAACTCTTTTTTGAACACATAGCACAGGGGATGCGAGGTCATGCTGGGGAAGAAGAATGTTTCCCAGGTGGACTGGTGTTTAGGACAAAGCACGACCCGGCGCATATCTTCCTCTCGCGGAAGATGTTCCTCGCCGTGCAGGCGATATTTCACGCCACCGACAATCCGCACCGCGCCAATCACACCCTTGAGCCAGGGCACCGCAAACCACCACCACAGCTTCTTGTCATCCAGGAACAGCGAGCAGAGCAACAGCGCGATTCCAAAAGGAATCAGCGTCAGCACGAGCCAGATAAAGACAAGCAAAGAACGAATGGCGTTCATCGGGATCCCCGAAGTTCACAAGCTGAGCATTAAACCAGAGCAGCGCGCCGCTGAAAACCAAACATTTCTTCGCACTGTGCCCGCAGCGGCGTTACCATTGCCTTTCTGTTTGATAGGGAAAAACAGGATGGCAGAGGGACTCAACAACCTGGGTAATGGCGCCTGGGCCTGGTTGGCCCACAGCAATAGCTGGGGCTGGAGCAATGCGGGCCTCATTGTCGATGGCGAGGAGTCACTGCTGGTGGACACCCTCTACGACCTGCAATTAACCGGCACAATGCTGGATAGAATGCGCGCCGCAGAGCCGCTGGCGAAGCAAATCGATACCCTGGTCAACACCCATGCCAATGGCGATCACTGCCATGGCAACGAATTGGTCGGCGATGCCCAGATCATCGCCTCTACCGCCTCTGCCGCAGAGATGTCGGAGCTACCGCCCGAGGCCATGGCAGCCATTGTCGCCGCCGCAGGCGACATGGGGGCTGTCGGGCAATACTTCCTCGCCTGCTTTGGCCAGTTCCAGTTTGACGGCATCGTGCACACACCGCCCACCAGGACCTTTGACGAGCGCCTGGACATCAAGGTAGGCGACAAACCGGTGCAACTGCTGGAGGTGGGTCCCGCCCATACCCGCGGCGACGTCCTGGTGTACTCGCCTGCAGATCGCACAGTATTTACCGGTGATATTCTGTTTATCGATGGCACCCCCGTCATGTGGCAGGGGCCGGTGGCCAACTGGATCAAGGCCTGCCAACTGATCGAAGACATGGACGTGGACCACATCGTGCCTGGGCACGGGCCCATTACCGACAAAAACGGCGTGCGCCAGGTACGGCACTATCTCGAGTACGTGAGGGACCAGGCGCGCCAGCGCTACGACGCTGGCCTGGACGCGTTCGAGGCGGCCAGGGATATAGAACTCAGTGAATTCGCCTCCTGGTCAGACCCGGAGCGCATCGCTGTCAATGTCGACAGTCTCTACCGGGAGTTCTCCGGAGAACAAGACGCCACCGACATTTTCGAACTGTTTGCGCGCATGGCAGCGCTGGCGGGCTATGCACCACGCCCTTAAGAGATCCATGTTTTCGCGCGTCGCGCCGGTACTGTTCGCGATGCTCTGGGCGACCCCTGCCCCCGCCGAACATACGCTCTATGATGAAGATGGTCGCAGGCTGGCGGTGCAGATTGGTTCGGGGTTTTCAGCGCATGGGCGCGAGCAGGTCATCACCTGGGCAGAGCAATTGGCGCAAAGCCTGACCCTGGTGTACGGCTACTGGCCACGCGAACGCTGGGCAATAAAAGTGGAGGCCGCTTCCGGCAGCGCCGACGACCCTATTCCCTGGGCGCAGGTCGATCGTGGCACTGTCGATACGGTCAAATTCTATGTCGTTGAAAACACCGACGCCAGCGATTTGCTTGCCCAGTGGACGGGCTACCATGAAATTGCCCACCTGCTACTGCCCTACCGCGGCTGGGGAGATACCTGGTTCAGCGAGGGACTGGCTACTTATTACCAGAACCTGCTGCAGGCCAGGGCCGGACTGATCAGCGAACAGGAAATGTGGCAGCGTTTATATGCCGGCCTCGTGCGCGGCAGGGAAGACTCACGCTTTGACGGCATGCCGCTCATTGAGGTCAACAGGCAAATGCGTAGCAGTGGCGGCTACATGCGGGTCTACTGGAGTGGTGCCTGGTATTTTCTCGCAGCTGACATCCGCTTGCGCGCTAACAGCACCGGCACCTTCTCCCTGGACGATGCGCTGCTGGCGCTCAACGAATGCTGCGCGCGGGACGCGCTATCCGTGAGCCAGATGATTCAAGCCATGGACGCGGGCCATAAACAGCCTGTTTTTGCAGAACTTTACCAGCGCATGCGTCAGTCGGAACGGCTGCCGGAGTTTGAACCCCTGTTGCGCCAATTGGGCATTACGATTAACGATGGACAGGTCGTTCTGCAAGCGACTGGTAACGCTGCGCAGCGCCGCCGCCAGTTCCTGCAATCTACTGCGCTTTAATTCTTCTACTCGCCGGTTATACTGGTAGTTTGCCAATTAGCTGTGAAGGCAGCAGAGGTTGTCCGGCGCCGTGAAGAAAACCGTATCCAAAGCAGACATCAGGGCCGAACTGGAGCGTGAGACCCAGCGTTTTCTCAAGCAAGGCGGCGAGGTAGAGAACGTGCCTCGTGGTATCAGCGGCAAAGACCCCAGTGACCCACCGCTGTTTCTCAATCGCACGCTATTCGTCGAACCCAAGACCCGGCGCACGCTGGTCCCGCACGTGGTGGCCGCCATCGAGGCGCGCCGGCAGGCAAAACGCAAGGCCCGCACTCCGCGCAAGCGTTCACGCTTGCCGCAACCAAGACGCAAGGTGATCTACGATGACTTCGGCGAACCCCTGCGGAAGGTCTGGGTAGAGGACTGACTCAGGCAGGGAACTACGCCTGAATAACACCAGAACAGACATAAAAAAAGGCTCTTCGCGCATTAGCGGGGAGGCAGCAAGTGAATGCTCCAGGTTGCAAGCGGACACACTGTAATCGGGGTATAGCCTTCCCGGTAGGAATCGAACCCCCTTTGACGCCCTTCCGGGGGCTTACCACGATTCACAGCGGCCTTCTCCCATTTCGACTCGACTATCCATTACCTATACTCCCTGTGATGCTCCAAGCCGTCGCGAGAGTGCCTGAAATCCCGTCTTATACACCCGCCCCTCCGGGGTTCCCTCGCTCGGTCACGAGCCAGAAAAGCTTCGCTGTCTCGTGCCTCTCCTTCGGCGGGTATTTGCAACGGATATTTCAGCCGCTTCACCGCCCTCCCAGAGCGGTGAGGCCACATGATCGATCCTATGGCACCATTACCGCCTCTGGTGAGGAGTCGGTGAAGCGGCTGAAATCATCCGTTGCAAATGCGCGCCGAAGGAGAGGCGAGACAGCGAGCGCTTTATGGCTCGTGACCGAGTGAGGGAATCCCGGAGGGACGAGTGTATAAGACGGGCTGTTCAGGCACTTCCCGACGGCTTTGGAGCATCACGGGAGTTTAGGTAATGGATAGTCGAGTCGAAATGGAGGGAGGCCGCTGGATGGGGTAAGCCCCAAGGGCGTGGGGGTTTGTTTCCAACCAGGGAGGCTATACCCCGATTCAGTGATGTCCGCTTAGCACCCTGGAGCATTCACTTGCTCCACCACGCTAATGCGCGAAGAGCCTAAAAAAAGGGGCCTTGCGGCCCCTTTCGTTATTCAGCGCGAGCTTCAGGAGAAGCGGCGACGAATACCAGTAAGCATACCGCCCAGCGCCAGGAAGGCACCGCCTACAGCGCCAATCAGGAACAGGGGAGAAGCGGTTGTCGGCATTTCGACGACTTCTTCCTCGATCACAATCAGGTCTGCTTCATCGGGACCATCCGCATCCTGGACTGCGAGTGCAAAGCGGTCTTGAGGGATATACACGTTCAACTGCTGTCCACGCATCAGGTCGCTGGCACGGTAGCTACGGCCACCGATTTCAGCGCGCCATGAGCTGTCGAGCTGCATGGAACGGCTGTCACCCATGGTACCGTCAGTGTGCAAGGGACGGAAAGTCATCCGGTTGCCACGCACGCGCACTACTTCGACTGTGCTCTTGGCATAGAGCTCACCGTTTTTCTCAAATACACTCTGGCATGACTCACCAATGTCAGGATTGTTCGCGAGAACCTCTGCTGACCAGTTAAGGTCTGCACAAGTCACCGCATCAGTCTCAACTGCGCCTACGCTATTGGTTTGCTGCGCCATCAGCGAACCCGCTGACAGTGACAGGGCCATACCTACTGCTAGTGCCATCTTCTTTTGCATGTCAAATCCTCCTTAGTTTTGGTTGACATATGTTGTGTCGAGTGACGCGGTAACGATAAATCGCTGGGGCGCATGCCCGACAAAATAAAACGGGTAACAGGTGACCAGAGTCACCGTCTGCTCACGGGTATCCTTGAGCAGGTGAGTATCTGTTTTCTCGACCACGGTGGTGGCCTCAATCGTGAAGCGCTTCTCGCCTTCCAGGGTCTGCAACACGATCTGGTCGCCAACCTTAACATCCTTTAGCGCACGGAAGTAGCCGTCGCGATGCCCGGAGATGCCGATATTGCCGCCCTCGTGTGGGTAAGCCATACCATCGATCACACCGGCGGCCCTGTCCATCACCAGTTCCGAGGCCGTCTGGTAGACGGGCACGGCAAGATCAACCGAAGGCACTTCCAACACGCCAAGGATGGGGGGAAGATCGGCGGTCAGGCTCTTTTGGTAGTCGGCAATGCGCCCGGGCGCCCAGAGGGAGGTATCGGGTTGTTCATCAATGCTGAACTTACCTTCAGCGGCCGGGGGGGACGCTTGACCGATCTCCTGTGCCACGGGATCCGCCGGCGCAGCACTGGATGCAAGCAACATCTGATTTTCGAACGCCGAAATTGCGCCCTGACGCTCCACCTCGCCCTGTGCAAGTTGCACAGCGAAAAACCCGGTAAGCACTATGCCAGCACCATAGCTGAGCACCTCACCGGAACGAATGGCTAATGGACGAATGTTCAACGACATAGGTTAGTCGCGGTTTCCCCTGTTTACGCTAATGCGATTCTTTTGCTGCTCGACGGACACTGGGACTTTTGCCTGTCTGCCTACACTGACCACTATTCTAGTACGTTATGATGAAAGTGCTAGTTCACATTCTTATTTCACTCTTGGCATTCTAACCCTACCACGGGTTATTCTGCCACCTCGTTTTTCGCCGCTGGCACCATTGCCCAAAATGAGCATCAGGAGAACCATAATGACAGACGCAGTAAGGCCTTTCACCATAGCCATTGAAGACGTGCAACTGGACGATCTGCGCCAACGCCTTGGGGCGACGCGCTGGCCCGACGCCCAGACCTGTGCAGGCTGGGAACAGGGCATGCCACTGGACTATACCCGTGAACTGGCTGAGTACTGGCTGCATAAATATGACTGGCGGCGTTGCGAGGCCAGGCTCAACAGCTGGCCTAACTTTATGACGGAACTGGAAGGGCTGGATATCCACTTTATCCATCGACGCAGTCCGCACAGTCACGCCCTTCCCCTCATCATCACCCACGGCTGGCCGGGCTCGGTGATTGAGTTTCACAAGATTATTGATGCACTCGCAGAACCGGAAAAACACGGCGGTGATGCCGCTGACGCGTTCCATGTGGTGGCGCCGTCACTGCCAGGTTACGGTTTCTCCGCCAAACCCACCGCGACGGGTATGTCCGTGCAGAACATTGCTCGTCTGTGGGGCCAACTCATGAACAGGCTTGGCTACGACAGCTGGGTTGCCCAGGGTGGCGACTGGGGGTCAATGGTCACCCAGTGCATTGCCGAAAGTGAAACGGCTCACTGCAAAGGCATTCATATCAATATGCCTATTGTCGCCCCGAGCCCGGAGACCCTGGATCAGCTAACACCGATGGAACAAGCCGCGCTCGAGGACATGACCTTTTACAATGAATGGGACTCAGCCTATGCCAAGCAACAGTCAACCCGGCCGCAGACGCTGGGCTACGGTTTAGCGGATTCTCCGGTGGGGCAAATGGCCTGGATCATCGAAAAATTCTATGCCTGGACGGATTGTGAGAAAGAGGGTGTAAAGCACCCTGAGAACGCACTGGACAAGGATGAAATGCTCGATAACGTCATGCTGTACTGGCTCAACAATTGCGCCGCAAGTTCCGCCAGGCTGTATTGGGAGAGCTTCAGGACGCCCAATCTGGCACCCATCGAAATGCCCGTCGGCTGCTCTGTGTTCCCCCGGGAAATCTTTCGCGCGAGCCGACGCTGGGCAGAAACCCGATACACCAACATCATTCACTGGAATGAACTGGAACGTGGAGGCCACTTCGCCGCGTTTGAACAGCCAGAGGTCTTCCTCGCCGAGGTGCGCAACTGCTTTGCGCAGTTGCGCTAGCAGCTAGCGGCTTTCTTCGGGGAAATTACTGGTATTGAGACTGCTGGAAAAGGGCCGCGTTGTACCCGTCGTTTCGCCGCGGGGGGCGTTTGAGGTTGGGGTTGAGGCTGAGATTGGGGTTGAGGTCGGCGTCGAGGCCGAAACCGTCGTTTCTGCTGACCCACTCGAGTACAACGCAGGCCCCGTGTCAACTGAAGCAGCTGGCAACTGGTAGTCTGAATCGTCTATACAGTCCACCTCAAATTCGCGGCTGTGCGTATTCAACCTGGGCGTGGGTATTGACTCGGGCTCAGCAACAAAACCGCCTGACTGCTCCGGTGCTGCGGAGGATCGTGCCTGCGATGGGGCTTGCGGACGCGCCAACTCAGCCGTTGACGCCTCGGCAAGGGTCGGGGCCGTTTGCATCACGTTATCGTGCATCACCTGATAATGGCTGTTCTGGTCCACAGCCCGGGCCGCACCACCGCCACCGATCCGCGGGGCGGAACCACTGCTACCGATAAACTCCAGGTTCTCCAGCGCCGCATCCAGCACGGCTCCGCCGGGTGCCGGCGCACCCAGGGCGTCATCGTCCCGGTCATGGGAGCTCGCCTTCTTCTGCAGCCGACGCGCCTGTGCGGCGAGCGTGTCCCCCACCGGTATTCCCCTGGCGGCTATCCTTGGCTGGGGCTGTACCGTGTTGCTTGATAACTCCTCTGCCGCCGCCACCGTGGCCAGGTCAAGGCCTGGAAGATCTGCCTCCCTGCCCTCCTGAATGGCCAACGCCTGCTCTTCCCTCAGCGCGCGTTGTTTCAGCGTTTCATGGGCACAAGCCGACCAGCGACCGAAGTGCGACGACTCTGCAGGGTCAGGCATGAGGTGCTTACGGAAATCACGCATGGCCGTCATGAAGCGCTGCTTCACTGCCCTGTAGCAATAGATGTGATCTTCAGTGCGCAGGGGGAGCAAGTCGGCGTCGCCGCGAATCACCAGCATTTGCGGTGGCAACTGTCCCTGCAGGCTGTGCAACAAGTCGGCCAGGAAGCAAAGCCTGAAAGCCGAGTTAAGTGTGGTTTTCGCCTGGGTATCACAGGGGATATAAAGATAATTGCCCAGTTGCGAATAGCCGCTGGTACGCATGAGCAGGTTAACCGCGCCGGAGAGTGGCCCCAGGGCCAATTGCCCGTTGACGATGTAATCGGTACCGCGCCGCATTGCATCCAGGGTCGCAGACCGGCGCACCGGCTCTTCGGCGTCCCAGTCAATCAGTGCCACATGTTTGCCTTCATCACGCAGGGTAGCGGCCAACTCGTCCTGTCGCTGCACGTAACCGTGCGCAGGTGGCGAATAGGCGTCCGGGGCAATGCCGTGGTCAGGGTTTTCCAGCGTGAGGCGCTCCATCCAGGCGGCAAAGGGGCTCTCCCTGAACAGGACGATATCTTCCGAGGTATAGGTAACGGCTCTGTCTACGCTGTAACGGTACATGGGCTGCTGTTTGGGTCCTCCGTTCGGATGCAAACAGCATAAGCACTGCGATCGCTTGTGCCGTTTGTACATTTATATCCGAATGCCGGGCCGCTGGCAACGCCAGAGACTAAATTGCGTGACGCAATGCCTGGATGCAACCCAACGGGCGTCTCAGAAACGCTTGAAGATTGTCGCTCCACCTACCAGTGTGCGCTCTACTTTGAGGTCACGCATTGCCATCGGCTCCGCCAGGGGACTGCCAGAGAGCACAATGATATCGGCGAGCTTGCCCGGCTCCAGGGAGCCTATACGGTCCTCCTGAAAAACCTGCCAGGCCGCGTCAATCGTCACCGCTCGCAGGGCAGACATCACGTCGATACGCTGCTCAGGGCCAATCACGTCGCCACCAGAGCTGAGCCGGTGAACCTGGCTCCAAACGGCCTGCAGGGGCAGCATGGGGGTCACCGGGGTATCCATGTGGGAACTGAAGCGCAGACCCTGTTCCTGGGCCCAGCGCGCCGGGCTCATTGCCGCTGCCCGCTCGGGTCCCATGAAAATATCCCGATGGCGGTCGCCCCAGTAGTAGGTATGCGCGGAGAAGAAACTGGGCGTCACGCCCAGTGCCTTCATGCGCGCAACCTGGTCCTCGCGCGCCATTTGTGAGTGGATAAGAATCATCCGCGGATCGTCTACCGGGTAGGCTCGCTGTGCCGCTTCGAAGGCGTCGAGAATATCCTCAATGGACTCGTCACCATTGCCGTGAATGGCCAACTGGTAGCCCGCCTTGTGCAGGCGCTCCACCCGCGCAAACAGTTCGTCACGCGGAATTGCCGGGTAACCGCGATACTCGGCATCGGCGGGGTCGCGCGGCACGTGGTAGGGGTGGCTCAGGTAGCCCGTGTACCCCTGGATGCTGCCGTCGGCAACCAGTTTCACCGCCTGCATGCTTACCCGGTCGCTGCTGTATTCCTGCGCATCGAACTCACCGCTGCGCAGCGCTTCGGCAAACTCCGTATCGAACGCAAACACCACCAGGCGCTGGGGAATAACGCCCGAGCTTGCTGAACAACAGCAGGCCCCTGGCCAGCATCGGCGAGGTACCGCCGGACTGCGCAGTAGTGACGCCCACCTGGGCATATTCCACCGCCGCCGACTTCATCATGCCGTAGACCTGGCGCAGCCCCATGTCCTGCATGTACATCATCAGTTCCATGCGCGCGGTCTCTTCCAGCAGCCCGTTGGGCTCGCGGGAGCCGGGCCTACGCCCGATAACACCGCCCACGGGGTCTTCCGTTTCCGCGGTGATCCCCACCAGGGCCAGGGCACGGCTATTGGCCACCACCATATGCCCGGATACATGGGTCGCCACCACCGGGTGCTCCGTTGAAACACTGTCCAGTTCCGCACGGGTGGGGTGGCGCTGCTCCGCCAGCAGCGTGTCATCGTAGCCAAAGCCGCTGACCAACTCACCGGGGTCAGTGACCGCCGCCCGCGCGCGCAGCGCGTCCAGCACGTCCGCCATGCGCAACTTGTCACCCACCGGCGGGCTGGTAAGGTCGGCGGAGATCACACTCATACCCGAACCGGGGAAATGCCCGTGGGCATCCACGAAGCCCGGCAGCAACGTGCGCCCGCGCAGGTCGTTGACTTCGGTATTGTCCTCCACCAGGGCCATAATCTCATCCGTGCTGCCCACCAGCTCGATACGCTCACCGCGCACGGAAATCGCTTCGGCGACACGGTTCTGCGCGTCCATGGTCAGCACTTCACCATTGATAAACACCTGGTGCTCCGGTGGCTGTGGCACACGCGTGGCGATCTTGAACAATACCGTCAGTCCGCCCAGCAGGGCGATCAGGACCAGGGTAGCCGTCTTCCAACTCATATCTTTCCCCGAGCTGCCGTCTTATGCCGCAGCGTCTATCAGTATTTCCGCGAGCCTGGCGCGATGCCACACTGCGTCGCCCCACAACATCTCGCTGTGCTTCTGGCGTTTAAAGAACAAGTGCACATAGCACTCCCAGGTGAAGCCGATGCCGCCGTGGCACTGCACTGAACGGCCACTGGCAAACGCGGCCATATCGCTGGCCGATGCCTGCGCCATATGGGCGGCCTGGCGGGCTTTTTCCGGCTCACAATCGACTGCACAGGCAGCGTTATAGACCAGCGACTTGGCCTGGTCGATGGCAACCATCACGTTCACCAACGGGTGCTTCACCGCCTGGAAAAAGCCCAGTGGGTGGTCAAACTGCTGCCGCTGGTTCACGTACTCCACAGTGGTCTGCAGTTGCCATTCAGCGGCGCCAACCATATCGGCCGCGTGCAGGGTCCAGATAGCGGGCAAGGCGGCGTCCATTGCCTGCTGCGCCGCCGCTGTCAGCGGCACCGCCTCAACATTATTGAAGGCGATATGGGCCTGGTCGCGGGTCAGGTCGACAATGGCGTCCTGAGTCAGCTGCACGCCCGGCGCATCGGCAGCGACCCAATAAAGCGCCAAGCCCTGCGGCGACTGGGCGCAAACCAGCAGGCGACTGACTTTGCCCGCATCCTGCACAAAATACGCCGTACCATTCAATTTCCCGCCATCAGCGGATACTGGCGTTTCCGCCGGCAACCACGACCCCGCGGCATTGCTCAGGGCCAGGGCAGCGGTTTCTCCCGCTGCGATCTCCTCCAGGGCACTGTGCCCCTGCTCACCGCAGGCAGCCAGCACGTAACTGGCGGACAGCGTGGACAGCAAGGGACAGGGGAAGCCAGCCTTGCCCAACTCTTCTATCAGCCCGGCCACGCCGACCAGCGGCATGCCCACCCCGCCCTGCGCCTCGGGCACTGCCAGTAAGCTCCAGCCCAGCTCAACCATCTGTTGCCAGAGCTCCCTGATCCCATTGCACCGCGGGTGCACGATCGGGCGACGGGTCTGCGGCCACCAAAGCGTGCAGGGTGCCAGCCGTAAAGTGCTCGCTGAAAAACTTCTGTGCCGAGGCCTTGAGCAAGGCCGCTTCTTCGGTAAAGCCAAAATCGTCTGGTTGTGCCATCTTCTGTCTCCCTACTTGGATTTGGCCATGCCGAGCACGCGCTCGCCGAGGATATTGCGCTGTACTTCGCTGGTACCGGCGGCAATAGTGAAGCCAAAGGAATTCATGTAAGCCATGGGCCACTGCCCGCCGTCGGGGGCATTGGGGTCGGCCAGGTACAGGGAACTCGCCGCGCCTTCTATCTCCATGGCCAGCCCTGAGGTGTCCTGGGAAATCTCGCTCATCAGCAGCTTGTTTTGCAGGGGCAGGCGCATGGGGTGGTCCTGCAGCGCAGTCACGCGGGTACGGCGCTGGTTGGCTGCCATACCCGCCTCGCGGATCGCCTGTTGCATGATGCGGTCGCGCAGCAGGGGGTCATCAGCCGCAGTGGCACCGTTGCGCGGTGTTGCCCGGGCCAGTTTGATGAGGGCGGCGGAGCTGGTGATGTGCGAAGACTTGTTGGTCATACCACCGGAGCGCGGCGTCACCAGTTCACCGGCGCCGCGTTCATGCAGCAGTGTGGTCATCGCTACCTGCCACCCCTTGCCCAGTTCATCCAGCCGATAACTGTCGTCCACTTCCAGGTCTTCGAAAATCACCTCGTTAAAACCGGTTTCGCCGGTCATTTTAATCAGCGGGCGCACCGTGACCCCCTTGCCCAGCGCGGAACGGATGGGCACCACGAAATAGGACAGGCCGTCGTGTTTGACCGACTTGTCGGTGCGCAGGAGGATGATCATCCACTCAGCAAAGTGGGCCAGGGATGTCCAGACCTTGTGACCATTGATGACCCACTTGTCGCCCTTTTTCTCGGCAAAGGTCTGCACGCTGGCAAGGTCTGAACCCGCGCCGGGTTCGCTGAAGCCCTGGCACCAGATGTCCTCGCCGGAGAACAGGCGCGGCAACAGGCGTTGCTTGAGTTCTTCCTGCCCGTGGTAAAACACAGTAGGAGCCGCCATACCCAGACCAATGACATTGGGCAGGTAAGGCGTGCGCGCGCGCACCATTTCTTCATTGGCAACGCGCTGGCAGTCGGTCATGCCGCCGCCGCCCACTTCTACCGGATAGTCGCAGCCGATAAGACCCGCATCGTAGGCATCCTTCTGCCAGGCCTGCAGGTAACTGAGCTGCTCCTGGGTCATTATCTCCAGCGGCGTCAGCGGCAGTCGCACCGGCGGCTCGGCGGGCCGGTTAGCGGCTATCCAGGCCTTTGCCTTCTCCCTGAACGCTGCCTGCTCCGGCGTATCTTTACTCTGTGCTTCTGCCATACATCGACTCCTGTGCTTTCTTCGATATTGCTTTTATTACAGCGGGCGAATGCGGGGTGCTCAATAATGGGGAGGCTTTTCATCTTCCAGCGATACCATCTCGCCGTCGCCCCCCGGTCCAGCCGCGCACTCTGCTCGTCCTGGCGCTGCTTGAGCAGCGTCAATTGCTGACGCAGCAGGATAATCTCCTGCTGCTGGCTGGCAACGGCCTCGTTGAGCACCGCCACCGCGTCATCCTGAAACGCCATCTGGCTTTGCAGGTCGACCAATTGTTGCTCCAGTCTCTCTACATCTTTCATCTTGCTCGATACCTTGTTCAACACTTTGCCCGCCACTTTGCCAAACAACGGGGTTTGAACCCACGCAGCGCGCTAATATACTTGCCCGCTTGGCGGATTAACACGGCAGAGGCATGAGCAAACGAAAAAATTCAGCGCAGCGGTTGGTATACAGTACCGACGGCGGTCGACTATGCCCACAGTGCCACCGTCCGGTAGCCGACTGCGTCTGCGGCAAAGACCGGCCGGCTGCCACCGGTGACGGCGTGATACGGCTACACCGGGAAACCAAGGGCCGCGGCGGTAAGGCGGTCACTATCGTGCGCGGCCTGCCGCTGGCCGGCGCTGAATTGAAGACCCTGGCCCGGGAACTGAAGCAAAAATGCGGTGTAGGCGGTGCATTGAAAGGCAACGACATCGAAATACAGGGTGACCAGCGCGGAGTGATCAAAATCGAACTTGAAAATCGCGGTTATACGGTAAAATTGGCTGGCGGCTGACACTTTTATAGAACATTAGGCGATTTTAATCGCATATTTAGGCGACATTAATGGAAGATGTGTCGCCTTTTTTGTGCGCGCAGGTTCCATTGATGCCCCAGTTACAACCCTTTCCCGAAATATTTATTAATTAACCCTCGCAACACGTTATTTTTATTGGATTTTATTTTTTCTTGTGTTAAAAAGTGCGCAGTGAGCGCGAAACTGCAAGGAACTGGGATAGTATCTCCGTGCGATAATAACCGGGCCACGACAACAACCATAAGTGAAATAGCAGTATCTGACGGATTTGAACTCCCTGCGAGGCAGTGGCTATGTACGTTACCGCAGAACACCTGAGAGACCAGGTCATACGACCTACCCTCAAATATCTGGGAACATGGACGCCGGCATGCGAGAATCTTTCTGCTCGACGCCGCAATCGACGCCCCCGATCTGGGGCTTTTCTCCGCACGCAACGACGGCCTGGGCCTGTTCCACATCACCGCGGCACAACACCGCGACCTGTGGGACCGCTACCTGGCCTTCAATCCGGACATGGCGAGCAGGGTGCGGGGGCTGGCCAGCCAGCGGGCATTCCTGAGCGACCCGGACAGCGAGTTGCAGACCAACCTGAGCTATTGCACTGCAATCGCCTGGTTGCTGTACCAGCGAGCCGGCCTGGCCAAGGAAGAAAACGGCCGGCGCACCGGGGAAATGGCCCTGGCCTGAATACGGGAGGCTGCCTGCCAGTCACCCGCAATCCAAGGTCGCGCTGTGCCCATGCGGGCCAGGTCTTCCGGCCGGTCGATGTCCTGCAACACAGTCGCAAGGCCTGCCAGTCGAGCCTGCTCGTCGCAAGCCGCGCCAGCGTTTGGGCGTAAACCGTCTGCACTGCCCCACTGAATGCCCTCGAACCAGCGCCGATCTATCTGCCGACACACCGATCAACACATAGCCGCCATCGATCGCGGGCCCAAGCACCAGCGCTGCGCTATCGCAGCGCCGCCACCGCACGGGCCAGGTAGTCAGCGACCAGTTGCGGACAATCACTGCCCACCAGTAGCACCTCGATCATAGCGCACAGACCCGCGCTGCAAGGCATTGTGCATACGCTCACCGAGGTCCTCGCCCCGCTGCGTGTGACCGCCGCAACCCCAGCTGCAAACACTGCCGGAACAGCGGATGGCGGTGCTCCCCGCCACCGCCAGCTCCACCGGCCCCAGCCTGGCTGACACCAGCGACTGCGACTGGTCCACAGCACCAGCTCACGGTGCAGTTCGCAGGCCTGCTTCGGCGCTGAGCACTGGCGGCATCATCGCGTTTTCACCTGGCCGGGCACCGGCGCGCGGGCAAACTGTATGACAGCAGCGTCTCGCGATGCATGCTCCGACTGGCCGCCATAATAATGCCGCCACAGCCTGGCCGGGGATACGCCCAACGCATAGCCCAGACGCAACGCCCACATCTGCAATACCGTACGCATCACGCCGCTGCTCCTCCCAGCGTCGGCTGGAGGTGAGCACCGGCTCGGCAATCATTAGTGGCGGCTAGCTCGCGGCGCAGCCGCTTACATCAGGCCACGTCCTCCATCAGCGGTATTTCGTCGAAGCCACCGAAGCGGCGCAGGCAGCTCCGCGCTGATAAACTGCATCTGGTCGCCGGTTGCCGACTCGCGGTGAGGCGCGACCGCCAATTGATAAAGCGACTGATAACGCGCAATGACCATGCGATGCCACTGAGCCGCACGCGGCAAAAGCCCCACAGGGGTCTGCGCTCGAGGTAAGCCGCCAGTCTGGCCGCGCTCACACCGGGGAGGCTGTCCGCATGCAGGAAAAACAAGTAGTCGCCGGACGCCTCGCCCGCCCCCCGATTCATCTGCAGGGCCCGGCCCGCCGGGCTGTGCAGCAAATGGTCACACAAGGGCATGGCCTGCTGCACGGTGACGATCTTCGCTGCCGCCATCCACCACCAGCAATTCGGCAGCCGGGATAACGCTGGCGCAGCGTACTGAGCAGATCAGCGATCTGCGCCTGCTTCATTGAGTACCGGAATAACAAAACTGCACGCTGGGCCGGCATCAACGCTCCAGCGCGCCACCGCAACTGCTGCCCTGCCCCGCTGCGCAGCCATAGCAGTGCTCCCCGGTGCAATACCGGGTTGCCGCTAACGTCGGTGCGCCTGCAACAGGTCGCGCATAGTGCGGACGGCCCGCGCTGGCCAGCACCGGCAAGTCCAGCATCTGGTTGAAATCGCAGTCGTAGAGATAGCCCTGCCAGTCGACGCTGACCAGGCGTGCGGCACATCAACGCCGCCAGGTTGTCCGGGCTGAAATTGTCGCGCAGCAGCCCATATACTCCACATACTGCCCCTGGGCCAGCAATACCGCGCCGAAGCGGCTGATCGGCATATTGGTGATGGTAAACAGCTGGTTGAAACGGATACCAAAACGCTCGCCCAGCTCGCGCCGGTAATCCTGCCTGCAGGCTCGCCTGCGGCGGCGGCAGCACCGGCCCTACCGGGTTGTAGACCAGGTTGAGCTGCAGCGCCGGGTCGCGGCCATAGCCCAGTGCGTTGAGCAGGCGATGGCGCGAATACTGTCGTCGTAGACGCCCTTGCCGCGCTGCTGCTCCACGTTCTCTTCCAGGTAACAGGGCAGCGAGGCGATGATCTTCAACTTGCTGCTCGGCCAGAAACTCAGCCAGGTCCTCCTGGCCCGGCTCCAACAGTATGGTGAGGTTGCAGCGGTCTATCACCCGCAGCCCAGCGCTCGCGCCGCGCGCCACCAGGTGGCGGAAATGCGGGTTCAGCTCCGGCGCGCCGCCGGTCAGGTCCAGGGTGCTGACCGCCAGCGTGTCCGCCAGCCTCCAGCACCAGGTCCACGGTTGCGGCATCCATCAGCTCTGTGCGCTGGGGCCCGCGTTGACATGGCAGTGCACACAGCTGAGGTTGCACAGTAACCCAGGTTGACCTGCAGGGTGTCCAGCTCCCAAACGCGTGAGAGGCGGGAAATCACTTTGCAACAAAAGCGGACGGGTGTCCTGCATAAGTTCTGTTTCCTTTCGCGGTATGACTGGCCGACTAGTAGAGCGCGCGCGTTCCTCGGCGCTGAGCAGGCTGCCAGTATCGCCCATCTGGTACTGGAACACCACGTTGTAGGACAGCACGGCCTGCACATAGTTGCGGGTTTCACGATAGGGGATGGTCTCGACCCAGAGCTCCACCGGCAGTCCTTCGCCCTGCTTGTTGCGCCAGCGATCAACCCGATGGGGCCCGGCGTTATAGGCGGCCAGGGCAAACACCCGGTTGCCCTTGAAGCGATCCAGTAACTGGCGGTAGTAGGCGCTGCCCAGCAGCACATTGTGCTCCACCTGGTACAGCTCCTCGCGCGTATGGGGCCGGCCCAGGCTTGAGGCCACCTGCTTGCCGGTCGCGGGCATCACCTGCATCAAACCGCGCGCCCCCACCGGGGAGCGCGCCTCGGGGAAAAACGCACTCTCCCTGCGCGCGATGGCCATCAACTCGGTGCCGGGCACCTTTTTGCAGACTGGCGTACCGCTGGAATGTGTTCTGGTAGGGCGTAGGAAAACGCACGTCCAGTGCATCCCAGGCCTTGGCCCGGCTGGCGGCATCAATCGCCATACGATGCCAGCCCTGCTCTGCCGCCAGTTGCGGCCAATTGCTGATGCTGGTCTGTATCGTCGGTGTCCTGCAGCACTTTGAACCACTCGGAGTGGGCCACGCCTCGGCGCTCGTGGTAATTCAATTCCCCAATACGCCGCACGGCCGGCAGCTGGCGCAAGCCCTCAGTGCCGGCTGGTTGCAACACCAGCGGCCGGTTGTTGAAGGCGTAGGCCTTCCCAGTCGGTCCGCCGCGAGAAACCCGTAATAGCTCCGCTCGCCGGCCAGCACCTGCAGGAATCGCCCTGGCGCCGGGCCTCCTCACCTGTCTGCGCCGAAGTAGCGCGCCTGCCAATAGCGCCAGACCGCCTTCTCGCGACCCTCATTCGATAACAGGGGCAACGTGGTGCAGAGTGCGTCCCAGTCCTGTTCGCGCAGCGCCCAGCGCAGGCGAATCTCCACCAGCTTGTCTTCCTGCAGCCGCGCCAGCGCACCGGGTAACCAGGGTCCAGGTTGGCCTCGGTTCGTGAAACAGTCTCTGCAGGGCGATGGCATACTCGACCTGTTGTTGCTGCTGCCGCGGTGAAGGTCAGTTCGGTGCTGAACCGCTGCCAGTAATCCATTGCCTGGGCCGGGTTGTAACGCGCCAGGTAGGCGAGGCCGTGGCTGGCGATCTCCGCCGAATAAGGGTTGTTCGCCGGCAGCGACTGGTCGCGCAGGCTGGCAGGTTGCGATACACCGCCAGCAGCTTTCCGCCCAGGGCTGCAACTCGGCGACTGCCCTTCGGCCACGTAAGTCATCAGCGAGCGCTCGCGGGCGTCAAAGGCCTTGAGCATCCGCGCCCACACCACCTCGTCGCTGATCTGGCCAGCCTGCAACCACGCGTTGAACAATGGGTCACACTGCTTGGGCCGCGATTCCCCGTGCACCCAGAGACGCTCGGCACCCTCCCAGGCGGCCAGCTTGTCACCCTGTGCCAGCACCGCGCGGAAGTAATAGCACTTGAGATCTATGCTGTTGGGCTCGTCAGGCATGACGGCAAGGAAGTCTTCCCAGCGCTGATCCTTGCCTGCCTGGCGCAGGTAGACTGACAGGAAGCGATTGGGCAGCGGCGTATCTTCGCTCACGCTGATAAAGCGCCGCGCGTCTGCCGGGCGCACCTTGCTCACCTGACGACTGAGTTGCCGGTAGTCGAGATAGACCGCCAACGGATAATCATCGAGTCCTGGCCGCAGCTTCTGGTACTCGGTCCATTGGCCGCGGTCGATGGCCCGCACGGCGGACGAATAGTCGTCACGATAGGCCGACACTTCCTGGGCTTTCGCGGGCAGGGCCATTGCTGACGACCCGCAGAGGACTAAGAAGGCGAAGACCGCAAGTCTGGCCCGATACCGCAACACAACTCACCCTCAGCGTATGCTGTTACACCTGCGCAGCCGGGATGGCTGCGCCCAAGTCCGTTAGATTGATACGAGCAGGCATTGAATGCAAGCACCGGCGATGAAAACCCCCTCAGAACAGCAGACCCACCGTCGGGTAGTCGATATCGGCGTAATCCAGAACCACCTCACGCCGCAGAATGCGAAAGCCATCGCCTTCTGCCAGCAGGCGATCCCGGCGCTGGCCACAGTAGAGGAAGTCACGGCTGCCGGGTCTGGCGAAGAACAGGTGAAAGTTGCTCAGTATGGACAGTTCCTGGCCATCCCGCGCCATCAGCTCCACATTACCCACCAGGCGGCGGGTGCGGGCTGGCGGGTTCTCTGCCCAGGAGTTGACCTTGTATGCCCGCTCCACGCGCAGCATCAGGTGCACGTATTGCTCCTCGCGCAGGGGCAGCCCCATGCCCTGGCTGCGCTCCAGTTCGTGCTCCACGCTGATCATATCTTCCTGCCCGCGCTGCCGGTTATCGACGGCCGCATTGGTCCGCGCCGGCACGGTATAGCGTATCTCGGGGCTCAACAGTTGCAGCCACTGTTGATACTGGCGCGCATCCAAAAGCCTGGCCTCGTGAAAGTAGAATCGTTCCAGGGCGCGCTGCTCCTCGGGGCTGGTCACCAGCGACAACTCACTCATGCTGCCCCCTCCACTGCCTGCAGGGCATCACGCCAGCGCTGGAAAAAGTACCTGGCGTAGTGCTCGTTCGCGGTCACCGAGACCAGGCCCGGCAATTCCGGATGGGCTTTCTCCTCGCCCAGGCCAAGACCGTAAAAAAACGGCCGGTCATCGGCAAAGTCGATATTGGCACCGCGAAACTGTTGCATCCACACCTCGGAGTCCTCCTGCTCCAGTAGCCCACCAGGACCGAAGAAGGAACTGTAGTTGGTGCGCAGGATTTGCTTGATGGCATCCGGCGCATCGGCAGGTACCACGCCCCAGGACCAGTATTCCACCTTGCCCGGGCCGCGCGGGTGGGACACCTTGAAAGACGTATTTGACCAGAGGAAAGAAAGATTAGGATAGATGCCATAGGTCAGCCCCTTCATTCTGCGCGCGCAAGTCGCCCACCCGCTCCGCCGCCTGTGCCTGCACCTCTTTCAGATAGGCCTGAACCTCGGCGCCACCGAGAATGCCGCCCATCCCCTCCATGCCCCAGGCGACCTCCTCCACCGGCGCATCTTCGGGCATCAACCTGAAGGTAGCGCCGTGCCCGGGCGCAGTCACCGCGCTATAGCCCAGTTTCTCTATGACCTTCTGCGCCTCGCGCGGAATGATCGCCGCATGCAGAAATGCACCGTGATTAACATCGCCCAGCTGGTTCTCCATGGGCAACTTCCAGTTGGCGTCCAGCACCCAGCGATGCGGCGAGCCGATAAATTCTATGCCACCGGGAAAGCGCCCCAGGAAGGCGTCGAGGTAAAAACGCATGTCGCCCAGGTAATCTTCCAGCGGCATGATCGCCTCGTCGAAGCTGCCAAACACCAGGCCGCGCCAGCTCTCCAACCGCGGCACTTTCTTCAAACCCAGGGTGGCGAGGTCCGGCTGGGTTTGCACCTCGCTGGCCTGCGGAATGCTGACCAGGTCCCCCTCCACCGTATAAGACCAGCTGTGATAGGGGCAGATAAAACGTTTGGCATTGCCATGACTGGCGCGGCAAACCGGCAAACCGCGATGGGTGCAACTATTAATCGAGGCATGCAGCTTCCCGTCGGCGCCACGGGCAAGAATGATGGGCGTTTCGCACATATAGGCCTGCACGAAGTCGCCGGGGTTCAGGCAGCTGGGACTCATGCCCCAGGAACAACCAGGCCTTGCCGAAAATGCCGCGCTTTTCCAGCTCGTATACCTGCGGGTCAGACCAGCAACGACGGCTCACCAGCGATGCGTCGGCATTGACCAGGTCGGATACTCTCAGCGCCATACTGACTCCAGGAGGTCGTTGCTTATACTTGTGTTGGAGAATTATAGACCCGGCCGATCAGCCGAGAGCGGCATTGCGCCGCGAGGTATGCATTACTCCACATCAGTTCAAAACAAACTGCCCCGCGTTCGGCGTTCTTGCCGACCTGCGGGGCGGAAAGAACCCTGGCCCTGTGAAAAAGGCCAGGGGCACAGATCAGTCGATCTCGATACGCCGCCTGGCGGGCGCCTTCTCGACCATTTTGGGCGCCTTAAGGGTCAGTACGCCATCCTTGAAAGAAGCATTGATATCCTCCTCCTGCACATCACTGCCGAGGTTGAAGCTGCGCATAAACTTGCCGTAGCGCCGCTCCTGGCGAATGATCTTGCCCTCCTTCTCTTCCTTGTCCTCCTGGGTGCTCTCCGCCTCCAGGGTGAGAATCCCCTCATTCACATGGACGTGAATATCTTCCTTGGCAATGCCCGGCAATTCCGCGGTGATCTCGAAGTGATCATCCGCATCCTTGATGTCCACCCGCGGGGCAAAAAACTCCCCCATTTCGCGATCGGCCGAACGCGGCCAGTTGTCGCCAAAGAAACGATCGATATCAAACATACTGCTACGTGGTACTAAAGACATCCGACACCTCCTTTCGTGTGATTGGTCCTGTCCTGGATAAAGAAATAGGGTCGGGAATCCGATTTTTCAAGGCGACGGGCAGGAAACACACTCGCAGCATGATCAGGATCAAAATCCCGTCGATAACTTGCCTTCGACATGGCGAATAGGAATAATGCGCGCTTCCCCTTCAACCGCCTGTAGCTCAGCTGGATAGAGCAGCCGCCTCCTAAGCGGCAGGTCGCAGATTCGAATTCTGCCAGGCGGACCAATTCCTAAATATGCACGCTGGAAAACTACTACCTTTTCATCACCTTACTGGCGACAACCTGCCTCCTCTCTCCAACTCCTAAGCGGCAGGTCGAAGGGGGCCGCCTCGCTTCGACAAATTGCGCAAGCAATTTGCACCGAGGCGCGCAGCGCCGAAGCCCGCAGGGGTGTAACAGCCAACAGGCTGTTACGGGTATTCTGCCAGGCGGACCATTTCCTATAGATTCATGGACCCATAGAGACTGCACCTGCCGATTTTATGGGTGGGGTTGGTGATCTATAGTCGGCAGGTCAATAGAACCAAGAGTAGCGCTTGTCACACCAATCATCGCTGCTGGCTTTCCTTTACATCCTCTGCCAACCAGGCTTTTATCAAGGACTGATACGGCATGTCCCGTTTGTTGGCTTCGATCTTAATGCTATCCAGCAAGCCTTCCGGCAACCTCAACGAAATCGTTTTTGTGGACGGTTTCAGATTCGGCAGCGCCACAGATTCGGCCTTTGACCAATCGACATAGTCGCTTGAATCGTTTATTTCCCAGAACTCCCGTTCTTCCTGCTCTGATTTAAATTTCGGTATTTTCTTAGCTCTGTTCATAAACCGCTCTCTCCTTCCGGTGCATATCGCGCGCCGAAATTACTCGGATGAGTGTACCTTCTTCCCTCAAAATGAAGGTGACATGCAACGCTCTGAAACTATCCGTTTGGCCCAGGGCGTGGTACCTGGGTTCTTTCTGGCTGTGCTTCGTATCAGGCAGCAAAAGCAGCGGCGCGTTAAAGAACAACTGCTCCGCCTCAGCCTGACTGACATCATGCTTATCAGCACTCTTACGCGAATTACCCGAGTCCCACTCAAAGCCAGATATTTCACCCAGATCAATCATTTTTGTATATTACCATCATATACGCAGCCAACAACCCTTACATTTTCCGTCTATGTCGAAAACTAGCGCAGAACATGGGAATCTCTACTTCATGCTCGAAGAAAATGGAAAACGATTGATCATGATCACCTGGACCAAACGCCTGATACTTACCTGCACCATCCTTGGCCTTCTCGCCACCAATGTGCTCACTCTCATAAGATCTGCCTTCAACGCTGCTGTATTTGGCTTCGTGAGCACTGCCCCGGGAGTCGCCACTGTCACTGATGCCCTCCAGAACAAGATTGCCCAGCAAAACAAGGCCATAAAAAGCGCAAGGGCGTGACAAGGAAATTCGGTAATCGGCTGAGTGCCAGGACCAAGCGAGTTACAGCTGTCAGCGACGCGGCTATCCCAGGAGAAGCCATCCCCTTCCTGGGAGTTGGAATACTGTTGGCAGGCACTGCCTACGAACTGCACGAAGCCTGCGTAAACATGAAGGATCTGGATGAAGTCTATGTAGTGGTCTAATAAAACCGTACACCAACTAGGGTGGGATCGCTTACCCATAGTCGGCAGGTAGAATTACCGGGGTGGCTTGATCAATGACTCCGCCGGTATCCCCAGCTGCTGGTTGAGTTTCCAGATCATACTCAGCGTTAAGGTCCGCTTGTGATTCAGGATCTCGTAAACCCGGTTACTTTTACCGATCATTGGCTCCAGGTCCTTTACAGAAAGACCTTTTTGCTCCATTTCGAATTTGATGGCTTCGACCGGGTCCGGAAGATCCAGCGGATAATTCTTGCGTTCATAGGCCTCTAGCAGTGTAACCAGTACGTCCAGCTTTTCACCCTCTGGTGTATCGGGCTTTGCCATCATCAGGCCTTCAACCTCTTTTAACGCCGCGCGGTAGTCGGCATCAATTCTGATAGGTTTGATATCCACTGTGTCTACCTCTCACCTCTACTCTCAGGCACTAAATTTTTTGTGCATCGATCTTATCGTATTGGGTGTGGGTGCCGAGAAAGCGAATGTATACCACCTTATAGGCGTAGTTAATCCACACCACCAACCGATACTTGTTGCCGGCAATATTGAACACAACCCTGCCGTCCTTGAGAATGCTGGCGCTCCTGAAGTCCTCTTTGACCTCGGCAGGTGACGCCCAATCAGCTTTCAACACATGCCTGTACCACGCAAGTACTGGCTCTGTAACATCAGCATAAGCCGGATTTTCTTCCCAGTACGTCTTAAGCGTCGACAGGGCAATAATTCTCATATCTTAATGATAGTCCCATTTTGGGACTTATACAATGATTCAGTAACTACAAAACTAATACAAATCTCAGAAATCTCTTCTGCATGGACTAAGAGGATGGAAATCAGCCGATCATGATCACCTGGACCAAACACCTGCTAATATAAATTCATGGACTTATAGAGACTGCACCTGCCGATTTTATGGGAGGGTGTGAAGACCTATAGTCGGCGGGTCAATTTTCAAACATCAATCAAGTTAATTTCTAAACGCTTGCCAAACAGATCTGCAATAGCACCAAGACTCTTCAAGGTCATGGAGGTATTTTCCGAGTCCAGAATGCGATCTACTGCCCCCCTGCTTGTCTCCAAATCACGGGCAAGTTGAGCTTTGGAGATATGCTGGGTTTCCATTAGTTGTTGAACCTGCCATGCAATCACTCGCTTCGCTGCCTCGGCTTGTGCCTGATTGAGCACTCCATCTTGCTTTAGCAGACCATCCAGCTCTGACCCGAGAGCCTCATTGGATCTCTCTGGCCTGGTCTTCTCCTTCGCCTTTGATCGTGCCGCTACTTTCTTTACGGCTGGCTTCCTCTTCGCTGTAGCCATATCAGTTTCCTTTTTTCACCTCACGCTTGCGATCATCAGCCAGATCGAGATCGGACTTGGGGCTCTTTTGCGTTTTCTTGATAAACCCATGCAGCAACACCATCCTGCTGTCATGCACGGTGAATAACCTCGGCAATCCTATTGCCCGAAATCCTGATCGCACCTCCCACAACTGATCATAGTTCTTCATCGAACGGACGAGAGGCATGCCAAGTGGCCAGCCGAACTCAACCGTCTTCAGGTCAACGCCTATGGTGTAGCGATCATCCTTGCCCAACTTCAACATCCAATCGCGGACGGGTTCTTTGCCGACGCCTGCCCTGTAGAAGACGACATTGATGATTTTTAGGTTCTGCTGCTTCATCGCGGCATCATGGCATCATGGCATCATGGCATCATGGCATCATGGCATCATGGCATCATGGCATCATGTGCATCATGGCATCATGGCATCATGGCCAAAACGTACCATATTGGTACACCTATTCCGAGCAAATTCATTCATTTGTGACTGCAGTGCTGGAATGCTGGTGGCCGGCACTGCCTACGAATTTTACGAGGCCTGCGAGAGCACTAAAGATTTGGATGAACTCTATGCAGGCCTGGGTATGGCTGATGAATTGCCAGATTTATAGAGACTGCACCTGCCGATTTTATGGGTGGGTGTGAATCGCTTTTATCGGCGGGTTGCAGCGACCGGTCGAATTCGCAGGCGAAAGCGGACGTACCTCGCCCGATAAAATACAGCACGGAACCTACTGTCTACAGACTGTTATTATCTGCTATAACTCACTTGCAAAGGATCCAGGTTGTAAGGACGGTACGTGAAAGAACAAGATTGACCCGCCCGGACGGTTTTGAGAGATAGCGCCAAGTTAACTCCCCATGCCAATGAATTGTGGTCCACGATCCCAGGTTAGCGCCCTGCTCCACTCACTGAACGCACTTATCATGTGGGTGGCGAATTGTAATTTTACCAATGATATCAAAGAGTTGGTGGTTGCCACCTGTATCAAGCAATATTACTCTCCGAATGCATGTTCGCTCCTGGACACTGGCTTCTCCCAAATTCATGGCTCGAAAAACTATGCTGTCCGTAAAACTCTGGTAACTCCAAACTGCACCTGTTTAACAGTAAAGGAATACTGATATGACGCCAGACACGCAAGCAACTGAAGAAGAACTGAAGTTGATGACGCAATTTGGGATAACCCACTAGCAGAAAACGGTGTATTTCTGCCAGGGGCACAAATATGACAAATTAAGTGATGCTATAAGGTACGCCAAAATCAGCTTGGTTCATGAACAAACGGCGGTATCCCCTTCCACCTGATTAGCGTTGGCTCGTGGCCTGCTCCCCGGTTCAAAGTTCCTTCTTGATGAACGGGGTATGCTCCCCGGCGTGTTTCTTGACTCGCTTGGCAGCCTTCTTTTCTTTCGGTGTTAGCAAGGCCGTTTTTTTGGATTCCTTGTTTCCGCGTTGTTGTCTGGACATGATCTGTACTCCATACCCTTCCGGGAGCGCATGGCGACAGCGGAAGCGGCGTGAGTATGGAAAAGCGCTGCTTTATCTATACGCCTTGATGCACCCTTAGTATAGGCTTGCTACCGCGGGAAAACAGATTTAAATATCGTGAATCAGCACTGGCTTCAGTTGCCAGTCGTCGTCAATTACAAATCCAGCTACCGACGGACAAACTAAAAAAAGGCTCTTCGCGCATTAGCGGGGAACAGCCAGAGAATGTTCCATCTTGAAATGCGGCCACAGGATCGATCATATAGCCACCATTAGCGTGCTCTGAGAGGAGTCGGTGAAGCGGCTGAACTGTCCGTTGCAAGTGCGCGCCGAGGGAGAGGCACGAGACAGCGAAGCGCTTTAAGGCTCGTGACCGAGCGAGGGAATCCCCGAGGGACGCGTGTACAAGACGGGCTGTTCAGGCACTTCAGCGACGGCTTTGGCGCGTCACGGAGAGTCCAGGTAATGGATAGTCGAGTCGAAATGAGGGTAGGACAGCACGAATGGGGTAAGCCTTCCAAGGGCGTGGGGGTTTGTTTCCAACCAGGGAAGGCTTACTCCATTCGTGATGTCCGCTTAGCAACCTGGAGCATTCACTTGCTCCACCACGCTAATGCGCGAAGAACCTAAAAAAACTCCAGCCTAAGTTGATGCAATAGATGCGAGGGTGGTTCATCCAGCGGTGTGAATCCAGTTGCATTCCTCCTGTCCCCGGCGAACGGGTAATCCCGTCTCACCCGTCGTACCTGACGAAATCACACCCAGGCGTGCAACCAACGAAATCGCTGGGCAATATGGATCACGTGGCCTGGGTCACCATGACCAGTGACGGCCCCATCATCAGCCAGATACTTCTCAATGGCGTGATGGACAAACAGGGAGCCAGATCCGGCCTTGCAGGATTTCATGTTATATCGCCCGCGAGATACCACCGGCACAGAGCTGGCGCGCGGCGGAGCAGGCAAGAGCACTGAATCAGGTCATTAATATCTATTCACCGGTAAAGGTACGCTTACCCGCCTTCAAAGGGCGTTTACCCTTAACTCATACCGTGCCTGGATCTTTGAATCTCGGGAAAAGTGGCTAAATGCGCCGCTACCCATCAGCCTTCAACGGACAGGTGTTGAGACCTAATAGCTTGTATATGGGACAAAAACCCAGCAAGCCAGTCAACAAGGGCACCAGGCCCACGAGTCCCCAAAGGGTTTGTGGCCCGATTACGACCAGACTCAACAGAACGATACCGACAATTACCCGAAGCACTCGATCAACAGTCCCTTCATTCTTCATTTCAATCACCTCAAATTCGAACGATAGTCAGACTATCCCAGAGAACCAGGTCTATTTCAGTGACAATGTCACCAAGACATGATGTTTTTACCGACCCCCGGCCGCGTCTTCCAGCGCCGCCCTGTCAAGTACGGTGATACTGCCGCGAGCAAGCGAGAGCACGTGGCGTTCAGCAAGGCTCTTCACTTGCCTGCTCACTACCTCCCGGGCGGTCCCGATTTCAGTGGCAATGTACTGATGCGTTGCCTCCAGGGTTTGATGATCGATATCTGTTCGCTCCAACAGAAATGTCGCCAGTCGCTGTTCTATACTCCCCAGAGCCACTTGCTCCACTAGCGTAATCAGCCCTGTGAGCCGGTTACCAAAACTGGAAAGCACAAAAGAACGAAATTCGTCAGAATCATGCATCAGACGATCAAAATCTCCCTTTGGCAACGCGATGGCCGTCACGTCAGTTTCGGCGATGGCATCTGCAGGGTACTGGCTATTCGACAGAATACAGGAGGTGGTAAGCACGCAGATATTCCCGGGCTCTACTCGGTACAGAACAATTTCCTTACCACCGGGTGAGCGGGCAAAAACCTTGATACAGCCACTCAGCGCAATGTAATAGTTGTGGCAGGCTTCACCCTGGCGGAAGACTTTCTCGCCACGGCTGATTTCTAAACGCCGCGCGGATTCGAGCTCTAAAGGCAATTCCAAATTGATTGCTCCGCATCACTACTCACGTTAAATTTGAACACTACATAGCGTCCCAATGAAAACTACCCGTTAACACTTTGTCAACGTTTAGCGGAACCAACATAAAAACAAGGCGAGCCGAATTGACCAAGCCACCCATTGCCATCAGCTACCGACCAAAAGCGGAGGATTACTTACCGGTCGTCGTCGCCGCCATAAGACAACATCTGGGAGACTGGCCAATCGTACTGCTCACAGAGGAGCGTCATTTACCTCCAGGGGCATGGTTGGAGAAGAACAGCATAGAGACAATAACCAATTGGAGTCACTCTCCAAGGGCGGGCAAGGTATTGCGGCTCTGGGAACATCAGGAGATATTTGCCAGCCAGATGGAGTCCTGGATATGGTGGCATGACGATATGCTACTGCTGCGTCCGCTCGCAGACCCGGCCGCTACTTTCGACCTTCCCTGGATTTCACACCGGCAGCGCAAGCGCCCGAACAAAGAGCTCAGCAATTGGGAAAATTGGCTCTGGGAAACGCTTGCCTTCTTTCGCTGCCAGAATATTTACGCACCGAATCCGGTGTTACACACCCCGCGCTTGGTTCGCAGGTCAGTACTGGAAAGCATTCCTGAAAACTGGAATCGCAAACGATTGCTGTTTGAACCCACTTACCTCCTCTGGGCCTGGCATCAAGCTGGCATTCATCCTGAAGTCGCCAGGGATTACCGCAAAGGCGTGTTCAAGGGAGACATACCCTCTCTGGAATCCATGCAATCCCAGGGCTTTACTATCTTCAACTGGGGAAGAAACATTAACCATTCGACAGCGCGTCAGGTATTCGGCCAGCATTATCCAGTCACTTTCGAATGACACCACCCTCTTTAGGCCTTGTAGAGCGTTACGCAGCCGATTGCTATAAATCCGATACCGGCAATATAGTGCAGATACTTGTCGTTGATGTATTCCGACAAGAGGCTTCCAGCGAGAACACCCAATGCCGAAGCGACAATCAGGGCGGCTGATGCGGCAATAAATACTGTATATTTACTCACTTCTTTGTCGGCTGCGAAGAGCATGGTCGCAAGCTGTGTCTTGTCACCCAACTCGGCGATAAAGACAGCTGCAAAAATTGTCAGAAATACCTTCCAGTCCATCCTGGTGTTCCAAATTAGCCTTCCGGGAAAGGCCGTTAATCTATCACATCACAAAATTTCTCTTGCATTTTTCTATTTTTGGGATTTTAATCCCAATTATGGATATGGCAATACATGAAGCTCTCCACCAAACCGTACTCAAGTTACTGCGGCCATTGGTTCGTGTTTTGCTGAACCACGGTGTTTCCCACGCCGCTTTCGCCGAAATGAGCCGCCAGGCCTATGTGGACGAAGGCTTTGCTCACCTGGCCAGGAGTGCCAATAAACCGACAGCCTCGGGGGTCGCGGCGCTTACCGGGCTCAGTCGAAAGGAAGTCAAGCGCTTGAACGAGTCAGACGCCGGCGCCTTGAGCGAGGCGGTGCAGCGACGAAACCGGGCGATCAGAGTCATCAGTGGCTGGGTGAACGACCTCGAATTCCTCCATGAAGGCGAGCCCGCAACGCTCAAACTTGAGGGCGACCAGACGGGTTTTGCTGAACTGGTCAAGCGCTACAGCGGAGACGTCACTCCGGCGGCCATGTTGTCGTTACTCGAAGCAAGCGGCAACGTCGAAGTCGACGGCGGCGGTGTCTCGCTGAAAAAGAAAGCCTACATCCCTATGGAAACCCCTCTGGATCGACTGAATATTCTCGGCACTGATACAGGCGAACTGATTGAAACCATTGGTCACAATATGATGGCGGCGCCTGCAGACCGATTGTTTCAGCGCAAGGTATCCAATGCCCTGGTGCGCAGAGACGCCTTGAAAGAATTCCGTGAGTTATCAAACCGACGCTCTCAGGAACTGCTGGAAGAATACGACGCCTGGTTGTCCGAACGTGAAGTGGACGACCAGCATGGAGACGAGGCGGCTTATGTTGCCGTCGGCATCTACTACGTAGAACAAACAAAATAGGAGCTGAACCCATGATTCCCTTTACAAAGAAAGCACTGCCTGCAGCCTTTATTCTCGCGGGTTTAAGCGCATGCGGCGGTGGTGGTGGCGGTGGCGGTGGCGGAATCGCCGGTATCGATGACGGACCGGTGGGAGGGATTAGTGGCAGTGGTGCGACAACCTCCGGCACTCTGGATGGTTTCGGCAGTATCTTCGTCAATGGCGTGGAGTATGAAACTGATAACGCCGAGATCATTATTGAAGGCCAACCGGCGAGCGAAAGTGACCTTGGCGTTGGCATGGTAGTAGTGGTGAAAGGAACCGTGAATGATGACGGGACCACCGGCACGGCAGAGCGCGTATTTTTTGACGATGAAGTTGAAGGCCCGGTAACTACGATCCAGATTGGACAGGACAACGACACCAAACTGCTCAGCTATTCTTGGCATTGATGTCATTGTTGAACGCACGGGAACCGTATTTGAGGACGTAAGCTTCGACTCGCTGGCAATAGATGACGTGCTTGAGGTATCAGGTTTCCCGGAAACTGGCAATAACCTGCGAGCAACTCGAGTAGAGAAAAAGTCTGCGTTTGTCCCCGGGGAAACGGAGATCGAAGTGAAAGGAGTGGTTGCAAACCTTTCCCCCAGCCAGTTCAACCTCGGCGAGTTCACAGTAGATTACAGTAACGCCGATCTGTCTGAAGTAAGCGGTGGAAGCCTGACAGACGGCATGAGCGTCGAAGTTTATGGCACCTTGAATGGGCAATTGATCACCGCGTCCCGACTCGAAGACGAAGGCGGTATTGCGGACCTTGTAGACGACGATGACGATTTCAGTGTGCAAGGGCCCATCAGTAGTTTCGTTAGCTCGTCCAATTTTAAAGTCAGTGGCGTGACGGTCAATGCCGGTAATGCCCGCCTCACCCCCTCGGGCCTGACGCTTGCAAATGGCGTTATCGTCGAAGCCGAGGGTACCTGGAACGGCTCGGTGCTGGCTGCAGAATCGATTGAAGCACGCCGCGGCAGGGTCGAGATCGAGGCGACAGTCAGCAGCGTTGAACCAGGTAGTGTCACGCTGGCGCTATTTAACGGTACGGTCACAGTTCAGGTAGATAGCCGGACTCTGTTGGACGACGATACTGACCAGGTGGATAAGCTGACCCTGCTGGACATTGGCTCAGGTGACTTCCTGGAAGTAGAGGCTATCCTCAGCGCAGGTGAGCTGATCGCAACTCGTATCGATCGCGATGAGCAGGACGACGACGTTCTGCAGGGCCCCGTAGACAGCTTTAACCCTGGCGTTGAAATTACCCTTACTGGGAGTTACGTTCAGCGTGTCCGGCACCGAGTTCGAAGACCTGAACGACAACACGATTAGCGCTGATCAATTCTTTGGTCAATTGCAGGCAGGCGACCTCGTTAAGGTCAAGGACGAGGAACTCGCAGACGGCATCGCCGACGAAATTGAGTTCGAGTTTGAAGACCGGCTCGATGGTGGACTGGAGTTCGATGATGATTTCGATGACTCCGACGACTCCGACGACTCCGACGACTCCGACGACTCCGACGACTCCGACGACTCCGATGACTCCGATGACTCCGATGACTCCGATGACTCCGACGACTCCGATGACTCCGATGACTCCGACGACTCCGACGACTCTGATGACTCCGATGACTCTGATGACTCCGATGACTCCGACGACTCTGATGACTCTGATGACTCCGACGACTCTGATGACTCTGATGACTCTGATGACTCTGATGACTCTGATGACTCTGATGATCCGGCAATATGAGGCTAAGCCCTCTGTACATACCTGATTCTGGTCTGGATAGGTCTGATGCCAGCCCCGTTAAACTAGCGAAAAAGAGGAAAAAATCATGAAGAACATTTTTGCAGTATCACTTCTTGCCGTAGGCGTTGCATCTGCCAATGTCAGTGCGGCACCCACTCACCAAGTGAAAAGTCTCGCGGGGGGCACTACGCTCTATTTCTCGAATCAGCTTCTTGACGCCGTGGATGCAGCGGGGGTGGAATTCGATGACGTGAAACCGGCAAAGTTGCACCCAAATGGCCGCCGCGTGCGTCTTCCCAGCGGCGGAGGTGTTCTGGATCTGGACGGAACCTTTGGCGAAATTAACCACGTCGGTGGCTTGCGGTTTACGACAGCTGACGGGGAAAGCGTTGTGTTGCACAACCTGACCATTGTGGCTCTGGGAGATCAGAAGATAGTCACTGGCGTAGTTGAGATTAATGGCGATATCACTGAGAGATTGCCGTTATTTGAAATTGAGCATGACCCAAAGCGGATCAATGTTGACTCATCAAAGCGGCTGAAGATAAAGGGGCTACGACTGCTGCTGACTGCAGAGGGCGCTGAAATCCTGCAGGATGCGCTCGGAGTATTGCTAGAGGAAGGCGATCGTGCCGCTGTCGTGGGCAGTTTCGTAAGAACCCTCAAAAACGATTTAGACGATTCTGATGATTCCGATGACTCCGATGATTCCGATGATTCTGATGACTCCGATGATTCCGACTGACTCCGATGACTCCGATGACTCCGATGACTCCGATGACTCCGATGATTCCGATGATTCCGATGATTCCGATGATTCCGATGACTCGAGATCCGACGACTCCGATGACTCCGATGACTCCGATGACTAGGGCAAACTGGAGGGGCAACTCCTGAGGTTCCCCTCTATTCTACCGGTGTTCGGTCTCTGCTGGACTTCCCTCCGCCCTGGAGACACTACCGGTAACGGCAAATTAACGCCCCCAAACACTCCTAAGCGGCAGGTTGCAGGGGGCCGCCCTCGGCTTCGACAAATGCGCCAGCATTTGAACACAGCCGAAGGCGAGCCCAAAGGGCAGAAACAACCCATAGGTTGTTCCTTGCTAATATTGCCAGGCGGACCAATTCCTATAGATTCATGGACTTATAGAGATTACACCTGCCGATTCTATGGGTGGAGTCGACGAATAGCTCCTCTAGCGTTCTCGCTTGCAAGAAAACCAATAAAGGTATATTTTTTATACCATGGTCGAATTCGAGTACGACGATAGAAAGAGCGCTTCGAACCTGAGCAAACACGGCATTGATTTCGACACAGCCCGTGGACTTTGGCTCTACCCCGATCTTCTTGAAATACCGGCTCGAACAGAAGACGAATCTAGATTCCTCATTGTAGGCCTTATCGGTGATAAACACTGGTCAGCCATAATTACTCACCGGGGGACCAGAATAAGGATCATTTCCGTTCGACGATCCAGGGCCGAAGAGGTAAAACTGTATGAAAGCTAAGAGTCTCGACAGAAAGTTTGATGAAGGCAAAGACATAACCGCGGAGCTCGATCTATCAAAGATCAAAAGACCGAACCAGGATCAACGCCGCGTGAATGTTGATTTCCCGACGTGGATGATTGAATCGCTGGACAAAGAAGCAAGCCGCCTTGGAGTCACTCGCCAATCCATAATCAAGGTTTGGCTCGCGGAACGACTAGAACAAAGAGGGAATTCCTGACTGCTCTGAGTTAAGTCCGTGATCACCTGGACAAAACGCCCAATACGTACCTGCACCATCTTCGGCCTACTCCTCACCAATGTACTGACTCTCACCAGCCCGGTCTTCAATGCTGCTATATCTGGGTTCATGAGTACTGCTGCGGGAATAGCCACAGTGACAGAGGTCCTCTAGAGAAAAATTGCGAAGAAAGATTGGGCCATCAAGAGGCGAAAAGCCGTGACAAGGAAACTTGGCAATACCTATTTGGATAATCGGATTACTGACCTTGATGAGAAGTCACAACCTTTAGTTTGCAAGTACCCAGATATACACTCGCATACCGCGGTTCGTCGCTCGCGTCACTGGCGGTTAGCCCAAGAATATACTTCTCCATCTCCCGGCCTACCAGTGGTATCTTCAGTTCTGAATACATAAAAATTCCGGAGCAGAAGGATACAACAATGGAACAAGCCAATCCCAATGATTTGAAAGGCCCCTGCTCTGGTTTTCGTGTGCTGGAGTTCGGCACGATGGTTTCAGGTCCCTTGGCGGGCCAGACCCTGGGCGATCTGGGTGCCGATGTAATCAAGATTGAGACCTTGATGGGCGACACGGCGCGCTGGACCGGACCGCCCGAGCGCGACGGTATCAATGGGTTTTTCTCCCAGTTCAATCGCAATAAACGCGCTATCTCTGTGGACATGAAAACGGAACAGGGCGTCGGTATTGTAAGAAAACTCGCGCTATCGGCGGACGTCATTATCTGCAACTACCGACCGGGCGTGGCTGACCGACTGGGATTTGGCTATGAAAGCCTGCGCGAGGGCAATCCCGGCCTGATCTTCGTCTCTATCAGCGGCTTCGGCCCTAACGGCCCCTACGCCGACCAACCCGTTTACGACCTGGTGGTGCAGGGCATGTCCGGCGCAATGCCCAATCAGGGCGGCTCCGGACCACCGCAAATGATACGCAGCGTCATCGCAGACAAAAGCGCTGCAATCACGGCTGCCTCCTCGGCACTGGCCGCACTACTGGCGCGAGAGCGCAACGGGGGTGAGGGTCAGCACGTACACGTGCCTATGGTGAATGCTTATGCACAAATTGCGCTTCCGGATATGATGACACTGCAAGCCTTCGGCCCCCCGGGGGATGAGATACCCGCCGCTCCCGACATTTTCCATGTCTGGACCTGCGCCGACGGCTACCTCGTGGGTATGCCCATAGAAGACAAGCAATTCACCGGTCTCTGCAAGGCGCTGGAGCTTGATAGTTTGGCGACCGATGAGCGATTCAATAGCCTGGGAGCGCGCCTTGCCAATGCAACTGCGATGATTGAAATCATTGATGCAGAACTTGGCAAGCGGCCGTGGCGGGATGCACTCGCCACCCTGCAAAAGCATGACGTGCCATTCGCACCGGTATACGATCTTCAGGACTTTATGGAAGACCCTCAGGTGAAACACAACGGCACCATATTCGAGGCAGAGGATCCTCGCGGAGGCACCACCCGCTTCGTCAGACACCCGGGAATCTATGAGAAGTCACCAGCAACCCTGAGACGACACCCCCCACGGTACGGAGAACACACAGAAGACGTACTGGCTGAAGCGGGCTACTGCAGGGAAGAGATCGCGGAACTCCGATCAGCGCAAATCATCGCCTAAAGAGGAGCACGCTATGCGCGCATGGAAAGTCTATGAGTTCGGTGAACCCGGTGAGGTGCTGACACTGGATGAAAATGCCGAGTCCATGGAACCGGGCCCGGATCAGGTCAAGATCAAAGTGGAGGTCGCGGGCCTGGGCTTGCCCGATGTACTGATGTGCCACAATAACTATCCGCTGGTTCCTCCCCTGCCCTTTACCCCCTCACAGGAAGCCGTTGGCAGGATCTTATCCGTGGGCCCCAACGTCGATAGCGCCATGATCGGCACCCGGGTGTTAGGACCAACCCTGTTCCAGATTCAGAGTGGCGGACTCGCCCAGGAGTGCCTGATGATGTCGCCGATGGCGTTTCCCATTCCCGAGGAGATGGATGGCGAGGCAGCCGCCGGCTTTTTTATACCCTATCAAACCGCCTGGATAGGTCTGGTACATCGTGCACGACTCGAGGCGGAAGATACCGTACTCGTTTTAGGCGCATCGGGAAGCTCCGGCAGCGCGGCAGTGCAACTGGCCAAGGCCAAGGGTGCCTTCGTTATCGCCGTTGCCGGCGGCCCGGACAAAGCGGCGTTCTGCGAGCGCCTGGGAGCCGATGCGGTGATCGATTATCGCAGCCAGAATATTACCGAGGCGGCACGTGAGCTGACCCAGGGCAAAGGCGTTTCGATCGTATACGATCCGGTTGGTGGCAAGGCGGGACGTGCGGGATTCAAGGCAATCGCATTTGAGGGCCGGTTCGTGGTCATCGGCTATGCCAGTGGTGAGTGGCCCCAGATCAGTCTCCCGGAGACCCTCCCCAAAAACATATCATTGCTAGGGGCCATGCCCACGGGCTACTCATCCCGGTTCATGCACAATGCCCACGCGGATTTAATGTCGCACTGGAAGCGCGGCGACCTGAAAAATTACGGCAACCAGATATTCAACTTTGAGGAAGCAGGCAAGGCTATCGAACATATCGCTGCAGGTAAGGTGGAAGGAAAGGTGGTGGTCAGGGTCAGCGGCTAGTCCAATTTATGGTGTCGGCAAGTTAAGTTGGTGGGGATGGTCCATTACATTAGTACCATGCTAACGCTCCCCCTAGAGCGCATTGCCAATTGCCCTGAACAACTCAATCGTCTCCAACTCTCGATAACCCTCTTCAGTTTCGACCGTCGCGTAGTCACTAAAAGCAGAGAGCTTTACGATCACAAGATCCCTTGCTGGATTGACGTAGACAAACTGGTTGTAAACACCAATGGCGGAGTACTCCCCTTCGTCGCCATCCATCAACCACCACTGATATCCGTAACCTAAGGGGTAGTCGGAAGCGGGATTATCGCCGGGCAGCAGGTGTGGCTTGGTACTGCGTGTTGCACTAGTCACCCAATCCCGGCTCACGATCTGCTTACCGAACCAATCACCCCCATTCCTGAACAATTCACCTATTTTTGCGTAGTCCCTTGCTGTCGCATTGAGGCCGGCAAATGCCATTTCAACATCGTGGTCATCAATGATCCAATAGGCATCGGACTCGGCACCCAAGGGACCCCACAGCTTTTCCTGCATGTAGTCCGTTAAACTGCGTCCGGTCGCCCGTGCCACGAGCATACCCAGCGCCTGTGTATCTGCAGAGTTGTACTGGTTAAATGTACCTGGCTCTCTTTGCGGCTTAAGGCTAGCGGTGAACTCATCCAGTGATCCGCCAAGCCCCATAATTTTACCCATGCGCACTACTTCCGAATCAGGGTTGGCGTAGTCTTCGCTCCATTCTGCACCCGATGACATTTCCAGCACGTCCACAATCGCGACTTTGTCGTAAGCGGAGCCTTTGAGTTCAGGCACATAATCGGTGATAGGCTCATTCAGGTCTTTTATAAGGCCTTCATCAACAGCAATACCAACCAGAGTCGATGTAAAACTTTTAGCCACACTCATTGACAGCCAATTGACATCACGCCCGCCGTTAAGAAAGTACTCCTCGAAGCGAACCTTGCCACCCTGAATAACCAGTAAAGCACTGGTGTCGGTCAGCTCGAGAAAATCTGCTACGCGGTATTCCTTGTCTTCAAAGCTGAAACGATCAGGCAGTGCAAGCGGCTCCCCATCCGGAAAGTCGTAGGGTGTTGGGGCTGCGGTCAACACCGTCGTCGGGTACATATCCTTAATACGCGAAAAATTTTCGTACTGCTCCGCACCGGTAAATAGGGTGGCTGCCATCCCAAGCCTGCCCAGATTGGGTTTGAATATGATGTAAGCAACACCAACGGCGACAGCCAATGCAAGGAGGCCAAAGAATGCAAGCTTTTTCATTCTTCAACTTCTCCTAACTGGGCCAGAAGCGCATCTGCACATAGCCTGGTGGTGTTGCGTCGTTTGGTTTTCATGCCCAGATCTTCGAAACAGGCTTCGCCATAACCGAGTGCAATCAAGGACTGCGCGATATCAGCATGTCGCCCCGGGTTAGGGAGGCCTTCCTTACGCATTTGCGCAGTGATTCTTTGCTTTAGCCTGGAGTAAAGCTGCTTAAGTTGCTGTTTCACACTCGCATCTCTACGCGAAAGCTCCCAGAGTTGATCCACAATCAAATTGGTTGTGTTGTCCGTGAAGGCGCCATCGAATATGAGGTCCAGCAATTCTGCCAGCGTCGGGTTCTCTGGAAACTGTTCCGCAATGGACCGGTCCGCTTTCTCATTCATGCGATTGAGCAGCAACTGGACCATCTCCGCCCTGTTACCCACAAAATATCGAACCAGCGACCTCGGCAAGCCCGCCTTGTCTGCCACCTTTTGTAGTGTTGTCTTCGCAAGGCCGTACTCAATTACACACGCCTCAAACGCGACAAGAATTTGCTCACGTCTTTCGACGCCTACTTTAGGTCTACCTACATTTGCTGCCATTAAAAGAACCTATCACCAAAAAAAGAACTCCCGACGTCTGCCCGGAGGTCGATAAAATAAACATCTAGAAGTAGAGATTCACGCTCACCATGTAACGGCGCGGGAGACCGCGGTTGATTTGCGGACCGAGACCCAAGCCAATATCACCCTTTCTGTTGGCAAATTCTTCATCCAGCAAATTATCTCCACGAAGCGCGATACTCCAGAGCTCGCTGCCCGAGGTATAGGCTACCCTGCCGCTAAGAAGACCATAGCTGTCCTGGCTGAGTTCATCACTGTTGATTGGTGTGAAGAACATTTCTGACTGCCAGGTATACAGAGCGAAAAGTGACAATTCTCCGCCCGCAATAGGCTGTATAAACGTGCCGCTCGCCGTGAATGTGTCTTCAGGTGCAAAAATCAGACTGTTCCCGTCATAAACACCGTCATCTTTATACTCCCCATCTGCCAGGGCGTAGCTAGTGCTCAGTGTAAGCTTGTCTGTCGCAGAAAATGTGAGCTCAATCTCACCACCGGCAATATCGGCCTCAGAAGCATTGTCGATAATAATACCTTCGAGGCTTGGAATCTGAACCTGGATATCTTCGTATTGCGATAAAAAAGCAGCGACATTCAAGCGCAGTCGGTTATCCATAAACTCTGACTTAAAGCCCAATTCGTAAGTCAAATTAACTTCTGGATCGAAAGACTTTACGGTATCGCCGACAAAGTCTCCGTTGGTGTCAGTAGCGGAGGGATTGTACCCACCCGCTTTAAAGCCTCGCGACACGCTGGCGTAAGTCATGATCGTATCTGACAAGGTGTAATCCACAACCACTCTAGGTGTTACTTCCTGCCAATCCCGAGACTCGCACACTTGCCCGATAGTCGGCAGCGTAATCAGGAAAAGGCCTGCTTCGCCTTGAGTGCAGAAGTCTTTGGTATCATCGGTGTATCGCACACCCCCGGTCAGTCTCAAGCGATCAGACAGGGCCCATTGCACGTCGGCGAATGCCCCATAGGACTCATTGTCGGATCTATTTTCGTTACGGTCGCGAGCGAGTTCCAGTCCACTTGGCAACCCGAACTCAGGCAGATCCATTGTGTTGCGCAGGATGAAGTTTTGGTCCTCTTCCAAATCTTCTTCATAGTAATTCACGCCAACAAACCAGTTCAACCGATCCGACGTGCCGGCAAGGCGAAACTCCTGCCCAAATGTTTTGACGTCGACCGAATCCTGCACAAAGTCCAGGGTCACGCTACCGGTAACGCCGCCGAGAATGGCGTCAAGCGTGGCCCCGTTATTTGCACCATCCAGATCCTGTGCATAACTATACTCAGCCTCCCTGGCATCGGTAATCGATGTAAACGTCAGGTTATCGGACAAAACCCATTCGACCCGAAAGTTCGCTCCCACCGTCTCGTTCTCCTCGCGGTCAGCAAGATCAAGCGCTATTCGATCCGGAAAATCATCCCCGGGGGCAACCGTCGAGAGCTGCGGGTTATAAGCACTGTTGTTATTGGTTTTCTGCTCGCCGTAATTCACTGTCAGAATGGCTTGTAGATCGTCACTCGCTTCCCAGAGAATTGATGCTCTAAAAGCGTCTTCGTCCCGAAACATGTCCACCTGGTTGGCAACATCCGTCCAGAGCCCCTCATAACGCGTGCCGCGATAAGCTGCGCGCACAGCAATCGTGTCACTCAGTTCCGCATTTCCAACGACATCGTACTGGCGCTGCCCTTCGTTTCCATACCCCAACCCAAGATTCAGGCTCGTTTCAAATTCGGGCCGATTCGTTTGAAGGGTGATGGCACCAGCCGAAGCATTCCGACCAAAAAGCGTTCCCTGCGGGCCTTTCAGCGCATCGATGCTGGCAAGATCAAAAAATGCCGTAGTGGCGAGTAAGTTACGCCCTACGTAAGCGTCATCAATGTAAACGGCAATGCTGGGTTCAGAGCCAATACTCCAGTCATTCGAGGCAATACCCCGAATGGCCCAGGCATTGGTGGATATGCCAACGGTTGCACCGGTTACACCGGGGAGCAGCGGCAGCGCCTGGGCGATATTATCGATACCCGTCTCTATCAACATCTCTTCGTTAATACTGGAAATGGCAATAGGCACGTCCTGCACACTCTCAGTTCTCTTTTGGGCTGTGACCAACACCTCTTCCAAAGCCTGAGACAGGGCTTCACTGCTGACGGTACTCGCAGCGACGATAAATGGAAGGGTTCTGAGAAGCCTGACATTTTTATAAGAATTCTTCACGCGACCTACTCCTTGTTCTCTATAAAAAGAAATAACTTTAAATTGTCAATGTTGGCAATTTATTCTGATTGCCATTACTTGTCAAGTATGACAATTTATATTTCCGGCAGCCGTTGGGAGAGCGGAGCGACTAAAACGACGAGTTGGCGTGAAAAAATGGGGGGATAGATTATTGCAGGGAAAATTCGCGTTCACAGTCCAAGGGGCTGTGACTTATGGTTCGATAGTGACGGCCAATGAAAGCCAAATGGCCACAATCATATATACAGACTCAAGCTGGAATCGCAGCCTATACACTGACAAACACCAACTAACATTCAACTCAAGTAATTACAGGATTTGATATGCCGCGTACGCTTGAAAGCACGCCACTACAGGACGGGTTTCGCATGCCCGGGGAATTCGAACCCAAAGCCGGTTGCTGGCTAGGCTGGCCCGAGCGTCCGGATGTGTGGCGCAACGGCGGAAAGAACGCGCAAAGAGTCTGGGTTACGATTTGCGAGGCGATCGCAAAGAGTGAACTGGTTACTGTCTGCGCATCGGCGGCACAGTACGTGAACGCCCGCAACATGCTACCCCCGGAAGTTCGTGTCATTGAGATGAGCACCAACGACAGTTGGTTTCGGGACTCTGGCTGCGCCTTCCTCGTCAATGATAAAGGTGATGTGCGCGGTACTGATTGGACATTCAACGCATACGGCGGTTTGCACGGAGGGCTCTACTACCCCTGGGACAAAGATGACCAGATAGCGCAAAAGATCCTGGATATAGAAAACCTTGACCGCTACCGCTCCACTCTCATCGCAGAAATGGGAGGTATCCAGTGCGATGGCCGGGGCACCCTGCTCACGACAGAGCAGTGCCTGTTGAACACAAATCGCAACGCCCATCTGGGTAAAGCCGCAGTAGAAGAACAGTTACGCCAGTACATGTGAGTGGAGAAGATCATCCGGCTTCCGCGGGGCTGCAAATTCGACGAAACAGATGGCCATATTGATGATCTGGCGTGCTGGGTCGCCCCGGGTGAAATTCTGCTGCAATGGACCGCCGACGAAGCAGCCGGTCTGGACGCTGGTACGGGCGCACATGAACGCATTGAGGGCACCAAAATATGCGCGTCTTACATCAACTACTATATCGGCAACACCGTTGTGGTGGTCCCCGAATTCGACGACCCTATGGATGAGCCTGCTCAAGCCGTGCTACGCGGTTTGTTCCCAAATCATGAGATTATCGGCATAAAGAACGCCCACGGGCTACTCATCCCGGTTCATGCACAATGCCCACGCGGATTTAATGTCGCACTGGAAGCGCGGCGACCTGAAAAATTACGGCAACCAGATATTCAACTTTGAGGAAGCAGGCAAGGCTATCGAACATATCGCTGCAGGTAAGGTGGAAGGAAAGGTGGTGGTCAGGGTCAGCGGCTAGTCCAATTTATGGTGTCGGCCATATCTGGTTTGGTATCACAGCAAGGGTTTTCCTCAGGGTAAGCTGGGGACACAGTTGGCCTTGATCTACGAGGTTAAACTCAATGGACTGGAGGGAATCCTGAGACGCTTCCAGCAGTGACAGGAGTGAGATCTTCGAAAATAGCCCACGCTGTCAGGCTTCAACTAGCCCTCATAGAATACCTCTACAGCATCTACTCAGAAATGCCGTGAGACCAACATACGATCATGCAAAACCCGCACTATTTCGATGCCGTAGCCTGATTTTCGGTAGTACACCACATGGCGAATAACAGGGTATTTTCGGTATCCGGCGCGGATATTTTCGCATTGGGTTCCAGCTTTCGGGCTCTCCAATAGAAATTCAAAAGCGGCGGTAAGATCGTCAATATAGTGGTCAGTTTGCTCGGCGCCCCACTCCTGCAGCGAGTAAAGCCACACAGCCTACATATCCTGCCTTGCTCTTGGGGCTAGCCTGTATTCAGCGAATTTTGTCGGCATGTTTAGCGGCCATTTCTTGCTTGAATTGACTGCTATCGAATGGTTGCGGCTCACCGCTTTCTTCGCCCTCAATGAGCGCAGCGCGGATGGCCTCAATATCGGCCTGGCTTGCTTGGTCGCGGCGGATCAGGTCGCGGACATATTCGCTGTCATTGGTGAACTGTCCGGCAGCAATTTGTGACTTTATCCACCTGTCTTGCTGGTCGGTAACGGTGATTGTTTTACGTCTCGTACCCATAAGAGTGGCCTTCCAGAGAAATGTTAAAATAGTCATACTATTGATGCAAATTAGCAGACTTTCGGTTTCATCCAAAACCTGTGGGCAGGGAGATTGTCTTTGTTTATGGTTTGAGATTCGGCAGGGATACAGGTTCAGCGCCAGACCAATCAACATAGTCACTCGAATCATCTGCTTCCCAAAACTCGCGCTCCTCAACTCTCGCAGGGCGAGTCATGAACTCGTTGACCCACCAACCTGGTGAACTCCCATAGTGAACACCCCCCTTAAGACGAGCGGTGTACTTTCTCCGGATGCGACCATTATGGTCGGTGAGTTGGGGGTTGCTGTATGTGAGCACTCTGTTGATAGTGTAGTGTTCACACTGCTCAATCGTGGAATTTTCGCCCAACACACGGTCCTGGCTTCAAATGAGAGGTCACAGGCCTGCAAAGACAAAGGCAATATGACTGATTCAGTAATTGTAATAATGGCTCATCAGCTGGTGTTCCAGGGGATGTTCATGGTGAAGAACTTCACCCTTCGTCACCGATTGGGAAAGCCGATCCGGGGTGCCAACATTGAAGCTAATATCTCAATTGGCTTCTTTGCTATTTTTATTGGCCTCTCGATTTACCTGGCTGCCCAAAATGATGCATCGATGACACCATCTTCGGTCTCAAGCGCCGTTGCCCTATTTTTAGGCGTTATTCTCATGATCTCCAGCCTCGTTATTGCCTGGGCATCTCTTAAGGACCTGGGTGATTCCTGGCGGGTCGGTGTGATCGAGGACCAAGAGACACAATTGATTGAAACCGGCATCTATGGGTTTAGCCGGAACCCTTACTTTCTGGCCTACCTGTGCATATTTGCCGCTTACACCGTGTTCCTACAGAGCCCGATCTTGCTGGTCCTGTCAGTCTTCGGTTTTGCCATGATCCATGGCATGGTGCGCAGAGAGGAAAAATATCTGGCAGCAACTCATGGCGAAACCTATCTGAGATATCAGCAGCGCGTGCCTCGCTACCTTTCACTCGACTGAAATTTTAAAATACGATGTTCAGCCGTGGAAAAAGTATGATTGCTAAAACCCTGACTCAATGGTCTGCACAGCGATTAACCTCAACCGTGACATGGGCAATAGAGAGGTGCCTCGGAATTAGTGATTTATAATGACCGGGAGGTTGCGGGTCGTCACTAACAATTGCTATCTCAGCGGCGTAAATACCATGGCCGATGCTCCAGGCATGCAAATCACTGACCCGGTCTGTGGAGTCATTCTCAATAGCTTCTTTCAGAAGTGACATGCGTGACTCATCGACTTGAGTGTCAAGCAAGACACGCGAGGTTTCGCAGATCAAGCCATAGGACCACCTGGCGACCAGGGTGGCTCCAATGATACCCATGACGGGGTCAAGCCAGCTGGCCCCGAAGTATTTGCCCGCCAGGAGCGCCGCAATAGCCAGCAGCGATGTCACAGCATCAGCCAGGACATGCAGATAGGCAGCACGCAAATTGTGGTCATGTCCGTGATGATCGTGATGATCGTGATGATCGTGATCGTGGTGGTGATCGTGACCATGTGGAGTCGACATTAGTATCCAGGCGCTGCCACCATTTATAAACAACCCAATCACCGCGACAATGAGTGCCTGGTCAAAGGCTATTTCGAGGGGGTTAATTAAACGGTCGGTGCTTTCGATAACCATGATCAAAGCAAAACCCAGCAGCATCACCGCACTCGCAAATCCGGCAAGGCTGTTTATCTTGCCAACACCAAAGGTAAAGCGTCTGTCGGAAGCCAATCGCCTGGAAATCACGTAGGCAAATACGGCAATACCCAGTGCGGTGGCATGCGATGCCATGTGCAGGCCATCGGCCAATAAAGCCATCGATCCATAAATCAACCCGGCTGCGATTTCTACAACCATCATGACGGCAGTAATCAGCACAATCAAAAGGGTACGACTCTCACCCGGCCGCTTCTGATCCTGATTAAACACATGCTCATGTGTCCAGTTATCTAACGTGTCATTGTGCATGGAAAATCTCTCTCGTCGAGTGAGCTACGGTTTGTTATCTGTTGGAGGACTATTTTCTGCCGCAGTGTCTGGTTCCATCTCAGACAAAGATAACCCTCTCCACAACAGATAAATAGCAGGTATCACAAACAGGGTAAGTAGCACTGAACTGATCATTCCTCCTACCATCGGGGCAGCGAGCCTGCTCATGACTTCAGAGCCTGTTCCTGTGCCGAACAAGATCGGCAGCAAGCCAACAATAGTGGCGCCCGCTGTCATCAGTACAGGTCGAGCGCGCAAGCCTGCACCCTCCAGTACCGCAGCACACAAGGCGCCGCGGTCGATTTCTTCCGGCAGAACCGCTCGTTCTTCAGTCAGTCTCACCCATGCCTGCTCAAGATACACGAGCATTATCACACCCGTTTCAACCGCCACCCCGGCAAGGGCGATCACACCCACACCTACCGCTATGGAGAAATTGTAGTCGAGGAGATACATCAGCCATAAACTGCCAACCAATGCCAGCGGCAGCGAACCGATTAGAATGAGGACCTGGACGAAACTGCGAAAACTCATATAGAGCAACACCACAATTATCGCGAGTGTCAGGGGAATGACATAGCTGAGGCGCGCTTTGGCCCGCTCCATATACTCGTATTGCCCGGACCAGCTTATCGAGTACCCAGGCGGGAGGTCCAGATTCGCTGAAACCACGTCTCGTGCCTGGCGAACGTAACTGCCCACATCGGAGGTGTCCAGATCGACGAATGTCCAGCCGTTCAAGCGAGCGTTCTCACTCTTTATACCTGGCGGGCCATCTTCGATACGCACATCGGCCACATCCCCTAGCGCTATGCGCTGGCCGGACGGTGTTACTACCGGCAACCGTGCAAGATCCTCCGGGGATTCCCGGTATGACTGGGGGTAACGTACATTCACGGGATAGCGCTCAAGGCCCTCCACTGTACTGGTGATATTCATTCCGCCTATGGCGGTAGCGATTATCAGTTGTACGTCGGCGATATTGAGCCCGTAGCGAGCTGCCCGGGTGCGATCGATATCGACCATGATATAGCGACCGCCTGCAACTTTTTCAGAATAGACTGAGGCCGTACCGGGAACGTCCTTCAGTATATCCTCCAACTGCTGGCCGATGCCCTGTATCACGCCGAGGTTTGGCCCCGCGACCTTGATGCCCACCGGCGTTTTTATACCTGTAGCGAGCATGTCGATACGGGTCTTGATGGGCATTACCCAGGCGTTGGTGATACCGGGAATCTGTACCAGGCTATCCAGTTCCCGACGAATATCAGCGGACGTCAGGCCATCTCGCCATTCACTCTGTGGTTTTAGCTGGATGAACGTCTCTATCATCGTCAGTGGTGCGGGATCGGTTGCGGTTTCAGCGCGCCCGATTTTTCCGAACACTGTTTTTACTTCGGGAACCGTGCGAATCAATTTATCCGTCTGCTGCAGGACTTCCCGTGCTTTACCGATGGATATGCCGGGATAGGTAGTGGGCATGTACATCAGGTCCCCCTCGTCCAGGGGAGGCATAAACTCGCTGCCGATCTTCGCCAGCGGCCAAAGTCCGGTGAGCACAGCCAGAAGAGAGACCATCACAGTCAGCCTGGGATATTCCAGCACACATCGAAGTGCAGGCCTGTAGGCTCCTGCTATCAATCGATTAAGTGGATTTTGGTTCTCTGCCAGTATATTCCCGCGAATGAAATATCCCATCAGCACTGGCACCAGCGTAATAGCCAGCGCTGCCGCAGCGGCCATAGCGTAGGTCTTGGTGAAAGCCAGCGGTGAAAACATCCGGCCCTCCTGTGCCTCCAATGTGAATACCGGAACAAAGCTGACCGTGATGATCAGCAGGCTGAAAAATAGTGCCGGCCCTACTTCAACGGCCGATTCGGTAACGATACGCCAGCGGTTTTTATCCGTCAGCGGTTCACGCTCTATATGCTTGTGCATATTTTCGATCAATACGATGGCTCCATCGATCATGGCGCCTATTGCAATCGCGATTCCACCCAAGGACATGATGTTCGCGTTGAGCCCCTGGAAATACATCACGATGAAAGCAACCAGAATCCCCACAGGCAAACTGATAATTGCCACCAGCGAGGAGCGAAGATGGAACAGGAATATCACGCACACGAGAGCAACCATCAGTAGTTCCTCTCCCAGCTTTTGCCATAGATTTTTCACCGCCCGCTGTATCAAACCTGAACGGTCGTAAACGGTGACCAGTTCAACGCCTTCCGGCAGGCTGGATTCTAGCTCCGCTAGCCGGGTTTTTACGGCTTCTATAGTTGCCTGGGCATTCTCGCCAGAGCGCATAATAATAATGCCGCCTACAACTTCCCCCTCACCATTAAGCTCAGCAATGCCGCGTCGCATTTGGGGGCCGGTACCAATATCTGCGACATCTTTGAGCAGTAACGGGGTGCCACTCTTGTTGACTCCCAGCGGAACGTTTTCCAGGTCCTCGATTCCGGAAATATAGCCAGAAGCCCTGACCATGTACTCTGCTTCCGCCATTTCGATGACTGATGCCCCCACTTCCTGATTCGCCCTACGAATAGCCTGCTGTATATGGGACAGGGGAATATCGAAGGCGCGCAGGCGATCCGGATGCACTTTGATCTGGTATTGCTTGACCATACCGCCGACAGTAGCCACTTCCGAAACACCCGCTACACCCTGTAGCTCAAATTTCAAAAACCAGTCCTGCAGACTCCGCAGTTGACTGATATCGTGCTTACCCGTGGGATCGGTCAGCGCATAGATATAGACCCAGCCCACGCCGGTAGCGTCGGGGCCAAGCTGGGGCCTTGCCGCCTGTGGCAGCGAGGGCGACACCTGGCTCAGGTACTCAAGAACCCTGCTGCGGGCCCAATACAAATCGGTATCCTCATCGAAAATCACGTAAACGTAGGAATCCCCGAAGAAGGAAAATCCCCTCACGTCAACAGCGCCCGGGACAGATAGCATAGCCGTGGTCAGGGGGTAAGTGACCTGGTCCTCTACAACCTGAGGGGCCTGCCCGGGGTAACTGGTTTTGATGATGACCTGCACATCGGACAGGTCCGGTATGGCGTCTATTGGAGTGTTCTTCACCGAAAACACCCCGACGCCGACAATTATTGCGGTGGCGAGCAGCACGAAAAATCGATTGCCCACCGACCAGCGGATAATGGCTTCAATCATGGTCATGCTCCATGCGTCGAAAATCTGACGTTCTACTGGACTCCGAATCGAGGAGAAATTGTGCTGAAGAGACTATTTCCTCACCTTCCGACAGTCCCTGCAGAATCTCCACCCGGCCACCTGAGTGCCGCCCTGCCCTGACCTCAACAGACTTGAAGCGGCCATTACCCATGGCCAGTACGACTCGATCCTGGTCGCCAGTTCGGATAAGCGCTTCCCGAGGTATGGTCAGGGTGTCGCTGTCGTCCGTGGAATGGATCAGTATCCGGGCATACATATTGGGTCGTAGTTTGCCGTCGGCGTTATCAAACCGAAGGCGAACGCGCAGTGTCCGCGTGGTTGCGTCCAACGAGGGGTAGATGTAATCGACTTCACCCCGCCACTCCGTACCCGGAAAATAGTCCAGCCGCATAGTCACGGGCTGTCCAGGATGCACCATGCCTGCATTACTCTCAAAGACCTCGGCCTCAACCCAAACCTCTTCGATTGCACCAATAGACATCAGGGTGATATTGGGGCCTACATAAAACCCTTCTCTGATATTGAGATTGTCCACTACCCCGTCCTGAGGTGACCTGAAGGTGACAGTTTGCCGCACCACACGGTCACGCTTGAGCGTTGCAATGAATTCCGGAGTCAGTTGCAGTGCCAGGAGGCGATCCTCAGATGCCTGCAGCAGTCTCTCGTTGCCACGCCTCAGTGCCAGTACCATTTCTTCCTGGGCATTGACGAGTTGTGGGGAGTAGATAGCGTAGAGCGGTTCGCCCTTCACTACGGGATCACCAGACGCCTTAATATGCAGTTTTTCAATCCAGCCTTCGACTCTGGGATGAATATGGATCAATCGATCCTGGTCGTACTGCACATAGCCGACAGTGCGAATATCCTGACTAACCCTGGTGCGTTCTGCCCTGGATTTGCGCACGCCCAGATTGTTGATGACCTGCGGTGATATCTCTACTACACCTGCCTGGTCTCTTTCCGCGTACACCGGCACCAGGTCCATTCCCATAGGGGATTTTCCCGGCTTGTCACGGCGATAGTTGGCATCCATTGGGGCAACCCAATACAGGGGCTCATCTTGCTGGTCAGAGGCGGTATCGGGATTATCCGCCGGGTCGACCCTTAGATACGAGAACCCGACCCCCAGGGCAATACCGATGATCAGTGGCAACGTGTACTTAATTATCGTAGTCATGTTATCTGTCCCCCTCTTGATCGCCACGCACCAGAAAATAGTTGAGCTGGGCGATTGTTTTCTGGCGCTCCACTCTGATGCCGAGCACATCGATATTGGCATTCAGCTCAGCAATTTTGGCTCGGACTACCTCGGCAAAGTCGCCTTCGTCACTGGTGTAAGCTGCCAGTGACGCCTCAGCTTGCTCAGCCATTTCGTGCAGCAGGCGAGATTGGTATAGCGCTTCTCGCTCATCCAAACGCTGGAGGCGAGCCAGGTGGGTGTTAAAACCTGACATCATTCTGCGCAACAGCAATGCGCGATCCGTGCGAATGGATTCTGTGGTAGCGGCCGCAGACTGAACCTGCTGGTCCTGACGCTTCGATGTAAACAGCGGCAGGTCAAATGAGACACCAAAGGAGAAGAAATCCGCTCGATCCCTGCCCAGGGGGTCATCGTCCCGGTAGCCGTAACTGGCGTTCAGACGCCACTCAGGGCGATAAGACTGCTCGGCCAGGGCAATCCCAGTGTTACTGGCGCCGAGTTTCCAGTCGATCGCCTGGATTGCTGGATGCTCCTGCAGTAACTCGGCCAGTGCCTGTTGAGTCGATTTCTTCCCCGGGGCAGGCAACTCATCCAACAGAAAGCTAATTGATGGGAGTTCCGGGGACAGCTCGTGATGAGAGCCCCCCATGCCCAGGTTGTCGACTGCCTGCAACCACTGGTCCAGGCGCGACATAGCAACTTCCTGTTGTTCGTGTAACACCACTAGCCGATCTTCCAACCGGGTAAGCTCCAATTGCGCGCGAATAAGGTCCTGTTGCCGTGTTCTTCCAAGTGAGTTGGCGTAGTTGGACTGCGCGACATCTACCAGTTGTTCAAAAAGGTCACGATCCCTTTCAATCAGGCGAATAGTTTCCCCGGCGCGCCACGCATCCAGCCACAATCCTGATACTTCAGCACGGACACGCGCCCGCCTATCCGCCCGCTGATGCGGGTGCTGGTTTCCCAGTTGTTGAAGTTGGTTTTGCCGGAGTTCACGGCTGTCACCTCGTGGTAGAGCCTGGATGACACCGATTTTGAATTGACTCATTGCCTCTTGATTAAAGTCAAAGGTATCGGTTGGCAGATTGGCGAATCCAGCGCTTATCACCGGGTCGGGAAAAGAACCCGCCTCTGTGCTCCGTGCTTCCAGGGCCTGCTGTTGGAATCGATTACCATCGATCCACGGGTCCTCTTCCTGCGCTATTGCGACCGCCTGCTCCAGACTTAATCCCGCCCAGGCTGTGCCGATCGGTCCCGCCAGAAGTATCAGGCCCTGCAACAAAGCCAGAAGAAGCACATGCCTTCTGTCATAAAAATTCAGGATATTCACGTGTATTCCCACTCATCAATTTTCAGATGCAACGCCGGATGCGTCGAGTAGCAACGTTTCTGGCAGTTCAATTTCGCGGGGCTTATGGCCCGCTCAAGTGATAACAGGTGCTATTCGCTGAATTTCAGGCGCACCTGTCCTGTGGGACTACACTGAGGGTGGGCGGAACAGGGATGAAGGAGACCACTCGGGGATAGTGGCCGGTAAAGGCCGACTATGGTGGTCAGGTGTGGCCGGTAGGAAAACGTCACTGGAATGAACCAGAAGGCTTAGAGAAACACATCCATTCTGTGAGCAGTACAGGCCTTCGCAGCAATCTGCTGCAGTTTGCGGACCCGAGGCATCCTCCGATGCCATGTGATGGCCGTTGTGATCGGAGGCATCCATGTTCAACATGGAGCTGCTCTCGCCGGAGGGCATCAGGCAAGGCGTTGCAAGTGCAGCAAAGGGCTGCAACACAAGCAAGCTTGTGAGGATTACTCCCAGCAGTCTGCGGAATTCTCTCACCTTTTTACCCTTGGCTTCTCTGAGGAATATTCGATTGCCATGATTGGGGAAGAATACACCTTCCCCCTACTGGAACGTCAAGTGGTATCGAAAAGCTTAGTATTAATCCAACCAGCCCACAAATATTCTGGTCAGGAACCTCAGAATCGATTCGATACATCCGCACCGTCGAGTACACCCTTCGCACCCCATCCATCGAAGCTGACGCATTCACACATGGTCTCCCGTGCAACATCACTTCCATGCCAAGCAAATACGACTTGCGCGATCGCGATGCATCCGCCACCAATCGCCGCATTGCGAAACATTGAAGGCATATCTTTAGTTAAACTTTTCAGGAAGAACATGACGTAGATGGATATTTGTATCAGCAATCTCAGATTGAGCTGGTCAGTATCATCCCAGTCTCGAATGGGTCCAGGGTTAAGCGTCACGATGATCGCACTGAAGCCAGCTAATCCGACGGCTATTTGTGCAATGGTGAAAAGTAGATTAGCCGACTGCATGGAGTGGCTCCGCATTCTGACAGGTCTTAAACAAGGGTAGACTAACGGCAGGATTTAGGCGCTTATAAGTATTCATCAGCGCATTCTACTAATTACAGGCAGTTAATTTGGCATTACGAGATGTCTACCAAGATTGAACAGATTGCTCACAGCTGCAGGCGCGCCCAAAAACCGCTGCGCCTGCCGAACCGACTTGAACTTTCGCATCCCTCTTTCTTAAACGCTGAGAGGCCAAACTAAAAGCCATAATTGAGGTACAACATGGGTCCCTGGTAGGTGAGATCGAATGTCGACTTGGTACGCGTGCGCTCGTGGCTTACGTCGATATCAAAGTACTGGTACCCAAGACCAACACCGAATCCCGTGCCGAACCGATAATCAGTGCTCAGGCGTATGTATGAGTAACTTCCGTCCCAGTCATCGACATTGGCGCTAAGCCAACCCACGTCCCCTTGCACCGTCCACTTGGGGCTCAAGGCATACGCGCCGTTCAGGCGAAGGTTCGGCAGCGGCGCCAGCAGGTCGTCACTCACCGCAGTGCGGGTCCGGGATTCATCATTTATGAAAACGGTCCCGGTCATTTCCACGTCAAAATCGAAGGCGTGCAAACCACCACCCAATTGGAGGTCGGCACGGTCAGTCTTGTAGACGCTGTACATTATATCGACCAGGTAGGTGTCCAAGCTGATTTGGGTATCGAGTCGCGCGCCGGCCTCGAATCGCTCGCCATCATATTCAAAATCCCGGCGCACGGTGGCGTCGCCGTCCGTATCGAATATATGGGACCGCAGGGAGAGTGTCCAACGCTCTGAGAAACGCCAGCGATATCCCAGCATCCAGCTGGTGTAGCCGTCGTCGACACCCAGGTCGTCGGTATCGATTCCAGCAGAGCCGACACCCTTCAAAGAGCTGGCAATCTCGCCCTCAGATTTCTGCGAAAAAGCACCCACGTAGAACGAGTGAGTATCGTTCAACGCTGGATAGAGGTCTTCGGCAGAGGCACTTGTTGACCACCCGAGGGAGAAAAAAACGGCGACAGACCACGGCAAACGCAGCTGTTTCATATGCATATCTCTGGCATCAGTGAGAAAACACTGACAATACGTCATTGTCCGGCCCAATTCCATCTACCAGATCAAAGTCGTATTCATTTAGCTTCAGTTGTTCCTGCTATTTCCATGCTTCTGGCAAATTGACTTATCTGGGCCGGCTAAACCCAGAGTCGCGTGTCAAGCGACTGCCCTCCTCCTTCCCACTCCTGAGCGGCAGGTCGCAGGGGGCCGCCTTCGGCTTCGACAAATGCGCCAGCATTTAAACAGAGCCGAAGGCGGCCCAAAGTCGCCCAAATGCCCGGTCCACTCTGAAAAATACGCAATCTTCAGGAGATCGCAATTTTGTGCTCTTTCTGACACCCACACTTCCTTTGTCACAAGACCCGCTTGGTACTTAAAGTGGATAGAATCTGATTGGCAGTACCCGTTACCCCGCTTTACACTCGTCAGCAATAACCAAGAGGAGAACAGATATGACCCCATTACTAAGTCTTGTTGTTTATATGACCCTACTGACCTTTCTGGCGATCATGCTCGGTGCTTTTCTCAGAAACCGCGAATGGACCCCCGAAGGCCTAAAAGCAGGCCTGAGTAATCGCGACGATCTACCGGAGGCGACACCTGTCGGCGGTAGAGCAGAACGAGCTGCCAGCAACTCAATCGAAGCCCTGATCATGTTCGTTCCTCTGGCTCTCGTAGCGCAGATTGCAGGCAGCGGAGAAGCAGTCATGCTCGGGGCAACCATTTTTTTATGGGCGAGAGTCGCTTACCTGCCAATCTACCTTATAGGCATTCCTTATCTGCGCAGTCTCGTATGGGGAGTGGGTATAGCGGGCCTGGCCATGATGACACTGGCGCTATTGTAGGTCGCACGCGGCCAGCTGAGCCGTGACTAATCTCCTTGCCTGATCCATTGGTTTTACCCGCCGGGGTGCAGGGCTATGACGTTTGTATCTATTCATGCGCCAATTCTTCCGGGTTCGGGCCGTTAAACAGGCAATATCACTCTAGAAGTTGGCGAGAAAGAACGGAATCATCAGAGCATTAGCAAGATCAATAAAGAATGCACAGACCAGGGGTACGATAATAAATGCCAGGTGAGAAGCCCCGTAGCGCTGGGTAACCGCAGACATGTTCGCCATTGCGGTGGGCGTGGAGCCAAGGGAGATACCGCCAAAACCGGCACACACAACTGCGGCATCGTAGTTGCGGCCCATAACCCTGAATACGATAAAAAGATTAATGGCCACCGCTATCATGAACTGTGCCGAAAGAATCGCAAAGATAGGGCCGGCAAGATCAACCAGCGTCCACAATTGCATACTCATTAAGGACATCGCCAGAAAAGTACCCAGGGACAGATCCGCGATAAGCGCCATTGCTGGCGTGCGGGTGGGCCACGCCCTTCCGCTGAGGCGCGGGAAACTTTGCGGCATAAGATTGGTAATCAGTATGCCCGCGAACAGACAGGTAACAAAGGTTGGCAACTGTAGCCCCAGTTTGGCCACACCTGCATTCAACAGCAGTCCGATGATGACACTGATGTGGATGGCGAGGACCGCATCGAGGAAGCCAGCAAAACTGACGCCCGAAGTCTCCTGTCCTTCGAGTGCGCCCACGTCCGGCAACTCCGGTGCTTCTGGCGTTAGATTGTGACGATTAATGAGAAACTTGGCGATGGGGCCACCCATCAGACTCGCCAGAATCAGGCCAAAAGTCGCGCAAGCGATACCGAGTTCCATGGCATTGGCAACGCCGTATTCCTCTGCGATTCGAGGGGCCCACGCAATCGCAGTCCCATGGCCGCCAATCAGTGAAACAGAGCCACCCAGCATTCCTGCCGCAGCAGGAAGGTCAAACAGCGCCGCCACAGAAATGCCGGTGAAGTTCTGGATAATCATGTAGCCGATAGTGATAACCAGCAGCAGCACAAGAGGTTTGCCGCCGGCCAGCAAATCCTTGAAGCTGGCGTTGATCCCAATAGTGGTGAAAAAATAGACCAGCAGGAAGTCCCGCGCGCCGAGTTCGAACTCCACTACCACGCCACTGGCGGCATAGACGATGGCGAACAGCACCGAGAACAACAGTCCTCCAGTAACGGGCTCAGGAATGCTGTACTCTCGCAGGAGGCCTATGCTGTCATTAACCTGTTTGCCCACGAACAAGACGATGATGCCGAGCGTAACAGCCAAAAACTGGTTGACTTGCAAAACCCCGTCTACATACTCCATATTCTCCATCGAGCATCCCCTGGGTGGATCTTGGAAAGCGGCACTCCGACGCGCGCGTCGTACTAACCGCCATCCTTATCTGAAATCCATCGCCAAAACTGGCGAGGTTGATCAATGGTTATTGCGGAACTGCCGCATAGGGGTTCCCGCCCAATGCATTGGATATGTCGGCAATGGCCATTTGCGCGCGCACGCTGTTGCCAGCAGGGTCAAGCGGCGGTGAAACCACGGCGATACCGAACTTGCCAGGCGATACGGCGAGCAGGCCACCGCCGACGCCGCTTTTCGCCGGCAGACCGGTACGGTAGAGCCACTTGCCGGAATCATCGTACAGTCCCGCTGTTGCCATCACTGCCAATACCTCGGGAACATTTTCCGGGGACACCAGTTGCTTGCCCGATACCGGGTTCTTGCCGCCATTGGCCAGTGTTGCCGCCATCATGGCCAGGTCCTTCGCATTCACGCCCACCGAGCACTGCCGGGTATAGATGTCAGTCGCCTGCAGCGGATCCCCTTCGATGCGCCCGTAGGCGCCCATGAGCATCGCCAGGGCCTGGTTGCGCTGGTTTGTGGCCGCCTCAGACTCGTATACGTCTTCGAGCACGGTCAGTGTGCGACCGGCAAAGTCGCTGTAAAAGCCGAGGATGCTGTTCCATATTTCATCGTAGCTGCCACCCTCGACCATGCCAGTGGCTGCGATAGCGCCGGGGTTAACCAGCGGGTTCATCTCTGCACCCTTGTACTGCTCAATCGCGACGATTGAATTGAACACCTGGCCCGTCGCATCAACGCCCATATTGTCGAAGATTGACTCGATACCTGACTGCTCGATCACCTGGGCCATGGTGAATACTTTGGAGATGGACTGAATAGATACTACTGTCTTCAGGTCGCCGGCCGTGTAGACCTTGCCGTCGGGTGTCACCAGCGCGATGCCAAACACATTGGGATCAACTTTGGCCAGCGCCGGGATATAGTCTGCGACAGCACCTTCCTGCAGTCCCTTGTACTTTTTGTATGCGTTGTCGAGCGCGGATTGGATATCGCCGGGTGCCAGCGCGTGCGCCTGGGCGGTAACGAGGTTTGCAAACAGAAAAAGTAAGGCCAGGGTGAGCTCAAAGCTTCTATGCTTGATGCGTTTCATATTAGTTGCCTCCATAGGATTGGCTAAAGTTATATTTGGCCGAGAATTGCAACCGCACGTCGTCGGAGCTAAAGCCGTCGGTAAAGTTCTCGCGCTTACCCCACTGCAGTTCCATCCCATAGAAAACGTTCGGCACGGGATGGTAGAGCAGGTTAGTCAGGGCATATTGGCCCTTCTCGAAAGCATTCGGTGCCTGGCCGTCGGGCAGGTCGTTATCGAGCATGGAGTAACCGACAGTGCTGGTCCACTTATCACTCCAATTCAGGTCGAGGAAGGCAACGACGCCGAGCATCGGAATCGCCTCGCCGTAAATGGGTCGACGTGAATTGTTGAAATTCTCTACTACGCCAATGTCGGTCGTGGCATCATTCATATAGTTCTGGACACCCTCCCCATAGACCACGGAACCGCGAAATACGTGCGGTCCAATCCGGTAGTTGCCGCTCAAGTTTAAACCCCAACCGGTATCGCTACCGCTCAGGTCGAACTCGTCGTTGTTGCGGTCATTCCACTCGATACTGCGTAGAATGCCGGCAAGCTGCACATGGCCCCAGTCCTGGGACAGGCGCAGGTGTGCGGCGAGGTCGGGCAATTCAAAGTCACCGGAGACGCCATCAAGCTCAACACGGTCGGCAAACTTGCCACCGTCGCCACTGGCACCGGGTTTTTCGAGCGAAATGGCAAAGCGTGAATCCCCGTCCGACCAGGGCGTCCAGCGGGCCTGGATGTTGCGATAGAACACCATGCCGTTGGGACCCCAGTACTCGACGGAGTTAGGGAACACGTCGATATCCATGAACGTACTCCAGGTCTGCCCCGCGCCAAACTGGCCCAGTTCGCCCCAGGCATGACGTAAACGAAACGTAGTCTCGCCAGCGTCACCACCTACCCCGAACAATTCAAACTCGAAGGTAGTCTTCAGCTCACCCAGCGGAGTTGGCGTAAAGCTCTTTACGCCCAGGCGGCTCTGTCTCACGCTGGCATAGAACTCTCCGTCATCTCCAAACTCGTCTTTCTGCGACGGCAGTTTGGTGGGTCGCATCACATCAAACCAGTCCGGGTCGCTTTGCTTGTTCTGGAAGCCCATATCGAGCATGGCATGTCCATACAGGTCGATGCGCGTGCTTGATGCACTCTCTGCTGCTTCCTCTATCGCTATTTCGGTGACCGCCGAGGGCGTTGCGTCAGATGATTCCTCAACGACTTGCTCACGCAACCTGCCATTCTCCTGCTTCAGTGATTCGATCTCGGCCTGTTGCTGCTGGACGATACGCCACACTTCCTCCAGCGACGGCGTAGCTGCATCGGCGGCAGTCACTGCATTGGACTGTAAAGGCAGTGTGAGCGCCACGGCAGCAGCAATCAGCGATTTTTTCAATCCGGCGTATTTTGGTGCAACTCGGGGCGGATCAATCAAGCGTGTAGCAATTAATTTTTTCATTTTGCACTCCTTGTGAGCAGATTAGCCTTCTCCCAGGCCCTGACTTTGCTACGGGCCTGGTCGAATATGCGTTCGTAATTCCCTTTGGTCACCAGATGCTTTGCCCTCGGGGTCAGTAATTCCCAGACCGGTGCGTAGGCTTCATACACAGCAACCATTGCTTGTTCCGAGCTGGGAGCAACCACATCGCTGCCAAAGAGGAAGCGCTCCGGATGTCGGTTAATCATGTCCGCCACGCGTCGAGTCGACTCCGGGGAGGCAGTGGCGTACTTCGCAACTTCATCCCATGAGATATCCAGATAGACGTGGCTTAGCATCGGATCGGTGCAGATCTTTTCCACTATGGCAGCCTGTTCGGCTAACGGCCTGACCACCCGCCCAACCCCAATATGCGCCCAGATGATCGTGGCGTCAGAATGTCGCACGAACAGGTCCTTCATCTGGGCCAGCATATAGGGCTCCTGGCCCGACTTGGGAAAGGGCATGTTGATATCGTTGTGCAAGAGCACGACCAGTCCCGCCTCCCCGGCAAAGTCCAGAATCCGGTCCAGTGCCGGGTTGGTGAGGCTGGCTACCTCGCCGGCGATCTTGGAGGAGACAAATTCCTTGTGGATAGTAAATTCGCCGATGCCGGAGAACACGCCGGGAAATGTGGTCAGCACACGGCGAATGTGGTCGGCTGCATACATATCGGCCGGGTTGAAGCCGGTAATCATGGGATCAAGACGCGCCTGCTGCGAGGGCGTCAGGTCAAGAAACTCTTTTGCTATATGGGCGTCGGTAAACGAGTAGTAATAGAGCGGCGCATCGGTCTGCAGGTAGTAAGTAGGGGCGAAATCACCGGTATTGCGGTATGACCACATCTGCTGCAGCGGGAGTCCAAACACGGTAGAACGACCAATAGTATCGCCCATCATGTCTACGAGGTCCGACATCCTGGTGCCTTCCTGAACATAATTGGTCAGGTGGAAGTGTGAGTCATGGAAGATCGCATCCGGGGGCACTGATGAGGCCGCGCTCTCGTTGGGTTCAGCGACTATCGCTCCCGGCGCAAGCAGCATACTTGTGGCGCCAAGCACACCCAGCACACCACGCCTGAATTTCTTCCCCCGGGAAAAACCCGACTGTTCCATTTTCATAAATCTACCTCTCTTCTGTGTCCTGTTACGCTAGAAAAATATTGAGAACGCCGCGGCCAATGTATCGCCTTCCTGGCCACCCACATAATAACCAAAGGTGCTGCTCACAGGTGACCTTTTAACGTGGATATACTGCAGATTGAGCCGGTGATTGCGGGTGTGGAATGGGTAGTAGTTCATGCCCAGTATGTATTCTGAACTGTCTTTGAAACCCAGGTCACTGTCAGCAAAAATCTGAGAGGTGGCAGCGTAAACTTCAACTACCTTGGGCATGGGGTAGAAGGCTGCCTGCAGATAGAAACCATTGTCCTTGATCTCGTCCGCCGGCAATTCGCCGTTGGCCTTGAAGCCGTCCAGCCAGCGCTGGAACAACTCGGCCTGGAGAAAGACTCCCTTGTATTTCATGCCCGCGTCCAGCGACAGGATTCGGTAATCGGCATCAGTAACGGTGACGCCCGGTGCAAGGGCGCCCGTCTCAAACAAATTGACACTGTCCGCCAGTTTCAGTGCAGTGTTGCCCGGATCGGAATCGATACCGGTGTAACGTTCTTCCGGACTGTAGACCGCAGAAACCCCAAACCGGGTCGCGAAATTCTCGTGATACTCCCAGTCGCCGTAAGCACCCCGGGGGCCGAACTCCTCTGTCGTCGGCATCCACCAGACTGAACCGCCATAGGTGAATTCGCGATCCAGCTGCAATGCGGTATTACCCAGAGTACTGGAGCTGTTACCGATCGAGGCGCTATACCACAGTCCGGGTCCAATGTTGCCGTTGGCGAACACACCCTGGGTAAAAAATGGTCGAAAGAACTCGTCGGCCATGACCCGGTCATTTCCCAGCCAATATGGGTGCGAACCCTGCATCGAACGTGATCCGGGATTGCCGAAGATGCCGGCGTAAAGGTTAAAGCTCTCGTCGAACTGGTAACCAATATTGCCGAACAAGGCGTCCTGGTCCGTGGCCGTAACGGTCCACCAGGCAATGGTATAACGGAGTTTTGGATCTCCCACCCAGCCATTGAGCCAGACCAGCGCCCGGTGGGAGTAGATATCCTCTCGGCCATCAACCGGACGGACATTGCCCTGGTGATCAGTGAACTCACCATCATCGTCATTTTGATTCAGGTAACGGACCAGCGCATAACCACTGAGTGATAGCTCCCCCAGTTCACTCTGGCCTACAAGGAACCCCTTGCCTGGGTCAAAGAAACCCCAGGTTTCGTTACTGGGGGTCGCGTCTGTTGTGATTGCGTCCTGAGATTCCCCTGCCGGGCTTGTCGCTGCCGCTACTGCTGGAACCTCTGCCTCAGTTAGCTCCGACTCATCCGTTGTGACAGCGATGACTGCGTTCGACGGCCCGGTAACCACGAATTCTGCGCCACAGCCGTCCTGGACCCAGACCCCGGCATCGTCGTATCCCCAGGTTTTACCCAACAAGCAGGCCCCGTCACCCAGGGATTTCTTCATCAATACGCCGGCAGAAGTATTTGCCGAGCAGTGTTGGCGATCACCGACCCCGGAGGTGCAGGTGACAGAAGTCATGTCGGATTCACCTGCAATTGCGGGCGCTGCAAACGCCAACATCATGGCAGCGGTATTGTACAAAGGTCTCATTAAATGACTCCCTTAACTCGTGTACTCAGTGGGTGTTTGTTCAAGACGGGTACACCGCTCTATAAGCATGCACGCATACTCTGGGACTCCCCACCTGCATTGGCTTACCAGGCTTACGCTATGTCCAAATTGACGTTTGAACCGGCGAATCCAAATGCCCGCCTTTCCCTCGTAGTCTATGCTGATGACTTATCGCCAAGGGTTCATTTCTGGACAGAAGGCAGGCATTATGACCTGGAAATCTTGAGTTGGATCAACAAGGCACCAATGAAGAGCACACATAGCAAAGCAGATCAGAAGGAATGGGTTATCGCGCATCCAGAGATGTTGATACGTGTTGGTACTGTTAAGCCCGTTCCCCAGTTGCTTCGCAGTCTGGGGTATGACCCGCGAGCCGTTCTGGCTGAAATTGGCTTTGACATTAAGCTATTTGACGATCCCGATAGCCTGATGCCCTATTCGTTGCGCAACCGTATGTTAGACCAGTGCGCCAAAGCGACAGGATTTGAGCATTTCGGCTTACTTGTGGGTAGTCAATTGAGCCTGTCGTCCTTCGGACTTTTAGGACAGCTGGCCAGTAGTTCTCCGGATGTGCGCACTGCCCTGGAAAACCTCGCCAACTACTTCCACTTCCATGCGCGAGGCGCCACTGTAAGCCTGCAGGATTACGGTGAAACTGCCGTACTCGGCTATCATATAATGGTCGGTTGCGGTGACTCGAATCGCCAGATCAGCGACGGTATCATCAGTTTCATGTTCACCATAATGCAAGAGCTATGCGGGCCGAGATGGAAACCAAGTGAAATCTGGGCAATGCACCGGCAAGCAGAGGACCTGGAACCTTACCGTAAGTTATTCGATTCCCCCCTGTGTTTTGACTCGGACTTTAACGCCGTGCTCTTCGATACGGACTGGCTCAAAGCACCTTTGCCAGGTTATCAGCAAGAAACTTACAGGGAATTGCAGGATCAGTTGGACCTATTCACCAACCGCAATCCGGAAGATTTTCCTGAGCTGGTGCAAACCGCAATGGCAGCTGGACTGATAGGTGAAGCGGTCAGCGAGGATGGTATAGCGGCTCAGTTCGGATTGCATCCGAGGGCGTTTCGCCGGCGCCTGGTCAGCTGTCAAACCTCCTACCGCGAGTTGTTGGACGTAACCCGTTTCGGGATAGCGAGGCAGTTACTGGCTGATTCTGCGCTTGCGACAAGTGACATTGCTTTACGCCTCCAGTACTCGAATACCCGCACGTTCATTAGAGCCTTCAAGCGATGGAGCGGTGAGACACCGGCCAGTTGGCGCGCAAACCTGACGACGGGTGTCGAAACTTAACTGCAGCCCTGAATGCTCAGGCTGGCAGGTGGCGCATCCATTAAAGCCCTGCCAACACTTCATAATCGAGTTACCAATTTACCACGACACATTTTGCCAATCCCCATGCTTTCGATGATACTGCGCCAACCCAATTTTGCAGGAGCCTGATATGACCAATCGCAAGTACAACGCCCGCAGCAGTGCTGACGAGGTCGTCGAGGGACATGACCTGCACGGCAAAAACATCATTGTCACCGGCGCAAACACCGGTATTGGATACGAAACTGCCCGCGCACTGGCCAGAATCGGTGGCGAAGTGACTCTTGCCTGCCGCAATATTGAGGCAGCAGAACAAGCGTGCCAGAAGATTCGCCAGCAACATCCCGCCGCCAAGGTCAACGTGATGCCATTGGACTTGAGCGATCTCAATAGCGTTCGTCAGTTCGCACAGGAATACGCGCAGGATTCAATTTCGCTATTGATCAATAACGCTGGCTCTTCCGCACCCTCGTTGATGACTACCACGCAGGGCTTTGAGCGCACGGTTGGTGTTTGTCATATCAGGGCATTTTCTGCTCACCGCAATTATTGATGCCGAAGCTTCTGGCCGCTCAGTCACCGAGAGTTATCATGTTGTCCAGTGAGTCGCATCGCTACCCTGCTCGCCTGGATCTGGAGAATCTGGGTAAAGCACAGGAACCCTACAAGCCAATGCGCGCATATGGTCAGGCTAAACTGTGTAACGTACTGATGGCCGATGAATTGCAGCGCCGCTACGGCGATCAGGGTCTGACCGCCTGCTCAGTCCACCCCGGTGCATTGGTCACCACTGATTTCGGCCGTGAGTCCCGGCTGTTTCGGGCCGCGTTCTGGCTTGCGAGTCCATTTACCAAGAACCCCAACCAGGGCGCAGCTACCACTGTTTATTGTGCCTTGCATGAGCCTGCAAGTGAGATCGCCGGTGGCTATTTCTCACACTGCAAGCGAGCCAGGCAAACAGAAGAGGCTAAAGACCCGCAGGTGGCAGCCAAGCTATGGTCACTCAGCGAGCAGTGGGTGGCGGAGTATATGGACACGTGACTTAGAATCTAGAGGGTAGCGCCGTCGCCTCGGTGCTTTCGTTGCAATCGGCGAATACAAATGGCGGCGGACTCGATGCACCAGAAGCGGATCGTCTCCCGACTGGAAGTGACGCCCCCTTCGGCAAGTAGATCTTCGATATCGCGGTGGCTTAGATTAAACCTGCCATAAAGCCTGGCAAAATAAGCAATGATATCGAGTGGGGGCGCTTGGCCGGAATGGGTGGGGAGGCTTTCTACAAGCCCGCTTTGCGAAATTTTATGTTGTGAGTATCCGGAACTACGATAGCGCCCCGAGGTATGTTTTTAGTCATAGTGCTTAAATGTATTGGATCAAATTGTTCTTTAACGAAAACCGTCCCCGACGGATCCTCCAGCACGCCAAGGTGGGTTTTTAACGCGCCCAGGTAGTCATTCAGGTGGCTTTCATAGAAATATAGGTCTGCCAGTTCTCTATTCATCTCACCCGAGATGGCCTCAGGATTTTGATGCATTTGGTCCTGAAGGGCGTCAATCGTTACCCACACTCGCATGATTTCAGATTCACTATATCTGAGCTCTGAGTGAAGATGCCGGGCAACCTTCTCGTAGCTTTCATCATTGCTCGCCGCGATCAACGGGCAATTGAGCAAATAGCCAAAGAAAAAGACAAGAGCAACCTTCACAAAAAACACCTGCATGTGCATCAATTGGTGAAACAGGCCATAAACTAATGCGAACATTATCACCGCAGTTTTCATCGTGCGCCGTATTTTTGCTCAAGTCAAAACCTCGTTATCGACTGATCTTCGGCGTTTCCGCGGAGTCTTTTTTTGGTTATAAGCAGGGCAAAAATCGCAATATTTGGAATAAGTGGGGGTTGCAGACCAAAATAATAAGTGCTGCCGCAACTTTTTGATCGTCGTCAACTACCTGTTCTGGTGTTTTCACATACCGTACCTTTCGTATTTTGTGCGGGAATTTCCCGAACATGTTCGGAATGCGCATTTCGATAGAGTGCCACCGCAGATGGCATATTTTTAAGCGTGCGTTCTACTGACGCCTGCGCCGCAAGATTCGCGATCCACACCGGGATCCAACCACCGGGATCACCATAAACCTGATACACCACTTCTATACAGTCTGCACTTATCGGCCGCAGCTGCCAGAAACCTCCGAAATCGGGCACCCGTACGTAATCTGGTTCCGGCGGGAGGTAGGCTGGGAAGTTAGTGATATCGATGGTGATCTCACCACTGTCAGCCTGCTGGTAATCAAAGCGAACCACCGTATCGCGGTCCTGCATGGGCCAGGGGGCATCGACGATGCCGTAAACGTAGGCGCTGGTGTAGCCGTCCTGCGCAAGTATCTTCGCGCCACCACTGCGGTAAACCCATTGACTGTTGAACGGGGCGTCTTTGAGCAGGGCCATCACTGCATTCAACGATGTCTTCAGGTAGGTCGTGCCCCTGATTTCCTGCAATGCGGAGCCCGAATAGGGTCTACTTTCGAGCCTTAGATTCTGCTCATCTATCAAGGTCGTCCAATTATCGGCACCGTGGCTGGTGCCCGGCAGAACCAGAATGGCCATGCAAAGGGCCAACGAGGCTACCGCCGTGACATGTTCGCTCTGCTCTTTGCGCACCGCAGCCTCCCCGGCGAGCCTGGCTCCCGGCCGCTATTCCCCTTGCTTGAGGGTCGCTAGTTCTGACGAAGCGCCCTACAAATCAATGCACCTACTACTATAACCCCATCTACCTCAAGCATTGAAACACAAGGACCTACCCTGCAGCGCTTGCACGTATTCAAACAGCAATTTCAGCGAATCAACCTGGGGGTAACAAAAAAAGGGCTTTACCTCAACTAAGGTTAAGGTTTGAAGCTTGGCTTCAAATTCACCCCCGAGAAAGAAAAGGTCATGCACGTGATGCACTGAACCTTGTCTTTGCAGACATTCGGTCAGAGCTTGAGCAACTGCAACAGGCAGGCAGAGAGGCCGCGCTCAGCCCACATCATCTATGATGTCGTCTCGGTCATCGTCCTTGACGCTTTTACGAAAACCCCGGATCGCGCTACCGAGATCGGTGCCGATTGAGCCCAGGCGTTTGGTGCCAAACAGCATGATCACAATCATCAGAATAATAAGAAGCTGCCAGACGCCAATACCGCCAATTCCCATCACAGTGTCTCCTAACCGCTAAAAAAAGAAACGGGCGCCCGCGCGGGCGCCTCGTGAGTGAGCCGTTCGCTCAACTGCCAACCACGCCGCCGTCCTTGCGTGTGATAACAAAGGTGCTGTCACGTGGAATGGTCACCCCGTCGAATTCGGCCGGGAAGTTGCTGAGGGTTGGATCACCATTGCCGGGGTGTTGGGTGTTGATGAACATGGTACGGCGATCCGGTGTGGTGGTGAGGCCGGTGATTTCGTCACCGGTCACACCGGTGAAGAGGCGCTTGATGTCCAGGCTCTGGGCATCGCCGTCGTCATACACGCTGCAGACCAGCATCTGGTTGTTCAGGCCTTTCATCTGGCCACCGTCCGTCTGGATGAACATGCGGCCGCCCGGGTCACCCACAGGCCGTCCGGGTCGCTGAAGGTCCGCTCATCCCCTTCGGCATGGGTGTCCTGAGCAGAGCAAAAATGTCCCAGGAAGCTTCTGCCCACGTGATTACCCGTGTCGCGCCAGCGGATGATATGGCCGTCTCGTTCGGAGTGAGAGGGTTGGCCGGCGTTGGATTCCTCGGTGCGGCGGCTGTTGTTGGTCAGCGTGCAGTAGCACGTCGCCGTTCGGTGCCACAGCCGTCCACTCGGGGCGGTCCATCGGGGTGGCGCCGAGCAGGTCGGCGGCGACACGGGCATAGGTCAGGACTTCGGCCTGGCTGCTGAAGCGTGCGGCCAGCACCGGTTCGTCTATGGTCAGCCTTAGCCAATCACCGCTGCCATCCTCGTTGAATTTCGCCACGTACAGCGCCCCCCTGTCGAGCGGGCTGATACCCTCGGCGCGCAGCTCCTGCCAGTTACGGGCGGAGACAAACTTGTAAATGTAGTCAAAGCGCTGGTCATCGCCCATATAGGCCACAATGCGCCCGTCCTTGCCCTCTACAATCGCCACGCCTTCGTGCTTGAAGCGCCCAAGCGCGGTGCGCTTGACCGGCGGCTGGTCCGGGGCCATGGGGTCGATCTCCACCACCCAGCCAAAGCGGTTGTCCTCATTGGGATGCTCGTCGCTGGCCAGGTCAAAGCGCCTGTCACTGGAGTGGTCCTCCCAGCCGTAACCGAAGCCACCGGGAGCAAAACCATAGCGCTCCTGTTCTTCGGTGGGTGTCCAGCTACCTTCGCTATCGCCAAAGTAGCCATTGAAGTTCTCTTCACACGTCAGGTACGTGCCCCAGGGCGTGTAACCGCTGGAACAGTTGTTGACGGTGCCCTTCGCGCCCGCTTCAGGAGCGATCACAGCTGAACCCTTTGCCGGACCGGAGAACACTACAGGGGTGTTGGGCGTGATGCGACGGTTGAACGGGCTATCTGTCACCACCTTCCAACCCTGCATATTGCGCCTGATGTGCACCAGGGCAACACCGTGTGCCGCCTGCGACAAGCGGATATCCTCGTCGTTCTCGGGAGCACTTTTACCCAATACGTGACCGTTACTGCCAAACTCGTGGTTGATCGCCAGTATGCCCTCCCCGTTACGCCCATCCATGGGGAAGAAGTGCATGCCATCGTGGCCCACACCGACCATGCGCTCCTGGTCTGCGGCGCTCGGGCGAGTGCTGGGGTCGCCGGTGTACTCGGCAATACCCGACTCCAGTGGCGTGCCCCAGGGAATCAATACCTGGTATTCGTAGTCACTGGAAATGGTGGGCATGGGGCCTGAGCCCTCGCTCACCGGCACCGGCGCAAACCTGATGCGGCCCTGGCGCAGCGGGCTGCCCGCGACGGCCCGCGACCCCAGCATGTTGTTCTGGGCCACGCTTGCCCCCAGGCTCGGTGCAATAAACGTCGCGGCGGCCAGACTTACGGAGCCAGCCAGGAAAGAACGGCGTGACGACGCGGCCTGTAACACTTCAGTGAACTTACGGTTGCCTGACTGGTTGCTGCTTTCTTCATCGTGGATCATTAAGGCGTTACCTCTGCATGTGATGTGTAAACTGCGACAATGCCGGCGGATTATTTGGGGTACCGGCGCTTGAAGGAACTTTCACAATAGGAGACGCAGATGTCGTTACGGTGAAATCCCTGTGACGATTCCGTGTCGATTGGGTTACGCTTTTATTGCACGCAGATTGTTTCGGTATTTTTTAGTGTCTGACGCGCCACAGGAACCCAGTGCAGCGTTGCCACACCAGGAAATAGATTGCGACATAGCCTGCCTGGTCGCCGTAGCCTCGCTGTGTTGGCGAGACTTTGTTACTTGTCCCCTAGTTTGATTCCGAGCCATTTGCCATAGGTGAGTGAGCGCCATGCCCATTCCAGGGGGCCAAATTGATAGTGTTTTAGCCAGAGATTGGACATAACGACCTGCAGGCTAAAAATCAGCAAAGCGATCACGACGAAAGTGCCAGGTGCCGAGGCAATGCCCAGGCCAAACCCGACACCATAGAAAATGATGACGCTAAAGAGTGTTTGCATCAGGTAATTGGTCAGTGCCATGCGACCTGGCGCAGCAAAAATGCGCAACACAGATGTTTTGTTACGCCATAAAAGGGCGAATACTGCGGCATAGGCAAAGCCCAGGGGGAATACAGCAAAAATGTAGGCCAGTACCGACCAGAACCCCTCAAGCGAATAGGGCTGAAAGGTATTTAAACCGGATAGAGACATGTAAGCCAGGCTTGCGGGCAGACCCACAACCAAGCCGACAACCATGGTGAGCGTCAACAAACGCGTATTCTCTAACAACCTACCTGCCACGAGCTGCCTGCCAGCCCACATGCCAACTAGCATTACCCCGAATACTTTGGGGATCCGCCAGGTGTCAATATAGTAGCCAACTCTTGCTATCCCTATTTCGAGGTTTAGCTCGAAGTATCGCGCGATCATTGGTGTATTGATTGTTTCGTACAGGCCGCCAAAGAAACTGGCGATATCTGGCTCACCGTTCACCAAATGTCCCGCTATTTCATAAAAGCCCAGGTCAGGATCTATACCGAGGAGCCAAAACAGGAGGTAGCCAGGGATTGGCAACAACACCATCACTGCAGCCAGGGTCAGTAGTGTCTTGTCGGTGCTGTCGCGCATAAAAAACAGAACAAACCCGAGCACTGCGTAGAGAACAAGAATATCGCCTATCCAAAATACAAAGTTATGAACCAGTCCAATGATAAGTAAGATACTCAAACGACGTAAATAGAGAGAACTTGCGCGAGACGAATCTTTTAGCTTCAGGCGCGATAACTGTAATGAAAAACCAATGCCAAACAGAAAGGAGAAGATCGTATAAAAACGGCCGTCTACAAACAGTAATAAAAGGGCGTCATACAGACCCGCCCCCGCTATATTAGCCTTGTCATCTGCACCTACAAGTATCCAACCAGCAAAAACGGGTACATTTGCAATACAAATACCAAACAGGGCAAAGCCTCTCAAAGCATCGAGTATGTCATGACGTAATTTCATTGGTGAAACAGTGTCAGCAGAATTGATACTGTTTGGCTTATTCATCAGTTGTGTCATCTAAAAAATGGAATCGGATAAAGCTATAGCATAAAAGCAAAAACTCCTAATCTTCGCTGTGTTCGCCAGGTTTTGAGAAGTTGCCTGATCGGGGCCCGAACAATTCAGGCGTGGGTCTCAGGCAACCACACTGCACCACTCCTGGTGCTTCGCAAATGCAGCAAGACTGCATGGGAGACGATATCTGGCAGAAATCGGTGGCGCCTCTAGTAAGTTCATCAGCATGTTCTATCAATCTCAGGCTGTTAATTTTTCACTAACGTCGGCGAGCCTCGGTATTGAACGCACTCGAAAATTGGCGTATACAAAGAACAGAGATGGTCGCTGGGCACATGTCCACGCAGAGCCAATTCGGGCGCTATTCGCGTTAATAATAATTAGAACGGAGAACGATATGCCACAGCTAGCACGCTATGCACTCACACCTGTTGCCGCCGCCGTGATCGGGCTGGCTGCGATACCGCAGTCATCCGCCGTGCAGGCGCAGTCTACGATGCTGGAGGAGGTGGTGGTGACCGCCCAGCGGCGAGAGACCAACCTGCAGGACACCCCCATCGCCGTCACCGCTTTCACCCCGGATAAGCTGGCCGACCTCGGTGTCTTCTATATTAGCGACCTGGGCAGTCGAGCACCGAATACCAATATCCAGAAACAACCGTCCTCCAATTCCAACATGTCGATTTCCATTCGTGGCATCGGTAATGGCGAAACCTCGTTGATGGCTGATCCCAAGACGAGCTTTTATGTTGACGGTGTGTATATGAGCAAGACCGTGGGCGCGGTCTTCGATATCGTCGACCTGCAAAGCGTGGAGGTGCTGCGCGGCCCGCAGGGCACCCTGTTCGGTCGCAACAGCACCGGTGGCGCCCTGAACGTGACGACCATCAAACCCAGCGGGGAATGGGGAGTCAAGCTCGAGGGCAGCGTTGGCAACGACGGCTATCAGCGCGCGGCCGGCTCGGTGGATTTCCCACAAGTCTTCGGCATGCTGTCGGCAAAAGTCTCGGGCATGCTGATGGAGTACGACGGCTGGGCCGACAACGATTATCCAGGCAGTGAGTCCGACCTGGCTTCGGAAGATAACGACGCCTACCGTATCGCGCTGCGACTCGAGCCCACTGACGGTTTGACCATTGATTACGCCTACGACAAGACCGATAACGAGGGGGTGCCCACGCCGTTCCAGGTCACGGAAGTGAAGGACAGCATCTACAACGGCTTCACGGACACACCGTTCCCGTTCGAGTTTTTAGGGGGTGAGCTTTACCAGCAGATGGCAGCATTGGTCGGCGACCCCGACAAGCGCCGTGAAGACTACAATCTCGACGCCGTGTCCACGGAGACCCTGGAAGTAGAGGGGCATAACCTCACCGTCACCTGGGCTTTGGACAACATTACACTGAAGTACATATTTGGCGACCGCGAGACCGAATCCGGTTATGACAAAACCGACCTGGACGGTGGCGCGCTCACAGCGCGGGACCTGTTCTACGGTGGTGGCATGGAAATTCCGTCACCGGGCTTCGAGGCCACGATTGATGAGGGCTGGGTCGATCTGCAGACCCATGAACTGCAGCTTTTCGGCAATGCGCTTAATGATCGTCTCCAGTACACGGTGGGCTACTACGAGTATGAGGAAGAAATTTACCAGAGCAACCCACAGACGTTTTCAATTCCAATTCAGTACCTTGTAGGGAGCGCATTAGAAGGAGCTTTCGTTGCAGCGGGCTACTGTAACGACGTACCCGGGACCGGCGTAGTGTGCCAGGGCACACAGCGCCAGCCAGTGCCGTTCCCGTTCCCCGGCGCGGATCCTAACCTGAATGGCCGGGTCGACTTTATCTATGGGCAGACGACGGAGTCCTGGGCCGCTTACGGACAGGCCACCTATGCGCTGACCGACGCCCTGGGTGTCACGGCCGGGCTGCGCTACACCGATGACGATCGCGATGCCTTCCTGTTCAACGAAAACCTGGGCCAGTCTTCGGTGGACGAGCGACTGAAAAATTCCGACTCCTGGGACAATGTCAGTTACCTGCTGACACTGAACTATGCATTGAACGACTACGCCAATGTCTACGGCACCTACTCGACAGGCTTTAACAGCGGTGGTTTCAACTCGCGCGCGGGCAGCCCTACATCCTGGGAAACGCCGTTTGATGAGGAAGAGGTAACGTCTTATGAACTGGGCCTGAAGTCAGACTGGATGGACGGCCGACTGCGTGTGAACGCTGCGCTGTTCTACAACGATTACACAGACATCCAGGTCACACAGTTTGAGGCCGGCACCGGTGGTGCCTCCAGTCGCATTGTGAACGCTGGTGAAGCGACCTACCAGGGTCTGGAGCTTGAGGTCACTGCGCTGATAACTGACCGGCTGCTGATGGAACTCAGCTACGGCTACCTGGATGCCGAGTACGACGAATACACAGCGCGCAACCCGACGACTGACCTGGAAGAAGACATCTCGGACGTGGCCACGCCTGCGCGTGCGCCTGAGAACTCCGGCGCGCTTGGCCTGCAGTATGACTTCAACCCCTTTAGCTTCGGCGCGCTTTCAGCACGGGTGGACGTGATCTACACAGATGGCTACGTTTTCCATCCATTCCAGAACCAGTTTGACGCGGCGGACGATCGCACCGTGGTTGATGCCCGTGTAACGTTACAGGATATCGGGCTGGGCCAAAGCGGTAACTTGCGCCTGTCCGGGTGGGTCAAGAACGCGACCGACGAAGAATACCGGGAGTGGGGTATCGACTTCGCATCCCTGGGGTGGGCGGGCGCAACGTATGGCAGGCCGCGCACCTATGGGCTCGACCTGGTATACGAATTCCGCTAGGGAAGTCTTTGCACAATCGATCGGGCCAGCCATGCTGGCCCGCAATCTTGTAGCCCATCTGCCGCTCGTGTTCGAGGATTTGATTAAGCTTTTCTATGATCTTGCTCCGGCCGGTTAATTCTCCGCGATTTGGCATGGATATCTCCTCACTGTATTGCTTTTCTGCATTCAATCAGTGATTCAAGCAAGAGCTTCACCATGACCGGGCTGATAAGGTTCTTCAGTAATGGCCGTTCAATCCGCGCAACGGCTCATGCCATAAATACAATCGTTTGAAAGAATTACATAGCTGCAGTTGGCCTGGTAAGCACTAGCCTGGTGAGCACCCAGCTACCTGCTGCCTGCAGAGCAAGCCCAGAGTCGGCACTCGCGCAGCGTTTCCGCGAACATCCAGGCATGTGTTCCAGTGGCTGGTATGGTGCTTGCTTAATCTATAGCAAGACCGACTCGATAAAAGTTGGTGACTATTCACATGCAGGCAGGAGACAACTATGTACTACACGTTACCAGAACTACCGTTCGAGAAAGACGCACTTGAACCTCACATTAGTGCAGAGACAGTGCATTATCACTACGACAAGCACCATGCCGGCTATGTCAACAAGCTCGAGAACGCTCTGAAAAGCGAAACACCGCGCGCACTTACGCTGGATGATCTGATCAGGAAGTCTTATGCATCTAAGGATGCGTCAATTTTCAACCCTGCCGCGCAGGTATGGAACCACAACTTCTATTGGAACAGCCTGGCTCCGCAACCCCAGGGTGGCCCTGAAGGTGAACTGCTGCAGGCAATTGAGCGAGACTTTGACTCTCTTGATGAGTTTAAGAAAAAATTCAAGGAGAAGGCCGCTAGCGAATTCGGCTCCGGCTGGGCGTGGCTGGTATACGACGACAAAACGGCATCACTGAAAGTGATTTCGACCACTGACGCAGTGACACCCATCGTGACCGGACTTCAACCATTGTTGACACTGGACGTTTGGGAGCACGCCTATTACCTCGACTACAAGAACGAGCGTGGTGCCTATATCGATGCATTTCTGGACAAGATGATCAACTGGGAGTTTGCTTCAGGCCTGTTCGAGCAGAAGGCGCTGGCAGCATAATGTCATCAACAGCGGATTCGGGGGTCGCCACAGGTAAGTATTGCCAGCCTTTAACCTGAATGACCCAGTTCACCGGCTAACTGATGATGTCTGGTGGGAATCTTCGCTGTTTATCAGGATTCATGGGCCGGGTTTACCAATTTCGGCCCGTTAATTTGGCAATACCTGTTAAGCTGATACATGCATTGTAAGTTAGCCTTCTGAGTTTCTACGGCAGCGCCCTCCTATGATTGATCTGTATTTTGCACCGACCCCCAATGGCTGGAAAGTCACTATCATGCTCGAGGAGTGTGGCCTGCCCTATCGGCTGATCCCGATTAATATTGGCGCCGGCGAACAGTTTGAGGATGATTTCCTCGCCATTTCACCCAATGCCAGAATGCCCGCCATGGTCGATGCGGAGGGGAAGGAGGGCCCCATCAGCCTGTTTGAATCAGCTGCTATCCTGATGTACCTGGCTGAAAAATCCGGCCAATTTATGCCCCGGCAGCAAGCGGGTTTTTACAGCGTAACGCAATGGTTATTCTGGCAAATGGCAAACCTGGGTCCCATGGCTGGGCAGGCCAGCCACTTTATCAACTACGCCCCCGACGGCAATGAATACAGCAAGCAGCGCTATCTGCAGGAATACGATCGGCTGCTCGGTGTGATGAATTTTCAATTGGGTAAAACTACCTACCTCGCCGGCGAGGACTACACCATTGCTGATATGGCCAGCTACCCCTGGCTCCTGCCCTACAAACGCTATGGCTTTGATCTCACCGAATTTCCACATTTGAAACGCTGGTTCGACGAACTCAAGCAACGACCCGCACTACGCCGAGGTATTGAACTCGGACAGGATTGGCGACCTGAGGAGGGAGCCGGACCAGATGAAAAGACACGAGCTATTTTATTTAACCAGACTTCTGCCATCTACAAAGATCGGTAAATCCCTATGACAACTTCACTGGAATTTTTCTTCGACTGCTCCTCCCCCTGGACTTACATGGGGTTCACACGAATACAGCCCATCGCCAAACGCTACCAGCAAACGATCACCTGGAAACCCATCCTGGTAGGCGGCGTTTTTAACGCCGTCAATCAGTCTCTTTATGCAGCCCGTGAGTCCATGTTTGATAACGAACGGCGCCTCACCTACTACATGAAGGATCTACAGGACTGGGCCCGGCTATGCGACATCAAGATTGGCTGGCCGGACTTCCATCCCGTCAATAGCGTCAAAGCCATGCGCGGTTGTTTCGTCGCCGAAGAAGCCGAAGTCCTGATCCCCTATGTGCAAAAACTGTTCGAAGCCTATTGGGGGGAATTAAGGGATATCAGTGACGACACAGTACTGGCGCAAATTATCAGCGAGCTGGGCATGGACAAAAAGGCATTTTTTGAAAAGATCCAGTCCACCGAATATAAAGACAAATTACGTCAAAACACCGATGAACTGATCGCCAGGGGCGGTTACGGCTCACCGACAATGTACCTGAACCACGATGATATGTACTTTGGCAACGACAGATTACCGCTGGTGGAAGCCAGGCTTGCGGCTCTTCAAGACGCCAGGCCCTCATAATCTCTATGTCGCTGTTCAGGAATTAACGATTATTGGCCAGCTGGCGTTCCAGTTTTTCTTTCATCGGTATTACCCACTGCTCTTTCAACTGGGGTGAAAGCAGGCCAGCATCTTCCAGGTCGTCACAGAGCTTCATCTGGTGCGCCAGGTCGAACATATCGAACTGGCGACAGATCCTGGCCTCGTCATTCAGGGTAATGAACGAAATGCCCGGTGTCTGGTAGTGGCTGCCGTCTTCCTTGAGGCCTGGCCCGCGGTTTAACCAATGCGTTACCAGGTTATTGTCACTCCCGACATAGACACCCTCATAGGGAAAGGTCCAGCCCTCCCAACCGACCTGCATATCGCGGCCGTAATGGGTTGCCTTGATCTCGTCGATACCATTGGCAGTGACATTCATCACGCCTGCGTATTCACAGGTATAAACACAATCATCTGCATACAACTTATCGACAAAGAACAACCAGTCGTTGGTCCGCGAAGCCTCCTGATGGGCGGCGATCAATTTATCGGCGGTGGCGCGTAATACGTCTTCACTCAATTGGGTCATTATCAGCTCCGAAGATTTATTCATAGTCGGCGACTACTTGCTCAATTATCGCTCGTATAACGTTTGTCCGCACTCAAAGCGGCAACGGCCTCCGCTGCGGTCCGGGTCGCCTTGGCGATCAACCCCAGCCCAGTGCTATCACCAATAGAGTGAACACTCATCCCCTCCGCCTCCAATGCCTGGGCCAGAGAGGTATCGGCAACCGGGTCCCCTGCAACAATGATGCTGTCTCCACAAACCGCCCGCTCTACCCCGCCGACACTAATTATCACAGAGTCCTTTTCGATTCTCAGGATTTCCACAGCGGTATTCACGGTAATCCGCAGTTGATCAAGGCGATCCATGTGTTCGTTGCGACGCTTCTTGCCAACTTCCGGGGCGATCTTCTTTCCCCTATCAAGTAGATGGACCTTGCGTCCCCGGACTGCGAGAAATTCTGCCAGTTCGACAGCCACCAGGTCGATGCCCACAATGACAACCTCATTACCCAGCGGCAGCCAGAATTTGCTGGCCTGGCGCAGTAACCCGGGGTTCATAATCCCCTGAACCAGGGGCACGCCTTTCTCCACAACCCACTGCTGCCACTTTGGAAGACGCCAGGACTCGTCGTCCTGAAGATCGCCGGCCAACATCTGACGCATCAATGCGCCCGTGAGCACGTGGGACTTTTCGATACCGGGAATCTCGGGCATCTTCACCCTGGCCCCGGTCGATACAATCACCGCCCCGGGGTATTCCGCCTTCACCGATTCAACGGTAGCCGCACAGCCCGTGCGCACTTCAATGTCTAGGCGCTCTACCTCCGCCAGCAGCCAGTTGAGGAATCGTTCGTTATCCAGGTGAACTGTAGAGGCCAGTGTCAGGGAACCACCGAGTCGCCGCTGCTTTTCGAGTAGCACTACACGGTGTCCCGCCTCTGCGGCCATCCGGGCTGCTTCCAGACCGCCTGTCCCGCCGCCGACAACGACGATTTTTTTCTTTCCCGGGGAAATTACCAGTTCATGTTCACGACCCGACAGCGGGTTTACCGCACAGGCCAGGTCGTCATGCATCTGCATGGAGTCGATGCAGTTTTCGCAGGAGATACAACGGCGAATACGTTCCGGCTGCCCCGCAATCACTTTCCGGGGAAGTTCGGGGTCGGCTAACAGGGGCCTGGCCATGGCAATAAGGTCGGCCTGTCCATTGGCCAGAATCTGTTCGCCTAGTTCAGGGTCGTGAATTCTTCCTACCAGCATCACGGGAACATCCACTACATTCTTTATCGCTTCCGCCTGGGCAATGTTGTGGGCGTCGCCGTACTCGGACCGTCCCACCATCATCGTCACCAGGGAATCAGAGATCCCGCCGCTGACCCGGAAACAATCAACGCCGGCCGCTGCAAATTCCGGGGCCAACCGTTGGGTATCGTCTATGGAGCGACCGCCGGGGACCCGTTCGAAGCCGGAGATGCTCAGGGTGACCGGAAAGTCCTGCCCCGCCCGGGACTTGATTTCGTCCATCACCTCACGGATAAGCCGGGTACGGGTTTCCGCCTTGAACGCGGAGTATTCATCCGTGCGCTTGTTGCGCTGTGGGGAGAGAAAGGAGCCCAGCAGGTTGTAGCAGTGTGCCGCATGGAGTTCGATGCCGTCGTAGCCCGCCTCACGGGCGCGTCGGGCCGCCTCGCCATACTGCCGGGTTATTTCAGGGAGCTCGCTGATATCCAGTTCCCTGCTGGGCCAGCCCCATACAGGTGCGACGCTAACGGATGGCCCCAACGGCTGCGGGCCACCAAACATAGGGGCAACGCTTTCGGGGCCGGTGTGGCTGAGTTGTGGTTGTATTTTCGCGCCGTGCTGGTGAATACGCTCGGTGATCTCGCGATGGGCATCGATGTATTTGTCTTCGCCCAGGGTCATGGAACGGTGCAAATAGCGGTGGGTAACATCCACGGTGATCAATTCCATGGTGATCAGGCCCACGCCGCCTTTGGCGCGTTCTTCAAGGTAGCGGATCAATCGCTCGCTGGGAGTCTGGTCATCGTTGCAGTAGGCGGTGGTCATTGGGGACATGACCATGCGGTTTTTGAGTTGCATGCTGCCGATCTGAAATGGCGAGCAGAGGTGGGGGAATTTGATGGTCATTGTAGCGCCGGGTCCCGCGCCATGAGTGTCGTGCAGTTGATGCTGAAGACAGCCTCATTTTCCTGATTCAACAGCTCTGAGGCGTAAACCACAATACCGCGATCAGGCTTGCTGTTTGAAACTCGCACAGAATCCACCGTGGTCACGCAGCGCACGGTTTCACCTGCGTAGACCGGTTTAAGCATGCGCATTTCATCGAAGCCCAGGCTAGCCATGGCCTGCATGGTCACGCCGTTCTGCCATTGAGGGCTGGTAATGCAAAAGATGGAGAATATATGAGCCGAACAGGCGGTCAGGCCACCGAAGAATGAGGCTTTTGCCGCTTCCTCATCGATATGCCAGGGCTGGGGATCCCACTTGGTGGCGAACGCTATGACCTCTTCCTTGGTCACCTCGTAGGAGCCACACTGGATGACTTCGCCCTCGGTGTGGTCATCCAGGAAATATTTTTTAACCGGCATTTGCCCAGCTCTCACCATCCCCGCGCAGGCGGGGGGGTCCAGGTATATTTTTGACGCATATGAACACGACTGTATCCCCGCCTGCGCGGGGATGACGGCGGTGTATAGGGATGACGGCAGTGTTTGGGAATTACGGTCATATTATTGGTATCGCGGACAGAGCGATGCATCGAGGTGGCCAGCCTTCACCATCCACCGCAGCGTATCATCAAACGTTTCTTTCGGATCGCGCAAGCTGAGCCCGCGGCGTTCAAACTCCACGGTGTTCGGGATATTTGGCCACAGGGTCGCATAGCGCATGGTTTCCGCGGAGATCGGCGCATCAATGTGCTTGAACTTGCGAGCGACATCCATAAGGCGCCCCAGCAACCGCAACTTCCAGCCCCTGGCGTGAATACGTTGCAGTTGGCAGCCGGAAACTTCCTCGAGCAAATCAGCCTGTTCTGTCCAGGTGCTGTAAACGCCGGGCACCAGGAAACGCCCACTGCCTCCTTCTTCCACCAGGGAGCAGATCAACGCAGCCAGGTCACGCACATCGATATACTGCATACCGCCGTCGCCGAAGATACGGAAGCCATTCTCAATACGGTGTTTCGTCGCCTTACAGGAATCGGAGAGACCTGGATCATCCGGGCCGATAATACCTCCGGGATAGAGAATCGCGATGGGGGCGCCCTCTTCCTGTAGCTTGCGCAGGTAGAGCTCAGCCTCCACCTTGCTCTGGCCATAGGGCATCCTGGAGTGATTGGGCGGCGCGTCTGGCGTCACCTTGCTGCCGTCTTCATTAAATATCGCCGTGATACTGGACAGGCAGACAACACGCTCGATGCCCGCCTCCAGCGCAGCGCCGACGATATTCTTTACACCCCCTACATTAACCTCGAACAGCTTTGCCACTGACTCGATCTGCATAGGGGTGCCCGCCGCGGCATGTACCAAAGCCTCACAGCCTTCAACGGCCTGTTTTACGGCTGCATTGTCAGTGATATCGCCCTGCACCAACTCGGGCTCGCTGCCGACACTCTCGCAATAGAGCTTGCGCGCCTTGTCAGCGCTGCGCACCAGCAGACGCACATCGTGCCCACCCGCCATTAACTGACGGCAGACATGGGAACCGACCAGACCGGTTCCGCCGGTTACAAGAACCTTCATCGGTAGTTTACTCAGTCCTCTTCAACGGTGATCACGTGGTTGGGGCAGTACTTTGCAGCCGTCAGGACCTTGTCCCGCAAACCCTCGGGAGGTTCTTCCATCAGTACTTTTACAATGGGATATCCATCGTCCTGCTCAACCACATCGAACACCTCCGGGCACTCCGCGAGGCAGACGCTGTGCCCCTGGCACAGATCGGTATCAACTTTAACTTTCAAGGCCATGGTCAATTCCCTTGTTACTGGCGCTTCTTGTAGCGCAGCCGGCAAGGCGAACTGGGCTTAAGCACCATGGCAGAGAAATCATCCTGATAAGTCTCGCTGGGGTCAACCAGCTCAAACTCGTAGCGCGGTAGCAGCGCGGCAAAAATCGACTTCAGCTGCATCATGGCGAAGGCGTTACCCGCACACTTGTGAGGGCCGCCACCGAAGGGAATATAGGCCCACAGGGTATCCGGCTTGGGGCGGTGTGGATCAAAACGCTCCGGATCCGGGAAGTATTCCTCGTTGCGGTGAGAGCCGTAGGTTGAGATGGCAACCGTCTTTCCCGCCTCTATCAGTGTGCCCTTGTATTCAATATCCTCAATCACGCGTCGCATCAAAAGGATCAGCGGAGGATGAATGCGCAGTACCTCTTCGATAAAGCGTTCCAGGCGGGGGATTTCACGCAGGTTCTCGAAGGTCAGTTCGGCGCCATCCTTAAACAGTGCGTTCAGTTCCTCCAACACCTCGTTTGAATACGCTTTCTGCCTCGCCAATTCTACCAGCGTCCAGGTAGCGGTACCGGAGCTGGTGTGGTGGCCAGCGAACATGGTCGCGATGATCAGACCAGTGACCTCGTTGTCAGACAGGTGTGTACCATCCTTGTACGTGCCGGACATAAAGGTTTCCAGCGCATCGCCATACTCCACATCACTGTTGGCCTTTCTCTCCGCGATAATACCGCTGATCAGTTCCTGCAGACGCGCCAGGGCCTTGTCGCGTGCCTCGAATACCGGCTGCTGCATGTAGGGATCAACAAAGGCGATAGCCTGCAGGCCCTTTTCCAGTGCGTGATAGAGCTGCTTGAATTCTTCCGTCATCTTGTAGCGAAAGTCTGTACCCAGCAGGCAGTGACACGCCGTATGCAGGGTGAGGCGCAGAAACTCGTCCAGGAAGTCCAGCTCGCCCTCATCGCCCCAGCCGGCCACCCAGTCTTCCACTTCCCTGGAAATCACCGCGGCATAATTCTTCATGTTCTGGTAGCGCAGCGCGTCCACCTGAATCTTGAGCTGGGTTTTCATGCGATCCGGTGGCGCATCAAAAATAACGCCCTTGCCGAACACCGGCACGGTTGCCTGGTAAGCCGCCGCACGGCTGAGTTTCTTGTCCAGGGTCTTGAGGAAGGCCTCCTGGGCATCCGGGCCGCTCATCAACACCGTCTGCTGGCCGGCCATATTGTATTCGGCCAACTCGCCGCACTCGGCGTTACAACGCATCAGAAATTGAGCGAAGTTTTCCTCGAACTCTGCCATATGCCCCATCTCAGGCTTTTCACCAGCGACCCTGGGCGGTAACTTCAATTCCACTGCTGCTGTTTCACTCATGATCATTCCTCGTGCACCTGTTGAGATGACATCAGGGGCATTTCCTTGAGAATGCCCTTTTCGACACACTCCTTAATCAGGTTGGTGATATTCGTGTAATCGTACATATCCAGTTGCTCTGACCACTGGTAATTACCGCCATACTTGAACCAGGAGGCACCGATGACCCTCATTGGCGTACCGTCCTCACGCACCGGCGCGCCGGGAGGCGTCTGCCACCAGGTAACAAAGGCCTCGCCCCTGGTCTCGTCGATCACAATCTTGTCGTAGGGGTAAGTCCAGCCCGCATAGGGGTCCATTGCGGCACCCACGCAGGTGTCACGCACGGTCTCACGGCCGGTGAATTCGTATTTGCCGTTGGGCGTGTCCCAGCCGTAAATCACGTCCTCTGTATAAAAGTCCGCCAGGTGGCGCCAGTTGCCCTCCTGCTCGGCTTTGTCGTTCACCGCCAGCCAGCGCTTCATCATTTCTTCCATTTCTTCCCGGCTGTATTCGGACATGGGTATCTCCTTTTAAGTTGTGCTTACCATTGCGCTAACATACTGAATCGCATTTATAGCCGCAACTATTTTGTTGTTGAATCTGGACGGGCTGGAGCGCACAGCTGTACCATTACTCGAATAGTCGACCGAGGGGTGAATTCTCGGCCTGCTCCAGCTAACTGTAAGGAGAACGGACTTGAGCGGAGCCAAACGGAGCAAACGGGAAATCACCCGGACGAAGGTGATCAAGGCCGCCGTTAACAGTATCTACAGGGACGGTTTTCACGCGGCACACACCAATAGGATTGCCGAGGAAGCCGGGGTCTCCTGGGGTGTACTGCAATACCATTTTGGCGATAAAGATGGCCTCCTGCAGGCAGTACTCGATCATATCTTTGATGAGTTCCAAAGCACCCTGGCACATGCGACTCTCGACGGCGCTGACCTCAGGGAGCGCCTGAATCAGCTAATCGACATCAACTGGACCCTGATCAGCAAGAAAGAGTACCGCGTGAGCATCGCGATACTTCGCAATGCCGGTAAGGACAAGGATTCCAAGATCAATGGCCAGAAGCAGGTAAAGCGCTGGGCAAGCAAAATATCCCAACTCTGGGATAACTTACTGGCGGACGATGTCATCAACTCAGCCAATAGCGAAACAGCCCGCCACCTGCTGTTTGCCGGGCTCAGGGGGCTGGCTGACGATATTAACCCCCGGGTCAGGCTCACCCGTAAATCATGGGAAGCCGAGCGCGCCGCCCTGGGCGATGCTATCGCCTACCTGTTACTGAAAGCCTGAGTGCATTGCCATTGTTCAGAGGTGCCCTTGGGCCACGCGATTTAATCCTGCAGCTCGATAAGCTGCAAATGGTTCTCCAGCCTCGTCTGGTAGAGCACAGTCCCCTTGGCGATCTGAACCGCCAGCGGCTCTTCAATGTCATCTGCCGCGGCATCGAGCACCACATCCCAGGCCAGATCCGCGCCATCTACCGGCTTTATCTGAGCACGTCGGTCCACGCCTTTCACTATTGCTGACAAACCTTCCGCATCGCCATCACGCAGCAGGGGATACCAACCCAATGACTGCGTTTCCCGGGAGGCGACTCCCCCGCCAAACGTAAGCCGGGCTGTCTGCTGGCCCAGCTTTTGTACCTCCAGACCGAAGTACTCCCGGGGCTGGAACGCCGGGTGAATACGCAGGACATCAATCACGGCATCGATTCCCCCACCTTCATGACCGAGAAAGCGAACCAGGCGTTCGCTCATCACCCCGCCACTACCGATGAACTGGAATGCGGAAACTGCCCTGCCAGCATCTGCACCGTAGCGTTCATTAACCACATGTCCCAGGGAATTGACCAAGAGGTGTATCTGCACTGCCAACTCCTTGCAGATCGTCACCAGCGCAGGCTGGGAAAATCGCTCAAGCTGGAGAGTTTCAAACAGCGGACCGTTATAATAATCGAGACCACCTGAACCATCTCCGGGAAGCCGCTCAATCGCCAGTTGGGCAAGCGCTGTCTCCCGCATAAAACCCGTCAATGCCGACTCCTGCAGCGGCTCCGCATCCGGCTCGATGGTCACCCGCCACTTACAATGGGGCACTCGATCTGCAGGCACCCGAGGCGGCCGATGGATTGGCCTGACCCTGGCCCGGGGGTTCGTGGCCACCGCCGTTGCATCGAAGGTAGGATCCTCGATGTCGTGACACATTGTCTTCACCGCAGCTTCGCCTCTGGGCTCGGTTTCCAGCAAAGGCCCACAGCTGTTCAGCCAAAAAATACCCTCGCTTGCAGAAACCTCTTGCATGCCTGCATCAAAATACTGATGACTCAGGCCGCACTCCAGCTGCATCCCCTTGAGGATGGTCGCGATGTCAGAACCCTCATTAGTGCGCATGGCCCGCTGCATTCGCTGACTGTAGACAGGACTGGCCGCCAGCCAGTTATCAATTGCCGTTTGCAGGTAAGCTTCAGGGCCGTGGTTCATCTGCAGGGCCGCATAGCCGGTGCGACTATTGAACTGGGCAGCGAGCATATACTCCCTTCCCAGTTGGGCGAGCTGTGCCCGCGACATGCCAGCTAACGTATCCATCGTCATCAGAGAGTGGTTTACAGCCCCCAGTTATAGCTAAACGTGACCCCGATGGTGCGGGGATTCAACTGCCGCCTGATTTCCGTATAACCGGAATCCACCATCATATTTGCCTGGTAGTCTGGAATCTCTACCGTTCTGAGATTCTGCAACAGCGCAGTTTCGTCAGTCACGTTCTTCACCCAGACACTGGCATCCCAGGCGCCAGTGGCGGCACGCAAACCAAAGTAGAGGTCCAACATGCTATAGCTGTCCAGGTCTTCACGGAAAGCCGCCGAATAATACTCGCTTTCTGCATTAAGGAGGCCACGAACGTACCACTCAGACTCCCAACTGGAGACAGCTCCCCAGTACTCGGTGACGAGATTGGCCGACCATTCCGGTAACACCCCGGCCCGGTCGCCCGTAAAGTCACAGGTGTTGTAGCCCCAGTCCCCGGAGGGCAAGGGCTCATCGGTAGTACAGGGCACATCCGACGCATCGGTGAATTCGGCCTTGTTGTAGCTCAAGGCCGCACTCAAACTCCAGTACTGGCTCAGCAACACCGTAATGTCTGTATCAAACCCATAGGACTCGGCTTCGTCCACGTTCACCACGGGATCAGCCTGACCAGCGCCTTCGGTGGGTGTATTGTGCACGACACCGGCTGCCTCATAGTGGAAGTCTTCGTAAATCTGGTAGTACAAGGCAACACTAAGCAGGCCCCGGCCTTTCCACAAATTCCACTTCACGCCCAGTTCAATATTCTCACTGTCCTCCGGGTCAAATGCGCCAAACTCAGGAGGCATCTCGCGAGCGGAGATGTTCGCGGATCCCTCGCGCCAGCCGACATCGTAGGAAGCATAGGCCATCAGGTCATCATTAAAATGGTGCTGGTATTTAAGCGTGCCGGTGACCGCATCATGATTCTGCTCCTGGTCCGCCAGTGCAACGCCGTCGGTCAGAATCTCTTGCACCAACACACCTTCCGTGTCGGGGATAAGCAGGTACACCTCAGTCAGGAATGGCTGCTCAGCGTCCAGCTTCACCTCGCTGTAGCGAACCCCGAAAGTGATAATGTCGTTGTCGGTCAGGTTAAAAACGTTATGCGAAAAGAACGCTTTGACATCCGTAGTGATACCGGCGACCGAACTTGTCTCGTTGCGCAGAGGAAATGGCGCTCTGGAATCAATAAAGTAAGTGACGGCATCGACGGAAGTGCTGGTTGCAGCATCCTGGATATAGCCACCGACTGTCCAGTCCCACAAATCGTTTCCCTGCGAAGCCAACCGCACTTCCAGAATATCGTCCTCCGTCGGTGAGGTCACATCCTGCTCTCGACCCTGGACCTCGCTGGCATCGCCGTCAAGGAGCCGACGGATTTTGTTATCCTGCTTGGAATAAACCAGCGTCGCTTCCCAGTCATTGGCGAACGTATAATTGGCCTCCAAAATCCAGTACTCGGTTTCCGAGGTGTAACTCGAATCAAAATCCGAGACGGCAATGCGGTCATCGTATTCCAGGCCATTCCCCTCAACCACGGGGCCAAGGTCCGCATCATCATCGATATCGTGGTAAGAGAGTCTCAGATCCAGATTGTCAGTGGGTTCCCAGTAGAACACGGCGCGAAATGCCGTGGTCTCGGATTCCAGGTCGCTGCCCAGAGTGGCATTTTCGGCATCGCTGTTTTCATTGGTATCGTATAGCCCTGCAACCCTGAGGCCCAACTTGTCCTTAATCAGGGGTATGGAAGCCCCCAACTGTGTATTGGAGCCACTGAGGTCGGTAAAGCTCTGCCGGAAATACCCGTCCGTATGATCGAGGTTGGGATTGGTCGAGCGCATGGTGATCGCGCCCGCCGGAGAGCTTCGCCCATAGAGCGTGCCCTGGGGGCCACGCAGCAGTTCAACCTGCTGCATATCGTACAGACCACTGAACAGCGCCCTGGGCTGGGCCACGAATGTACCATCAAAATAGGTCGTGACGCGTGGCGATACTGCGGCGTTCAGGTCAGTACCCAATCCCCGGGTGGCGATATCGGTATCAAAATTGCCACCACTGATAGAAAGCCCGGCAGTCATGTTCGTCAGGTCAGAAAAAGCGAAACTACCTAGCTCCCCTATCTGCTCACCTGTCATCACGCTCACGGTGAGCGGCGTATCAGCCAGACTTTCCGTCCGTTTCTGGGCAGTAACAATCACCTCCTCCAATATTAGAGAAGAGTCCCGCGCCAGTGCCTGGCTGCAAAGACCGAGGCTGACCAAGGCACTTACCAGTAATCCGGGTGAAGTGTTCAGCATGCGCGTACGCCTCTTCATTTATTACTTTTATGGCACTAGCCTGACTATATTATGAGCCGGCGCAATGCGAGGATACGACACGCCCTACATAGCTTCAACTATTTTTTGTTGTGGACGTGCGCATTTTTTGGGAGACTGGAAAGATCTGTAAACGAGGATCATTCAATGAAATTCTGGCAGTCCCTGGCCTTTGTAGAAATGGACCAGATGGTGGAGCTCGCCCAGTTCTGTGAGGCAGTGGGGTTTCACGGCGTGTCTTACGGTGACCACCTGGTGACCACCAAAGAGCAGGTGGACGAGTACCTGTACCAGGACAGCGGTAACGTGTTCTGGAACCCGGACACGCACTGGCCCGACCCCTGGGTGCTGACGGCTGCCCTGGCCCAGGCGACTACCACACTGCAGTTCCTGTCCACGATTTACATCCTGCCCATGAGAGACCCCCTGAGTGCCGCCAAGGCCTTGTCCACAGCTGCCTACATGTCCGGTGATCGGGTCACATTGGGTGCCGGCGTGGGTTGGCAGAAGGCAGAATTCGAAATGGTCGGACAGGACTTCCACACCCGCGGCAAGCGCGTCGACGAGATGCTGGAAATGATGCCGCAGCTGATGTCCGGCGAGATGACAGAGTATCAGGGCAAGTTCTACGACATACCGGCCGTCAAGATGTCCCCCGGCACCAATAAGCCGATACCCATCATGATTGGCGGCTATGCCCCTGCCGCCATGCGCAGGGCCAGCCGTTTTGACGGCTGGATGGCCACCTCCCACACGGAAGAGGAAATTTACCCGCTGCTCAATACACTGACAGAAATCCGCGAAGCGGAGGGCACGGCAGATAAACCCTTCGATATCTGGACCGGCGTCAAGAACCCCGATGATGGCACCCACGAACGCCTGGCAGAGAAAGGTGTAACGATGGTAAACGGCACCAATTTTCTCGATGCGCAACGGCCGCACCGCCCTGTCCAGCATCGATGATAAAAAGCGTCGTATCGAAGAATTCGCCAGGCGTTTTATCCAGAAGTAACACTATGAACCAGCTTGAACTTACCGATATACGTGACCGCCACCTGGGCCGAATCCTGCAGCTACAGGCACAGCAAAATGGCGATACCGAGTTCCTGATTAATGACGAACAAAGAATCACTTATCGGGAAGCAGAAGACATTACCAATCGCCTGGCCTCCGGTTTCAGCGCACTGGGCCTTGGCGAAGGGCACCGCGTCTCCCTGTTCATGGCCAATGTGCCAGAGCTCATCCTGTGCTGCCTGGCCCTGAACAAACTGGGTGCTGCCTGGGTACCCGTCTGCACCGATTACAAGGGCGACTGGCTACTCGACACACTGAAACGCAGCCGCGCGAGAGCGCTTATCACCGACGCCCAATACTGCAAGTCGCATCGCCGACATCCAGGGCGACTTGGGTGACCAGCACTACATATTACTGGACGGCCAGTTGGACGCCCTGCCGGGCGCCGTGAGCTACGATTCACTGCTGCAGCATCCGCCCTTGCAGGCGGACTACAGCAAGATGAGCTATGCAGATACCTGTGCCATTCTTTGGACCTCGGGCACCACGGGGCGCTCCAAGGGCGTGATGCAGGCTCACAACAACTGGATTCGCTCCACCCTGCTGGGCTCCGCTATCGCCTACCAGACTCAGCCGGGAGATATCGCTTACTGTGCCATGCCTCTCTACAACTCTGGCGCCTGGTTGACCTGCATTATCCGGGCCCTCATTGCCGGCATTGGCTGCGTGATCGAGAAAAAGTTCTCCGCCCGCGATTTCATGGCTCGAGTGAAGCACTTTAATGCCACCCAGACTTTCGCCGTCGGCTCCATGGGCATCTTTCTCGCCAACACGCCGGAGCGAGAAGACGATAAGGACACGCCGCTGCGTGAGGCCCAGATTGCGCCACTGCCTCCGAACCTGTGGGAGCCCTTTGAGCAACGGTTCGGGCTGCACCTGCTTGCCCTCGGCATGGGTCAGAGTGAGTGCCTTCTTACCCTGAATCAATTGCACTCGGACGTAAAAGTCCCCTCCTACGCGCTGGGGTTCCCGCCGCCAGATGCCGACGTGCGCCTGTTCGACGACGAAGGCAACGATGTGCCAGACGGGCAGCCTGGCGAAATCTGCGTGCGACCACTTGCACCGCATATCCTGTTCAACGGTTATTTCGACGACCCCGGGGCCACTGCGGCCGCCTATCGTGGAGAGTGGTTCCTGACCGGTGATATGGCCCGCAGGGACCCCGAGACCGGCGCCCTGTTTTTTGTCGATCGCAAGAAAGATGCGGTGCGTTTCGCTGGTCGCAACATCTCCACCATGGAAGTAGAGAGCGTTGTAATGCGCCATCCAGAGGTAAAGGAAGTTGCGGCATTCGGTATACCCAGCCCCGAGCTGGAGAGTGAGGATGAACTCATGCTGGCGATAGTGCCGAACGAGGAAGCAAGCGCTCACACCCGAGAGCATTTGTGAGTTTCTCAATGACAACGCCCCACACTACTTCGTACCCCGCTATATCGACATCGTCGACGCCCTGCCCTATACGCCCACCAGCAAGGTGCAAAAGTTCAAGTTGCGGGATGCCGGTGTAAGCGACAAAACCTGGGACCTGAAGCGATCCAAGTACGTGTTAAAGAAATAGGAAGAACGCCATGTCCAAATCACGCACCCATTACAGCGATGCCTTCGACCCGGACCTGAAGCTCGAAGACTTCGAGCACTCCCTGCTCGCCTGCTACGGCCGGGAGATCATGGTGGCAAACCATATTCATGATCGCAGCGCCCTGTTGCAGGTCGTCATCAACTATGGAATGGAAGCACAAACCGACGTCGCCTGCGATGAATGGATGGGGTCCAGCCCCATCTACAACGCGCGGAATCGTCAGTTACTTAACATTGAGGGGGACGATGTCCCGACGGCATTCAAGTGCTTTCAGGTGGACATCGGCGCGCCGCACAACTTCCTGAAATTTCACTACCAGGTCGACTCGCCCAAAGAAGGCTATTTCTGGACTACCTTTTGCGGCCCCTACAACCACGTCAGGCGCATGACCAATGCCGACCCGCAAATGGAGACACAAATTTGCCACCACATGGAGGACCCGACATTTGATGTGACGGTTATGGCAGTCAATCCCACGAATGCGCTGTCGCCCCGTATTCAGGCCACCGCATGGTGAGGTGCCGGCTGGAGGCCCCTGCCGCTGGCGCGTGGCAATCGATCACGACATAGGACTGGTAGAAGATAACCCCACACTGGATATCGTTCGCACCAGCGAAGCTGCAAATTTCAGCTTCGAGGAAATAGTACCTGACAATGATGGACAGCAAGATTACAACGGTCCTTTCAAACACGATTTCGTCCTTGAAGACCTGGCGCATAACGTTCTGGCCCGGCAGTGCAAGGAATTTGCCCTGGACGTACATCTATTGAATCGCGCCTGCTACACCTCTATTGCAGAGCGATGGGGTGAAGAGACTATTGTGCCCATGGAGATTGAGCAGTGGAGAGCTTTTTCCCCGCTGGTCGCACATCGGCTATGCAGTACCTTCGAGATCAGCGGCGACGGCATGGACGCCATACTCAAGGTGCTGCAACTCAACCCCTTCTTCCCGCCGAATATTTGCAACTGGGCTTCGAACTCATCGACGAGAGTCGCGGCCGGATATGGTTGAGCGATTGTGCCGCCCTGAACGAGCGACAACCCCGCGGCATTACCAGCCTGTTGACGCACTACCCGGAAACACCCGGTTTTGATGCACTGGCAAGCGCCGTCAATCCACAGGCTGTGGTGCGCAGCATCGACGCATCGGACATTCCCGGGGCCGTCCATGCCTGGGAGCTCGTGATCGACCCAACGGCTGATCCTGCAATCCCATCCGATCTTGCCGGGCTTGTGACAGCGAAGGATCTCATGGAACTGGACAATACTGCGTACCGGCGCGACTATGAGCACAGCAGACGGTACAACACTATGAGCGACACACAAGCTGGCGAGACTCTCCCGATACCATTTGTCAGCGGCGCGCAGCCCGATAGCGGTCACCTGGAGGAATTCAATACCACGCCTCTGGCGTTTTTGCATCGCGCCTATCAGGAGTGCGGTGAGGTCTGCGAGTTTGATCTCGGGCGGTTTACGCACGGTGCTGCTGGTTGGGCCCAAGGCTCACGAGGCGTTCTTCCGCACACCCGACGACAATTCTCTGCCGCCCAGGCCTACCAGATGATGGTCCCGGTATTCGGCGAGGGAATCCAATACGGCGCGCCACCCGCGATCGAACGTCAACAGCTTAAAATGCAGATCAAGGGCCTCAAACACGATCGCATGGTGAACTACGCCAATGTCGTTGAGAAAGAGGCCGAGGACTTTATTACGGCTGGGGCGAATCCGGTGAATTCGACATCTACGACGCATTTACCCGTCTTACACTGAAAACTTCCACGCACTGCCTTCTAGGTGCTGATCTGCGCTACCAGTTAACCAAGGAATTTGCTGCGCTGTACCACGACCTGGAGGATGGGCTTGCACCCTCATCACCTCAGCGACCCGTACCAGGATTCGCACGCTTTCAGCGCAGGGACCGCGCCCGTGAACGACTTGAGGAGTTATCAGCGAGCGCGTGCGATCGCGCCGGGAGTCCGGTGGCTGGGAGCACGATATGCTGCAGGTTTACATGGATTCCACCTACAGCGATGGCCGCCCTCTCACAGATCATGAAATCACCGGCATGGTGATCTGGTTTATGTTCGCCGGGCATCACACCAGCTCCAATACCACGGCCTGGACGCTGCTGGAAATTGCCCGCACCCACAGTATAAAAAGCGACTGTTCGCGGAAATCGACGCCCTCTTCGACAGCGACGCGACCCTGTCGCTAAAGGGTCTGAGAGATATTCCCCTGCTCGATGGATTTATACGGGAAGCCTTCGACTACACCCGCCGCTTAACGCATTACACGCCGGTGATGTCCGACTGGCGCTATAAGGATTATGTGTCGATGCTGGCAAAAATGTCATGGTATGCCCGCATATCAGCCACAAGCTGCCAGAGTATTTTCCAAGCCTGATACGTTCAACCCGGAGCGCGGCGAGCCGGGCATATGTTTGCCGAAATCCCCTTCTGGCGGCGGCAGGCACAAGTGCATCGGCAATGGCTTCGCTATCCTGCAGGTGAAGGCGATACTCTCAACGCTGTTGCACAACTATGATTTTGATTTGACCCAGCCACCGGAGAGCTATGGGGAAATTATGCCGGCGTTGATATTGCGGCCCACGGATCCCTGTATTTTGAGCTATAAAAGAAGAGAAGTTGGCTAACAGCCCTGGCGCGTGGCGCTAAACGTCCTCCCCGCTAAGGCGGGGAGGACGCGAGTAAACCGGAATGACGTGTTTAGTTGAAGTTGTACACCACGTCGAGACCATAAGTCCGCGGCGCACCGAACACTGCATTGGAGAAGCCCAGCGTGCCGAAGTCGATACCAAACAGTCGGTACTCCTCATCAGTCAGGTTCTTGCCCCAAAGCGACAAACGGAAGCTACCGCCTTCGCCCGCGCCTATGTCATTCAGGCTGATCCGGGCATCAAGCAGGGTGCGGTCATCGGTTGGCGTGTGATCGTTCTGGTAGGGGTGGAAAACGATCTCGTCAAAGTAGGACACGTCTGCGCGCATTGACAACTGCCCGAAGGAGAATGGGTCGAAGTCATACTGGGCTCCCACTGTCCAGGTCTGCTCGGGAGCGTAGGACACTTCCGTTATGTCAGAAATATCTTCCAGTTCATTGGTGCCCGGGTTGCGCTGCACGTACTCGTCGTATTCCGCATCCAGGTAGCCATAGGAGACATTGAGCAACAGGCCGTCTGTAGGCGCCGCTGTCAACTCCATCTCAAAGCCCTGGTAGGTGGCCTCACCGGCGTTGACGATATTACTGGAAGCACCACCAGCACCCGCTGCAAACTGTGCGACCTGGATATCGGTGTAATCATTGTGGAAAATCGCCGCATTGAAGCGCAGGCGATTGTCCCACCATTCTGATTTCAGGCCGAGTTCCCAAACGCTGACTTCTTCTTCATCGAATGGGTTCTGGAAATCATCCACAGTGCCGGCGCGCGCATTGAAGCCGCCCGCGTTGTAGCCAGTGGAATACTTCAGGTAAACATTGGCGTCATCCGTGAAGCGCCAGGCCACGTTGAACAGGTAACTGAAGTTATCCCACTCATTTTTCGCTTTCGCAGCCTCCAATTGGGTCTCCGCGATGTTCTCGTTCTGGAGATAGGCATTTTTTTCATCTTCCGTATAGCGGAAACCGGCTGTGATATCGACGGCCTCAGTGATGCTATAGGTTCCCTGGAGATACACCGCCCAGGATTCCTGCTCCTGGCCATAGACGAAGTCGGTCACGCCTGGCATCCCTGTGTCGGTCGCCGGATACGGTATGCGCTGGGTGCCGACGCAGGGCCCCAGATCACAGTAGCCAAAGGCCGAGTAAAGGGGCCGCAGCGCTTCTGCAGCCACAGGATTTTGCAGAATGAATTCAATAGGCAACGCCGGCGTCTGGGGGTTGCTCTGGGAGGTTTCCTCGTCGAAGTAGTAGAAGCCACCCGTGTAGAACAAGCTGTCTTCGAACAAGGTGCCAATCACCTGCAATTCATGGCTCTGCGCGTCGATACCTTCCGATGCAGTCTGTGCGAAGAAAGGTGACATCATTAGCGGGCCGCTATTGCCGGCGAAATCGCCGTAAAACAAGTCCCTGGCCATGTAGGCACCACCATCCAGTTCGGTCCCGTTATTGGTACCGTCCATCTCCCTGTCACCGAACAGGTACTTAAACGTCAGGGTATCGGTGGCCCGCCACTCCATGATCAGAGTGTGGGTGTCGACATCGGTCTCAATCAGGCCATTGCCGTCGAGATCAAAATCCTCCTTGCGGTCGTCTTTCTCCACCAGCGCGGCCATTTCCTGGTACAACTGGCCACCCAGGAACTCATAGGGGAACGGCGAGCGAGTGAAACCGTTATAGACATCATCGTGCACAGCGATAATCTGGTTCGGGGCGTTGGTCATGTCCTTTTCAGAGCTTGTGTAGTCGTAATCCAGGGTGAAGTCTTCGGTGGGCTCCCAGCGGAAAGCAACACGCCAGGCGAGATTTTCCTCCGCGCCCATGCTGTCCTGCAAGTCGACGTTCGGCAGATAGGCAGGGCCGTTGTAGTTGTTGTCAGCCCAGCCGTCCACATCCAGGTAATTCACGGCCACCTGCGTGGAGATATTGGCGAACTGGGGCAGATCGACTATCAGGCGATAGCGCTGCATGTCGTAGTTGCCCAACGTTGCCTGGGCATCCACACCCCACTCCCCTGTAGGTTTTTTGGTAGTAACACTGATTGCGCCACCCGTGGTGTTGCGACCAAACAGCGTCCCCTGCGGCCCCCTCAACACTTCAATACGCTCAGGTGCGACCAGGTCAAACAGGCCGCCGGCAGCTTTACTCACATAGATGCCATCGACGTAGGTACCCACTTTCGGATCGTTGATCAGGGCTGCGTCTGCTGACCCCACGCCTCTAATGTAGGCGGCGAGTTGCCCCGGGTTACCGTTCACCTGCACGAAATTCGTATTCGGCGTGTACATATTAAGATCGGAAACATCGACTATACCCAGATCAGCAATCTGCGTATCTGTGAACGCGGTGATAGAGATTGGCACGTCCTGCACTGACTCAACACGGCGTTCAGCGGTTACCACGACCTCTTCCAGGCCCTGGGCCAGTGCCAGCGGCGCGCCGGATAAAGCCGCGGTGGTCGCCAGGGTGATCGGAAGTAGTTGGGAGACAGCTAGAGCAGTTTTATTGCGGCTCATTGTGAGATTACCTCGTTGCGGTGATTATATTTATGATTCTGAGTGTACGCTTTATTCTATCGCAATTGGACCGCTTTACTCAGAAGCAATCCTCTGCCTGAAAAATATTACTAATCGGTCGAGTATTCTATAACTCAAATGGGCGATGCATCGTATCCTTCGTACAGACCCCGCGGCCGTCGCCTGGGAAACTGATGGGCTCAGCTGGCATTGATCGCATCTACTGCGGCCATCGCATCCCGCATTGCGCCCTCGATATAACCGACACCGGTGCCATCACCAATTTCGTGCACCCGCAGCCCCGCGCTGCTGAACGCCTCGGCCTGGCTAGAGTCACCGGTCGCTCCCTTGGCAACTATTACCTGGTCCGCCGGTATCACCCTGTTTTCTCCGGCCTCATCCACGAACTGCACCTCACTGGGGCCGATCACTATATCTTTCGCCCCCCGGCACAGGTTCACACCGTGCTCACGCAATTCGGCCAGGATGCGCAAGCGTCGCACCAGTGTCAGCCCCTTACCCAATTTCGGGGCGTCATCAACCACGGTCACCTTCCGGCCACGCTCACACAGAAACTCGGCCAGCTCGATCCCCACCAGTTCCCCGCCGATGACCACGATGTTTTCCCCCAGAGGCATCCAGGCGCGGGTCGCCTTGCGCACGATGTCGAGGTTGGCTGTGATCCCGGTGGCAGCGCCAATCTTTGTCGCCATCCGTGTGAACAGCGACGTTTTTTCCTTCAGACGCTCGGAACTCGAACCGAGCACCATGTCCCGCATATCGTCACCGCTGAAGACATGGGCCTGGTCTGAGCCGGGGATGGACGGCAGGGTCCGCAACGCGCCAGTGGCCACCACCACCTCGTCCAGTGACAGTGAGTTGAGCAATTCCGCAGTCGCCGTGGTGTTCAGCCTCACATCGATATCGCGGGATTCAAGCTGCAGACACAACCAATCCAGCAGACCCTCATTGGCCTGGTAGGCAATCGACGCAAAGCGCAGTGTGCCGCCGAGTCGGGCCGATTTTTCCAGCAGGATGACCTCGTGGCCCGCATCCGCCAGTCGCCTGGATGCTTCCATCCCACCGGGACCGCCACCGACCACCGCCACACGCTTTTTGTCGGGCGCAACGGGAGCATTCTTGCGCTGATACTCAAGACCACACTCTGCATTGACCGCGCAGCGCGTGCTAGTGCGCGTATATATTGCGCTAACACAGGTATAGCAGTATATGCAGGGGCGAATCTGTTCAGCCTTGCCTTCCGCCAGCTTTCGCGGCAAATGGGGATCGGCGAGTAGCTTGCGTCCCATGGCGAGAAAGTCGAACGCGCCCCGCGCAATTTCCCTGTCGGCGTGCTCCGGTTCTACCCGCCCCAGGGCGATAACAGGAATCGAGATAGCCGCCCTGATAGTTTCCGCCGCAGGCAGATTAGTATTCGGCTGGTGAGGGATATTGGAGGCAGAGTGCATCTTGCCCTTGCTGGTATCGTGGTAGGCGCTGACAGTAATCGCGTCTGCACCTGCCTTTTCCAGCCATTGCGCCGTGGTCGTGGCGTCTTCGAGGCTGACGCCCCCATCCTTGCCCACCTCCCGGGAGTCAATTTTTACGATCACCGGGAATTCGGGGCCAACTTCATCTCGTACCGCACGCACTGTCTCCAGCAGCAGGCGAGCCCGGTTCTCCAGGCTTCCACCGTATTCGTCTTCGCGCTGGTTGGTAACAGGCGACAGGAAGGAAGACAACACGTAGCCGTGCCCCCCGTGGACCTCAACAGCGTCGCAGCCTGCTTCTTTTGCCCTTCTCGCGCCGTCGGCAAAGGCCCTGATGAAGGCGCTGATATCGTCCTGGTCCATCACCCGATAGGTGGGCATACCGCCCATGGCAAAAGCCTGGAGCTCTTCGAGCAGCATGCCGTCGACGAAGTCACCCATTTTCATTGCGGGCACTGAGGGGCACCACTGGGGCCGCCCGGCGACGGTGTCGTCCACGGCGTTAAGGCCACCCTGGTGCAACTGCACGGCAAAACAGGCACCGTGATTATGTACAGCAGCAACGACTTTTTTCAGGCCCGGAATATACTTGTCGTCAGAAAGGGCTAGCTGCCACTCCTGCACCTGCCCTATGGGGTACATCACGCCGCAGGCACCGGAGATGATCATGCCCACGCCGCCGTGGGCCTGCTCCTCATGGAAGGCCAGTATCCGGTCGCCCCAGAAGCCACCCTCTTCCGCAAAATTGACGCCCATTGCGGTAACTATCGTGCGGTTGCGTATTTCCAGTGAGCCGATTCGGCCGGGAGAGAGAATTGTCTGGTATGCCATGGGGCCTCCATAATTCACGATCAGCTTTGCTTAAGCACAGGGTGGCGCTGTACCCACCGGCCCAGGCTTATCCACTAGCCTGAACCAGTCGTAAGCTGCGGTAAATGAAGGCTTCTCCTTCACCAAGGGCAGGCACCTGCAGTCAGTACACGCACCCTGACCTCACCTTCCTCGGGGCCCGGAGGACCCTCAATCGTTTGCAGCCTGGCGTTTTTCAGACCCGCCAGATTCTGTCAGCGTTACACATTGGTAACGCTTGTTTAGCCAGCGATCCCCAGCAGGTCATCCCTTTGTCCCATGAAGACTTCAGCGCAGTAACCGAAGTCCACTGGCAAGTTGTTGCCGCTGACAAAGCTGGCCAGCTTGCTGTTAAGGAGCACCAGGGGCTCTCCCATCTCGGCGCCGGTTGCGTAGCGCCCGTTGCAAGGCAGGAACAGGTCGATGGCCTCATCGGGCATCTGGCCCTCGCCCTTGAGCTTGTCCATGAATCCGCTGGCGGTCGGTGAGGGAGAAATACAGTTAATGCGGATATTGCGTCCCGCGAGTCCTTTCGCCATCTGCATGGTGTACACAATGATGCACTGTTTGGAGAAGCCATAGCCATCTGCACAGTCTTGCGGGTTGTCTGACAGCCACTGTTTTGCCGCGTCGAAAGACGCATCAAGCGCTAGAAATTCCTGCACTTTCTCCAACTTGGGACGCCAGGCCATACCCGCAGTAGAAGCAATGGAAGCGATACCCCCGCCCTCGGCGATCCGCGGAGCCAGGGCCTCGGTGAGGTAGCGCAAACCGACGAAATTGATCAGCACGGTATCCACAGCGGAGAACGGCGGACTCGGCACACCCGCGCAGTTGAACAGGGCGTAGATTTCGGCGGGTAGCGCGGCCACAGCAGCATCGATGGAAGCGGGGTCTTTCATATCTACCTCAATAGCTTCGGTGACGCTTACACTGACTGGCGCGATATCGAGCGCATAGACTTCTGCACCCAGATTAACAAGCAACTGCGCCGCTGCCTCGCCCATACCGGACGCGGCGCCTGTGATTACTACTTTTTTGCCCTGGTATCCCAATATATCGTTCATTTGCTGTTTCCTCTGTGACTGGATCCCCGCCTGCGCGGCAGTTCCGGCGTTCCGGCGTTCCGGCGTTCCGGCGTTCCGGCGTTCCGGCGTTCCGGCGTTCCCGGGTGACATTGTGTGTGCGTGTATGACGAACCGCCTAGCCTTTTTCCTGCAGGCGTTTGGGGCGAATTTCCAACATATCGACAGCGACTCCCGGCGGCTGTGCCAGGGAAAAGGCCACCGCCTCCGCGACATGTTCCGCCTCCATGCCCACATTCATATAGGTTCCTGCATGGCGCCAGGCCTCAAAGCAGGCCATCGTGGCTTCGGGGTCCCAGCCATCGGCAATGCCGGTCTGTGCTGACCCGGGGCGCAGGCAAGTGACGCCGATGTCGTCCGGCTGTAGCTCCCGGGCGAGATCCCGCGTAAAGCGCTCTACCGCCGCCTTTGTTGATGCGTAGATGGACATGTGACTCACTTCGTCGTAGTGGTGGGTCGAGGCCGATGAAATATTGATGATTCGCGGATTTTCACCGCCACGCAGTAACGGAATCGCCGTCTGGCAGGCGAAGACAGTACCCAGGTAATTGGTGTATACCTGCATCAGTACCTCGTCTTCCACCAGGTTCTCGATCTTGTTGGGCCTTGCCATGCCGGCGTTATTCACCAGCCCATCCAGGCGACCGAAGTGATCCTTGATCTGCTGGAAAGCCGCCGCGAGGTCCTCCTTGTGGGCCACGTCAGCCGAGGCGCCAAAAGCATGATCACTGCCGATCTCCGCGATCGCCTGCTCAAGACCGGCTTTATTGCGACTGAGCAATCCAACCCGCGCGCCTTTCCCTACCAGGCACTTTGGCTATTGCCAGGCCGAAACCCTTTGATCCGCCGGTAACGATATAAACCTTATCTTTCAGTGCAGTAGTCATACAGCAATAGCTATTGTCTTTGTTTCCAGGTATTCCTCGAAGCCCTCAAGACCCATTTCACGGCCAATGCCGCTCTGCTTGTAGCCTCCGAAAGGCGCGTCGGCGCCGTAGAAATTGCCGCCGTTAACATTGATGGTCCCCGTGCGAATACGACGGGCCACCGCCAGTGCCCGCTCTTCACTGGCGGACCAGACACTGCCCGATAGGCCGAAGTCAGAATCGTTGGCAATACGTACGGCGTCGTCGTCACCGTCATGCGCTATCACACACAGCACCGGGCCGAAAATCTCTTCCTGCGCAATGGTCATATCATTGGTGACATCGACAAACACGGTGGGCTCCACGTAATAGCCCTTGTCCAGATTGTCCGGCTTACCGCCACCCAGCAGTACCCTGGCGCCCTCTTGCTTGCCTTTTTCGATATAGGCCAGCACACGCTCGCGCTGCCTGGCATTCACCTGGGGACCCATGATCTCGCTTTCGGAAGACGGATCGCCGTAAGTGATAAAGCCGAAGTAGGTTTTCAGCAACTCTTCCACTTCGGCCTGTTTGTCGCGCGGCACCAGCAGGCGGGTGTTGAGCGCACACCCCTGGCCCGCGTGGAAACATACCGCCAGAGCACTGAGCAGGCTACTGCTCAGGTCAGCGTCATCGAGAATGATATTGGCGGACTTACCGCCCAGCTCGAGAAACACCTTCTTCACTGTCCCCGAGGCCCGGGCCATGATGTGCTTGCCCACTGCAGTGGAACCGGTGAAAGACACCATATCCACCCGCGGATCACCCACCAATTGGTCACCGACCTCCTTCGGGTCCTCCGAGGTAATGACATTGAACACACCTGCGGGAATATCAGTGTGCTCTTTGACAATACGACCCAGGGTAGTGGCAGACCAGGGCGTATCCGGCGCCGCTTTGAGAATCACCGTGCAGCCCGCAGCCAGGGCGGGAACGCACTTGGCCAGATTGATCTGCAGAGGCACATTCCAGGGCGTAATGGCAGCGACCACACCGATGGCCTCTTTCTCCACCAGGCGACGATTTTTACCCCCCATAATCTCATTCACGCCGATATCCCGGCTCCATTCGTAGCGGGGCAAATGTTCCAGGCTGTAGTCGATAAAACCGATGGGCAATTCACACTGGGGACCGCTAGCGCCACAGATGCCCAGGGGCGCACCGGTTTCAGCGGCAATTTGCTCTTTAAATTCTTCCATTTCCGCCAGCAGTCCCTGTTTTAATTGCTGCAGGCACTTCAGGCGGAAAGCGTGATTGGTAGACCAGTCCGTTTCATCGAAGGCGCGGCGGGCCGCGGCGATAGCGCGCTCCATGTCCTCTGGGCCGGCGTCTGCAACCTCACCCATAACTTCCTCTGTGGCGGGGTTGATATTCGGATAGGTCCTACCGCTGGCGGCTGGCACCAGTTCGCCATCGATCAAAAGTCTTTCTTCGGGATTCATTCGTTCACTCCTGTGGCGGCCGGGATTCATCCCGCGCCAGGAAAACATCGACGATGCGGTCGCGGACATACTCTGCCGTGGGCAGGGAGACTGAGTGATCCCTGGCGGTATCGAGCGCGCACTGCAGGTCTTTTTGGCCCAACCTGCCCATAGCGCCGAAGTACTCATCCATCTGCTCATCGCTGCAGCTGCGCGCCATGCCGTTGCGGCCTGCAACAAACATGTGCATCTGCTCGTTAACCACCCCGTTGGATAGACCCACTTCCCGCAACACATCTACAGAGAGGCCGCAGGCTTCCGCCAGGCGTGTGGCTTCTGCCATGGCGACAAATTCGGTGTATTGCATAAAGTTATTGCACAGCTTGAGTGCGATGCCAGAGCCCAGCTCCCCGGCATGCACCACTTTCTCAGCTGAGGTCATGAATACCGGCGTACAACGCGCCACAATGGCATCGTCGCCGCCGACCATGTAACAGAGCGTGCCGTCGGCCGCTCGATGAGCCCCACCGGTAATGGGTGCATCAATCAGCTGGATACCCTGCTCGGCTGCCTCCTCGGCCCACTTAAGCAGACTGGCCTGGGTGACGGTGCTATGAATGGCGACAATAGTATCTCTCGCCGCATTGGCCAGGATGCCGCCCTCGCCATACAACAGTTCTTCAACTTGCTGGTCGTCCCGCACGCAGATACCAATGTGGGCACACGCTTGGGAAAGCTCCGCCACGGACCCACAAGCCCTGGCCCCCTTCTCCACCAGCTCATCCACAGCAGGCTGGTAGACATCGTAGACGTGTGCCACGAAATTTTCGGTTATCAGGCGCTCAGCACAGGGCTTACCTATATTGCCCAGGCCGATATAGCCGACATTGGCTTTGGCAGTCATTGCGGTCCCCACTGCGGTTGATTTATCGGGCAGCAGTATAGGGCGACGAAAAACTTTATGTCAAGCGCAATTGACTATATGACAATCATGCTTTACATTAATTGCCATGACTACGGTACAGCCCAACACCGCCCTTGCTTTCGCCATGCAGCAGAAGTATCGCGATAACTTTGCGCGCCATATTCTCAGCATATCGCTTTACCTGCAGTCGGAGATCATGAACGCACTGACGCTGAAACACGGCCACAGCCAGTTGCGCATCAACTTCGAGCCCTATCTTGCGATTGGCGGGGAAAAAGGCGCACGCCTGTCTGACATTGCCCAAATGCTGGGCATTTCCCGGCAGGCGGCCAACCAGACCGCCAACCAGATTGAGAAAGCCGGTTACCTGGTGCGCACGCCGGATCCTTCCGACGGGCGCGCCAAACTGTTAACACCCACCCCGCGGGCAAAGGCCCTGCTCAAGCAGGGAGCCGGTGAGGCACAGAGACTGCAACAACAGTTTGCCGGTTTCGTCGGCGACAAGGAGCTGCAACAAGCTACTGACAGCGTCGCCGAGCTGGGCCGGGCGCTGGGGCTTCTGCTGCCCTTTGAACAGGCGGATACAGCACCACTGGCGGGGCTTTTACCGCGGCTGTCTGATTACATCACCAATCGCTTGCTCGAATTGACCACTTGCCAGGGGACATTCCGGCCTGAAGCGAAACTTCAGCGCGGTACTGACAGCAATTGGCACGAGTGGCGGCCGCATCCAGCAGATGGCCAATGCCCAGGATGTCAGCAAACAGGCGATCAGCGCCACTGTTTCAGAGTTGGAAGACCTGCAATACATCAACCGGCGCCCCGACCCGAAGGACGCGCGACAGGCAGTGTTGATGTTTACCGAAAGAGGCAAGGAATTGATTACCGATTCAATTGCGGCAGTGGAAGACCTTGAGGCGGAATTCTCTGGGCATCTGGGTAGGGCCAGGGTTGAGCAGATGAAAAACGTGATGGCCCGTATCTACCGATCGCTACACCTGGAAGAAGACATCTTTGGCCATGCTGACAGTAACGACATCGGCATACTGGCCAGGCAGTTAACAAGAAAGCTGGGCGTTGAAGAGGCCAAGGCGCTTGCCCGATTAATTCTCTCCACGGAAACAGACAAGTAACAGGAGCAAGCACCATGAGTAATAGTGAGCGCTGGAAGAAAGGCGAGGAGACAATCAAGGATGTCTATGCAGGGGACGTGGTTACCGCCCCCGAAGGCGCCTACGCGTTCTCAGACATTATGCTGGAAACGCTGTTTGCCGAGATCTGGACCCGGGACATTCTTTCCATGCGTGACAAACGTATCCTGCTCCTGGGCATGATCGCCGCGCAAGGCCAGCCAGATACGTTCAAGATCCAGGCCAAAGCCTCCATCAAGCGCGGGGAAATGACCCCGGAGGAAATCCGCGAATTACATATTTTTATTGCCCAGTACTGCGGTTATCCCAAAGCCGCTGCCCTGGTCATGCCGATGGAAACGGCCATTGCCGAAGCACAGAAAGATTTAGAAGACGACACCACGGAAGCTGAGTCATGATTGATTTGATTGTTGAGCACTATAACTGGATGGCGGGACTGGTAACGGTGGTGCTGATTATCGGCCTCACCGTACTCGCCCAAAAGGTCGCATTCTCCATTCCCGCCATTGCCAAAACCCGGGAGCAAAACAACGCACAGAACAAAGACAAGTGGCACAACAAGGGCAAAAAGTACCATCACCGGGTGAAGGCCAGCCAGAAAATTGGAGCAGGCTTCACCCTGGCCTTTTATTTTCTGGTCCAGCCCTTCATCGTAACCATGGATGCACAGCCGGTGTGGAAGGTACTACTCGATGTGGTTCTGATCCTGATGATCTATGACTTTTTCTATTACCTGACCCACCGATTTCTGTTTCACGGGCAGGGCTATCTGCGCAGGGTGCACGCGGTACACCATCAGGCCAGAAGCCGGGTGAGTTCCATCGATTCCCACCTGCTGCATCCATGGGAGATATTTATTGGCATCTCCCTGTTCTACGTGGTTACCGTCAGCATGGCCATTATTTCAGGTGAGCCCTTCCATTTTTCTACCATCGTCATTACCTCGATCATCTATACCCAACTAAACCAGATAAACCACTGCCGCATTGACCTGCACACGTTTCCCTGGAAAACCCTGAACTGGATCGCTATCAGGCATGACGCCCATCACATCGACATGCACAAAGGGAACTACGCCACCATTACCCTGCTCTACGACTGGCTGTTCGGTACCCTCGAGATGAACCCGATAGAACTGGAAGCTAAAGAAGCGCAAGCTCCCGGCTGATTACAATGCCAAATTGCACATTACCACCCTCAAACTGGACGCAAACAGGAGAAACGTTTATGCCTGCACTAAGATTTAACCATATGGAACTTACCATGCCACCTGGCGCGCTGGAGCGTGATGGGCAGGCGATTAAGGATTTTTACAGTAGCGTTTTCGGCTTCGATGCCATTGAAGTGCCGCTGTTCGACAGCACCGGGCTACTGTTGCGTACCGACGAAGAAACCAGCCAGTTTCTCTTGCTGATGGAGCAGGACGAGCACCTCCATTCGCCAGGCTATGACCATCTGGGCTTCATATTTGAGTCACGCGAGGAGGTCGATGAAAAACTGGCGCTGTGCAAGCAATGGCAGGCCAAGGATGATCGTGTGCGCCTCAAGGAATACGATGACCTTGTAATTCCCCCCACCACGACCCATGCGTTTTACGTGCAGTTTCTACTGCCAATCTGGTTCGACATTCAGGTAATAGAATACGACGAGGGGACAGCACCCGAGAAGCGTTGGGTGTACGGCTAGCTCGCGCCGCCGGAGCACTCACGCTAATCCAGCGCTTTGGATCTGCTCTCAGCCTGAATATACCGCAGACACTGCGCGAAGGTGCATCCGCGATCTCAGGTCCCGCGACCATTTTCTGGGCGACCAATTACTGTCGACAACCCATTAATACTTCGTATCCTTCCTTGATTTCGGTGCCTTCGCCATCTGCGACCTGGCCCTGCGTCACCCCGGGCATATGGAAACTGACAGAGAATCTATTTACCAGAGCCTGCTTATGCTTCATGTATTTTTCATAGCGCTGCCACCCGCAACACCCGCTTGCCACGAGCATGACCGTGCTGCATCTGCGCATGGACTGATGCCACCTCAGTAAGGGGGTAGTCGATGATTGGAGGCAGCTGAATTTCTCCTGTAACCACCAACTCGGCGATCCGTGACAACGCAGGGCCGCAACCCTCATCCGACATGATGGCGTACACGTGATTAACACCACGCCTGCTCGCCTCTTCCTGCGCAGCGGCGAAATCCCGGTCATCCACCAGCGTGGCGACACTTACCAGAGTACCGCCGCGCTCAAGCATGGCCATCGCGTCGGGTAACGTACTGAACCCTACGGCGTCCAGTATGGTGTCCAAGCCGCCGGGGGCCCAGTCGGCAATGGCAGCGTTAATATCTTCGGTCCGATAATCAATAACGCGATCAACACCCAGCGACTCCAGGTAGTCCACGTTGCCGGTGCTGCACGTCGCTGCAACAGAGGCGCCGGCCCAACGCGCGAACTGCACGGCAAAACTACCCACTCCACCCGCACCGCCGTGCACGAGCACCTGCTCACCCGCCTTGACACTCACCCGCTCAACCAGGGCCTGCCAGGCTGTCAGCGCCGCGACCGGCAGCGAGGCCCCTTCGCGGAAATCGATGCCCTGCGGTAGTTGCGCCACCCGGTCACTGCGGGCCAGGGTGTACTCTGCGTAGCTGCCCGATGCCCCCTGACCGTGATTAGTAGGCGTAAAAACGCGATCGCCCACTTCGAAGCCTGACACGTTTTCTCCAACCGCGGCCACCAGCCCGGCTGCATCAAAGCCGATGATGCAGGGAAATTCATAGGGCCTGAAGGGAGCCAGCATGCCTTCACGGTTCTTCCAGTCTGCAGGGTTAACCCCCGCAAAAGCCACCCGCACCAGAATCTCCCCGGAGCCCGGCTCCGGGGTCGGCACCTCGGCATACTTGAATACCTCCGGGCCGCCGGTGCGATTGAAGATCATCGCCCGCATCATATGGGGAGGCCCGCCTGTCACCTGCTGGCTGCTCACCTGGTCAGATTCCGCCGCGGGCCGAGGCAACACTTAGCTTAGCGTCAGGCCGCGGGTGCGGGGCAATAGACTGGGCGTGGCGGCGGGAAGAATAGCGCATGTTGACCCTCTCATTATTACGTATGGGTTTTACGTTTCCACTCTGCTTGATCGGGAGATGGTGAGTGGCCCGGTGGGTTCCAAGCGGCTGTGACCGCGCAGGGATCACCTTTTCACTCCCGTGGCTGATCTTGCTCAAAGAGTCACTGCAGGCCCTATATGCGCGTAACGCCCCATTATTATGCTCACCACCTAAGGTGGGACAAGCCACCACGGCCCGGCCAAACGCACTACACACTGGCAGGCAGGGTTGGTCCGCTCGCATATTCTCGTAACGCCTGACCAACTGCTTCATAGGGTTGACTTGTTTGCTGAAAGCATTCCGCGCATAGTGATGTCATCGAAACCTTTGTCATATGCCTGTTGTTATGAGCCATTGCCCACACAAGACACTGCTGCACGTGGATAACTTTGCCCACGGCACACCTCGCGAAGAAATAGCGCGCTTGCGCAACAGCGGCGAACGCCTGGTGTGGCAGGAGGACGAGTACGCCCGGGGCGGCCACTGGCTGGTACTGCAGCGGGACGACATCGACACCGTACTAAAAACCCCGGCGGATTTCACCAATAACTTCGGCCCGTTACTGGAGGACTTCCCGGAGGATCTGCTGGCAGTGCAGCAGGAGAGCATGACCTTCATGGATCCGCCCCGGCATCGCCAGTACCGCAGCCTGATTGATCCGGCGTTTCGTCCGAAAGCCCTGCAAGCCAGGGAAAAACTGATACAGCACTACGCAAAGGACGTCATTGACAGCGTTGTGCCGCGCGGCCAATGCGAGTTCGTTGAGGAGGTTGCCATGCAGGTGCCCATGCGCACCATCCTCGGCCTGCTTGGCGTTGAACAGACCGACTACGCCTATGTGGCCAACCTCACCAACGTACTGGTGCTGTCGGCTGACCCAGACTTCGCCGCCAGCCGGGAGGAAGGCTTCCAGGCATCCATGGAGCTGTGGCAGTTTGGTGCGTCCCTGGCCCAGTCCCTGCGCGACAATCCGCGCGATAGCATCAGCCTGTCGCTGCTGGATACCAACGTCGACGGTGAACGCATGAGCAACGAGCAATACGCAGGGTTTTTCCTTAACCTTATCGTTGGCGGCATGGAGACTACCCGCAATACCACGGCCTGGATGATGTATGAGTTCATCCGGCATCCCGAGCAATACGCCATGCTGCAGGCTGACTTGTCACTTGTGCCCGGTGCGGTAGAGGAAACGCTGCGCCACCGCAACACTGTGGTGTACCTGCGGCGCACGGCCACACGGGACATGACCTTTGGCGACAAGACAGTACGAGAAGGCGACAAGCTGGTTTGCCTGCTGGCATCGCCGAGCCGCAATGCGGCCTACTTCGACGACCCCGATACCTTCGATATCACCCGCAGCCCAAAACAGATCAGGCGGCACTACCGAACGTTCGGCGCAGGCCCCCATTTCTGCGTGGGTGTGCACCAGTCGCGCATGATGCTCGAGGCCATCACGCGCGAAATCGCCCAGCGTATCAACAGCCCCAGACTACTGAGTGAACCCCTGCACTTCAAATCCAACTTCATGGATGGTTTCAAGCGCATGGACATTGCCTTTGAGGGACCGGCCGACTGACTCTACGTCTATCGCGACAACCGCCCACCACGACCCATGCTTTTTGAGTAAGGCGCCCGTCGGTTGCATCTTCGGCACGGGTAAATTCGGCAAGGTCGACTAGACTGAAGATGACGGGAGCACGCCTGCCGTCATCCCGCATGGATAATAATAACCAGGAACAAGGAGCACGCCATGGCCAGAGCAGCCCGCCCCTTAACCAGCCTTACCTTCCAGACTCGCTGCGCGGATCATGATCGCTCAAGCGGATTGCATCGAGAGATGCATGAGATGATTCGCTGGGCAGAGGGCAAGTTCACCGATATGACGGCCGCAGAACATCACCTCTCTGGTGACGGTTTTCTTTCCACCCCCCTGGACTATGCAGCCATGGTCTTCGGCGCGACCGACACGATGAAGGTCAGTGGCTGTGCCGTTCTGGCGCCACTCTATAACCCACTCAACCTGGCAGAACGTATCGCCTTTCTGGACCTGGTCAGCAACGGCAGGTTCAGAACCGTGCTTGCGCTGGGCTACCGCGAACAGGAATACCGGGCAGCCGGCGTGGATTGGCAACGAAGGGGAAAAATATTCGACGAACGGCTGAACCAGGTGATGGCACTGCTGCGGGGAGAAACCGTCGAGATCAACGGGCAGGCAGCGCAGTTGCACCACTTGCCGAGTTCCCCTGCAAGTGACCTGATCTACGTGGGCGGAAATTCAGCCGCCGCGGCGAGGCGTGCCGCACGCATGGATCTGCCCTTCTGGCCGTCCATTGAAGAGGCGGACGTACTCGACGCCTACCATGAGGCCTGCATAGAGGAAGGCGTCACTGCGCGACTGCAGTTGTCCCAGTTTGCCGGGTTTGAATTTATTGCGGAAGACCCCGACAAGGCGTGGCATGAGATCGGCGCGTTTCTACTCTACGACGCCATGGCCTACCAGGCTATCGGCAATTCGCAGCGGCGCTCTGCGAGCGAATTCACCAATGCGGATATTGAAGCGTTAAAGGCCAGTGGCACCTATAACATCGTGACCCCGGAACGGGCCCTCGAACGCTTCCAGGCCAATCAAGCCCTCTGCATCAACCCGCTCGCAGGCGGCATACCGGCTGAGCACGGGTGGCGCTGTCTGGAACTATATGAAGCGAAAGTTTTGCCCCATCTGGACCTGGACTTCAGGCCATTTTCATCAATTAACTGGTAGTGAGGTCATACGTCAGTCAATTTGAGGCTGGGGCTGAATCGGCAGTAGAGAAAGGCAGCACAGGAAATGAAACCTGGCGGGAATCGGTGTCGTTTATATACTCATGGGCCAGCTCTGCCGAATTCGGACACTTAACCAGCGATATCGTATGTAGACCTATAGACGGCGTATCGAGTTCTGCCTATCCCTGCCTGCTTTCCTTAACATCTTCCGCTAACCAGGCCTTTATCAGGGACTGGTAAGGCATATCTCGCTTATTGGCCTCGATTTTAATGCTGTCCAATAAACCTTCCGGCAACCTCGGGGAGATTGTCTTTGTCGATGGCTTTAGATTTGGCAGGGAAACGGATTCAGCCCCAGACCAATCAACATAGTCACTCGAATCATGTGCTTCCCAAAACTCTCGCTCTTCCTGCTCAGACTTGAGTTTTGGCGCCTTTTTCACTTTCTTACTTTTGCTCATATACCGCCCTCTCCTTCCGATGCATATCTCGCGCCGATATCACTCGAATCAATGTCTCATCTCCCCTCAAGGTAAACGTTACGTGTAACCGCATACCCGCATCCGTTTTCCCCAAGGCATGATGTCTCGACTCGCTCTGGCTGTGCTTCACATCTGGTGACAGCAGCAGCGGCGCATTGAAAAACAGCTGTTCAACTTCAGACTGACTGACATCATGCTTATCGACATTTTTTTCGGGAATTTCCCGAATCCCGGTCGAAGCCGCCTATCTTCTTTAAGTTCATCACCCTTGTATATTGCCATCATATACAGTGCTTTCAACAGCATAAACTGGGGTGCAGAGCTGCCAATCCTCCTTTAACGCTCACTCGCTAACTCTTCAAAAGCTTTGAAGACTGAAACCCTGCATTCACTTGTCCGAAAAGATACTCTCATTGGAGGCGATAGAGGCCCCGCCGGCGGAGAATGCTACTTGCCGTTGATCTGTATCATTCCGCAAAAGCGCGCAGGAAATATGTTGATTAAAGCACGCGGGGGCGTTTGGATTTACTGAATTCGCAGTCCGGGCATCTGTTGAGGATCACTAATAATACGGGTGACCATGTCAAGACGATGATTGTCGACAAGCAGCTTGCCTATATCGGGGGGATGAATATTGGTCGCGAGTACCGCTACGACTGGCACGACATGATGGTTGAGATCCGCGGGCCCGTGTTGGACAAGATCAATCGTGAGTTCGACATTGCCTGGGGCCGCGCTGGTATGTTCGGGGATTTCAGTTACTTGTTTAACTGGCGGGAAAAGAACCTGAACAATGATCTGGACGGTTATCCCGTCAGGCTGCTGTATACCAAACCCGGCCAGGACGAGATATACCAGCTGCAACGCGAGGCTATCCTTCGCTCCAGGCGCTATATTTATATTGAAAACGCATACTTTACGGACGACGCACTGCTGCGCGCATTGATTGACGCGCGGCGCAGGGATGTAGATGTCAGAGTCATCATTCCGCTGGAAACTGACCGGGGGATTATTACCCGCAATATCATACTCGCGGCCAACGTGATGCTTGAGCACGGCATAAGGGTTTATATCTATCCTGGATTCTCCCATGCCAAAGCGGCTATTTTTGACGGCTGGGCTTCCATGGGCTCTGCCAATCTCGATCGGCTGAGTTTGCACATTAACGAGGAGATTAATATAGCGACCTCGGACCCATCTGCCTTGCAGGCCCTTACAGAAGCCTTGTTCGAACCGGACTTCGCGCAATCAAGGGAATTGACAGAGCCATTCCCATTGCGCTGGACCGATCGCATCATAGAGATGTTTGGAGACTATGTGTTCTAGCCGGGCAGCAGCCTTTGCCCTTTGTCACTCTCTCCCGACACTCGCGACAGCCCATGCATTCTCCTATACTCAACCTGATGACATTACCCAGAGTTTAATAAGGCTCCGGTGCACGCGCTCCCGGTTCTTACCCCATCCCATGGACGACCATCATGACGACAGTTGAATCCCATAGTGACCCCTACCTGCTGGAGGAGATGTCGGGGCATGTGCTCTGGCTCACCCTGAACCGGCCGCGGCAGCGCAACCCCTTGTCCAGCCGGATGCTCGCTGCACTGACTGACGCGGTGGAACGTGCAAACGCCGCGCCCGACGTGCGCGTTATCGTTATCACTGGCAGCGGCCCGGTTTTTTCCGCCGGGCACGACCTGCGGGAAATGGCGCCGCAAGAAGGCGAGGACGCAAAGGCTCGCGAGGCACGGATCAGGCAAATACTGGTGGATTGCTCCGCAATGATGCTGGGCATCGTCCATTCCCCCAAGGCCATCATTGCCTGTGTGCAGGGCACTGCCACGGCCGCCGGCTGCCAACTGGTGTCCGCCTGTGACCTGGCAATCGCCACGGAGCGGGCGCAGTTTTGTACGCCCGGGGTCAATATTGGCACCTTCTGCACCACACCGCTGGTGGGTATCGGCCGCAACCTGCAGCGCAAGCATGCCATGGAACTGGCGCTCACCGGGGATATGTTCAGTGCCGAGGATGCCGTGCGTATGGGGCTGGTGAATCGTGCTGTGCCCGAAGAGGATGTGCGCGCCGCGACTGAGGAACTGGCGCAACGAATTGCCTCCAAATCCGCCCTGGGTATTCGCTCCGGCAAGGAGGCTTTTTACCGTCAGGTTGAGATGCCCATCGAGGAAGCCTTCGCCTACGCCAACGAGGCGATGCTTGAGGGCATGACTTGCGGGGATGCCGAAGAGGGTACCCGGGCCTTCTTCGAAAAGCGAACGCCGCGCTGGGCTGATGCCTGAGCCGCAATGCCCCTGACCCGCGACAGTGACATCGCCCGGGTGCTCGCCGAAACCCGGACCATTGCCCTGCTCGGCGCCAGCCAAAAACCCGAGCGGCCCAGCCACCGGGTGATGCGGTTCCTGCTGGAGCAGGGTTACGCCGTGTACCCGGTCAACCCGGGACTGGCGGGACAGGAACTGTTGGGCTGCCAGGTACTCGCCAGCCTCAAGGATATTCCAGCCCAGGTAGACATGGTGGATGTCTTCCGACAATCTAAATTCCTGCCACAGATAGTCAGCGCAACGGTTGAAGCGGGTATTGGTGTACTCTGGACCCAGTTGGGCGTAGTGCATAGAGAAGCGTTTGCGGCTGCTGAAGCCGCCGGTATAGCCGTGGTGGCAGACCGTTGTCCGGCGATCGAACTGCCGCGCCTCAGGCGGCTGGGACTGTCTCGTTAATTTACCTCGCCTCAACCTGGAATACTGGACGCGGGCAGCTTCCTGCATTCAGCCGTCTACCTGGATGCGTTCCGAATTGCGCAGAAGCGCGTTTATTTTAACGGCTGTGCCCCCTAAACTGGTCAGCACACTGCCGTACTTTTCGACCAGCCATGAGTAACGTGATCATGACCACCAGCCCCTCACCTTTCGAGCCCATCACCATCGGTCCACTGACGCTGCGCAACCGCTTCATCAAGTCCGGTGCCAATGAAGCCATGTGCCTCGATGGCCGGCCTACCGCGGCGCTGGTCAAACACCACACAGACCTCGCCCGAGGAGGCGTGGGCATGACCACCGTTGCGTACATGGCCGTAGCACCGGAGGGACGCACCCTCCCCAACCAGATCTGGATGCGCCCGGACATACTGCCGGACCTCAAGGCCCTCACCGCAGCCGTGCATGCCGAAGGCGCCGCTATCTCGGCGCAAATCACCCACGGGGGCTCCTTTGTTACCGGCATGAAAGTGAAAGGCCGCACCATCAGTGCCTGTTCGGGCTTCAACCCGGCCGGTGCAATGAAGGGCAATTTTTTCCAGCGGGCGATGACAGAGGCCGATATGGAACGCGTTATTGGCGAGTTTGTGGCCAGCGCTGAGCTGGCAAGGGACGCCGGGTTCGACGCGGTAGAGCTGCATATGGGGCATGGCTATCTCCTCAACCAGTTCATTTCACCGCTGAACAACCGGCGTGAAGACGAGTACGGCGGCAGCGCGGAAAACCGGGTACGCTTTCCTGCCAGAGTGCTTGCCGCGGTAAAGCAGGCGGTGGGCGACACCACCGCGGTATTGGCCAAAATCAATGTCGCTGACGGTGTGAGAAGGGGCGCGCAGGTCGAGGACGGTATTGTTACCGCACAAGCCCTGCAGAGCGCCGGTGCTGACATGCTGGTACTCAGTGGTGGTCGCAATGTGGAATCAACCTGGTTCATGTTCGGCAGCCGCATGAATCGACAGGAAATCGTCAAAGTCCTGAAGCAACAGGGCGAATGGCTTGTCGCCTTCATGATGAGAGGTGCTGCGTCGACCGAGCCCGACATTAAATTCAAGGAGATGTACTTCCTTGATTACTCACGCAAAATTCGTGCAGCCGTGACTATGCCGCTGGCCTACCTGGGGGGTATCAAGTCGCTCGCCAACGTTGAACAGGCGATGAGCGAGGGCTTTGAATGCGTGGTGGTTGCCCGGGCACTGCTGCACGACTCTGCCCTGGTCAACAAGTTTCGCAGCGGCGAGCTAACGGAGTCGGGCTGCGATAACTGCAATGGCTGCGTTGCCTATATCTACCATCCGGCAGGCACCCGCTGCGTGTTGAACCCACCCAATGACCCGGAGCTCAACCGCATTTTTGCTTCCGACTGACCGCGGTTATCTTGAGGCCCTTGCGGGGGAAGTGACCACAATCTTATTCGTCTAAGGGTTGTAATAACCAGTAGCCGGCAGGCACGTAATTTGGCGATTGCTCGCTCAGCAACCGCGAGCCTTGCAGTAATCCCGCCATGTCCTCAAGCATCAGCGCACTGTCTGAAATATAAGAGTGCCCTGTTGATGCGTTACTGACGTCCACGGTCTGCATGGGCGGCGCGACCATCGGTGCCGGGTAGGTCTCGCCTGCGCGCTGGTAGCTTTGTTCGTTCTCACCCTGTAGCGCCCGGGAAAGACGCAAGGCGGAATCGTGAGCGGATGCATACAGCGTCACGCCCTTCACTATCCGGGCGAGAGTCAGAATTTTCTGCTCGAGAAGATCACGTGCGATATCCGGCGCGGCAAAGACCAGTTGATCAAATTTATTGCCGTCGAGAAAACGGCCATCCATACCCTCAACCGCCTGGGCCAGTGCCCGGCTGCCCATACTGTGGGCGATCAGGTGAATGCGCTCTGCTCCGGATTCCCGGTGCAGTTCCTCCAGAAAAGCGCGCAGGTGCACTACCGTTGTCTCCACGTTTTTGGCATCCGTAAGGTAGTCCATGACCGCCCCCTGCGAGGGCCAGCTAAAGAACACGGGCGCTCCGGTGAAGTTCATATCATGAGCAATCTGCGCGGTTCGAAACGCAGCATCTTCAAAGGTATTGTGGAAGCCATGAACAAAGACAAAAGCCGATTGAGCGGGGTCACCTCCGATTATCTCCTGCAACCGGGCATAAAAATCCGCATCGCTACTGGGCTGTATAGCAGCAAGCTGAAAATGCCTGGTGGAATCCACCACCAGTTCGAAGCGGATGAGTTCCGGGCGAGGCACTTCTCCTATCTCCCGCCTGGTGGGGATGGATACATCCACATAACCGCGTTGGTAGGGTGTCTCACCGGCTTTGGCGCTGCGAATCTCATTCCCGTATTGCGTGCCGAGTTCCCGGTCACGCTGCAACATCTGCAGGGACTTCTGCAACCCTGAACCCAACGTCACCAATACCAGCAGGCCGACGCCAATGGCGGTGGCCAGGGTAAAGCGTCGCTGGTAGTGCTCCTTGATATAGCGGCGTATGGAAAACAGCATAACCAGCCCAAGTGCCAGCAACACTGCAGGCAGGATGAACGGTTTCCAGTAATCCGCCGGCTTACGGTCCAGCGAGTTTCTGTTGGTAGCGTAATACACCCGCTTGATAAAAGACGGGCTCAAGTCTGTCTGGACCACCAGCGTGTTCCCGGCCACTATCGCGGGATCTGGCACCTCCGGAACACCCGGGACCAGGGCAGGCTCCTGGCTGCTGAGCAAATCCTCATAGGCCTGGCTCTGCCGAGCGAGCTCCGTTTCCAGTTCCTGGTTCCGCTGCGCAAACTGACGCGACGCATCTGCCGCACGTTGTTCTGCCGCGCGGGCTGCATCGAGCTGTCGCTCCAGGCCACTGATGCGCGCAGCACTTGCGTCTGCCTCGCGGCGCATGACTTTGAGCTGGGCCTCAAGGTCAGTAATACGCGCCCGGTCTCTGGCAAGTTCTTTTTTAGCCACTTCAAGCGCTGCCTGGTTGGCAGCCAGTTCTGACTTCAGCGCAGCAATTTCAACGTTTACCTGCTGCTGATGGGAGACATCCTGCTCCTGTGCCACACAGGCAGTCAGCAATAACAGTATGGCTAAACCCAGGTAGGATGCTTTCATGATGCCCTCTGTTCACTGGTTGACCAGGTTCGTGGACGAGCATCCAGGACTTTAGCAGATAGCGACGGGCAAAATCGAATCTATCACAGAGCCAGACGGCTTAACCCATGACTTCCTCCAGAACCCTGTTGCACTAGATAGCGCGGCCCTTTTTGCCCAGAAATATAGTGTGCCGGCTGCCTTTTCCCGGTCGCGCTCTGACCGTTCGGGTCGAAGCGTGGAACCGCGCTTTTTTGAGCCGTATCAGAAAGAGCGGATCATGGCTCGCCGACCAAACAGCAAGCGTGCCTTCCGGACGCAGAGTTTGATAAATCGCCCTGAGACCACGCTCGGAATACAGCCATTGGTTTTCAGTTTGGGTGAGGCCGTCGGGGCCATTGTCGACGTCCAGGAGTATGGCATCGAACTGCGAGTCACCGCCCTTGAGCAGCTCTGCGACATCACCGATGAACACCTTGCTGCGAGGGTCGTCCAATGGACGGCCCGCGCAATCGCCCAGCGGCCCGCGATTCCATTCGATGACTTCGGGAATCAACTCAGCCACTGTCACCTGTGCTGTTGCCGAAAGTGATTGCAGGGCGGCGGCCAGCGTAAAGCCCATTCCCATGCCGCCAACAAGGACCTGCGCGGAATCTGATGATTGCAGGCCCGAGCAGCCGATAGTGGCTAATGCCTCTTCCGATCCATGAACCCTGCTGTTCATGAGTTCACCACGAATGCCGGAAAGCTTGATGGAAAACTCTTCTGCGCGCTGCGATAGTTTTAATTCGCCACCATTGTTAGGAATAGTCGCCGAGCCGAGGAGCGTCCATCTATTCACTTTTTGCTTTAGCACCCGTTTGCATAATAGAACTGCTCGTACCAGCGCCGCAATTTGTTGATGGGCCCGTCGCCATCGCAGAGAATTGGATCATCACGATACACCTTGGATTTCCAGATTTCGACGTCCTGGCCAAAAGCGGCGTGAGATGTCTGCGGATACAGCGTGACAAACTCCTGCGGTAAGGGTCTATCGTCCAGGCTGGCGAAAATGACCGCGCTACACAGATCCACCTCATCGTCATTAACGGGTGTATGGTAATTCACCCACCAGCTCTTGAAGCCAAAGTCCCGGCCTTCTATTTCCGTGTAGTAATACATGATAGATGGACCGTGATAGGTCGCGTCGCCCCAGCCGTCGCTGTCGTCCTCTACGGCTTCATCGCGCAGTTGTTCCAGGTCAAAAGGCAGTCCGGGGGGTATCACCATGGCCGCGTCGGTAGCGCGTTTGACCCGCGACAGCTGGGTAACAGTGCGTTCGCCAAAACGATTTTCAAAAGACTGCACATGACCACCGTGAACGTGAGGAAAGTGGGCGATATCCACAATATTTTCAATCACGTCACAGGGCTGGGCGCGAATGCGCGAACGCTGGAAGGCCCAGTCGCCCCACCCCGTGTCACCAGACCCCCACTCGTTGATGTCCGGCAGGTAGTCCTCCGGCGGGCCTCCGTCCGGGTCGTACCATATCGCGATAAAGCCATTTTTCTCCAACACTGGCCACGCCTGCAGTGCGTTCAAGGCTTTGTCCGGTATGGCGCTCGCGTAAGGAATGTCAACGCAGCGCCCATCACCATTGAAGGTCCAGCCGTGAAAAGGGCAGGCAATATTGTCGCCATGAAGCCGGCCACCATCGGCAGCCAGGTGTGCGCCCAGATGGGGGCAGTGTGCGTCGAGTATGGCAACGTTGCCAGACTCACCCCGGTAGATGACGAAGTCATGGTCGAAATACCGCAGGGCCTTGACCTCACCGGTGGCCAGCTCCTGCGAGAACAACATAATGTGCCAGCCCCGGGCATAGTGACCGGGCTGCAGGTAGGCGTACTTGTAATCGCTCATTGTGCATCCTCCAATTCGGCTCCAAACGCGTGCTGTGCGGCGATATAGGCAAAGGTCATCGCCGAACCGATAGTGGCCCCGGCGCCGGGATAGGTATCTCCCATGGCAGCCGCACTGGTGTTGCCCGCGGCATACAGTCCGGCAATGCCGTTTCCTTGCTCGTCCACTACCTGCCCGTGCTCATCGCACAATAAACCGCCCTTGGTATCCAGGTCACCGGCCTCCACGCGCAGCGCATAAAAGGGTGCAGTTTCCACTGGTGCCAGGCAGGGATTAGGTTGCACTTTGTGGTCGGCGTAATAGCGATCGTGTTCGGTGGCGCCGCGGCCGAAGTCCGGGTCTTCACCGCGCCGGGCATAGTCATTGAAGCGGGCCAGGGTTGCCGTGAGCTGCTCACCGTCGATACCCGTCTTTGCCGCGAGTTCCGCAATACTGTCGGCGCGCGTCAACAGCCCGGAGTCAAAATAAGACTGCGGCAGGCGCGCATCGGATTCCAGTTTCCCGGGTTTTATATGTCCCGCCGGGTACTTGCGGCGGTAGGTCGCGTCGAATAGCAGATAGGCGGGGATGGCCTGTTCACCGCGCGCCTCGCTGGCATACTGGTCCTTGACCACGTCTTCATAAGGCGCGGCCTCGTTGGTAAAACGACGCCCCGCGCGGTTGACCATAATCGAACAGGGGTAGGCTTTACCGGCTATCAGTGCCAGGCGCGGGCCCTCTGGTAAGGCAACCGTCGGCGACCACCAGGCACTGCCCATGAAGTCCACGGCGGCACCCAGTTGCTGCCCGAGGAGGATGCCATCGCCGGTAGCACCCGGGGCCGACGCGGTCCAGTCAGAACCGGTAGGAGCCTGCTGATAGCGCTGGCGCAATACAGCATTTTGTGCGAAACCACCCGTTGCCAATAACACGCCGCGCCGAGCTGATACGCGTACCGTTTCACCTTCGCGCGATATTTCGGCACCAATGACGCGCCCGTTGGACGTCAGTAGTTTCGACATGGGTGCGTTGAGCCAGAGCGGTATTTTCCGCTCCATAAGGCTAAGACGCAGTTTTGCCACCAGCGCCGGGCCCAGCGTAAGCCGACGGTCAGGCTTGCTCCGCAGCCGGGCGGGCAGGTCCAGCAAGTATTGCAGACCCAGCCTCGCGCCCAGCAGATAAGCACCAGCATCCATTTCGCCGAGTCGCCGCCCTTCAGGCACCGTTACATTAAAGGGCAGCACACCGGTATGGTCATCGCGCATGTGTGCACCCTCGTGGCCCAACCTGCGCAGGTGGATAACGCCGGGGTCCATGGAGCGGCCGCCTGGCTTGTATCCCGGCACCTGTTCGTAATAGTCCATGTACCCGGGTAGCGGTGTGTAGGTAACGTGACTGTGCTGTTCCATGAAAGTGAGCATTTCGGCGGCACGGTCGGCATAAGCACGAATACGCGCGTCCGCCACGGAGTCGCCAATCAGCCCCTTGAGATAGGCGTATCCCTCGTCGCTACTGTCATCAACGCCATGGGCCGCCTGGTGATGGTTGCCTGGAATCCAGGCAACCCCCCCAGACTTACAGGTGGTGCCGCCGTACATGGGCTCTTTTTCCACCAGCAATACATCGCCACCGAGTTGGTGAGCTACCACGGCGCCCGTCATGCCAGCGGCGCCGCTCCCGGCGACCAGCCAATCGACTTCTCTATCCCATTGCATAGCCACAGAATAGTGGTGGAAGGTGTAAGCCTCAATGCGAGCAGATGATTAATTATTGATTGGTATGCACTGGCTTACCCGATCCCCACGGTCGCAACAGCCTTACAAGTCTGCATTTTATAATTTTCGGCTTAGGGGGTAGGAGCACCTATACTTGACCCCTTAAACCTAGCCGCAGAGGTGCTGTAGCGAAGAAGCCCCATCGCCCCAGTCTACTATGGAAGATATAGGATGAAACACCTGCGAATTGCCATGACCCTGGCCTGCTTCATTCAGCTCTCGGCCCTTGCAGCGGACACTCCCGGGTATCAACACCCGGATGCAGCCAACTATTCCATTGATGAAGTGCGGGAGGACCTTAGTGCTTTCCTCAATTTTGTGCGCACGACGCATCCTGATCTGGCTTATTCCACCGACCTTGACGCACTTGCGTCGATGGAGAGCTACCATCGACCGGCAAATCACTCGGCCCCTTTCCCAGTCAGAGGTATGGGCATTGCTTGCCAAGCTCAATCCGGTCTTTGCGGATGCCCATGTAGGGCTTCGCAGACCAGTTGATGCCCTGGCTCAATATGAGGCAGGTGGTGGCTTTCTCCTGCCCATCCCCGTCGCGCTGGGAAAAGACGCAACACCTCGTCTTGGGTTAGTTACCGGGGGACCACTGGCTGCGCTCGCCGGCGCCAGAATTCTTTCAGTCAATGGCCACTCAATGGCTCAACTCGTGGCGACGCTCCTGCCCAGAATGCGTGGAGAGACAGAAGGCCTGCGGCTCAAGGTCATGGCGCTCTACTTCGCTGAGTACTACTGGCTCCTTCAGGGAGGGGCTAATGAGTATGAGCTTGTCCTGGAAAAGGACGGCAATAGACATCAGATAACACTTAATGAAAGGTGCTGTGAAGGGGAAAGTACTGGCTCGGGGGATTTCACCTACAAAACCTTGAGGGCGGGAACGGGGTATCTGCGCATAGATACTTTTGACATCAAGAGAAAGGACGCATTTGCCGCATTCCTGCCCGGCGCATTCTCCGAGATCAGTAAGGATGACGTAGAGGTACTGATCATCGATCTGCGCGAGAATACGGGCGGTGCAGCAGACACAAGTGACCTTCTCATGGCATACCTGACGGACAAAACCTATTCGTCGATTTCTGCAGTGAAGGCCAGGGTCACTGCGCAAAACATCACGCGTATTCCCAATGCCACCATTGGTGATGTCGTGGAATTGCCATTCCGCCTGGCTGTGACTCCCCCCGCCGATCTCGAGGATCGTTTCGATGGCCAGGTCATCCTGCTTATTGGCCCGCTTACCTATTCCCAGGCGATTGTGTTTGCCGCGACGGCCAAAGACCATGGGGTAGCGACACTGGCAGGAACATCAACGGAAGGGGCGGCCAATCAATCCGGGCAGGTTCAGTTTCACCAGCTGCCCAACAGCGGCATTGAGGCCCTGGCGCCGCTTTACATATTCACTCGCGCCTCCGGCGAGAAGGGGCGCGCGCCTTTGCGGCCCGATATTGTGATCAAGGAAAACCCACTCTCGCCGGAAGCCGCAATTGAAGACTTGCTGAGACAGCTTCCCTGATGGGAAATTTGCCGGCGACATTGGCATTCGAATCGAGCGATCAGTCGATTGACTGAACCAGAGCCCTCACATCCTCGCAGAACAGCCTGCGCTTTCATCGCCGTATTGGTGGTCACTCCGGCACGAAAATCGTCCATCGATGCGGCCAGCTGGAACAGATTGTATTCCTTTTCATCATTCTTCCAGGCCTTGTGGGCCTTCTGGCTGAGCACGGTATATTCAAGCTCTGTGGCAACACCCAGCTCACTGCGCTGCCATTGGTATACAGCTGCCGCATAAAGGTTCATCGTATTAAACAGCGCTTCATTTACGTGCTAATGTCTGTTGCGGCAATGAGCGGCCAATACACCAAAATAAGGGTTCGTAACCCTTTAAATCAACCCAACTACGTGGAGATATCAGATGGCGTTACTGGACAAGTTCAGCTTACAGGACAAGGTGGCAATCATTACCGGCGCCGGCAAGGGCATAGGTGCCGGCATTGCCCGCGGATTTGCCGAAGCCGGGGCCAGGGTGGTGTTGGCCGCGAGAACGGAAAGCGACTTGCAGGCATTGGCAGCAGAACTCGCCACGGTTGGCAGTGAGGCGCTGGTGGTGCCTACGGATGTACTGGATTTCGATCAGTTGCAGGCGCTGGTAGACGCGACCATGGAACGTTTCGGCCGCATCGATATCCTGGTCAACAATGCCGGTGGTTTTCCCCCAAGCCCATGCTGCAGACCAGCGCCCGTGAATTCGAGGCGGCCATGCGCTTCAATGTCACTACCGCTTATGAGCTATCGCGCCTGTGTGCCCCGCAACTGGCTGAGCGGCACGAGGGCTGTATTCTCAATATCTCTTCTATTGCAGGCCACAAGCCCACGCCCTGTTTTGCCGCCTACGGCACTGCCAAGGGCGCGCTGTCCCTGCTGACCCAGGAATTGGCACAGGAATTTGCGCCGCGGGTAAGGGTTAATGCCATTGCGGTGGGCTCCACGCGCACCGACGCACTGAACACGGTGCTGACCGACGAGGTGGAGAAGACCATGGAAGAGCTGACCCCGATGGGACGCCTGGGCGAGGTAGAGGATATCGCCCTGGGCGCCCTGTACCTGTGTTCTCCTGCGGCCTCCTACGTGACCGGGGAAATTCTTGGGGTTAACGGCGGCATGGAACGCCTGAACATGGAAATGCCGCGGGCCTGGGGCGGCATGGGCTAGCGGCGCAACCCGGGAGGCCCACGCAGAGCAGCTGACCATCAGGTCAGCGCCAGCAGGTCGCACTCCAGCTTGTCCAGTACCTTCTCTGCGGTGTTGGATTTCACCAGCGCAGAGAGCCCGTTGCGGGCGGAGTTACCCAGTACCACGAGGTTCACACCCAGCTCTTTTGCCGTATCGACGATCACGTCGTCGGGGTCACCCATGCGAATGTGCACATACTCACTGTCCACGCCGCAGACCCGCAACAGCGTGCCGCGATCCGGGCGACTGGGCAGGTCTTTATGACCGTTGAGAAAGTGCACCTCGGCACCGTTGTCGCCGCCGGTGTAGCGCTGGCAGAAGGTGAGGATATTCTGGTTCAGCACACCGTAAGACTCCTTGTCACCACTGATATCGAGTGCCGCCAGCACCTTGCGCGGTTCCTGGGTTGCCGTCGACTTCACCAGCAATACCGGGCAGTGGCATTCGCGAATCAGTGCCCAGTCCGAGGTTTTCTTCAGCAGTCGCTGGCCTTTGCTGTGCCGTTGTGACGACTTGAGTACCTCGTCGGCATTGCAGCGTTTGGCTGCATCGACCACCGCGGTGTACCAGTCTTTCTGCCAGGTCACTTCGGTGCTGACCTCTATGCCTTTGGCTTTCAGCGGCGCTGCAGCCCGCTGCAGGATGTCCTGCTGCATGGCCACCCCCTCCTCCTTGTTACGGGTGGGGGCCGTATCTTCGTGGATGCAGGCATACAAATGCACTTTTGAGCCGTCATTACTGGCGATCACCTGTGCCCGGCTCAAGGCCAGTTGCTCATCTGTGGTTGGATCAAAAACGACGAATAGCTGTCTCTCCGACATGGGTTACTCCCTTTCCTTGATGGTTAGCGTGTCACAAGTAATACGCATATTTTCCCACTTTCGACCATTCCCCGTGGCATAAACAGCGGCCGGTTTGACTTACATCAATCACAGCGAGCGACCCCGGGACTGTATTAAATACACTGTGCACAACCGCTTAATATCAAACCAAAGTCGCATCACCGAAGAACAGAATCCTTTTTGCGAATCAGAGCCCTGGACGAGGTTAACTGCACCTGGTGCGCTCGACATAGGTGAAGGTCACTATGTGCGCTACACTGATCAGGCTAGCCTCTTAATGTGGGGCTTGGTGTCGATTACATTTGCAAGGAGGGTGAAAGATGGCGGAGGAAATTATCCAGATAGCGGAAGACTTTTGGAATATCCGCGGCTCCTTCCGCATTGGCGGGGTCGTGGACATTGGCACCCAGGCCTCGCTGGTGCGTCTGGCCAATGGCAGTTTCGTGCTGCTGGACTCCTATGCAATCAGCGAGGCGCTGGTAAAAGAAATTGACGCTATCCTGGGACGGTGGCGAGATCGAAGCCATCCTCAACCTGCACCCCTTCCACACGGTACACGTGGAGCGGATGCACGAATTGTTCCCTGAGGCCCGTCTTTATGGGACCCAGCGGCACCTGGACCGGTTCCCCGAACTGCCCTGGGAGGAGGTGCGAAGCGAAGATCAGGAGCTCCATGAGTGGTACGCCGACGATCTCGAATTTACCATCCCGCGAGGCGTGGACTTCATTTCCGACAATGAAAACGTTCACTTTTCATCTGTCCTGGCCTACCACCGGGCATCCGGCACGATCCATGTAGATGACACGCTGATGTATATCCGCCTCCCCCGCCTTTTAGGTCTTGTCGGTTTGCACGACCGGGTCGGCTTCCACCCGACGCTGGCGATGGCGCTGGAAAAGCGCGAAGGGGCCGCAGCAGAGTTCAGGGATTGGGCGGCGGAATTTGCTGAGACCTGGGGCGATGCTGAAAATCTTTGTGCAGCGCATTCCGGCACCCTGTTGGCAGAAACCAACCGTGGGGCCTCGATCCGCGAGCGCATAAGCAAGGCGGCGGAGCGCTGCGAACTGGTGCTTGGAAGCATGAGCGCCGCTATGGCTGACGTATAATCTCCCGGCTTAAGGTTACTTCAGTATTCAGGACTTTGAGGACCCTGACCGTTTGAGTCCATAGGAGAAATACACTGTCAGAACCATAAGCAGAACCTGAACCCTCAAACGGAGCCAAAAGATGGCAGTACTGATCTTTCGTCTGAACGGCGTGTCTGACGAAGAGGCGCAGGACATTCGAGATTTGTTAACTGACAATGCGCTGGACAACTATGAGACATCGGCGGGTCGCTGGGGCATTTCCGTTGCCGGTTTATGGCTGGTCAATGACGGCGACAAGGCTCGGGCCCGTGAGTTGATCGACGCTTACCAACGGGAGCGGCAGCGTTATTTTGACGAGCTAAGAACCGAGACCCCGCCTGAAACGTTTAGTGAGCGTTTCCGGCAGGCACCATTGAATGTCATCTTTTACGGTCTGCTGGCAGTCACGGTGCTGTTTCTTACCCTCTCGCCCTTTATCAGGTTTCTATCGGAATAATTCGCTGCCCACGGCAGGCTTCCTCCTCGTGCCTGTCAGAGACCTGGGCCCGCATAGTTCCATAACAACAAACGATTGACCATCTTGCATGAGAGAACACTACTCATTGATTCCCAGCAATTCCACATCGAAGATAAGCGTTGAACCCGGCTTGATGGACCCTGTTGCACGGTTCCCATAGGCCAAATCGCTGGGGATAAACAATCGGGTCTTCTCCCCGACGACCATTAACTGCAAGCCCTCTGTCCAGCCCTTGATAACCTGGTGCAGGCCAAACTCAATCGGCTGGCCCCGTTCCACCGAGCTATCGAAGACAGAGCCATCAAGCAAGGTGCCGTGATAATGCACTTTTACGGTATCCGTCGCTTTCGGGTGCTGCTGCCCGGTGCCCGGCTGCAATACTTTGTACTGCAGGCCGGAATCAGTAGTGACCACGCCCTCCAGCTGACTGTTGGCCGCCAAAAATTCCGCGCCCTTGTGCTTGTTCTCCAGCGCTGCTTTCTTGTTGCCCGAGGTGAATTGAAGAAACACAAAGAACAAAATAATGAGGATTACGATAATAACGATTTTAGACACAGTAAGACCTATGGAATGAAGAAAGCGAGAGTTCAGTGCAGGACATTCTAACCTGACAAGAGTTCGATTAACGATGCCCGGCCAAAACCGCGCAACGATATTTCCGGCGCTGCAACAGGCTCACTTCCGTGTGCCTATCGGTGTACCAGTCTCTCATTGATCAAGCCCTGGATTATCGGCATACTCGTTCAATCGTCGCAGAATAAGAACGGAGCGTGACTGCCCAATGAGATACGAAACCCCTTCGACAACTCGAGAGGCTGCAGCACTGCTGGCCAGTGAAAGAGGCCGGTGCGCATTCGTACTCGCAGGAGGTACCGATCTCCTGGTTCGCATGAAGCTTGGCCATATCGAACCGGCACTGCTGGTGGACATCAAGCGCATCCCCGCCATGAGGTCCATTACGCATTCCGCCAGTGGCATGCGCATTGGCGCTGCCGTATCAGGCGCCGAGCTTGGCGAGCACAAAACCCTGGCCAGTGCCTGGCCCGGGGTGGTCGAGGCGACTAATCTTGATCGGCTCCGATCAGATTCAGAGCCGCTGCACTATGGTGGGCAACCTGTGCAATGCATCCCCGGCAGCGGACAGTGTCCCCGCCCTGATAGCGGCAGGCGCGAAAGCCGTGGTGGTGAGCCAACCCGGCGTCGCACGGTTGCAGTCGAAAAAATCGTCACTGGCCCCGGCCAGACCTCGCTGGCCAAAGGGGAGGTCATCGAAGCGATCATTCTGCCTGCGCGGCCCGCCAGATCAGGGGACGCTTATCTGCGCTTTATCCCAAGAACGGAAATGGACATTGCCGTCGTCAGTGCCGGAGTTAATCTCACTCTGGAGAGAGGCCGTGTCAAAACGCCAGGGTGGTGCTTGGTGCAGTGGCGCCAACGGCTGTGCTGGTGCCAGCGGCGGCAAAAGCCATCATCGGCACCAGGCTGGATGACGATGCCTTGAACAAATTGGCTGCGGCCTGCTCTGCTGCCTGTAATCCCATCGATGACAAACGCGGCACCATCGAGTACCGGACAAAAGTCGCCGGCGTGCTGGCCAGGCGCGCTGCCAAAATCGCCTTTCAACGTGCAGGAGGTGCCTGATGGCAGCTGTGCTGGTATCAACCACTATTAATGGCGACGCAGTGGAGTTTGCCTGCCCACCTGAAGAGTCCCTGCTGGACGCGCTGCGTAACCGGCTTGGTTTAACCGGCGTAAAGGAAGGCTGCGGTACGGGCGACTGCGGAGCTTGCAGCGTCACCCTCGATGGCCGCCTCGTATGCTCCTGCCTGGTATTGGGCGCAGAAGCGGAGGGCCGGGAAATCGCCACCATTGAAGGCATGGCGGAAGACGGCAAACTGCACCCTCTGCAGGAAACCTTCATTGAATACGCGGCATTGCAGTGCGGAATCTGCACACCCGGTTTTCTGATGGCCGCAAAAGTATTGCTGGAACGGAATCCCAATCCGACAGAAACGGAAATCCGCTACGCACTTGCTGGTAATCTATGTCGCTGCACCGGCTACGACAAGATCGTACGCGCAGTGCAGGCGACGTGCGAAAGAACTGAGGAAGCTGGATAAAAAGAAAAGCCGCCGCAAGAAATCATAAACGCCAGACTGAATGCATTACCGGCATTGCGCAAAATAGCGATGCAACGAACACCAACAGGAAGCTGACATGGGCAAACGATCCGAGCTACACCAGGCAAAAATTCAAAGTCATCGGCTCCCGGGTAAAGCGCCCTGATGGCATGGACAAAGTGACGGGCCGGGCCAAATACGGCGCTGATTACAATGCCCCGGGCAACTGGTGGGCCTGTTTTTGCGCTCGCCCCACGCCCACGCCCGCATTGTGAAAATTTCCACCGCCCGGGCGGAAAAGCTCAGCGGGGTAAAGGCGATTATCACCAGCGACGACCTGCCCGACCTGACCAATGGCGATGCCGCCACTGCGGACTATTCTGGAAAATTGCATGGCCCGGGGCCGAGCGCTTTACGATGGCCACGCCGTCGCGGCAGTGGCCGCGGTCGATGAAAAAACCGCCAAAAAGGCGTTGAAGCTCATTAAGGTGACCTATGAGGTACTACCCCACGTGACGGACGTGGATGAAGCGCTCAAGCCCGACGCGCCGGTTATTCATGACCACCTCTATACCGCGGGAGTGGAACCCAAACCCACGAAAACCCTCAAATTTGTACCATGTGGGTGAGTTCGGTCATGGCGACGTGGAGGCAGGTTTTGCCCAGGCGGATGTCGTTATCGAGAAAAGCTACAAAACCGAGCAGGTTCACCAGGGCTATATTGAGCCGCACGCCTGTGTTGCCAGCGTCAACCCCGATGGCACGGGCGAGCTGTGGGTAACAACCCAGGGGCACTTCACCTATCGCAGCGTCTGCGCAAACCTGCTCGGTATGGATATCGCCAAACTGAAAGTGACTTCGTCAGAGATAGGCGGCGGATTTGGCGGTAAAACACATGTATGGATTGAGCCTGTCGCCCTGGCATTGTCGCGCAAAGCCAACCGGCCGGTAAAAGCGGTCATGAGCCGGGAGGAAGTATTCCAGGCGAGCGGCCCCACATCGTCCACGTCTATCGATATAAAAATTGGCGCCACGAAAAACGGCACCATTACGGCGGCCTTTGCCGCACTGCGCTATCAGGGCGGCGCCTTCCAGGGCGCCATACCCGGCATGCCCTGGGCCATGATCGGGGCGATGACGTCCTTTGCCTGTTATAACCTGGCCAATGTCAAAGCCGTGGGTTATGACGTGGTAGTAAACCGACCCAAAGTGGCCGCCTATCGCGCGCCCTCGGCGCCCATGATCGCCTTTGCCGTGGAAAGCACGATAGATATGGTGGCGAAGAAGTTGGGCATCGACCCGTAGATTTCCGTATCAAGAATGCCGCCAGAGAGGGAACCCGCGCATGTTACGGGCCGATCTATGGCCCTATCGGCATCGGACCCACGCTGGAGGCCGTCAAGAAACACCCCCATATGCGCGCCAGGCTGAAGAAGAACCAGGGCCGGGGCATGGCCTGTGGATTCTGGTTCAACTTTGGCGGGCAAACCTGCACCGATCTGAATATTGCCGAGGACGGTTCGGTCACACTGACCGTGGGAACCATCGACGTCGGCGGCTCCAGGGCCTCGTTGTCACTGATTGCCGCCGAGGAACTGGGCATTCCGTATGAGCAGGTAAAAACGCATATTGGCTGATACCGGGTCGCTGGGCCATAACGACATGACCGAGGGCAGCCGCGGAACATTTTCCTCCGGCATGGCCACTATATTTGCCGCTCGCCAGGCAATTGATGTACTGCGTGAACGCGCGGCAATCATGTGGGAAATCCCCGTCGACGATGTTGTCTGGGAAGCGGGTTTTGCCAAAGCCAGGGGCAAGAAGCACAGCAAGCTGAAGAAACTCTCACTGGCAGACATCGCCGCTGACGCGGGCAAGACCGGCGGCCCCATCGCCGGGCACAATGAATCCGTTCCCGATAATGCAGGTGTGTCTTTTGCGAGTCACATCTGCGACGTGGAAGTGGACCCGGAAACCGGTGGGACGCGCGTCATTCGCTATACCGTCATCCAGGACGCGGGGAAGGCGATCCATCCCACCTACGTGGAAGGACAAATGCAGGGCGGGGCCGCACAGGGTATTGGCTGGGCGCTCAATGAAGAATATATCTACGGGGAAGATGGCCGGCTGCAAAACCCGGGCTTTCTCGACTACCGGATTCCCGTCTGTTCAGACCTGCCGTTTATCGACACCCAGATACTGGAAATACCCAACCCGAATCATCCCTATGGCGTGCGCGGTGTAGGCGAAACGTCTATCGTCCCGCCGCTAGCCGCTATCGGCAATGCGATATCCAACGCAGTGGGAGTGCGCATGAATCACGTGCCGATGTCACCGCCGCGGATTCTCCAGGCGCTTGAAGAAGCGGAAGTTTCCTAGCATCAGGTGCACTTATGGCAAGGGTCACTGTGAGTTTCATGTCATCATTTCGCCCCGCGCTCGGCGGGGCTGAATCGCTGGATATTGAGGCGAATACCCTTCGCGAGCTCATGCGCAATCTCCTGGAGCAGTATCCTCGCTTTCAACATCATCTCGATGAGGGGATAGCCATAGCAATTAACGGGGAGATTTACCGCGACAACTGGAATGTCGAGATACAGGATGGCTCGGAGGTGTTTTTGTTATCCCGCATTCAGGGGGGGTAGCGGTCTTGCCCAGACCGCTCAAGACGAAGGCGTTGCAATGCCCAACACTTCGTCTAACGCCATACGAACTTCACCCGCCCAGAACTCTGCTACCTTTTGCCCTGCAGGCAATTCAGTCCATCCACGTCGGTAGGTCACCATGCCCTCACCGTTCACGACCATCAGGCCGGGTATAAATTTTACGCCATAGTCGTCTGCAATACTGTCCGCATCAGCAATGGCGACCAGGGGAAACTGTAGCGTATCAAGATAGGCTTTGGGGTCCCCCTGCCCTCTCTCTTTGGCATTAAACGTGATGACCTGTACTCCGTGTTCCGCGTATTCAGCCTGTATCTTTCCAGCGTAAGGCATGAATGCCTTGCAGTAGGGACACCAGGTTGCCCAGAAAACAAGCACCGCCGGTTTGCCGTTGAGTATTTCAGGGAAGCTTTTTTCTTCGCCGCTCACCAGGTCCATGCCAGTCCACGCGGGTGCCCTGTCTCCCTCACCCAGCGGAGCCGCTTTTGTGGGTTCCTCTGCACTGCACGCCGCTAGCAGGAGCAGGGCCATGGCGGTCAAAAGCCCTCTGGTTACAGTTTGACACATAGAACGACTCCGGTTTTTGCACAAGCGACAACGAAGCGCTTATCTTAACAGCAAGTACGGTAGAAGTGCCGCCGAGTGCAGCTCCATGATTGACCGCAGTTACCGCCGTACTGCGCGAAACCCGAGTGGATAGTGGCACCAGTTACGCTGCCAGTAGCCAGACAGACAGACAGACAGACAGACAGACAGTCTATAATTGCCACTCAACAGGAGAATGGCTATGAACAAGCAGGCTGCAAATTTCGTTGGTTCAGTTCCCCGGAACTACGACCAACTCCTGGGACCTCGTATCTTTCAGGGCTACGCGGAAGACCTGTCCCAGCGGGTTGCCTGCACGCACCCTCAGCCGTGCTGGAGTTGGCGGCCGCTACCGGCATTTCAAGCCGCTGCCTGCGCAACGCACCTACCCGCCTCCTGTGACCTGCTGGCAACCGACCTCAATGAACCCATGCTGGCCATCGCCAGGCAGAAATTCGCAGATGGCGAGCCGGTTCGCTTCCAGACCGCAGACGCCACCCGGCTATCAATGACAGACGCCAGCTTCGAGGAAGTCACCTGCCAGTTTGGGGTGATATTCTGCCCTGACACAGCCCGCTTATTTTCAGAATTCACCCGGGAGCTGGTCTTTGGCGACCGTATGGAAAAGGAGATACTGAACCTTCATGAGCGACCCGTTATCAAAGCATGGCAAGGCTGCCCTTTAGTCAGAATGCGGTATTTCAATGGCAATTTTGCCCCTCGCGCGGCCAGACTCTGACAGCGCAATCGCATCTGCGATCGCCGCCAGCGGAAAAGTCCTGCCTACCATCGGCGTAACGTCGCCACTGTGCATGAGGTCTGCGATCTGGCTCATTCCATCCGCGGAAAGCTGGGCCATCAGCAGGATCACCTCCTGATCAATCATGGGTGATTGCACCATCGCCAGCAGCGGGTTCTTTAACGGTCCCACCCAGTCACCCGAGGCACCACCGACCATCACCAGGCGTCCGTTTGGCGTGAGCACCCGGCTATTTTCCCTGGGAGAGTGGTTGCCGATGTTATCGACGATCAGGTCATAGCGTTCGTCCCCGTCCGTGTAGCTCTCCTGCTTGTAGTCGATAGTATGACTGGCGCCCAGGCTGCGCAGCAATTCGTGATTGCGTTGACTGCTGACACCGGTAACTTCCGCTCCCATCGCCCGCGCAATTTGCACGGCAAATGTGCCCACGCCTCCCGATGCGCCGTTTACCAGCACCTTTTGCCCGGGCTGTAACTGGCCTTTGTCCTGCAGGGCCTGCAAGGCGGTGATCCCTGCGATGCCGACGGTGCCAGCTTGTGCAAAGGAAATATTGGGCGGTTTATGTGCGATCGCCGCCGTATCCTTTACGGTCAGGTACTGCGCAAACGCGCCGTTAGCACCGCCAAATACTTCATCACCGGGTTTGAAGCGGGTGACCGCGGCGCCCACGGCTTCCACGGTGCCGGAGAAATCAACACCCAGGCGGGTATCACTCGGGGACCCTATGCCTGAGGCCAGACGCATTATGTAGGGCGACCCGCGCATATAGTGCCAGTCGAGAGGGTTGACGCCTGCAGAATGCACCTTGACGACTATCTGCTGCGCAGTGGGCACAGGCATTTCGACCTGCGTTAATTCCAGCACCTCAGGCGGGCCATAGCAGCCATAAGTCACAGCGGTGAAGGTTTCTTTACCGCTGGGCGCCACACCAGGCGCAGGGCAATCCCTATTGAAACTGATCGCTATCGTAAGTGCGATGGCACCTGCAACCAGTAACAGGGCCAATACTTTAAAAACCGCTTTTAATGCGCGCATAGGGGAGCTCAGTTATAAATGGTTAGTGCAGAACCATTCTCAAGCAGAGCGCGTTCGCTGTACAGCAGCACGCGACGACCGGCTACCCCGGTAAGATGAACTGCGAACTGGTCTAGAGGTTTCTCTGCTCCGGAATGTCACTCAGGTACTGAACGAACTCCACTTCAAATCCGCTGGGATCAATAAAGTAAACATTCCGCCGGTAGGGCTCGTCTGCGCCGTCCTTGTCAATTTCAAAGCCCGCGGCGGCGAGGCGCTCGACAAGCGCATCCAAATTCGCAGTCACGAAGGCGAAGTGTGCGAGCCCGGTCTGATGCCCGCTGAGGTCCCTGTTTTCGCCTACCCCATTGTCCCCGAAAGCGAGGTACTGGTAATCATCGCCAAAGTGCAGCCATTGGCGGGGCTTTCCATGCCAGTGGCTCTCGCCGGAGTCCCTGATACGCCAGTGGGGAAAGGCCGCCCCATAAAAAGCCAGGGAAGCGGGAATGTCTGCAACAACGAGGTTGATGTGTTCGAGGTGAATCATTGTGCTTTCTCCTGCAGGGTTACGCTGGATAATTGCCAGCGATTCGTTCAATGTTTGCCTATACTAATACCTCAAGTTAACTTGAGGTAAAGCGTTTTTTTCAATCAAGAGAGGATCCTGGGAGGCGAAGCATGAAAGACTCGACGTGGACGGTGGGAAGGGTCGCCGAGCGCTGCGGCGTCAAGGTCAGCACCTTGCACTTTTATGAGCAGAAAGGCTTGATCCACAGCTGGCGAAATGCGGGAAACCAGCGCCGTTACAAGCCAGATGTGCTGCGTAGGGTGTCAGTAATAAAGGCCGCCCAGAAAATGGGCGTTAGTCTCGATGCCATAGGCAAGGCGTTTGCCAGCCTGCCCAACGAACGCACTCCCACTGCCAAAGACTGGGAGACGCTATCACTTGGGTGGCGTGATGAGCTTAACGGGCGTATTGCCTACCTGGAGCGACTTCGAGACTCTCTTACCGGGTGCATCGGTTGCGGTTGCCTGTCCATGCAAAACTGCCCCATCTACAATGAGGGGGACAAGCTGGCCAGCGAGGGTACTGGCCCGGTGATTCTCGATCGCTTGAGACCGTGACAATAAAACAGGCGTATGGGGCGAACAAACGATATAGTGGGCGCCGGGATTCAACGCCCGGGCGCAGCGCAAACATGGACGCACAATACGTGCACTTGCAGGCTGTGGCGTCTGGAGAATAAACACAACCTGAGTCGCAGTGACGCATGGCATTCAAGACGGAACCCGAAGGCAGCTACGTGTATGTATCGCGCACGGATGCAAACAACCCGCTGTCCAGCTACTCCAGACATGGCTTCGATCTTGAGGGGGCGCACTGGCCCTCGGTTGAACACTACTTCCAGGCCATGAAGTTCGACGACCCCGGTGAACGCGAAAAAGTGCGTCAGGCTGCCAACCCTAAGAATAGCCAGGCGCCTTGGCCGGCGACGCCGCGTGAAGATTCGCAAGGACTGGTCGAAAGTACGTCGTGTGATCATGACGCGTGGCATCTATACCAAGTGCCGAACCCACCCCGACGTTGCCCAAAGGCTACTCGCTACCGGCGACGCCCAGCTGGTGGAAACGACCCAGTACGATTATTTTTGGGGTTCAGGTCGTGACCGGCGCGGGAGCAATGCCTACGGCGCCGTGTTGATGGATGTCCGGAAAAAGCTGCAGGAAGAGGCGCCAACCACGTCATCGACATAGCCAAGGAATGCAGGGTCTGATCAGGCACCAGAAGACTGCTGGAGCAGGTCGTCCCAATAACGGTCTACCCGGGCCTGTATTTCATTCAAAAGAAGCTCTTTGCGCTGAGGTTGGAACAGGTGTGCGAACCGTCCTTGCCGCTGCAGGTACTCTGCCACCGGCGCACGCTCCCTCGGTATGCTCGTATGCCTTACAACACCATTCTCGTACTCTTTCAAAGGCCACACACCCGTTTTCACCGCCAGATTGCCAATCTCCACTGAATCTGCAGGATCGTAGTCCCAACCGGTGGGACAAGGTGCAAGAGCGATGATCATCCTCGGCCCTTTCATATCGCGTGCCTTTTCAATTTTTTTCGCCAGGTCCAGGGGTTTGCTGCCAATAACCGTAGCGACATAAGTTGGGCGGTGTGCTGCCCAAATCGAGAACAGGTCCTTTTTGTAACCGGGGTAACCACCTTCACCCTGACTGGTGGAGGTGGCAGCAGCGTGCGGCGTGGCACCCGAGTACTGCTGCCCGGTGTTAGCGTAACCCTCGTTGTCGTAACAGACGTAAATAAAGTCCAGATTCCTGTCCATAGCCCCTGAAGTAGCAGACATCCCCATGCCGTAGGCGGAGCCATCCCCCGTCAAGACCACCACCTGCAAATCGTCATCCGCGGGCAGCCTGCCCTGATTTACCAGGATATCCAGCGCATCCCGCACGCCCTGCGCCCCCGCAGGCGCGGAGCCCATAGCGGTGTAAAGCCAGGAACCCCTGAATGGCGTAAACGGATAAGTCGACAGCAGCGTCATGCAGCCGGCCGCGTTGATGAAGACTGTTTTTTCCCCAAGCACGTCATAAATCTGGTGCAGGGCCTCCAGCCCGCCGCAGCCTGAACACATGGGTGTCCCGGTGCCAAGCAGGTGAGTGGATGGCAGGTCTTTCATTCGCGCAATATGTTCACTCATGCTTAACACCCTTAAGCGCGGCAGACGTTTCGTCACGCTCTACTTTAGCCACTGACTGCAACTTACGGACCTCACGCAGTTCCGTCTCGGTATACAACAAACGTGCTGGTGGCGCCTCACCACTGACCAGAGCCTGGCGCGTGACCTCCACCATCTGGTAGAACTCTTCAGGTGCGATCTCACGACCTCCCAGTCCACCAATAAAACTGCAGATAATCGAGGGCGCTCCCACCCGTGAGTACATGGCTGCGCTTAATTCCGTGTGCAGCACGCCGCCCTGCCCCATGGATAGATTCTGGTCCACTACTGCAACACCTTGCACGCCGACCAGGGCTTCGGCGATCGCGTCGACGGGAAGCGGACGCAGCAGTCGCGGCCTAAGCAGGCCCACGCGCTGCCCCTGCTCCCGCAAGCGGTCCACCGCATCCCGGGCCTTACTGGCAAAGGAGCCGATGATGTAAAAGACAATCTCCGCATCATCCGTGTGGTAGGTCTCGATTGCGGCGAATTCGCGGGCAAAAAGCGTTTTGTATTCAGTCGCAATACGTTCGAATACGCCAATGGCGTTCATTGCCGCCAAATGGGTTTCGTAACGAAAGTAGGAGTAGGGACCCCCTCCCAATACCGCCACCGCCTGGCTTTCGGGTGCACTGGCTGAAAAGCGAATGCTGCCCGGATCAAAGGGCGGCAAAAAGGCTGCAGCGGATTCCACTGCGGGAATATCAACCGGCTCACGGGTGAAGGAAAGGTAGAAGCCATCGAGGTTGACCATAACCGGTAGCCGGACCGCAGGATCCTCAGCCAGGCGGTAGGCGATCAAAACACCGTCCACTACTTCCTGACAGCTGGCACAATGGATCTGCAGGAAGCCGCTGTCACGGGCCGCCAAAATATCATTATGGTCGGCTTCCAGGGTGATCGGAGCAGACAGGCCTCGAGATACGTTCACCAACACGAACGGCGCCCGCCAGCCCGCCACCGTGTAAAGCATTTCCATAGCATGCAGCAGGCCCTGGCTCGACGTGGCGCTGAAAACTCTAACGCCAGTCGCCGCCGCTGCACCTGCTGCGGTGAGCATGGAGTGCTCCGATTCCATGGTGACCATGCGTCCGGGCATGGCACCACGGTCTATCCAGGCACCGAGGCTCTCTATGATTTCGGTTTGCGGGGTAATGGGAAAGGCCGGAATGTAATCGACAGCCGCAAGGCGCGCGCCCCAGGCCGCGGCAACATTGCCCGTGAGCAGTCTAGGCGCCATGTTCATCTTCCTGTAATTCCTGCTGCTGGGCCAGATATTCGGGTATACCCTGAATGGCGTGAGGCGGGCAGACGCCCACGCAAATCATGCAGCCTTTGCAATGGTCGTAGTCGATGATCGGGGTTTCAGCCTCGACCCGTATCGCACTGTCCGGGCAAAGCGTGCTGCACACCCACCAGCACTTACCACAGTGTTCATAGTCAATGACCGGCCGAAGGGTTCGCCAAAGCCCGGTGCGCACTTGCACACTGTTGGCCGTGGCGTGTATGTCCGGCGCAGCCACGTCGACGCTGTCCAGCGGAAGATCAATCCACTGCGGTGGCGTGAAATCGCGGGCAGTCACCACTGACCCCTCCTGTACAATGCCTCTGTAGGCAGCCACGGCGGCAAACGCTGCCAGGGCGCTGGCCTGGTTTCTTTGCACGGCGTCAGGCCCCAAATCGGCCAGCTCTTCCTGCAGCGCCTGCTGCAGATCCGCTTTTTTCACAACACCTAGCAGACAGGCAGCGGCGCCGGCACAGGTAGCTCCGATGTGGGGCTGCTCCGCCCGGTCTGTGCCGCTTTCTTCCAGGGGAAGAATGATCAGGCGAGCTTGCAGGTTCAAGCGATGCCGCCAGGTCTCAGCCGGCTCCCTGGAGTTGAGCAGCACCACCGTGGCGGCGTCGACGCCTGCCAGCGTTCCCGCCGCAGGCACGCCAAGAAGGCTATCGTCGGCCACTACCACGAGGTCGGGCCGATGTAACAGACCTCTTTCATTGATTGGTGCGCGATCCGCCCGGACCGTTGCGAAGATGGGTGCACCACGCCGCTCGGCACCGTACTTGGGTGCATCCTGAACGATATAGCCAGACGAAAATAACGCCGTGCCCAACACACGGCTGGCCATCTTGATTCCCTGACCACCTCGACCGTGGATGCGTATCCGATACATGGCTAGAAGAGGCTCCAGCGACGTAAACCCATAGCCCGGCGCACCCGCCGGTGGGCAATGCCCTCGGCGGCTTCTCTTGGCATACAGCTTTCTGATCTTGCAGTATCAAGTACACGGCGTACGTTATAAGTCAGTTTGTCCTCAATGATATCCATGGCGGCGGTTCTGCTTGCACCCTGGTATTCCATGGCGGCACAGATAACGCCGCCCGCATTGGCAATGAAGTCGGGAATACACAGCACACCTCGGTCGTAGAGAATTTTTTCCGCGCCCGCAGTCATGGGAATATTGGCGCCGGACACAACCATGTCGGCTTGCAGGCGGCCCACGTTGTCTTCCCTTATAACGTCGGGGCGTGCGGCGGGAATCCAGATATCACAGGGGACATCAATTATAGACTCCGCGTCGCCCTTGACGACTCCGGGACCGTCCGGGTAATCCATAAGCCTGCCTCCATCGCGCTTCAGAGCCAGTAGCTTCTCCACTTCCAGTCCATCAGCACAGGACACTGTGCCATGGCGGTCAGCTGCCGCCACAATCACCGCTCCCTCTGCGGCCAGGAAGCGGGCTGCATGTTTGCCCACGGCTCCAAAACCCTGCACCGCGACCCTTGCCCCCGCGAGATCGCGTTCCCTGAATTCACAGGCCACTTTTATGGCGTGCAGCAGGCCCCATCCTGTCGCCCCAAGCTCGTCCAGGGGAATGCCGCCGATATCGCTGGGCAGGCCTACGGCGCGGCCAATCTCATCGCGTACCCAACCCATGCACTCTTCATTGGTCCCCATATCGGGGCCGAAGATGTACTGCTCGACCTCCTCCAGCGAGCAGGCGAAGGCTCGCACCAGTTCTTCCTTCTTCTCCGCTGACATGGCCGGGTCGCCATACAGAACGGACTTACCGCCTCCGTGAGGCAGGTCCGCAGCAGCATTCTTGAAGGTCATTGCCCGAGCCAACCTGAAGCACTCCCCGGTGCTTACGTCCGGAGCCATACGCAAGCCACCGATGGAGGGCCCACGGGCGACGTTGTCCACCACCAGCGTGCCGCGCAAGCCTACTGAGGGCTCATATATCTCGATGATCTTGAAGGGGCCAAACTCATCGCGCTTAATCTCCGACATGCTGCTATCTCCACGTTTGGTGTTACAGGCCTTCTTATTACTGTAGCTTCTGCGCGTGCATTTTGATGGCGATAACGGCAAGCTCTGAAGACAAAGTCTTTGCGACTTGACTTGCATCAAGGGATGTAAGGCCGGGGGAAGCCCTCTGAAGATCCACTGAAAGATATAATCACAGCTGTGATTGCCCCGCACGGTGAACAGAATGATTGACGCACTACTACTTGATCTCAGCGGCGTGCTCTATGACGGCGACGCAATGGTCCCGGGTGCCAGAGAGGCTGTGGCCCGGGTCCAGGCCCATGGGCTTCAGGTACGATTTATCACTAACACTTCGCGCAAGACACGCGCAATGCTATCGGCGCAGCTGCAGGCAATGGGCTTTGATATCGATGACGATCAGCTGTTCACTGCGGTAGACGCCGCCCGCCAATGGTTAGAGCAGCATAAGCTGAGACCCTACTGCCTGGTGCACGACAATATCGCAGGGGAATTTGATGACTTCGATCAGCGCGACCCGAATGCGGTTCTGATTGCCGATGCGGCAGAGGAATTCAGCTACCTGAATCTGAACCGCGCCTTCCAGCTCTGCTTGCAAGGCGCACCTTTACTGGGTGTCGGCTACAACCGCTATTTCAAGTCAGGCGACGAGCTGCTGATGGATGCCGGGGCTTTTATCCGCGCGGTGGAGTTTGCCGCCGGCGTCGAGGCCGTCATTGTGGGCAAGCCCAGCATGGAATTCTTCCGTCAGGTGATGGCCTCGACCAGCGCCGCTCCCCAGCGCTCATTAATGGTAGGCGACGATGTATTCGGTGACGTGGAGGGAGCGATCAACGCCGGCATTCCGGCCTGCCTCGTGCGCACTGGAAAGTATCGCAAGGGGGATGAAGACAAGGTTGCCGGAGAGTTCGCGGTGGTCGATTCCATCGTGCAGGCAGTGGAAATGGTCCTGGCCTGATCGATTGACTTTGCAGAGCGACTGAACAATTAGTGATTAAAAAAGTTGGGACAGCAGCCTATACACAGGGGAGTAGCCGGCGTCTCTATAAGACTGAACGAAACGCACGCTGTATTCGCGTGAGTGACGCCATAAAGAGTATAGTGACAGCCCGAGTTCGGAATAGATAATCGTGACTATCTGCCTGGCGCATTGCCAGTGACAGAACCAACCTGACAAAGGAAAAGAAATGGGCAGTGTAAGAGTCGACAGTATTCTTGAAGCGTTCCCCGGGCTGGTCGCATGGTCTTCCGGCGACAAGATGGCTATTGCTACCCTGCCCTGCTCAAGCGTTGCCCCGGCACACGGTGCTTTATGCTTTTGCCCGGAGCAAAAACACCTTGAAAGCTGTTTGCACGCCGAAGTTGCCATACTTGTCATACCCGCGGAACTAGGCAGCGAGGCCGAGAGACTGAATTCGGGTCACAGCGCCATTCTTGTCAGTGACGACCTGCAGGCGGCAATGGCTAAACTCAATACGGCATATTTTCTGCCCAAGTGGGGGCGTGAACCCTTTGCAGAGCAGCGTGTGCACCCCTCAGCCCAGATTCACCCCGGTGCGAGCTTGCACGACAGCGTTATCGTGCAACCCAATGCCGTCATCGGCCCGGACGTGAGCATAGATGAAGGCAGTGTCATTGGCGCCAACTCCACGCTGGAAGGCAATATAACGATTGGCAAACGCTGCGTTATCAAATCCAATGTATTTGTGGGTCACTCCGTACACATCGGGGATGACTGCCGCATTGAGCCGCAAAGCTCGATAGGCACAGATGGGTACGGATATGGTACCGACAAAAACGGGCAGCACTACGCCAAGCCACACTTTGGCAAGGTGATTCTCGGAAACCGGGTGGAGGTAGGCTGCGGGGTGAGCATAGACCGCGGGACCTTTGACGACACGCTCATCGGTGACGGCACCAAGATTGACAACCAGTGCCATTTCGCGCACAACACGATCGTGGGCAAGGATTGTTTGATCACAGCCGGATTCATGGTCGCAGGCAGTTCCACCTTCGGCGACAACTGCAAGTTTGGAGGTCGCGTCAGCGCCAATGGACATATCACTGTTTGTGACGATGTCACCATGGGCCCAGTTTCCGTTATCAGTAAAAACATAACCGAACCGGGCTTCTACGGCGGCTTCCCGCCCGTTCCCTACAAGGACTTCGTCAAGAACCAGGCTTCGACCGCATCGTTATTTGACACGAGGAAACGGGTCAATGCGTTGTGGCGCGAAATCGACCCCGAAACATAAGCGGGCAGCGCTCCGTTGGGCAAAGCACGGCTTAATTGCCGTTGATATTCCCTCATACGCTTGCGCGCCTGAATCACCATGCCGCCGTGGCAGGTTCCGCTCAATCACCCAGGTGCCCTCCACCGAGCTTCTTTTGATTATCCAGCTTGCCGGGATGAATTCGGCGTCTATACTTCACTTCGGTGATGCTCTGGCCAACAAATATGAAAACTACGAGGTAACTATGAAAAAGTCGATTGCAGTAATACTCTCTTCACTGTGTCTGTCACTCCCCGCGCTGGCCGAAGACAATAGCCACATGGACAGCGCAAAGGAAGCAAGCGGTGAGGCATGGGAAAACACCAAAGAGGCATCCAGTGAGGCCTGGGAGGCAACCAAGGAAGGCAGCGAAAAGGCCTGGGATGCGACCAAAGAGACCTCCAGCGAAGCCTGGGATGCAACCAAGGAAGGCAGCGAGAAGGCCTGGGACGCAACCAAGGAGACCTCCAGCGAAGCCTGGGATGCAACCAAGGAAGGCAGCGAGAAGGCCTGGGATGCAACCAAGGAAGGCAGTGAGAAAGCCTGGGATGCGACCAAAGAGGCTGTTGGCGCGGAATAGCCAGGTCGTTAATACTTGCGCCTATGGTGGGTCAGCGCTCTAGCAACCCACCGAGGCCAGCCGTCGCCTTTTGAAGCGCCAGGGTGCGACTTGCCGTTATGTGGTCTGGACCTATCAAATCGTCCAGTTCCAGACGGGTTAGCCTCTCCATCGTGGCATCTGAAGTCACCACCAGGAACACCGCTTTATCAAGTTCTACCGCTTCCTTGATTGCATTCTCGATTGCCAGGGAGATGGTCTCGTCGAGCAACGACACATCGGACAAATCGATGATAAACGCCTTGTATTCAGATATTTGAGCATGTTCCCTGCTCAGGGCTTTCGCCACGCCGAAAATCATGGGCCCACTCAGGTACACCAGCAGAATCTGGCCGTTGGCGGCACGCAACAGCCCCTCTTCTTCGCGGGTAAGCGGTGTTTCATCATCGATGTCGCTAATGGCCTTGATATTCTTTTCCTGCGTTCTGCTCAGGCGGTCGATGGTAATAATGTTGGCGATAAATACCCCCACACCGACGGCCACGATAAGGTCAACGAAGACCGTCAACAGCATCACCGCAAACATCACGCCCGTCGACTGCAGTGAAATCCTGTGCGAGCGCTTGATGAAACTCCAGTCCAGAATGTTCATACCAACGCGGATCGCAATGCCCGCCAGAACGGCCAGCGGAATTTGTTCTATAAGACCTGATGCACCAAATACGGCAATCAGTAGGAAGGCGACACGAAACACGCCTGAAAACGCTGACGTGGCACCGCTTTGAATATTAACCACGGTCCCCATGGTGGCGCCCGCCCCAGGTAAACCACCAAACAAGCCCGACATGATGTTGCCCATGCCCTGCCCTATCAGTTCCTTGTCTGACTTGTGTTCAGTACGCGTGAGATTGTCAGCGATAACCGACGTCAACATAGAATCAATACAGCCGAGCATCCCCAGGACCATTGCATCAATGACCATGGTGGTAATCTCTGTGGCCGTAAACTCAGGCAACACAATTGACGGCAGACCAATGCTGATTTCGCCGATGCGCTGAATAGAATCACCGGAAAAGAACCAGACTGACAACAGGGAAACACCCACCAGGGCTATCAGATGTGGCGGGATCACCCGGGTAAAGCGTTTGGGTGTGAACAGCAGGATGCCCAGGGTAAGCACACCGAGGAATAGCTCAACCGGGTTGATCTGGGCAACAATGGTGGGGAGATGAGTCAAGGTGCCAATGACCCCGCCCGCGGGCGCGGCGGAGCCGGTAAACGGCGCCAGTTGGATGATGATCAATATCAAACCAATTCCGGACATAAATCCGGAAATCACGCTGTAGGGCATCTGCGTGATATAGCGGCCGAGCTTCAGGGAGCCAAAGATAATCTGGAACACGCCCGCCAGCATGACCACTGTAAACGCCATCGCCATGCCCTTTTCAGGATTGGCTGCAATCAGCGTCGTCATCACCGTCGCCATGACAACGGTCATGGGGCCCGTGGGTTCCGATATTAACGTGGGTGTACCACCAAACATGGCGGCAAAGAGACCAACGAGCAAGGCACCATAGATACCCGCTTCTGCGCCTGCGCCGGAGGCGACACCGAAGGTTAGTGCCATGGGAAGGGACACAATGGCTGCAGTCAGGCCGCCGAGCAGGTCTCCCCGCAATGCTGACCGACTAAAATGATTAAACAGGGTCACGTAACCTTCACCTTGTGAAATGAGTAGCTGTTTTATACTGGTATTTGCTTTGTAAGGCAAAGCACTCGGGTTTTTAGAGCCGAGCACCACCTCTCTCGACGTATCAGGTCACCAAATGGGCGGCAACAACGCTTCCCCAGCAAAGAACGCCCAGATCAAGTCAGCTGCCGTAAACTCATGGCTGGTAGGGCCGAGTATCCTGGGCATACGATAGTCGACGTGGGGAATCGTATGCCCTCCGCCTTCGACAGTCATCAAGGCGACCGGTGCTGCGCCTGCCCACTGTCGCAGCCGCACACGCGTACCGTCATCAGGGTGCTCTGTCGGGCCACGAGTTCTCGACTCCCGGCGCATCAACGCCTGACAACCGGGCCCAGTAGTTCGCCGTTGCAAGGCTGGACAATACCGTTCCGCGGCTGCTGTTGCCCAGTATCTCCACCACGCCTCCGGCATAAGGATTTACCGGGTCATCCGTGCCATTAATAATCAGTGTAGGAACGGCCCTGCCCTTGGCAGCGCAGTCCAGATTATCGCCAATAGGCAAGTTTGCAGCGATTGCAGCGATGCCGGCGACAAGTTCAGGGGCTTCCAGACCAAGGCGATACGCCATCTGCCCACCGTTGGATAGTCCCGTGGCGTATACCCGTTCCGGGTCGACTCCGTGGCGCGCCTGCAGGGTAAGCACTAATTCACGCAGGAAACCCACGTCATCAATATCCTGTGTGTTAGCAGCATACGATGCGCTTGCGCGGCAGTCATTCCAGTGCGACTCAAAGCCATCAGGATATACCGGGATGAAACCGTGTTCTTCCGCGAGCGCATCAAACGCGCGAAATGTCAGTGTGGACATACCCGCGCCACCGCCCATGAGCCACGTAGCACCAGCAACAGCGCCGGGCGCGCTGGCAAGGTGGAAGGTAGGTAGGCCTGCCAGCTTCTTTGAAGGCCATCGTGCTCCAGGGAGTCGTATTCAACCTCTCCGCGTAAGTCGCTCACATCCGCTTTCGGCAGTGAAAAGAACCACCAGCCCAGCCCCACAACCAACAACACCACAAGAACGAAGAACATGGCAGTAACCTTGAATACCGTTTTTAACACGTTGCCTCTTTCCTTTTATCCCGGTTTATCTGACGGATACCCGCGTCTGCAGGATAACCCTGTAGTCGGCTTCGCGCTAACCCACCCGGTATCGACGTCAATGCACAAAGTAAGACCACCCCGATTTTTAGTCACAAAATAGTAACTCCGCATCCGGAAACTCCAGGCTTCGTCATCCCCGCGAAGGCGGGTCTTCCTACTAATGACAGTATGGGTGGGGTATCCACGTTCCCGGATGCACACCAGTTAGCAAAAACTGCGCGTTTGCTTCAGAATCGTGACCCTCATGTTGACACTACTTCATTGCCTGACCCTGCTACTGGCGCTATTGACCCTGGCCCCGCTGTCGCGAAAGCCGCATTGGTGGATACGCGGTCTGGACTTTCCGCGTTTGCAACTCCTGGCGCTGGCGGCTGCCCTGGCCACTTTGTACCTGATCTCTCTGCTTGTCGGTAATACACCCGCTAACGTATTACTCATCGGGCTGGCGATAAGCCTGTGTTGCGTAATGGAACACGGCAGAAGACTCATTCCCTATAGCAGGTTTGCGCGCCCGGAACTCGATTCCTACCCCGTAACCGGTGACCAACCGGTACTGCGCATCATGATCGCCAACGTGCTATGAGTAACCGCCAATACTCCAAACTGGTGGAGTTGGTCTCAGCACAGGCGCCAGATCTGGTGCTCTTTCTGGAAAGCGACAAGGCGTGGGAGGGGGCGCTGGACACAGGACTACAGGGCTATCCACACACTGCGCGCTGCGCCCTCGATAACCTGTATGGAATGCACCTGTACAGTCGCCTACCGTTGTCTAACACGCAAGTGCGCTATCGGGTCCAGCCGGGTGTTCCCTCTATTGTGACTGACTTACACTGGCCCTCTGGCGAGACAATCCTTTTCAGTGCCTGCACCCTGCACCGCCCAGCCCCACAGAGAACGAAAAGTCTACAGAGCGAGACGCTGAGCTGGTCAGGCTGGCTGGAGGCATAGGCAAGCGAGAAGACCCCACCCTTGTGCTGGGCGATTTCAACGATGTGCCCTGGTCACGGGCCACCCGCCTGTTTCGAAAACTGAGCGGGCTGGCTGACCCACGCGTTGGACGCGGGCTCTTTTCCACTTTTCATGCGGGCATTCCGCTGTGTCGTTGGCCGCTTGACCATCTGTTTTGCAGTGAGCACTTTTCGCTGGCAGGGATAGAGCGATCAACCGCCTTCGGCTCCGACCACTTTGCATTAATAGTCAGACTGGCTATCACACAAGGTAAGAACGGGGCTGCGGACAGCCTGGAAACAGAGGCAGGGGATGAACAGGAAGCGGGAAAGATTATCGAGGAAATCGGTGAACGGGACGTGGACGCTGTCTGAATCAGTCACTACTTGCGCTTTGGGCAATTCCGCACCAAGATAAACCCAGCACTGCCGGGAATTTAAATGGCCCCGCTGGCAACAGCGGTCCTACTCCGGGTTAAACGCTGTTTAGCCGGGCTGACCGGGGCACCACAATAAAAAAGAGGAAACGCCAATGTATCGCCAATTAGCCACGCTTTTGCTGGCAATAAGCCTGATCGCCTGCAGTGACAGTAGTGACAACCGCAATAAACCCGCCGACCCCCCGAATTTTAGCGCTGCCGACGCCTGGCTGCAGGACTTTGTAGCATCTATCTTTATGTAGACCCGGGTCTCTATGGCTCCATTTCCTGGATTGATGTGGATCGTGGCTACGGCGGGATCGTGCTGTTCGAAGAGTACACCGCAGTGGACGCTTCCATGGGGTCCAGCGGCGTCATTGCGGAAATGATTCCACTCATCGAGGAAGCTCTCGACGCCGTGCGCTAGCGCCCATGGGCGGGTTTGCCCAACTCCGGGCCGAACCCGCTTGCTGGCTCACGCTGCGGCTTCCAGCTTCCTGATCTTTTCACGCACCACTTCTGCTTCAGCCGTCAGGCTGGAGTAGAGGCGTATATTGCCGTTGCGCTGGGCCTCGAACGCCTCCTTTGAGAGTTTCTCAAACTCTGCCTGGAGCTTCCGCGTGGGAGACTTCTTGAACATTCCGAACATGTGGCACCTCATATGCTATGTAATCATCGTCTTTTGTACGGATGAAAACGCGCGAAAGATCTCCGCCATGCTTATTGCGCTCACTGCGTCCAGTGCGGACGCCAACCTGCAAACGTCAGTCGGGCAGGTGACACGGGGTTTGCCCGTGCGGCACCGCTAACTTATATTGGTTTAATCACGCAGTGAAGCCGGCGGCCGCGAACCATGCCCAGCACGCACAATAGGTCTCATCAAAAGACGGCTTGCCATCTCGCGTGGCTCGCTGCGGCCCTGCTGCTGGCCGCCTGTTCCGGGGACTCCGCTGTCACCGAGGGCAATCGTACCGGCATTCTCTACATCGGTAACGGCACAGAGCCGCAAACAATCGACCCTCACAATTTGTCTGGCACCCCCGAGGCGCGCATTGCGGACACGTTGTTCGAGGGGCTGGTAAACGTAAACCCGCATACGCTGGAGAATTCTACCGGGGGTGGCGGAGCGCTGGGTGTATAGCGACGACGGGCGACTGATTACCTTTTTACCTTAACCCCCGCGCGCGCTTTTCCAATGGCCGCAAGATCTCGGCGGAAGATGTTGTCTGGTCCTGGCATCGGGCGCTGAACCCGCGCACGGGAAATCTGGTGGCGGATTTCCTGTTCTCAGTGCGCAACGCCGAGGCCTACCACCGGGGACACATTGACGACGCCTCCGAGGTCGGCGTGCGCGCCGTTGATCCGCAAACCGTGGAGGTGGAGCTGGAGTATCCCGACCCTTACGCACTGCGTAAATTTACCTACGTCTACAACTCGATTTTACCCCGCGAAGCCATCGAGGCGCATGGCGAGATGACCTCACGTTTTTCTCGCTGGACCCGCCCGGGGAACATCGTCAGCAGTGGCCCGTTTCAGCTAGTCGAGTGGAAACTTCAGCGCTACCTGAGCGTGGAGCCTAACCCCTGACTACTGGGACGCAGAGCGCGTGCATCTGGAGCGCATCATATTTCGTCCGATTGAAAGCGCCTCCACCGAGGAAAAGATGTTCCGCAGCGGTCAGTTGCACACAACCGTCACCGTGCCCAACTCCAAAGTGCCCGCCTACCGTGACCTGGCCGATTCGCCCTTGATCGAAAGCCCGTTCATGGGCACTTACTACCTGATGCTCAACACCCGCAAAGCCCCACTGAAAGACGTCCGTGTGCGCCATGCGCTGGCCCTGTCGATAGACCGGGAGACGTTGGCCGGCTCTGTACTGGAGGATACGGTGATCCCCTCCAGCAACTATATTCCTGTGGGGATGCCAGGCTACGATTACCCACCGGGGCTGGATTACCAGCCGGAGACAGCAAGAAAACTGCTTGCCGAGGCGGGTTACCCGGGTGGCCACGGCTTTCCGTCACTTGAGCTGGCCTACAACACCAGTGAAAATCATCGCGCGGTCACATCGGCGATTCAGCAAATGTGGAAAGACCAGTTGAACATTGAAGTGAGCCTGGTCAATCAGGAAATGGAAAGTGTATCTGGACACACTTAACACCCATAACTACGACATCGCCAGAATGGGCTGGATCGCCGACGTATACCCGGGGTCTTTCCTCGATGTCTTTGTCACCGAAAGTGGCACCAACCGCGCGGGCTTTTCCAATTCCCGGTTCGACGAGATTATTCTCAATGAAGCCCGCGCTACCGCTAACCGCGACCGGCTGATGGCACTCTACCAGGAAGCTGAGCGCTTGCTGCTGGAAGACGCGCCCATAATCCCTATCTATACCTATAAGCTCAAGCGCCTGGTACAGCCTTCACTCGAGGGGCTGCCGGGCAACCTCATCGATCGCTACAACACGCGCTTCGTTAGACTGGACCCGCAGGCAGCCGCCTGGCAACCTCAGGCCAGCGCAGAGTAAACACAACCTTACGCAGAACCGGCTGGCTAAAGCGAAGCAGCTTCTCCCTATACTCTGCATCATGCATACACCTCCATCCTGTGCCGTTGTCGGTGCCACTGGCTACGTTGGCAGCAACCTGGTGCCACACCTGCTCGCCGCGGGTTGGCCGGTGCGCGCGGTAGCGCGAGACCGGCGCGTTATGGAGGCACATAATTGGCCAGGCGCAGAACTCGTCGCAGCCGACGTGCTGCAGCCCCAGAGCCTGTCAACGGCGCTGCAGGGCATACAGGTGGCTTATTACCTGGTGCACTCCATGGCGGCTGGTCGTGACTTTGGCAAGCTGGACCTGCAGGCCGCAGAGAATTTCGCTAATGCCGCCAAAGCCGCTGGCGTGCGGCGCATCGTCTACCTGGGCGGGCTGGTACCGGGCGAATCTGCCGGCGAGCACATTGATTCCCGACGCGAGACCGGCGATGTGCTGCGCGCATCCGGGCGTGGCCGTCACAGAGATCCGCGCCGGCATCATCATCGGACCCGGCTCCGCAGCCTTCGAAGTGATGCGCGACCTCGTCCTCAATCTACCGGTTATGGTGACGCCAAAATGGGTGCGGGCAAAGTCACCGCCCATCGCCCTCTCCAACCTGCTGGTCTACCTGGAACGCATCGCGCTGCTGCCGGAGGCAGCGGGCCAGACCTATGACGCGGGCGGCCCGCAGCTGTGTACCTATGAAGATATGATGCGACAGCTGGCACTTTCCGCGGGCAAGCAACCACCGCGCATCATACCGGTGCCGGTGCTCACCCCGGGTCTGTCGTCCTATTGGCTGGGACTGGTCACCGCCGTGCCGGCAAACATCGCACGCGCGCTGATAGGTGGCCTGCGGCACGACTTTGATGCCAACGACGCCGCCTTGCGCGAACTGGTGCCACAAGCACTGCTGGATGTCCGCCAGGCAATCGACGCAGCACTGGCCAGCGAACGTGAGCACAAGGTGGCGGCGCGCTGGACAGAAGGCGACTTTGCCATGCGCGGCTTCAGTCATGATGCCGCCTACTATGCCAAGCGCGCCGGTGGCAGCGCCATCGCCCAGGCACCCGCCGCTGCGGTATGGAAGCAGGTTACGGCCATCGGCGGCGACAATCGCTATTACTACATGAACGCACTGTGGTGGCTAAGAGAACTCATGGACTGGTGCGTGGCAGGCCCCGGGTTCACCCGTGGACGTCGCGACCCGGACAACCTGCGCGTCGGTGATGCTATCGATTACTGGACCGTCATCGGCATGGAACCGGAGCGGCGCCTGACCCTCCATTTTGGCATGAAGGCTCCGGGCTCAGGCGTGCTGGAGTTCGAGATCGAGCCCTTAAGCCCGGACGAAACACGCGTGACGGCAACAGCTTATTGGCACCCTCGCGGTGTTTGGGGATTAGCCTATTGGTTCGCACTGGTTCCTGCGCACCTGTTCCTGTTTCGGGGCTTTACCGCTGCCATTGCCCGGCGGGCGCAACAGCAGTAGCGCCCGTCTTCAGAGTTCCGTGGGCGAACCTCAAGCGTTAGTTCTGTGCCAGCGAGACAGAGCTCCGTATTCTCCGACATCATGCCAGACGACATTACCCTGATGTACTGTTCCAGGCGGATCCTGGCCTGCATCAAGCTGTCGCAGGGACCCTCCAGTGTCTTCTCCCGCGTATAAAAAAACCACTTCCCGGACTCTTCGGTAAACCTGTCGGCCCTGAAATAGGTGCGCAACTGGCTATCTGTCTTCCTTACGCTTGGCATCTCATCACCCCAATGTCTGCCAGAACTTATCTGCGATACTAGCGCGATAGATTATTTTGCAAACAAGGCGTATGACCCACATGGGTTCTTGACTGTCTGCTAAGCCTGCGAGGGCCCGTTTGCGCCACTATGACGAGAACAGCTACTCGCAACTAGAATATAAAGAAGCCGGATGCTAGCCCTTATAACCAAGTGCCGCCTGGAACCCTTTGCTCCATGATGGTCCTGATAATACCTTGCACTGCCTCGGTATCATTGATGTTGGGAAATGCCACGTCGGGCGTGGGCACTTCCAGGAAATCGCACAGGGGCTCCCAACCGTCGACGACTTCAAATACCAGCAGCCGCTGCGGCGCTATGCGTTTCCTGACATCAGCAACGTGCTCGTTGAATCGCTGAACAAGGTGATCATGATCATGCATTCGGCCATCAAAATAGTCATCAATAGTCGCTTTCATATAAGCGCCTGCCTCAGTGCCTGGCAGGAACTTGATCCACTCTTCCTCAAAGATTGTATTCTGGACCGAGGTGTACCACTTTTCCGGATCACGGACGGTAAGCACAACTTTTGCATCAGGGTAGTACTCCGCCAGTGAGGCAAAGCTCGTGCAGGCCGGAAAATCCACCGTGGCAGTAAAACCCTGGAAAATCGCATCCCAGTCGGGTGACCCGGTTCCGACCTTCTCCCAAAGCTTCCAATGATCAGGCCCCTTGGGAAAGCACTCCACCATGTGATAGCAGGGGTACCCCAAATGCTCCAGTGCACTTTTCAGGGACATGGTGCCGGTGCGGCCAAAACCGGCGCCGATAATCTCTAATGCCATTTCAATTTCCTTCTCACTTCCAGGCTCTCTCCAAATCAGTGTAGTGGCCACAGCTTTGAGACGTATTAGCGCAGGATGGCGCGGAACGCGTGGCTGAAGATAAGCAATGAGCCGCATAGGCTCGCACATGCTCATTGTTGATGGCTAAACGTTGGTCTCTGCCGAATCGGTTTCGGGCAGTTGCATGAATGCATATACATTACCCACGTCGCGGAAGCCAAGCGCCAGGTAAAAGGAATGCCCCGCCTCTGAAGACTGCAGCACCCCCAACCTTGTACCCGGCCTGCTGCCCGGCCTTAAGCGCCTCGGCGGCCTCGGAACCGGGAGGCAGTTGGGTGGTGGACATTGCTTCGATATCAACTGCCATTGCCGGCGTCAGAGACTATCGCGAAGTTTCCCAGCGGTTGGTCTTCCCCGGTAATCAAGGAGTGCCTTGTGCGCTTATGGATTTTAGCAAGTCAGCCTTTCAGCTTCGCCTCAAGGTGATGCATAAGTTCGCCCATTTGGTCACTGGGGCTAAACTCAATTGCCTCGTAATCCTCATCGACCCTGACAGTGTGGCCAGGTGGCCAATAGTAAACTTCACCGGCTTTTACTGTCTCCTGCGTGCCGTCAGCATAGGTTACATGGATTGAACCTTTTACCACGGTCCCCCAGTGCGGGCACTGACAGAGATTGCCTGGCAAACCCTCGAGTAGTGGAGTGGCGTCTGCGCCAGCAGGGAACCGAACGCGAGCGACGTTAATATCGCCCCAGTCCTGACCGTCGAAGCAAACACCACCAGCCTCGAGGCGATTCGGTAATTCGTTTATTGCATTTTTCATGAGAATCCCTCTTTCCGAGCCTTCGTGTAGACCAACCATTGCATAATAGACGATTGATCGCACCAGACAGTCTAGTTGAAGTACCGCGTATCGTCGAAGTTGAGCCTGTAGGCGGGAAAGTATGTAGCCCGGTGAAAGCTGAGAAGCAGGCGTTTAAATAATCACTGGCATCCAATAAAAAAGGCCGACGTGCTCTCGCATCGCCGGCCTTGCAGTCTACGCTTGCGCCCTAGAAGAAGTTATAGGTCACTTCCATGCCGTAACGCAGGCCGGCCGTCAGCGGGGAGAATGTGCCGCCCGTCGGGAATCCGCTAATGTCATCCGGGAGTTGCGTATCGCCGCCATGGTTGGCCTCGTCCAGCAGGTTACGACCGTAGATTGAGAAAACCCAATGTCCGCTGTTGCTGCTGAAGTCTATACCGGCATCAACCATCGTCAGGTCATCAATGAACCCGAGGTTGTTGTCCGTATAAGCCATGTCGTCACGATAGGAGTAAGACAACCGCGAGGTCATCAGGCCCCAGGAACCTATTTCCAGGTCGTGGGTAAGACCAAGACTGTAGGTCAGCTCCGGTGCACGGGGTACGTCCAGACTTTCATCCTTACCATCCACTGCGCCGTCGCCGTTCAGGTCAAACTTCACGGTGTCGTACTCGGCTTTCACATAACCGATAGACGCGATCAGCAGCAGGTTATCGGTAAGACTGAAAGTACCGTCGACTTCCAGGCCGTAGATGTTCGTATCCGCCGTATTTCTCACCAGCTGAATCACACCAATCGGACCCGGGTTGTTAATCTCACGCTGCTGGTCATCTACGGTCGTGTAGAACGCCGCGGCATTCAGCCGACCCCAACTGTGTGTCGATTTGTAGCCGATCTCGAAGTTATTCACTTCTTCCTCGTCGAACGGCCCAGGGGTGTCCGCGGGATCAAAGGACGTATTACGCAGGTTGTAACCGCCCGAGCGATACCCTACCGTCCAGTGCCCGTAGAGTTGTGAGGAATCATTAAGGCTATACGTGGCACCCAGTTTGGGGGCCCAGTTGTCCCAGCTCTCATCATCGACAAAATCGAAGTTACAGGCTGGCCCGGTAACGATATTACAGATCAACACCAATGTCTGCGCTAAGTGACGCAATCTCCACCTCTTTTTCTTCCGAGCTGTAGTTGACACCGGCGGTCAGGGTCCAGCGGTCGGTCAGGTCATAATCGACCTGCGCAAAGAACGAGTAGCTCTCGGTATCAAACAGGCCGCCGCCGTCGAATGTGGCCGCAGGTGCCACGCCACCGGTAGCAACGCCCAGTAGCTCACGACGCTCGTGATAGTTTATGTCGTTGTCAAAGTAGAACACGCCAGTGGTCAGGTTCAGCTTGTCGCCAAACAGGCCGTTGTAGCGCAGTTCAAAGGTGGTCTGCTCTCCTTCCAGCCAGGAGGGGGCGTGGAACAACCACAGCGGCTGGGCATCGATATCGCTCATGGCTGAGCCCTCATAATCTCGCCAGCCGTAGATAGCGGTTATGGTGCCGTCGCCAAAATCAACGCCCTGGTTCAGGGTAGCGACCAGGAAATTTGTCTCGGTGTCCTGGAAGCCTTCCTCGTCTATCGAAAAGTCAAAAGAGTCGCGCTTGAAGTTGACCGAGGCGCCGGGTACTCCGGAGCCGTTGGTGTGGGTCTGGGAGGCGGGGCCCTGCCCGTCGGTGTCGTTGTACTCGTACACCAGGGTCAGGTCGGTGCTGTCGCCAGGCGTCCAGGTCAACGTGCCCCGCGCCATCTGCTGCTCCATTTCACCGAAGTCATCGCCATTGAACTGGTTTTCCCACTTGCCCTCGTCGTCGTTGTAGTAAAGCACGAGGCGCGCGCCCAGGTTGTCGGTCAGCGGGCCGCCAATGGCGCCCATGTAATAGGAATTCAGTCCGCCATCCTTACCGGTGTCCAGCGCGTAACGCAGGGTGCCTTCCAACTCATCGCCAGGCTTCTTGGTATTGAGCAGAACAGCGCCGCCGGTCACGTTGCGACCGAACAGTGTGCCCTGTGGGCCGCGCAGCACTTCGATGGACTCCAGATCAAATACATCGAAGACGATACCGTTGTTAAGGCCCAGGTACACACCATTCATAAATACCCCTACGGTGGGGTCGATCCCGGGAATAGAGCTATTGATACCCAGACCGCGGATGGTGAAATTGGCGGTGCCGCGAGTCGTACCCAGGTCTTCCAGCGCGACGTTAGGCATACCCACTTTCAGGTTGGTGAGGTCACGTACCTTGAGCGCATCAATCTGGTTGCTGTTAAACGCACTGACCGAAAGCGGCACATCCTGGGCCCCTTCCTCGCGCTTACGTGCAGTCACGATCACTTCTTCCAGCAGGGCGGAACTGCCACGGGCTGCCGATTCCTGGGCCTCTACCTTGGCGGCAGGGACTGTTAGCCCCAGGGCCAGTGCCACAGCGGCTGACATTGTCAGTGTTCGAAACGGATTTGGAGTGAGGTTTACTCTTTTATTCATATCGCGACTCTCAAGTTCTTTTATAAATATTATGACTTAACGTCTTTGGCTTTGTACCTGAGCAGCGGGCCGAAACAAGCGCTACTCCTGCACTGACAACAGACTGCATAAACGAGTCGCAGTTTTCAAGGATAATGGCCTAAAGATACTGTGAATAATTGGCCCGTTAGAATTGCCTACCCACATCGAAATAGAGCCCGCTTTCTATAATCTCAACGCCATCATTAACGAACTCGTCTCGTCTCCAGCCGAGTGAACTGAACCAGCTTTCACCAAAGAACAGCGTGTTGTGTATCTGCCACCGCACTGAGTCTTCATGCCCCCAGGACGCGGACGCGCGCAATGCGTTGCGATCATGCCAGCGATAATTGGCGATAACACCCAGAATTGCCTCAGTCCAGCTGGTGTCTTCCTTTTCTCGAAACGGTAGCGCTTCAAAGCAACCGATCAGGCCACACTCGCTGTTGAAAAACGGTATCGTGCCGAAGACCTTGATGGTCTGGTCGTAGTGGCGGGCGCCGCCTAACACACCGAGGTCAAGGCTCCCCTCATCCTGGAGCAGCCAAACGCCAAGCTCAGCCTGCATGATGCGCTGCTGCATATCGACATTGACGTCCAGAAAGTCCTTGAGGATCGGTGGTGGTGCCAGGCCGCTTTTTGCGGTCAGGTCGTCCATGCCCATGTCATAGCCGCCATGCCAGGCATTAAAATCCAACCACATGGCGCGCCCCAGGCCGCTGAACCGATAGCCTGCGCCCAGCGCGAAGAAGCTGTTGGCGTGTTCTGCCAGGTCGAGCATATCTGCGTCGATGTCGATGTCATCGCCACCTTCCACGGGTTGCGACAGCTCCAGCCCGGGCATATGCACCGGAAAATATAGCGACCAACCCGGTTGTTGGGAGCGATGCCCCTCGCTGGCGTCTGCGTCCAGCGCCGCGACTCCGGGCACGACAAGCCCAGCCAAAGCGAGACCCAATAAACACTGCCTTACACACATAGAAACTGTTTTAAATCACTGGCTGCTGCACACGGCCACACTTTACCAGAACGCCAATGACTGTATAGCCGAACAGAAGGCGTACAATGTCGCGAAGAACGAAGATAGGGTTACCCACCATGTTTGCCTGGACAAAACGACTACTGCTTACCGCCACCTTTATGGCCCTGGTCACCACCAATGTGCTTACCCTCACCAGCGCAGCGTTCAATACCGCGATCTCCGGCTTACTGGGCACCGCACTGGGGGTGCGCACTGTTGCAGGTGCGATGCAAACCAGGCTGGCTGGCCAGGAGAAGACCATCAAACGGCAGGCTGCCACCCAGGCCAGGCGCAAAGCGGCCACGCAGCGTTTCGGCAGCCGACTGGCGACACGAACCCGGCGTGTGGCGGCCAAGAGCATCGCCGCAATTCCGGCCGAGGCGATCCCCTTTATCGGTATCGGCGTGCTGATCGCTGACACCGGTTACGAGCTGTATGCGGCCTGCGAAACTATCACCGATCTTGATCAACTTTACCTGGAGATGGGCATGGCAGAGGAAGTACCCGACGATGTCATGCACACGGTTTGCAACCCAAACCTGCCGGATGCGGGTGCAGTCTGGGAAAGCGTTCTGGAAAGCTACATCCAGTAGTTTCTATATGAACACAGCCCTGCGGCGAATTAGTACTTCAACCCTTCCCGCTTAAACAGGTAGACTCGCCAACACCTTGAAGACGTTACTACGTCGCCTGATATGTGACTCTCGGAGAATCAGGCCAATTAATGGAACCCTATTATGAGTGACAGCAGTTACAAAGATCGAACGGTTATTATCACCGGAGCGTCCGCGGGTGTGGGTGCCGCCTGCGCCCAGCAGTTTGCCCGGCGTGGTGCAAACCTTGTACTGGTAGCGCGCGGCCAGGCGGCATTGGAGGCATTCGCTGACACGCTGCGACCGCAGACTAATGTCCTCACTGTCGCCATGGACGTCGCCAACGAAGCGGACTGCGATGCACTGATCGACAAGGCGCTTGCCGCGTTCTCTGGCATTCACGTGCTGGTCAACAATGCGGGCCTGCATCACCGCGGCGATGTCACCGCCCAGACGCCGGCGAACCTGGTGCAAATGGTCGACGTGAACCTGCGCGCCCCGATTTACCTCACCGGCCAGAGTCATACCGCATATACAGCAAGCTGGTGGTGGTGCCGTCGTTATGGTGGGTTCGCTGGCTGGCCGCACCCCCATTCGCGGCGCGGCAACTTACGCGGCCACCAAGGCGGGCTTGAAGTCTTTTACCCATTCCCTGGCTGACGAATTGGCCGACAGCAACGTCAACATAGGCCTGGTTTCCCCAGGCCCGATTGATACCGCGTTCATTATGGACAGTATCGATGAAGTGGAAGACATCGTTTACTCACAGCCCATGAGCACCGCCGAACAGGTTGCCGAGGCCGTCGTGGCGATGGCCGGCGGCGCCGGCATCGAAATATGCCTGCCCGCTGCCAGCGGCAGACTGACCCACCTCAGCTACCTGTTCCCGGCGCTGCGCCGCAAGCTGCGCCCCGCCCTGCAGAAGAAGGGCGCGAAGAATAAGGCCAGGTACCGCAAACAACCCTCGCAACAGGAGCAAGGCTAATGCCCTCTTTTCAAAATATCGCCCGCTTAACGGTCGCTGCACTAATGGCAGCAACTCTGGCGGCCTGCAGCAACAACACCACCATCAGCCGGTCCTACGTTGACCCGGAGCTGAAAAAACTGGACTACAAAGGTGTGCTGGTTGTTGCTGTCGCCCAGAAACCCGCCGCGCGCGAAGACTTTGAGCAGGCCTTTGCCGACGCCCTGGCGCGGCGCGGCGTGAACGCCGTGCCCCTTTACACCGTTGTCGACAAGGCCCAACCGACGGCAGAGGAAGTGATCGCCGCGGCGGAAAAACAGGGCCTGGAGACGATTATGGTGACGCGCTATATCGGCGCGTCATCCGAAGATATCTATCACCCCGGCACTGTTTACTACGGCGTCGCGCCCGCCTACGGCGGCGGTTATCACCGGGGATTCCCCGGCTATTATGGCTACGCTTACGAGGTCGCTTATCAGCAGCCGGTGTGGACCACCAACACGACGCATACCCTGGTTTCTGACTTGTATGTCACCGAGACAAAAGGCCACCTGTGGCAGGCGGTGTCAGGCACGATACAGTCCGGCAGCAACAGTAAGGAACGCAGAGACGTGATCAGTGCCCTGGTCGCCGACCTGAACGAGCAGGGCCTACTCTGATAAAAATGCACCGGGGTCACCGGTGCACGCGATAGTCTCGGGATGTAATCAGCGCCGGCAGACCCGGCGCCGGAGCGACGTTAGCCGTGAGCGATAGGCTTTTCAGTAAAGATATAGTCCTTGAGCTCCTTGTCGAAGGTAGGATCGCGGCGGCGAATCCACTCCAGCACCATAGCGGCGTGCTCTTTCTCCTCGTCACGGTTGTGCTTGAGTATTGCGCGCAGCTCATCATCCTTGCAGGCGTCCATGCGCTGGTTGTACCAGTCCACTGCCTCCAGCTCTTCCATCAGCGAGGTAATCGCCCTGTGCATGTCACGGGTTTCGTCTGACAATTCTTCAATCGGCTCGTGGTAGCCTTCATTAGCCATGTAGCTCTCCTTTGGGCGGGGTTTCACTGCACGTAAGTACGATGTCGCACTGCATAGCAGCATCTGTTGAAAGTATAGCAACTTCTCCGCGGCATTAAAGGGAAGCACTGCGGCGCGAGACGCCAGCGCCCTTTCAGTCCCCGGCGTCCGCTGGCTGAGTGAGCCTGTAGGGGTCCAGCAATTGTTCCAGCGCTTCACGCGTTAGCGCGTCTCCTCCGCCGCCACCTCCAGGACGGGGCGCTGTTCAGCATAACTGCGCTTGGCGATGACTGCGGCGGCCTCGTAGCCAATGGTCGCATTCAGCGCTGTCACCAGAATGGGATTGCTGGCCAGGGAGCTGTCAATTCGCTGGCGATTCACCTCGAAACCGGACACGCTGCGGGCTGTCGCCGCACAGGCCCAGGACAAGGATTCGAAGCCGCCGCTCAGCTTGTCGGCGATCAGCGGCAGCATCACGTTGAGCTGGAAGTTGCCGGACTGGGCCGCCACACTGACCGTACTGTCGTTGCCAATAATTTCAGCCGCCACCATCAGCACCGCCTCGGGCAGTACCGGGTTCACCTTGCCGGGCATAATCGAGGAGCCAGGCTGCAGGGCCTGCAATTCGATCTCTGCCAGCCCCGACAGTGGCCCGGAAGCCATCCAGCGCAGGTCGTTGTTGATTTTGCTCAGGCTCACTGCCAAGGCGCGCAGGCAGGCAGAACATTCCAGTGCCACATCCTGTCCGGCCATGCGGGAAAACACATTAGGCGCAACTTCAAAACTCAATTCGGTCAACGCGTTAAGCTCCTGCACCAGGCGCTCTGCAAACCCGGCAGGTACGTTCACCCCCGTCCCTACCGCTGAGCCGCCAATCGGCAACTGGCGCAAGCGCGCCTGCAAATCAATGAAGCGCTGCCTGCAATCCTCCAGCTGCGCCGCCCACGCACCCAGCTCCTGCCCGAAGGTCAGCGGCATCGCGTCCATCAGGTGGGTTCGACCGGTCTTGGTCACACTGGCCAGTTGCTGGCTGCGGCTGACCAGTGTATCGATCAGCTCCTCCAGTGCCGGCAGCAACGCATGACACAAGGCCCGCATCGCCGTGACCTGGATACAGCTTGGTATCACGTCATTACTACTCTGGCTGCAGTTGGCGTGGTCATTGGGGTGCACCGACTGCCCGCTGGCTTCACTGGCCACTCGCGCCAGCACTTCATTCATATTCATATTGCTACTGGTGCCGGAGCCTGTCTGAAAAATCGACACCGGAAACTGGTCGTCGAAGTCTCCTTCCATGACCCGCCGCGCAGCGTCCTTGAGCGCCAGGGCAAATTCCGCGTCAAGCACGCCGCAGTCGAGGTTAGCAACGGCGGCGGCGTACTTGATCATCGCCAGGCTGCGGATAAACGCCACTGGCAGCGTCCGCTCCCGTAAGCCGAAGTTGTCAACGGCTCGCTGGGTCTGCGCGCCGTACATCGCGTTTCCGGGTACGCGCACCTCTCCCATACTGTCGCGTTCGATTCGATCATTCATTTGCGGCCTCCCGCTGCTATAGTTAGTACTCAACTCACTAGTAGCATAGCCTGTCGAGTCCCGGCAGGGCCAACTGGAGATTTAACTGATGAGCACGCGTTACAGCCGCGAGAAAACCCTTAACACGGACCAGGGCGATTACAGCATCTACCCATTCGACGAACTGGATGCGGCAGGAGACGCCTCAACCCTGCCATTCTCCCTGAAAATTCTGCTGGAGAACCTGCTGCGACACGGCGCAGAGGAGTTTGTGACGGACGACGATGTAGAAGCGCTGGTCAACTGGGATCCCTCCGCAGAGCCCTCCCAGGAGATCGCCTTTGTTCCCGCCAGGGTACTGTTGCAGGACTTTACCGGGGTGCCCGCCATTGTTGACCTGGCCGCCATGCGCGACGCAATGGTGGACCTGGGCAGCGACCCGGGCCGCATCAATCCCCTGTCACCGGTGGAGCTGGTTATCGACCATTCGGTCATGGTGGATTATTTTGGCAGCGCCGAGTCCCTGCAGCTCAATACGGATGTTGAAATACAGCGCAATCTTGAGCGCTACCGCTTCCTGCGCTGGGGACAGGAAGCCTTCGACAACTTCCAGGTGGTGCCGCCAGGCACAGGTATCGTACACCAGGTCAACCTGGAGTACCTGGCCCGCGGCATCTTCACCCGGGAACAGGATGGACGCCGCCTTGCCTATCCGGACACCCTGGTGGGCACGGATTCGCACACCACCATGATCAACGGCCTGGGCGTTCTCGGCTGGGGCGTGGGCGGCATTGAAGCAGAGGCCGCCATGCTGGGCCAGCCGGTGACCATGCTGATACCGCAGGTCGTGGGTTTTCGCCTCGACGGCACGCTGGCCGAGGGCGCTACCGCCACCGACCTGGTGCTCACCGTCACCGAGGCGCTGCGCAACCACGGCGTGGTAGGCAAGTTCGTCGAGTTCTTCGGGCCCGGGCTGGCCAGCCTTAGCCTGGCAGATCGCGCAACTATCGCCAACATGGCACCGGAGTATGGCGCCACCTGCGGTATCTTCCCGGTAGATGAGGAGACCATCAACTACCTGCGCCTCACCGGGCGCGACGAGAGCCAACTGGCCCTGGTTGAGCAGTATATGAAGGCGATGGGAATGTGGCACGACGCGGATAGTCCCGCGGCGCGCTATAGCGCGGAACTGACGCTGGAGCTCAAGGACGTGGTGCCCTCGTTGGCCGGACCCAAACGTCCGCAGGACCGCATTGCATTAACAGATGCCAGCCAAAGCTTTGAACGGGTTTTCCAGGAGTATCGCGACCTGCACCTGCTCAGCGAGCAGGAGAGCGAGTGGGCAGAGGAAGGCGGCACGGTAGTCTCCGGAGGCGAAGCAGAGTCGGGCGTGCCGGTAACGCGGGAAGCGAATAGTTTCCGACTGGAACACGGCGCTGTGGTCATTGCCGCCATTACCAGTTGTACCAATACCTCCAACCCGGCCGTGCTGGTGGCAGCGGGATTACTCGCGCGCAAGGCCCGGCAACTCGGCCTGACGACCAAACCCTGGGTTAAAACCAGCCTGGCGCCCGGATCCAAGGTGGTAACGGAGTACTTGCAGCAAACCGGATTACTGGAAGACCTGGAGGCGCTGGGCTTTTATATCGTCGGCTATGGCTGCACCACCTGTATTGGCAACTCCGGCCCACTCCCCGACGACATCACCGATGCCATTCACCAGGGCGAGCTGCTGGTGACTTCAGTCTTGTCGGGAAACCGGAACTTTGAGGGACGTATCCACCAGGATGTGCGCGCCAACTATCTGGCGTCACCGCCCCTGGTCGTCGCCTATGCACTGGCCGGGAACATGAACGTCGACCTCTACCAGGATGGCCTGGGCCAGGACGCCGATGGCAACACCATCTACCTCGCCGACGTTTGGCCCAGCAGCGAGGAAATTAACGCTCTGGTCAATGAGCACATCAAACCGGCCATGTTCAGGGAGCGCTACGCGGACGTTTATACGGGTAACGCGGTATGGAATGAGCTGCCTGTAAACAAGAATGAGCGCTTCGACTGGCCCGAGTCTACCTATGTACGCAAACCCACGTTTTTCGACGGCATGCCCGCCGCAGCTGCGCCGACGACAAGCATAGAGAAGGCACGCTGCCTGGTGAAAGTGAGTGACAGCGTCACCACCGACCACATCTCCCCCGCCGGTTCTATCGCCATAGACAGCCCGGCCGGTGAATACTTGCGGGCCAATGAGGTGGCAGTAGAAGACTTTAACTCTTACGGCTCGCGCCGCGGCAATCACGAGGTGATGATGCGCGGCACCTTTGCCAACGTGCGTCTGCGCAACGAACTTGCACCCGGCACGGAAGGCAGCTGGACCACCTGCTTCAACGACGGCGAGGTGGTCTCTATTTTTGCTGCAGCAGAGTCCTATCGCAGCACGGGCACACCACTGGTGGTGCTGGCAGGCAAGGAATACGGCACCGGCTCTTCGCGCGACTGGGCTGCGAAGGGCCCTGCCCTGCTGGGTGTACGTGCGGTCATCGCCGAGAGCTATGAACGCATTCACCGCTCAAACCTGATCGGCATGGGGATACTGCCCTTGCAGTACCGGGCGGGCGAGAATGCAGGCACACTGGGGCTGGACGGCACCGAGAGCTTCAGCATCAGCGCGATCGCCGCCGGTCAGGACCAGGCGGAGGTCCGGGTTGTGCGCGGCAACGGGGAAGCACTGACGTTCAATACCCGGGTGCGCATAGACACCCCCAACGAATTTAACTACTACGCCAACGGAGGAATCCTGCACTATGTTCTCCGATCACTGGCCAGGAACTAAGGGCGCCACAATGCAGCAATTCAAGTCATCACGTGGCAGCGCCAGACGCGCTATGGGCGCCGCTATCATTCTTTATGCTGTGCTGTGGGCAGCTCCCTCGGCGGCGGCCTCAACAGAGGCGATTCAGCAGGCGATCGCTGAACGGCTGGCGAACTCACCTGCAGAGGTACTGGGCTTTGACTCCCGCGAAGTCGCCATGGCGGAAGAGGACCGCGAGCTTTACGCCGTCTATCACGAGTTTGGCCTGCAGCCACTATGGATGGTGAATGCAAAACCGGTGGGACATGCCCGCGCACTGTTGGATGCTATCAGTAATGCCCACCTGCACGGCCTGCGGGCCAGCGACTATCACCTGGACAGCCTGCAGCAGGCCTGGGATGCCAATAATCCGGAGCAGTTGGCAAAGCTGGATCTGCTGCTGACCCTCGCACTACTGGCATGGGTCAATGACGCCTCTGAGGGCCGCATTCATCCACGCCAGGAAGACCCGGCGCTGTTTGCGACCGCCGGTGATCGCCGCGAGGACCCCGTGATGCTGGTAAACGGTTTCCTTGCCGCTACCGACCCAGTCACCTACCTCGATAACCTGCACCCGCAACACTTCTATTATCGAGGCCTGCAACAGGCCTTGCCGCGCTACCGCGAACTCGCCACCAACGGCGGTTGGCCAGCGGTGAGCGAGGGAGACACGCTGCACCCGGGCGACAGCGACCCGAGGGTGGCACAGTTGCGTCGACGACTGGCAGTCACCGGTGAATTTAGCGGCGCCGATCGCCAATCCGCCCTGTTCGATGAGGAACTGCGCCAGGCCGTCATCCAGTTCCAGCTATTTCATGGGCTGGACCCCGATGGCGTGGCCGGCGCGCGGACGATCGCAGAGATGAATGTGCCTGCGCAATACCGGGTTCGCCAGATCGAGATGAACATGGAACGCTGGCGCTGGGCGGATCACGACCTGGGCAATCCCTATGTGATGGTCGATATTGCCGCGTACGACGTGCAGGGCGTTGTCAATGACCGGCCCGAAATCGAGATGCGCGTCATCGTTGGCAAGCTGCACCATGAAACCCCGGTATTCAGCGACAAAATCCGCTATATCGAATTCAATCCGTACTGGAATCTCACTCCCAGCATCGCCCGTCACGAGACCGTGCCCAAAATTCGCCGGGATCCGGACTACCTCGCCAGTAAACACATTCGCGTTTTTGACGGTTGGGGGGCAGATGCCAGGGAACTGGACCCTGGAACCGTTGACTGGGAACACGTCAAGAACCCGGCTCGTTTCAAGTTCAGGCAGGATCCGGGGCCCTGGAACGCCCTGGGCACCATGAAGTTCATCTTCCCCAATCAATACAGTGTTTACCTGCACGACACGCCGAACCACGACCTGTTTGCAGAAGCCGAACGCAGCTTCAGTCACGGCTGCATTCGCCTGTCAGAACCGGCGCAGCTGGCGGAGTGGATGCTGGGCCTGAACGAGGCCGACAGTGACTGGGACCTGGAACGTATTCAGGGGGTGCTGGACAGCCAGCAGCGCACGGTAAAAAACCTCAGTACACCGCTGGCCGTGCACCTGACCTACGAAACAGCATGGATAGACGGCGACGCGCGGCTGCGCTTTGCACCCGATGTCTACGGGCGTGACGGGCGACTTGAGCAAGCGCTGTATGGCAATCGCCTGATGGAGTGACAAGCTCAGCGAGCCCGCACTCAGGCAATAGGCGACTCGCCATCGGCCATGGGTTCACTCACAACGTCGCCGGGCTGGTGCTCCTCGTGGAACTGCTCTACCTGCTGTTCTACTTTGCCCACCTTGCGCCCATACTGGGCAATGTGGAATGTCGCATCGCCCTCGTATACCAGCGGCAGGTTGGTACGCCCTATGACCACGCCATTGCCCGGGGCAACGATGGGCGTCTCCGAGGTGCCCAGCGGGTCGGCTACCATGGCGATCACCTGGCCCCTCACAATTTTGCCTCCCAGGGGAACAAACGTGCGCAAAATGCCGCTCTCGGGAGCCCGCAGCCAGCTGGTCTGATCGCTGACTATCGGCGCAGGACGCGGCTTCCTGCTTCGCGAAGGGGGTAGCATGCCAATACTGCGCATCACATTGATAATACCTTTGACACCCGCACGAATGTAAACCTCCTCGAACCGCAGTGCTTCACCCGCTTCATAGAGAATGACCGGTATGCCCGCGTCTCCCGCACATTCCCGCAGCGAACCATCGCGAATCTTGGCGTCAATCGCCAGCGGCACGCCGAAGGCCTCTGTCATGGCGAACGCCACAGGGTTATCAAGGTCAGCGCGTATCTGCGGGAAGTTACTGCGATGCCGGGCACCGGTATGCAGGTCGATTCCGTGTGTGCATTTGCTGACGATTTCGTTGACGAAGGTATGGGCCACCCTGCCGGTCAGGGAGCCCTTCGCCGACCCTGGAAAAGAGCGATTGAGGTCACGCCCATCGGGTAGATAGCGCGTGTGATTGAGAAACCCGTAAACATTTACGATGGGGATCGCAATCAGCGTACCCCTGATACTCTTGAGCGCCCGGTGTTGCAGCACCCGGCGAATGATTTCGACGCCGTTGATTTCATCGCCATGAATAGCCGCGCTGATAAACAGCACGGGGCCAGCGCGTTTACCCCTTACCACCTGGACAGAAATCGACAGGTCGTCGTGGGTGTACATGGGCGCAACGGGTACATCGATGGTCTCACGCTGGCCCGGATTCACCGGGACCCCGCCAATAACTAACTCAGACATGCTGCACTCCCGCGGGCAACTGGCACGGATTGAAAAAATTATCGCGCACGGTCAGGGGCCGGGCGACGTTTTACGTTTGCCCTGAACATAAGACCGGGCAGGGTCAACGACGTATTGTTCAGCGATCCCGGAGCGACCCAGTAAAACCCGAAATTTCATGGTGTCACGGTCAGTGAGGGTGACCTCAATGGAAGTGCGCAGGTGGCCGATAGACACCGGCGTTTCAATCACGTAGCGCAGCTCCTCGTGACCACCGGAGTCACGCACCGATCGACGGTCCTTTACCCGCGCTTCACAGTGTATCTCCTCAGTGGTATTTCTCTGACGCGGGTGAATACCGAACCGTACCCACTCTTCGCCGCTGCGATCAAAGGGTTCAACGTAATAGGCGTGCAGGCAACTTGTGCGTGCACCCGTGTCCACCTTGGCCTTGATCTGCAGTATCCCAAGCTCGGGAAAGCCCAGCCACTCTCTCCAGCCGAGCACCAGTTTTTCGTCACTCATGCGTCGCGGTTCCAGTGGATTGCTCATCGTGCACCTGTGTGTCCAGCTCCTGCACCACCGGCCGACGCTTGCGGCGAGTACGCGCGGGCACCATGCCGCGCATGGACTCGAGCTTGCCGAAACACAGCAACTTGTCGCCCGGTTCAAGAACGCGGTCACTGCGCGGATTCGGAATAACCTTGGCCCCTCTGTACAGCGTAAGAACGTTGATATCGCTTTCTGCCAGCTTCGTCTGCAGGATGGTTTGGCCACTGAACTGGGAGCCTTCCGGGACATAGATCTCAGTCACACCGTAACCCTTGCTCACCGTGAGACGCTGGCGCAGGTCTATCTCGGGGAAATCGACCTGGGCGGCGATATAATCGATAACAGCGCCGGCAATATCGAGTTCCGTGCAGGTCTCGATGCCCTCCAGACCCGGCGACGAGTTTACCTCCATAACCTGCGGCCCGTTCTTGCCCTCCAGCATATCTACACCGGCGACACGCAAACCCAGGATCTGGGCGCAGCGAACCGCTGTTTCTCGATATTGCTCGTCCAAGCTCGATGGGTTCGGCAATGCCCCCGCGATGCACATTACTGCGAAACTCCTGGCCCTGTGCCACGCGTCGCATCGCCGCCACCACCCGGTCGCCGACGACAAAGGCTCGAACGTCCTTGCCCTTGCTCTCGGCGACGAACTTCTGAATGAGCACGTTCTGCTTCTGGCTCTGCAACAGTTCAATAATGGACTCGGCCTGCTTGACTGATTCGGCCAACAGCACACCGATGCCCTGGGTACCTTCAATCAACTTGATGATCACCGGGGCCCCGCCAACGCGCTCGATAGCGGGCAGCACATCCTTCTTGTCGCGAACAAACGTCGTGCGCGGAATGCCTACATGGTGACGACTTAGAATCTGCAGGCTGCGCAGCTTGTCGCGGGAGTTGATAATACCGTGAGCCGTATTGGCGCAGAAGATGTCCATCTCCTGGAACTGGCGCACGACCGCAGTGCCGTAATACGTAATGGAGGCACCAATACGCGGCAGCACCGCATCATAGCTACTGAGTTGCTTCTGGCGGAAATACAGGTCCGGGTTGCCGCGGTCGAGGTCGATCGCAAACTTCAGCGTGTTGAGCACCCTGGCACGATGGCCACGCTGTTCTGCGGCCTCTTTCAGGCGACGCGTACTATAGGCGTTTGGGCTGCAGGACAAAATAGCGAGCTTCATGTGTCGTTCCCTGTGCTGATTAACGTGGTCTTGAGCTCAGAGCCCAATGCGGAAAATTCTACCGCCATCGCTTTTGTGAAAGAAGAACGCGAAACTAGGAGCGATTTCCCTGTTCCACGACCAGCTTACCATCAACGTGGATATCACGCTGGGGGAAGGCGATAACAACGTTGTTTTCGCGAAAAAGCGCGTCGATTCGGTAACGCAGGTCGCTTCTTAATACCCGCAGACTACGCTCGGCGGTAGCGTAGACCCAGACGTTCAATTCGAATACCAACGAATTGTCACCGAAGTCGTCAAACAACACGGCGTAACCAGGCTCCTTCAATACCGCTTCCTGTTCTTCCGCTGCCTGCTTGAGCAGTTGCGTGACCATTGCCACATCGGAGCCATAGGCAACGCCCATGCGCACCGTGGTGCGCACCAGTCGATCAAGCAGGGTCCAGTTGGTGACCGTATTTTCCAGCAGGTAGCTGTTGGGCACCAGCAGGTGGACACCATCGACACGCCGGATATAGGTGGAGCGGGTATTGATGGACTCTACCGTGCCCCGCACTTCACCCATCTCCAGAAAGTCGCCGATACGGATTGGGCGTTCCCACATCAGGATCCAGCCGCTGATGAAATTGTTAATAATATTCTGGGCGCCAAACCCCACACCAATCGCGATGGCGCCGGAAATGAAAGCAAAGGCAGCGAGGGGAATACCCAGGAAATCCAACGCCATCACCGCCAGTATAATCAGGCCCAGAACCAGGTAGGCTCTTGATACCATCTGGGTAACATCAGCATTGACCCGCTGCGCAGTCATTCGCTTGCGAATCAGCCTGCTGCTCCAGACCACCACAAAGACGCCGATAGCAACAAACAGTGCCACCGATAACAACTGCCCGAGGGTAAGACTACTGTCACCCACACTCAGCAATGTGATGCCAAAAACCTTTTCTATTTCTTCCAAAGCCAACACCTGTTTATTGTTAAATCCCGGGGAAATAGAGGCGTCTAACCCCCTGATGCAAACGCGCGCGAGTGTGTGGCAACGGACGCCCATTGAGAATAGCTGATTTTCGGCACTTTTTATCAAAAAACAGCTACTCTAGAACCCAGGGCAAGGGAGCATCCCTTGGCGTAACGTAGACCGGGGCAAGAAATGATAAGAACGATGTTGCTGGGCAGTGATGAACTCTACACCTGTGGAGGCCTGGAACAGATAGCCAACTGGCGCGAAAGCAACAAGGCGTTTCTATGGTTGGATATCGAAGCGGCACCCACCGACAAAGTCCGCTCGCTTCTGGAGGATATGGGTGCCAACCCACTGGCGGTGAATGACGCTTTCAGGCAGCGGCATCCACCCAAAATCGAGGCCTTTGATGACAGCACATTCCTGCTGTTTCGAGGACTCTCCAGCGTAGCGGGCGCACTGGAGATCGAGCACCAGCAGATCGGTATCTGGGCGGGTCAACGGCTACTGGTGACCTATCATCGGGAAAGCTCCATCAGTGTCACCCAGATGTGGGAGAACGAGCCCACGAACCAAATGCTCTCCTGTCCCGGGGAACTGGCGCTGAAACTGCTGCACTATGCCTGCGGTCGATACCTGGACACCATGCTAGACTTCGAGGACAGATTGGCGGATCTGGAGGACGGACTGGTGAGCGACCATTCGGAGGAAGAAATGAAGGCATTGGTCAGCCATCGGTCGAAGCTGCGTAAACTGAAGCGAACCTTCAGCTATCACAACAGTATCGCCGAGCAACTGTACAAGCTACCCGATCAGTATTTCCCTTTTCTCAAAGATGAGCACGAACACCTGCGGCGCGATGTCTACGACCGCTGCGAGCGGTTACACAGCCTTTGCCAGATGTACTATGAAATCTGTGCTGACCTTGTCGAGGGCCACATTTCCCTCTCGTCTCACAACCTGAACCAGACCATGAAAGTACTGACCATTATCTCTGCCCTGTTTGTGCCGCTTACGTTCATTGCCGGTATCTATGGTATGAACTTTGAATACATGCCCGAACTGGGATGGCACTACGCCTACTTTGGCGTCGTCGGGTTTATGGCAACCCTCGCCATTGCTCTGCTGGTGCTGTTCAGGCGCATCAAGTGGCTTTAGCGATAGCAGGTCTCAAAGCACCATAGTCGTGGCAAGGGCCAGCATTAAACCCATACCCACGATATCCGTCATGGTGGTCAGGAATATACTGCTGGCCATGGCGGGGTCTGCACCCAATCGGCGCAAGGTCAGCGGCACCATGACACCGAACAGCCCGCTGCACATGCAAGCCCCGGTCATCGCAATAAGAATCACCAGTGCAAGCAGGGCGGGCGCCTGGCTGCCGTCACTTGCCGCGTAGATCCACATGGCCGCCCCGGCTACCAGCCCCACGATGAACCCGTTCATCGCTCCCAGTACCAGTTCCTTGATTAGCAGCTTGCGCACCGGGTAGTCCCCCAATTCACCCAGGGTAATCCCCCTGAGGGTAATGGCGAGCGCCTGGCAACCCGTATTACCGCTTTGCCCCGCGAGCACTGGCAGGAAGACGGCCAGTGCCACAATCTGGGCAATAGTATTCTCGAATGCGCCCACTACAAAAGCGGCGGCAAAAGCGGTGAGCAAGTTGACCTGTAGCCAGGGATGTCGCATCCGAAAAGACTGCAGGAACGGCGTACTGATACGTTCCTCTTTATCCAGGCCCACCAGGGTACCTGTCTGGGCATTGATCTCGCCCGCAACACTTTCAAACAATTGCCAGCCGTAAACAATGCCCTGAAGAACCCCCTCATCGTCAGTAACAGGATAGAGACGGTGATGCTTACTCAGCGCAGCCTGCACCGCCTCGGAAAGAGGCGTCTCAGGTGAAAAGGAGAACGGGTCCACGGTCATAACTTCGGACAGCACTTGCCCCGGCTTGCTGAGTAACAGGTCACGCAACGTCACCGTGCCCTGCAGCACACCCGTGGCCGTGACCACGTAAAAATAGGTCACTTCAGTGACCGACTTGCGATGAACAAGGTTATCGATGGCACCGGCCACTGTGGTATCAGGCGACAAAGTGCCGATCGGCGGGGACATTATCTCGCCAATGTTCAAGTCAAGGTCGCTGACCAAGGCCACCGTATCGGCGCCCTCAGGCGATATGCTGCCCGGCAGGTGCGAGGCAATCGACAGCGCCCGCTCTTCGGGGAGCGCGGATAGCACCTCCCTGATCACCTCGTGTGGCTGTGTTCCCAATAGGGACGCAGCGTCAACAGCATTGAGCGCCTGCACGCTTTCAACTAACGGAACTTTATTCTCTCTGCTCATGCGTTTTTTTCCCTGTTAAGCTCCGGCTTACTGTCGCTCAGGTACGCGAAATTCAGCAACTTGTCTGCCAGGCGCCTTGAATAGGTAACAAAATTCATCATGGAGCCGACATCCTTGCGATCCGGCCTGGCAAGTAACACCAGCAGTTGCCTGTTAACGTTCTCCATCAACTGGTGCAGCGCGTGACCTCTTTCGGCAACCGCCGACTTGTTCATCGCTCCCGAACCATTGTTTATTTCATCAAAGACTCCCAGCGTCGCACTCGACAACTCACGCACCATCAGCAGCACGTCACTGCGCAGTTCTATGTATTGCTTACTCAATACACGTTTCACGTTAAACAGGTCCGCTATCGAATCGTGAATCTGGAACAGGTAGTCGAATCGAGTAATCGTTGCCAGCAGCTGTTTTGACTGATCCTGATCACTGACGCTGGCCACAACTTTTGAAAAATAATGAAGATACTCCTGTTCAAGGAAGTCGATATAGGCAATGCGCTTTTCCGCAGCTTCCTGAACGCTCTTGTAATTGCTCTCAACACTCAACGTGACCAGGTTATAGTTCTCCTGTAAAAAGCGACACAGCGCGACCATGTCCCTCTGCAATTCGGCTTCCACTTCATCAAACGTCTTGTCGTCGCTGAACTTAGGCAAACTTATCCGTTCGAAATCCATTCTCCCTTCACCGATCACCTTATCCACGAAGCGGGTAAAAGGACCTATAAAGATCAGGAACACGAGGCAGACAGTAAGATTAAAAACGAGATGGATAGTGGCCAGCGCAACCGCGGGCTCCATGTTGATCTCGTTCAGTCTTTGACCATAGAGCAGGAATGCTGGCAGAAATAGCAGCACCCCGCCCAGGTTGAACAGGAAGTGACTGAATGCGGTCTTTTTAGCGGCCAGGTCCATGTTCAACATGGCCAGCATTGCGGTAGTGGTAGTGCCGATATTGGCGCCCATGAGAATGGGCACAGCATTTTCGAGACCGATCAACCCCTGCTGCGTGAGTACGATCGCGAGACCGGTGGTGACAGAACTGGACTGCACCAGCGCGGTAAACACGAAACCAATCAATATGGCGATAAGTGGATTCTGCGGGGTGGCGAGATAACGCACGATGTCCGGGTCGTTCTGCAGTGGCTGGAGGGCGGACGAGATCAGGTTCAGGCTGAAAAACACGAAGCCGAAGTAAAATATGGACTTGCCAAAAATAGACGCCCGTGAGCGGGTGAGACTGATGGCAAATCCTACAACAATTAGCAGGGGCGCAAACGCGGTCAATTTAAATGCCACCAGCTGCGCCGTGACAGTCGTGCCTACATTAGCGCCAAAGACAATGCCGACGGAGTTCTTGAAGGAAAGAACACCCGCATTGACCAGGCTGATAGTGATCACAGAGGTGGCGGAGCTTGATTGAATAACCGCAGTGACAGCAGCGCCAATCAACGCCCCCACCAACGGAATATTGGTCGCACGGGATAGAGAGCGCCTGAACTGCTCGCCCGATATCTTCTCTATCTCTTTGGAGAAATTCTCCAGACCGAAAATAAACAGGACGACGGCAGTAATACCTGCAAAAAGAACGGACAAATTTTCCATTAAGGCTTCACCCCAGGATCAAATCACAATGCTCAGCTTTTACCTGGCACCAGCTGATGCCCGGCTCTGCGATGCCATTCCTGCAAGCCATCCCAGATCTGCTCTGCCGTGTCGGCATACCAGAACAGGCTCCGGTCTTCCTTGTCGATAACGCCCTCATCCACCAGAAAATCGATATTAACTGCCTGTCGCCAAAACGACTCTCCCACCAGCACCACCGGCAGCGGTTCTATCTTTCTGGTCTGGATCAGGGTGAGTGTTTCAAACAACTCATCAAGCGTGCCGTAACCGCCGGGGAAGGCAAGCAGGGCCCTGGCTCTCAGCATGAAGTGCATTTTGCGCAAGGCAAAATAATTGAACTGGAAACACAACTCTGGCGTCAGGTAAGCGTTGGGGTACTGTTCTCTTGGCAGGGTAATGTTTAACCCTATGGTCTTGGCCCCCGCCTCGCTGGCGCCACGATTAGCCGCTTCCATGATGCCCGGCCCGCCACCGGTCATTACCACCAGCCGCAGGTCATGCGCGCCATCGCCTGACTCTGCAACCAGTCTGGAGAACTCTCTGGCCACCTCATAATAGTGGCTCTTGGCCAGGATTCGCTTGGCCACTGCAAGCTTCTGCTTCAGTTCAAGGTTACCCGGGTCTGCCTCCAGTTCCCGCTGTAATCGATCAACACGGTGCTGCGACTCCTTACGCTCGGTGATCCGGGTACCGCCGAACACGACGATAGTCTGCTGTATGCCATGGGCCCGCATGGCCAACTCGGGCTTCAGGTAGTCCAGCTGGAGTCGCACACCCCTGGCATCACTGCCCTGCAGGAAATCGACGTCTTCAGTGGCCGGCAAATAGGCCTGTGAATTCAGGATGGCATCGGTGCGTTCAGCGTTTTCCCTGGCAATGTTCTCAGAACTGAGAATTTCTCCGGGAAGGCGCTCTTTTCTGTCCGTGGGATGGGGCGGTTCAGGAACAACACCGCCAGACGTTGGATGTTTCATTTCGGGCTACCTGTAACAGCTGCAACATAGACGTTATATAACATAATGCATCGTCGATGACCGCACACCGTGATAGCAAGCACTTGATCTGAATCGGGATATTCTCTGGCCACCCGATGCACCTGTATTTTTGATCCAACCTTATCCAAGGTGCAATATTGAGGTTCGCGTTGTTACATTTCGTCGTCGATGGGCAACAGCCCGATAAACCAGTCCTCCAACTGCTGGAAAAGCGAGTCTGAGGGCGGGTGCGAGAGGCGCTCGTTATCGTTGACCCACACCAGCTCCTGGCTTTCATCCAGTTGCACGGCCCAGGCATTGCGCGGCAGGAAGTCGATGGCGATGGCCCTGCGCAGGCGCTGGTTGAGCTCTGGACTGGTTATCATCAGTCCCACTTCCGTGTTGAGCTTCAGTGAGCGCGGGTCAAGGTTACTGCTACCAATCATAACCCGGTCATCGTCCAGCACCATGAACTTGGCGTGCAGGCCGAGTTTCTTGTCAGCAGACGGAGCGCGGATGTACAGATTGCGGTCCAGCGCGTCGGTGCGCAGTTCATAGAGTTCGACACCCAGGGTAACCAGCTCTCGCACATAGCCCTGGTAGGCGGCATGGGCGGCAAGGTGATTATTGGAGCGCATGGAGTTAGTGAGTATGCGCACTTTGACGCCCCGGTCCACGGTCTCACGAATAATCGTGGTGAGCCTCTCTGTGGGCACCAGGTAGGCACTGACCAGCACTACTTCCTCCTCCGCCGAGGCCACGCTCTGCACAATGAAATCGGCGAACTGCGTGGGCTGCTCCGCCGCCAGCGCCGGATCCTCGTGTGCAGGCGAGTCAGCGGTGAAGTACGCTTGCCCAACCACCGCGTCACTGGCCAGTTGGCGCCAGGCACTCTCCAGCTCCGACTCCGAGTGGACCTCTATCGCTCCCGATCGCGCTGTTACCTCTTCACGCAAGGCATCGAGATCCGGCTGCTCATTATCGACAACCAGCACCTCTGTTGCAGGAAAGGACCAGCCGCTGTTCCAGAAGTCGGCGAAATGCTGACTGGCGGCAGCAACACTGTCCCCCATGGCGATCACTTCCATATCGCGGAAGTTATAAGCATCGTGCAGGCCGAAATACTCATCGGCCATATTGCGACCTCCCACAGCGACAGCCCAGCCATCGACGATCAGCGTCTTGTTGTGGAGACGATGATTCACGCGTTGAAAGTCATCGAGGTTGAACAGCGTTCTACCTGTGACTCCGCCGGCACGGTTGCGGTAGGGGTTATAAATCCTGAGTTCGATATTTACGTGGGAATCAACCGCCAATAGGTCCAGGTCTTGATGCGGCGTAAAAGAGTCATCGAGAAGCAGCCTTACCTTTACACCCCGGTCAGCTGCGGCCAGCAGATGACCGAACACCCTGGAGCCAAGCTCATCCCCAGTCCACAGGAACGTTTCCATATCAATGGCATGGTGGGCGCTGTCGATCATGCGCAGACGCCACTGCATTGCCTCGCCACCGTCGTTGAGCAGGTAGAACCAGTCACGGTCGTGGCCCGTCTCGATATGGCGCCAGAACTGGTCGGAGGACCTGGCCATGGCCGGCTCTGCGCTGACCTCGGCCCGCTGCATGGGTCCTGCACAGCCGACCAGCAGCAGCGAAAGCAGGGCAAATACAACACATCTGGAATGAGACATCTTTACCATCTGCAATACCAGGCTGCGTTGGGCGCCGGAAAAACTGCCAATGTCTTTCTCACGAAAACACCATCCTCACGGAAACACCATCAAGAAATTGGTGGGAAAAAGATTGCATGCCCCGGCAGTAAATACAAGGGCCACGGCTCACGACAGCGAATCAGCTGTCCTGGGCGGCGTAGCCGAGGACCCCAAGCGCGGCGGTAATCTCGTCAAGAATTGCCGGATCATCTATCGTCGCCGGCATTTTCCAGGACTCACCGTCAGCGATGCTGCGCATGGTTCCGCGCAGTATCTTGCCGGAGCGCGTCTTCGGCAAGCGGTCCACCACGGCGCACAGCTTGAACGCCGCCACCGGGCCGATCTTATCGCGCATATGCTGGATACTCTCGGCGACGATCTCTTGTTCGGGGCGGTCTACGCCGTCATTAAGCACCAGAAAGCCCAGCGGCAGCTGGCCTTTCATGGCGTCCGCCACGCCCACTACCGCGCACTCCGCCACATCCGGGTGCTCCGCCAGCACCTCTTCCATGGCGCCAGTGGACAGCCTGTGCCCCGCCACATTGATTACGTCGTCGGTACGCGCCATCACGAAGATGTAACCGTTGTCATCAATATAACCGGCGTCGCCCGTTTCATAGTAGCCGGGGTAGCGGCTGAAATAGGCGCTCACATATCGATCCTCGGCATTCCACAGGGTCGTAAACGTGCCCGGTGGAAGGGGTTGCTTGATAACCAGGGCGCCAATGTCGCCGGCCGCCACCTGCTCGCCATTCTCATCCAGTACCTGCACGTCGTAACCCGGCACTGCGCGAGCAGGAGAGCCCGGCACAACCGGAAGCAACTCAATACCCAGGCAATTCGAGCAGATCGGCCAACCGGTCTCTGTTTGCCACCAGTGGTCAATCACGGGAACACCGAGCTGGTCCTGGGCCCATTCCAGGGTATTGGGATCACAGCGCTCGCCAGCCAGAAACAGTGACTCCAGGCAGGATAGGTCGTACTGCTGCAGGCAAGTGCCCGCAGGGTCCTCTTTCTTGATCGCACGGAAAGCCGTGGGGGCAGTAAACATCACCTTGACGTTGTATTCGGATATCACCCGCCAGAAGGCACCCGGATCAGGCGTGCCAACCGGTTTACCCTCGTAAATCAGGGTCGTACTGCCATTGAACAGCGGACCGTAAACGATGTAGGAATGGCCCACGACCCAGCCCACATCGGACGCCGCCCAGTAAACATCACCAGGGTCGACGTTATAGATATTCTTCATTGTCCACTTGAGGGCGACAATGCTGCCACCGGTATCGCGCACCACACCCTTGGGCTGGCCGGTGGTGCCGGAGGTGTAAAGAATATACAGGGGGTCATTGGCCGCCACCGGCACACAGGGCGCCGGCTCGGCAGTCGCCACGGCCGTCTCCCAGTCGAGGTCACGATCCGGTACCAGGGCGGCATCCTGCATGGGACGACTTAAAATTACGCAATTCGAAGGTTTGTGTGTTGCCAGGTCAATGGCCGCATCCAGCAGGGGTTTGTAGGGCACGATGCGCGAGGGCTCCACACCGCAACTGGCAGAGACAATAACCTTGGGTGACGCATCGTCGATGCGCACTGCCAGTTCGTTACTGGCAAAACCGCCGAACACCACCGAGTGCACCGCACCAAGGCGGGCACAGGCCAACATGGCGATGAGCGCCTCCGGGACCATGGGCATATAGACAATAACGCGATCACCTTTCACCACCCCCAGGCCAGCGAGCACGCCGGCAAAACGCGCCACCTCGTCGAGCAATTGCGCATAGGTATACTGGCGTCGGGTATCGGTAACCGGGCTATCGTAAATGAGGGCCGCCTGCTCTCCCCTGCCTTCCTCCACGTGCACGATCCAGGGCGTTGTAACAGGCGTTCGTGGTGCCATCGGGAAACCAGCGGTAGAAAGGCGGGTTACTGCTGTCCAGCACCGTTTGTGGCGCATCGTACCAATGAATGTTTTTCGCAGCTTCCTGCCACAGTTCGGTATTACTCATGTGCCTTCCCTAATTACGCTTATGAGGTAGAAGCTAACCTGTTTATGCGGGAACTGGCAATTCGACCATGGTGGAACCCACGCGCATCGCGCGGAGGTAGCGCCAGCCCGGGCGGGCGGGCGCGGTCCAGTGATCAGTTCAGGACTTCTGCTTCACCAGCAAATTGAATACACCGGTGGCGAATTTACCGTAGGGCGGGCGCAGCCACTGCATCGGCGAAAAGCCGGGCTGGTAATACACAGGGCGCAGCTTGCTGAAGGTGTTGAATCCTTCCCTGCCGTGGTAGTGACCCATACCGCTGGGGCCGACGCCGCCGAAGGGAATGTCATGCTGGGCAACATGGAACAGGGCATCATTGACCGTCACGCCACCGGACATGACGCGATTGATGTACATGTCCTGCAACTTGCGGTCATTGGTAAAGGGATACAGTGCCAGCGGACGATCGTACTTGTTAATGTGAGCGACCACCTCTTCGTGATCCTCGTAGAGCATCACTTTCAGCAACGGCCCGAACGTCTCGCGGTGGCGAATGGTCATGTCGTCTGTGGTATCCAGCACCAGGTGCAGGGGGAACTTGCGCGTTTCGTAATTGATCTGTTGCTCACCGTTGAGGTTGATGATCGTCGCGCCTTTCTCGCGCGCGTCGTCCAGTGTGTCAGCGAGGCGTTTGACCGAGCGCTCGTCGATCACCGACGTATAGTCCTTGTGTTCGATATCGGGGCAATGTTTGGCCACATACTCCTGCGCCAGCTTGATGAACTCCTCGCGCTGGGACTTGTGCACAAATACATAGTCAACGTTGGTACAGATCTGCCCCGCGTTGAATTGCTTCACAAACATGATCCGCCCCACCGCCTTCTTCAGGTTGTAATTCGGGTCGATCACCGCAGGGGCCTTGCCGCCCAGTTCCAGCACCACCGGCGTCAGGTTTTGCGCGGCAGCGGCCATCACGGACCTGCCGGTCTGGCCCGAGCCGGTGAAGACAATCAGGTCGAAGGGTATCTTGGAAAACTCAATACCCACACCCCCCGTTTCTTCAAAGAAACGAAGCTTGTCTTCGGGAAAATATCTGGGCGATAGCTCCATCAACAGGCGCGTCAGGTTGATCGAGTTTTCCGACATTTTGACCATGGCGCGGTTGCCCGCTGCAAAGGCGGCAGCCAGCGGAACGAAGCTGAGGTTGACCGGGAAGTTCCAGGGGACAATCATGCCGACCACGCCAAGGGGCTGGGGAATAACCCGGTTTTTGCCACCCGGAAACAGCGACTGGTCCACGTGCCGCTTCTGTGTCTTCATCCACTTTTTCAGGTGCTTGAGGGTGTCGTTGACGGCATCCGCAGCGGAGATGATCTCTGCAAACTGGCTCTCGTGGCGGGAGCGGTTACCATAGTCCTGACTGATGGCTTCCATAATGGCGTCTGAGTTTTCGGTCAGCATCCGCTTCAGGGACAGCAGATCCTGTTTGCGCTGCTGAAAATCCGGCACCGGCGCGGCGAAATAGGCCTCACGCTGAAGGTCAAAGTGTGCGCGCAACATCGCGGCCTTTTCAGTGGGCATAGTCTCTTGTGCAGCAGTCATGATCAGCCTCGTCTATTATTGGGTAGTCAGCAAACCGTATATTTTACGCGGGATATGGCGGTCAGACTTGACAATTTACGCAAGTGCGCCAGCCATGTCCGCCAACCGGTACCCGCTTTGAGCCAATCCGACTCGGCGTGCGTACCAAAGATACCCAGGCTCAGGCAGGAGTATAGACCAGCAATGACTACGTTAAAGGAAACTATCCGCGTTCAGCGCCCCGTCGAGGAGGCCTTTGCCTATGTGGCCGATTTTACCTCCACCGCGGAATGGGACGCCACCGCACGGGAGGCAATCCGGCTGACTCCCGGCAAAATTGGCGTGGGTACTGAGTTCCTGGTGACCTGTGCGCTGCCGATCGGCTCAGTAGACTTACACTACACCATCACGCACTTCCAGCCGCCGCAGCGGTTGGTTCTGCAAGGCAAGGGACGCTTCTTCGATGTGGAGGACACCATCACCTTTACCGGGCAGGGTGATGAAACAGAGATCAATTACCAGGCGGACTTCACCTTTAGCCGTGTTGCCAGCCCACTCAGCGGGCTTATCCGGCCCGGGTTGGAGCGCATGGGCAGGCAATCTGTCGCAGGGCTCAAGGACGCCCTGGATGATAATTTTCCTGCACCCGACGCGAGTAACTGCAACAGCGGCGGACCCGGCCTGACGCGCCTCGTCCGGTTCACGCGCTATGGATATTGGCGCGCCAGCAAATCCTGGCATCCTATATCGGCAGACCTTCACGGCAAGCATGCTGTGATCACCGGCACGTCCTCCGGCCTGGGCTATGCCTCGGCGCTGGAACTGGCACAACGAGGCTGCGAGCTAACGCTGGTCATGCGCAACCCGGCGCGCGCCAAGCAGGTACGCAAGGAGCTTATCGAGAAGACCGGTAACCGCAAGATCAGCGTTGAGATCGCCGACCTCAGCCTGCTGGCAGACGTGGATGCCCTGGCAGACCGTCTGCTAACCGCGGGCAAGCCCATCGACATACTGATCAACAACGCCGGCGCGCTGTTCGACTCGCTGCAGACCACTGATGAGGGTCTGGAGCGGTCAGTCGCCCTGCTGCTGCTGAGCCCCTATCGCCTGACACTGGCACTGAAGCCACTGCTGCAGTCGGCAAAAGCCGGCGCCAGGGTCATTAACGTGGTCTCCGGTGGCATGTATTCGCAAAGGCTATCGATGAAGAACCTGGTCGCTACCGAGCCCGACAGTTTCTCCGGCGCCGGTCGCTTACGCCAGGGCAAAGCGCGCACTGATGATCGTCACCCAGCACTGGGCAAGGGACTGGCAAGAACAGGGCATAGTCGTCAATGCAATGCACCCTGGTTGGGCAGACACACCCGGCGTGGAGAGCTCATTGCCCCGCTTCCACTCGCTCACCCGTTTCGCCCTGCGCAGCCCGGCAGAGGGAGCAGACACCATCGTCTGGCTGGCGGCAGCCACTGAGGCGGGCACGGTCAGCGGTGAGCTGTTTCTGGACAGGCAGCCCCAGCCCCTGTACCTGATGAAGTCCACCCGCGAAAACGAGCAGAGTCGCCGCGCATTATTCCAATATCTGGAAGACTACAATCCCGCAGCCGGTCGCTGTGCCGACAGCGGCAGCGGGCTGAGTCGTATGAGTGAAGAAAAAACCCCGGTTGTTTACTGGTTCCGGCAGGACCTGCGCCTTGAGGACCTACCGGCACTGCACGCCGCCATCGAGAGCGGTGCGCCTGTTATCCCCTGCTTTATTATCGACGACGAAACACCCGGACAATGGGCACCCGGTAATGCCAGTCAGTGGTGGCTGCGACAAAGCTTGCAAGCGCTCGCCGCTTCCATCGCCGAGCTCGGCGGCAGCCTGCTGGTGCGCAGCGGGCGCAGCGAAGATGTCCTCAACGAACTGGTGACTGAGACCGGGTGCGCACGCCGTTTACTGCAGCCAGGCCTATGAACCCTGGAACCGTCAACTCGAGCAGCGACTGGGCAAGCGATTGGGTGACCAGGGCATTGCCTTGCATTGTCTTCCCGGCGCACTGATTTTCACCCCGGGGGACGTACTCAACCAGGCTGGCCTGCCGTTCAAGGTATTCACTCCGTTCTGGCGTCACTGCCGTCGCCAACTACCTGATGGCCCCTTACTCGCAGCGCCAGGACGGGGCAGCTTCGCTGGCACTATGCCTCCGGGTCTCAGCCCGGAGGCATGGCCACTGGAGTGCTCTTCAGTACAACCGGTTGCCGATTGGGGCAGCCTCTGGCAGCCAGGCGCAACCGGCGCGATGGCAGCGTTGGATCGTTTTATCGGCGATGCACTGGCCGGCTACCGGCAAGACCGTGACATTCCTTCCCTGCCGGGCACTTCCCGGTTGTCCCCACACCTGCACTGGGGTGAAATATCACCCAGGCAAGTCGCGCATACCCTGCGCGCACGGGCGCCGGGCGAGACAGAAGACGATCAGGAAAAGTTTCTCGCCGAGTTGGGATGGCGCGAGTTCAACCAGCACCTGTTGTTTCACTTCCCACACATCGACGAGCAGCCTTTCAAGGAGGACTTCAAAGGCATGCCCTGGCAGTCCAACCAGGACGCGTTCGAAGCCTGGAAAGCAGGGCGCACCGGCTACCCGATTGTCGATGCCGGCATGCGCGAGCTGCGTGCCACGGGATTCATGCACAACCGGGTGAGAATGATTTGTGCATCATTCCTCACCAAACACCTGTTGGTGCCCTGGCAATGGGGTGCGCGCTGGTTTTGGGAAACGCTGGTGGACGCCGATCTCGCTAACAACAGCGGTGGCTGGCAGTGGGTCGCTGGCTGCGGCGCGGATGCCTCGCCCTGGTTTCGCGTATTCAACCCTATTTTGCAGGGTAAGAAGTTTGATCCCCAGGGGCGCTATGTTCGCCACTGGGTGCCGGAGCTGACCGCTTTACCAGACCGCTACCTCCATGCACCGTGGGAATTGCCCCCGATACTCCTGGCTGAAGCGGAGCTCGTGCTGGGAGAGACTTACCCTCACCCCCTTGTCGATCACGCCGAGGCCAGGGCACAGGCCCTTGCGGCCTATCGTGAGCGTTCTTCGGATTCCTCAGCGCCGGCCACATAGCGATAATCGATACGCACTTCCTGCTGCTTACCCTCACCATCGCGCAAGTTACTGATGCCCAGGTAGCGCATCAGGCGCTTGCTGTCCCGGTCGTACTGCAGCCGGATAGGATCGACCAAAGCGCCAAGTAACCAATTGTCCAGTGCTACGCGCAGGCATAACCGGCTGGCCGGGCAAGGCAGTTCGGCTTCACGCTCCGCTCGCATATTCAGTGGCGACTCCCTGCCCGCAGGCAAAAACCCGAACTGGATGCGCTCGCCGCTGTCCAGCGCCTCCCAGTGGGTGCGCATGTAGTGATCAAAACCGGCGTCGACCACCAGTTCCTCCGCCAGTTCGCGCTCCACGCTGACCAGGCTATCCTCACGCAAGTGTTCCAACACCAGCGAAGGCGAGTGCCAGGAGCGCGTGTAGTCCAGTTGCTTGCGCGCAAAGACCTCTCCCTGTGTATCGCGATACTCAACCTCGCACTGTTCGCCGCTGCTGGAGCACTGGTAGTACTCCGTGTAGCGCAGTTCACCACTGGCCGCCGAGCGCGCCTCACCGATCACCTGGGCCGCAGATACCGGCAATGACAGGCCGCAGGCGGCACTGCATAGGGCCAGGACGGGCAATACACGCTTCACCGGGCTGCCTCCGGGAATCGATAACCCGGCTTGGCCAGGGTCAGTTGCACGGTGCTGATGATACGCTCGCGGAAACCACCCTCGCAGTAACACAGGTAGAATTCCCACATCCGCTCAAAGCGGTCATCAAAGCCCTGCTCACGAACCGTATCCCTGGCGGCAAGAAAACGGTGACGCCACTCTTCAAGGGTACGCGCGTAATCACTGGTAATATCCCGCAGGTTGACCATCTGCATATCGGTGTCACGTGAAATATGCCGCGAGAGCACCTCCACGGAGGGCAGGCAGCCTCCCGGGAAAATGTAGCGCTTGATAAAGTCCACCGAGTTGCGGGCCTGATCATAGCGCTGGTCCTGAACGGTAATCACCTGGATCGCAAACTTGCCGCCCGGACGCAGCAAATCACTGCTGCGGCGGAAATATTCGCCGTAATACTCATGGCCCACCGCTTCCAGCATCTCGATGGAAACGATCTTGTCATACTGGCCGGTCAACTTGCGATAATCCTCACACAGCACAGTGACCTTGTCCTCCAGACCCAACGCCGCAACCCGCTCCCTGGCGTAGCTGTACTGCTCCCGGGAGATGGTTGTTGTGGTTACCCGGCAGCCGTAGTTCTGGGCAGCATAGACCGCCATGCCACCCCACCCGGTGCCAATTTCCAGCAGGTGGTCCTGCTCAGTCAACTCGAGTTGCTGACAGAGCACGTCCAGCTTGTGCAGGGAGGCTTCCTCGAGACTGGCGCCTGCGGAGGGATACACCGCGGAGGAGTACATCATCGTCGGGTCGAGGAACAGCTTGAAGAACTCATTGCCCAGATCATAATGCGCGCCAATGTTGCGTTTGGAGCCGGTAAGGCTGTTGGTGTTAAAAGAGTGCAGGGCTTTAAGGAACCATTGGCGCAGCCGAGAAGAACGCGCATCCATGGAGCGCATGGTCTCCATATTGGCGGAGAACAAGCGGATCACGTCTACCAGAGAGGGAGAGGACCAATGGCCCAGCATGTAGGACTCTCCGGAACCGATGACACCACCGGTGAGCACGTGCTGGTATACCTGCTGATCATGCACGTGAACCACCGCGTGAATGCCGTCGCCGGACGGATCACCGTATCGCTCAGTGCGCTCGCCATCCTTCAGGGTCAGTGAGCCACAGGTGAGTTTGGACAAAAGTCGTTTGATCATGCTCTGGGCAAAGCCTTCGCTTCTCCAGTTGCCCAGCAAGCCGGGCACATTGATCGCACTTACACTTGCATCATTCATAATCAGGTCTCGCTGTGTACAGTTTTGGGATGAGCTACAAAAGGAATACGTTTTAACCACAGGCGCAGTGCCTGCCAGTAAATGCCGGCGGCGACGCGCAGGGTCATCAGGGGATACAGGGCCAGGTAACGACTGAAGCAGGCTGGCGTATCGCCGCGCTTCTGCAGATGCAATGTCGCGTCGAACTCCTTTTTGCCCGCGCGCACATTGGCAAGATGCACCACCAGTTTTTCGTCCGGTGTATTACTACGCCAGTGGTAGTGCATATCCATCGGCATGAAGGGCGAGACGTGCATGGCCTTGGCAAAGTCCGTCTCCAGCCAGCCGCTGCGCCCTTGCGCCGGCAACACGTAAAGGCAGCTTTCGTTCCAGGGCGTATTGGTCACCTGGGCAACAACGCATTGCAAAACATCGTCGCTGGAAAAACAGTAGAAGCAGCTGATGGGGTTAATCTGAAAGCCGAAGTAACGCAGGTTGGCGAGCATCCGTACCGGACCGTCCGGGCGCATGCCGGTCTGGCGTTCGACTTCGGCAAGAACCGACTCCTTCAGGGGGACCCCGGGGTCACCAAAAAAATCTTCGCGGCGGAATCGTGCAAGGGCCCAACGCCTGGCAGACCAACCTCTGGCGCGATCCAGGAATTCAGGTAATTCGTCGAGGTCCAGCAAAGGCATAAACACCCGGTAGCGGAAGCTGTGCTCGCGCGGCTGCATGCGCCGGTGCTGCACCCAACCGCTGTAGATCGCGCTCGTCACGCAGCACTGCCCAGGCTGTGTGGCGTGACGGTGGCTCCCGCTTCGCCGACACCCATCCCCTGCGCAACCTGCAGGGCCGAATGCACGCCATCTTCATGGAAACCATTGCGCCAATAGGCGCCACAAAACCAGGTAGCCCCGCCGTTGATTTCCTGCCAACGCTGCTGGGCGGCGATGCCCTGCACGGTAAACACCGGGTGGGCGTATTCGAACTGTCCGAGGATCTTGTGCGGGTTAATCCTCTCGCTGTCATTCAGGGTGACGCAGAAGGTCTGGGGCGCGGACAGGCCCTGCAGAATATTCATATTGTAGGTCAAGGTGGGTCGTTGCGAGTCGGACCGTCGCTGATAGTTCCAACTGGACCAGGCGCGCCTGTTCTTTGGCAGCAGACGCGAGTCGGTATGCAGCACCACGTCATTATTTTGATACGGGATTGCCCCAAGAATTTCCCTTTCAAGGGGTTTCGCGTCCTCGAGCATGCCAAGCGCCTGATCGCTGTGGCAGGCGAACACCACCGCGTCGAAGTCTTCCAGGCGTCCGTCATCAAAACGCACAGTGGCTCCCTGCGCACCGCGCTGGACACCGCTGATATTCACACCCGTGCGGATCTTGTCGGCAAAACCGGCACACAGGGGTTTGATGTATTCCCTTGAACCACCCTCTATGACGCGCCACTGAGGCCGGTTGCGCACGCTCAGCAGCCCATGGTTGCGGAAAAATCGGACGAAGAACTGCAGGGGAAAGTCAAGCATCACCGGCGTGTCAGCGGACCAGATGGCCGAGCCCATTGGCACCAGGTAATACTCTATAAAAGCCTGGCTATATTTGCCCCGCTGCAGGTACTCGCCCAGTGTCATGCCCTCGGGAAGGTGCCCCTGCTCCAGGTCCTCCACCGACTGCCGATTAAAGCGCACGATGTCGCGGAGCATGCGCAAAAACCGGGGCGACAACATATTCGAGCGCTGACTGAACAGGGTGTTGAGGTTGGACCCGGCATATTCGAGGCCCGACTCCATGTCAGAGAGGCTGAAGCTCATTTCCGTAGCCTTGCTGGACACCCCGATCTCGTCCATCAGTGCGATAAAATTCGGGTAGGTCCAGTCGTTAAACACAATGAAGCCGGTATCGATAGCGAAGCGCCGGCCTCCCATCGCGACGTCCACGGTCGCGGTATGCCCTCCCACCCTGGAATCACGCTCCAGTACATGCACGTCGTGCTCCTTGTGCAGATAGTGGGCGCACGCCAGGCCGGAAATCCCGGAACCGATAATCGCAATTTTCATGAAATACCTATGCTTCTAAATAAGGATTGTACATTGCCTTAAGTTACGCCAGAGCGCCGAGCCCGGATCAATTGTAAACAACAGTGATCCACTTGCGCCAATCCCTCGTAAAAAGTCCTGAAAATGATAAACTCTGGAAGGTAATCAGTGACTTACACAGGAGCCAGTGTGTCCATGGCGAGCACCCCGAGGACTGACGCCACTGGCAGGCGTGACGATGAATGGAGTCTCTGCTTGCTGCAGGTAGCAGAGAGCGACAGAGCCGCTTTTGCCAAGCTTTTCAAGCACTTTGCTCCGCTCATCAAGGCTTTCGCCCTGAATGGATCGGCCATGGCTGCTGCCCATGCAGAGGAATTGGTGCAGGAAGTAATGATCAAGGTGTGGCAGAAAGCTAGCGGGTACAACCCGCAAAAAGCGGCCGCGAGCACCTGGATTTATACGATTGCGCGGAACTGCAGGACTGACATGTACCGGCGCCTGCAGAAATTCGATACGCCTATCAATGCTGAAGATATTTGGCCCGAGGTGGAATCCGAAGAGCTATTTGTCGCCGTACAACAAAAGCGTGATGCAGAGAGAATCAAGGATATGTTAGCTCAATTACCGCATGAGCAAGCACAGATCCTGGTCAAGGTTTACATGGAAGGCAAATCGCACAGCGAAGTAGCAGAGGAGTTGGACTTACCCCTGGGAACTGTGAAGTCCCGCGTACGTCTGGCAATGAAGAAATTACAGTTAACAGCAGAAAGATAGCGTTATGATTAATTATCACCCCGACACCCGGTTACTGAACGAATACGCCTCCGGCACACTGCCGCTGGCCCAGTCAGTATGCCTTTCACTTCACCTCAATTACTGTGAGCAATGCCGCCGCAGTCATCAGCGCCTGCAGCAACTGGGTGCTGCGCTGTTTGAGGACTTGTCTCCACAGCAGGTCGATGACTCCCTGTTACGGACGGTCATGTCAAGGCTGGACGATGAGCCCGAGCCTTTGCAGTACCAGACGACGGGTGCCAGCAAGGAGCACTGCCCTCCGCTTATCCAGCGCCTGATGCACGGTGACTACGAAGACCTTGAGTGGAAGAACATCAGCAAAAAAGTCCATATCAGCAGGCTGCGCACCGGTGACGTGGACAATGAATTCGCCCTGTACCGGATTGACGCCGGTGCCAGTATTCCCAAGCACACGCACAAGGGCACCGAGCTGACGCTGGTACTGGAAGGCGGGTTCTCTGACGAAGAAGGAAATTACGAGGTCGGTGATTTCATCATGCGCGATGCGCAGCAGCAGCACTCACCCACCGCCACCCGGGATCGCGACTGTATATGTATTGGCGTACTGGATGCTCCCATCCAGTTCACCGACTGGAAGTACCGCCCGATCAATCCGTTCCTCAGGTTACAGGCAAGCTAGAACCGTATATCCCCCTCGGGCCGCGCCATGCGGCCCTTTTTTTTGGTTCATCGCATATTAGCGGGGAGTGGCCGGAAATTGTCATTTGCTGCTAAGCGGACATCACGAATGGGGTAAGCCTTCCCTGGTTGGAAACAAACCCCCACGCCCTGGGAAGGCTTACCCCATTCGTGCTGTCCTCCCCTCATTTCGACTCGACTATCCACTACCTATACTCTCCGTGACGCGCCAAAGCCGTCGCTGAAGTGCCTGAACAGCCCGTCTTGTACACGCGTCCCTCCGGGATTCCCTCGCTCGGTCACGAGCCTTAAAGCGCTTCGCTGTCTCGTGCCTCTCCCTCGGCGCGCACTTGCAACGGACAGTTCAGCCGCTTCACCGACTCCTCCCAGAGCGCGCTAATGGTGGCTATATGATCGATCCTGTGGCTTCACCGCTGGTGAGGCGGGAGAGAGGCTGAAATCATCGTTGCAAATCACCCGCCGAAGGAAGAGGCGAGACAGTGCTTTTCTGGCTCGCAACTGAGTGAGGGAACCCCGGCGGGGCGAGGTGATAAGACGGTGATTTCAGGCACTCTCCCGGCGACCTGGAACATCACAGGGAGTCCAGGTAATGGATAGTCGAGTCGAAATGGAAGAAGGCCGCTGTGATCGTGGTATACCCCCGGAAGAGAGTCAAAAGGGGGTTCGATCTTCCGGGGGTATACCACGATTACAGTGGTCGCTTTTCAAGATGGAACATTCCCTGGCTGTTTCCCGCTAATGCGCGAAGAGCCTTTTTTTGTGCAGAATTTGCCCATGTTCGCTAATGCTTTAGCCAGCCATCACTGCCCGCCAGGCATTCGTTACTGCCGATAGCACGCCATTCATGGGCCAAAAAGTGCCATGCCCGTCACACTTCTGCAAGCGGCAGGAGAAACCCCCAGCTTTTCCTTGATCTCACTCACATCCGGACTGGTAACATTCTCCATAATCACCGCATCAAGCTATACGAGACAGCAACAATGAACCAGCGCAACATCTACGTTGCAAATCGTGTCACCCAGGCCATGCGTGAGTTGCCCAGGGACCACTTTATCGAGATGAGCGACCCGGCGCTGCTGGTGGGGCGTATCATTCCTCCGACCAATGCGATATCGGAAATACTGCAACACGCGGCGATCATGCCAGAGCATAACGTGCTGTTAATCGGCACCGGCGCGGGCTACATGGCGGCGCTGGCCAGCAAACTCGCCTCACAGGTAGTCGCCCTGGAAGTCGACTCCACGCTGGCCCACCAGGCGCAACTGCGCTTCAACGAACTGGGCTTGTGCAACCTCGTCCAACGCACCTGCGACGGCACCACCGGTGCCGCGGACCTTGGCCCTTACGACCGGATACTGGTATCGACCGCGAAAGTCGACGACAAGTCAGCACTCATCGCGCAACTCGCAGACGGCGGCAGACTGCTCGCACTGGAGGATGCTGAAGTCGACAGCCAGATACTCACACGTTATGAAATCAGCGAATTGGGAGCGACCCTGCGCCGGGAATTGGCGATGGTGGACTTTTCTCGTGACGCCGGTATGACGCTGCTGGATATGGGTATGGTTGACCAGGTGATGCTATCCCAGGCACGACGCATCGCCAGAGATAACAAGCTCCCCGTCATCAAGGTACTGCGCGACAAACTCAACATGGAGGATGCAACACTCTATAAACGGCTGGCGGAAGAGAAAGCCATGCCTTTTGCCGTCATTGACGACCTGCTCAAGCAAGTGCAGCCAGAGTTGATGGAGGGATTCTCGCGCAGCTTTCTCGACAGCCATCACCTGATTCCGCTGAAGGCCGAGGGCCACGACCTGCAGGTGGTGACAGACGACCCCGACAGTTCCATTGGCGATATCTTTCATATGTACCCTTACCAGGGCGTGCAAAAAATCCTGGTCACGCCGAATGATTTCAAGCGGCTGTGGACTACCGTGGAACTGTCGCTGCAGGGCAACGCGCAACAGCTTTGGACAGCCCAGGCCGAGGTAAAAGAAGAGCAGAGGGATTTGCTCGATGGCGACAAAAACAAGGTCGAGGCACACCTGATCACACTCTGTGACGCCCTGCTGGTCGACGCTGTCAGTGAAGGGGCCAGCGATCTGCATATTGAACAATACAAACATCGCGTGCGTATTCGGCTGCGGGTAGACGGCGATCTTCACGATCTCTCATCAATATAAGCTCTCCCCACAGGAAGCCCGCGGCCTGATCAATGTCATCAAAATTCGTGGCGATATGGACATTGCCGAGAAGCGCCTGCCACAGGGCGGGCGCTCACAACTGACTGCAGGGGGCGTCAGCTACGACCTGCGTATCCAGGTACAGCCTTCCCTGCACGGCGAGGCCGTCGTTATCCGCATGCTGCCCCAGTCCGGCAACATCGTCGGCCATCGAGGACCTGGGCATGGCCCCCAAGGTGATGAGGCACTATCGTCGCCTGCTGGACAATCCCTCCGGACTGGTGCTGGTAGTGGGTCCTACGGGCTCCGGCAAGTCCACCACCCTCTATGCGGGGCTTTCGGAACTCGCCAAGGACGGACGGCGCAAGGTGCTGACCATCGAGGACCCCATCGAATACTCTATCGAGGGGATTCAACAGACCTGGACCCGGCCGGACATCGGCTTTAACTTCGCCGATGGCATGCGCTCTTTCGTGCGCCTGGACCCCGACGTGATCCTGGTGGGTGAAATCCGCGATCAGGAGACCGCGCTGGAAGCAATACGCGCTTCACAAACTGGCCATGTGGTGCTGTCGACACTGCACAGCAATGACGCAGTGGATGCGCTGCAGCGAATCTACGATCTGCAGGTACACGCCAATTCCATCGCCAGTGAGTTGATGGCGGTCATTGCGCAGAAACTGGCCAAGCGCATCTGCCCCGAGTGTCGCCAGGAGGCCGAACCGCGACCCCGCCGATATTGGAGGAGCTGTTTCCCGAAGGCACGTCCCCGACAGTTTCCGCTGCTATCGACGGCATCGGGCTGCGAGGCCTGCAACGGCCGCGGCACTCAAGGGCGGGTGGCCGTGGTGGAGTACATGCAGGTTAACAGCGAAATTCGCACCGCCATCTCCCTGCAGTACCCCGTCGCACGCCTGCGCGCCATCGCCCTGGACTCGGGACTGACCACTATGCGCGACAGTGCGCTTGACTCACGTTATGGCGGGGGTCATTCCCTTATCGAATTACCCCGGATCCTGCCCTCAGACCGCATGGCACCGGAAAAACGCGGGGCCTGGTAAGTGAGATACGCAAGCACGCCCAGCGCCTGCCAGCGGAAGTTTACTACGCGCAGGAACTGGCAGCGGCTGCGCCAGGCAGACCCCTACCCAGGCCACCGGGCTGGCTGCTCTCCCCCCGCGGAGTGGAAGCTTTGTCCTTGGCGATGACGGGCACAGGAGCTCGCCCAAATTCGTTGCTCCCGGTGAAATCGTTACGCGTATTATTATTTCCCTGGCCACCCAGCGCGGCGCCATGCTGGTGGGTGAGCCCGGCACTGCGAAATCCTGGCTCTCGGAACTGATCTGTGCCGCCATCTCGTGACAACTCGACCCTGGTTATCCAGGGCGGCGCCATCGAGACCGTGCAGCAACTGCTTTACAGCTGGAATAGCGCCATCCTGGAGCGCGAAGGCCCTTGTATGGAAGCACTGATACCCGGACCGGTTTACCGCGGCATGGAGGCCGGCACCCTGGTGCGTTACGAGGAAATCGCCCGCTCCTCCCCTGCCCTGCAGGACGCGCTGCTATCGATCATGTCAGAGCGCTCCATCACCGATACCGGAGCTGGCAGGTGAGCAGGGCACACTCTATGCCCGCGATGGCTTCAACCTGGTCGCGCACATCCAATACCACCGATGTGGGCGTCAACGAGATGAGTTCTGCGCTCAAGCGGCGGATGAACTTTGAAACCATACGCCCCATCAAATCGGTGGACGATGAAATCGGCGTGGTACTGCGCGAGGCAGAGAAGGCACTGCAGGCATCGGGGGTAGACGTGGAGCCTGACGAGGAAATTATCCGCGCGCTGGTGGTCATATTTCATGAACTGCGAAATGGGCAATCACTGGACGGACGCAGCACCGACCGCCTGGCATCGGCAGTCATGTCCACGGCCGAAGCTGTATCCGTTGCCCATGCCATGGGCGTCTATGCCTACTACTACCGCGAAGGTAAAATGGTGGCGGAGGACTTCACTGATTTCCTGGTAGGCGCTGCCATCAAGGACAACCCGGCCGACCTGAAGCGCATGAATCACTATTTCGAGACCGAGGTGGCGATGAAAAAGGGGCGGCTATGGCACACCATATACCAGCGCTGGCAGGCTTCTTTCCACTGCTGACAGCAGGTGAGTGCACCGGCCTGATCACGTCTCTTCAGATTCCTCGCGCAGGCGGATGGGGCCAAATAGCGCCGGGAAGCGGCCCTGGTAATCACGGTAAAAATCGCGAAAATAGTCCATGTCCTGGACGATATCGCCCGAAAGCGCCATGGCAGGGCCGAAACCGCCCCGCTTAAGGGCAAAGTCCAGAAAAGAGGGCACGATAGGCACAGCCGCGCGCCTCGCGATGTGGTAAAAGCCGGACTTCCAGAATTCCACCCGGTCCCGCGTACCCTCCGTCGGCACCACCAGGACCAGCTTCGACTTGTCACTGAAAGCTGCCACCATCGCATCTACCGTGTTGCCATTGCGGTGGCGCACAATCGGCATGCCACCCATGGCACGCATGAACCAACCCAGTGGCGGCCAGAAAAGGGAATGCTTGGCCATCCAGGTCACCTTCATCTCAAAGGCAGCGGCATACAACAACATCAGGGGAAAATCCCAGTTGGACGTATGCGGCGCGGCAATCAGCACGCAGCGCGGGGCAGCGGGCTGCTCGCCTTCGAGCGACCAGCCAAACAGGCGCAGCGTCCATCTCGCCAGGGTCTTTTTCATCGGGTAATCCAGGTGGGTGGCGGCGCAGCCTATCATAGGCAACGTGCCTGCGGAATGCTCAACCGTGCCGGGCGAGGTAGCGGTCCAGTGCATTGGCGAAGATTTGCTTGTCCCGGTCATTGAGCGCCGGCGGCCCTCCACGCACCTCGCCGGTAGAGCGCATGGTTTCCATGAAGTCGCGCATATTCAGGCGCTGGCGTATGTTGTTCCGGGTGAATTGCTCACCGCGCGGGGAAATCACGCCGGCGCCTTTTTCAATCACCTCGGCAGCCAGGGGAATATCAGAGGTGATCACCAGGTCGTCCTGCTGCACCTGCTGCGCGATGTAATCATCAGCCACGTCGAAGCCCTGGGGCACCTGTCGGCAGGAAATATACTCTGACGCCGGCACAGACAGCACATGATTCGCGACCAGGGTAAGCGGGCGTTCCACGCGCACGGCCGCACGAAACAGAATTTCCCGGATCACCCTGGGGCAGGCATCCGCGTCTACCCAGATTGAAATGGACAAGGCTCACGCTCCTACGAAATGCACTCCCAGTTTACTGTGTTGCCATGCCGCTGGCACAGACATTTGTCCCTCTGGATCGGTTAAACTGCACTCTCCATTTAGCGGGGATCAGCAAGGTGATCGAACATCTCCATATCACAGTAAGCGGACAGGGTCTGCACGCGTTTACCGCACAGGTCCGTAATGTAGTCACGCGCAGCGGGCAGCGCGAGGGCCTGTGCAGCCTGTTCATTCGCCATACCTCCGCCAGCCTGCTGATTCAGGAAAATTACGATGACAGCGCCAGGCTGGACCTGGAGAACTGGCTCAACCGCCTGGTTCCGGAAAACGATAGCCTCTACACCCACACGCTGGAAGGACCAGACGACATGCCCGCCCATATCAAGTCAGCGCTTACCGCAACGCAATTGAGCATCCCCTTTGCTGCAGGCGAGCTGTTGCTGGGCACGTGGCAGGGCATCTATCTGTGGGAGCATCGCCATGCACCCTGCCGCCGAGAAGTTATCGTGCACCTTTGAGCGATAAAATCCGTTCAGCCTGTATTCAGCATGAAGCGTTAGCGTGTCTTGCAGGCTGCAATTTTCGGCCCACAGGAGCAGTAACGACATGACCCCCCAACGGCTACATGGGCTGGACTTCCTGCGCGCGCTGATGATGAGCCTGGGCGTAGTGCTGCACAGCGCCCAGGTATACCTGACGATTCCGGCGACTGACTATTACTGGGACCCGGCCAGGTCGCCGAGCATGGACGTGCTGCTGTTCTTCATCAATACGTTCAGAATGCCGGTCTTCTTCCTGCTCTCCGGCTTTTTTACCGCCATGCTGCTGGACCTGCGCGGGGCACAGGCCATGCTGCGCAATCGCTGGCAAAGAATCGTTGTCCCCTTCCTGCTGTTCCTGCCACCGTTGGCAGCAGTAATGACCCTGCTGCGCATTGTGGGCACGTCCCTATCGGAAACCGGCACTATCGGCTTCGACCCGGGCCTCATCGCGAACACGCGGATACTTTGGGATAACACGCACAACCTCTGGTTCCTGTACTACCTTATCCTGTACCTGGCTACCACCACCCTGGGGTTGTGGGTTTGGCCGCAACTCCCTGGCGCATGGCAGCAGAAGTTGCGCGCCCAGGCCATGGCTACGCCCATCTACAGTGCCGTCATTTTCCTGCCCCTGTGCCTGCTATTGTCTGGTATTGGCAGTGCTGAGGGGGCTGGTCGTATCAGCGCCAGGCTGAGTTTTGTGCCTTCCCTCAGCGTCTATTTTTATTTCGGCCTCTGCTTTGTCACGGGCTGGCTGCTCTACCAGCGCCTTCCTGACCTGAAAGTACTGGCGAATCGCTGGGCGCGTTATATGCTCATTGCCACAGCGCTCTTCGCAGTGGCGCTGGTGACGGTGCTCACCCAGGGCGAGCCTGGCAACCCAAGGTATCTGCCCCTGCATGCGCTGTTATCCCTGTCCACAGGGTTTTCAATCGGTTACTACATGCTGGCCTTCGTCGGTCTGTTCAGTCGCCATTGCAGTCAACACAACGCCTGGATCCGCTACTTTTCCGACAGCGCTTACTGGATTTTCATACTGCACTCTGTCCCTTTGGTCATCATCGCCCTGCTATTGCATGGCTGGTCGGTACCGGCGGAAGTGAAATTCCTGGTGGTCTGCACAGGGACGCTGGCAGTGTGCCTGGTCAGCTATCAACTCTGGGTACGCAATGGCCTTATCGGCCAGGTTCTCAACGGCAGGCGCCATACCTCCGTTCCCTGGCGAAAATAGCCACCCGGGGTGCTGATATCCCTGGTGTTGCCGCCCCCGGAACAGGGTTCCACGGGCCGGGTTTTCATCGTAAGGTAGCTGCCTGAACACAATACCCCCGACCCGATATGTTCCATGACCGCGCTGATTCGGATTGCCGGGCCCGGGACAGGGCGCTGTAGCGTAAAGCGGATACTAAAACATCCGGGTGCCGGGTAATCGTATCTTGAATCAACCACAGGTAAGCCAATGCAAATAACGCCAAAGCCAGCGACTGATTCCGGCAAAGGTCGCCCCGCCAGCGGACAGTACAGGGCAACGCAATCGTGAGCGCACCTGCCAAAGTCGCCACCGAAGCATTGCTTGATGAACTGCGCGCGATCCTGCCGCAGGATTGCCTGATTGAAGAACGGGAAAGCCAGCGACCGTTTGAATGCGACGGGCTGGCGCTGTATCGCGACTTACCATTGGTCGTGGCGCTTCCGGAAACGGTGGGCCAGGTCCAGGCCATTATGCGTGCCTGTCATCGTTTACAAGTACCTGTAGTCGCCAGGGGCTCTGGCACGGGACTGTGCGCCGGTGCCATGCCCCACCCGGACGGCGTGCTGCTGGGGCTGTCAAAACTCAACCAGATAGTGGCTATCGACCCCGACGCACGCAGTGCACGGGTACAGCCTGGAGTAACAAACCTGGCGATCTCCGAGGCCGCTGCCGCACATGGGCTGTATTACGGGCCGGACCCCTCCTCCCAGATCGCCTGCAGCATCGGGGGTAACGTGGCGGAAAACTCGGGCGGGGTGCACTGTCTGAAATACGGCCTGACCGTCCACAACCTGTTGTCAGTAGAGATGATCACTGCCGAGGGAGACCGGGTAGAGCTTGGCAGTAGCGGACTGGACAGTCCCGGCTACGACCTGATGGCACTGGTCACCGGCTCCGAGGGGTTACTGGGCGTCGTCACCGGCGTTACCGTTAAACTGCTACCGCTTCCTGAAGTAGCCCGTGTCGTCATGGCCGGTTTCGACAGCGTACGCGCCGCCGGGGATGCGGTAGGTGCAGTCATCGCCGCCGGTATCATTCCTGCCGGCCTGGAGATGATGGACGCCCTCGCCATAGAGGCCGCAGAGGACTTTGCCAACGCCGGCTACCCCCGCGACGCCCATGCCGTGTTGCTGTGCGAACTCGATGGCACCGAGCAAGAGGTGGATCAACACATCGCGGCGGTAGAGAGCCTGTTCACCGCGCAGGGCGCAACGACACTGCGGGTATCGGCCAGTGACGCGGAGCGGGCACTGCTGTGGAAAGGACGCAAGTCAGCGTTTCCGGCAGTAGGGCGAATGAGCCCGGATTATTACTGCATGGACGGCACCATTCCACGCAGCCAGGTCAGCCATGTCCTGGAGGAAATCAGCCGCCTGTCCGCAAAATACCAACTGCGCTGCGCCAATGTTTTTCATGCCGGCGACGGCAACCTGCATCCGCTGATCATGTTTGACGGCGGTTGCCCCGAGCAGATTGCCCGCGCCGAAAAGTTTGGGGCGGAGATTCTGGAGCTCTCTGTGGCAGTGGGTGGCTGTATCACCGGAGAGCACGGGGTTGGTCTGGAAAAACTGGCGCAGATGGAGAAGCAATTCAGTATCAACGAGTTGCACCAGTTCGAGGACATCAAGCAGGCATTCGACCCCGGACTAATGCTCAACCCGGGCAAGGGTATACCCATCCTCAAGCGCTGCCAGGAATACCGGGCGCTTCCAGGCAGGCATCATCATGGCTGACCTGCTTGCGCGTTTACAGGCATCCGTGCAGGACGCGGTAGCTGCGGGCCGAGGCATATCGATACGCGCAGGCGACAGCAAGCGCCATCTCGTTGGCAGGGATTGTGATGCAACGCCGCTGGAAGTGGGCGGGCACCGCGGCATTATCGACTATCAGCCAGACGAACTGGTTATCAGCGCCAGGGCCGGAACACCTCTCATTGAACTGGAGGCTGCACTGGACCAGCACCACCAGGTACTCCCCTTCGAACCGCCACACTTCAAAGGTCGTGCCACCATAGGCGGCACGCTCGCCTGTAACCTGTCCGGACCAGCACGCCCCTGGCGGGGTTCAATACGTGACGCAGTGCTCGGACTACAATTGATCAACGGCCAGTCACAACTGCTGAACGCAGGCGGCAAAGTTATGAAAAATGTCGCCGGTTATGACGTTTCCCGCCTGCAGGCGGGCGCACTGGGTACGCTTGGGCTGATCACCGAAGTGCACCTTAAAGTGCTGCCACGGGCGGAGACGACCCAAACCCTGGTCTATGAAATGACGGCCCAGCAAGCGCTGGACACCATGTGTGCGCGCGCCAGGGCGCCAAAGCCACTCACCGGAGCCTGCTGGGTGGATAACCGGCTTTACCTCCGCCTCGCGGGGGCTGCGCGTGCCGTGCAGCACACGGCAACACTGTGGGGTGGCGAGCGGCTGGAGGGTGATTTCTGGACCCGGATAAGGGAAATGGACCACGCCTTCTTCGCTGGCGACGCGCCACTGTGGCGGCTGTCCACGGCGCCCAATACACCGCACTACGAGGGCTATGCACAATGCATGGATTGGGGCGGTGCGCAGCGCTGGCTGCGCGGTGATGCAAGCAAGCTCGCTATCCCTGCCGGAGCGCACCTGGGCCTGTTTGCCGGTGGCGATCGCAGCGCTGAAGTTCGCGGCGACCTGGACCCGGTGCAACAGCGCTTGCAACAGCGCCTGAAGCAGTCATTTGATCCTGCGGGTATTTTCAACCCCGGACGCCTGTACAGTTGGATGTAACGCCATGCACGTAGACCTACACCCCCGTTTTGCAAAAGACGAGGCCGCCACCGAAGCCAGCGGACTGATCAGCGCCTGCGTGCATTGCGGCTTTTGCCTGGCAACCTGCCCCACTTACCTCGATAGCGGGGACGAAAGGGACAGTCCACGCGGGCGCATCTACCTGATCAAGCAGCTGTTGGAGGAAGGCGAGGCCGGGGCACCGACGCGCCAGCACCTTGATCGCTGCCTGACCTGCCGCAGCTGTGAAACCACCTGCCCCTCGGGAATGCAGTACGGCGACCTGCTGGATATCGGCCGGGGCATGATCGAAGTTGAGGCACCGCGCCCGTTCCTTGAACGGTCCTGGCGCGCCCTGCTGCGCCAGGTGTTTTCGCGACCGGCCCTGTTTGCCAGCCTGCTGCGCCCGGGACAATGGTTGCGGCCACTGCTTCCGGCAGCACTGGCGGGGAAAATTCCCACCCGCCAGAGAGTCGGCGCGCGCCCAACACGTCAACACGCGCGCCGCATGCTGGTGCTGGATGGCTGTGTGCAGGGGGCGGCCACACCGGCAACCAATGCCGCCGCCGCGCGCCTGCTGGACCGACTGGGCATCAGCCTGGTGGCCGCACCTCGCGCTGGATGCTGCGGGGCCGTGAACTACCACCTGGGAGCCCACGAGCAGGGCCTGAATAACATGCGCGCCAATATCGACGCCTGGTGGCCCGAAGTGGAAGCCGGCGCCGAGGCCATCGTCTCCTGCGCTACCGGTTGCGGCAGCATGATCGCCGAATACGGCAGCTTGCTTGCGTCAGACCCTGCTTACGCAGCCAGGGCTGCTCGCATTGCTGAGCTACACCGTGACATCGCCGAAGTAATCACCGCGGAGCCGCCGGACAAACTTCGCATCCAGCCCGGCGCAGAAAAGGTCGCGGTGCACACTCCTTGCAGTCAGCAGCATGCGCTGGGACAGGGCACCATCGTCACCGGCATTCTACAGGCAGCAGGATTCAAGCTGGCCGCTACCCGCGACAATCACCTCTGTTGCGGGTCAGCAGGCACCTATTCAATCCTGCAGCGTGAGCGCAGCGAACGGCTGCGCTCACGAAAGCTGGCAGCGCTGGAGGCGGATGAGCCGACATTGATCGTGACGGCAAATGTAGGCTGCCAACTGCACCTGAACGAAAAAAGCGAGGTGCCGGTGCGCCACTGGGTTGAATTGCTTGACGCAGCCTCGGACGCGGGCTGATGGCGGGCATGGAGGCTGGAAATAGCGAAATAATTGCCTGCCGCGCCGGTTTACTGTATTAAAAACATTCGAATAAAAAGGACAGCAACGCAATGAACCAAACCGCAGATAAACTGGTGCTGCAGGCCGCCTTTGAGCGGGAACAGAGGCATCCGCAGCGCGTCTTCATGACGCAGCCCGTGAACGGGGAAGTCATCGACTATACCTGGGGTGAAACGCTGGACCAGGCCAGGCGCATGGCAGCCCATCTGCGCTCACTGGATTTACCGGCAAACAGCAACATCGCCCTGATCTCCAAAAACTGCGCGCACTTTATTATCGCTGAACTGGCGATCTGGATGGCGGGTCACTGCACTGTGGCACTGTACCCGACACTCAATGCCGATACCGTGGAATACATCCTGGATCACTCCGAGGCGCAGTTAGTGTTTGTCGGCAAGCTCGACGACTGGGAGCACATGCAGGCCGGCGTCAAGGACAGCCTGCCCAAAATTGCTCTCCCCCTCGCGCCCGCCACTGACTACGACAAGTGGGACGACATCATCGCCCGCAATGAGCCCATCAGTGATGACCCGGTCTGGCCCGCCGAACAGCGCGCCCTGATCTGTTACACCTCCGGCAGCACGGGCAGACCCAAGGGCGTTGCCCACTCATTCGGCTCTATATCGGCACCTGCGTCGCTACAGGGCCAGGTACTCAATATCAACGAGGATGACCGCATCATCTCCTACCTGCCCCTCGCTCATGTCATGGAGCGGGCACTGGTGGAGGCAGGGTCCATCTACCAGGGCGTGCATGTCTTCTTTGCGGAGGAACTGGACACCTTCCTGCAGGACCTGCGCCGGGCGCGCCCCACCCTGTTTATCAGCGTGCCAAGACTGTGGCTCAAGTTCCAGTCCGGGGTATTCCAGAAGTTTCCGGAGGAGAAACTGGAGCGCTTGCTGAAGATTCCCATCGTCAGGAATATCGTGCGCAAGAAGGTGCTGGACGGACTCGGGCTGGGCAGTGTGCGCCTTGCCGCCAGTGGCTCCGCCCCCATCCCTGCGGACCTGATCAAATGGTATGACCGGCTTGGCCTGAAAATCATGGAAGGCTATGGCATGACCGAGGACTTCGCGTATTCGCATATGTCCACCGAAACGCAGCGAGCCCCGGGCTACGTGGGATCTGAAGCACTGGGCGTCGAATCACGCATATCGGACAATGGTGAAATCGAGATCAAGTCCCCCGGGCTGATGATGGGCTATTACAAGGCACCTGACCTCACTGCTGAGGTGATGACAGAGGACGGGTTTTTCAAAACCGGGGATCGCGGTGTTTACGACAACGGACTACTGCGCATTACCGGCAGGGTCAAGGAGCTCTTTAAAACCAGTAAAGGCAAGTATGTTGCTCCTGTCCCGCTGGAAAACCTGATCAGCGCAGACAGCATCATTGAACAGTGCTGCGTCGCCGGCTCCGGCCGTCCCGCCTGCTACGCTGTGGTGCAATTGGCGGAGGGGCTACGGGACAAGATTGATGACCCAGCATTCCGCGAAAAGACAGGCGAGCACCTGGAGCAGTTGCTTGGCGACGTCAATGCGCAAGTGGAAGGCTATGAACGGCTGCAGTTCCTGGCAATCGTGCGCGAAGCCTGGCAGGTGGAGAACGACTTCCTGACGCCCACCCTGAAGATCAAGCGCAATGTGATCGAGGCCGCCTACGAACCCATGCTGGACCAGTGGTACGCAACAGGGCAAAAAATCATCTGGCAGGACTAGCACGTTGCCGGTCAGCGTTTACTATCTGGAAATGCACTCCAGGAGCCAGTTGCTGGCAAGCCCACCGGCGCCGGGGCTTATGGTGATGGAGGCCGCGGTCAAGCAATTTGCCCTCAACCGCTTCCTCTACACTCTGGTGGGCGGCGACTGGCATTGGACCGACCGACTAGGCTGGAGCGAGCAACAATGGCGGGACTATGCTGAAGCAGCCAATTTACGCACCTGGGTGGCCTATTTCGAAGGGTCACCGGCGGGGTACTTCGAGCTGCAGCAACAACCAGGAAATGAAGTCGAAATTTGCAACTTTGGCCTGGCTCCACCCTTCATTGGCAAGGGCCTTGGAGGCGCTTTACTGACCCAGGCCCTGGAACAGGCCTGGGACTGGGGTGCAACCCGCCGGGTTCTGGTCAACACCTGTACCCTGGATCACCCGTCGGCACTGGCCAATTACCAGGCCCGGGGCATGCAACTCTGCCGTACCGAGATCGAGGAAGACTAGCCCCTAATCCCGGGCGGCGCCCGCTTTCAGCAAGAGTTCCAGCCGGCTATGCGCCAGCAGTACTGAGCGCTGCACGTTAAATCCATCCAACAAGGTATTTAGCCGTCCCTGGGAATGGGGTGCATAGCCTGGCAATCGCTGGCCACGGCGCCTGAGCGCCAGTTCCGCGGGGGAAACAATCGAGTATTTACAATCCTGTTGCGGGCTGCGCGTGTTGTGCACGGCAAAACAATGCGCCAGCGCACCCGGCGCGAGGTGGGGTCGCAACGTGTCCATAATCGCAGCTACCGCCTCGGCGTCCAGGTAGTTAAACAGGTCCCAGAACAGGCAGAGATCAAAGCGCGCGTCATCAGGAAACACCAGCAACTCACGCAACTGGCGGCGGGTGCACTGGTCGTCCTCTTCGTCCACCGCCAAAGGCAACTCGGCGAAGAGGTCATTGACGTGGAGCGTGCAACGGAAGGTCGAAAAAAAGGCCACGGTCTCCGGCTGCACCGGACCGATGTGCAATACCGAGACCTGCGGCGCCTCGGCCAGTGCCGCAAACACTTCTGGCAGCAGCTGACTGCTCTGCTGCTCAATCATGGGAATGGCGAATTACCAGGGTCAGCCGCTTTTCAAATCCAGCTCGGGTGCTGCTGATCCAGCTTCCACCGAAGCCTTGGGCGCCAGCGCCACCTTGGCAGCGGGCTCGCCAGGATCCATGTCGATAGCACCTTTGAAGATCGCACCATCCTCAAGGGTCATACGCGGTGCGGTAATGTTGCCGCGCACATTACCCGAACGTGAAATCATGACCATCTCATTGCCGCGAACATCGCCGGAGACTTCGCCGTCAATGCGCACAATCCGTGCGGTGATATCCGCGTTGACCTTGCCGGACTCACCGACCGTGACTTCATGGGCACCCAACTCTATTGTGCCCTCCACTTTTCCCTGAATGAGCAGATCCTCGTCTCCAGTGACGGTGCCTTTAATCTCAATACTGGGTCCTATCATGGCGCTACTCCTTGAAGTTGAAGGGCTGTCTTTGGTCGCCGCAGGCGGGGTTGCAGACGACGAGGGCGCTGGCCGCGCACTCGGGGACGGCGTCGCGGGGGACGCCTGTTTGTTCTTATTGCGCTCAAACATCGGAATGTTTACCTCGCTCAGACCGGGCCAAACATCGTACCAGCGGCGATTGCCCGGAGCCAGCAGCAAGTTGGAGATTTCGCCGAAAACCTCACTAAAGGCAAAATCGTTATATCGGAACACAGCTTTCAGAACAAATCGTTGTTGGCGAACTCTGCCCGCCTTTGCTTTTATTAGGTTGTGCCTGAGGGCATTCTTCGCTGTATTGCTTCGCAGTTTGCGTCAAATACACGCACCCACAACTTGAATCCAGCACCGCTCGCGGTGTGCGGGAGTCGCCTCCCGCAGGCCTGAGCGCTGCCCCGTCACCCCCCGGAGGTTTTCTCTATGAGAAGACAGAAGCGCGACATGAATTCCAGAGCATTCGACAAGGGCTACCAGGCAGGCATTTCAGGGCGTAGCCAGGACTACTGTCCCCATGAAAACGACGCGCATCGCCAGAGTTGGATATCCGGCTGGCGCGAAGGCCGCTGCGACCAATGGGATGGTCTGACCGGAATCTCTGGCGTTCACAAGATACGCGCGCTCTGACGACTCGGAAGCATCCGCGCGCTGACTCAGGGCGCTACCCTGTCCGCGAATGCTGCTCTGGGCAAGGTCCAGCAGCTCGCGATTGGCCACCGCAAACATGGCAAAATCCGGGAGCCTCGTTGGCATGCAGTTGCGACAGCATGTCTTGCCAGCGCGTCAGCAACGTCTGCTCTTCTGCTTCCCAGCGCTGCACGCAGTTCAACAGGTTGCCGTCTTCGGGCATATAGCGCAGCGCACCTACAGCTAATGTGCGCTGCTGCCACTCGAGATCCTCCAGATAGGTGTCCCGGGCCATGGCCTGCCATTCGTTCTCAACCTTGGACGCCAGTATCTGGCTGCTGAACCAATCCAGTTCCAGGCGTTCGCCAATAAAGAAGTAGAGCCGTGCGACGTCCTGCAATGGCGCCTCGGTTTCCCCCGACACCTGAATAATACCGAGCGCAGTATAGACCTGTTGGGTACCGGCGATACGCGCTGCAAGGTCTTCCCCTACTCCCTGTTCGAGATACCACTCATAGGACGTCTGGTACTGCTCTGCCGCACGACCGCGCAACATATCGGGAAAGGCATCACCCAGGTGTTCCAGACCACCGCTGAACTCCTGCACCAGCGGTGTCGGCAACAGTTCATGGCGGCGATTACGCAGCAGCCACCGCGTGCCCCGCTTCACCAGCCGCAGCAGCTTGAGCATCATGTCCATTTGCACATCGCTGGATACCTTATGATCCAGCAGTTCAATCCAGTCCCACAGTTCGCGCAGGTGGAACAACTCCATCACCGTGATGTAGGCCCGCGCCACATCCGCGGCCGAGGCGCCCGTGGCCCTGGCCTGGCGCAGCACGAAATTCAAACCCATGCGATTGACGATGTCATTGGCCAATTGCGTGGCCATAATTTCCCGGTGCAGGCGGTGGCCCTGCAACTCATCGCCATAGCGCGCCAACATCTGTGGGGGGAAAGCCGTTGTCACCATCCCTGCCAGGTAGGGGTCAAGACCGAGGTCAGAATCGATTAACTGCTCTTTCAGTACCGCCTTGCTATAGGAAACCAGGACCGAGAGCTCAGGGCGGGTCAATGGCTGCCCGTTGGTGCGACGCTCAGTCATCTGCTCCTCGCTGGGCAAAAACTCCAGTGCCCGGTCTATCCGCCCCGCCTCCTCGAAAGACTGGATGAATCGGCGGTACTCGCCAAAGCGCTCCTCGGCCTGCATTTCCACCAGGCTGATCGCCTGTACCTGGCGATAATTGTTCTGCAGCACCAGGCGCGACACGTCGTCGGTCATTTCCTCCAGCAAGATGTTGCGCTGTTTCTCAGTAAGGTCACCGCGCTTCACCACAGCATTGAGCAGGATCTTGATATTGACCTCATGGTCGGAGCAATCCACGCCGCCGGCGTTATCGATAAAGTCAGTATTGGAGCGCCCGCCGGTCAGGGCATACTCCACCCGCGCCAACTGTGTCATGCCCAGGTTGCCGCCCTCGCCTACCACCTTGCACCGCAGGTCATTGCCGTTGACCCGCAAACTGTCGTTAGCCTTGTCGCCAACATCAAGGTGCGTTTCCGCAGAGGCTTTGACATAGGTGCCGATGCCGCCATTCCACAGCAGGTCCACGCGCGACTTGAGAAGATACGAAATCAACTCGTTGGGCGTCAGCTGCTGCGCCTCAATATCGAAGCACTGACGCATTTCCTCGGAAATGGTTATGGATTTGGCGGCACGTGAAAAGACTCCGCCGCCAGCAGATATCAGTTCCTTGTTGTAATCAGCCCAACTGGAGCGGGGTAAATGAAACAAGCGCTCGCGTTCCGCATAGCTGGTCGCTGCATCCGGATCGGGGTCTATAAATATATGCAGGTGATTGAATGCAGCCTGCAGGCGGATGCGCTGCGAGAGCAGCATGCCGTTGCCAAACACATCACCTGCCATGTCACCGATGCCAACCACGGTAACGTCATCGTTTTGTACATCCACACCCATTTCGCGGAAATGACGCTGTACAGAAACCCACGCGCCCTTGGCGGTGATGCCCATTTTCTTGTGGTCATAACCGGCGCTGCCGCCCGAGGCAAAGGCATCACCCAGCCAGAAGTCATATTGCGCCGAGAGACCGTTGGCAATATCCGAGAACGTCGCCGTGCCCTTGTCTGCGGCGACCACCAGGTAAGGGTCGTCATCGTCCTTGGCGACCACGTGTGGCGGGCGCACCACCGACACTTCACCGCGGTTGTCGGTAATATCCAGCAAGCCGCGAATAAACAGCTTGTAACACTCAATGCCTTCAGCCTGCACTTCGTCCCGCGACATCTGCGGCTTCAGTTGCCTGGCAACAAACCCGCCCTTGGCCCCCACGGGAACAATGACGGCGTTCTTTACCTGCTGCGCCTTGACCAACCCCAGCACCTCGGTACGGAAGTCCTCCTGCCGGTCAGACCAGCGCAGCCCGCCTCGGGCGACTTTACCACCGCGCAGGTGCACGCCTTCGACGCGCGGGGAATACACATACACCTCGAACAGGGGAACAGGCTTGGGAATATCCGGTATAGCCGAGGGCTTCAGCTTGAAGGATATGTAGGACTTCAGGCCACCGCCCTCTTCCTGCTGGAAAAAGTTTGTGCGCAATGTCGCCTTGATCAGCTTCACAGTACTGGCGAATGATGCGGTCCTGCCCCAGGTTCTGCACCTCCTCCAGCGAGGCAAGAATACGCTGCTCCACGTCCAGCTCGCGTTCCCCTCGCCAGTCCTCGTCACCATCGAAAACCGGCGAAAAACGCGTGAGGAACAGCTCGACGATCAACGCGGTAATGTGCAGGTGCTGCGCCATGGTTTCGGCGATATATTCAACGCTGTAGGGGAAATTGAGTTGCAGCAGGTAGCGGGCATAAGCACGCAGCAGGGCAATTTCTCGCCAACTCAGGCGAGTGCCGATAAGCAGGCGGTTAAACGAGTCACTCTCTGCCTCGCCAAACCAGATGCGCGCAAAGGCATCCTCAAACTCTTCTTTTACCTGCTCCAGGTCGACGTCTTGGCCAGGCCATAGAGCATGGTGAATTCCTGCACCCAGTAGGTCTCGCCGGTGGCCGCGCGAACGCCATAGGGGCGCTCATTGACCACCCGCAGGCCCAGGTTCTCCAGTATCGGCAGCACATCGGAGAGTGGCAGGCTGGAACCCGCGTTATAGAGACGCAGGCGCAGTGCGTCCTCACCCGCATCCAGTGGCCGGTAAAGCGACATCGCCAGTCGCTCCCCATGCGCCAGGCGCAGGAACTTTCTTATATCCGCTACCGCCATGCGCGGGTCGAAGTCATCGCGGTAGCCAGGCGGAAAACCATTGCCCAGCAGGCTGGCATACTGGTTACCCTGTTCTTCGCCAAACTCCTCCACCAGGCGATTGGCCAGTCTGTCCGACCAGGCCAGTGTCGCCTGCACGACCCGCTCCTCCAACTCGCCGTCGTCGTAGTCCAGGGAGCTCGCGGGATCTACACGCAACACGAAGTGACAGCGCACAAGAATGGATTCAGAAAAGAACGTATTGAACTCCGACTCCTCAGCACCAAAGGCATCGGACAGGATTTCGCCAATGAGTGCCCGCAACTCCGTGGTGTAGCGATCGCGGGGAACGTAGACGATACAACTGACGAACTTATTGTGCACGTCGCGGCGTACAAACAGCCGCGTCTGCCGTCGCTCCTGAATGCGGTTGATGGCGTTTACGGTGGTGTAAAGGTCGGCAATACTTGACTGGAACAATTCGTCGCGCGGATAAAGTTCCAGCACACGAGCCAACTCACGCGTCTCGTGTTCGGCCCAGTCCATGTGCGACATTTCCATCACCGCCTGCACCTTGCGGCGCAAAATGGGGATGTACTTGGGGTTCATGGTGTAGACGGAGGATGTATACAAGCCGATAAAGCGATGCTGACCCACCACCTCGCCAGCGGCGTTGAACTCCCGCACCTCCACGTAATCCGGATAGGTCAAGCGATGCACCCGGGAGCGCAACCTTGATTTGGAGAAGCTCAACTGCCGGCGTTGCAGCTCCTCTTCAGGCATGCTCGCCAGGTCTGCTTCCAGATCGGCAACGCCGCGCGTCTGGCGGAACCGCAGCAGTCCCAACCGTCCCTCCTGTGATGCACTGACCAGGGGCCGCGGCCCAGTGCGGTCAACCTCCAGGTATTCATAGCCCAGCAGTGTCATGTGATGCTGGCGCAACCAGACAAGGAAAGCAGCGGCTTCATCGCGCAGGTCGGGCTCGACGCAATCACTGGCACCAATCATCGCCACCACATCGTCCAGCCGGGCGGTCATGGCAGCAAAGTCGTCCACCACCACCTCTACCTCGGCAAGAATATCCAGCAGCGTCTGACGCAGTTCATCCAGCGCTTCCGGGCGCGAATGCCTGGCCAACTCAAAATAGACCAGTGCCTCGCTGGGCAGGTGCTCCTCCGCATCCTCACTGTGTCCCAGCACCTCGGTAAGGCTGCCGTCAGAGTCCCGGTGGACTGCCAGGTTGGTACTGGCAATAACGCGTATCGGCAAATTGCGTCGATTGATCTCGCCACGCAACGAAGCGGTAACAAATGGAATACCCCGGCAATGGACAACCAGCACCGTGCGCGCGCTCTCCCAACCATGCTTGTGCAACTCGGGATTAAAGATGAGCAGCCTCGGCGCCTCATCCAGGGGTGGCCGCATCATCTCCAGCAGGAATTGCAGGCAGCCGTAGAGGTTATCAACGGTTCTGCCGTGCATGTCCTCGGCGGCAAAGCGCCGGAAAAACGTGTCCGCCAGATTACACATGGATTCCACGGAGGCCGGATCAGCCTCTGCCCGCACACGTGTATCAAGATCAGCCAGCAGGCTGTTCTTCATATTTTCCCAGATCATTGTTTTTATTCCTGTCAATTCACAGAGCTCGATCAGGTATTCGAGACCACCCCAAGTCTAGACCAAAGCCTTGCACCATAGTGCCCTGACTGGAACTTTTCCTGCGGTGAAAAGTCACAGAATCCGCTTAAAGCTGGCGAAGCTGGACCCTGCAACAGGGTGCGCTACAATGCCTGCCCTTGAGCACCGACAAACCACAAGTAGAGAACAGGAGAACGGGTTGGCAAACGCAGACGTCAGGGCCTTGCAAGAATGGCTCAGCGGCCAGATTATCGGCCAGTCCCATCTGGTACAACGCCTCATCATCGCCCTGCTTGCCGACGGCCACCTGCTGGTAGAGGGCGCCCCCGGGCTCGCCAAAACCCGTGCGGTGAAAAGCCTGGCAGACGGCATCGAGGGGGACTTCCAGCGCATACAGTTCACCCCGGACCTGCTACCCGGGGATGTCACTGGCACCGAGATCTATCGCCCGCAGCAGGGTAGTTTCCACTTCCAGCGCGGCCCGATATTCCACAACCTGGTGCTGGCGGACGAAATCAACCGGGCACCGGCAAAGGTGCAGTCCGCGTTGCTGGAAGCCATGGCGGAACGCCAGGTCAGCGTGGGCTCCGAGACCTATGACCTACCCGAGCTGTTTCTGGTGATGGCGACGCAGAACCCGATCGAGCAGGAAGGCACCTATCCATTGCCAGAGGCGCAACTTGACCGTTTCCTGTTGCACGTCAACGTGGACTATCCGGACGCCACCGCTGAAGCAGAGATACTGCGCCTGACCCGCGCTGAAGCCAGCGCGCCGGCGGGTGAAAGCCCGAACCCCCTGCCCCAGGAGAGCGTGTTCCAGGCCAGGGCTGAGGTGCTGTCGATGCACATGTCTCCCGCGGTGGAGGATTACATTGTGCAGCTGATCATCGCCACCCGTTCTGCGGATCGCTACAGTGAACAACTGGCCCAGTGGATAGACTACGGCGGCAGTCCGCGGGCCACAATTGCCCTGGATCGTTGCGCGCGCGCTCACGCCTGGCTCGCAGGTCGTGACTTTGTTGGCCCTGACGATGTGCAGGCCGTGGCAGCGGATGTATTGCGCCACCGCCTGTTGCTCAGCTTTGAGGCAGAGGCCGCCGGGATCACGCCTGACGAGGTGATCCGGGAATTACTGGCGCTGGTTCCCGTAGGTTGATGCAAAAGGCTGATATCGCCGCACCGGCAAAGGGCGCGTACACGTCTCTGGAGGCGCTGATTGCCCTGCGCTTTCCCGCGAAGCAACTGCAGCTCGCTCGCCGCAATCGCGCCTTGAGCAGCCTCACCGGCCCCAACAAGTCCAATTTCCGTGGCCGCGGCATCGACTTCGAGGAAGTGCGCAGCTACCAACCGGGCGACGATATACGCAGCATTGACTGGCGCGTCACCGCGCGCACCGGCGACGCCCACACCAAGCTGTTCCGGGAAGAGCGCGAGCGACCGGTTATTGTGGTGACGGACCAGCGCAGGGGCATGTTTTTCGGCTCCAGCCACTGTTTCAAATCGGTGCTGGCTGCGCAACTGGCCAGCCTGCTGAGCTGGGCTGCACTGGACGGCGGCGACCGGGTGGGCGGACTGGTGTTCGATGGCCGCAGCCACCGCGAGCTGCGCCCCCGCCGCTCGCGGCGCACCGTGCTGGCCCTGCTGTCAGAAATAGCAACTTACAACCAGGCACTGCCGCTAGCGGGCACTGACAGTGAAGACAGCTTTGCCCGGATGCTGGCAAACCTGCGCCGCATCGCCAGACCCGGGAGCAACATCTACCTGGTCAGTGACTTTCACGGTGCGACCAGTGACGATGCGGCCAAACACCTGTTCCAGCTGGCACAACACACGCAGGTCACAGCCCTGGCCTGCACCGATCCGCTGGAAGCGAGATTGCCGCGAGCTGGCCGCTACGCGGTCACCGACGGCACAGTGCGCAGCGAACTGAATACCGCAGACCGCAACCTGCACCAACGCCATGTTGCCGCGGTGCGTGAACGCGAGGCAGCCCTGCAAAGTCAACTGCAGCGGCTGGGCATACCGTTACTGCAGGCCAGTACCGATGCCGCACCGCTGACCCTGCTGCAGACCTATTACGGGCAGTCGCGCCGATGAACCCCGCAGACCCCCTGGCCCAACTGCATCCGCTGCGCGACCCGGCCGCGGTTGGCTGGTGGCCGCCGGCCCCGGGCTGGTGGTTATTGCTCGCACTGCTGCTGGCCAGCCTGTTAGTGGGCGGCTGGTGGTTGCTGCGTCGCCACCGACAAAACGCCTACCGCCGGTTGGGCACGCGCGCGTTGATCTCTATTCGCAAACAATGGCAGGCGTCGGGCGATGCCGCGCAATGCCTGAGCCAGACCAACGCGCTGCTCAAGGCGGTTGCCCTGCAGGCCTATCCGCGACGGGACATCGCCGCCGTCAGCGGTGCGGGCTGGCAGGAATTCCTCAATGCCCACATCGACAGCGAAAGCCAATTCACGCTCACGGCACTCGAGTCCCAGTACCAGCGCAGCGTCGAGGACATTGACGTGGAGCAACACCTGCAGCTTGCCGCACATTGGGTGGCACGCCACAAGGTGGCACCATGATCGAGTGGCAATGGCCCTGGATGCTGCTACTGCTCCCCCTGCCCTGGCTGGTGCGGCGACTCGCCCCGCCATTGCAAGGGCGCGAACCCGCGCTGCGCGCCCCCTTCTTTGAGCAATGGCAGCAACTCAGCGCAACCCAGTCCAGCGGTACCCGGCACGCAGCGCGACTGCCGGCACTGGCCCTGTGGCTGTTGTGGCTAATGCTGCTGCTCGCCGCAGCCAGGCCGCTTTGGATAGGTGAGGCCATTGAGCTTCCCAACAGCGGCAGGGACCTGATGCTTGCCGTGGATATCTCCGGGTCGATGAAGCTGGAGGATATGGAGATGTCCGACCAGCTGGTGAGCCGCATCCGCGCGGTAAAGCAGGTGGGCAGCGACTTCATCGAACAACGCGAGGGTGATCGCCTTGGACTCATCCTGTTCGGCAGCAATGCCTACGTGCAGTCTCCGCTGAGCTTTGATACGGCCACCGTGCGTCGTTTCCTGCTGGAAGCGCAGATCGGTTTTGCCGGCCAGGAGACCGCTATCGGTGACGCCATCGGCCTGGCTGTCAAACGCCTGCGGGAACGGCCAGCCGAGAGCCGCGTACTGATCCTGCTCAGTGACGGCAAGGACACCGCCAGCTCGGTGCAGCCGCTGGACGCGGCAAAGCTCGCCGCTGACCTGGGCATCCGCATCTACACCATCGGTATTGGTGCCGACCGCCTGACCATGCCCGGGCTGTTTGGCTCAAGCTTCGGCTCGCGGCAGATCAACCCCTCCGCAGAGCTTGACGAATCGGGCTTGCAAAAAATTGCAGAGCTCACCGGGGGAACCTATTTCCGCGCCCGAAACCCGGCAGAACTGGCCAGCATCTATCGTTTGCTGGACCAACTGGAGCCGATAGAAGTCGACACTGCCAGCTACCGCCCGCGACAGGCCCTGGGTTATTTACCCTTACTGCTGGCTATGGCTATCAGCTTCCTGCTGGCACTGCGTCATCTATGGCAGACCGCGAACTGGCGGTACGCCCGTGACAGTGAGGAAGCAGTATGAGCTTTCACCTGCTGCGCCCGGAATGGCTATGGGCCCTGTTGCCCGCAGCGATACTCGCTGCCGCGCTGTGGCGGGTACGCAATCGCAGCGGCAGCTGGAGCTCCGTCATCGCCCCTGAATTGCTGCCCTACCTGATCGACGAGGGCCGCCAACAGGTGCAACGCAACCTGGTTCCCGCACTACTTCTGGCCTGGGCCCTGGCTGCCATTGCCGCCGCCGGCCCCAGCTTCAAGAAGATTCCGCAACCCGTGCACCAGAAGCAGGATGCGCTGATCCTGGTACTGGACCTCAGCCGCTCAATGACCGCCGGGGACCTGTCCCCGTCACGTATAGACCGCGCCAGACAGAAACTGCTGGACTTGCTGGAGCGCAGGAAAGAGGGACAAACGGGCTTGATCGCTTACGCCGGCGATGCCCATATTGTGACGCCACTAACCGACGACACGCCCACCATTGCCAACCTGCTGCCGGCCCTGCACCCGGACATCATGCCGGTGCCCGGGTCGCAACCGGCGGCGGCGATGGAGCAGGCGCTGGGCTTGCTGCACTCCGCCGGCATTCGCCAGGGCCGGATACTGCTGGTGACCGACGGCGTCTCTGCCAGCGACAGTCGCGGCGTTACTGACGTACTGCAGGGAACTGGCATGGCGCTCTCGGTGATGGGCATAGGCACCGCCACGGGCGCCCCGCTACCCCTGCCACGAGGCGGATTTTTAAAGGACAGCCAGGGCGCCATCGTTATGCCTGCCCTGGAAGAAGGTGACCTGCGGGCACTGGCCGCAGCCAGCGGCGGACGTTATATGCGCATGCAAATCGATGACAGCGACCTTGACTACCTGCTGGCAGAGACCGCCTTGGACCTGCCCGGACAGACGCTGGCGCTGGACCGCTCTGCCGACACCTGGGAAGACCAGGGGTATCTACTGATTCTGCTGCTATTGCCGGTAGCGCTGGCGCTGTTCCGCCGCGGCTGGGTCGTCTGCCTGCTACCGCTGCTCGCCCTGCCACTGCCACAACCGGCGCAGGCGGGTCTCTGGGAAGATCTCTGGCTAACCCGCGATCAGCAGGGTCAGCGCGCCCTGCAGCAGGAGGATAGTGAAGCCGCGGCACAGCTGTTCGAAGACAGCGACTGGGCTGGCACCGCGGCGTATCGCGCCGGTGACTATGAACAGGCAGCGCAGCGCTTCGCCGATGGGGATAGCGCCGACGCCTGGTATAACCGTGGCAACGCCCTGGCCCGATCCGGCCAGCTGGAAGAGGCCATTGCCGCTTATAAAGAATCACTGCAGCGAGCGCCAGAGCGCAGCGATGCGCAGGAAAACCTGGCGCTGCTGGAAGCCCTGCAGCAGCAACAGGAGCAGCAACAGCAGCAGGGTGAGGGCGAGCAAAACCAGGATCAGCAAGACCAGGGCCAGCAGGACCAGTCACAGCAGGATCAACAAACCGGCGGGAACCAGGAGTCGCCACCGCCGGACAACGAACAGGGTGAACCCGCACCGCCGGAGCAACAGTCCCGGCCAGGCGAAGACGCGTCGCAAGACAACAAGCCGGAACCTGCGCAAGAACCCGAAGAGGCTGAAAAACAAGACAATGACGCTCAACAGGCCAGTCCTGAGGCACAACCGGGTGAGGAGCAGGCTGCGCCCGAGCAAGCATTGAATGCCCAGTCGCAACAGGCCGACGCAGAAAAAGACCAGGCTATGGAACAGTGGCTGCGCCGCGTACCGGATGACCCCGCCGGCCTGCTACGGCAAAAGTTTCGCTACCAGAGCCAGCAGCGTTTGCTGGAAGGGAAAACGATAGATGATGAAACAGACTGGTAGGCCGCTACTGCTGTCGCTGCTGTTACTGCTGCTGACCGCCAGCCCGGCAGTGCAAGCGGCTGTGGAGGCCAGCGTTGATCGCCGCGACGTCCTTCTTGGGGACACACTGCAGCTGGTGATCAGCGCTACCGAGGACGACGAGGACCTGTCTTCCATCAGTCTGGACGCGTTGCAGCAGGATTTTCAGGTGCTGTCACGCAGCACGCGCAGTAACACCAGCATTGTCAACGGCAGGCGCACGCACAATCGCCAGCTGCAAATGGAGATTACCCCGCTGCGCACCGGGCAGCTGCAAATACCGCCTTTTGTCATTGGGAGCAAGCGCACCGAGGCCATCCTGGTGCGTGTCAGCGATGCGCCGCAGGTGGCCCCGGGAGAAGAGTCTGTCCTGTTTGAAGCTACCGTGGATCGCGACAGCGTTTACGTACAGGGACAGGTGCTACTCACCCTGCGCCTGCAGCAGGCCATCAACCTGGATGATCGCAGCATCAGCGAACTGACGCTTCCCGATGCCTTCGTGGTGCCGCTTGAGCAGAAATCTTTCCAACGCCGGGTTAACGGCCGTCCGTGGCTGGTACATGAAGTGCGCTATGCCATATTCCCGGAACAGAGTGGTGTGCTGAACATACCGGCACAAAGTTTCTCTGCGCGCGAAAGCACACCGCGCCGCAGTCTCTTCGATAGCAATCGGGGACGCTTGCTGCGTCTGCGCAGCGAGCCTCTGCAAATCGAAGTATTGCCGCAACCGTCCACCTTCGCCGGACCCAACTGGCTTCCCGCCCGCAACCTGGTCGTAGAGGAAGAGTGGTCCGCAGATACCGACCAATTGCGCGCTGGCGAGTCGGTGACCCGCACTATCAGGCTGCGCGGCGAGGGTGTACAGGGGGCACAACTGCCGCCAGTGCTGTTCACCCCCATGCAGGGCATCAAGCATTATCCCGACCAGCCCTCCATCGGCGACGATGAGATATCCAGTGGCCTGTTGGGCTCAAGGCGCGACAGCGTGGCCATCGTGCCAACCCGTGCCGGCAGTATCGAGATCCCCGCTGTTGAAATACCCTGGTGGGACACAGAAACGGGGACCCTGCGCACAGCCGTTGTCCCCGCACGCACCCTGCAGGTTGCCCCGGCGAGCGCAGAGCCGGTGCAACCTGCGAGCCTGCCTGACCCCGCCACGGGCCGCGGTACTCCCTCAGCGGAGCCGGCATCGACCTTGCTTTGGCAGATACTGGCACTGTGTTTCGCGCTGGGCTGGGCCTTGACCGCACTACTGTGGTGGCTGCGCGGCAGGCGACCGACCGTTGCGGCAGCGGACAAGGCCCCGGCACCGCCATCAACCAAAGCTGCCTATAAGTCACTGTTGGCGGCCTGTGCTTCAGACCAGGCCGGCGCGGCGCGCAGGGCTGTCATCGACTGGGCAGCCGCCTGCTCCGACGACAGCAGCATTACGTCGCTGCAGCAGGCAGCAGCGGCGATGAACGACGGCGAGTTGACGGCGGAACTGGAGCAGCTGGAGCGGGCACTGTACGGCAGCGAAGAACACGGCTGGCGTGGTGACCATCTGCGCAGCATTGTTGAACACCTGCAAGCTCAGCACAGGCGAGGGAAAGTGCAGCAGGAGGAAACGCTAAGCCTGTATCCCGGCGCCTAGTTGCAAGCCGTCACGACGCGACAACCATTGGGCTTATCCCAGTGATTTGGTCACCACTTCGTACACGTCCGGGGAAAGGTCTTCAAGGGCTGCCAGCCTGTCCAGTTCACCGCGCATTAACTCAGCCCGACCGCTGTAGTAACGCCACTTGGTCAGGGGTGCCAGCAAGCGCGAGGCAATCTGCGGATTGGTACCGTTAAGCTGCGCCACGATGTCCGCCAGCAGACGGTAGCCCTCGCCATCAGGCCGATGGAAATTGACCGGATTCTGGCCGGCGAATGTACCCACCAGCGAGCGCACCTTGTTGGGGTTGCGCAGGTCAAACTCAGGATGGTGCATCAGCTCGCGCACGCGCGCAGTGGCACCGCTATCGGGCATGGCCGCCTGCAGGGCGAGCCATTGATTGACCACCAGTGACTCATGACCCCAGCTCCGGTAGAACGCAGCCATCGGTTCTGACCAGTCACTTTCCTGCCCGTAAAAAGCGAGCACTTTCAATGCCGCCAGGCGATCCGTGATGTTGTCTGCGCTCTCCAGTTGCGCACGCGCCAGGTCCAGGTGCGCGCTGTCGGCATGGGCAAGATAGGCCAGGCAGAGGTTGCGCAGGGCTCGCGCGGCGATCTGCTCACCACTGGCGGCATACGCATCAGCAACCGCAAGATCGTGGTAGCGCTTGAGCAGCGGAGCCGTCATGCACTCACCGATGGCACGGTGCACCGCCAGGCGAGCGTTGTGAATCGCATCCACGTCTGCTTCACCCTCTCCCGCCAACTCGGCAAGGTAGTTTTCACTGGGTAGCGTGAGCATTTCTGCGACCATGGCGGGGTCCAGCGACTCGTCTGCCAGCAGTTGACTGCAGGCGCCCAGCAACAGGGGATCTACCAGGACCGGTTGACCGGAGTCTAGCTGTTGCTGCACCTCCGTAATCACGCCAATGGCCAGGGTCTGCGCACTGTCCCAGCGCACAAAGCCGTCATCGTCGCGGCTCATCAACTGACACAGTGCTTCACGGCTGTAGTTGTAATCCATTCGCACCGGGGCGGAAAAACCGCGCAGCAAGGATGGCACCGGTCGCTCCGCCACACCCTCGAAAACGAACTGCTGGGAAGACTGGTTGACCAGCAATACCTGGTGCGTGTTGTCGGCCGTTTCCGGGTCGGCTGTTTCGCCGCGCAGGCGCAGGGGCAAATTACCTGCATCGCCCAACAGGCCCATTGCCAGCGGAATCACAAAGGGCGCCTTCTCTGCCTGGCCGGGCGTGGGCGGACAGGCCTGCGACACTTCCAGTGTGTAGGTCTGCGCCGCCTCGTCGTAACGGTCGCGAATGCTCAACTGCGGTGTGCCCGCCTGGGAATACCAGCGCCGGAACTGCTGCAGGTCCACCCCGCTGGCATCTTCCATTGCACAGACGAAGTCTTCGCAGGTCACCGCCTGGCCATCATGCCGATCGAAATACAGGTCAGAGCCGGCGCGGAAGGCTTCTGCCCCTAACAAGGTGTGGATCATGCGCACCACTTCAGCACCCTTTTCATAGACGGTAAGTGTGTAAAAGTTATTGATTTCGATAAACGAGTCAGGGCGAACCGGGTGCGCCATGGGGCCGGCATCCTCGGCGAACTGCGCCGTGCGCAGCAGGGTCACGTCTTCCACCCGCTTTACCGTGCGCGAGCCCATGTCCGAGGAAAACTCGGCGTCGCGAAAAACGGTAAAGCCCTCCTTGAGGCTGAGCTGGAACCAATCCCGGCAGGTGACGCGATTGCCGCTCCAGTTATGGAAATACTCATGCGCCACAATGGCTTCCACCCGCTGGTAGCCCTGGTCTGTCGTAGTGTCGGGGCTGGCACAGGACGCAGGAGGTATTGAAAATATTGAGGCTCTTGTTCTCCATCGCGCCCATGTTGAAGTCATCCACGGCGACGATGTTGAAGATATCCAGGTCGTATTCGCGCCCGAACACCTCTTCGTCCCAGCGCATCGAGCGCTTGAGTGAATCCATGGCGTGGTCGCATTTGCCCAGGTCCTTGGCCTCCACGTAGATGCGCAGGGTAACGTCATCGCCCGCTGGCGGTCCTGAAGGTGTCCTCGATATGCGCCAGGTCCCCCGCTACCAGGGCAAACAGATAGGAGGGCTTGGGGAAGGGGTCGTGCCACAGGACCTGCCGTGCCGCCCGTCCGGCAAGCTTTGCTCTCCAACAGGTTGCCGTTGCTGAGCAGTACCGGGTAGCGCGCTGGCATCTGCCTCAATAGTCACCGTGAACACGCTCATGACATCGGGGCGGTCAAGGTAATAGGTTATCTTGCGAAAGCCCTCTGCCTCGCACTGCGTGCAGAACATGCTGTGGGACTTGTACAGCCCTTCCAGCGAGGTATTGTCCTGCGGGCGAATGCGGGTTTCACAGGACAGCACACACTGCTCCGGACACTGTGCGATAGCCAGGCTGTCGTCCGTTTGACCGGTAGCTGCATCGCCGGCAAGTACCTGGCTATCGATAGCTGACCGGCAGCAACTCCAGTTCCTGCCCGTGCAGCTCCAGCGCCGCTCACCGCCAGCTCCGGACGAGCGCAGCAGGTGCAGGCGCGAAGTGACATGCGCGCTCATCCTCGTCCAGCTCAAAGTGCAGTTCGGTGCGGTTTATCAGGTAAGCGGGGCGGCGGTAGTCCTTCAGGTAAATCGCACCGGGTTGGGCATCTCGCATAGGGATCCTCAGTTCAGTCTGGTGACAGGCGACAGTTGGTAGCCGCCGTACTTGCGCATATTGATGACGCCGGTATCGAATATCAGGTACTGGCCCTTGATGCCCATCAGCGTGCCATCGACTGTCGGCGTCTTGTCCAGGTTGAATGATTTCACCTTGGCCGGATATTCCAGCACCGGGATAGCTGATGCGCGTCTCCTGGGCGCTCTCGCAGCTCGGTGATGGACTGCAGGCCGAGCTGCTGCGCGCAGCTCGCACCATTTCCGCGGCACAGTCTGCCACCAAGTCGCTGGCGCGCCTGCTCCAGATCGCAGGGCTCGGCATCGCCCTTGAGCATCGCCTGCCAGTTGGTTTTGTCGGCGACATGGTCCTTGAACAGCGTTTCCACCAGCCCCGAATGCATGACGGGTATCCACGCGGAAGATCGGCTGCGCCTGCGTCGCGCCCTGGTCCATCCAGCGCGTGGGCACCTGGCTGCCGCGGGTAATACCGACCTTCAGGCCGGAGGTATTGGCCAGGTAGACCATGTGGTCGATCATGCAGTGCTGCTCGCCCCACTCGGGCTCGCGGCAGGTGCCCTGCGGCGTAATGGCATTTTTCGGGCTGACATGATACAGCTGTCACATTGGGCCAGACGCCTGAAAGCAGGGATAACAGTAGCCCTGGTTGAAACTCTTGTTGGTTTTGCGGTCACAGTGAACGCAGTTGATCACACCCTGGTAGTCCAGCTGCAGCTGCCGCCCAAGATACGGTTCAGGGGCACTGCTGTGTCACCCAGCAGCATCGTGTATTGCACCGGCTCTGCCAACTCGGTTTTCATTTTGCGCACATTACCCGCGCGCGAGTAGCTTCAGCCACGTGTTGCTCCTATCTTTCCAGTTCAGGGGCGTTTCGGTGCGGGTCATCTCACAGCTGTCTCCGGCCTTGTGACCCTTGTCGATAAAGCCGACACGCTCAGCCGCGGCCAGGTGCCGCTCACCCCAGGCAATAATGGCCTGCATGGCGTGTTCGCGCTGCTCGGGCGTCACTTTCTTGCCATCCGGCCATTTACCGAGTTCTACCGCGCGCCGCAGGCTTTCGTAATATCTGCGGCGTCATGGACTCGATCATTTGCTGGTAATCCATGGACAGTTCCAGGTGCAGGAAAAGCCCGGGATTATACCCCCGATCAGCATGAATGTGTGGTGCCCGGGCGGGAGAAATCCGCCGCCATCAAACCGGATGCTGCATGCGCGACAGGCCGCCCAACAGCAGGCCCAACACGAGCCCACTGATAAGCCCGCCAAGATGTGCGGCATTGGCGATAGAGCCGAATCCAAGCATTTCCACCAAACCAAACAGGCACAGCACCAGCCAACCCACCATGAACAGCATGATCGGCCTGGACGGCTGGATCTGCCAGCGAGGCTGCAATTGCGGCGCTACCCAGGCAAAACCCAGCAAGCCATAGACCACGCCAGACATGCCACCGAACAAACCGGGTCCTCCGAACAGGTGCTGGCAAGCGTTGGAGAGAATCGCAATCACCAGCAGAATCCCGAGAATATTCAGGCTGCCGACTGCTTTCTCCGTTCTCGACCCCAACTCCCAGAGCCAGAGTGAGTTGAAGGTGATATGCAGCCAGCCAAAGTGCAGGAATATCGGCGTCACCAGGCGCCAGTACTGCTCTCCCATGGGCAGTAACCGGAGCTGGCCGCTGACCACATCAAATGGGGTAAACGTCAGTAGCGCGAACCAGCTGTCAGGAGCGCCCAGGGAGAACAGCGAGGAAGATACCGATACTGAGCAGCGCAAAGACGACGGTGACCGGTGCACTGCGCCAGTTAACCCCCGACATTCGCACCACCGGCGCAGGCCCGTTGCTGGTTTCTATGCGCACCTCGCCGGATCGCCAGGCTTTATAGAGATCGGCGACTGCACCCACATCCGCCTGCCGGAACACAACGAGCACCTGCCTGCCCCCTTCCTCATATATCTGGTGGGGCAGACCGCGCGCGCGCAACAGGGCGGTAAGTGGCAACAGGTCCTCACCAAGTGGGACGCTGAGAACATGAAAGCGTTCAGGCATCAGTCGACCAGTGCGTTGCTCCAGCGCAACTTGTCCCGGCAACTGGCATAAAAACTATGTCCCAGCGGGTGCAGAAGGGTCAGCCGATGGGGCTTCTTGCGAATAAACACCGAGTCCCCGGGCTGGGCCGTCATATTAACCTGGCCATCACAAGTGACAGGAGGGTGGGTGCGGTTGCGCTGCAATATATCGATACGAATCTCGGAGTTACCGTCGACCACGATGGGTCTGCTGCTGAGCGCATGCGGAAACATGGGCACGAGCACGATCGCATCCAGCGAGGGGTGCATGATAGGTCCGCCACCGGACAGGGAATAGGCGGTTGACCCGGTAGGTGTGGAGACAATCAGTCCGTCAGCACGCTGGCGATACACAAAGGTGCCGTTGATCGAGAGCTCTATTTCTATCATCTGCCCGGATGTGCCGGAATTCACTACCACGTCGTTGAGGGCATCTGCGCCTGCGACGATCTCACCATCGCGGTGCACATGCGCATCCAGCAGGAAACGGCCCTCCATTTCATAGTGGCCGTCCAGCACCGGCGGCACCTGTTCGGCAATCTGGTCGGGGTTGATGTCGGTCAGGAAACCCAGTCGACCGCGATTGACCCCCAACACCGGGGTGTCATGACGGGCAAGGGTTCTGGCCGCGCTGAGCAGGCTGCCGTCGCCACCGACCACGATCACCAGGTCGGAATGCTGGCCAATCTCGTCACGGCCGCCCAGGCGGGCACCATGGCCGGGCACCAACGCGCCCAGTCGTTTCTCCAGGAACACTTCATGACCGCGACCGGCCAGCAGTGTGAGCAACTCCTCGAGCACCACATCCAGTCCGTCCTGTTTGCTGCGACCTACGAGTCCGATCTTGTTAAAGGGAGCGGGCATGATCCGCGCCTATTCTGGCAAAGGGCTGCTATTATAACCACGTGAACGCCCTCGCCGAAAACTTCTATCTACCCCTGCGCACTCCAGCCGTTCGCGACCTGGCCTGGGCCTGTTTCACGCCTCCTCTGTTGATCAGCACAGAGCTACCCTGCACCGAGACGATCAACAACGCCGCCCTGCCCCTCACCGCCGCCCGCAAGGCATGGCTGCATGACCTGGACCTTCATCCAGGAGCGCTATTGGACCACCTGGACCAGAGGCAGGGTAAGCGACTGGGGCTGTATTTCGAGTCGCTGTGGCACTTTTTCCTGCAGCAGGACCCGGCAGTGGACCTTATTGTCCACAACTTGCCGGTCAGGGATGGCGCCAGGACCGTCGGCGAGTTTGACTGCATTTACTACTGCCACGAGCGCCAGCGCGCTGTGCACCTTGAGCTCGCGGTGAAATTCTATCTGCACCGGGGCTGCCGGGATGGCGCAGATGCCGCGGCCTATGAAAACTGGCTGGGCCCGAACACCCGGGACCGGCTGGACCTCAAATTGCAGCGTTTGCTCACGCACCAGGTATTACTTTCCAGGGATCCGCTGGGGGCCGAGGTCCTGGCAGGCCTGGGGGTTACCGACCCGTTGCTGGAACTTGAAATGAAGGGCCGCCTGTACCAACCGCCGGGTACTGCAATACCGGCCCCCGCAGGCTACAACCCGACTGTGCCAATGCACCACTGGTGCCGCCTGCAACAGGAGTGGGCGCCGGCCGCCGCAGGCAGCGACAAACTATTGCCGTTGCACAGGGAACAGTGGCTGGCCCCCGTTCTGGCAGACAAAAACGCGCCAACGGAATGCGCCACCCTGCGCGCCATGCTGTCAGCAGATCAACATGGCAGACCGGCGCAGGCCGCCGTGATCGATGCCGATGGCAACGAGCGCCACCGCCTGTTTATTGTCCCCGATGCGTGGCCGCACAGTTGATGTCGGGACAGCGCGTAATGTCCACTGCGGGGCTGCTGACGGCATTGGTTTTCCTGACGACCTGCACCGCTGGACTGGCCCAGACCGTCAAGCCAAAGATGCTGGCCATTAACGAACAGGAAATGCACGCGCCCAAGGGGCCCTCTGACATCCTGCGCGTGGCCAGTTTGAACCTGGCCCATGGCCGGGGCGACGCTCTCAACCAGCTGCTGGTCAGCAAGCAGGGCATCGTCAGCAACCTGGATAAAGTGGCGCTGTTTCTTGAACGCGAGGACATTGACGTGGTGGCGCTGCAGGAAGCCGATACCGACTCAGCATGGAGCGGTGACTTCGACCATACCCGCTACCTGGCGGATGCCTCAGGCTATCGCTGGTGGGTGCAGGGCAGCCATGCCCGGTTGGGTATCGCCAACTATGGCACCGCGATCATGTCGGCGTTACCGATGGCCGCCGCTGCCAGTCACGATTTCTCCCCCTCTCCACCCACAGCCCGCAAGGGCTTCACGGTTGCAGAGATACTGTGGCGCACTGCACAGGGCGAGCAACAGGTAATAGATGTCATATCGTTGCACATGGATTTCTCGCGCAAGTCGGTGCGTGCACAGCAATTGGCGGAACTAAGCGACACCATGCACAGGCGCAATAACCCGGTGATTATCATGGGGGACTTCAATTCGGAAGCATTGGCAGGCATGCTGATCGCCCGTGCGGCAGAGAACGCGAGGCACCTGCACACCTGGGAAGACCACGCAGGGACGCAGGCAACCTATAAAAGCAAACGACTGGACTGGATTATTGCTTCCGGTGAGCTCGAATTTGTCGACTATCGTGCCGCCGCAGATGGTTTGTCTGACCATCGCGCCGTGATCGCGACCGTTCGTTTGTCCCACCAGAAGCTCGAACAATGAGGTCTTGAGTAGATGCCAGGAACCGCAATAAAAACAGGCTCTTTGCTTGCTGTGCTTTTTCTTACTGCCTGTGCCGCAAACCCACAGCAACCGCCCTGCCCGGCAGACCGTCAGAACCTTCCTGATTGCCCCCCGATGGATGCGGTACGTGACATGACAGTGGAGAGTCACTACCAACGTCGCGAGAGGGCCGACGCCAAAGCCCTTGAAGTAGACCCTATAACAATCGGTATGGAGGCCGACGTGCCGGTCAGTGACGCCCTGGGCAAGATCATCGGCAGCAGCTACCAGGAATCCATAAACTCGCTGGCGGCCAAAATCTGGCTGATCGATAATGCGCAGCACAGCGTAGACGCTGTTTACTACATCTTTTCCCGCGACCTTGTGGGCTATGCTTTTCTGGGAGCACTTTGCGAGGCTGTGCAGCGCGGGGTAGACATACGCATGATGGTCGATGCCCTGGGCTCTTTTCATTCCAGCCACTCCGAACTCAAAGCCTTGCGCAATTGTGCCATCGATGCAGGCTTCGCCGTCAACAACCTCGGACAGACGACAACACAAAAGGCCCGCGTTCAGGCAGTGGTTTTCGGCGCTTTAACGCAATCACCTGGCAACATTAATCGGCGTTCACACGACAAACTCCTGGTCGTGGACGGCGCAAGTCCTGACCTCGCCTGGGTAATGACTGGCGGGCGCAATATATCGCTGTCTTACTACGGGCTGCGAGAGGACGGCAGTCGTGATCCCACTGCCTACAAGGACCTGGAGATCCTCCTGCGCTCACCAGTGGGAGACGATATCCCGGGATCGGTTGGCCAGATCAGCGAGCACTACGTGAGTCTGCTGCTGGCATACCCTGGCAACAAAGTAATGCGCTCATCGATGGCTTACGCGGGTCAACGACGGACCATGCGCGAAAGCCTGGCTGCGTTGCGCGCCATGCCTGACTTCCAGCAGGCCTACGACAATATGGCGGCTTACCTGCAGCAGGATTTATTTCCGGCGCGTGTACGCCTCGCACACGAGTTGGGCAACATCACCAATACCGATGTCGTTACCAAGTACGATGAGAACCTGGAAAGAAACCCCAACTCAATCATCAGCATCACCAACCGGCTGGAACAACTGGACCCTGAGAATCGAACCGTCCGCGTCGTGTCCCCCTACCTGTTCATCCCCAAATATGAACGGGATGACGGCGCCGTCTATCACGACGGCTCAGACAACCTGCAGACCTGGCTGGAAAAACACCCTGAAAATCGCATCGAAATCATCACCAATTCAGTCCTGACCAGCGACAACTTTTTTGCCCAGGCCATCATTGATATGGACACCGCCCCAAGTCTGTTACTGGACGCGGAAACGCAAAAGCAGTGGCTGAAAAATCTGGAGTACAGTGAACTCAATCCTGAGCTGGTTGGAAGCTCAAAATGGCAGCGCCTGGTGAGCAACCCACGGGTTCGCATCTACCAGACGGGGCGACTGGACGCCGACACCCTGGGCGGGAACGTGGCTTATGGCAAATTACACGCGAAATTCTTTCTCGCCGACCAGTGGGGTTTCGTAGGGACGACCAACCTGGATTACCGCTCGAGACTCTTTAATAACGAGATGGGCTTCTTCTTTGCCGGTGAAGACCTGCGCAATGAATTGGTGGAGGAGTTTGAGAGGCTCAAAGCACAGTCTTACCTGTGGGGGACACCAGAGTGGTTGCAACTGCGTGCCGCCGTCCGTGAGCTGGGTGGCATCAAGGCGCGCACCACAGGTAACCAGCGGGACCTGTTCACCGACCTGCGCCGTACAGGACTGCACTGGCTGTTCTAGGTTAACCAGCTATAGCCCCTGCGCCCCTGCAGACCACCGGTGTGCACGGCCAGAATCGGCTCGGCAGAGGACCACTGCCCCTGTGCCAGGCGGGCATGCAGTGCGTAGAGCATTTTCCCGGTATAGACGGGTTCCAGCGCAATACCCTGCACCTGCTCAAACGCCAGCATAAACGTTTGCAACCCGGCATTGGTGCGGGCAAACCCACCGCAATGCGCGTCATGCAGGATTCGCCAGGGAGCTTGCGCTGGCAAGTTTGCATCGGCCAGGGCCTGATGGATGCGCGACTCGAGGTCGACGGCCCCCTTCAGGGCCGAGACACCACAGACTTCCGTATCCGCGCGCAGTCCGGCGACCATGCCCGCCAGCGTGGTACCCGTGCCGACCGGCAGCAGCACGCGCGAAAATTGTCTACCCAAGGCGTTGACCAGTTCCGCAATTTGCAGGCAACCGCGCACGCCCTGTGCACTGGCGCCGCCCTCAGGGATCATAAGACAAGGACCATAGCGTTGTTCAAGAACCTGCAACCAGTCGCTGTCGTGGCGGCGTCGGTAATCATGGCGGGAAACAGCAACAACGCGCATACCACAGCGACGCACGTCCTCTAACATCGGCGTGTCCCTCTCTCCGGCGCGCACGACCCCGATTGTTTCCAGTCCCAGCTCAGCACCCACCGCTGCCAGGGCGTGCAGGTGATTGGACCAGGCACCCCCGAAACTGAGTACTCGCCGCATGCCTGATGCGCTGGCGCTGGCCAGGCTGTCGCGCAATTTATAGTGCTTGTTGCCCGGCGCAAGCCCGCCGGTGAGGTCCAGCCGTAAAACCGAAACATTCGACATATCAACCCCGAGCACAGGCTCGGCAGTCAAGGCGGAAAGGATTGTTGAAGAATGGGGCAACATGGGTAATATTGTCGCACGCTTTTAACTTCAGCAAATCCTAAAAACACAGCGACACAAGGTGACAGCATGATTAAGCAATTCTTGGCAGCGGCAGGTATTGCCGCGTTGGTTTCCGGGTGCAGCAGCACACCGGAGATACAGACAGGTGCAGATGCGGAGGTCATTGGTGACAACCTGCACCGCGTGGACAACAGTCGCGCCAAAGTCGCCTATGTCGACCCGGATGCAGACTTTACCCGCTACAGCAAGATTTTGCTCAGGCCGCTGGGGGTGGACAACATTGAGATCGTGCAGCCCGACAAGAGCGGTTCAGCGATAAACCGCCGCGACTGGGAGCTGACCGACGACGACAAGCTGGCCCTGCAGGAAATGTTTTACAAGGCGATGGAGAAACAGCTGCAAGAGCGCGGCCATTTTCCCCTGGTCACCGAGCCAGGCGATGATGTGATTGAGATTGGCGCAATGATCACCGGGCTGGCCCCGGCCGCGGCCAAGGATGACAATATGTCCCGCACCGCGGGCAGAAGTTACGTGATTACCGAGGGCGCCGGCAGTATCGCCGTGGCGGTGGCGTTTGGCGATTCACAGACAGGAGAAGTGCTGGCGCTGTTCAAGGACGCTCGCTCCAGCTCCAATCATTGGGGCATGAACAACAGCGTGACCAATCGTGCGGAAGTACAGCGCGTATTCAACAGCTGGGCAACACAGATAAACAGCAGCCTGGCCAGAGTCACCGGCAAGGAGTAGGTGCCGTTTCGGCTCACTGCATCCTTTGCGCTGCCGGAAATTCCGGCAGCGTAGCGGCTAAAGGCCGACGTTATTCTTTTGCAGAACCTGTTCGGCGCGGTAGCTGGAGCGCACGAAAACCCCTGACACCACTTCCATAAAGCCTTTTTCCAGCCCCCACTGCCGGTAGGTCTCAAACTCTTCCGGGGTGACATAACGGTCAATGGGATAGTGATTGGCTGTCGGCTGCAGGTACTGGCCAAACGTCAGGATATCCACGCCGGCCGCACGCAGGTCATCCATACACTCAAGTATCTCCTCCTCCGTTTCTCCCAGGCCCAGCATCAGGCTGGTCTTGGTCAGCACCTGCGGGCGGTAACGCTTGGCGTGTGCAAGCACGGCCAGGGTCTGCTCATAGGTGGCCCGCGGATCACGCACCGGGTGGGTCAGGCGCTTCACCGTCTCCACGTTTTGGGCAAACACCTCGATGCCGGAGTCAACCACGGTTTCCACATCTGCCAGCACACCGAGAAAGTCAGGCGTCAGTGCCTCGACCGCCGTCTCCGGGTTGACCTCCTTTACCTTGCGCACGCAGGCGGCATACTGCCCCGCCCCACCGTCGGCGAGGTCATCGCGGTTTACCGAAGTCAGCACCACGTACTTGAGCTGCATCAGTTGCACCGACCGCGCCGTGTTGGCGGGTTCATCCGGATCCAACCAACCTCTGGGGTTGCCGGTATTGACCGCGCAGAACCGACAGGCACGGGTGCAAACGTCCCCCAGCAGCATGATAGTGGCAGTACCGGAACTCCAGCACTCGCTCATATTGGGGCACTTGGCCTCTTCACAGACGGTGGCCAGGCGATGTTCATGGACAATTTCCTTGACTTTATCGTAGGTCTTGCCGCCGCGAACACGGATGCGCAACCAGTCCGGTTTGGCCAGGCGGTCCGCATCGCGGCCACTGGCTTTGATGCCGTCCTTGATGGCGGTAATGCCCTTGTCATTGACAAATTTTTGGCCGCTGGCGATTTGCACAGCGGGAATCAGGTCCTGGTCAGTCATGGCCAAACTCTATACGGGAATCGAGACAACATCAGAAACCAGAAGTATACAGAAGCACAGCCGCTCCCGCGATCACGTGATTTCTTGAGCCATGACAAGGGCAGACAGGCGCCGCCTTGTCTAGAATGACCGGGAGTTCGTGAGAGTTGCCGCAACAATGAACCACAGGCTTAATCGCTGGCCCGCGAGGCTGGACCTGATGCAAAGCGCTACCGGCTTGCTATTGGTGCTATTCATCTGGGGTCACATGTTCTTTGAGTCCAGTATTCTACTGGGCAAGGACGCCATGCTCTGGGTGACCAGGATGTTCGAGGGCGAGCACCTTTTCGGCAAACCCTATCCGTTGCTGGTGTCCGCCGCCGCTGCCGTGGTGCTATTGCTGATTGCACTGCACGCATTGCTGGCATTGCGAAAGTTTCCAGCCAATTACCGCCAGTACCAGCGCTTGAACTCCCATGTGGCATCCCTGCGTCACCTGGACACGACACTCTGGACGGTTCAGGTCATCACCGGCTTCCTGTTGTTTTTCCTTGCCTCGGCACACCTTTTGACCGTCTTGGTGCAGCCAGAAAATATCGGCCCCTATGCCTCCTCGGACCGCATCTGGACTGGCCGCTTCTGGATTCTCTACGCTTCCCTGTTGCTGGTTGTGCATGTGCATGCCGGCATCGGCGTCTATCGCCTGGCAATGAAATGGGGCCCGTTTAGCGCAGCAACATCCGGCCTCTGGCGCGGTCGCATAAAGCTGGCGCTGTATTGCATCGTTGCGTTCTACCTCTGCCTGGGCACTGCGTCGCTGGTCACCTATATGCGCATAGGCGCGGAGCACGCGCCCTACGCCGGGCAGCGATACGTCCCGGACCAGGCCCCGGGGGCGCACTGATATGCAGATTATCTACACAGACGTACTGGTCATCGGCGGAGGACTGGCCGGCCAACGGGCGGCGATAGGCGCCCGCCGTCGCGGCAATGAGGTCATTGTCCTTAGCCTGGTGCCGGCCAAGCGCTCACATTCCGCTGCGGCCCAGGGTGGTATGCAGGCCAGCCTGGGCAACTGCCTGGGCGGCGCCGGCGACAACGAGGACCTGCACTTTGCCGATACCGTGCGCGGCTCTGACTGGGGCGCAGACCAGGAAGTGGTGCGCATGTTTGCCCACACCGCGCCCAAGGCCATTCGTGAGCTTGCCGCCTGGGGTGTTCCATGGAGCCGGGTGCAGCGCGGTGAACACCGGATTACTGAAGACGGCAAGCAGAAAACCATTCGCGAGGCGGACGCCGCCCACGGCCTGATTACCAGCCGCAACTTTGGCGGCACCGCCAAATGGCGCGCCTGCTATGTATCCGATGGCACCGGCCATGCCATGCTTTACGCCATGAGCAACCAGGCCATTGCCGCAGGCATACCGGTGCATGAACGGACCGAGGCTGTGGCCCTGATTCACGATGGCGAGCCGCTGCTGTGGCGCGGTGGTGCGCAACCTGATGACCGGAGAGCTGGTCGCCTATATGGCCAGGGCCACCTGCATTGCCAGCGGCGGCTTCGGTCGTATTTATCGAGTGTCCACCAACGCGGTCATCAACGAGGGCATGGGGGCCGCCATTGCCCTGGAAACCGGCCTCGCCACCCTGGGCAATATGGAAGCCGTGCAGTTCCATCCCACGGGCATTTTCCCCGCCGGCATACTGGTCACCGAGGGATGCCGCGGTGATGGCGGTCTGCTGCTGGACGGCAACGGGCACCGCTTCATGCCGGACTACGAACCGGAGAAGCGCGAACTGGCCTCGCGCGACGTGGTATCACGCCGCATGGAAGAGCATATCAGCGCCGGCCAGGGTGCCCGCAGTCGCTTCGGCGAGCACCTGTGGCTGGACATTCGCCTGCTGGGCGCAGATCACATCAACGGTCAGCTGCGCGAGGTAAAAGAGATCTGCCAGTACTTCCTGGGTATCGACCCCGCGCAGGAGCTGATCCCGGTACGGCCCGCCCAACACTATTCGATGGGCGGCGTGCGCACAGACCCGCTGGGCCAGAGCCCACAACTGAAAGGGCTGTTTTCGGTCGGCGAGTCGGCCTGCTGGGATATGCACGGATTCAATCGACTGGGAGGCAACTCGGTGGCGGAAACGGTCGTAGCGGGGATGATCGTGGGCGAGTCTATTGCCGACTTCTGCGCTTCCGACGAGGGACACCTGCAGCTGTCTACCACACTGGCGAAGGATTTCTTGCGCCGGGAAACGGAAAAACTCAAGGGCATCGCGGACAACACCGGCAAGGAGAGCGCTGTTGAACTGACCCGGCAGATGCAGGAAACCATGACCAACAAAGTCGGCATCTTTCGCCACGGTGACACACTGCAACAGGCGGTCAACGAGCTGCAGGACCTGCAGCGACGCGCAGCACAGGTGGGTCTGCGCAGTGCCGCACGAGGCCCCAACCCGGAACTGGTCGCGGCCTACCGTTTGCCACGTATGCTCAAACTCGCTCTGTGCGTGGCCGCAGGTGCTCTGCAGCGCACCGAGAGCCGCGGGGCGCACTTTCGCGATGACTTCCCCCAACGCAATGACCTGCAGTGGATGCAACGCACACTCGCCAGCTGGCCCGAGGCAAGCGATGAACTACCGACGATTAACTATGAGCCGCTGGACATACAGCAGATGGAACTGCCACCAGGGTGGCGCGGCTATGGTGCCAGGGACTACATTGAGCACCCTGACACCGCCAGGCGCGAGCAACAGATCGAGGCGTTACTGGCAACTGCCGGTGAGCTGGATCGCCACCAGAGACAGGACCTGCTGATGCCCTTCCTGCATCTGCTGCCGGTGCCCTTCCGGGGGCAAAACCAGCGTCTGGAGAGCAGCGAATGAACACCATCCCCGTGACGCAGCAACGCACCCTCAACATCAGCGTGCTGCGCCATAACCCGGCGGATCCCGACTGTGAACCTCACCTGCAGACGTTCCAGGTCGAGGATGCAGACGCCATGACCCTGTTCGTGGCACTCAACCTGATACGTGAGGAGCAGGACCCGTCACTGAGCTTTGACTTCGTTTGCCGCGCCGGCATTTGCGGCAGCTGCGGCATGATCATCAATGGGCGTCCGGGGCTCGCCTGCCGCACGCTCACCCGGGACTTGCCAGATGACATCACGCTCGCCCCGCTGCCCGGCTTTGAGCTTATTGCGGACCTGTCAGTCAATACCGGAAAGTGGATGCGCGGCATGGCCGAACACCTGGAGACCTGGGTACACGCACAGGGCCTGGAACAGACGGATCTCGATGCGATCGAAACCCCTATGGAGCCCGCACTGGCACAGCAACTCTATGAATTGGAGCGCTGCATCGAATGCGGTTGTTGCATCGCCGCCTGTGGCACCGCCCAGATGCGTGAGGACTTCGTCGGCGCAGTCGGCCTCAACCAGATTACCCGTTTTCGCCTGGATCCTCGCGATGAACGCAGCGACGCCGAGTTTTATGCGCTGGTGGGTGACGACACAGGGGTGTTTGGCTGCATGACACTGCTGGGCTGCCAGGACATGTGCCCAAAGGACCTGCCGCTGGCCACCCAGATCGCCTTTCTGCGCCGGCGCATGGTGGCGGTGTAACGACTGGCGCGCAAACCGCAACGCAGGCGCGGAAGGATAGTCGCTGAAGATTTTCTGACCTGCCGGCGAGAAACCCGTAGAATTCGCGCATGCGCCACAGCCAACATGATGCCGACCCCAACGCCAAAACCAACTGGGGCATTGTCAAACACCTGATCCCCTACCTGCTGGAGTCCCGCTACCGGGTACTGCTGGCACTGGCCTGCCTGGTGCTGGCCAAAGGCGCCATCCTGACGATTCCCTTCCTGCTCAAGCACCTGGTGGATGCACTGGATGGCGCCAGCGTGGCAGAGCTGGCGCCCGCCCTGTTACTGGGCCTGGTACTGGCCTACGGCGGCGCACGTTTTGCCAATGTCTTCTTCGGGGAATTGCGCGACACTATCTTTGGCCGCGTTACCGAGCGTGCAATGCGACGCATCGGCCTGCAGGTTTTCCGGCATGTTCATGCACTTGACCTTGAGTACCACCTGGGCCGGCGCACCGGCGGACTGGCCAGGGACATAGAACGCGGTACCACAGGCATCAGCTTCCTGATGCGATTCTTTGTTTTCAACATCGCCCCTACCCTGTTCGAAATCACCATGGTGGTGGGCATACTGCTGTTCAACTACGGACCGTCATTTGCACTGATTACCCTGGTCGCCGTCGTCAGCTATGGCTTTTTCTCACTGTACGCCACCGAGTGGCGGACCCGGTTTGTGCGTGAAATGAACGCAGCGGATTCCGCCAGCAATACCCGCGCGGTCGATAGCCTGCTCAACTTCGAGACGGTCAAATATTTTACCAACGAGAGCTTTGAGGCACGGCGTTACGACAAGGAGCTGGCCCGCTGGGAACAGGCCAGGCGCAAGAACAGGTTATCCCTGTTTGGCCTCAACGGCGGGCAGGCATTGATTATCGCTGTGTCGCAAACCGCCATGATTGGCCTCGCCGCCTGGCAGGTAAAAGACGGCGAGATCACCCTGGGTGACTTCATCCTTATCAACCAGTTCATGATCCAGCTATTTTTACCCCTGGGCTTCCTCGGTTTTGTTTTTCGCGAAATCAAGGGTTCCATGGCCAATATCGAGAACATGTTCGAGTTGATGGCCATCAAGCCCGCGGTCGTCGACGCCGACGACGCGCAACCACTGACCATGCGTAACGGCGCCATCAGTTTCCGTGATGTCAGCTTTGGCTACAGTGACCAGCGGCAAATACTTGACCGCGTGAGCCTGGAAATTGGTCCGGGTGAGAAGGTCGCCGTGGTCGGCGCCAGCGGTTCGGGCAAGTCCACCATGGTGAAACTGCTGTTTCGTTTTTACGACCCGGATTCAGGCAGCATTGAAATTGATGGGCAAAACATCAGTCGCGTCACCCAGGCCAGCCTGCGCCAGGCGATCGGTATCGTGCCCCAGGATACGGTGTTGTTTAACGATACGATTTTCGAAAACGTGCGCTACGGCAACCCCGAGGCAGCTGACAGCGACGTGGCCGAGGCGATTCGCCTGGCGCACCTGGACGCATTTATCGCAGCACTGCCAGATGGGGTTGAAACCCTGGTGGGCGAGCGCGGCCTGAAGTTGTCCGGCGGCGAGAAGCAGCGCGTATCCATCGCCCGCACCATTCTCAAGCGCCCCCCGATCATGGTATTCGACGAAGCCACATCCTCCCTGGACAGCCACTCGGAACAGGCCATATTGCGGGCGCTGCAAGAGATATCGCAGGGACACACCTCACTCGTTATAGCTCACCGTTTGTCCACGGTGGTGGACGCGGATCGCATTGTTGTGCTCGATCATGGCCGCATCGTGGAGAGCGGCAACCACGAGGACTTGTTGGCACAGAATGGCCGCTATGCATCGCTCTGGCGCGCGCAACAAAAGCAACAACAGGGCGATAACTGAGACGAAGCGTCGCCAGCGTGCGATAAACGGGGGCAGAAAGCGCTTGTGCTTCCGTATACTAGGCGTATGCAAATGACCGAAATGCTCAAAAACAAACGACAGCTGTTCTGGCTACTGCAGGTTGCCGGCTGGAGCGGCTGGGCCATGTCCTTTTACCTGGGTGTGATCATGTGGGGGTCACCCCCTGAGCGCTACTACTTCTACCTACCGCTTATTGCCACCATCGGCATGCTGCTGACGCTGGTATTGCGCGCCCTCTACCGCCACATGTGGGACATGGAACTCACTCGACGCATTATCGCGATCGTGGCGGGTTCCTACGCCGCGGGCCTTATATGGATGGCGACTCGCGCCACCCTTTTCCACCAGCTGTATCCGGAAGAACGCAAGATCGCTGAGCGCCACGGCATGGAGCTGCTCTCGTATTTCGACGGTGCTGTTTCTGCTTTCTGGGTGATGCTGGTGTGGAGCGCGCTGTACTTTGGCATCAAAAATTACATGCTCGCGCAGGACGAAAAGGAACGCGTTCTCAAGGCGCTGTCGATGGCGCACGAGGTAAAACTGAAGATGCTGCGCTATCAGCTCAACCCCCATTTCCTGTTCAATACGCTGAATGCGATCTCCACGCTGATCCTGGACAAGAACAATGAGCTGGCCAATGTGATGGTGACGCGCCTGAGCCGCTTCCTGCGCTATACGCTCGATAATGACCCCATGCAGAAGGTTACTGTGGCGGAAGAAGTGGAGGCCCTGCGCCTCTATCTGGACATAGAAAAAGTCCGCTTTGACGAACGCCTGCAGCTACACTTTGAAGTACAGGACTCGGTACGCGAGGCACTGATGCCCAGTCTGCTGCTGCAGCCACTGGTGGAAAACTCCATCAAGTACGCTATCGCGCATGCCATCGACGGCGGCTCGATTACCGTGAAGGCACGCCAGGAGGGGCAGAAGCTCTTTCTGCAGGTAGCGGATGACGGTCCGGGCATCGACCCTGGCAGTCAGGCAGCGAGAAAAAACGATGGCGTTGGCCTGGCCAACTGTCGGGAGCGGATACGGGAGATCTATGGCGGCCAGCAAGTTTTCGAGCTGAGCACCACGGACCCCCACGGACTGACTATTGATATTGGCATTCCACTGGAATTTGGCAGCAAGGGAATATGAATAAGCTCAGAGCAATTATTGTGGATGACGAGTCGCTCGCCCGCCGCGGGCTGGCACTGCGCCTGCAGCAGATACCCGATGTGGATGTGATCAGCGAATGTGCCAATGGCCAGCAGGCGCTGGAGGCTATCGCCACACATTCGCCCGACCTGGTGTTTCTCGACATCCAGATGCCCGGCATCGATGGTTTCGAGGTGGTCAGGCAGTTGCAGTCAGACCAGATGCCGATGATCATTTTCGTCACCGCCTTCGACCAGTACGCCGTCGATGCCTTCAAAGTGCATGCCGTGGACTATGTCCTCAAGCCTATAGACGACGATCGCCTGCACGAGGCCATCAACCGCGCGGTTGCTCACCACGCTCATGAAGAATCGGAGCGCGCCAAGGAGCGCTTGATGGAGCTGATGATGGGGATGACCGGCGCCAGCGCGGCGTCCATAGAAGAGATGGCACAAGACAATGGCAGCCCTCAACAGTGGCCGGAAAAACTGGTGATCAAGGACGGCGGCGACATCCAGCTGGTGCGCACAGGTGACATTCACTGGGTAGACGCGGCCGGCGATTACATGTGTATCCACGCGGCTGGTCAGACCCACATCATGCGCACGACCATGAAACAGCTGGAGGGGATGCTCAACCCAGCGCGCTTCCTGCGTATTCATCGCTCCACCATCGTCAACAGCGAATTTATCCAGGGCGCCCAGACGCTGGGTAACGGCGAGTATATGCTAACGCTGAATGACGCCGTGCAACTGAAAGTCAGCCGCGGTTACCGCGCCAGGGTCAAACAGCTGCTGGGGGGATAAAAGACTACCGGGACACCACCTGCTGCAATAACAGGCGAGTGCCGGCCGTACCGGACACATCTACCTTGCAATCCGACCAACCCGCCGGAACGCGCCAGTGCTCTTTGCTCGGCCAGGTCAGCAGGCGCTGGCCGCCGCTGCAGGCAAGATAAACAGAACCCACGCGGCCGCGCACATCATCAATGTAGAACTCGCGCTGCGACAATGCCGTTTTCCACGCCGCAGGCCCCTCCGGGTACAACGGTATCAGCTCACCTTCGATGGCAAACTCGCCCGCTCTTTGCAGCGCCTGTTCGGTACTTACATAACGCGACGATGCAGATTCCACCAGCGGTTCTCCGCGGGCAAGAGCCTGCATAGTATCCAGGGTAATACCCGCATCAGCCAGACTGTTTGCCTCCAATTGCAGGCTGAGAATACGGTCGAGTATTTTCAGGAACTGCTCAGGGGGCACATAGACATTCTTGAAATTGTTATCCAGCGCCAGGCGCTGGAAATCGACCACCCGCTGCAGGTGACGCAGCTCTGCCGCCGCCTCATCGAGGCGATGGGCCAACGAGGCCGACAGAAGACGCGATTTCACTTCCTCCAGGGCATTGCGCCCGGGAAAGTCCGCCAGTTGTGCGGCGATGGCCTGCGCCGCGCTGTAATCCTGCGCCGAAAAATGGTCCCATGCTTGGCGGTAGAGCTCCGAGAACTGAGGACCCAGCTGGCGTTGCTTGTCCAGAATCCAGGTATAGACGACGGGATTAGCCTCAGACTTAACCGGTTCGCCATTGCGGGTAGCCGGGGCAAAACGCATCTGCCTTACCTGCTGCAGCAACGCCTGCTCCAGTGCCGGCACCTTGTTTGAACGACGAACCTGCGCATTGACCACTGCGCCCTGTGCGTCGATTTCATAGGTGTACACCAGCCACGCATCGTCCTGGAAACTGCTGTCGAGGCGTATCGTAGACGCCGCAGGATCGAGGTTGCTGGCCGGAACATACTGTGCCAGAGCCCGCATGGCAGTCGCTGGCCCCAGTAATATCAGCACACTGATAACGCATAAAGCCACACTGAACGGGCGGGAAATCCCGGGAAACATATCGACTCCATTTCCGTTTTGATACCTTCGCAAGTGTAACAGGTCAAAGCCTGGTTGACTGCGCAAGACGCCCAAATGGCGAAGCGAGGTGGCCAAGCACCTCGGGGAGTAACGCGGGTCCGCAATGACCGTGATGATGCCCGGTAAAATCCAATTGCCACCCTGGGGCGTAACAAACTATACACACCCTAACAACAAGAGCAGCAGCTATGAAAAGAATCGGACTTTGGATTTATGACGCGTACCAGTACATCTTTGATTCCAGTAAGAATCCGTTGAGGCACATTCCTGACCCAACCAGCAGACTGTTTATCATGACCATCCTGGCCTTTATGTGGAGTGGCGCGTTTGCGGTCTACATCGGCAGCATCACTTACTTCGGCATGAGCGTGGCCGCACACATCGTGCTGCTTGCCATGATCTTCTTCACCGCCGCCATATTCTACGATGCGGAAAAGAATCAGAGCTCGTGGCTGCTGGAACTGCGCAGGGAACAACAATAATCACGCGTTACCTCGTTCAAGCAAGATTCGCGCGAACGAGTACCGCCCGTTCCTTAGGCCCGCTTCGTCCAGTCGGAGCCCGAAACGTTCCTAACGCCTTCGCCACTTCATCCAGGGCCCTGACGTTAAGAGCAAAAGCCACATGGCTGGAGTCAACCTGAACATGTCTGGTCAGCGGCGAATGCGGCAACCTGGCGATGTCCGTGCCGACTATACCGTCGCGCTCACTGTATATGACGTGGGTCGGCACTGCGGGTGCAGCTGCCTTGTCCAACCAGCCATCGAAATTTTGTTGTTCAATCGGGAACCTTACTGCCGCTGAGACGCCGCATTAAGGTGAACAGGCTGGTACCGCGCGGGTCGCCAAAGGGAGAGCCCAGTGTAATAACCTGGCGAGTGATGTCCGGTAAGTGCCTTGAGGCGTCCAATGCGTACAAGCCTCCCATGCTCCACCCGATCAGGCTGACCGACTGGCCGGTCGACGCATGGATTTCGCGAATGCGATCGACGGTAAGGTCCACCAGTCGCTCGCGAAAGCGAGTAGCGTCATCAACGCTCTGTATCCGGTTTTCCATGCCCTCGACATTTCTACCGGCATCCAGGGCGAACGGCTGGTAGCCGATTTTCTTGAGGAAAAATCGCAGGGTCGCAGTCGAACCATCTGCCGCACCGTACCCGGGGAGCACCAGGACCGGGTGCCCATCTCCGCCGCTGTGTCGCGTATCAATCGGCCCAGCCCGGTCACGAGCTGAAGGCTTTCCACCGTTGCCCTTGGGAGCTCGGACAGCGCAAGTCCTAGTGGCGGAGGCTTGGGCAATGCATTCATTTTTGCGTCTCTGCAGAATAGTGTTCAGGGCCCTCACCTGCAGTGAAGGCCCGCTTCAACTCAGGCGGCGGCCGAAAATTTGAACGGGGCCAAGCGACTCCACGTGGCCACACGCCTGTAGTCAGGCACCGACGCGACTGTGGCCGCCAGTGCGGGTTCAATGTCAGGATCGCCATAGTTCAGCAGTTTTTGCGACGCGGCGAGGTCTACGTCGTAATCCCGCGTCAGCAGCGCGTCCAACCGGGAAAAATCCAGGCCGGACTTTTCCCCCACGAGGCGCATTGTCACCGCGCCCATGCGAGTAAGGCCGGTAAAAATGCTATCTGGCATACGTATGACCGGGTCGTCGTTTTTGCCACTGAGCCTTGCCAGCTGGAGTAGCATGTCATCCCAGCTCAGCTGGCAATCACCGATGGGCATTCTGGCGCTTACCCTGGGCGCGCTCAAGGCGCCAAGCGTTGCCCTGCCCACGTTTTCAGCGCTGATAGCGACGGCGCCGCCGTTGGGCGCGACCAGCCTGCGGGAGTACCTCACGTAATTCACCAGCGCGGCCCACTGGGAAGGCTTGCCTTTGGTGTCGCCAAAGACCCAGGGAATCTCGAGAACGCTGGCGACAAAATGACCCTGCGACACCTCGATAGCCATTTCACTCTGTGCAACCCTTGAGGCGATGTAGGGGTGGTGCTCCGTCAGCCCCAACTCAGGATGCAGGTTGTTGATGCAGGTGAAGATCGAATTCAGCACCACCACGTGGCTGATGTCCGTATCACGTGCCGCCAGCAACACGTTGCGACAGGTTTCAACGTTCTCCCGAAAATAGAACTCGCGCGCGTCCCCATCCGGCCTGACGCGTTCATCAACGCCTGCAGCGTAGACCAGCTTGTCGAAGCCGGACAACATTTCGATTAACGAGGGCCGGTCAAGCAACCCCAGATCCCCCTCGATAATGTCTACCGAATCGGGTAATTCTCCTGTGGAACGCGCTTTGTCCCTGCTGAGGACACCGACGCTGTGTCCCGCGGCGAGCAGCGTGTCGACGATATGGGCGCCAAGGAACCCGGTTCCCCCTATTACCAGTGTTTTCATCAGATCCAATCTCCTTTCCTATGTTTCATTACTCGAATAAAGAAAAGGAATCCAGTTACACCACTCGCCGGCATTTTCATCAATTCCATATTTCTTTTCCTTCCTCTGTCTACGCGGTAGAGGAAAAAGTCGATCAGGGAGTTAGCGCTTTTTTAGGCCCTCGCAATGCAAGTACAGGCCGACGATACGAATAGTTATCCCAAGACACTCACGGGTTACCACCAGGAGACGGAAGGCGGCAGCAGACTAATTCATCGAGCTACGCCAAATTCTTTCTCTCAGCGATCCTACGGGGTTAAATCCAGCGTAAAGCGCTCGATTCCGCCCGCGGGAATGACGGCGGGTAGTAATAATGCGGGGAAGTCTGCTCAGGCCATCATTAGCGTCGCCAACGCTCCTCGGGTCGCATTTGTGACAACGACGGCCTCGGGGCTGTTGTTTCCCTTCGGGGCGCCGTCGCTTCGCTCCCGCGTCTAAAATCCTCCTTTGGTCGGATTTTTCGAACCGGCGGGTTCTCGTTTCCGCATTCCCATCCGCGATTACAAAAAAGCCCCGCCCGAGGGGAGAGGCTTTTTTGTATATGGCGGACCCGGACGGGATTGGATCAGCGCAGCCTAGGGGCTGCCCTGACCCCTACGGGGCGCCTGCGGCGTCGCAAACGCTCCTGGGGTCGCGTTTTTTGACAACAACAGCCTAAGGGCTGTTTACCCCCTTCGGGGCGCCGTCGCTTTGCTCCCGCGTCCAAAATGCTCCTGAGTCGCATTTTGTCGAACCGGCGGACTCTCTTCCGCATTCCCATCCACGATATACAAAAAAGCCCCGCCCGAGGGGCGAGGCTTTTTTGGTATATGGCGGACCGGACGGGACTCGAACCCGCGACCTCCGGCGTGACAGGCCGGCATTCTAACCAACTGAACTACCGGTCCTCGGTAGAACTCTCGATGATCGGAAATTGGTGGGTGATGACGGGATCGAACCGCCGACCCTCTGCTTGTAAGGCAGATGCTCTCCCAGCTGAGCTAATCACCCCCTGAACCGAGAACGCGCATTATAGAGATTCTTGTTGGCTGTCAAACCCTGCGCGGGTAAAAGAAAAATCCGATGTATTAAAAGCCATTGATTTTAGTAGTAAAATCGCCGTCTGCCGAGACTCCGAGACAGACTCCAGTGCCCACCGACCGACCACCGACATCAGACCACAGAGTACGACAGCATGGAAATCTACAAGGAATTTCACTTTGAGGCAGCACACCGACTGCCCAATGTGCCGGAGGGACACAAGTGCGCGCGCCTGCATGGCCACTCCTTTCAGGTGCGCCTGTGCGTGACCGGGCGAAGCCAGGAACCCAGCGGCTGGGTAATGGACTTCGGCGAGATCAAGGCGGCCTTCAAACCCATTCTACGACAACTGGACCACTACTACCTTAATGAGATAGATGGGCTGGAAAACCCGACCAGTGAAAACATCGCACGCTGGATCTGGCGCGACTGAAGCCGGCGCTTCCCGACTGAGCCAGATCGAAATTCGCGAGACCTGCACCAGCGGCTGCATCTATCGTGGCGAAGTGACGTGAAACATTTCGGTAACACTCAACAAAAAGCTTGACGAATTCGCTGCTGCTACAAATACAGGGGCCCTGTCCGAGCCTGTATGAGGACCGCGAGGCGAACGGTAACAAACTGTTTCCAAAATTTGCCACAGTTACCGGCGGTAGCACTTATAAAAATGTTATGCACACAAAAATAGCTGTCATGAAAGTTTCACCTAGTTACCTCCCAATCCACTTCTCCCACTTTAATAACAAGTCGTAACTAATTGATATATATAGCATTAAACGCGTTTGATCACTTTTTAGCCAATTTGTAACAATAGCCGGGAACACGGCATTTGCGACACGGTTAAACAATTTACCCACTGACTTATCCACAGTTTTTGTGGAAAACTCTTCCGGGCTTGTTACATAATATCCCGCACCGATTTGGTCGGGCTTCTGTCCGTCGAGCGCATGTCAGCCCAGCCCACGAGCTAACACACGCTGCAAATAGGCGCGGATCTCTGCTCGGGTCCTCACCTCTCTACCCATGTCCGGAAACAGCACCATGGAGACAGCTAAACGCATGACCAAATCCGTGGCCATGGCGACATCCACATCCGCCGAAATCTCTCCGGCCGCCTGCGCCTGCTCAATGTGCCCGGGCCAGAACGCCACGCTACGGGCATAAAAGCCGGGGGCGAGATAACGCATTGCCACTGTTTCCGGCTCAGTTTGCGCCAGACTGGCATAGATACCCTCAGCGGCGTCCTTACGGCCCATCACCACCGCGTAGGTGACCTTGTCGACCAGCGTGGGCAGTTCCTCCATGGCCGCTTCCGTGCGGTTGAGAAACGCCTGCTGCAAGCGGCTGAATACGGTCTCTACCAGGCTTTCCTTATCGCCAAAGTAGCGATAAATCGAACCGCGTGACATCTTGCCCACTCGCGCCACCTCCCCTACCGAGGTGCGACGAATACCAAACCGGCGTATACACTCTTCCCCTGCATCGAGGATGCGAGCCACCATCGGGTCGCCCTGGTCTGCCGCATTAAACTCAATCCCTGCCACGCCTGCGCTTCTCGCTTGAACTCCATCGATTATTGAACAATAATCAGTATTTGTTCATTTGTCTACGCCTGGAGCCACTGGAGAACACATCATGGCCGCTAAAGAAAACACCTACGATTACATCATCGTGGGCGCCGGCTCCGCCGGTTGCGCACTGGCATATCGACTGTCCCGGGAGTCAAGCCGCCGTGTGCTGCTGTTGGAAGCGGGCGGCAAAGACTCGTTCCCCGCCATCCACATTCCGCTGGGTTTTGCCTTCATGATGAAAAACCCCAGGGTGAACTGGTGCTACGACACCGAACCCGAAACCGAATTACACAACCGACGCATTGCCTGCCCCCGGGGCAAGGTCCTGGGCGGCACCAGCTGCATTAACGGCATGGTGTACATTCGCGGGCAAAAAGAGGACTACGACGGCTGGGCCGGGCTGGGCAACCAGGGTTGGTCCTACGAGGAAGTGCTCCCCTACTTCAAGCGGTCTGAACACAAAGCGGAGGGGGCAAACGCATTCCATGGTCAGGGCGGCCCGCTCTGGGTGGAGGAAGTCAACCTGGACGACAAACTGGAACTGGCGGACATGTTCGTGCAGGCCGCAGTGCAGAGCGGCCTGCCATTCAACGAGGATTTCAATGGCGCCAGCCAGGAAGGTGCCGGTGACTACCAGCGCAATATCCGCAGCGGCAAGCGCCAGAGCACAGCCCGCACCTTCCTGCAGGCTTGCCAGCAGCGCCCCAACCTTACCGTGGTTACCGGTGCGCTTGCCGACAAGATATTGATAGAAAACCAGCGTGCAACGGGCGTGGAATACGCGCTCAAGGGCAAGAAAGGCAGCAGCTCGGTGCATCAGGCCTATGCCACTGGCGAGGTCATCCTCAGCGGCGGGGTCATCAATTCACCCCAGTTGCTGGAGCTGTCAGGCATCGGCCAGCGCGACCACCTGCAACAACTGGGCATAGACGTGGTCAAGGACCTGCCCGGCGTGGGTGAAAACCTGCAGGACCACCTGACCATCAATATCCAGCAGGGTATGGACGGCGTCACCACCTTCCACGAGGAGACCCGTCCGCTGGCGATGCTGGGCAACCTGTTCAAGTACTTTACCAAGGGCAAGGGCCTGCTGGCCCATCCCGCGTCCCAGGTGGGTGTGTTCTTCCGCACTGACGACGAAGGAGGCAACGCCCAATGCACAGGTCCACTTCGCACCCGCCGCGAGCGAGCCCGACAAGAAAGGCAACCTGAAACCGCGTCCCGGCACCACGGCGACGGTCTGCAACCTCAGGCCACAGAGCCGCGGCAGTGTTCATATTCGCAGCGCTGACGCCAGCGAACAGCCGCTGATTCGCTTCAACTACCTGTCCACGGAACGCGACCGCCAGGTGATGGTCGCCGCAGTGCGCCGGGTGCGGGAGATATTCAGGGCACCCGCCCTGGCGGATAGACTCAGCAAGGAATTCCGCCCTGGCGATAGCGTGCAGAGCGATGAAGAAATACTCTCCTATATCAGGGCCGAGTCCGAATCCGTCTATCACCCGGTGGGCACCTGCAAGATGGGCAGCGACGACATGGCCGTTGTTGATGACCGCCTGCGCGTGCACGGCATCGCCGCCCTGCGCGTGGCGGATGCCTCGATCATGCCCACAATCACATCCGGCAACACCCATGCCCCATCGGTTATGATCGCTGAGAAGTGCGCAGACATGTTGTTGCAGGATGCCGGCCTGAATGTGACCTTGCCCCAGGGGCTCGCCAGCGAACCCAATGAATCCGTTGCGACAGCGCCCCGGGAAGCTGTCGCTACCCACGCATAGCAGAAGAGACCACGACCATGAATGCACCTACACTGCAACACGCCGCCGAAGCCGAGCTCAACCGTATCCTCGACACCCAGCGCAGCGCCTTCAAAGCGGAGGGCCCGGTCGCACTGGCAACCCGTATCGACCGCATAGACCGCTGCATTGCCCTGCTGGTGGACAACCAGGATGCGATTTGCCAGGCCTTGAACCAGGACTTTGGCTGCCGTTCAAAATACGCCACATTGATGATGGACGTGATGAACTCTGTCGGCAGTCTCAAGTACGTCAAAAAGCATATCAAGAAGTGGATGAAGCCGGAAAAGCGCACGCCCCTGGTGCCGCTGAACTTCATGGGTGCCAAGGCCTGCGTGCAATACCAGCCCAAGGGTGTCATCGGCATCATGACGCCCTGGAACGTGCCGGTGAACATGATTTTCAGCCCGCTCGCCGACGTGCTGGGTGCCGGCAACCGCGCGATGATCAAGCCCTCGGAATTCACCCCCCACACCGCGGACCTGATGCAGCAGCTGTTCGCCCAGTATTTTGAGGAGTCTGAGGTCTGCGTGGTCAGTGGCGGACCGGAAGTGGGCGCCGCCTTCAGTTCCCTGCAGCTGGACCACATCATCTTCACCGGCGCTACCGGCATTGGCAGACTGGTGATGAAAGCCGCCGCCGACAACATGGTGCCGGTAACGCTGGAGTTGGGTGGCAAGTCGCCGGTGGTTATCTCCGAGCAAGTGGACATCAACAAGGCCGCCGAATCCATTATTACCGGCAAGGCGATGAACGGCGGTCAACTCTGCGTAAGCCCGGACTACTGCTTTGTGCCCCAGAGCAAACTCGAGGTCTTTGTCCGTCGCTGCCGCGATGTCATCGCCGAGCAGTTTCCCACGGTACAAGGCAACCCGGACTTCACCGCCTGCATTAACCAGCGCCATTTTGAGCGGGTAAAGGCCTACATTGATGAGGCCAGGGAAAAGGGTGCGCGTATCGTCCCGCTGTGCCCGGCGGGTGAGGAGTTTTCGTCCCCCGAGGAACACAAGATCGCGCTGCACCTGATCATCGACCCGGACGACGACCTGGCGTGCATGCAGGATGAGATTTTTGGTGCCGTGCTCAACATCAAGACCTACCACGAGCTGGACCCGGTGCTGGACTTCATCAATGCGCGCGAGCGGCCGCTGGCCCTGTACTACTTCGGTAACGACAAGGTTGAAATGCAGCGGGTACTGGACGAAACCATCTCCGGCGGCGTCTCGGTCAACAATGTGGCCATGCACGTGGCCTGCGACGACCTGCCCTTTGGCGGCATCGGCCATAGCGGCACCGGCAACTACCGGGGCTTTGACGGGTTCCGTACGTTCAGTCACGCCCGCAGCATCTACAAGGAAGGGTGGGTCAACCTGGCCAAACTGGGCGGCACCCTGCCCCCCTACGGACAGAAAATTGACAAGATGCTGAGCTCGCAGATCAAGAAATAAAACAGCATGGAGTTCACCCAATGGCTGTCGCTGTTCAGTATTTGCCTGCTGGGCGCCATGTCACCGGGACCCAGCCTGGCGGTGGTAGTCAGCGCCGCACTGCGCGGTGGCCGCGGTCACGGCATCGCCGCTGGCCTTGCCCATGGCGCCGGTGTTGGTCTCTATGGACTGCTGACGGTGACCGGGCTGGCGGTGCTGGTTACTCGCTCACCCGCCCTGTTTGTGATGCTGCAACTTGCTGGCGCCGCATACCTGGTGTACCTGGGCCTGCGTTCACTGCGCAGCCAGGGAGCCATGCCACTCGATGCCAGCGGGCATCAGCACAGCCGCCGCGGCGCCACCGTCAGCGGCTTTCTGGTTGCATTTCTTAATCCCAAGCTCGCGGTATTCATGCTCGCCCTCTTTGCCCAATTCCTGGCGCCGGAAACATCAGCCGTGCAAAAAGGCATTATGGCGCTCACCGTGGGTATAACCGACGCGACCTGGTATTGCCTGATGGCGGTACTGGTCTCACACGGCGCTTTCATGGCGAAACTACAGCGCAGCGCTGTCACCATTGACCGCATCTTCGGGGTTATTCTGATACTGCTGGCCGCAGTGGTGACACTGCGAGCACTGGCCTGATCTGGCCTAATGAATCACGGTGGGCCTTTCACTGACCACCACCGACTGCAACTGTTTGCCGAGCATGATCACATGCCCCTGGCGCCTTTCCATACCGTCGTAGCTGTAGTCGAAACGATACTGGCGCCAGATGCGCCAACGGCCCCCCTGGTCGCGACTGAGCGACAGGCGCTGAATGTGCACAGACTGGTCGAGTAACTGAAAATCGTCCCGCTGGCTCGCCCTTGCCACCTGCTGCAGGGCCAGTTCGCGCACCCGGGTCGCGGCGAAAAAATGCAGGCCAAGGCCGCCCACAACCAGCATGGCGAGAATTTCACCCAGGCTCAAATACACAACGTATCTCCAACAAAAAGCAGGGCCCTAGCTTACTGCCAGGCCAATGCGGCGTATACCATTTCACTGTCGCGCTGACGGGGCAGATGTGCTCAGGATCCTTGCAAGCGCGCGATCAAGAAACCGTCCGACAATGCCGTTAAATAATTCGGGCTGCTGCGCATGCAGCCAATGACCACAATCTGCCATTACCTTCATCTGCGCGGACGGAAAAAGCGCCAGCACGGTCTCACGATGCTCAGGCAGTATGTAATCAGATGCCCCGCCCTTCACAAATAGCACCGGGCCGCCATAGGGCTGGACAACATCCGGCTCGGCACGCACCGCGTCGTAATCGCGGCGTATACCCTCAAGATTAAACCGCCAGTTGTAGTTACCGGCGTCACCACGTTGCAGGCTCATCAACAGAAACTGAATGACACCTTGCTCATCCAGGTATTGGGCCATGATTTCTGCGGCCGCGTTGCGAGAGCTGACCGCGGCGGCAACGACCGCGTCCAGTGCCGCGAAAACAGCATCATGATGCGGGGGGTAAGCGACAGGCGCGATGTCGGCCACAATCAGCGCATCGGCTTTATCCTCGGCCGACAGGGCTATTTCCATGGCCACCTTGCCACCCAGGGAATGCCCGACCAGCGCCGCATGCGCCAACCCCTGCTGTTCCATCCACTCCAGCACCGCAGCGGCCATACGCGGCAAGGACGCCGAGTCCAACCACGCTGAGCGGCCATGATTGGGCAGGTCAAGACTGTACACACAGTAGCGATCAGCCAATGAACGCGCTAAAGCACCGAGGTTATTGCCGGCGCCGAACAGGCCGTGCAGCAATATAACCGCGGGGCCCTGCCCTGTAGTGCTGTGCCGGATAAGAGATTTTGCTACCATGCCATCACTATAACGGATTGGATTTGAGCATGCGTGTATTAGATTTCCCCGGCTTGCGTGGCCTTTATTTTTTGTCTCTGGCGCTGTTGGTTGCCGGCTGCGCCAGCACGGGCGGATACAACCCCACCACATTTCCCTATGAAATAGAGGAGGAGAAGCTCGCCGAAAAGCCGCTGCGCACCGTCGTGATACCGCATATAAACCTCGGTACACCGTCACGAAATTACCTGCAGAAAGAGGCGCCACGGATAGATGCATTTGTCAGTAGCTATCTCAAGGCCAACGGCTACAAGGTCATCGACCAACGGGAATTCAAGCAACTGTGGAACACTGGCACCCGGGCCTATGGCGACCCGATTGACCCAACCACCGGGCGGGCCAATATGAAAACCTTCGCGCAAATAATGGAGAGCGTGCGCGATGAAATGGTCAAGAAGCATAATCTGGACGGCTTCGTCTTTACCGACCTGGTAGAACTGGAAGTTCCCTTTTCCGGCGGACTCAAGCACCTGGCGCGTTGGGACGGTGTCAGCCGCAAGCCGCCCCTGCAGGGCCCCGGCTCAGGCGTTACAGCTGACTTTGACTGGAATACCCCTGCAGCCGTCGCTTCCCTGCAAGTCAGTATTTTCAATACCGACCTGCAGCGGGTGTTCTTCAGCCGCGGCGGAATGGACGCCACCGATGCCATAGACACACGCTCTTCCAGTGGCAAGTTCACCCGACGCCGCAGCATGCTGGAGAACGAGGACTTTATTATGGAAGGGGTGGAACTGGCATTTCACCCGATCATTGTGATGAAAAACTGGCCCGGGAACCCCTAGGCCAGGACCTCAAGGCCGCGCTCGATACACCAGAACGCAGAAAGGCTGCCCAGCACGTAAACCGGAATCCACCGCAGTCGCGATTCCCATGGGGACAGCGGCTTGCGCAGAAACCACCACAATGCCAGCAATACAAAAATAAACGCGATCTGGCCCAGTTCAATACCGACGTTGAAAAACAGCAGTGCCAGGGGTACGTTATCCTGCGGCAGCCCTGTATCAGCCAGCGCACCGGCAAACCCCATGCCGTGTAACAGCCCGAAGCCACCGGCTAGCCACCACGGGTTACGCCAGATCAAATCATTGCGGCCCACCCGGGTAAGCTCTATTGCCAGCACCAATATGCTCAATGCGATGGTGAATTCTACCAATGCCACCGGGTAGTCAAAGAAGCCCAGCGTGACCAGTGAGAGGGTAATACTGTGCCCCACGGTAAAAGCGGTAATCGTCCATAAAAGACGCGTGCCACCGCCCACCAACAGCAACAGCCCGAACACAAACAGCAGATGGTCGATACCGCCCCAGATATGTCCAATCCCGAGGTAGGTATAGTCGCTGACCACCTCGCCGGCACTGGACTCAGCCGGAATGACAAAGGACGACTGCTCAGCATTCAGCACCTGCTGGTACTGCCGCCCGTCCTGCAGGCTGACCATAACCATGGCCGACGCCTGGTTGGGGGCAAGGCCATCCACCCCCAGGGTTTGTCCCACCATCCCCTGTGGCCCGAGGTCAGGGCAAGCCAACTGCCAACTGCTCACCCTGCCGGTGCCTTCCGTTTGCGGGGGGCTGGCCTGGGTGACCTCACAATTTGCCGGCCACGAGGGCTTTAGCGGCACATTGCTGGTGCCCTGCACGGGTGTCTTCCACACCATATGATACTGCCCGGGGCCGATCTCGCTGACCTTGAGCAGGGAGGGTGCGAATCGATGGGCCTGTGCAGAAAGGCTGAGCGTCAAGCCAAGCATTAACAGGACTGCGCAACGGATTCCATTCATCGCTTCACCTCATAGTTTTTGCGCAGGGCGGCAATACTTTCTGCCAGTGCCGCTGCGCGGGCCCTGGAAGTCAAGTCGCGCTCCAGTTGCTTGCGCACCTCTTCCAGTTCGGCGTCCCGGCTGGGCTCCAGTTCGCTGACGAACACATAGTGCAGGCCATAGGTTGAACGCACCGGCCCCGCCCACTCACCGGCCACCGGCCCGGCCTGTTCGAGATTAAGCACAAAGGCCGAGCCAAAATGCCGGGCGAGTTGTTCCGGCGACTGGCTGACAAAGCGATAGCCGGGCAGGAAAGGCGAGCTCAACTCGCGGGCTGCCTCCGGGGAAAGGTCACGCGTGCGGATCTCTGCAATCACCGCCTCCACTTCGTCTTCGCGCTCGCGACTGAAATACACATGCTCAATGGTATAGCGCGGCGGGCGACGTAATTCCTCCCGCCGCTGTTCAAACTCGGTACTGATTTCCGCTTCTGTAGGTCGCACAGGCGGGTTGCTGACCAGCATGAGTTGTTCAACGACCTGGATCATGCGCCGCTTGACCACTTCATCGCCCAGGTGCAGGCGCATTTCCAGTGCCTGTTCATAGAGTTCTTCGTCTGTTTTGCCCTCTGCCAGCTGCAGGAAATGCATATTGCGCAGCAGCCGCTGGTAGACCACGGTGTCGTAGAGGTGCAGCTCCAGCTCTATCGCGCGCTGGAACATCATGTCGCGATCCAGCTCGGCGTCCACCATGCGTTGCAGCTGCTCCTCGCTGGGCATACGGCCGACCGTCGAAAACCACTGTTGCTGCAGGCCCTCTACTCGTGACTCGGACAAGGGCCCAACCACCGTTAGCGGCTCCGGGAAAAACGTCACCTTGGCCCAGAACAGCAGAACACCCAGCACAAGAAAATGAAACCACGGCCGCTTCGGCCATGAAAAAACTCGCATCAAATGCTCCTTAAAGCAGGTCTTGATTCAATGAGAGGGCAAGGCCCTACCAGGCCTGGACAAAATCGTCAGCTTGCATGTCCGGCAAGGGCTTTGCCGGGCCCTCACGTGTGCCAAGGTAAATGAAGCCGGCAATCTCCTCGCCCGGCGCCAGGCCAAGCCCGCGCTGTACATGGGGGTCAAAGGATGACTTTCCGCTGCGCCACATTGCCCCGTAACCCAGCGCATCAGCCGCCAGCAGCAGATCCATGGGCGGCACAGGCGGCGGACATCCGCTGCTCTACCGGTGGCACTTTGGGGTGCTCGAAGAAACGGGTGATAACCACGACAATCAATGGCGCCCTGAACGGCGCACAGGAGGCCTTGTCCAGCGCGGCGGGCTCAGCGTGGGGCTCACGCAGCAGCAATGCCTCGCGCAGCAACACACCCAGGTCCTGTCGGCGGCGACCACTGATGGTCAGAAAGCGCCAGGGGCGCAGGCGCGCATGATCCGGTGCGCGCATGGCCACCGCAAACATCTGGGCCAGTTCATCGGCAGACGGAGCGGGCTCGGTCAATTTGGGGGCGGAATTGCGCTGTTGCAGAAAGCGGATATGTTCGTTCATGGGGCGTGCCGGCTAAAATCTGGCGGCAATGATAACAGTTCGCACGCGGTTTGTGCCGCTCAGACAGGGGCCGGGCCCACCAGAATATTCATAAATCCGGCATCCCCGGGTACCGCGTCAACGTCATCGCACCACTGGGCCAGTTCCGACGCGGTGCTGGGCGCCAAACAATGTTCGACGTGATCAATAATCCACATGTCCTGTCCCAGTTCCGCGAGCAGTTCAATCAACGCGCGGCCACTGCTGCCACACTGGCGCAGGGACAGCGGAGTCAGTTCGATAATCATGCGCGGCAACTGCGGCAGGGTGCCAAACAACGGCATAAGGCCTTTCACCACACCGTACTCTGAACCCTGTGTGTCTATTTTAATCAGGTCGAGTCGCGGTACCCGCGAGCCCAGGAATGCGCCGCCCTGCAGCAAACGAATCGGCAGCGTATCGCGCTTCTGCCCGGTAGCAAAAATCTGGTGATCACCGAGGTTGTCTTCACTGAGATAGAGCGTGGCTTCCCCGTCGCGCTCGGCGAGGCCGGCAAGCTCTGCATGAATGATCTGCGTGAAGCCGTTGGCAGCTGCACTGCGCACCAGCAACGCGTGGTTGCCAGGGTCCGGCTCAAAGGCCATTACCGCCCCCGCAGCACCGACGCGGTGCGCGGCCAGCAGGGAAAAATAACCGATATTCGCCCCCACATCGACAAACACCTGCCCCGGCTCCAGCATCTGCAACACCAACGCGCTCTCGTAGGGCTCCCATATGCCCTCCTCGCGCAGACGCCTGGAGACAAAGCGGTCTTGCTCCGAGTGGATAAAGGCGGTGATTTGGGCAGACAGTCCGTGCACCTGCAGAGTCACGCAATCGGTTGCTTTACTCAATGGGCCTTCACCCGGGTCTTGTCGCAGCGGCTGCATCGGTAAACGGTGACGAGTTTGCCCTGCTGCACATCGAACTGCCTGGCCTTGTCGATCACCCACTTGTGGTGCCCGTGGCGGCAGAGCGTCTTGCCCCGGTGTTTCTCCTTCAGGCCAGGCTTGCGGAAGGGGAGAATCTCAGCCATGGATCAGAGCAGGGTGCGCTGCAACGCAGCCTCCCAGGAGGTCAAGCGCTTACGCCTGGCTGTGGCGCTCATTTGCACAGCGAACTCACGTTGCGCCTGCCAGATACTCTTGACCTCGGCGGGCGTCTTCCACAGGCCAACGCCCAGGCCAGCGAGATAACAGGCACCGGCAACGGTGGTTTCGATCACCTGGGGACGAATCAATTTGCGGCCCAGTACATCGGCCTGGGTCTGCATCAACAGGTCATTGGCGGCGGCACCGCCATCGACCCGCAGGGGACGCATGCGCTTGCCAATATCCGCCTCCATTGCGCGCAGGATATCGGCGTTCTGCAGGGCCATGGCATCGAGGGTTGCCCGGGCGATATGGCCACGCTCACTGCCACGGGTAAGACCCGCCAGGGTGCCCCGTGCCTCCGGTGCCCAATGTGGCGCACCGAGGCCAGTCAATGCCGGAACAAACTCAACACCGCCATGATCAGCCACCGTGCTCGCCAGGCCCTCCACATCGGACGCGCGTTTGATGATCTGCAAACCGTCGCGCAACCACTGTACCGCCGCACCACACACAAACGCGCCGCCCTCCAGTGCATAGACCGGCTTGGCTTTTTCGCCCAACTGCCAGGCCACGGTTGTCAGCAGTCCGGACTTGGAATGCAGCAGTTCGGCGCCGGTATTCATAACGATGAATGACCCCGTGCCGAAAGTGCACTTGGCGTCCGCAGGCGAGAAACAGGCCTGGCCGAACAGGGCCGCCTGCTGGTCGCCGGCGACGCCGGCGATGGGAATGCCGTCGGGCAACCCCGGCACATTGCGTGTGTGTCCCAGCACGCCGCTGGACGGACAGATCTGCGGCAGAATGTCCTCCGGAACGTTAAACAGTTCCAGTAATTGCCGGTCCCAACGCAAGGTTTTCAGGTTCATCAGGGAGGTGCGTGAGGCATTCGACACATCGGTAACGTGAGCATCACCGGCGGTAAGCTGCCAGATCAGGTAACTGTCGATAGTGCCCGCCGCCACCCTACCGGCCCTGTGCAAACGACTGACCCCGGCGGTGTTATCCAGCAGCCAACGGAACTTGCTGGCGGAGAAATACGGGTCCAGCAACAGCCCGGTTTTACGACGGACTGTTTTTTCGTGGCCGTCCGACTTCAGTTGTTCACAGAAATCGGTAGTCCGACGGCACTGCCAGACCACGGCATTATTCAGCGGTTCACCGCTACTGCGATCCCACAGCAAGGCGGTCTCTCGCTGGTTGGTAATGCCAATGGCGACGATGTCCGCTGGCTTGCAGATGCGCTTGCGCATCATGGCGCGGATACCCTTGACCACGGACTCCCATATATCCGTGGGCCGGTGGTCCACCCACCCTGGCTGCGGATACAACTGCGGAAATTCAAAGTTGACGCTGGCGCGCAGCTTCCCCGCAGAATCCATGAGGGCCACCGTGCTACCGGTGGTCCCCTGGTCTATTGCCAGAACAAACTCCGACATGAGGCGCTACGCCTGCTCGCCGTAGCCTTCTACCGCCTTGATCTCCAGGAAGTCAGTAAAGCCATGGGCGCCCCACTCCCGGCCATTGCCGGACTGTTTAAAGCCGCCAAAGGGAACATCAAAGCCGCCCGATGCGCCATTGATGTGCACATTACCGGCACGGATGCGCGCCGCCACCTTGCGGGCATGATCAATGTCGTCGCTCTGTACGTAACCCGCGAGGCCATAGGGAGTGTCATTGGCAATGGCAATGGCTTCTTCCTCGGTCTCGTAGGGAATAATGGTCAGTACGGGGCCAAAAATTTCCTCGGCGGCGATGGTCATTTTGTTGTTGGCGCCGGAAAACACGGTGGGGCGTATGAAATAGCCCTTATCTATGCCATCGGGACGACCCGGGCCGCCGACAACCAGTTTGGCGCCTTCTTCTATGCCCTTCTCAATGAGCCCCTGGATCTTGTTGTACTGCACCTCTGACACTACGGGACCCATAGTGGTCTCTTCACTGGCAGGGTCGCCAACAACCACGGACTCGGTCACTTTTGCAGCAATCGCTTCTACTTCTTCCATTTTGGCAGCGGGTACCAACATGCGCGAGGGTGCATTACAGGACTGCCCCGTGTTGTTGTACATGTGCAGCACACCACGTGTAACCGCCGCTTCCAGGTTGGCATCATCAAGGATAATGTTGGGTGACTTACCGCCCAGTTCCTGCGTGACGCGCTTGACGGTGGGGGCCGCGTTTTGCGCCACCAGGGTGCCCGCACGGGTGCTGCCGGTAAACGACATCATGTCGACATCCGGATGACGAGACAGCGCGGTACCTACCCCCGGGCCATCGCCATTGATCATGTTGAACACCCCGGCAGGAACTCCGGCCTCGTGCATTATTTCGGTCCAGATGTAAGCGGACAGCGGCGCCACCTCACTGGGCTTTAGCACCATCGTGCAGCCCACAGCGAGTGCCGGTGCGACCTTGCAACCAATCTGGTTGACCGGCCAGTTCCACGGCGTAATCAGGCCACAGACACCGATAGGCTCCTTGAACACGCGGTGCTCGCCAAGATCTTCTTCAAATTCAAAGTCGCGCAATACTCTAAGGGCTTCTTCCAAATGCCCCTGGCCAGTGAATGCCTGACCTCCCACGGCGAGGCTTTGCGGTGCGCCCATCTCCTCGCGTATAGCCTCCGCGATATCACCGTAGCGCTTCTTGTATACTTCCACGCAGGATTCCAGCAACTCGATGCGCTCCTGGCGGCTGCTCTGCCCATAGCTGGCAAACGCGGCCTTTGCCGCTGCGACTGCGAGGTCCACATCCGCCTCGGAGCCTAAAGAAATAACCGCACAGACTTCCTCGGTGGCCGGGTTGATTACATCCAGGTCGTTGGGTGTTACCGGGTCGACCCACTTGCCATTGATATAGAACTGCTTGTACTCGCGCATGAACACACTCCGTATTATGAGAATCGGTTAAACCCGTAGTGTAGCACCGCAGCGGCACTTGGGTATCACCCCGCAGGGGTGTACAATCGCGGCCGTTTTTTAACCAGTTTGCAGAGGGCAACCGGGCATGGATAAAGAAGAACTGACGCTGTTTCGCGACATGGCACGCAGGGCGTTCGAGCAGGAGATCGAACCCCATTTCGAGCAGTGGGAGGCAGAACACATCGTCCCTCGCGAACTGTGGAATACGCTCGGTGCTGCCGGACTGCTGTGCCCTGATATGCCGGAGGCATACGGTGGCGCGGGCACCTCTCCCCAGGTTTGCTTCGCCATGATTGAGGAGCTGTCGCGCATGGGCTATGGCGGCTTCTGCAGTGGCTACGGCATCCACAGTAATATTGTTGCCCCCTATATCGAGCATTTTGGTACTGAAGAGCAAAAGCAACAGTGGTTGCCGGCAATGGTGACTGGCGAAGCTGTGGGCGCTCTGGCCATGACCGAACCCGGTGCGGGCTCCGACGTTCAGGGCATTCGCACCAATGCGGTACGTGACGGCGACGACTGGATACTCAACGGTTCCAAGATATTCATTACCAACGGCATCCACGCTGACGTGGTCATCGTCGCGGCCATCACCGACCCCGGTAAGGGCGCCAAGGGTACCTCCCTGTTCCTGGTGGACACGTCGCTCCCGGGCTTTGAGCGCGGCAAGAAAATCGAAAAGATCGGGCAACACAGCTCGGATACTGCCGAGCTATTCTTCCAGGACGTGCGCCTGCCCGCCAACGCACTGCTGGGCGAGGAGAACAAGGGCTTCGTGATCATGATGACCGAGCTGCCACGGGAGCGACTCGGCATTGCAGCGCAGGCTATCGCCGCGGCGGAAGGCGCACTGGCCCTCACTATCGACTACGTAAAAGAACGCAAGGCGTTTGGACAAACGGTCGCTAGCTTCCAGAATACGCGGTTTTCCCTGGCAGACGTAAAAACCGAAATCAGCCTCAATCGCGCGTTTTATGAGCAGTGTGCCCAAGAGTATGCGGAGGATGCACTCACGGCGGACAACGCCGCCATGCTCAAGTACGCCAGCACCGAGATGCAGTGCAAGACCATTGACCAATGCCTGCAGCTCTTTGGCGGCTATGGCTACACGGCAGAATATCCCATATCACGCTTTTACACGGATGCGCGCATCCAGCGTATCTATGGTGGCAGTTCGGAAATCATGCGCGAGTTGGTCGCGCGATCCATGCTGGGGCGCTGATCAGCCCTCGCCTGCCCGAACCCTGGGGGCGAGTGAGTGCGCTATCTGGCACCACCGCTCCATATCCTCACGGCTGGCGTCCATCAGCTCCAGCCCCACCCAGAATCCCTCGCGTCCGTCTGCCGGCCGGCTCCATTTGGCCTGGCCCTGTAGTTCCAGGTTTTCCTTCCAGTTATCCATGGGCACCGCGAGATTCAGTCGCGCACCGGCGGCGATTTCTTCCGGGACGAACACCTTCAGGCCACCGACGGAAATATCCACGGTCTCGCAGCGCATGATGGAGTTCTCTGACTCTTTACGGTTACCGCGGCCTACCACTTCAATGAAAATAGCCTGCACGACCTCGATACGCTCATACTGACGCCTGTCCGTGTAATCGAAGGTCATAAAACGTACTCCCTGTCTCTAGCCTGGATACTAATTTGCCACGAGAAGACAAGGAACGTCATCACAGAAACAGGAATAACTGGAGATTTTTCCAATTTAGCCGCCGATTCTGCCCACCAGCGAGAACAGGGACAGTAGAAACAAACCCAACGTGAGGCTAGCCGCAGAAAACAGCGTGGACAGCACCACGATATTCGCCGCCAGCACCCCGTTGCCTTTCGCCGCTACCACCATGATGTATCCGGAGGCGGCCGCGGGCGCACCCACCAGCAAAAACAGCACGCCCAGGGGTGGCCCACGCACACCCAACACCATCGCCAGGCCGACAACGATCGCCGGCGCCACCAACAATCGCCACAGGGTAGACTCCCAGGCCAGCGCACCGGAATTGCGCAACTCACCCAGCTTCATGGCCCCGCCGATGCATACCAGCATCAGTGGTAGAAAAAACGCGCTCAGCCATGCGCCCGCCGGTTTAACCACTGCGGGTATCGGCAAGCCGGAGACGGACAGGGCGACACCGGCGGCAATGCCGATAATCAGCGGGTTGCGCACAACCCCCAGCACGGCGGCTCTGGGCGAACTGGTTCCGCCCAGCGTGTTGTTGAGCAGGAACACGATGAGGATATTGTAGAGACTGGTCATCACCGCAACCGCAAGCGCGGCCAGTTGGGCGCCCTGCTGACCGTAAGCCGAGATACACAGTGCCAGCCCCATAATCGCCAGGTTGGAACGATAGGCGCCCTGCACAAAGATCCCGCGCTCGCGCAGGGGATGGCCGCGCCAGATACTATAAAACCAGCTCAGGGTCACTACCAGCAGCGTGCCGATGACGCCAGCCAGCAGGTAGGTGGCGTTGAGAAGGCTGGCGTAATCGACCCCTGCGGCACCGGCAAACAGCATAAGCGGCAGCCCGTAACGGAAGGACAAGCGCGAGATACGGTCGTTAAGGTGATCACTCAACCAACCCAGCCGGGCCAGCAGGGCGCCGGCGAGCACCCAGGCAAATGTCGGCAGGGAAACCTTCAGGCAGGTGAGGAAAAGTTCTGTCGCGTCAGCGTGAGTCAAGGACCCTCATCAAACAGCATAAAGTCCTATTATGCCAGCTCATCCAGGGATTCGCCGAGCGCCGACACCAGGCTGTCTATTTCGCTCTTTTCAATCACAAAGGGCAGACCCAGCTGAATCGTATCGCCGCCGTAGCGCACGTAGAAGCCTTTTTCCCACATACGCATGGCCACCTCATAGGGGCGCCGGGCGGGTTCACCAGGATAGCTGGCCAGGGTCAGGGCACCGGCAAAACCGTAATTGCGGATGTCGGTAATGTGCGGCTTGCCGCGCAACTGGTGCAGCACCTGTTCAAAATGCGGCGCCATGTTGGCGACCCGCTGCGGTAACTGCTCCTGCTCCAGGATATCCAGCGCCGCGATGCCCGCAGCACAGGCCACCGGGTGGGCCGAATAGGTATAGCCATGGGGGAACTCAAGCATGTAGTCCGGGCCACCCTGCGCCATAAAGGTCTGGTAGATCTCGTCTTTGGCCACCACCGCGCCCATGGGCACCGCGCCATTGGTCAACTGCTTGGCCAGGTTCATGATGTCCGGCACCACACCAAACGCATCGGCACCGGTCATCGCGCCCATGCGCCCGAAGCCAGTAATCACCTCGTCAAAGATGAGCAGAATGTCGTTGGCGGTACAGATATCCCGCAGGCGCTGCAGATAGCCTGCCGGCGGCGGTATCACCCCGGCAGAACCCGCCAGGGGTTCAACGATCACAGCGGCAATATTGGAGGCGTCATGCAGGGCGATCAGTTCACTGAGTTCATCCGCAAGGTGCCAGCCATGGGCAGGCATGCCCGGGGTATAGGCGTTCTCCGCCAGCATGGTGTGCGAGAGATGATCGGCATCCACCGCGGTGCCGAACAGCTTGCGATTGGCGCCAATGCCGCCGACAGAAATGCCGCCGAAGTTAACGCCGTGATAGCCCTTGATGCGGCCAATCAACTTGGTTTTGCTGGGCTGGCCCTTCAGGCGCCAGTAGGCCCTGGCCATCTTCAGCGAGGTATCGGCGCTCTCTGAACCTGAGTTGGTAAAAAATACGTAGTCCAGTCCGTCCGGCGTCAGCGACTTGATCTTGTTGGCGAGCTCAAAGGAACGCGGCTGGCCATACTGGAACGCGGGCGAGTAATCCAGCGTTTGCAGCTGCCGGGTCACCGCCTCGGTAATCTCCACACCGGTTGTGGCCCAGGCCGCAGGTCCACAGCCCGGACAGGCCGTCCATAATGCGCCGGCCCTTGTCGTCGATGTAGTAGATCCCGTCTGCTCCCACGATCATGCGCGGGTCGTCCTTGAACTGGCGATTGCCGGTATAGGCCATCCAGTGGGACTCAAGTTGCGCGCGGGTCAACGGCGGCTGGATATCTTGCATGCTGGTCATCTCGATCTACTCGTATCAGGCGTGATAATCCGCGATTTTACAACCAGTCATATGTTGCATAAATCATTACCTATCAACCTTTAGTTTCATTATTATTCATCTAAATCGATAGCGAGGCTCCATCTGATGGCCGGCAAGGCACTATTAGGCAATGTCACCGATAACGACCTGCGCCTGCTGCGCGTGTTTCGCGCGGTCGTGCAGTGCGGTGGCTTCTCTGCGGCGGAACTGGAGCTGAATATCAACCGCTCAACCATCTCGCGGCACATCAAGGACCTGGAAACGCGACTGGGAGTAACCCTATGCCGCCGCGGCCGCAGCGGATTTGCCCTGACCCCGGAAGGCGAGCGAGTGTTTGCCAGCGCCGCCAAGATCACCGGTGCCATGGAGGAGTTCCAGCACGACGTGGATGAACTGCACCAGCGCCTGACCGGCCCATTGTCCATCGCCATCTTTGACAAGACCGCGTCCAACCCGGCCTGCCACATCTACCGTGCCTTTGCGGCCTTCGACCGAACAGGCCCCGGAGGTGCGCCCGGAAATTCACGTGGAGCCGATCAACGCTATCGAACGCGGCGTGATGGAGGGGCGCTTCCAATTGGGCATCATCCCCAACCACCGCCCTTCCGCGAGCCTGGACTACTACCCCCTGTTCGAGGAGCAGATGCTGCTGTATTGCGCTGAAGGGCACCCCCTGTTTGGTGCTGCAGCAGACGCCATTACCGCCGACGCTGTGCGCCAGAGCCGCTATGTGGGCATCGGCTATCACTCTCCCAACATGGAAAATACGCACTTGCTGGGACTGCAGCGCCACGCCACGGCACACGATCAGGAAGCGGTGGCTCACCTGGTATTGTCGGGACGCTATATCGGCTTTCTGCCGGAGCACTATGCAGAAGGGTTCGTGGAACGAGGAATGATGCAGCCACTGCTGCCGCAGCTCTACCAGTATCTCTGCCAGTTCAGCGCGATCGTGCGCCATTCACCACCACCGTCGCGGGTGGTGCAGACGCTGCTGGATGCGCTGGTCGATGCGCATGGTTCATGAGGGGCGCTGTACCTGCGCAAGCAAACCGCCAGTGCCGATCAAACGGCAATCCGTCCCGCACCGTCATTCCCGCACAAGCAGGAATCCAGGAATTCCGGCGCGCAAAAACGACTAAAGAACTACTCGAGCCAATTCCTAAATCGCACTACAAGTGAGCCCGGTTCCCGTTGGCGGCGGCAGAACCTCCTGTTCTCCGCCCTGCGTCCGGTCATCTTTCGACGAGTTCAACTCGCCGGTTCTTGTCCCGGCCAGCGTCGCTACTGTTAGAGAATGTAGGCGCAAGTGGCCCTACGCCGTGGGGCACTAATCGGTCCGCTGCAATGCCATAGTCTTTTTTCAGGGCATCTGCGACCGCCATCGCCCGATCAGATGACAGTTTACTGTTGTAGGCGAAGCTTCCTTTCGAGTCGGTGTGTCCGACCACGTAAAAGCTCTTATCAGGGTTGTCATTGAGATACCTGGCAATCACGTCAAGCGCAGCCTTTGACTGGGGCTTTAACGTGGCCTTATCAAAGTCAAAAACGATACCATCCAGAACGACGCGTCCATACTCAATCATATCAGAGCCCAGTGCCTCGGCATCCACCACCACAAGGCCTGTTTCGGCAGCCTCGACCTCGACAATATCTACCAGAGTACCTATGTAGCTCTTCGAGTGCTGCTCGACATAAACAACAACATAGGCGGTGCCCGCTGCCCGTTCTTTACTGGCGACGATGGCGCCCGCGCCACCGGAAGAAGAAGTACCCGAAAACATCGTGCCCACCGCACCTGGCTTTGTCGCCGGATTCGCGAGAAAGGTCACTTCCATCCACTGCCGGGAGCCAATAGCCGAGCCTTTGCGGTCTGCCGACATACCTTCACCAAGCACCTCGAAACCCTCGGCTTTCAAGGCATCATGATAGTTTTTGTAAACTTCGGAATAAGTCCGGTCTTCACCCTCGAGTTTGTAGAATGTGCGTGTCACCCGGCCTTCTGTTTCTATCCAATCGTCAATCGAACGGTAACCGGTGACCGGGCCCACTGCCACCTTGTAGGGCTGGTGGTTTTCGATATGTTGCCAGGCGATGACTTGCCCGGGATAGCGCTTGATCATCGGGTGCTCGACGATGCCATCAACATCCTGCGCAACGACATGGGTAAGCGTGAATGTGAGAATGAATGCTGCAACCGCGGTCAGAACAGGTTTAAACATGCATGGCTCTCCTGTCAGTCGTTGAATAGGGAATGCGTCATATCGGGCAATGGGAGATACGGTATAACCGCCGGGCGCCCTGTGCTCCTCGCTCGCTACCGGTAAGCACTTGCAATGTGAGCATAGTCCAGCTCTTTTAAAAATCAATCCGTCAGTCCATGGACGCCCGCTGTCCTCCCGCCTACGCGGGAATGAAAGAGACAGGTTGGCATTGGCGGATTAACTGGTCTTTAAAGTCGGTGTTCGCCCTGGCAGCCTGGTGACCGAAGGTCGTCAGAATCAGGTATGCTCCTTGATCGACCAGGCGTAAATGTATTCGAATGGTAGATCAGGCAGTGAGAGGGCCAGGAATATGACAACACCGAACCTGAGCTGGGGGCACATCAACATAAATGTAAGCGACATGGATGCCTCAATCGCTTTCTACGAAAAACTTGGATTCAGCATGCTGATACCCGGGGTTCCCTATCTGGGTATCGAGAAAGATACTAGTTCAGAGATCCCCACCAAGCAGGGGGCAGCATTGGCTGTAGCAGCGGGCTCCACTGCACGCGCCTGCATCATGCAACTCGATGATGGCTTTCCGAAGTTGGATTTAACCGAGTATACAAAGGATTCTCCACAGGGTGCGGATGCCAGTAATGATCTAGGGTTAGTTCGCCTTTGTCTCGCCACACAAAACCTTGCAATGGACCACGCTGCACTGACAGAAGCCGGGGTGGAATTCCTATCAGAACCGACAGCAGGAGTCGGGGGCCTGGCAGACATTGCTATCTGTCGTGACCCCGATGGCACCTTGATTGAACTGATCGAAATACATCTTGAAAAATGGGGCACTGGATGAACAGGAACTAATTGAGACGATGTTTTCAACGTCCTCTATGGGGCGGAGCAAACATCGGCTAACGCAGGGCTTCATCATCTGCAACACTCCTCTTCAGTATTGGAAGATTAGAATGTTGCGTCGACCGTTTGAATCCGCAGGCGAAAGGGGACCTTTGTCCTGATCCAGTCTCGCCAGGAAGAAAGCGGCGCTTCAACATGAAACAGGCATGGCATTTTGAGTTAGCCGTTCACGTGGCTATAGGCCTGTGAGTTAAATCGCGAAATGTCCGGATATTCCTTGCATAGGTCTTGTGAGTGACCTTAGTCTGGCGACGAGGTAGCGACCGATCAATACTAACTATTCGTTGCCCAGGGGGAAAAATGACTTTCCTTGCCACAAGCTTACTCGGGTTACTGTTAATTTTTTTGGTGGTTAGAAGCCGTAAAAACGCGGCACAAAAGTCTGATGCTATGGGTTTCAGCGAAGGACGCGCGCTCAAGAAAAGCGCAAGGAAGACGACCAAAAAATCCATTGCTCCCAGGAGTCCCTGGCGCGCGACTTCAATTGTGTCCGATGCAGATGCATGCGACGCGGTAAAGGCAATCGGCAGCAAACGCTTCCTCGACTCGGAGAGGAACATACCTAAACTCCCCCTGCAGGACTGCGACGCTAGCAATTGTGGTTGCAAATATACGCGTCATGAAAACCGACGTGATGAAACCGAAGACCGGCGAAACCCCAACGCGCTGCAAGCTGACTTATACAACCAAACCGGGAAAACAACTCGCCGTGCGAGAAAACGGGGACGCAGGAAAACCGATTGGGCATAATCATGGCGGGGTGTGGCTGGATTCCGCAATGGCGGGCCACCGCCTTCGCGGGGATGACGGGATGCAGCTGCACGGGGGTGAGGGCCGCGGGGATGGCGGAGTGTGGGCGCGGCAGCAGCCGCGCCGTCTGTTTAGTCCTTGAAACCGGTGATCGCTTTGGCGGCCTGGTAGCCGAATGTCATCGATGGCCCCAGCGTTGAGCCCGGCCCCGGGTAACAGGGCAAGGTCGGCGCGCTGCAATTGCCGCAGGCATAGAGGCCGGGAATCACCGAGCCGTCCTCGCGCACGACCTCGGCATTGCCCGTGATCACCATGCCACCCTGGGTACCAAAGTCACCCGGATCCAGGCGCACGGCGTAGAACGGCGGCTTGATCACCGGGCCAAGGCAGGGGTTAGGAGTCACCCGGGGGTCGCCATAGTAGCGGTCATAGGCGGACTCACCGCGGTGACACTCGGGGTCAACGCCGGTGCGGGCGTACTCGTTCATGTCCTTGACCGTTTGCTCCAGCCCGGCAGGGTCCACGTCGATACGTCGCGCCAGGTCACCGATAGTCTCGGCCTTGGCATAGAAGCCACCCTGCTCGTAGTTAAAGCTCTTGGGCACCTGCCAATCGGGGCGGAACTTGCTGTTGAACAAGGGGCCGACAAAATAGTTGGCGCGGAAATTGGCGTCAAAAATCTGCCAGGTAGGATATGTGGGGCTCTCCTCGCTGTGCTTGGCAAAGGTCTCCAGCTGGAACGCCATATAGTTCTGTGACTCATTGCTGAAGCGCTTGCCAGCCGGGTTCACGATCACCGAGCCGGGATAGGAACGCTCCATCACTGAAAGGCGAGGAATCGGCTCACCGGGCACAGTGAGGGTATTGCACCACCAGGCCTCGTCGAGGCGGTGCATCTTCGCACCCAGTCGCATCGCCTCGTTATGGGCGTCGCCCGTGTTCTCCATCACGCCGGCGCTCCAGCGATGATCCGTGGGCTGGGGCAGGTATTGCTCGCGCATGGCCTGGTTGTGCTCGAAGCCCCCCGCGGCCAACACCACCCCTTTGCGTGCCTGGATGCGCAAGGGCTTGCCGTCACGGGTCACTTCCACACCGACTATCCTGCCATCCTCTTCCACCAAACGGTTCATCGCGGTGTTCAGCCACAGTGGCATGTCGCGATCCAGCATGGAGGCGCGCAACCGGGCAACACCGGCGCAGCCGGTCGCCAGGCGACGGTGATAGCGACTCTTGAAGCGCCAGGGAATATCCAGGATATAGTCGGCAAACAGTTTGACGACCATTTTCCACCAACCGGGCTGCTGGCCCACCAGTTCGGCTGCCTCGACCTGGGTGATGCCAATCACGCCGCCCAGGTGCATCATCTGGTGTGTGCGACGCAGGCGGCGCCAGTCATCGCCCAGCTCACTGGCATCGAAGGTTTCCGGCTCCATGGAGCGGTGTCCCTCCATTGCACCGTCCAGATTGGTGTAATAGTCCGGATAGTGCTCCAGCGTCACGTACCGCACACGAGTGCGTTCATGCAGGAAGTCGACCATCTTGGGCCCATTCTCCAGAAAGGCATCCAACTGCTCCTCGGGCACTTCTTCTTCTGTGATCAGTTGCCGGAGGTAGGTTTTGGCCTTGTCGAAGGAATCTTCAGCACCGGCCGCCGCGGCATACCGGTTGGAGGGTATCCACACACCCCCGCCCGAAACCGAGCTGGTGCCACCGTAAAGGTCAGACTTTTCAATGACCAGAACATCCTTGCTGCCCATTTCATAACTGCACAGGGCAGCGGTCATGCCGCCGTTGCCCGACCCCACGACGACCACGTCGTAGCTGTAATCCCACTGCTGCTCTGCACTCATTCCGCAATACCTGATTGAACTCTGCGCGCATGGTAGCTCACCCGGAGGGCCAAAAGGCCTCTACAGGTGCTTAAGCCAGCGCAGGTTTAACTTTTTGGCCGTGCTGCACGCCAGATATCGTTGGCGGTTTAACCATGGAGCGCTTGCGCCGCCCCCGCGGACTTGCATACACTCAAAACTGGCCTATCTTCAAGTTGACCCCCAACAGGAAACGTCTATGCAACGCATTACTCGCAATCTGCTTCTATCACTGGCTGGCGCCAGCTGCCTGGCAGCATCCGTACAGGTCGCAGCGCACCTCAACGACAAAGAGCCCATGCAGTCTTACCGACAGTCCTACTTCACGCTTCTGGCCATGAACTTCGGGCCCATCGGTTCCATGGTCAAGGGCGAGATGCCCTGGGACGATGAGCGTGTGAAAATGTTTGCCAATGACCTTGCTGCCCTGGCCAGCATGGACGTATCCCGCGCATTTGGCCCGGATACGGACAAGGGCACCACGCGCGCCAAACCGGAGATCTGGGAGAACAAGGAAGACTTCGGTGCCAAGCTCAAGGATATGCAGGGCGCTGTAGCAGACCTGCAGGCCGCGGCTACCTCAGGTGACCGCAAGGCCATTGCCGAGGCCACCGGTGCCGCCGGCAAAACCTGCAAAAGCTGCCACGACGAGTACAAGTCAAAAGACTACCTGTACTAGCGCTACCACAGTGGCTGGGGTTGCGGCGCCTGCTGTAACCCCAGCCACAGCGCGCCCGCTACCAGCGCCACGATCAACAGGGCTTTCCAGGCCGCCACCGGTGCTGACAGCCCTTCTTTCCCCGCTGCCCTGCCCGTCAGCATTGCCCTGATCAGGCCGTCTTTTTTTACCCACTGGTGGTAACTGACCACCAGTACATGCACCGCAATTAACACCACCAGCGCATCAAACGTCCATTGGTGAATAACACCCATGGTATCGCGCAGGGAAGTGCTGGCAGCGTAGTACAGCGGGCCAGAGAACAGTATGTCGTCGGAGTTGAACAACCCGCTAACGGCCTGAAGCAAAATCAGCAGCAAAAACGCGAGCACTGACCAGGCACCCAGCGGATTGTGCCCCGGTGTCGGACTGCCCCCACCACGCAGGTAGGTGATGGTGGCGCGCGGGCCGCGAACAAAGTCGCTGAAACGGGAGTGTCGGCTGCCCACGAAACCCCAGACCAGGCGGCTCACAACCAGGACGATCAGCGTATAGCCGGTCCACTCGTGCAGGTCATTGCGCCCCTCTTCCCCACTCCACCAGGCCAGGGCAATACACAGCACCAGCGCCCAGTGAAAGACGCGCGTGGGCAGGTCCCAGAGCAGGAATTCGCGTTTCAAGCATCCTCCTCCTGGGGCACCAGCGGGACAATGTCATCCGCCACGTTCTGGTAGACATACCGCCAGCGGTCATCTTCCATAATCGCGCGATGCCGGGGGCCCGGCAGTGCCGGGTCTGCCGCCTCGTAGCCGGCATCACCCTCATAGAGGGCGACGATAGTGTCCCCGTGCGCCAGCAGAATTGGCAACACGCGCGGCACCGGCGTATCTTTCTCTTCCTTCAACACCTGGGCCACGGTGCGGTAGCCCGACAGCCTGCTCAGGGTCACCATCGTTGGCGGCAGAATGCGCAGCTCACCCGCATAGTGCTCTGCCAGTGCCTGCTCCACCGTCAGCCAGCGATGGTCGTGAATCTCACCGCCATCGATAACCACCTGCTCGTCTGCCTGCAGGGGAGCAACATAAATCCAGGTGGAAAAACGACGCTTCTCCGTTTCTGGTGTGGTCCAGTGGCTGAGCAGGACCATGTCTTCCGGCAGCGGCTTCTGGCCGCACTCTTCCATCGCCTCACGCGCTGCCGCGATGCGCGCGGCGCGCTCCTCATCGCCGTCGCCTGCGGCCATATCTTCCTCGTCCAGGCTGCCACCGGGGAACACCCAGAAGCCGCCTGCGAAAGCCAGCGCCTTGTTGCGACGCAACAACAGCGTTTCCAGGCCCGCGTCGGAATCGCGCAGCAGGACGACGGTGCTGGCGGGACGCACAGTGGGGGAATCAGACATCGTTTTGCACCTTGTTAGATATCGGCACAGTGTAGCAGCAAGACTATCGCTTGGCAGTCCATGCGCACATTCTGAGACCGTCGCATCTGTGTTAGGCTCGTTAAAAATGCAAGAACCTGCCCTCGAATGCAGCATCCCTTTTGCGACTTGAAACTCCCCGGCGTCATTTGCTGCCTGCTGCTTGCAGCGCTGGTCAGTGCGGATGCCGCGCACGCCAGGCCGGCGCTGGAGGAGGTCCTCGTGGTTGCGCAACGGGTGGAGCAATCAGCCCAGGATACGCCGGTGTCGCTGGTAGCCCTGGACCGCGAAAGCCTGGAGGTGCTGGGCATCAGCAACATCGCCGACATCCAGGCCAACGTACCCAATTTCATTGTCGACAGCTTCCCCGCCAGCAGCCAGACCCTGCGTCTGTTCATTCGTGGTGTGGGTATTACCGATGTACAGATCACCCAGGACCCGGCCGTCGGGGTTTACCTGGACGGTGTGTACCTTGCCCGCTCCACGGGACTGGCCAGTGAGGTCGCCGACCTGGAGCGCATCGAGATACTGCGCGGCCCCCAGGGCACACTCTATGGCCGCAACACCACCGGCGGCGCACTGAACCTGGTGACCGAACGGCCCAGCAGCGACGCAATAGGGTTCACCCAGACACTGGGGGCCGGTAACCGTGACTTGCTGCTGTCGCGCAGCAGCCTGAACCTGCCGCTGTCTGACACTCAGGCGATCAAGCTGGCCGCCCTGCATCGCAGCAAGGACGGGTACATCGACAACGGGGGACCGGGCGGCGATTTCGGCGACGTGACCGCAGAGGGCTTTCGCCTGGACTGGCGCTGGCAGCCTCGCGAGGCCATCACCGTGGACTATAGCTGGGACAAATCGCGGATAGAGACCTACAACACCACGCCGCAAGCGGTGCAGCCGGGGATCGAATCGGGCACGCCAGCCGACGCTGCAATTCGCAGCTCACAGCGTTTTGTAACTTACGCCCGCTCGCGGCTGGACCGACTCGACACCAGTGTTCCGCTGTTACCCACTGATACCACCATCGAAGGCCACGCCCTGAACCTGCGTTGGCAACTGGGCGGCTTCGACCTCAACTCAATTTCTGCCTGGCGAGCGCTGGAAGATGACAGCTACATCGACTTCGCCAGTGGTGCAAGCGCGGAGTACCGCGTGGACTTTGCCGCCATTACCCTCGGTGAGCAAAGCCAGGACAGCCGGCAATACGATGACGTTCGAACACGTTTGCAGCAGGACCAGTTCTCCCAGGAATTGCAGTTAATCGGCCCCCTGGGCGACTCGTTCGACCTGGTCGCGGGAATCTACTACTTCCAGGAGGACGCACAGGAGAACTGGTTTCCCCTGCACCATATCTTCAGCTTTCCGGTAATCGAAAGCGGCGACCAGGCTACAGCCGTCAACATTCGCGCCGAGGACAGCCACATCGACAACAGCACCCACGCTGCCTACGCGCAGCTCACCTGGTCACCCCTGCCGGACTGGGCGTTTACCGTGGGCTGGCGCTACTCGGAGGATAAGCGCGAGGTGAAACGGCGGTTTCGCCAGGACAACTACGTTGACTTCGGCACCTTTGTGCTGGGGCCATTTGAAACCATCGACTTTAGCGCCGAAGCTAGCAAGGACTTCAGCGACAACGCCTTCACCCTGATCCTGGAGCACGACTGGCGCGAGCATGTGCTGCTCTATGCCAAGCTAGCCGAGGCCTACAAAAGCGGCGGCTTTAACACGCGCGACCCGGACCCCGATTTTTTCTCCCGCGGTTTCGACGAGGAGAACAATCGCACCGTGGAAATGGGTATGAAAGGCGAATGGTGGCAGCGGGCGCTGCGCGTCAATACGGCGCTGTTCTACTCGCGTTTTGACGATATGCAACTCAATTTCCTGCTGCCGGGAACGATCTCCGATACCCGGGTATTCAACAGCGGCTCTGCAGAACTGGCGGGACTGGAACTGGAGGTCGTCGCCCTGCCCCGGCATGACCTACTGGCGCGCTTCAACTACGCCTACCTGCACAGCGAAATTGATGATGTCGATGACCCGTTTACCGGCGAACCCCGATCTTTCGGTTTCAGCAATGCACCCGAGCACAGTGCCAGCTTCAATCTTGACTACCAGTTTCCCCCCATGGCGCTGGGCACCCTTGGCGCCAACATCAACTACACCTACACCGACGCGCGCGATGTGGAAACGATCAACTATATCGATGCCTACGACCTGCTGGGCGCCAGGCTGACGCTGTCGGACATCGAACTGGCGGCCGGTGAACTGAGCATCGCGGCCTGGATTGCCAATGCCCTGGACGAGGAATACGTCACCTTCACCATCGACAACCTGCCCCATGCCTCGCGCGCCGTGCTGTGGGGGGAACCGCGCAGTTGGGGCGTTGAACTCAAGTACATCTACTGAAAAGAAGCTCACGCCTGGTCCACTCAATGATACCGCCTGCTTTGCCCTCCTCGCCTAATACGGCACACTATCGAGCATCGATAAAAACAGAGGGGCCAACCCCATGTACCGCCCTACACCACTGCTGCTCTGCACTCTCATCCTCGCCATGCCCGTCTTGGCTCAGCAGGCGTCACCCGAAACTCAGCAGCAGGCAAGCGTACCCAAGGCCCCGCCCCTGCCAGAGCGGGATTACCAGAGCAGCGAAGAACGCCAGCCCTGTGACAATTACGATCCCTTGCGCCGGCCTCACTTTGGTGACACCCATGTGCACACGGCCTGGTCATTCGACGCCAACTCGCAGGACACCCGCAACACACCCGCAGATGCCTACAACTTCGCCAAGGGCGCGCCCATGGGCATTCAGCCCTACGATGAAAAAGACCAGCCTATGCGCCAGATCCAGATTGACCGGCCACTGGACTTCACCGCTGTTACCGACCACTCCGAGTTCATGGCGGAAATGCGCATGTGCAACACCGAGGGCCTGCCAGGTTACTGGCACCCGGTGTGCATCACCCACCGCGTCTTCCCACAATTCACGTTTGCCACCCTGGCGGCCTACGGTCTACAGGGCAAAAACCGCTGGGGCTTTTGCGGCGACGACGGAGAAGTGTGCTTCGCCCAGGCGGCGGACACCTGGCGTGACATTCAGCGCGCCGCGGAGGACGCCTATGATCGCAGCGGCGACTGCAGTTTCACCAGTTTCGCTGCCTATGAGTGGACGGGGACGGTGGGCTCGGGCCAGAACCTGCACCACAACGTGGTATTCAAGAATCACCAGGTGCCGGACCGCGCGCTGTCATGGATAGAGTCCACGTCGCAGGTCACGCTCTGGGACTACCTGGACAAGGAGTGCCTGGAAGACAAACCTGGCTGTGACGCTGTGGTCATTCCGCATAATTCCAATCTCAGCGGTGGACTGATGTTTGAAACCGCCAGGCTCTCCAACGACCAGGTTCCGGCTGAGCCGGTGAGCGCCGAAGAGGCCGGCCGTCGGGCACGCTGGAATACGCTGTTCGAGGTGATGCAGCACAAGGGTTCATCCGAGTGCGACAATCGCCTGCCGACCTGGTCGGAAGACGAGTACTGCAACTTTGAAAAGCTCGAATACGACAGTTTCGGTGGCAAGAACACCGGCACCCCGGGCGGCATAGACGCCAAGTGGCTGACCCTGCTGGTGGACGACGAGGACCTGCCGCAAACCAAGCGACCTGACGAAAACAATTTCCTGCGCTACGCGCTGAAAAAGGGCCTGCAGCAGCAGGCAGAACTGGGCGTCAACAGCTTCAAATACGGCCTGGTCTCAGCGACCGACACCCACATCGCCGCACCTGGACTGACGATGGAGAAAAACCACCCCGGGCACGGCGGCGCCGGCATGGGGTCGCGCGACGAGCTGCCCAAGGGGCTGCCTGACGAGCTCGAGTACGGCCCCGGCGGCCTGGCCGTGCTCTACGCTGAAGAGAATACCCGCGACTCGCTGTTTGCCGCCATGCAGCGCCGTGAAGCCTACGCCACCAGCGGCACGCGACCGGTCCTGCGCTTTTTCGGTGGCTGGGACTACGCAGAAGATACCTGCGCTGCCAGTGACATGGTCGCCCGGGGCTACGCCGGCGGTGTACCCATGGGCGGCGACCTCCCGGCGCCTGGCACGCCCGACGCCACGCCGCGCTTTATTGTCTCGGCGATGGCGGACAATGGCACCGCAGAATATCCGGGCAACCCGCTGCAGCGCATACAGTTAATCAAGGGTTGGTACGAGGGCGGTGAACTGCGCGAACGGGTGATGGACGTTGCCGGCGGCGATAACAATGCCAGCGTGGACACCAATACCTGCGCCACCAGCGGCGCGGGTCACGCGCAATTGTGCACGGTTTGGCAGGACAATGATTTTAATCCGCAGGCCCAGGCGTTTTACTACACGCGGGTGCTGGAAAACCCCAGCTGTCGCTGGAGCCAGCAAATTTGCGTGAGTGCGGGTGTGCGCTGTGATGACCCGGCCACCATCACCGAGGGCATGGAAAACTGCTGCAGCGAAGGTCACCAGAAGGTGATTCAGGAGCGCGCCTGGAGCTCGCCAATCTGGTTTACGCCAGCCTCCTGAGGAGCCTGACGCCAACCCTGGCGGTCAACCCAGCGCGCGGGACGCCATGCTCAGGTCAAAGCCTATCTTGCTGGCAAGCTGGGCAGCCTCCTCACGTTCCCCGGGCTCGCGTGAAAGTACCCAGAGGTTAGAGCAGCGGGTCCCGGTGCGACAGAAGGCGAACGCAGGTCGCTCAGTGTCGTCAAACAGATCCGCCATCTCTGCAAGATGATCCCCGGGGAAATTCAGGCCATTCACCGGCAGGTAGTGGTATTCCATCCCCGCCTCTTCGGCAGCAGCGGCGATCTCCGCGCTGCTGGGCTGGCCCTGTTCTTCACCGTCGGGGCGGTTATTGATCAACACCTTGTACCCTGCTGCGGCAATCTCCGCCACTGCGGCGGCACTGATCTGTCCTGACACCGCAAGGCTGTCACTCAACTTGTATGCGTTCATATCTCCATCCTCTGCTCGGCATAGTCTGCTACGTTAGCGCCCTCATCACGGCACCCGCGCTGTTCTCACTCGCCTCGAAACTGCGGCGCACGCTTCTCTTTAAATGCGCGCGGGCCTTCTCTCGCGTCCTTGCTCATCATTATCGCGCCCGCCTGCTCCATCTCAAAACGGAATGCATCCGCCCAGGGCAAGGTATGCGTTTCCAGCGCGGTACGCTTGATTGCCTGCAGGGCAAGCGGCGCCTGGCGGCAGATGTTATCGGCGTAATGCTCCGCCCGGCTCTGCAACTGGTCCCGCGGCACCACCTCCGACACCAGGCCCATGTGCAGGGCTTCCGCGGCGCTGACCGGCTCGCCACCGAGCAAAATACGCATGGCGTGGGCCCAGGGCAACTGCCGGGCCAGGCGCACCATGGAGCCGGCACCGGGCACAATACCCACCTTCGGCTCAGGCAATGAGAACTGTGCGTGGTCTGCGGCGATTCGGATATCGGTGGCCTGTAGCAACTCCGTACCGCCGCCGAGGGCACGTCCATTCACCGCCGCGATAACAGGCTTGAAAAGGGGCGTTGCTTTGAGCATCACCCGGTCGGTAATCATCGGGTCCGACTTGAGGCGTTCTTCCATTGTATTCGCCGGCTGCCGTGACCCGGTCCACAGGGGAATCACATCGCCAAGGTCTCCGCCGCAACAAAAGTCTTCCTCTCCCGCGGCCGTAAGCACCGCCACACGGATACCATCATCCTCCCTTACCTCCTCCCACGCGTCCGCCAGTCCGACAAAGCTCTCGCCATTGAGCATATTTTTCGCGTGCGGGCGGTTCAGGGTAATCCAGGCCTGCTGGCCGCGCTTTTCCAGTTTGATCGCGCTCATCACTTGCGTTCCTTGTTACTTGATATTATCCGGTGCTTGGGTCAGCCATCTGTCAGGCCAGCAACCCTCACAAGCCACCGACTCCCTCCCACAACAGCTTGCCACCAACCACCAGCAGGAAAAAGCTGATAACCCGATAATAGAACGCCGGGTTAGAAATCTTGACCAGGTAATGGCCCACCGCCACACCCAGTGGCGCGAGCGGCACCAATGCCAGGGAATACAGCAGGTTGTCGGTAGTGAATTGGCCCAGCATGCCATAGGGCACCAGTTTCACGGCATTGACCACGGCAAAAAAAATACCGGCGGTACCGGCAAACAGCAGAGGGTCCAGCTTCTTCGGCAGCAGATACATGGTAAACGGGGGCCCGCCTGCGTGGATGCTGAAACTGGTAAAGCCGGCCAGCGTCCCGAAGAATGCGCCGCTCGCAGGTTGGTGACGGGCGGCAGCACGGGTTTGGCTGCCCAGCAGTTGCTGCAAGCCAAAACCCAGCGACAGGGCGCCAATCATTATGCGCATGTAATCGTCCGTCATGGCATCTGCAGCGAGGAAACCCACACCGATTCCCAGCATCGCACCGGGCAGCAGCAGTTGCAGCGCCCGACGATCAAACTTGCCCCAGTAAGTGCGCACCACCAGGACGTCCATCACCACCAGGATGGGCAGGAGTATGGCAGCAGCCTGGGTGGGCGACATAACCAACGCCATCAACGGCACGGACAGCACCGCGACAGAACCGCCAAAGCCGCCCTTGGCGATGCCGTAAAGCAGCACGGCGGGGACGCTGACCAGGTAAAACGCCGGATCAGTAAACATGTGAGGAATTAATCAATCAGCGCGTACTGCTTGTCCAGCACCTCGATGATCTCCGCCTGCGGATTATCGGCAAGGACAACCGGGTGCCCAATTATTTTTTCGGCGATGCCGATATAAGTTGCAGAGAGATCCATCAGCGCCTCGACGGGCAAGGCGTTGTCGCGCGCCAGCGCTTGCCGCTCCGCCATACGGTCCTTGTTGAGCAGGATATCGGGATCGGGAAAGTGACTCAGCAACATCTGCCGGAACCCTTCCTTGGAATTTTCCAGCACGGTGCCATCGCGCCAGGCAGGGCCATCCCAGATTCGCGACGAATCCGGCGTACCGACCTCGTCCATATAAATCAACTTCTCTTCACCGGCTTTGTCCTTGACGTAGCCAAATTCAAACTTGGTATCGACAAAGACCTGGTCCAGCTCCGCCAGGCGGGCGCTGATCACCTCAAAACCCTGCTTCAACAGGGCTTCATAGCGGTCCACATCGGCGCGCCGACTGAAGTTGAACGCGGCGAAGTTCTTTTCGATGTCATCGCGGGAGATGTTGACGTCATCCACAGCGGGCACGCCCGGTATGCCCTTGAGAATACCCTTGGTGGAGGGCGTAATCAGCAACTCAGGGAGTCGCTGGTTCTTTTTCAGCCCGTCAGGCAGCGCAATACCGCAAAAAACGCGTTCACCCTCAGCATAGGCCCGCCACATCGAGCCGGTAATATACTGGCGTGCGATCGCCTCGATCCTGACCGGCCTGGCCTTCTGCACTATCCACACCAGCGGATGGGGAATATCCAGAATGTGACTGTCGGCAAGACCCTGCTGGCGAAACCGGTCGAACCAGTAATTGGAAATCGCATTGAGTGCGGCGCCCTTGCCCGGCACACCCTGTAAGCCACCCTCCCCATGCCATATGCAATCGAATGCGGAGATACGGTCCGAGATCACCATAATCGCCAGGGGCGCATCGGCAGGCACGTCATAACCGCGCTCGGCAATCAGTCGCGCGCTGTCCGCGTCTTGCAACCAGTAAACGGACCGAACCTTACCGCTGTGCACGGGAGCAGCTGTGCGAATAGGCAGGTCGTTATTAACAGCCAGTACTTTTCCGGCGAGACTCATGGAGTGATTCCGATCAAGGCATTGAGGAGTTGGTGAGCTATAACCTTTGAATTTTAGCAGAGGATGCCCATTGGCGAATACTACCCTGGGGAAAGCCCCAAAAAAATTGTGCTGGGCAGGACTAGCGCCTTTGCATTGCCCGCATACCGACAAGCATCGCAAGTCTGTGTAAAATGACCGCCGGCCGACAACAATAGCCGCCCAGAGGATGATATTGATGAGCCAGGAGCAAACCCCCTACCAAATGCTTGGGGAAGACGGCATTCGCGCGCTGGCCAGCGCCTTCTATGACATCATGGACGAGTCGAAGGACGTGGATGCCTTGCGATCCATGCACGCGCGCGACCTGAACCCGATGAAAGAGAAGCTGGCAGAATACCTGATCGGCTGGATGGGCGGCCCCCCCCTGTACGCTGATAAATATGGCAGCGTTTGCATGACCACACCCCATGAGCCCTATCACATCGGCCCCGAGGAACGGGATCAGTGGCTGCTATGCATGGACCGCGCGCTGGAGCGCACCGGCGCCAGCGAAGAACTGGTGGCGATGCTGAAAATCCCGTTATTCAGGATTGCCGACGCCATTCGCAATCGCGAGGGCCCAGCTGCCGCAAGCAACGACCCCAACATTATCGCTTCCCACTGAGATTTTACTGATTGTGAACACATTTCGGCTATTCGCCATGGCTGTCACTGCCTGCATCATCCTGCCCGGCCCGCCGGCCGCAGCAGATAACCCGACGGCGCTTGAAGAGGTGCTCGTCAGCGCCACCAGGATTGAGCAGCAGGGCAAGTCCCTGCCGCTATCCTGGTCAGCCGTGGACGGCAGCGAGCTGGCGCTTACCGGCCATGTGCATATCACCGAGGCCATGCAGCGCGTTCCCGGTGCCTGGATAAGCCGCGGCAACGGCCAGGAGAGCCTGCCATCCCTGCGTTCTCCCGTGTTTACCGGCGCCGGCAGTTGTGGTGCTTTTTTTATGGCCGCTGACTCGATCAGTTTGCGGGCACCGGGGTTTTGCAACATCAACCAGTTGTTCGATGCCAATACCGAGCAGGCCGGGCGGATAGAAGTCATCAAAGGCCCCGCCACCGCGCTGTATGGCTCCAATGCACTGCATGGTGTGATCAACGTGATCAGCGCGGCCCCGTCCGATATCAATGACATCAGCCTGGAAGCCGGGCCCTATGACTACTACCGCGGCAAGTACGCCTATGGCGCGGTCAATGGCGCCCATGGCATCAGTTTGCGCGCCAACGGCACCACCGACGGCGGCTACAAGGACGATTCGGGTTATGACCAGCAAAAGCTGACGGCGCGTTATGACTACAGTGGTGAGGTCTGGCAAATCACCAGCGTTATCGACTACGCCAATCTCAACCAGGAGACGGCCGGCTTTATTCAGGGGTTTGAGTCCTATAAGGACGAGGACCTCAAGGACAGCAACCCCAATCCAGAAGCCTACCGTGATGCCTGGTCGGTGCGTGCCTACAGTCGCGCCAGCAGAGCGCTGGGCGCACAGCACACGCTGGTTTTAACGCCCTACCTGCGCGACAACGACATGGCATTCCTGATGCATTTCCTGCCCTGGCAGCCGCTGGAAGAGAACGGCCATTCCAGCCTGGGCCTGCAGGCTGCGCTGCACAGTGACCTGGGGGACTGGAACTGGGTCAACGGCGTAGACCTGGACTACACCGATGGCTGGCTGAAAGAAACCCAGGACGGCGAGTTCAGCCCCAATCAACCCGCCCGGCGTGCACTATGACTACCAGGTGGACGCCACCAATGCCGCGGTGTTCAGTCAAACCAGCTGGCGCAACGGCGCACTGGAGCTGTCCGCGGGCCTGCGCCTGGACTATACCGGTTACGACTACGATAACCGCACCGGGGACGGCCCGGCCTGTGGACCCGAGGCCACGGCCTGCCGTTTCTACCGACCGGCTGACCGCGATGACAGCTTCACCAACCTGTCCGCAAATGCCGGCGCCAGTTATACCCTTGGCGATGACCACGTTGCCTACCTGCGCCTGGCAAGCGGGTTCCGGGCACCGCAGGCAACTGAACTCTACCGCTTACAATCCGGCCAGCGCGTCGCGGACCTGGACTCGGAGGAGCTGAACAACATTGAAATCGGCATGCGCGGCACTTTGGGCGGCGTACTCACTTATGACACCTCGCTCTACCACATGGAAAAAGATGAGGTTATCTTCCAGGATGCGAATCGCCAGAACATCAGCGGCGCCAGCACCACCCACCACGGACTGGAGCTGAGCCTGGATTACCGCTTCCCGGACGATTGGTACCTCAATGGCGCCGCCACCATCGCCCGCCATCGCTACGACAGCCGCACTAACCTCATCGGCTCGTCCGGCGACATCAAGGGCAACGATATCGACACTGCGCCCCGGCGTTTCGGCAGCGCGCGCTTGGGCTGGGAGTTCAACGCGGACTCAGTCGCTGAACTGGAATGGGTTTACCTGGGCTCGCACTACCTGGATGCGGACAACACGGCCAAATACGAGGGCCATTCGTTGTTTAACCTGCGTGTGAGTTCACAGTTCAGCCCGCGCTGGCGCGGCACACTGCGCCTGACCAACCTGCTGGACGAGGACTATGCGGAGCGGGCAGACTTTGCCTTTGGCAACTACCGTTACTTCGTCGGCCAGCCACTGGGGGCGTACCTGGAAGTGGGCTATGCGTTTAACTGATGCGCTGCGGCAAGCGCCCGTCGCTTAGCTGCCGCGGCGCAGGCGCACGGCCGTCGCCAGCTCCTGCAGCAGCGAATGGGTATCCTCCCAGTTGATGCAGGGGTCGGTGATACTCTGCCCATAGGTCAGCGCCTCACCGGCAACCACGCTCTGCCGACCCTCTACCAGGTTACTCTCCAGCATAATGCCAATAATACTGTGGCCGCCGCGCGCCACCTGGGTAGCAATGTCTGACGCCACGTCAATCTGTCGCGCGGGGATCTTGCGGCTGTTGGCATGTGAGGCATCGATCATGATCCGCGCCGGCAGGCCGGATTTTTCCAGCATAGCTGGCGGCATCATCCACCGAGAACATGTCGTAGTTGGGGTGTTTGCCGCCGCGCAGAATAATATGGCAGTCCTCATTTCCCGCGGTCTGGAAGATCGCCGAATGTCCCTGCTTGGTGACCGAGAGGAAGTTGTGGGGTTTTGAGGCCGAGTTAATGGCGTCGATGGCGACCTGGATGTCGCCATCTGTTGCATTCTTGAAACCCACCGGGCAAGACAAACCCGAGGCGAGTTCCCTGTGGGTCTGGCTCTCGGTGGTGCGCGCGCCAATGGCGCCCCAGGAAATAAGGTCGGCATAGTACTGCGGGCTGATCAGGTCCAGGTACTCGGTAGCCGCGGGCAGCCCCATCTCCGCCAGATCCACCAGCAGTTGCCTGGCCAGGTGCAGACCCTTGGTAATCTGGAAGGTATCGTTAAGGTCCGGGTCGTTAATCAGGCCTTTCCAGCCCACTGTCGTCCTGGGCTTCTCAAAATACACACGCATCACTACAAAGACGTCGTCAGCAATGGCCCTGGCCTGCTCCTTGAGCTTTGCCGCGTAATCCCGCGCCGCTTCCGGGTCATGTATGGAACACGGTCCAACAATAGCCAGCAAGCGGTCATCTTCTCCACTGAGAATATTGTGGATGGTGCGCCGGGCAGAGTCGACGGTTTCCGCCGCGCGCTCGCTGACGCCAATATCGGCAATCAATTGCTCCGGAGCAATCAGCTCGTCGGTCTTCTGGATCCGGAGATCATCTGTATTCGCGGTCATAGTGTCTGGCCCATCAATGGCGGCGGGATTATCACTCCCGGTGGCAAAAAGGCGCCTAATATACCACCTGTTCGGCCCGGATACATGACCTGGGGCAAGGATGACTCAGGATTCGGCCGCCGCGATACTGTCCTCGTCGGCCCAGTGCGCATCAAGCAGGCGCCCAACGGTATTGGGCCGCACCAGGTGCGCGGCGTACCAGGTGTGCAGGCAACGGATGCGGGTAAAATCAGCAATACCCCCTATGCCCCTTTCACTGAATACCGATGAAAAGCCCAGCGCGGCGATCCGCTCGCGCTGGGCTGGCTCCATATAGTCATCGCGGTCGGCAATATGCTGGCGGTGATCTGCAACCATCGCCGCCTGCAGTGTTTCGTCAGCGTCGATCTGCCCCTGCAAAGTCGCAATCAAACCGTCGGCCTCTGCGCCATCGATACGGTAATTGAGCGCCGCATCCACCAGCCAGTAAAGCGTGGGAAAAGGCTTGTTATCGACCAGCGATGCCACGCGAATGACCATGGGCTCGCCCGGCAGCCGAGAACACGGGTATTGCCTCCAGCCCCCGGGGCTCCCGGCCAAGCAGGTCTGCAACCGCCGCTCTGTTTTCTACCGATACCAATTCGTTGAACTCCTGGTGTGTCGTGATTGCATTCTACGCGAAACCGAATGCTGCAGCAGCGATCCAATGATTGACAATGGGGAGTCGCGCCCCCACAATCCTCGCCCGTACCAGGTGCCTGCCGCAACGTCGTTTGCTGGGTAGGTTAAATGGGAAGTGTGGTGAAATGCCATCCCGCTGCCCCCGCAACGGTAAACAGTCTCTGTGCTGTGAGCCCGAAACCTGCCTGGACACTGTTGCACCGATGGAGCGGAGGGCTTCATTAAAGGTTGCACGATGCTCCTGTCGCGTTCCCTGATCCCCTCCCTCAATCGCCACTGATATGGGCATTGAGGAAACATAATGAAAAACTCTGAACGTTCTCCCGGCAGCGACCCTGGGCGCGCTTTGCGCACTTCCAGTCCACGCCACCAACAAACTCGAAGAGGTCATCGTCACCTCGTCCCGCGTCGAAATGCCGTTGCGCCAGGTGGGCACCTCCGTGTCGGCACTGAATGCGGAAGAAATCCAGGCATTGGGCGTTAACTCTATACTGGACGTATTGCGCACCCTGCCCTCGGTAGGCGTCAGCAACACCGGGGGTGCCGGCAAGGTGTCGACCCTGCGCATACGTGGAGAAGAAGGCTACCGCACGCTGGTCATTCTGGACGGCATCGATATCAGCGATACCTCCAGCCCGCAATTCCTGCCGCGCCTTGAACAGGTGCTGAGTTCCGGCATTGATCGTGTCGAGGTTTTGCGCGGGCCCCAGGGCCTGATGTACGGCGCCGATGCCGGCGGTGTGGTCAACGTCACCACCAGGGCGCCCGGTGAAGGCTTTGGCGGCGACGTCAGCGCCGAAGGCGGCCGCTACGGTACGCAGCAATATGCGGCCAACCTCGGTTATGGTGGCGACACCGTGGACGGCAACCTGTCCGTCACTGACTTTGATACCGATGGTTTCAACGCGCGCAGCGATGACACCGTGCTGCGCGATGACGACGGTTACGAAAACACCACCGTTCACGGCCGCCTGGGCTGGAACGTCAGCGACACGCTGCGGCTGGACCTGGTGGGACGTGACGTAGACGGCAGCAGCGAATACGACAACTGTTTCAACGCCAGCTTCCTGCCCACCAACGACTGTACCAGCGAGTACCAGCAACAGGCATGGAGAGCCGGTGCCCTTTACCAGAGCGAGCGCTTCTCTCACGAGCTGGCCTACAGCGAGAGCGAAACTGAAAACAAGGACTTCAGCGACGGCGGTTTCGCCTTCGGCGGCGAAGGCAAGCTGGAGAAATGGAACTACCTGGGCAGTTTCAGCGGCGGCGATGCCCTGCGCCTGGTCTACGGTGTCGACCTGAAAACCGAGTCCCGCGATGACAGCGGCGGCAAGCAGGAACGTGACCAGGACGGCTACTACCTTGAATACCAGGGCAGTTTTTCGCAGCGCCTGTTTGTCACTGCAGGCGCCCGCCACGATGACAACGACGACTTCGGCAGCTACAACACATGGCGGGTCAGCGGCGCCTACCTCATTCCCGCCAGCGGTGGAGAGATTAAGTTGCGTGGCGCCTACGGCACTGGCTTCAGGGCACCCAGCCTTTACGAGATTGGCTACAACGCGGGTCCGTTCGGCAACGGCGTAGCGCTGGATGCGGAGGAGAGCGAGGGCTACGACCTGGCGATTTCATGGTTCGGCGACAATGGCCTGTACCTGGAGGCGGTGTACTTCGACCAGACTGTGGATGAAGAAATATTCTTCGACCTGCAAACCTTCAGCGGTTACTTGCAAGGTAACGGAGAAGCAGACTCATCGGGCGTGGAGTTGATCGCCGAATGGCCGCTGCTACCGTCTCTGTCCCTGACCGGCAACTACACCTATAACGACACGGAAACCAGTGACGCCGGTGAACGGCCGCGCCGCCCGGAGCACCTGGCCAACCTGGGCCTGAACTGGCAGGGTTTTGATAACCGTTTGAGCCTGGGCATTAATGCACGTCTCTCGCGCGAAGCGGTGGATACCGATGGCGAACCTCTCGATGACTACGAGGTGGTAAACATCAACGCCCGCTTTGAAATCCTGCGTGGACTCGACATCTTTGGCCGGGTGGAGAACCTGCTGGATGAAGACTACGAAGAGGTTCGCAACTTCAACACCAGCGGCGCGGCGGCTTACGCCGGCGTGCGCTACTCGTTCTAGCAAAGAGGCAAGGTCATGAGTGACGAACGCAAGAACGCCAGGCACAAGGCGGCAATGGAAAAGCAGAAAACGAAAGTGGATGCCAATATCGACGCCGCTGACGAGGAGCGCGGCGTCGCCATCCTGCTCACCGGCAACGGCAAGGGCAAGTCCAGCTCTGCGTTTGGTATGGTCATGCGCGCGCTGGGCTACGGTCACAAAGTGGGCGTGGTGCAGTTCATCAAGGGCCAGCAACTTTCCGGGGAAGAAATCTACCTGAAAGAACACTGCCCTGAGGTGGCCTTCTACCAGATGGGCACGGGGTTCACCTGGGATACCCAGGACCGGGAAGCCGACATCAAGGCAGCGGTCGACACCTGGAACTTTGTACTGCCTATGTTGAGCGACCCCAGTTACGACCTGGTCGTCATGGATGAGCTGACCTACATGCTCGCCTACAGCTACCTGCCTGAAGACGAGGTTATCAACGCCATCAAGCAGCGCCCGCGGGAACAGAGCGTGGTGGTCACCGGCCGCGGCGGCGGTGCTGCGCTGCAGGATGTCATGGACACGGTCTCTGAAGTGAAAGAGGTCAAGCACGCCTTCACAGCGGGCGTTAAAGCCCGCCGGGGTGTGGACTACTAGGCATGCCCACAGCACTGATGGTGCAGGGAACCACCTCTGACGCAGGCAAGAGCGTCCTGGTGGCAGGCCTGTGCCGGGTGCTCGCCCGCAGGGGGGTGTCAGTCGCCCCATTCAAACCCCAGAACATGTCGCTGAACAGCGCCGTCACCGCCGAGGGTGGCGAGATGGGTCGCGCGCAGGCGCTGCAGGCCCAGGCTGCGGGCATCACCCCGCATGTCGATATGAACCCGGTGCTACTCAAACCCAGCTCTGACCAACATGCGCAGGTCATACTCGCCGGCAAGCCACTGCAGTCTATGGATGCTGTGGGCTATCATGAGTACAAAACCCTGGCGATGGATACCGTTATGGCGGCATGGCGCCGCCTTGGCCAGCGCTTCGACTACCTGCTGGTAGAGGGCGCCGGCAGCCCGGCAGAGATCAACCTGCGCGACCGGGACATTGCCAACATGGGCTTTGCCGAAAAGGCGGATGTGCCGGTGATCATTGTCGCCGACATCGATCGCGGCGGCGTCTTCGCCCACCTGGTCGGGACGCTGGCGCTGCTTTCCCCCAGCGAACAGGACCGCGTCTGCGGTTTTGTCATCAACCGATTCCGCGGCGATATCAAGTTACTGGAGTCCGGGCTCGACTGGCTGGAGCAGCGCACCGGCAAGCCCGTGCTGGGGGTACTGCCCTACCTGCACAACCTGCAGCTTGATGCCGAGGACGCAATTGATGTCGCACAAGTCGCCAAGGACGCGAAGCGCCTGCAGATCGTGATACCTGCACTGCCGAGGGTCTCCAACACCACAGACTTTGATGCACTGCGGCTACACCCCGAGGCCGAGGTGACCTATGTCGCCGAAGGACAGGCCCCTGCCCCGGCGGACCTGGTCGTGCTGCCCGGCAGCAAGAACGTGCGTGAGGACCTGGATTGGCTGCGTCGCAATGGCTGGGAGCCCTATCTGCAGCGGCACCTGCGCTATGGTGGCAAGGTCCTGGGTATTTGCGGCGGCCTGCAGATGCTGGGTACCAACATTCACGACCCGGATGGCATAGAAGGCCCTGCCGGAAGCAGTGCGGGCCTCGGCCTGCTCGACGTCAGCACCGTGTTGCGACCTGGTAAAACCCTGCTGCAGGCGCAGGGCATGATTACGTCGCTGGACGCAGCAGTCGAGGGCTACGAAATACATTGTGGTGAGACGACACGCGGCGCGCAGACACGCAGTTTCATCACGCTGCAGGACGCGCGCGAAGACGGGGCCATCTCCGCCGACGGGCTGGTGGCCGGTAGCTACCTGCACGGGCTTTTTGACCAACCCGGCGCTTGCGCAGCCCTGCTGCGCTGGGCCGGCCTGGACGCGGTAAAGGAAATCGACCGGAACGCCATACGCGAACGCGAACTGGATCGCCTCGCGGACTGCCTGGAGCAGCACCTGGACATGTCCCGACTGTTTCCCACCTGCTTCGAGGCTGCGTGAACGGCGCACGCGAGCAATCCGCAAGGCAGCTGATTCTGCTGCTGTGCGCAGCGTTGCCGCTGACACTGCTGGCGGCACTTGCCATGGGCAGCGTCAGCCTTTCTCCGGGCGAATCACTGCGCGCCCTGGGCCAGCTGGCAGGTAGTGAAACAGCTGATCGCGCCGCTATTATTATCGGCCAGATTCGCCTGCCACGTGCGCTGCTGGCTGCCCTGGTAGGCGCGATGCTGGGCATCAGCGGGGCGGCGATGCAGGGTATTTTTCGCAACCCGTTGGCAGATCCCTCATTAATTGGCGTCACCGCCGGAGCGTCACTTGGCGCGAGCCTGGTGATAGCCGGCGCCGGTGCCTGGATCAGCGGCATCAGCGGCCTGACCCTGGTCTCCCTTGGGGCGTTTGCCGGCGGTATGTGCGCCGTTGTCGTAGTCTACCGGCTGGCAAATTCAGACACCGGTACCTCCGTGGCGACCATGTTACTCGCCGGCATCGCCATCACCGCACTGGCCGGTGCACTGGGCAATGTACTGGAGCTGTTCTCCTCCAACGAGGTGCTCAGGCGTATCAGCCTGTGGCGCATGGGCGGGCTCGACGGCGCTGACTATCCACGCGTACTGACCGCACTGGTGCTGACCACACTGGTGGTCGTAACCCTGCCGCGACACGCCAACGCACTCAACGCACTGCTACTGGGCGAGTCCGAAGCGCGTTATCTGGGTATCGATGTGGAGAGAACCAAGAACTGGATTGTGGTTATCGTGGCGATCGCGGTGGGCGCCAGCGTCGCGCTGGCGGGCACCATCGCCTTTGTCGGCCTGGTCATTCCCCACATTGTGCGTCTGCTGATCGGCCCTGATCATCGTTTTCTCTTGCCTGCCTCCGCATTGGCCGGTGCCATCCTGCTGGTCTGCGCCGACATCCTTGCCCGTACCCTGATCGCGCCCGCCGAATTGCCGGTAGGCATTGTTACCGCCTGCATCGGCGTGCCTTTCTTTATCTCCCTGCTGCATCGCCGCAGGGACTATGGCATGCAATGATGAGCGTGCTGACCATCACCTCCGCCAGCGCCTCTCCCTATGGCACTGCGCTGTTGCAGGGAATCCATTTTTCATTACAGGCTGGCCAGGTGCTGGGGTTGATTGGCCCCAACGGCGCCGGGAAGAGCACCCTGCTGCATGCAGTAGCCGGCGGTATCGCGCTGGACAGTGGTCTAGTGCTGCTTAACGGTAAGCCTTTGCAGGAGTACGACCGCGTGCAGCGCGCCCGCGCCCTGGCCATGCAAAGTCAGCACGCCGCCCTCAACTTTCCTTTCAGTGTGGAAGAGGTGATCCTGCTGGGACGCATGCCCCATGCCAGTGGCCGCGACATGGATCAACAGATACTGGAGGAGGTACTGTACGCGACCGACACCTTGCCCCTGAGGCGGCGGCCCTACACCCAGCTCTCCGGCGGTGAAAAACAACGCGTACAACTGGCAAGGGCGCTGGCGCAACTGTGGCGCGCCGAGGATAGCCCCGGTCGATTACTATTGCTGGACGAACCCAACTCCGCCCTGGACCTGGCCCACCAGCGCATGGTCATGGAGCGCGTAGATGCGCTGGCGGCAGAGGGCTGCGCCGTGATCGTCGCCACGCACGACTTCAACCTGCTGGCCTCACACGCGGACCAGCTACTGGTGCTGGACCAGGGCCGCCAACACAGTGTTGGCGAACCGGAAGCAGTACTCACCCCTGCCATGTTTGCTGACGTATTCCAGGTGCAAGTCATGATAGAGCGCCACCCCGACAACCAGTCGCCACTGGTCATCCAGCGGTGATACTGCGCGCAATGGCCCTGCTGCTGGTTGCACTGCCCACGCTGGTGCAGGGCGGGCCTGCAGAGGTCGTCGATTCGGTGGGCCGTATCGTCAGGCTGGAGCAACCCGCCTCGCGTATCGTTGCCCTCGCCCCCCATATCGTGGAAAACCTGTTCAGTGCCGGTGCCGGGGAAAAACTCGTCGCGGTGGTCAGTTACAGCGACTTCCCTCCCGCCGCGAAGTCCCTGCCGCAGATTGGCAGCGCCTTCAGCTGGAGTATTGAGTCGGTGGTGGCACTCTCCCCTGACCTGGTGGTGCTGTGGGGTTCCGGCAACGGCATGAGCGCCCTCCCCCAGCTGGAACGCCTGGGCCTTACGGTCTATGTGAGCGAACCGCGCTCGCTGGACGAGATCAGTGCCAGCATACGGGACTTCGGCACACTTGCCGGTACTGAGGCAATAGCCGATAACAGTGCCTTCCAATTCGATCATGCGATTGAGGCCCTGCGGGCCAGCGTGAGGCGTGACCCGCCGCTGAGTGTTTTTTACCAGATCTGGAATGCACCGCTGCAGACCGTCAATGGTGAGCACATGATCAGCCACGTTATCGACCTCTGCGGCGGCCGCAACATTTTCGCCGACCAGGCCCAGCTGGCTCCACACATAGCACTGGAATCGCTGCTGGAGGCAGATCCACAGGTAATCGTGGCCAGCGGTATGGATCAGTCCAGGCCGGAATGGCTGGATGACTGGCGCCGTTACCCGGTGCTGCAGGCCGTGCAACACGACGCCCTGCTACACATTCACCCGGACCTGATACAACGACCCACGGCGCGTATCGCCAGCGGCGCTGCGGACCTGTGCACCAAGCTGGATCGGGTAAGAGGCCACTACCTGAAGGCAACGCCCGCTGCCCCACCCTAGCGCCAGGCACATCTTATGCTAAGCTCCCTTTCGCTTAACTGACAAAACACGTCGTTTAACCCACAACAAAAGGCAATAATATGAAACCGGAAACCATCGCCCTGCACGCCGGCTACGACGGCGACCCCTCGACTAACGCCGCGACCACGCCTATCTACCAGACCACGTCGTTCACCTTCGACAACACCCAGCACGGTGCCGACCTGTTCAACCTGGCGGTGCCCGGCAACATTTACAGCCGCATCATGAACCCGACCAACGCAGTGCTTGAGGCAAGGCTGGCGGAACTGGAAGGTGGCGTGGGCGCACTTGCGCGTCGCCTCAGGCATGGCGGCAATACGCTACTCGATAGAGGCCATCTCCGAAGTCGGCTCCAATATCGTCAGCACTTCGCAGCTTTATGGCGGCACCTACAACCTGTTTGCACACACCTTCCCCAGACAGGGCATCGAAACACGCTTTGCCGATGCGGACGACTACGAAAAAGTAGCATCGCTGATCGACGACAACACCACCGCGCTGTTTTGTGAATCCATCGGCAACCCCGCGGGCAACGTCGTTGATATCGAGAAGTGGGCAGATATCGCCCACGCCGCGGGTGTTCCGCTGATCGTCGACAATACGGTCGCCACCCCGCTGCTCTGCCGAGCCTTCGACCACGGCGCCGACATCGTGGTGCATTCGCTGACCAAGTATATCGGCGGTCACGGTACGACCATTGGCGGCGCCATCGTCGACTCCGGCAAGTTCGACTGGGCCGGCAGCGGCCGCTTCCCGGTAATGACCACACCCGACCCGTCCTATCACGGCGTGGTCTATACCGAGGCGCTGGGCGAGGCAGCCTACATCGGCCGCTGTCGCGTGGTTCCGCTGCGCAATACCGGCGCCGCGCTGTCACCGCACAGCGCCTTCCTGATTATGCAGGGCCTGGAAACGCTGTCACTACGTATGCGGCAGCACTGCAAAAATGCCAGGAAGGTAGCGAAATACCTGCAGGACCACCCGCAGGTGAAGTGGGTTAACTATGCCGGGCTTAAAGACAGCCCTTACTACGAGACCTGCAAGAAGATCTGCGATGGCAAACCGGCAGGTATCCTGAGCTTTGGCATTGAGGGTGGCATCGAAGCAGGCACGAAGTTTATCGACGCGCTGCAGCTGATTCTGCGCCTGGTGAACATTGGTGACGCCAAGTCACTGGCCTGTCACCCGGCCAGTACCACCCATCGGCAGTTAAACCCGGAAGAACTGGCTTCCGCGGGCGTCAGCGAGGAGATGGTGCGCTTGTCCATCGGTATTGAGCATGTGGATGACATTATTGCCGATATTGAGCAGGCGCTGGCGGCGGCGAAGTAAGACGTACTTTGTGGTGCTATGGTTCTCTGGATCCCCGCCTTCGCGGGGACGACGGGATGCGGGGATGACCGGTTCATCTGGAGGCGAATGTTTCACGCTGCAGCGTGGCAGGCCGCACCGATAAGTTAAAAAAAGGTTCTTCGCGCATTAGCGGGGAATGGCCGGGAATGCTCCATTTGCTGCTAAGCGGACATCACGAATGGGGTAAGCCTTCCCTGGTTGGAAACAAACCCCCACGCCCTGGGAAGGCTTACCCCATTCGTGCTGTCCTCCCCTCATTTCGACTCGACTATCCACTACCTATACTCTCCGTGACGCGCCAAAGCCGTCGCTGAAGTGCCTGAACAGCCCGTCTTGTACACGCGTCCCTGCGGGATTCCCTCGCTCGGTCACGAGCCTTAAAGCGCTTCGCTGTCTCGTGCCTCTCCCTCGGCGCGCACTTGCAACGGACAGTTCAGCCGCTTCACCGACTCCTCCCAGAGCGCGCTAATGGTGGCTATATGATCGATCCTGTGGCTTCACCGCTGGTGAGGCGGGAGAGAGGCTGAAATCATCGTTGCAAATCACCCGCCGAAGGAAGATGCGAGACAGTGCTTTTCTGGCTCGCAACTGAGTGAGGGAACCCCGGCGGGGCGAGGTGATAAGACGGTGATTTCAGGCACTCTCCCGGCGACTTGGAACATCACAGGGAGTATAGGTAATGGATAGTCGAGTCGAAATGGAAGAAGGCCGCTGTAATCGTGGTATACCCCCGGAAGATCGTCAAAAGGGGGTTCGATCTACCGGGGGTATACCACGATTACAGTGGCCGCATTTCAAGATGGAACATTCTCTGGCTGTTCCCCGCTAATGCGCGAAGAACCAAAAAAAAGCCCGGCTCATTGAGCCGGGCTTTTTGCTTTCACAACAACTCGATTAGAAGTTGTAGGTCAGGCTCGCACCAATGGTACGGGGACGATTACGCACGGTGCGATCGTAGGCATCAATGTTGAACGCCGTCGCATCACTGTAGCTGTAGATCGCTTCCTCGTCGGTGAGGTTCTCCACATACAGTACTGCTTCCCAGTTGTTCTCACTGGTAAAGCCAAGGCGTAGATCGAGGATCTCGTAGCTGGGCTTCACGTTACCGGAGATAATTCCGTTGCCGGAAATATCACTGGACTTGGTACCCGGCAATTCCAGTGTGTCATCCACATAGTTGTAGTTGAACACGGCGAAATATTCGCCATAGGAAACGGGGATGATGTAATCCAGGGTCAGGTTGAACGTCCACTCCGGCACGTCAGCCAGGCTGTCGCCCTTGTTGATACCCGCTGAATCAATTGTGTCCTTGAACTCAGCGTCGGTATAACCGGCCGCCGCTGCAACCGTGAAGTTGTCAGTCAGCAGGGTGACCAGTTCCAGTTCCATGCCTTTTGACTCAGCCTCGCCGAGGTTGGCCGTAAAGTTCACGCCACACTCGCCACTGGTGGTCACGTTCTGCTGGATATTGTCCCACTCCATCATGTAAACAGCGCCATTAAAGCGGACGGAGTCAGTCAGGTCGGTTTTCCAGCCAAACTCGTAGTTGGTAACTTCGTCACCCTCGTAGGAGTCGGGGCTGCCGGAAATACCCAGCGCGTTAAGGTCCTGGTTACAGGCGAAGGCCACACTGTTGGCAGGATCTTCGCTGCGCGGGACGGTGCGGTTACCGCCACCGGGGCGAGAGCCTGTGGAGTAAGTCGCGTAAACCTGGCTGACGTCAGTCAGCAGATAAGTACCCGTCACCTTGCCAGTGATGTCGTCGTCGCTCAGGGACAGGTCCAACTGGTTGGCTGTATCGCGATCGCCGCCGGTAAACGCCCAACCCCAGTCTTCCTTGAACTGCTCATAATCGTAATCGAGGTAACGCGCACCTACTGTCACGTTGAAGCGATCAGTCAGGTCGTAGCCGACCTCACCAAATGCTGCGTACTCTTCGTAGGTACGCTTGTCCTGGGTATTGGCCAGGCCAAAGGGGCTGATCTCAGGGTCAAAGCCGCGTTGCATGCGGTAGCCGGCATCGGCCTCGGAATCCTTATAGAAAATACCACCCATCCACTGCAACGCCGAGTCGCTGTTGGAGCTCAGGCGCGCCTCGAAGGTCGTGTCGTCAAGATCCACCTTCTCGTCGGTGTACACCGCTTCATTGACGTAGCCAAAAATAGCGAAGGTGGGATCAGTAATATCTTCCACATTGGTGAATTCACGGTCGATGTTGGACAAACTGGCGATCAGGCTGACGCTGCCAAAGTCCTGGCCATAGGTCAGGTTGGCCATGGTGAACTCATCTTCGTAGGGCTCCGGTGCATCAAACTCCCGAACCTGCTCGAATTCGTTGGCCGGGCCATCGTAGTTGGGCTTACCGTCCATCTCGGTCTTCTGGTAAAAAATGAAGGGCTGGATGTAGGCATCACCAAACTCATGACGGTAAGCAACCCGCAGGGCGGTGCTTTCCTCGTTGTTCACGTCCTCGTCGAAGGTCTGGCCTGTCTCGCGGTTAACGCGATCCATGTAACCGTCTCGATCGGTATAGGAACCCACTACGCGCAGGGCACCACTGTCACCCACGCCCAGGTTATACATGCCGTTCATCACGTAGTTGAAGCTGCCCTCTTTGGTGTCCGAGACATCGGCATTGACGCTACCTTCATTCTCACCCACCAGCGGCTTGGCGGTAATCAGGCGCACGGTTCCGCCCATGGAACTGGAGCCGTACAGCGTGCCCTGGGGTCCGCGCAGCACTTCGACACGCTCCAGATCATAGAGTTTCGGATCGATGATGGTCTGCTGGAAAGACGTGGAAGAGCCGGAGGAAATCGTCTGGATCGGCATCTCGTCGAGATAGAAGCTAACGGTAGGCGCCACACCGGTAGCAGCAGAAATACCGCGAATATTCAGTTTGGTACGCCCCGGACCCGCTGTGCGCAGGGACAACGACGGTATCCCGGTGGCGATGTCATTGAAGTCGGCAGCTCCCAGGCGGGCGATGTCTTCACCCGAAATCGCAGAGATACTCATGGAAACGTCTTGCAGGCTCTCTACGCGTTTGGAGGCAGTAACAATCACTTCCTCCAACTGGGCATAGGCCGGCGCTGATAGTACGCTCATGACTGATACAGCCATGGCGGCTCGTTTGAACTGGTGCATTGCGGTGCTCCCTAACATGCGTGTGGTTTCGATCTTCGTTTTGAGTTCGTTATTATTTTGGCGACAGTCTATACGCTGAGTGCGAAACTGAAAGTTCCGCGCAGCGTAACTATTTCATAGAAAAAAACAGCCTGTTGACTGCGATTTTGCGACGAAGGGAGGGCGACCTGCGATGAATGTGGCTACATGGAGCGCTTTAGCAGCGGGGGAATGTCATCAAAGGATTCTCCATGCTGGCGAAGCTCTTGCGCCAACTTCTGCAGGACAGGGCCCAGCTGCGGGGTCACTTCCTCCGGTCGCAAGGGTTCATTGCATTCACTGCAGGTAAGCACCGGCTGGGTCTTCTTGCCACAGCGCTGATGAACATACTCCATAGGTGGCCCCTCGCCCTGGTCCATCCACTCATCTCCCCAGCGGGCCAGGGTGAGTAAAACCGGGTACAAGCCCAGACCCTTGCGGGTGAGGCGGTATTCATAGCGCAGGGGGCGGTCGTTGTAGGGCACCTTGACCAGCACGCCGGCATCCACCAGTTTGCCCAGGCGCTCGGAGAGACGGTGTCGGGTGATACCCAGGTTACTCTGGAACTGGTCAAAGCGGCGCGTGCCCAGGAAGGCATCGCGAATGATAAGCATGGTCCAGCGCTCACCCACCACAGAAAGTGAGCGGGCAACGGAGCAACTCTGTTTGTCTATATCGTCCCAGCGCATCTATGGCCTCCACGTGCTTGGTCTCACGCAGAAAATACCATATTGATTCTTAAATGGAACTATCGGGGGGAAGGATTCGATGGGCCGACGCGCGACCCACCGCCAGATTCAACTGGCAGTGGGCCGTGCGAGACCAACGTACGGGGAGAACCTAGACATTATGGCCTGACGCGCTCTGCATCAGGCACCGAGATAACTTGAGGGAGGGGTCTGCCTCCCGGTATCGTGGATTACGCACCGAGGCGCGCCTTGCCACATGCAGAGTGCACCGAGGTGTATTTCTGCAAACTATCTGTGGAGGCAGACCATGAATAAGCATAGCACTTCCTATATCGGTTTGGACGTTCATAAAGACTCCATCGCTATCGCGGTGGCGGAGCCTGGGCGCAAGCCCCCGCGGTTTGTTGGTACTGTGACAACGGTGCCGTCGTCCCTGGCTAAATCGTTGATGCATGTGGCCGACAAGGCCCATGCACATATCGTTTACGAGGCCGGACCCAGCGGTTACGGCTGGGTGCGCTACCTGCGGCGCCAGGGCTGGAACTGTGACGTCATTGCCCCCTCGCATATCAATCGTTGTGTGGCTGATAAGCGGATCAAGACCGATCGACGTGACGCTCTGTTGCTGGCCAAGGAATCCCGTGCGGGCAACCTCGTGAGCATTGTCGTTCCCGATGCGCGAGACGAGGCGATTCGCGATCTTGCGCGTACGCGGACAGACGCCGTGTCGGCTCGGCTTCGAGCACGATTGCAACTGCAGGCGATGCTGCTGCGCCACGGACGCAACTACAACGGCAAGTGCTCCTGGACCAAGGCCCATGAGCGCCATCTGGCGACCCTGCGCTTCGACCACCCGGCCCAGGACATTGCGTTCAATGAGTATCGACAGGCTGTGATCGGGGCCGATGAAGCACTGGTGCGATTGACCGAGGCCCTCCGCATACAGAGCATGGAGTGGCGCATGCGACCTTTGGTGGAGGCCATCATGTGTCTCCGCAGCTTTGACACCCTCGCCGCCACGACCTTCGTGGCTGAGATCGGCGATCTGTCCCGCTTCGCCAAACCTGCATCGCTGATGGCTTACCTGGGCCTGGTACCCTCTGAATACTCCAGTGGTGCCAGCCGCAGCCAGGGCAGCATCACTAAAACAGGCAATAAGCACGCCCGCCGTATCCTGGTAGAAGCTGCCTGGAACTATCGCCACAAGGCGCATATCGGCCGGGATCTCCAGATCCGTCAACAGGGGCAACCGAAGGTTATCCGAGATATCTCCTGGAAGGCTCAGTTGCGCCTGACCGGACGCTACCGACATCTGCGCATGGGACGAAAGCTTCACCAGAACAAAGTCTGTATTGCCATCGCCCGCGAACTGGCCGGCTTTATCTGGGATATCGGCCGGCACGTAGAACTGACCGAATAGTATGACTCCATCAACAAAGACGCTGCGGAGATAGCGCAATGAACTGACCACTCCATACCGCTGAACACCGGATCGGCAAGACGATGCGAGGGAACGACGAGGGGAATCCTCGAAACTTTTATGTGGGCATCCCCCGGGATGATCCCCGTTCCTAGACCGAGGCAGCCCCGCGAAGAAAAGATGAAGTGCGGTAGCCAATCCGCGGATATCAGAATGATCCATCGTCGCAAAGGTCGTCCTCGCGTCGTCTTTCTCATCCCGTGTTATGCGCACAACCTGGCTCACACCCTTCGTCCCTTCGTGGCTCAACGAGAAACTGCTTCGTTCTGGTTGACAGAAAAGGCCATATCAGAAGTTATAGGACGCCCGCAGGTACCACGAACCACCCTCGTAATTGGTCACCGTGCGACGAGGATAGGGCAGGCCGACGCTAACACGGTTGGCAAAAACGCCGTCGTCCTTGATCTCATTGGGGTACTCATCAAAGACATTGGAGCCGCCCAGGGTAAGGTTCCAGTTCTCGGTGATATCCCAACCCAGTTCAAGATCGACATACCACACATCGTCTATCTCCTTGCTGCGGTCGCCCGGCTCACCGTTGATAGTGCCACGTTCATCGTAGTGCGTGCCCCACCAGTTAGCGCGGAACATAAACCACCAGTTCTGGGCAAACGTGGTGTTCGCGGTAAACACGAGGCGCTCTTCGGGGTAGTTGTTCTCGATATCCTCAACCAGCGAATCGCTCACCGGGTTGACGCCGTTCACCTGTTTCTGGTCGGTCACCTCGATCTCGTTATGGTTGTAGGCAAAGGTGAACGTGGTCGCCGCACTGCCACCCCAGTCCCAGTCAGAGGTCAGCACCAGGTCCATGCCCTGGTGCTCCACGTCCAGCGCGTTGGTGTAAAACGAGATTGTGTTGCCATTGAGGGTCTGGATGTCACCGGTGCGGTATATCCTGTCCTCCACATCAACAAAATAACCATCCACTGTCAGGCTGGTTGAGTCACCAATATCCCAGGAAAAGCCCAGGGAGAAGTTGGTCGACTTTTCCTCGGTGAGTTCCGCACCGCCGTTGGCAAGCGCCTGGGGAGACGTCGGTGGTACCAGTCCCTCCTCTACCTGCAAGCCAGTGGCACCGTCGAAGGTGGTGATCGTGGTGCGTACATTCGCCTGCCCGGGTGTCGGGGCATGGAAGCCCGTCGAAGCGGCGCCTCGAATAGTGAACACGTCGGTGATGTTATAGCGCGTTGCGATCTTGCCGTTGGTGGTGTCGCCAAAATCAGAAAAATCTTCGTAACGCAGTGCATACTGCATCAACCAGCTGTCGGTGATGTCGTGTTCCAGGTCACCGTAAATGGCCCAGTTATCACGGTCAAACTCGCCGGCGTCCTGGGGCGGAAAACCGCGCAGCCCGCTGGCACCGTCTCCGATGTAGGAATTGGGTTCGCCCGCGACTACCGTATAAGTTTCTTCGCGCCATTCCGCGCCAAAGCCAAGGTTGAGGTTATCGCTGAGCGCCTTGGAGAAATCGGCGTTGAAGTTCAACTCTTCCTGTTCATAGCCGCCTGGGTCGAAGTCCATGGTGGCCGGTTCGCCGTCGGCACCGAGCCCCAGGGTGGGGTTGGTAGAATTATTCAGGGTATAATCCAGCTCGTTCTTGCCCCAGCCGACGCTGAAGTCATAGAACAGGTCGTTGGACCAGTTACCGCGCCAGCCGCCAACGATACTGTAGTCTTCCTGGTCACCGTCAAGATAAGGGGTATAGCCGCTCTCATTAAGTGGCCCGTCATAGCCGAACTCATCGCGAAACTTCACCAGGGTGGAGTGATCAGGGCCACGGTAGAAGAAACGATAGCGCCCTTCTGTCTCCGCGTAGTTACCAAATGCATACAGTTCTGCGTTATCGCCCACAGCAAAGCCCGAGTTGAAAAACAGCCGGTAGCCCTCTGTTTCCGGGCGCCCCCAGGACTGCACCAGCGGTGCGTCGTCAAAGACCGCGTCAGAACCCACGCCCTGGTTGCCTGCATCGATAAGCGCCTGGGCATCCGGACGCTGGTCGCCGCGCGACAACCCATCGTTGTCCCAATATTCACCGGTGATATTGAGGAAGCCTTCCTCGCCGATACCAAAGCCGGCGTTACCCGCGACTTTCATACTCTGCTCACCGTCAAAGAACTCACCGTACTGGACCATCATGGTGCCGCCTTCACGGTCATCCTTCATACGGAAGTTCATTACGCCGGCGATAGCATCAGAGCCATACTGGGCCGCGGCGCCATCGCGCAATACTTCCACGCTCTTCAGGCCAATACTGGGGATCATGCCGATATCCACGCCATGTGCGCCGTTACCCGCGGCGGGCGCAAAGAACTGTACCAGAGCGGAACGATGACGACGCTTGCCGTTTACCAGGACCAACGTCTGGTCGGGTGCCATGCCGCGCAGGGAGGTAGGCCGAATAAAGGCGCTGCCATCACCCGTCGCTGGCGTGGCTGTATAGGAGGGAATCAGCGCTTTCAGGTTATCGGTGATATCCACGGTATTACCGAGGCTGTTGAAATCCTCGCTATTGAGGACGTCCACCGGGACCGGCGAGTCGGCAACGGTCCTGGGTTTCAGGCTACGGGTACCGGTTACCACGACCTCCTCCAGTTGAGCCTGCGGATTGTTCTGGGCGATTGCTGTACCGCCCTGTGAAAGTGAGACTATCGCCGTCGCAACGGCCGCGAAGAGTGGTTTTTTTGTGTAGTGCATAGTGGGTGCCTCGCTTGGCTAATTATTAGTATTTGCCTATTTTTACAGGTGCGCCAAAAACGGTATCTGCTAATCGAACTTGCCAAAAGTCGCTGACATCGCCGAATACGCTAGCTTACCTTAGCATTCTGCTGCCCAGGTTCTAATTGCAGGGCAAGCGAATGTGATTATTTAACAGCATTGCAGGCAAATGCCCCGGGAATGGGCACTGTCGCCGCTTGCGCTTGCCAGCACAGGCTGCCATAGCTTGCTGGCGCAGCGGCTACGCGCAGATAGTGGAGCCGTCATCCGCTACGGCATAAAACAGGCAGTCCGAGTGCGCGATGGCGGCGTTGTTGGTAATCATAAAGAGTTTCAGTGGTTGCGCCGGATACATCTTGCCGTTTTCGATACGCACCAGTTTGCTGACCGCACAGCGCCCACCGGCATCCAGCGCGGTAAACAGCCGTGTCTCGTCCCCTCGGGCCCAGCCCAGCTGCGTATCCGCTTGCACGCCGCCAAAATTATGATGCTCGATATCCGACTTGAGCGTAATGTCATAATTGTCGCAGGGCGCATCCGCGTAGGTGAGTGTCACGTTGTCGTTGAGTTCCAGCCGAATGGGATCACGCAGTAATTCCAGGCCCCAGTCCGTATCGCCAGGGCACAGCACGGCGGACGCCTCGAAATAGCGGCACATACCCTCAAAGGCCAGTTCATGGGCCTCGTCATCCAGGCGCCCACCGACCTCTACCGTGACGGTAGGGCAGGCTTCTTCGCTGATTTCCATCAGCGCGCCAAGACCGAGGTCAGAGACAATCAGTCGCTGGGTGAAAAGGGAGACGAGGGCATCGTGCTGGCGGTCCATATGCGTACACACACCGAAGGCCGGCCCGGAGCCGGATGTATTGTGCATATCGACAACCGCTTCCGGCTTGTGCAAACGCAGGATCTCAAGAATTTCCTCGGCCAGCGCCCCCTGGGCATCGTTGAATGGCGGGCGGAAACAGCGATTGAGATCCCGTGCCCGCGGCAGCATCCGGTGGCTGAACACAGGGGCTTCCAACGCGGCACCTACAGACGCGACAACGCAAACCACATTGGTCGCCGGACGACGGCCACTTTTCAGCCAGCGATAAAGGGCGATGGTGCCCGACGGTTCGTTACCGTGCAGCAGGGTGACCAGGGCACGCGTGCGCGTTGTATCCTCGCCGGTGAGATGGAGACACGTAGGGCCATCCATCCAGTGCAGGAATTCTTCAATGTTATACCCCAGGTCTTTGGGGTCGGGGTCGCGAACAAATTTGAATCGTCTCATACAGGCCACCGGGCCACAGGCAGGTTGTCTGCGCTGAGGCCGATAAAGTTCTCCAGAAGTTCATGATGTGCGCGTTCGGTCGACATCTGTCGTTTCAGTTTCTCCAGCGTGCGCCGCTGCCAGACTGCGCCGGACTGGCCGCTTTCCAGTCGCTCTTCGATCACACCCAGATAGCGATCTATTTCGGCGCTGCTGACGCCGATGGCAACAAGTCCCGACCTGGCCACCGGCAACATACGCGCAATCACATCCGTTATCGCCTGTTCTTGAAAACCGGACTGATCCAGTTCCGGCCAGACCAGTCGCGCATCCAGTCCGTGCTGGGCGGCGCGATAAAAATTGTATTCCGCATTGTGAAAAGGGATCGCCGGTAACAGGCTATCCAGCTGCGGTCGTATGCCCTCCGCGGCGCCGATGAGAAAGGCGGCGTTAGCCACCATATCAACGGCGCTGGGCCCCGCAGGCAGAGCCCGCATCTCGATCCGTAAGTGACCGCCATCCACGTCGTCATAGATGGGCCGGTTCCACAGCCACACAGTACTCTGGTGCAGGCGCAACTCCGCCAAAGACGGCACCTTGCCTGCCGCCATTTCCTCAGCAGCAGTACTGCCATTGCACAGCGGCAACAGCGGCGGATAAATACGCACCACTTCCCTGAACAATTCTTCAGCACCCTTTCTTGCCCAACCCTGGCCAAAGCTGACGCGCGCCGGCTCGTTCCAGCCATAAGGGTCAACATGCCGCGTATCGATAGACTGTTTAAACAGGGGTATACGGGTTTCCTGCCACAGGGAATGCCCGAACAGTCCGGGTGAATTGGCAGCCAGCGCCACCGCCAGAGGCGTCATCAACTGGATGGCATTAAAGGTGTCGGCATAGGCCTGCGGTCTCACCCGGTAGTGCACCTGGAATGAGGTGTTGGCGCCCTCCAGTGTGATGTCCTGCATTGCCAGCTGCAGTGGCTCCGCGCCACTGATATCTATATTAAAGCGGCCGCCGCGACGTTCGATCAATTGCTTCACCAGCGCATGATAGCGGCGTCGGTCAGTGATGCAGTGGCTGCCAAAATCAGTCTGGCGCAGCGTGGGCAGGATACCGATAGGTACTATGCGGCCGCCTCGCTGCGCCGCCACCTTGCCCAGGCGGCTGACACTGTTGACGATGGTTTGCTCCGTGGACTCAAAGGCACGCTCACCAATCGCAAAGGGCGGGAGATTAAACTCCAGATTATAGCGATTGAGCTCAAAGGTCAGGGACGGGTCGTTGGCGTCCTCGAGAATTTCCTGATTGGCATAAAGCGGATAGCCCTCGCTGTCGACGATATACATTTCCAATTCAGCGCCCAGCGAGCCTGGTCCTTCACCAAACCCCGGGCGCTGCAGCAGCTCGCCCAGTGCCTGGATGTTTTCCTCGAGGCAACGACGAAACTCCAGGAAATCCTGCGCACTGAATTCTGTCTGGTCAATCTCAATACCCATGGCTATCCATTGTGGCGGCGCTCGCAGGCTTTGTTATTGATCTGGATCTGCTTAGCGCCTATTGATCAATTGCGACACTGATATGCACCACCACCTGGTAGCTGTTCTCACCCACGGCAACCGGCACCGCGTCAGCAGCCACATCGGCCAGCATGGCCCGCTCGGCCCTGTAGGGTCGCGGCGGCGGGGTATGGGTTTGCTCGGAAATCTCCAGGATATCGCCCAGCTTCACCCCCGCAGCCTGCGCCAGTGTCTGCGCCTTGTCCAGGGCGTCCTTCACCGCGGCGGTTCGCGCCGCTGCCAGCGCCTCGCCAGGGTCGTTGTTGGTAAAATGCACATTGCCACCCTCGTTGACGCCAAGGGTAACTGACTGGTCCAGCAGGACCCCCAGATTGGACAGCTCCCGTATCCGCACGGTAAGGCTGTTGCGTACGGTATAGCCGACGATCTTCGGCGGCTGCTCGTTGCGCGGCTTTGGATATACCGTGCGCGGCTGTATGGAAAAATTAGACGTCTGCAGGTCACGTTCAGCGACACCGGCATCACGCATGGCCGCAATCACCTCGGCCATTGCCGCAGAATTCGCGTCCAGGGCAGCTCGTGCAGTGTCCGCCTCGCGAGTGACCGTCAGCTGCAGCACGGCCATGTCCGGCGCCATGCTTCGCTCCGCCTGGCCGCTGACGCGCAGTTGGGGTATGGGTTCACTGGCACTGGCTCGCAGGGGCAGCAAGAACAATAAGGCCAGCGTAAAACAGGTGGCAAAGACATGCCGATGTTGAACTGTCATGGATTGAAGCTCCTTCAGTGATCTCGGTCAGGGGAAAACAGCAAACGCACCGCGGGAGACAACCGCTCTCCATCAGCGGCGGCATAGTCCGCCAGCTGCTCGCGCATGGCGCGGGTCCAGAACTTCTCCAGGTGCTCACCAGTGTGCTTTGCTGCCAATGTTAGATCGCGTTTCTCGCCGAAGTTCAGCGCAATCTGGTTTACCATTTTCACCAGGTGCTCAGGTTGCCGGGTTGTCATCATTGCCTCGCCATTTCCTCACTAATCCATCACTACCGGATCCGTTGCTCGCCGCAGTAGACGACCTGCCTGCCCGATTGCACGAAACCCACCAGGGTAATGCCAGCGGACACGGCCTGCTCCACCGCCAGTGATGTCGGCGCGGACACCGCGGCCACCAGGGGTATATTGCAGGCGGCAGCCTTGGCCACCATCTCGTAGCCGATGCGACTGGTCAGCAATACAAACCCGGGCTGGCGGTCCAGGCGCGCCAGCGCGCCCAACAGTTTGTCCAGTGCGTTGTGCCGGCCCACGTCCTCGCGCAGTAACAGTATGTCACCTTGCACACTGCACCAGGCGGCCGCATGCACGCCGCCGGTCAGGTGCTTCAGCTGTTGTACTTGTGCCAGCCCCAGCAGAGCTTGTTGCAGTGCGTCATGCTCTACGCTGATATCGGCAGTCACCCGAATCGGCGCCGGCACTGCCTGCTGCAGTGACTCAACACCGCACAGGCCGCAACCGCTGCGCCCGGTGAGGTAACGTCGACGCCGCTTCAATGCCGCAAAGGGTTCACCTGTGACATCCATGACGACTTCGATGCCCTGTTCCCGGTGCAGCACCTCCACCCCTAACAGTTGTTGCGCATCGCTGAGTATGCCTTCCGACAGGCTGAAACCCAGGCCGAGGTCTTCCAGGCTCACTGGCGTGGCCATCATCACCGCGTGTGACAGGCCGTTGTAGACCAATGCCACCGGGACTTCTACCACCACATTGTCGCTGTCGCGCGTCTGCTCTCCTGCGCGCCAGACACGCCGGGAAACTGTGCTCGTGCTGTCAGTCATCAGCGACTTTCTCAGGCATGAGTTCTTGCTGGCGTTGATCAAACTGCCGCTGACGCGCCTGCCAGGCCGAGGGTTCGCTGACCTTGCTGGCCTGCACAGCGGTCACCTTGTATTCCGGGCAATTGGTTGCCCAGTCAGAGTTCTCGGTGGTCACCACATTGGCACCCGATAGCGGGTGATGGAATGTGGTGTAGACCACCCCGGGTTTTACCCTGGAAGATATCCTGGCACGCAGTACCGTACTGCCCATGCGGCTCTGTACTCCCACCCAGTCGCCTTCAACAATACCGCGTTCCTGGGCATCGTGGGCGTGAATCTCAAGCAAGTCCTCCTGATGCCAGAGGTTATTGTTCGTGCGTCTTGTCTGCGCGCCCACATTATATTGACTGAGAATGCGGCCGGTCGTTAACAACAGCGGAAAACGCCGGTTGGCGCGTTCATCCGTGGGCACATATTCCGTGACCGCAAAATAACCCTTGCCGCGCACAAAACTGTCCACGTGCATGGTGGGTGTGCCCAGGGGAGAACTGTCATCACAGGGCCATTGCACACTACCCAGCCTGTCCAGCAAGTCATAGCTGACACCGGAAAAAGTGGGCGTAAGCCGGGCAATCTCATCCATGATCTGTGCCGGGTGCTGGTAGTACATCTCGCAGCCCAGGGCATTGGCGAAGGCCATTGTGGCCTCCCAGTCGGCCTTACCTGAAAGAGATGGCATCACCTTCCGCACCCGGGAGATGCGGCGCTCCGCATTGATGAAGGTACCGTCTTTTTCCAGGAAAGAGGCACCGGGCAGGAAGACATGGGCGAATTTGGCCGTTTCATTGAGGAAAATATCCTGCACTACCAGGCAGTCCAGCGAGCGCAGGGCAGCCTCGATGTGCTGGGTATTCGGGTCGGACTGGGCCACGTCTTCACCCTGGCAATACAGGCCCCGAAATTCGCCGTCCACGGCGGCATCAAACATGTTGGGTATACGCATGCCAGGCTCCGGGTCCAACTCCACCTGCCACTCATCCTCAAACGTGGCCCGTGTGGCGGCGTCCATGAGATGGCGGTAGCCGGGCAATTCGTGGGGAAAGGAACCCATGTCGCAGGCGCCTTGCACGTTGTTCTGACCGCGCATGGGATTGACACCCACGCCTTCTCGACCGAGGTTGCCGGTAAGCATGGCGAGGTTGGCGATCCCCATCACGGCGGTGGAACCCTGGCTGTGTTCCGTGACGCCCAGTCCATAATAAATTGCCGCGTTGGCCGCGCTGGCATAAAGGCGCGCCGCACCGCGCAGGTCCTGCGGATCAACACCCGTTGCATCCCACAGCGCCTCGGGCGAATTTTCTGAGCCGCGGATAAACCCACACCACTCATCAAATGCCGCCACCTCGCAGCGCTGATCGATGAAAGCCTGGTCCTGCAGCTTTTCAGTGAGAATCACATGGGCCAGCGCGTTGAGCACCGCCACGTTGGCGCCGGGATTGACCGGCAGGTGGTAGTCAGCGCGAACGTGCGGCGCATCCACCAACTCGATCTTGCGCGGGTCGATGACAATCAGTTGCGCGCCCTCGCGCAGGCGTCTCTTCAACCGTGAGCCAAATACCGGGTGCGCCTCGGTGGGGTTGGCGCCCATCACCAGAATCACGTCCGCTTTGTCTACCGAGGCAAACGTCTGGGTGCCGGCCGACTCCCCGAGCGTGGTTTTCAATCCGTAGCCGGTGGGAGAATGACAAACCCGGGCGCAGGTATCGATATTGTTATTGCCGAAGCCCGCGCGAACCAGCTTCTGCACCAGGTAGACCTCTTCGTTGGTGCAGCGGCGAGGAGCTGATCGCGCCGATGCTGTTGCGCCCGTATTTGTCCCTGAATCTCGCGGAAGCGCCGGGCGGCAAAGTTAACCGCTTCATCCCAGCTGACTTCACGCCAGGGCTCATCAATGCTGTCCCTGATCATTGGCGTGGTGATGCGATCCGGGTGGGTGGCGTAACCAAAGGCAAAGCGCCCTTTCACACAGGCGTGCCCCTCGTTGGCCTTGCCGTCTTTCCACGGCGTCATCCGCACCACGGTATTGCCGCGCATTTCCGCGCGAAAGCCGCAGCCCACGCCGCAGTAGGCACAGGTCGTCACCGCGGAGTGCTCGGGAATGCCCTGCTCGATAATGCTGTTCTCCGTCAGCGTGGCAGTGGGACAGGCATCCACACAGGCGCCACAGGACACACACTCCGAAGCCATAAAATCGAGGCCGCCGGCGCTGACTTTGGAATCAAAACCGCGACCTTCGATAGTCAGCGCGAAAGTACCCTGGGTCTCCTCACAGGCACGCACGCAACGCGAACAGACGATGCACTTGGAGGGGTCAAAGGTGAAATAGGGATTGGTTTCATCTTTTTCTGCTGCAGGTGATTGGCTGCCGGCAAAACCATAGCGCACATCACGCAGACCCACCTCACCCGCCGTGTCCTGCAGCTCGCAGTCACCGTTGGCTGGACAGGTCAGGCAATCCAGCGGGTGATCGGAGATGTACAGCTCCATCACACTGCGGCGCAATTCGGCCAGTGCCGGCGTCTGTGTTTGCACCTGCATACCCTCTTCCACCGGCGTCGTGCAGGATGCGGGATAACCTTTGCGGCCTTCGATTTCAACCAGGCAAACGCGACAGGAACCGAAGGCATCCAGGGAGTCGGTCGCGCACAGCTTGGGCACTTTTATACCTGCCTCGGCTGCGGCGCGCATCACCGAGGTACCGGCGGGGACGCGCACGTGCCACGCCGTCCACATTCAGGCCCACCGAGACCTCCGTCTGCACTGGCGGCGTGCCAAAGTCCTTTTGTGGTTCGTAGTATTGCAGCATAGAACAAACGCCTCAGTGAAAGTCTTCCGGGAAGTACTGCAGCGCGCTGCGCACCGGGTTCGGTGTGAGCCCACCCATGGCGCACAGGGAACCCGCTCCATGGTGTTGCATAAGGTCCTTGAGCAACGCCAGATTGCGTGTCCGCGGTGTCCCGGGCAATAATTTTGTCGATCACTTCAACGCCGCGTACCGACCCCATCCGGCAGGGCGTGCACTTGCCACAGGATTCCGCCGACGCAAAACGCCATGGCAAACCGCGCCTGTGCGCCCATGTCCACCGTGTCATCGAACACCACCACCCCGCCGTGACCCAGCATGCGCGCCGATCGCGGCAAAGGCCTCGTAATCCAGCGGCGTGTCCCACTGGCTTCTGGCAGATAAGCACCCAGCGGCCCCCCGACCTGGATCGCGCGCAGCGGCCGCCCGCTGTAACTGTCCCGCCACCGAATTCCTCCACCAGCTGGCGCAGGCTCGCCCCGTAAGGGAGTTCAACCAGGCCACCGCGGCAGCACATTGCCGGCCAGTTGCACCGCCAGGGTACCGCGGGAACGGCCGCTGCCGAATCCGCGTAAAAGGCCGCGCCTTCGGCCAGCACCGTGGTCACCGCCGCCAGGGTAAGTACGTTGTTGACTACCGTGGGCTTGCCGAACAGCCCCTCAATAGCAGGCAGGGGCGGCTTGGCACGGACCATCCCGCGCTTGCCCTCCAGGCTTTCCAGCAGCGAGGTTTCCTCGCCGCAGATATAAGCACCGGCACCGATACGCAGTTCCAGCTCAAAGGCCCTGCCACTGCCGCGAATGTTCGCACCGAGGTACCGGTCAGCTTGCGCCAGGCGAATGGCTTCGGCCAGGATCACGCGCCGCCTGCGGATATTCCGAGCGCAGGTAGATGTAGCCCTGGCTGGCACCCACCGCCAGGCCCGCAATGATCATGCCCTCGATCAGCTGATAGGGGTCGGCCTCCATCAACAGGCGGTCGGCAAAGGTGCCGCGATCACCTTCGTCGGCATTGCAGACGATGTACTTCTGGTCTGCCGGCGGTATCCAGCACCGTCTGCCACTTGATACCCGCGGGAAACGCTGCGCCGCCGCGGCCGCGCAGGCCCGAGCAGTAACCTCGTCGACAATATCCTGGGGACAGATGCACCGCGCGTTCAAGGCCCTCGAAGCCATCAGCAGGCCATAAGCTCCAGGCACAGGGGATCGCCCAGCCCGGCGCGGGCAAAGGTCAGGCGCTGCTGTGTTTTCAGGTCAGGGGATATCGCTCCAGCTGGCCCAGGTAAAGCGGATGTTGGTCGATCCTGCGAGCCAGCGCGTCCAACAATGCCCGGCACATCCGCACTGTCACGGGCCGAACGCAATACGCTGGCCATCGCGCTCCATCTTCCACCAGCGGCTCCAGCCAGAACATGCCGCGGGAGCCATTGCGCACCAGAGCCACGTCAGCCTCGCGTCCCGCCTCGGCTTCCAAGGCGCTGGCCACCGCTTTCGGCACCCAGGGCCAATGCGGTGGTGTCACGGGGACATAAATACGCGGCTCATGATGCGGGCTCGTCTCCGCCAATTCGGCCAGCAGTGCATCAAGCGCCCGGCGTCTACCCTGGCCTGCATGTCGTCATTACCGATACGCAACCGAGGGGAGCAGGCACAGTTGCCCAGGCAATACACCGGCTCCAGGGTAATATCACCGTCGGCAGTCGTCTCGCCGAAGTCGATGCCGAGGTGCTTCCTGGCGTGCGCTCCAGCTCGCGGGCTCCCATGGCCTGGCAGGCTTCGGCCCGGCAGATCTGTAGCGTATGGCGGCCGGCCGGGTCAGCTGCGAAAATCATGGTAAAAACTGATAACGCCATGCACCTCGGCAGCGGAGAGGTTCATCGCCTGGCGATACCGGGAACAGCCTCGCCGGGATATAGCCGAACGCTCGCTGCACCGCATGCAGCAGTGGCAACAGTCCGCCGGGCACATCGCTGAGTACTTCACAACAGCAGTTGCGCAATAGCTCGTTCTGATGTCATGCGTTTTCCTCCGACAGCGATCCGGTGCAGCATGTGGCTTATCAGTATCCGCCTTTCAGGCCCAGTGCTAACGACCTACAGGTAGCCGGCGTGGAAGGCAATATGCTCACCTATAAAAGCGGCGATAAAGAAATAACTGTGGTCGTAACCCGGCTGCATGCGAATTGTCATGGGGTAATCTGCCTGCTGCGCAGCCTGTACCAGCAATTGGGTTTGAGTTGCTCCGTAAGGAAATCGTCGGCATCGCCCTGGTCCACCAGCATCGGCAAGCGCTCCGTCGCCCTGCCCAGCAGCACACAGCTATCGTACTGCTCCCACGCCAGGCGGTCGTCGCCCAGGTAATTGCCCAGGGCTTTCTCACCCCAGGGACAGTTCATCGGCGAGCAGATGGGCGCGAAGGCGGAAACGGACTTAAAACGGCCCGGGCTTTTCAGGGCGATCGTAATGCGCCGTGGCCGCCCATCGAGTGCCCGGAGATGGCCGCGCGGGCGCTGTCCACCGGAAAGTTGGCTCCCACCAGGGGGAAAGTTCGCTGGCCATGTAATCGTGCATGTGGTAGTGGGCCGCCCAGGGCTGCTCGGTGGCGTTGACATAAAAGCCGGCGCCCAGGCCGAAGTCCTAGGCGCCCTTCGGGGTCATCGGGAACGCCTTCACCGCGCGGGCTGGTATCGGGCGCGACGATCGGCAATACCGTGCTCCGCCGCATAGCGCTGCGCGCCGGCCTTGTTAACAAAGTTCTCATCAGTGCAGGTCAGCCCGGACAGCCAGTAAAGTACTGGCACCGGGCCTTCTTCGGCCTGCGGTGGCAGGTAGATCGAAAAGTGTCATGTCGCACCCAGGGCCTGCGAGCGATGAAGGTAGCGCAACTGGCGGCCGCCGAAACAGCGATTCTCGGCCAACTTGTTCCATCGATAGACTCCCTAGTACAGCACGACTGAACGAATACTTTCACCGGAATGCATCAGGTCGAAGGCTTTATTGATGTCCTCCAGCGGCATGGTATGGGTGATCAGGTCATCGATATTGATGCTTGCCCTCCATGTACCAGTCGACGATCTTTGGCACATCCGTACGGCCGCGGGCACCGCCGAATGCCGTGCCTCGCCAACTGCGACCGGTGACCAGCTGGAAGGGGCGGGTGGAGATTTCCTGCCCGGCCCCGGCCACGCCAATGATGCAGCTTTCACCCCAGCCCTTGTGACAGCATTCCAGCGCCTGGCGCATGGCATTGACGTTGCCGATGCACTCGAAAGCTGTAATCCACGCCGCCGCCGGTGATCTCCACCAGGTGCCCGACCACGTCATCCACTTCCTTCGGGTTGACGAAGTCGGTCATGCCGAACTGCTTCGCCAGTGCGACTTTGTCGGGATTGAGATCCACGCCGATGATGCGCGTGGCACCCACCATCTTCGCCCCCTGAATCACGTTGAGGCCGATACCGCCCAGGCCGAAGACTGCCACAGTGGACCGGGCTCCACCTTCATGGTGAAAGCCACCGCGCCGATTCCGGTGGTCACGCCACAGCCGATATAGCAGATCTTGTCGAAAGGCGCGTCCTCACGGACTTTGGCCAGTGCGATCTCGGGCATCACGGTGTAGTTGGAGAAGGTGGAGCAGCCCATGTAGTGCAGGATAGGCTTGCCATCCAGTGAGAAACGGCTGCTGCCGTCCGGCATCACACCCTGCCCCTGGGTTTCGCGTATCGACTGGCAGAGGTTGGTTTTCGGGATGCAGGCAGAAATCGCACTCGCGACATTCGGGGGTGTACAGGGGAATGACATGGTCACCGGGTTTGAGGCTGGTCACCCCGGGGCCCACTTCCACCACCACGCCCGCGCCCTCGTGCCCGAGGATAGCCGGGAAACGCACCCTCCGGGTCATCGCCGGAAAGGGTAAAGGCATCGGTGTGGCAGACCCCGGTGGCCTTGATTTCGACCAGCACCTCACCCGTCGTGGTCCCTCAAGGTCTACTTCGACAACTTCCAGTGGTTTGCCCGCCTCGAAGGCGACAGCTGCGCGTGTTTTCATACTTTTTCCTCCTGTGATTGCTGCCAACAAGTCTACAATCAAATCGCGCTCGGTTCGCCCGATAATTCCTGAATCCCCTCTCGCCGGTAATAAAGCCAAAGTGCGGCAAGCTCGAAAAAATGAAAGAGGCGGACTCCAGTGCCTGAATGAGTGAGCACTGATAACATACGCTTTTTATGTTTATACTTACCCACGTTTTATTGCCATCCTGGAGACTATCCATGACCGACCTGGTCACTATAGACATCAACGACCACGTCGCCCAAGTTCGCCTCAACCGCCCGGAAAAAATGAACGCCCTGAGTTTAGACATGTTCGATGCGATTATCGCAGCGGGCAAGGAAGTTGCTGCCAACAAAGACATCCGCGCCGTGGTGCTGTCCGGTGAAGGCCGTGGCTTCTGTGCCGGCCTGGATCTGGAAAACTTCACCGGCGGCGGCCTCGATGGCGACTTCTTTGGCGAAGGCCGCGGTGGATTCTGGCCCAACTACTACCAGCAACCGGCTTATGTGTGGAAGGCAGTGCCGGTGCCGGTGATTTGCGCCCTGCATGGCGTGGCCTACGGCGGTGGCCTGCAAATCGCAATGGGCGCAGACATTCGCCTGGCCCGGCCCGATACCAAACTGTCAGTCATGGAAATCAAGTGGGGGCTGATCCCCGACATGTCTGCCTCCCAGACCCTGCGCGACCTGGTCCGCCTCGACGTGGCCAAGGAACTCACCTTCACCGGTCGTGTCGTAAAGGCAGAGGAGGCGTTGAGCCTGGGACTGGTTACCCGACTCGAAGAGGACCCGGTCAGTGCGGCCCTCGAAATGGCCCGCGACATCGCCGGCCGCAGTCCCGACGCCATTACCCTGAGCAAGTACCTGCTGGACAACGCCTGGCACGGGGATGAAGCCGCAGGTCTGCGACTGGAAGAAAGGCTGCAGGACCGTATCATCGCCAAGGGCAACCAGATGGAGGCCGTCATGTCAGCAATGGAAGGGCGTGAAGCCAACTATATACAGCGCGCGATCACTTCATTCGATGACATCAAGGAACTTTGAGCATGACTGATACCCCCTACACTCCGCCGCGAGTCTGGACATGGGAACAAGACGAAAACACTAACCGCTTTTCCAATATCAACCGTCCGGTATCGGGTGCCACGCATGAAAAGGAACGCCCGGTAGGCAAGCACCCGCTGCAGCTCTATTCACTGGCGACGCCCAACGGCGTAAAGGTCACCATACTGCTGGAGGAGTTACTGGCCCTGGGCATCAAGGAAGCCGAGTATGACGCCTACTTCGTCAACATCATGGAAGGGGATCAGTTCAGCAGTGGCTTCGTGGAGGCCAACCCCAATTCCAAAATCCCCGCGCTGATGGATCACAGCACAAACCCACCGACGAGGGTGTTCGAATCCGGCGCGATACTGCTGTACCTGGCAGAGAAGTTCGGCGCTTTCCTGCCCACCGACAGCAGCCGCGGCGAATGCCTGTCGTGGCTGTTCTGGCAAATGGGTAGCGCGCCCTATCTGGGTGGCGGGTTCGGCCACTTCTACGCCTACGCGCCGGAGAAATGGGAATACCCGATCAACCGCTTCACCATGGAAGTGAAGCGGCAGCTGGACGTGCTGGACCAGCGCCTGGCCCAGGTGCCCTGGCTTGCCGGCGATGAATACACCATTGCCGACATGGCCGTGTGCCCCTGGTATGGCGAGCTGGTGACCGGCGAAATCTACAACGCGCAGGAATTCCTCGACGTGCAATCCTACAAGAACGTGTTGCGCTGGACCGCGGACGTCAATGCCCGCCCCGCAGTGCAGCGCGGGCAACGGGTAAACCGCATCTGGGGGCCGGAGGAATTACGTCTCCCGGAACGCCACGACGCCAGCGACCTGGACCTGTAGGCCAGGTTCACGCGCGCGAGGCAGGTCAGCACAATGGATCCGGGAGAGTCGGTCAAGGAACAGAAGCGCATGGGCCTGGGCATGATGGTCCTTGCGTGGATCACCCTGCTGGGACTGGGAGCCGTTTTCTTCGGCGATGTGCTGGAACAACAGTTTAATCCCAACCAGACACTGGAAACACAGTACCCTGAAGAAGGCATGCGCGAGGTGGTACTGCAGCGCAACCGTTTTGGTCACTACGTCACCAGTGGTGAAATCAATGGCCAGGCCGTCACCTTCATGCTCGACACCGGCGCCACGGGCGTGGCTATTCCCGACGCTGTCGCCAAACGCCTGGGTATACCCAGGGGCCGCGCCTACCGCACACAAACGGCGAACGGCACTGCCGTCAGCTATGCCGCCATACTCGACTCGGTCGCCGTGGGCGACATTGCCCTCAATGACGTGCAGGCGGGCATCGCCCCCGGCATGGGCATTGACCAGGTATTGCTGGGGATGTCCTTTCTCAAGCACATTGAGTTCACCCAGCGCGGTGACTCGTTGATACTACGCCAATACGCGCCACCCTCCTGAATCAGGCAACAAGCGTCTGAACGGGACCTGCAGAACTACTGCGGCTGTTCCCCGGCAAGCCTGCCTACGAGTGCAGCGATAGCCTCAGGGTCAGAACATGCGGGCAACGCAGCCTCCCCTTGCTGACCCTTGTTGACTTGCTGCTGCAGCCACTCCAGCGACTCCGGTGAAACATCCATCAACGCCTCTTCCGTGGCAATGCCGATATCATCGTCAGCGCGGGTATCCTCGGTAATGGAGAAACCGGCGCGTCGTTCAAACAGGGTAACCGCATTGGGGCCCGTTGCCAGCAGCGCGTCAAAGAGACTATTGTGAAAGCGAAAATCGTCCCCCTGCAGGCGGCCCAGCGCTTTCACGATCTGCCTGTCCCCCGGCATCAGGTCGGGGTTGAACTTGCGGTAGACGTAGAGCAGGCGCACCGCAGGCAGTGACAGCCCGGTGTTGAAGGCCCTGGTCACGATACGCTCAGGGGGGTCTATATTCAGTACACCCAGAAAGTGCTTAACCACATCACCGTCGGGAAAAGCGGCACCGTCATACTTGTAAACATTGACATTATCGCGACCGAAAACATCGTCCAGTAATTCGATTCTGCGGTTATAGCCCAGGTGAAATTTCTGCTCCAGCGTCGCGAAGCCGTGCTTCAACCGCTCCTGATAGGCACTTTCCATGCGCGCTTTCATGGGACGGAAGTACTGGTGAATAACGACGCGCGGGTAAAGCGCGGCAGTGACATCAAACAGGTCCTGCAATTCTTCGTGCGCAAACGCGCCGATTGCTTCGGCAGACAGCACGGCCTGTGGCGCCTCACTGGCGCCGGCAAGCCTGGCGAGACGCTTCCGTGCGCGCGTTCGCAACTGCACAACACCCGCCTCATCCAGCTCAAGATGGCTGAATGCAGGCAGCTGGGCAAGATCACGCTTGAAAGCGCGCAGCATCCACAGTGAAGAGTTCGCATTGCCCCGGTGCAAATAATGCACACCCTGCTGTTCCAACTCATCGCGGTGCCCGTAGAGATACCGCTGAATAGCAGAGGACCCGGTCTTATGACTGCCGGCATGAATCGCCAGTTGCTTTTGCGACATACCTAGCCCTTCACCCTGGCGACGTACATGACGTAACTGTAAAAATCCCGGTACTGCTTGTAGAGATCAATCTCAGCCCTCTCTGCCTCCACCAGCGACGCCGCCCGCGGGTCGTCCGCATGTCGCGCCAGAAAGCCGTCAAAGCTCTGCTGTAGCGGCGTGTAGTAGTGCTCCATCCAGCAGGACGCGGGCAAGGCGAACGTACCGATCATGGAGTAACCGTGATCCTCCAGAATATTGCGTTTCTCCGCCTCAGTGGCGATGCCCGGGTAGGCAGACTCCCAGTAACGTTGCACCGCCTCAGGGCGCTCAGCGCCAAGCCAGCTAATCTCGGAGACGACAAGCACCCCGCCCGGCCTTAGCAAGCGACGCCACTGGCTGACACCCTCTGCAAAGCCCATGTTGTAAATAGCGCCCTCCGACCAGATGACATCGAACTGGCTATCAGCGAAGGGCAGTTGCTCCATGGAGGCTACCAGGGTCTCTACCCTGCCCGACAAACCCTCGCGTATAACAGTCGCTTTGAGCACGTCGATAAATTCCGGCAGCAGGTCCACTGCGGTGACATGCGCGTCGAGCATCTGCGCCAGCTGCACGCTGGCGGCCCCCGTACCGCAGCCAATATCGGCAATGCGCAAGGGACCGGCATCACGCAGACCCGCAAGTTCAACAGCCCTGGCTGTAGTTTCTATACTGCCAGGCCCCTGACGCTGCTGGCGTTTATGCAAATCGATCAGAAGGGACAAGTCTTCCATGTGTTTTCCTGCTTCCACGCGGGCCGGGCACAAACTCAACGCCGTGCAATTAATTGCATTCTATCACCCACGCACCAACGATTCATGAGCTAAGCTGTTAGCGGCAGACACCCCTGCCGCCTTCGGCACATGGATGCCGACCCAAGCATCAATAACGAGGATAAAAATGGACTACCTGAGAACGCCCGACGAATGCTTCGACAACCTTGCTGGCTATGCCTACAAACCCAACTACCTGCAGGTCGCTGACGGCGAAGGCGCTGAGCTGCGTGTGCACTACCTTGATGAAGGACCGCGCGATGCGGACCCGGTACTGCTTATGCACGGGGAGCCGTCGTGGAGCTTTCTCTATCGCAAGATGATACCCGGCCTGGTTGCCGCGGGTCACAGAGTGATCGCGCCGGACCTGGTCGGCTTTGGTCGTTCGGATAAACCGACGCGGCGGGAAGACTATACTTACCAGCGCCACGTGAACTGGATGCAGTCGGTACTGGACCAGCTCGAACTGAAGGAGATCACCCTGTTCTGCCAGGACTGGGGCGGCCTGATCGGGCTGCGCCTAGTGGCGGAGAACCCCGATCGATTTGCCCGGGTTGTTGCCGGCAATACCATGTTGCCCACCGGTGATCACGACCTGGGCCAGGCCTTTATCGACTGGCGTAATTTTTCCCAGCAGGTACCTGAATTCCCCGTCGCCAAAATCATCGACGGCGCGACGACCACAGAACTGGATGCGGACGCCCTGCGTGGCTACGACGCGCCGTTCCCTGATGAGAGCTATAAAGAGGGCGCCCGCCAGTTTCCCATGCTGGTACCGGCGACGCCGGATGACCCGGCCAGCGCCAGCAATCGCGCGGCCTGGGAGGTGCTGGGGCAATGGCAGAAGCCATTTCTTACCGCATTCAGTGACTCCGACCCGGTCACCGCCGGCGCCGATGCGGTCATGCAAAAACTTATCCCCGGTTGTCAGGGACAGGCTCACACCGTCATCGAAAACGGCGGCCACTTCCTGCAGGAGGACCAGGGCGAAAAGCTGGCCGAAGTGGTGAACGACTTCATCGCCGCCACACCCTGAGCAAAATAGCGGGGATCAGAACCAGTCGTTCTGCATCCCCAGGCAGGTATCGTCCAGTTCCATGAGCAGTGCCGACCAGGCTTTCGTCTCCGGCAATTCGTAACGGAAAAAGTAGCGCATGGCCTGCAATTTACCACGGTAAAACGCTTCGTCCGCGTCATGGGGTTGGGCTGCCAGTGCATTGGCGGCGACAATGCCCTGCCTGAGCCACATCCATGCGATAACCAACATGGCCAAAGAGGTCGAGGTATTTCACGGAATTGGCCAGCACCAGGTCGATACTCTTTTCCTGCATCGCGCCAAGCAAAAACTCCGTGGTGCTATTGACCGTCGCGACAGCAGCTTCAAGCTCGCTGGCATAGGCTGCCAGTGACTCAACACCCTTCGCTTGCTCAATACTCTCCCCTATAGCCGCCAGGCAAGCGCGGTAACCGGCGAGACCATTTTGCGGCACCTTGCGCGCCAGCAGGTCAATCGACTGGATACCCGTGGTGCCTTCATGGATGGGGTTGAGACGGTTGTCCCGGTACATCATTTCTACCGGATGCTCGTTCACATACCCTGACCCACCGAGAACCTGTATCGCGTTATAGTTCGCCTTTGGACCGTATTCCGAGGGCCATGTCTTGATGATCGGCGTGAGGAAATCGAGTAGTTCATGTGCCGCGGCCCGCGCCTCTTCTGTAGGAGCCGTATGCTCATCGTCGGCCAGTTGGGTTCCCATCAGGCACAGCGCGTAAGCACCCTCCGCGTAGGCCTTCTGTGCCAGCAACATACGCTTCACGTCCGCGTGCTCGATAATATTCACCGGCGGCGACAGCGGATCCTTGGCCGAGGGCAGGCGCCCCTGGGGGCGCTCCTTGGCATAATCCAGCGAATACTGGTAACCGCACAGGGCAGTGGTGGCGGCCATGGTGCCTACCATGATCCGTGCCTCATTCATCATGTGGAACATGTACATCAGGCCGCGGTTTTCCTCGCCGACCAGGTAGCCCACGGCACCGTCTTTCTCACCGAAATTCAATGCTGTCGAGGTTTGGCCACGCCCACCCATTTTGTGAAACAGGCCGGCCAGTTGCACGTCATTGCGCGCCCCCAGGCTACCGTCATCATTGACCAGGAACTTGGGCACGATAAACAGGGAAATACCTTTGACCCCTTTCGGCGCGCCTTTCACCCTGGCCAGCACCAGATGAACGATGTTCTCGTTCAGCTCATGATCACCGCCGGATATCCAGATCTTGTTGCCGGTGATACGGTAAGAACCGTCCTCGTGGGGCACGGCAGTGGTCGTCAGGTCCGCCAGGCTTGACCCCGCCCCGGGCTCACTCATAGCCATCGTGCCGGCAAAACGTCCACTTCGCTGCGGCTCTACCCATTTTTCTTTTTGCGCCTGGGTACCATGCGCTTCTATCAGGTTGGCATTGGCACTGGTCAGCCCGATGTAGCCCATCGTGGTACTGCCGGCGGCATTGAGATAGGCAAAAACAGCGGAGGTCGCAAGCGGCGGCAGCTGCATGCCGCCCATCTCGTAGTCCGCGCCGGGTGAGGCAAGCCCCGCTTCGATCACCGCGTCAAGCGCCTGCTTGATCTCGGGGATCATCTGCACTTTCTCACCGTCAAAAGTCGGTTGATTAGTATCGATCTTTTGCCTGAAGGGCAGGAAGTACTTCTCGGCGATGGTTTCCGCCACATCAAGGGCAGCGTCTATGGTTTCACGGTTGTGGTCGCTATAGCGTTCTCGCGTAAGACCCGACTCCACATCAAACACTTCGTACAGCATGAATTCCAGGTCACGTCGGTCAAGCAGAGGGGCTGGCATGGTATCTCCTCAGGTCAGCATTCTATGGGGGGTCAAGCAGTGCGACCGGGCGGCCGCAGAGGCACGCCCGGTGGGCCTGGGCAATCAGGTAGTGAGAATAACCTTGCCGCGTGCCTTGCGGTCGATCAGGCAGTTGAAGGCATCCTCGTACTGTTCCAGCGGGAAACAATCGGTCACCACCGGGTTGAGTTTGCCGGCATCGAACAACGCCCAGAGCTCCTCGACGTTCTGCATCTGGACATCTGTCTCTTCACCGGAGAAGCGTCCCCAGAATACACCGACGATGGAGCAACCCTTGAGCAGGGCCAGGTTCAGTGGAATCGCCGGGATAGGGCCACTGGCAAAACCAATGACCAGGAAGCGTCCGTTCCACGCCATGCTGCGCACCGCGGGCTCGGAGTAGTCACCGCCCACCGGATCATAAACCACATCGACGCCCTTGCCATCAGTGAGTTCGCGCACGGCGTCCTTCAATGACACCTCGCTGTAGTTGATCAGTTCATCCGCGCCGAGTTGCTTGCATAACTCGAGTTTCTCATCTGAACTGGCCGCCGCGATTACCCTGGCGCCCATTAACTTACCCAGTTCTACCGCCGTGGAACCGACGCCACCGGCTGCACCAAGTACCAATAGGGTCTCGCCCTTCTGCAGGTTGGCGCGTTGCTTGAGCGCATAGTAGGAGGTGAAATAGGTGATACAAACGCCTGCGGCCTGCTCAAAACTCAGTGCCTCGGGCATGGGGAATACGCCAAACTCGTTGGCCAGTACCTTCTCGCTGAATGCACCGACGCCAGCTGCAGCAATCACCTTGTCACCCACCTTGTAGCGCGACACTTTACTGCCCACCGCGCTGACCACACCAGCGCATTCGCCACCGGGGATGAAAGGCATCTCCGGTTGGTGCTGGTATTTGCCCTGTATCATCAGCACGTCGGGGAAGTTAAGGCCGGCGGCCTTCACGTCGATGATTACGTCGTGTTCGCCGGGTGTGGGCTCCGACCAATCCGTTACCAGCTCCAGCTTATCCGCCAGGCCCAGTTCTTTACAGATAACCGCTTTCATATTGCTTTCTCCTTCCCGTTACGCGACTTCGAACAGGCCGGCCGCACCCATGCCGCCGCCAACACACATGGTGACAACCACGTACTTCACGCCACGTCGTTTGCCTTCAATCAGCGCATGGCCAATCATTCGCGAACCACTCATGCCGTAGGGATGGCCGATAGAAATGGCCCCGCCATTGACGTTGAGCTTGTCGTTATCAATGCCAAGACGATCGCGGCAGTAAAGCACCTGCACCGCAAAGGCCTCGTTCAGTTCCCACAGGCCGATATCATCCACGTTAAGACCGTGCTGCTTGAGCAGCCTGGGCACGGCAAATACCGGACCAATGCCCATCTCGTCGGGCTCGCAGCCTGCAACCGTCATGCCGCGATAAATGCCCAGAGGCTCCAGGCCACGCTGCTCTGCAAGTTTTGCATCCATCAACACCTGGGCGGAGGAGCCGTCAGACAGTTGCGATGCATTGCCGGCGGTAATCGTGCCCCCCTCAATCACCGTGCGCAGGCCGGCAAGGCCCTCGGCAGTGGTGGCACGCAGTCCTTCATCGGCGCTGACCGTGACCTGGGCTTCGGACTGCTCACCGGTTTCCTTGTCCCAGACGATACGATTACAGGTCACGGGCACCAGCTCATCGTTGTACTTTCCTGCCTCGTAAGCCGCCGCCGTGCGCTGCTGCGACTGCAAACCGTACTCGTCCATGGCCTCGCGGCTGATGTTGTAGCGGTCCGCTACAATTTCGGCCGTCTGCAACATGGGCATGTGAATATTCGGATGCATGGCCATGAGTTCTTCATCCGCTGCGCGGTGCAGGTTCATGTGCTCGTTCTGCACCAGGGAGATGGACTCAAGACCGCCGCCGATCACCACGCTCATACCGTCGTCGATAATCTGCTTGGCGGCAGTTGCCACGGACATCAAGCCGGAGGAACACTGGCGATCGATGGTCATACCCGACGTGCTGACAGGCAGACCGGCGCGCAGCGCAACCTGGCGAGCGATATTGGAACCCGTTGCGCCCTGCTGCAGCGCGCAACCCATGATCACGTCGTCGACTTCAGCGGGATCAATACCGGCGCGACGCACTGCTTCTGCGACCGAGGCCGCACCCAGGCTGGCACCACCGAGATTATTGAACCCACCGCGATAGGCCTTGCCGATGGGTGTGCGCGCGGTACTGACAATGACTGCTTCTTTCATAACTATTCTCCGAGTATGTTTTCAGGCATCGACGCCGGCTTACTTGTCCACCAGGCCCAGGCCTTCCATTGCCTTACCTGTAAATTTCACGGTCTGCTCAAACCCTGCTTCTGGCTGGCGCTCACCTTCGGGCGAGCTGATCGCGTCCCAGTGCGCGGCAATGCCCTCAGGCGTCTGCTCTTCGGGCGGCAACCAGGCACCATCCGTTTCCACAATTTTGGCCACGGCATAAGCACCCGCGCCGGCACACATAATCGTCTTGTTGGGTGCATCCTCGCTCACCAGGTAAAGCACAGCCGGCGTTACCGTCTCCGGCGTCAGCAGAGCAAAAGCCTCTTCGGGAATCAGCCCTTCTGTCATCCGCGTGCCGGCGGTAGGCGCCAGCGCATTGACCCGAATGTCGTACTTGCCACCTTCCTGGGCCAGGGTGTTCATCAGGCCGATGACGCCCAGCTTCGCGCTGCCGTAGTTGGTCTGGCCGAAGTTACCGTAAAGACCAGAGGAAGAAGTGGTCACCACAATACGGCCGTAGGCCTGGTCGCGCATCACGTCCCAGCAGGCCTTGATGCAATTGACGGTGCCCATCAGGTGCACGTCCAATACCAGGCGAAAATCTTCCAGCGAGCCCTTGGCAAAACTCTTGTCGCGTAAAATACCGGCATTGTTGACCAGGATGTCCACCCTGCCCCATTTGTCCACGGCCTGCTTCACCATGGCTTCAACCTGTGCGTAATCAGCCACGTTGGCACCGTTGGCCATGGCCTCACCACCAGCGGCTTCAATCTCGGCCACCACGGCCAGCGCCGCCTCGGAGCCGCCGCCGGAGCCGTCAACGTTGCCACCCAGGTCATTGACCACAACCTTCGCGCCCCGCTTGGCCAGTTCTAATGCGTGACTGCGACCCAGACCCTGGCCCGCACCGGTAACAATGGCAACTTTGCCGTCATAGCGAATAGACATGATGGAATCTTCCTTTCGTTGATTCGTTTTAAAAAGTCTGCGTCTGGCTCACACGGAGCGCTGCGCAATAATCGTTGCAGCTATCTGCACCGCAGCAGCCGCAGGGGCGCTTGCGATCAGCCGGCGACGACCATGGACAACCACTCAGCCACCAATGCCGGGGTTTCTTCGCCTTCAATCTCCACCGAGATACCCTGCTTGATCAGGAACCTGCTGCCATCCTTGGTCGTCACATCCAGCACTTCCGCGTGCACGCGCACACGCTTGCCGGCACGGACCGGCGCCAGGAAGCGCACCTTGTCGAAGCCATAGTTGATCCCCATGACCACATTCTCGGGAGCGATGCCGATACCCTCGATCATTTTCACCAGCATGGACAGGGTGAGAAAACCGTGGGCAATGGTGCCACCGAAGGGCGTTTCCGCAGCCTTTTCTTCGTCTATGTGAATAAACTGGTGATCTTCGGTGCAGTCTGCAAACGCATTGATACGCTCCTGGTCCAGCGTCACCCATTCACCCGGTTCAAACTTCTTGCCGATCTCGTTAACCAGCTCATCCTTGGGTACGATTCTCATTGCCATGCCAAACTCCTGTGGGGGATTGAATTGCGGAGCGACATCCTAGCAACACCGCAGACACACATCTGTCACCTGGGCGACATCTCCTGGCCTTTTGCCAGATCTGCGGGGAGTCGCCGGGCGGCGAGAAAATACAGGAGAATGGAGGGCGAGCTCAGCAGCGCCACCGTGAGCATGGCGTAGCGCAGGCTGTCCTCGCCAAAACGCGGCTGATACCAGTCGCTGAGCAGCCCGGCGGTCAGCGGGCCAAGCCCGAGGCCGATGAGGTTGAGCACAAAGAACAGGATGGCCGAGGTCTGCGCGCGCATGGCCGGCGGCACAATGCCGTGGGAAATGGCCAGGGCGGGGCCGAGATAGGTATTCATGGCGATGCTCAGGAAGAACGAGACTCCCAGGACCACCGCGGTATTGTCCAGCAACAGGTAGGGGAAGCTCAGGGGAATAGCGACAAGCCCCGAAATCGCTGGCACCCACAGGTACCAGCGCCGCTCCGTATGCCCCAGCCTGTCGGCAATAAAGCCGCCGAGGAAGGTACCGATCATACCGGCAAAACCGCCAACGAAGGCCAGGATCAGGCCCACCTCACCCACGGAAAAACCGTGATTGCGCATCAGGAAGGACGGGGCAAAGTTGCCGCTGCCATAACCGGCAAATGCGGACAGCCCGGTCGCCATGGCCAGGTACCAGAACGAGCGGAAGCCAGACAGTGTCTTCACCGTTTCCGCGAGCGTGGGTTTGTGCACCTGCTCGACCTGGCCGTCCCAGCGTCCCCGCGGTGGCTCCTTGACCGTAAAGAAGAACACCAACGCAAAGAGTACGCCCGGTATACCCACCGAGAAAAAAGCAATACGCCAGCCAAAATACTGGCTGACCACACCGCCAACAATGAACCCCAGTAAAATGCCCAGGTGCACACCTGTGGAGTAAACCGCCATCGCTGTGCCGCGCTGGTGCGCGGGATAGTAGTCACTGATCATGGCGTGGGCGGGAGGGCTGCCCCCGGCTTCGCCGATGCCAACCCCGATACGGGCGAGCAGTAGATGCGTATAATTCTGCGCCAGGCCAGACAACGCGGTCATGCCGCTCCAGACGGTTAGTGCCCCGGCGATAATGTTACGTCGGTTGCTGCGGTCAGCCCACCAGGCAATGGGAATGCCTGCGGTGATGTACACCAGGGCAAAGGAAAAACCACTAAGCAGACCCAGTTGGGCGTCCGACAACCCCATTTCCAGCTTAATGGGTTCCTGCAGGATAACCAGTATCTGGCGGTCCACGAAGTTGAAGGCGTAGACCACGGTTAACATAAACAGGCCGTAGCGCGCAGCGCCCTGGCTCACACTGGTTGATGCCATAAATGGTACCCGGTTGTTTTTATTGTTAATCGCCCGATATCCTAACAGGAACCGGCAAACGGCGTGGTGACAAACCGGGGACTCTCAGCCAGGCTCAACCTCTGCTGCCAGTCCGTCCCTGTCGCGAACGACCACCCGGTCATCGCGGGTCTCAATCAGGCCCTGCTCGGTAAAGGCACGCAGGACTTTATTCACCCGCTGTCGTGATCCCAGCGAAAGGCGCGCGAGATCGTTCTGGGTCAGCTTGATATCGATGCGCGTACCGGACTCCTCGGCCACGCCGAACTCGTCCGCAAAACTCAACAGCCGGGATGCCACGCGCGCGCGCAAGGGGTAAAAAAGCATGCCGCCCAGCAGGTTATATAACTTGCGCGTACCCGCCACATGATCGTGGAACAGGTTGCGGTAAATCGAGTCGGAAAGCGTCTGCCACATCCAGTACCACCTGTCGGGGAATCGCCAACACGTCTGCCGCGGTCATCGCCTGCACCGAGGTCACGCGCGGCGCATCACTGGCCAGCACGGGCTCGCCGAACCAGAAACCGTGACTGAGGTCGATAATCGCAAAGTCGTGACCCTCACTGCTGGAAATGGCCACACGCAAGCGACCGGTAACAACGCAGAACACCTCCTGGGTAACCTCACCCTCACTGTAGACCTGGCTGCCCCGTGGATACGGACGAATGGCAGCCGCAGCGGCGAGTTGCTGCAGCGCCTGCCCGGGCAGGCCGGTGAACCAGGGAGAATCTGCAATAACGTCCAGTGGCCGGATATCAACCATAAACAGCACACCTGTCAACGAGGGTCACTACGCTCTCTCCTGATGATCCCTGCCCCGGGGCAGAAAGGGGCTAATACTACCAGTGACCGAGCGATAGTAGAAAACGGGGAAGCAGATAGACATAATTAATTAGAAAAGCGGTTATTCATTGTCTATATTTATCTGTAAATCACCCACGATCAACAAGGAGATCATCATGCCAACACCTCAACATGTGCCCAACGTTACGTTTAAAACCCGCGTACGCGACGAGTCCGTCGAAGGACCCAACCCCTACCGCTGGGAAGACAAAACCACCGCCGACATCTTTGCCGGCAAAAAAGTGGTGGTGTTTTCGCTGCCAGGGGCCTTTACCCCGACCTGCTCCTCCAACCACCTGCCGCGCTATGAAGAGCTGTATGAAGACTTCCAGGCGCAGGGTGTTGACGAGATCGTCTGTGTCTCTGTGAATGATGCCTTTGTGATGTTCCAGTGGGGCAAGAGCATCGGCAATGAAAAAATCTTCCTGCTGCCCGACGGCAACGGAGAGTTCACCCGCAAGATGGGCATGCTGGTCGACAAGTCCAACCTCGGCTTCGGTATGCGCTCCTGGCGCTACTCCATGGTGGTCGATGATGGCGTCATCGAGAAGATGTTCGTCGAGTCTGACTTCGGCGATAACTGCCCCACCGACCCCTTCGAGGTGTCCGATGCCGATACCATGCTGGCCTACCTGAAAGGCTCGGAGGCTCCCGGGGTCTCTGCCCCGCGCAAGGCCTTCGAAGGTTGATCGCAAACCCGGACCCTGGGGCGTCCGGGAAACAGAAAGCGCTATAGCGCACGGCAACACCCGGCGGGCTGTCGATTATTGGACAGCCCGCCCTTCCCACCTATACTCCTTGGTAATTCTGACAACCACCTGCAACAGGCAAGGCGCGTCCCATCTCTATCCCTGCGCCAGACCACACGGGTCAATGCAGCAGGAAAAGGGGACCCATTGAATACTTTACGTCGCATCCTGGTCACGCTTTGCGCTTACCGCGCTATCACTCATTGCACTTTCCGCAAACGCGGTGGGCTGGCCCCAGGAAGTGGTTGCCGAGCAGGGCACAATTATCGTCTATCAGCCCCAGCCGGAAACCTTCAAGGGTAACCAGCTTACGGGTCGTGCTGCCATGGCACTGGTTCCCGAAGATGGCAGCGAGCAGATTTTTGGCACCTTCTGGTTCGAGGCACGCATCGAAACTGGCAGCGATGCCGACACCGCCCTGGTCACGACCTGACAGTAAGCAAGGTGCGCTGGCCTGAGTCGAAGGATGCGGGGGAACAGCGCTTTACCGCCATTGTTGAGGCCGCGATCCCAACCACCGGGTTCGAGATTTCCCGAGAGCGCCTCGCCGCCAGCCTCGCCACCGCCGAGCTGGAGGTCAAAAGTCTTGAAAAACTCAATAATGACCCGCCCGAGATTGTCTTTCGCGAACAATTGGCGGTGTTGCTCAGCTATGACGGCGAGCCGCGGTACGCCGATATCGACAACAGCACTTACCAGCGCGTGGTGAACGCGCCCATCGCCGTGGTGCGTGACCAGCGCGGCACCCACTATGTCACTAACGGCAAGCTCTGGTACCAGGCCAGCTCCGCTATGGGTCCGTGGGCGCCCACCCAATCGCCACCGGCGGACCTGGTAAAGGCCATGCCCAAGCCCGACGGAGATACCCCGGACTGGCCCACTCCCCCGGAAATTGTGGTCGCCACGCAACCCACGGAACTGATCGTCACCGATGGCGCACCGGAGTGGAAGCCCATGGAAGGCGGCGAGGTGCTCTACGTCACCAATACGGAATCCCCCTGGCTACGGGACTTACCCACCGGCAACATGTACCTGTTGCTCTCCGGGCGCTGGTTTCGGTCCAAGAGCGCTGCCGGTCCCTGGACCTTTGTTCCGGCAGATGGCCTGCCGGCAGCCTTCGCCAATATTCCGCCCGCATCGGACATAGGCGGCTTGCGCACCTCGGTAGCGGGCACGCCAGAAGCGGAGGAAGCGGTACTGGATGCACAAATCCCGCAGACCGCCGCGATCAGCAGGGACGCCACGTTGACGGTAGAGTACGAGGGCAAGCCAAAATTTGAAGACGTTCCCGGCACCAGCGTCGCCTACGCCGTCAATACCGCTACCCAGGTACTGGCGGTAGACGGCAAGTACTATGCCGTTGATAACGGCGTGTGGTTCACCTCGGCCAAGGCCACCGGCCCCTGGGCTGTTGCCGACTCTATTCCCAGTGATGAAATCAAGAAAATCCCACCCAGCTCACCGGTGTACAACACGACGCTATGTGAACGTTTATGAGTCCACGCCAGAGGTTGTTTATGTGGGCTATACACCGGGATACCTCTGGTCCTTTCCCTACTACGGTGTACCCGTCTATGGCTCGGGCTTTTACTACCGACCCTACCCGGGGCCCTGGTATTACCCACGCCCACCCACCTGGGGATTCAATGTGGGCTACAACCCGTGGACGGGCTGGAGCTTCGGTGTGAGTTGGAGCGCAGGATTCTTCAACTTCGGCGTTAGCTGGGGTGGCGGCTACCACAACAACTATCATCGCGGCTGGTACGGCGGCGGCTATCGCGGGCCAACCATCATCAATACTGGCGACATCAATATCGGCAACAACATCAACGTGGGAAATCGCGTCGACATTGGCGACAGGGTCAAGCGCAATGAACTCAATGTCAGCCGCGATGGCCTTCAACGAGACAACCTGTACAACCGCGCGGAAAATCGTGACCGCAAAGCCAGCCCGCAAACGGTTCAGCGTGACCTCAAGCGTGCCACATCCAACAGCAAGCTGAAAAACAACGTGTACGCTGACCGTGACGGTCGCGTGGTGAGAAACGAGGACAACCAGTGGCAATCGCGCGACAAGGGTGGCTGGAAACAGGATGCAGACCTGAACCGACCTGCCACGCGGGAACTGGAGAAGCCAGCGACCCGGGAGCTGAACAAACCCGCTACGCCGGCCAAACCGGCTACCCGGGACATCCCCAAGCCCGCCTCACGACCCGCGAGCAATAACCGCCAACGCGATCTGGAAAACGCCCGCAGGGCACGCGATAACGGTATGCGTCATGAACGAAATCGCCAGGCGCAGCATCGGCAGATGCAGCGACAGCCGCGGAATATGCGCCGCTGACCCGGACTTGCGCCGGGAAGGACTGCAGGCATGCCCTGGCCTCTTTGCCGGGACATGCCTTGCAGATGCAAGCGCTTCACCCGCGAGGCGTGCCTCAGGACAGAGTCAGGTTTCCGCTTGCTCCAGCTCCTGGATCAGGTAGCCAATGTCTTCGGCCTTCTCGTTAAACACCTGTTGCGCGTCGTGCAGGCCGCGGTTGTAAAAATAAGTGCCCAGTTCCCGGGCGAAGAAGTCGATGAGAAACTCAGCTTCAAAGCTGCCAATGTCCTGCTGCAGTTCCTCGTTCACATAGGCTTTGACCTTGGCGACCATTCGGTCTTTTTGTTCTGGCGAGAACGCTATTTTTTCCATGGGTAGAATTGACCGGTGGCGAGTAGGTCCGTGTACTGTGCGCGAAAGCCAGTGCGGATTCAATCCAGGGTGATAAAGCCGGGAGCCGGCCACCGCCACAAGCCCGGGCTGACAACAAACGAGACACGCCGCGTTCCTGTCGCGGCGAGCATCTCCTCCTCATTCAATGATAACATTGGGCGCCTGCGCCAACGGTCCGGCGTGGCCTCAAACTGCGGTCACAGAGGCTTTCGGGTGACACACGACTATTAAGACACCGATGAAAACAACCGAGAAAACAAAGCAAACCGGGCACACACCGATGATGGTGCAGTACCTGGCTATCAAGGCGGAACACCCCCGGGATCTGGTGTTTTACCGCATGGGCGACTTCTATGAAGTGTTCTACGATGATGCCAAACGCGCAGCGGAAGTACTCGACATCACCCTCACAGCGCGCGGTAAGTCCAACGGCGAACCCATTCCCATGGCCGGGGTGCCCTACCATGCCGCCGAGGGTTACCTGGCGAGACTGGTAAAAGCGGGAATATCGGTGGCTATCGCGGAGCAGATCGGCGACCCCGCCACCAGCAAAGGGCCGGTAGAGCGCGCAGTTGTGCGCGTGGTCACCCCGGGCACACTGTCAGACGAGGCCCTGCTGGACGAGCGTACGGACAACCTGCTGCTGGCGGTTTGCCAGCGCGGAGAGCACTTCGGCATCGCTCACCTGGACCTGAGCAGTGGTCGCTTCCGGGTATTGGAAGTCAGTGGCGATGAGGCCCTGAGCGGCGAATTGCAGCGCCTTGCGCCTGCCGAGACACTGTACTAGCGACACCATTGGCCACACCGCTATCACCGGCCGCTCCGGGGCACGTGCCCAACCCGAGTGGGAGTTTGATACGGAAAGCGCCCGCCGCGCGCTCAACACGCAGTTCCAGACCCACGACCTGCAGGGTTTTGGCTGCGACGAGCTTGAGCTGGCCATAGGCGCAGCGGGATGCCTGCTGCAATATGTGAAGGACACCCAGCGCTCCAGCCTGCCGCATATTCGGGGCCTGAGTCACGAGAGCCGCGAGGCCAGTGTGATTCTCGATGCGGCCACCCGTCGCAACCTGGAGATTGATGTCAATATGGCCGGCGGCGACAGCAACACCATTTACTCGGTGCTGGACAAGGGTGTGACCGCCATGGGCAGCCGATTGCTGCGTCGCTGGCTACACCGGCCGCTAACAGACACCGGGACGCTTACTGCCCGCCAGAACGCCATCGGTGCTCTCTGCGCCAACTATCACTACGAACCGGTGCGCGCTGCGCTCAAACCCATTGGCGATATGGAACGCATTCTCACCCGCGTCGCCCTGCGCAGCGCCAGGCCCCGTGACCTTTCCAGGCTGCTCTCCTCGCTGGCCGCGCTGCCCCCACTGCGCGCCGAATTGAGTCACTGTGACGCGCCCTTGTTGACAGAGCTCAGCACCCTGGCCCGCGAATATCCGGACCTGGTCGAGTTGCTGCACGGGGCAATTATTGAGAACCCCCCCGTGGTTATCCGCGACGGTGGCGTAATCGCCGAGGGCTATGATGAAGAGCTGGACCAGTTGCGCAAGATCAGCACCGGCGCTGCCGACTACCTGCTGGAGATAGAGCAACGCGAACGCGAGGCCACGGGGATCTCCACCCTGAAAGTAGGCTATAACCGCGTGCACGGCTATTACATCGAGATTGGTCGGTCGCAATCTGACAAAGCACCCGCGCAGTATGTGCGTCGCCAGACCCTGAAGAACGCCGAGCGTTTTATAACCCCTGAATTAAAAGAGTTTGAAGACAAGGCACTGTCCAGCAAGAGCCGCGCACTGGCACGTGAGAAAGCGCTTTACGACGCACTGCTGGAAACCCTGAATGAGCATCTGGCAGCCCTGCAGGACACAGCCGCCGCCGTAGCCGAAATCGATGTCCTGGCCTGCCTTGCCGAGCGCGCCGACAACCTTGGCCTGTGTCGGCCCGAATTCTGCGAGGACCCGGTGTTTGAAGTCAGCCAGGGGCGCCACCTGGTCGTGGAGCAGGTTCTTGAGGAGCCCTTTATCGCCAACGACGCACTGCTGGATGCCTCGCGACGCATGCTGCTCATTACCGGCCCCAACATGGGCGGCAAGTCCACCTATATGCGCCAGAACGCGGTCATCGCCCTGCTCGCACACATCGGCAGCTACGTGCCCGCCAGCGCCGCGAAGCTGGCGCCGCTGGACCGGATATTTACCCGCATCGGCTCCTCGGATGATCTCGCCTCGGGGCGCTCCACCTTCATGGTGGAGATGACCGAGACAGCCAACATACTGCACAACGCCACGCCGCGCTCACTGGTATTAATGGATGAAGTCGGCCGTGGCACCAGCACCTTTGACGGCCTCAGCCTGGCCTGGGCAGCCGCGGTTGAGCTGGCACAGCGAGTGCAAGCCTTCACCCTGTTTGCGACCCACTATTTCGAACTCACCGCCCTGCCCGAACTCTGTCCGACCATGGCCAACGTGCACCTGGACGCCACCGAACACCAGGATCACGTGGTGTTCCTGCACCACATCCAGGAGGGCCCGGCCAACCGCAGTTTCGGATTGCAGGTAGCAAAGCTCGCCGGCATTCCCAGCCAGGTGCTGCAAGCAGCCAACGAAAAACTGCAGGAACTCGAAGCAGGCAAAGCCGCAGAGGGCGTCCCCATCCCCGCCGCAGCAACCCACAAGCCAGACCCCGGGCTCTCCCCAGGTAGACCTGTTCAGCACACCCGCGCCACACCCCGTCTTAGACGATATAGAAGCTCTGGATATCGATAACCTGAGTCCAAGACAAGCGCTGGAGAAGCTCTACGAGCTAAAGAAAAAGTTGTAAAGGAAACCGGTTGATCGGAACCTGAAGGATTTCAGGGTGAGTATCTCTGCGCCCCTCCAATCTCCTGGGTACCAGGCACCACAAACCGATGGACCGGAGCCCGAAGGGTTTCAGGGTGAGTATCTCTGCGCCCCTCCGATCTCCTGGGTACCAGGCACCACAAACCGGATGGACCGGAGCCCGAAGGGTTTCAGGGTGAAGTATCTTTGCCCCACCGAACCCTGCAACCCTTCAGGCTCCGGTCCGTGCCCCAGTGAACTGTCTTATTCCCGACCGCGTCCGCTTCGGCTTCCTGCCTCTCGCGGACGTACCGTACATCCTGTACATAAAAAAGCCCGACTCATCGAGCCGGGCCAGACACCATAAGACCGTAGGTGAGCCGGTCAAATGGGTTACGCTCAGAACTTGTAAGCAATACCGATGTTGTAAACCCAGGGATCGATATCTACGTCGAACTTGACCTTGGCATTACCCGCTTCGCGCAGAGTAACCTCGGCAGTCGTATCAATGTCGATGTACCAGATACCGGCGTTGAACGCCCAGTGCTCACCGAAAGGAATGTCCACACCCGCTGACGCAGACAGACCGAAAGAATCGTCAAGGTCCAGATCCGCCTTGCCCACAATGCCCTCAAGGTCGCTGTCGGCTTTTTCATCGAAGAAGTAGGTGTAGTTTACGCCGACGCCCACATAGGGCTGCCAACCACTTTTCCCACCGCGGGGATACCACTGGATAGAAAGTGTCGGGGGCAAGTGCTTGGTTTCGCCCGCCTGTGCATTGACCTCATTCACATCAATGTCGTGGCTGAAAGGAGTCGCTGCCAGCAGTTCAATACCAAACTGCTCTGTCGCCATGTAAGTACCGATGAGCGAGAGCTGGGTGTTGTCGTCTACATCTACCGTCACCCCCAGACCTGGCACAGTGTCACTATCGGCGTCAGGTGCAACCGTTACGGCACCAGCACGCAGAATCCAGTCTCCTGCCTCGTATGCGTGTGTCACTGCGGTACCACCAGCAAGTGCGGCGGCGACTGCGAGGGTAAGAACTTTCTTCATGATTCACTCCTTTCTATGGATATCGATGCGGAAGTTTATATCCCCCCGTATCAGCTGGGGATATCTTAGGGACCGCCCTTAGGCTCGGCATTGATGTTAATCAAGAGAACCGGCGGCTGCGAACTACGACCTTGGTAGTATTACCGAACCCAGGGGTGGTCCAGTTTTCGCCCACAACCTGCATAGCGGCGATCATTGAGCGCAACGGTCACGGTAAAGGGTGATCGTTCGCCGCTCATCGTGTCTGTGCAGGTATTTTCTACAACGGTCACATTGATGTAATCATCACCCTGGCGCGCCTCGTACAGCACCTGCTCAGTCCCTCCTGTGCGTGTCAGTTCATCGAAGAGGAACTTGCTGGCGCCATAATCACCTACAAAAAGCAGGCTTTCATTGCCGCGGATCTCCAGCGACCAACCCGGTTCATTGCCAATGGCGCGGAAGTCTATGCCGCGACGCCGGGCGTCCTCCCAGGGAGCACGTGCAGGGTTCAGTCGACAGTCACGGTAGCTGCGGCCCGCAACCTCCAGCATGGCCTCATCCCCCTTGGACCAGAACACCACGTCAGCTTCTTCGTAACGGGTGCCGGAACCGGAGCGCACCTGAGGCAGCACCAGGTAACGGTCCTCGAACCACAGCGCCATTTCGCCCGGCCCTACGCGGGTGATGAACTCAACATTACCCTGGCATTCATACACCAGGGTCCTGGCCATTGGCCGGCCATCAGGCTGGAAGTCTTTACTTGCGCCAGCGGGCTCCTGTTTTGCCTGGCCGGCACAGGCCAGTAGCGGCAACAGCAATAACAGCAAAGCTGTATTTCTCATATCGATAACTCCGTCACTAAACCGGGTGTTCTAGGGCGAGCCCTGATCAGCAAGGACCCGCAAGCGTCGCAACTGGCGCAAGCGCCGGACATTGTCAAAAGTAACAATGGCCAGGCCAATCCATACCAGACCAAACGCCGCGGCCTGCACGCCCGTAAAAGGCTCATCAAAAGCAAACACCGCAACGAGCAACTGCGCTGTGGGGCCAATATAAAACACCAACCCCAATGCTGACAGTGGCAATAATCGTCCGGACGCCACATAGCTTATTAATGGAATGGCAGTAAAGGCCCCGGCCCCCAGCAGGACCAGGTCAACACCCAGGCCATACTGACCAAGGCCAGCACCGTCGCGGTAAATAATCCACGCAAGCGCAAAGGGCGACATGAGCAGCGTCTCTATAAACAAGCCCTCCAGTGAGCCAACGCTGACCTTCTTGCGAATCCCGCCATACAGGCCAAAACTCAACGACAGGCCCAATGCCACCAGCGGTAAGCCGCCATGATAATAGACCTGCAGCAATACGGCAGCCACGGCAAACGCCACCCCGACCTTCTGCGGCGTGTCGATGGATTCTCGAAATACGGTCAGTCCGATAACCACATTCACCAGGGGCAACAAAAAGTAGCCCAGCGCGGCGTCAGACGCCTGCTCGTGGCTGATCGCCCAGAGAAATACCAGCCAGTTGGTCGCACCCAGCAATGCGGAGACGGTCATCACGGCCATGGTCTTCGGTTGCCGCAAAATCGCTAGCGCTGAGCGCAACCGGCCAATAAAGAGCAGGCAAAGTAACACGAAGGGCATGGACCAGAAGGCGCGATGAGCGAGCAAATCCTGGGCCTTCACCGGCTCGGCCTGAACCCAGTAAAGGGCAGCGAAACCCCAGATCAAATACGCCGTCACGCCCAGCAAAAAGCCGCGTCTCTCGTCACTCATCGCTGGCTGGGGTGTGGCCATGGCTAACTTCCGTAAACAGGCAGCGCGATCATACGCAGAGCCAGTAAAGTCACAAGCAGTTTGAAGGCGCGCTGAAAATTCAGCTGTGGAATAAAGCCGCGCAACCGCGTACCGATCCAGGAGCCGATAGTCACGGCCACGACCAGCGCCACAACCAACTGCCACCAGGGTGCCAGGCTAAAACCAATGAAGGCGAAAGCAGCGACACGCAGAACGTGGCTGATGCTCATATACACTGCGGTATTCACGACCAGCCAGTCGCGCTGCTGCCTGCGTCGTAACAACACCGCCGCTCCCAGAGGTCCGGTAGCGCCCGCCACCATGCCCAGCCCCGTCTGGTAGAAACCCAGGGCAACCAGACTGAGCTGGCCTCTCCCCGGGAGCTGCGGCAGCGGCACCCAGGTCAGCAGCAAAATCAGCACGCCGACAATCGCGGGCAGCCAGAACAAATCCAGACTGCTATACACCTCGCTGCCCAACCACGCACCGAGCAATGCACCAAGGGCAAGCGGGGGCACCAGACGCCATTCAATGTGACGCCAGCCAAAGCTTGCGCGCGACAGGTTACTGGCCAACTGCGTGCAGGCATGAATCGGCAGGATGGCCGCAACGGGCACCAGGCCGGGCATGGCCGTGATCAACAACACTCCCCCGCCCATGCCTATCGCCCCGGCGAGGGCCGAGGTAAAAAACGCGATGGGAACCAGCAGGTATTCAACAGGCATGCGCAGGCATGGCCCTCTTGGTTATGTTAGTTTATTGCGCAGCAGTCTAATGGCCCAGGCAGGGAACAGGAAGCAAACCATGTTGGATCTTACCGGCAAGACAGCGCTGATTACCGGCGCAGGTCGTGGCATCGGGCTGGGCATTGCCCGGGTGCTGGGACAACAGGGCGCGACGCTGCTCATCAACGACCTGTTCGCAGAGCGCGCTGATGCAGCCAGCCAGGCGCTACAACAGGAGGGGCTGAAAGCTATCGCCCTGCCCTTTGACGCAACGGACTATGCGGCCGTATCCCGGGCTATAAGCGATAGTGACCCCATAGACATCCTCGTCAACAATGCGGGCATCCCGGGGCATGAGGGCATGCAATTACAGTCTTTCGCGGACATGTCTCCCGACACGTGGCGTCCGATGGTAGACGTGAACCTTTACGGCACCCTGAACTGCACCCACGCGGTACTGCCGGGCATGCGCGAGCAAGGCTGGGGACGCATACTCGTGGTAAGTTCGGATGCCGGCCGGGTCGGCACCAAAACCGGCGTCAGCATCTATGGTGCCTGCAAGGCAGCCGCTGTGCACTTCATCCGCAATCTCTCCCAGGAAGTCGCCGCCGAGGGCATTACCGCCAACGCGGTAGCGCTGGGCCCCATGGATAATCTGCCGGAAGAGATTGTCGAATTCGTTGCCCGCGGTATACCGGTGCAAAGACTGGGCACCGGCGATGATGTGGGCAATGCTATTGCTTACCTTGCCAGCGACGAAGCGGCCTGGGTCACCGGGCAGCTACTGCCGGTAAATGGCGGATTGACGCCAGCCTGACGGCACGGCCGGGCCCTGCGGTTCATGGCTCTCCATGGTAGTCCCTATCGTCCCATCTGACGCATGTAAGAGGTGTTGAAGGTTTTATGCCCCAGGGGTTCCTTCGCCAATCGTGAATGGATACTAAGCGTTGTACAGTGCCTGGCCTGCAGGTCCACCATGGCGACTGCGTCGGTAATGGCGCCCTGCCATACTTCATTGCCGGGCGTGTGGTAGCCCGAGTGACTCAATGCAACGATACCCAGCTTCCACAACTCGCCGCCGCGGTCATAGATGTGCGTCAGCACTGGGCTGAAGGTTGCTGCGTCGATAATATAATGGCGTTTTGAAAGTGGATGGCGCTTGTCTCTGGGCACTGCCTGCAAGTGAAATACCTTGCGCAATTGCCAGGTAACCTCCGGAAAACAATCACCCGCTCCGGCGAAAGCAACGTCCCTGAAGCCCTCTTCGCTGATCTCCTGGTCGTCCAGGTCCAACTGGTTGTGAGCATACATGGGCAGCAGTAATTCATCGCTCCCAAGCAGCGTCCACTCCATATCCATAATACGGCCGTTGTAGCCAAGAAAGTCTTCAATCATGATATCGCTGCCGAGGAAAGCATCGGTCTTCTGTCCGGTCGCGATACGTTTAACCCGACGCTGCGTATTGAGGTAAAGCCAGGCCTGCTCCGGTGCGCTGTCTTGCAACGCGCGGTGTATAAGCAATTGTGTATTACGGATGTCCTGGGGACTGCTCACACGCAGGTAAAGTGCTGAAAAAAGTTGAGCGGGATTATTCTCTAATGCCGGGACAGGATCATGAGAATGGCGGTATGCGTAGCGCAGTATTGCACCGTACATTTTGAGCGTTCGCTCGAGCTTGCCGCTGGCCATGTCGCGGTAGCGCCAGATAAAATGCGCCGTTTCAATCTCGTCGGGCGCGTAAGCGTAACGCATATTCCATGCCGCCTTGACCCCGGACTGCGGGTCGCTTGCACTCAAGCCCGGAAATGGTCTCCCCCCCTTGTATCCTGTTAACTCACCGGGTGCAGAATCGAGGTCTGGCTCGCCGGCATAGCGCTCAGTGGCCTGGCTATAGCGTGGATGCACGGGGAAATCCAGTTCAGGCCCCAGCGTAAGCTGCAAATCGCCGACACGAACTCTCTCGACCAGCACTGGATCCAGAAAATTTTTGTATTCGTCGACATTGTTTGGGCCAATGATAGTCCCGGGGGTGAGCAAAGGGCTGTCGCCATTGCCCAGTGCCGGCGAAAACTCGGCCGACATGTCCTGCGCTTCCTGGGCGAAGGCACGATAACCGCCGACAAAAAAAAGGATTAGCGTCAGGCAAAACACCAGCCTGCGAATGGGGTCACGCCCAAAACCTTCACGCTTTGAATCGATCGCGTCAGCTACATGCTTATCCATACAACCAGGCCTTTAGCAGTCGCGTCACGCGTGGCATGACAATATAGGTCATCAGCATTACTTGCAGAACAACCGCAAGCAATACGCGCAGAGCCATAGGCCAACTCGATACATAGGGTCCCAGCACCAGGGTGATGGCGAGCACCAGTACATAAACGACCACCACTAGCACCAGAGCCATCTTGTGCGGCGAAGGATGCGCCGCGGGCAGCTCTGGCAGGCTGAACCAGAATTCCAGGCCAGTCCCTTTTTCGATCGCGTCTTCACCCTCGGTGATGCCTTCCAGGCGCTGCAGCCACTCCGCGCGCATCGCGGAATCCTCCCAGTCACATGAGTGACCGTAAGTGTCAAAGCGAAAGATAGAAACGTATTCCGTAGAGGGTGGTTTGGGACGAATCACATTCACACCCATGTGCCCGGGGAATTTAACGGCCTCAGCGGTAATGCCTTTAACCCAGGCCTCGTACTCCGCTTCCCTACCGGGTATCACCCGTCGCGAAATAGAAATAGTGACGGGTCCAGTTTCCTCGTTGGCATCATTCATAGGCTATGTCCGTTTATCCATGGGCATGGAAACAGCGCACGGACACGCCGCCCTTGCCCGACCTTTTGTGCATCACCTTTAAGGCACGGGCGGAGTAAGAGAACCCGGACTTGTGCTGGCCGAAAGACCTAGATAGTCCCACGTTCCCTGGCCATATCCAGCGCCAGGTCCTCGATCATATCTTCCTGGCCGCCCACCGTGCGGCGCCGGCCCAGTTCCACCAGAATGTCGCGACTGGACAGGTTGTACTTCTCGGCACTGCGCTTGGCAAACAGCAGGAAGGACGAGTAAACACCCGCGTAACCCAGCGTTAGCGCATCGCGGTCAACGCGCACCATATGGTCCATCATCGGCACGATCAGGTCTTCGGCAATATCCATTGCCTTGAACAGGTCTACGCCGGTTTCAATACCCATGCGGTCGCAGACCGCGATAAACACTTCCAGCGGCGTGTTGCCCGCACCGGCACCCAGACCAGCCATCGAACCGTCGATGCGGTTGGCGCCCGCTCCACCGCAGCCAGTGAATTGGCCATGCCCATGGCCAGGTTGTGATGGCCGTGAAAACCCAGCTCTGTTTCCGGCTTGAGCTCGGCACGCGCCAGGGCGACCCGCGCAGTCACATCGTCCGGCAGCATGTAACCGGCCGAGTCGGTGATGTAAACGCAATTGGCGCCGAAGTCTTCCATCAGCTTGAGCTGCACCAGCAACTCTTCCGGCTCGATCATATGCGCCATCATCAGGAAGCCCACCGTATCCAGGCCCTTGATACTGGTCGCCATGGTGAGGTGCTGTTCGGACACATCTGCCTCGGTGCAGTGCGTCGCCACGCGGATAGTGGAGATGCCGCAGTCCACCGCCATCTTCAAATGGTCGACAGTACCGATGCCAGGCAGCAGTAGTGCCGAGACTTTGGTGTTCTTCATTTCCTTGCACACGGCGCTGAGGTATTCCTCATCACTGGCCGCGGGAAAACCATAGTTCACCGATGCGCCGCCCAGGCCGTCGCCGTGGGTCACCTCGATCAGCGGTACACCCGCCTCGTCCATGGCCTTTGCTATGGTCACCATCTGCTCCACCGTGATCTGGTGGCGCTTGGGATGCATGCCATCACGCAGGCACATGTCGTGGACGGTAATTTTCTTTCCTTTCAAATCCATTGTCTACTCTCTTCGTTTGCCAATCATCGCATGTACGAGGCGCTGGTGCTGTGAGTTTGCTGCTACATCCAGGACTGCGCTCGTCAGAAATACATGGATGCTACGCCCAAGCCTACACGGATGTATTCACGGCGAGTCCTGGTGCACGAGCACAGGACCGAGGCCGGATAATCTAAGCGGCAGCCGGCGTAAAGTTGCCCGCCAGAATTTCCTCGGCGTACATCTCCGCCGTGCGCAGTCCCGCCGCCGTCATGATATCCAGGTTGCCGGCATACTTGGGCAGGAAATCACCCAGTCCTTCCACTTCCATATAGATGGACACACGCTTGCCGTCGAATACCGGACCATTTTTCAGGGTATAGCCGGGCACGTATTTCTGCACCTCGGCGATCATGTCGTGTACGGATTGCGTAATCGCCTCCTGGTCCGGGTCGTCGTGCGTCAGGCAGTGCACGGTATCGCGCATGATCAGCGGCGGCTCCGCCGGGTTGATCACAATAATCGCCTTGCCGCTATGGGCACCGCCCACCTTCTCAATACCGCTGGCGGTGGTACGGGTGAATTCGTCGATATTCTTGCGGGTGCCGGGCCCGGCTGACTTGCAGCTGACCGTGGCGACGATCTCGCCATAGGTCACCTCCTGCACCCGGCTCACCGCCGCCACCATCGGAATGGTCGCCTGGCCACCGCAGGTGACCATGTTGACGTTCATGGCTTTTGCCGCAACCGCGTCGGCCAGGTTCACGGGCGGCACGCAGAATGGGCCGATGGCTGCAGGCGTGAGGTCGATCATCACCGCGCCCTGCTCGTTCACCTTGCGGCTGTTTTCGGCGTGCACGTAGGCGGAGGTTGCGTCGAAGCAAATCTGCACGCCGTCTTCTTTCATGGTCGGCAGCATGCCATCCACGCCATCGGCGGTGGTCTTCAGGCCCATCTCGGCAGCCCTGGCCAGGCCCGGAGAGTCGGGTTCCACGCCCACCATCCACACGGGCTCAATCAGCTCGCTGCGCATGGCCTTCATCAGCAGGTCGGTGCCGATATTGCCGGGGCCGATAATGGCCGCTTTTACTTTTTTACTCACTTCTTCTCTTTCTGATTCCCGCGCGGTCGGTGGTCCGACATTGCGGGATCCAGTATCTGTCACGAATCCGGTCAGGCGCTACCTTATCGGGCGCTCTCCGGGTGCTGGCCCGGGAGGCGCAAAAGCGCCATCCATTGCAGCTCGGCTTCGGCCATCCCTGGCCTCAGACGCTCCCGAACCACCACCCCGAGCACGCCCTTGCATCCGTTAATGCGCCGGCTTGGCGGATTCTCCCCCTGTCCGACTATGCCCTCATATCCGGCAGGCTGCGGGGCTACACAAACTTGCAGCTGCAGCCGCCGATTCCTTCAATTTCAAGGCTCATTTCATCGCCGGCAACCACCGGAATCAACGGCGCCAGTGAACCGGAGAGAATCAGCTCGCCGGCTTTGAACGGTATACCGAATTCGCCCAGGGTGTTGGCCAGCCAGGCGACCGCAGTCAGCGGGTTGCCCTGCACGGCACTGCCCAGCCCCTCGGAGTGAAATTCACCGTTCTTGTAGATCGTCATCTTCAGGTTGGGCAGGTCGAAGTCGCGCGGATCAACTTCGTTCTTGCCCAGCACATACACGCCACAGGAGGCGTTGTCTGCCACGGTGTCCTGGATCTTGATTTTCCAGTCTTCTATGCGCGAATCCACAATCTCGAAAGCAGGGCATGATGGTTTCGGTGGCATCCAGCACATCCGCCTCGGTGACGCCCGGGCCAACCAGGTCCTTCTTCAGGCGAAATGCAATCTCACCCTCGGCTTTGGGCGCAATCAGGTTACCCGCTACCGGGAATATCCGCACCGTCGGGATACTCCATCGTATCTGTAAGGAAACCGAAGTCAGGCTGAAACACGCCCAGCATTTCCTGAACCGGCTTGCTGGTCACGCCGATTTTCTTACCGACGATCGTCTCACCATCCGTTTTCTACCCTGCGATTAAGCATGCGCAGGCTGATATGGTATGCGTCCTCGATCTGGATATCGTTCTCGCGATCCGTCAGCGGCACGACAGTGTGCCCTCCGCGTAACGCGGCGTAGAGCTCGTCTCCCAGCTGGTCAATCTTTTCCTGATCCATCATGGTGTTTCACACCCTTTGCGATAGTGGGGCAATTCTACACGCCCCGGATGATATTAAGGTTCAAATAGTTATCAGCTCTTGGTCCTTTGCAGGGAAAGAGGCGGGGTAAGCCGCATCCCACGCGGGGCGCCACTTAACCGCCTCAAACCATTCGTACAGCAACGGGAAATCGGCTGCTACCGGAACCCCGTAGGCATCCGCCACCCCGCAGCGAGCAGCGAGGGCGCATTCACCCGCGCTTAGCGCGCATCCGCCCATCCACTCGGGCTGCAGATTGCTTTCCAGCCATGCCTGGCAATCGACCCAGGCCGCCGCGCTGGTCTCGATGAGGCCAAGGTCCCACTCATCCCGGTATTTGGAACGCTTCTCGAAAACCAGATCCCTGATGGCCGGGCCAATGCACTTGTCCGAGTAGGCATGCAGGGTACGCACCCAGGCCTGCCGACCGGGTTCAGCGGGAATCAGAGAGCCGGCTGAATAGCGGGCGTCGAGGTAGTCCACCGCGACGCCGGACTCCCAGATCACGACATCGCCATCCAGCAACACTGGCACTGTGCCCGTGGGGCTCAAGCGCAGCACTTCGGGATGCTTTTCTCCCAGGCGCGTTTCGATGCTGTTATAGCCAAGGCCAAGCTCTGCCAGAGCAAGGCGAACCTTCCAGCAGAAGGGACAGTCGGGGCGTTCGTAAAGCGTTATCATGGTGTATCGAGGTGGGCCGCGATCTTGCCCCACACAGCAGACCCCTTATGCTGAAGCGCCGCCACCAGGTCCGCAGGAAAGTCATCCGCAACCGCCTCCTGATATGAATCCATTGCCTGACAGCGCTGCACCCAATCAGTGACACGCGGACAGTCCCGGTCATAAAGTGCCGTCCAATTGAACTGGACCAGGGTCTGGAAATAGGGCGCCAGGCACACATCGGCCAGGCTGAAGCTATCGCCCACTACCCATTGGCCCTCGGCGAGAGCCTTCTCCATATCCACGATCGTTTTGCGATAGGTCTTCACTGCATCGGCAACGTCCGGCGCATCCAGTCCAAATTGCACCAGTCGCTGCTGACGTTCCCGCCGCGGTTTCTCGGGAATGGACTGAAGGATGGCATCACGCTCTGCCGCCGGCTTTTCCATCAGCCTCGGCCGCATGACCATGGGCCACTGCAGGGTACCGCAGGCCGGGTGCAGCTTGACATCGACGTGCTTCATCCAGAAGCGCATTTTCGCTCGTCAGGTACATATCCGCGGGCTTTAACGAGGGTTCTGGCCAGCTGTCGTCGAGAAACTCACAGATAATACTGGACTCGATCACGGGCCGGCCGTCATGCACCAGGGTAGGCACCACACCCAACGGATTGAGCGCCAGATACGCCGGTTTCAGGTTTGCCTTGTCCTCAAGCTCCACGTGATGCGCCACCCAATCGAGACTTTTCTCGGCCAGCACGATGCGCACTTTCTGCGCGCAGGGCGACATGGGATGTGTGTAGAGTTCCAGCATAGCGCTAAAGCCTCCTCAAACGCAGGTCGCTGAGATGATCCAGCACATACTCGATACGGTCAGCCCCCCAGAACAACTCCTCGCCAACCTGGAAGCTGGGCACACCGATCAGACCCAGGGACTGGGCCTCCTCCCAGTTGTCCTCCAGTTGTTGCAGATACGCGTCATTGACAAAGGCAGCCTGCAGCGACTGCCGGTCCAGTCCCACCTTTTCACCCACAGTCAAACAGCACCTGCTCATCACCGATGTCCAGGCCGCTGGCCCACTCGGCTCGCATCATCTCGACTATCCACTCCCGCAACAGTCCGCTCTCCTCGGCCAACAATGATGCCGCGCCCGCGTTGGTCGGATCAGTGGTGATGGGGGGCGGATTCATGGGAATGCCCATTTTCGCCGTAATGCGCCGTACGTCCTGCCTGGTCAGCGGCACCTTGACCTTGGCGCGCTCCGGCGAAGATCGCCCGGACCAGCCACCCAGGGGCCGCCACACCAGGTTGGCGTGAAAGTCGTCATAAATCCTGAACAACGTCTTGGACGCGATGTAGCAGTAAGGGCTGCGAAAGTTGAAAAACAGGGTTACGTCAATGGAATTTGTCATCGATATACTCATTTAAAAAAAGCCAGCTCCCGGCAGTTCGATGCACGCCGGGAGTTGGCCAACACCACGGAGGATACTAACGGCCCTTGGCGCGCATATTTTGCACGGTGAACAGTTTGGGCGGGTTCAGTGCTGGATCAAGCTGGCCCTTGAACTGCCCGGTGGTGCAGTGACCGGCCTGCACATCAACCATGGAGAATGCATCGTCAATGGCCACACCAGTACCCTTGTTCTTCTCCATGTGATGGTCTGGATGAGCCTGACCGATCATAACAGGACTTCCACAGGTCACCCTTGCGGTCGTAGACCAGGGTGCGTGGAATGGTAAAGGTCTGGGCATCGATGTAATGTACCCGTTTGCTGATCGGGTGGTTTTCGTCAATCGGATCATTTTCCAGCACGTATACCTTACGCAGTTGCCAGGTGATATTCGGGTAACATCCACCCTTGCCACCGAACTCAACAAACTGGTAACCGTCTCTCTCCTACCAGGTCGGTGGCCAGTTCCAGATCGTTGTGGTTATAGAACGGCAGCAATACGTTCTTCGTGCCCTTGTAGGTCCAGTTCATATCCGAGATACGACCGTTGTAACCCTCAAAGTCCTCGATCATCAGGTCCGCGCCCAGGAAAGAGTCGGTAATCTGGCCCGAAGACGAGACGGCGCACCCGGCGCTGGAAACCCAGGTAGAGCCAGGTGTTGTCGGGTTTGGCATCCTCAGAGGCACGTTGAATCAACAACTGGGTATTCTTCACATCGAAGGGCTCCAGCACCTGGACATAGATCGCCCGGAACAGCTCGGAGGGGTTGTCGGCAAACTCCGGCACAGGATCCTGGTTAACGCGATGCTTATAGTTCAGGAAGTGGAAGCTGAACTTCAGGGTTCGCTCCACCTTACCGGACTCCAGTCGCGGTACGTCCAGTAAAACGGATAGATCGCGGCGTTATCGCCCCAGTTATAGCCGTACTTGTAGTTCCAGGCCAGCTTCTCACCGGCGCGCGGATCATCGGCATCCGGCTCCTCGGGAAATGGCCGGCCCGCCACAAAACCATTGATCTGGCCCAATTGATCCCCCAGGGATACCTGGCCCACGCCCTTGAGGGTCGCCTCGACATAGTTTGGGTGCAAGTCGAAGGATGTTGTCTCCCCCACCTTCATTTCCAACCAGCCATTCTTGACCTGCTCGAAAAACGGCCTCATCCAGAACATCCTGGAACTGTGTCCACATTGCCCGAGTTGATGGTCATTCCAACTGTCAAGCCCGTCGAACTGGACGGCCCGCCATCCTTGTAGGGATAGAATGAGCTTTCAACATCTTCCACCGTGACCGCATGAGCCAGGCCTGTACCCAGGGTCGACGCCAGGGCGATGCTCATAAGTTTCGTTTTAACATTTCTCTTATCTCCTGATTGTTATCTCATTTAGAAGCGGTAGCGCAGCGTGACCTGGAACTCGTCTTCCTTGCTGGCGCTGGCCAGTGGGCCGGCGCGGAAGCGCCCCAGGGGTTCACACCGCTCAAGCCCAGCGAGCCAGGCGGGTCCGATGCGCCGGGTCGCAGTGAACGGCGGGAACGGGTTACAGGTGCGGCAGTCGTCGAACTCCTGATCGCCCATGCCATCACCGAACTTGATGTTGGCGCCAACGATCAGGCGCCAGTTATCATTGATCAACCAGTCTACAGAGGGCGCAAATGTACCGGCCTTGCCTGGTGGTCCCAGGCCGTAATGATCTGGGGGCTGATGGTGTCGGACTTGTACCAACCCTTGACCAGCAGAGTCATGATGTAATTATCCTCCCAGTTTGGAATACCGATTTGCCCAATGGTCCTTGCTCCAGTCTCATGATCCAGCATATGCTCGCCGAATACCTGGCCGGAAATCAGGAATGCCCGGTTCTTGTTGAGGAAGGGAATGAAGGTGTTTCGGTCCACACCCAGTACCCAACGGAACATATCAGAATCGGAGTACAGGTCGGCCTCCAGCGTATTGGCGAACTCCTCACCCTGGTGTATAGTCGTCTCGACACGGAACACGGTCTTGATCGAGTCGATATCGAAATCCAGCGAGCCGCCTAACAAGTCTACTTCCGGGAATTCGATGTCAAAGGCAATCAGGTAATCCAGTCTGCCACCTCACCGGTAAAGGCGTTCATGGACTGTATATCGCCGTGCAATACCGGCAATTGCTGGTAGTAATGATAGTAGTTCAGCGAGAAGCCCACGCTTTTGATAGACACCCTCCAACTTGATACCGCCCTGGTCGTGACCGTCAGGCAGGTTCACCTTGCGTATACCGATGACGCCGGGCGCAAAATCAGCGGCGACCAGGCCGGGGTCATCGTCCAGGCCAATGGCGCCGGCCGGTACAAAGTTGGAAACGGTACAGCCATTTTCCCAGCAGTTGTTCATTGCGCGGAAGAAGGAACCGCATCCAGAATTGAGTATGGCGTGCCGCCCTGCCCCAGATTCATTGGGACGGAACTCATCGAAGTTCCAGACCGCCTGCACGTTCAGGTCCTCAAAAATACTCTGTAGCACCCCATGCGGTATTCCGCCGTGGCAATCCACTGGGGAATCCGGATATCCTCCAGTTCGTCATAGATATTCTGGCGCGAATAATCCACAGGGTTGATCACGTCCAGGACACGGAACAGGTCCGTTCTGCCCCAAACCACCTGCTGCTTACCAACACGAAAGAACCACTCGGACATATCGCCCGTGGGAATGCTGCCTTCAAAGTACAGCTCACGAATGAAGTCCTGTTGATCATTGAATTCAGGGAACCGCAGGTCATTGGTGTCATAGTCCATGTAATGTCCTTGAGTCCGCAACCACGACTATCCTTGTCACAGGGTCGCACCGGCACGCCGATGGTGACACCACCCATGGGGTCATGCATATTCCTCACCGAGGACTTTCAAACCCTCGTTGGGGTTGCGACTGACGTCAAACAGCGAAACCGGGCGGGACAGCCCCGGGAGGACCGCCATTACCCAGGATCGATTGCCCCCAGGGTGAGTTACCGTTGCCACCGTAGATGGCCTGCGCGGTGGTGCTGCCGAAGTTCTGGAAACTCCGTGAGCCACCGGCATTTTTACCATACTCATCATCGTTGAGGTCATAGACAGCATCATAGGTGGCACGCAAAGTGCCGCTGACCCGGAAATTGTTCATGCCGAACTTTTTGCCGAAATCCTTACTGAATTCGAACTGGCCGGTATTGCGAGACTTGGATATACCTGGCCCATCGCGGTAATACGTCGCGTTCTCGACGAAATCCCGCCGTATCCCATTCACTCGTCCTGCGCATTCGCCACTGTGGCCAAACCAAAGCCAGCAACAACTAGCGGCACCGCCCAGGGCATCAGAATCTTGCTTATACTTCTCATATGGTTCCCCTTTTCAGGTGTTAATGTGAAGTTGCCCGGATTCCCCTCTGGACAACCTATTGCACGTGTGTTAAGCCGCCAACCGGCTTTGCATGAATCTCTTTAATTTCATCACTCGAGCAGTTCCGCGTTGACAATGAACGCAGGCCTGAATCGAACTATCCAGGCTGGCACCAGGTTGGCTGCAGCCCAGGCATTGAGGATTAGCATCACCACCAGACAGCAGCGCCGCGTCAGCCTGGAAGCGCAGATCCGACACAAAGGCCCACATGACGATGCCGCCGATCAGTGCCGTAGCAGTAAACGCGATGGCCTTGCCAGTAGTTGCTATCGCAGTGGCGAATGCCCTCACCCAGATCTCCATCTGCCCTGGCGGTCTCCTCCCGTATCCGGTCCATCATGTAAATCGAGTAGTCAATGCCCACGCCAATACCCACCGCGATAATCGGCACGGTATTCACGTCGATACCGATGCCGACGATGCCCATATAGGCATAGGTGGCCACGGTGCAGAAGGTCATTACCATGAACATCAGCCAACCGGCATGGAGCGACCAGTAAAACAAGGTGACGAACAGGAAAATAAGTGCCATTGCCGCAGGAATAATCACTATATTGCTCTGGAACGCGGCCTCGTTGATCGCTGCAGTCACCCCGATGGGGCCACCAGCCAGACGCAATCTCGAGACCCTCTACCTGATTGGCCGGGTCGTCGATCCATTCCTTTGCCATATGGATGGCGCGGCGCAGATGTTTCGCCCTTGTGATCCTTGTAGAAGAACACCAGGTTAGCGGTCTGGTCATCGGTATCGACAAACTCCTTGAGGGCACCGGGAATGGGACTGGATGCCATAAAGGCAAACATCAGGCCGCCTACATAGCTCGCCCTCATCCGGAATCACGGACCAGCGGGGATCATCGTTATGGAGAATCCGGTTTACCTGCTTCACCAGGTCGGGCATACCCTTGGTGCCGCCCATTTCAGGGTCCTTCAGCATATGGATCTGGAAGTCCTGCAGCGCACGCAATACTTCGGGGCGCTTTATTCCGCCGGGCTCATCGGTATGGGCAACCACATACATCTCCTCCGAGCCCGGAAAATTGGCGTTGATGTTCTTGGACGACACGTTGTAATCGTGGTCCGGATAGAGGATCGGTGAACCGGGCTCGGACTCGCCGATTTGCACCCGCGAACTGAGTGCGCTACCCCCGACGTACACCAGCAGCGCAAACAGCAGCACGGCGAGGTGAGCCCGCCCCGGCTGGTAACGAAACGCGCCAGTCGCCGCAAATACACCCTGGCTGCGCCGTCATCGGCAGCGTCGCTCGCTGACTTTACTCAGTGGCAACAGGGACAGCACCAGCGGCACTGTCATCAATACAGTAATACACCACTGTCCCGCCCAGATGGAGGCGTAGATTCCCAGCTTGACGTTTATCGGTGAGGAGCCCAGGGAGATCAGCAGCAGGCCCACCGCATCAGAGACAATACCCAGTGTGCCGGGGCGGAATAAGGTTTCAAAGGTGCGGCGAGCCGCATCATGATTGTCCTTCGCCTGATGCGCTTCCACATAGTAGCGCTCTACCAGCTGGATACCATGGGACATTGCCCGCGCGGTAATCAGGAAGGGAATGACCAGGGTCAGGGGATCCAGGTTATAAGCCCAGCAGTGAAACAATACCCAGACCCCAGGTGGCTGAAATCAGACACGCCGATCAGCGGCAGCAGTATGCCGTAACCCGGGTACGGAAGTACGCCACCAGGAGTGCCAGCAGGATTGCCACGGTCAGGAAGAAAATCTGCATGATCTGGTCCAGGTAGCTGTATACCCAGCCCATCAGCACCGGCTGCCCGGTCGCATAGATATGCACAGGTGGCGCGGCATCACTTCCGGCGCGCCTGCTCCACTTCGTTCTTTCAGCATCACCCAACTGGCGAAAAATTTCCACATAGTCCAGCTGCCCCTCGTTAAACGTCCCGCGGATCAGTGCAGATTTGAGGTCGGGTGAAACCAGCAGGCCGTAGACGGTGGGGTTTGCCATCACGTCCAAGCGCAACTGTGCGAGCTGTTCCTCACTCATATCCGGATAAAGCGGATCGTAATAGGCCTGGAATTCATATTGCCCATCTCGGTCAGCCAGGTCTTGCGCACCGTACGGTGGGTCAGGCTGCGCACCAGGTTATGGTTCACGCCGGGCAAGGAATCAACACCCTGGGTAAGTCTGTGAATGCGCGACAGGGTATCGGAATTGAATATATCGCCCTCTTCAACCGATATCGCCATTACCACGTTGTTCGCGCCACCGAAGGTATCCTTTACATCATTGTGCAACTGAATGTAGGGGTGTTCCTGAGGCAGCAGGTCTGCGAAGTTGGAGTACATTTCCAGATAGGGAATACGGCTGGCGAAAAATACGGTCGCCAGCAGAATCGACCGAGAGGAACGTCTTGGGTGATAGAAGACAAATACCTCTATCATCCTGAAAAATCGCTGATTACGCTACCTTCTTTCACTTTATAGATACCTGTATTATCCGTTCTGCAGGAGTCGCGATCCGGACAGGGGAATTACCGCCAGTGTGCCGCCACCACCCGCGACCAGCAGGGAACCGTTGTCAAGCGCATCCAGTCCGCGCATAAACGCCAGGACCTCCGGGGCGCCATCAAAGGTCTGCCACTGGCCATCACGCAGCTCCACCAGCTTTGCGCTGCCACCCACCGCGAACACGCCATGCTGATCCGCATGAATGTTATAGATGGGCGCGGAAGTTACCGATTCTGACGCTGCCAGGTTTCCCGCCGTCAGTGGTCTGCCATATGATGCCGTCCAGTCCGCCGACCCAGCCCGTGTCTGATGTCCAGAAAATCCACCGCCATGGGATAAAATTCGTTGGGGATCGGTTCGCGCTGCTCCCAGTTATCACCGCCATCCTGCTAGACGATAACCATGCCAAATTCACCCAATGCAAAACCGTTCATCTCATCGACGAAAACGCACCGCAGTAAATTGCAGGTCTTCGTAAAGGCTGAACTCGTTCCATTGCTGCATGTCACCTCAGCCCAGAACAGCGTGCCAAAACTGGCCGATACCCAGACACGGCCATTGGGCGCGCAGTGAATGGACAAGGTGTTTTCCGGTGTGTCGATGGAGGAAGTTGCCAATCACTATCCGGTCGACTTGTGCCAAACACGTCGCTCAGCTATCCAATGCAAAGAAATCGCCCGTAGGGACAGGCAGTGACATCAATCAGCGGAGGGCGACCGGCCAATTCGGTGCGCTGCCAGCTCGCCCCGCTGTCGCTGTGAGCTACCACTGCACCAACAGAACTGACCACCACCACCTGCTCACCGCTATGCGCCGCGGCCTGTAACATGTCATAGCGCCGCAAATCACGGGCGCGCTCCGCTTCAACCTGTGCCAGGTCCAGCGGGGCCTCGCAGGCGACAAGCAGCATGGGAAGCAGCACTGCACAATAGCGACATCACGCCTGCCGTGGTGAAGCTTTACCGATCATGTTTGTTATCATTTCTTATATCGCCGATTTCCGTTAAGCCGCCAGCGGAGCAGGGCTAAACGAATCTCATGGTGAGCGTGCCCATCTCGTGGTAACGCACAGTGATATTGTCTCCGGCCGCCACCGCCACAGCCGCAGTTACGCCGCCGGTCATAATAAATGTGCCGGCCGGGATCTCTTCACCGCGCTCACCCAGCATATTGGCCAGCATTGCGACACTCGCCGCAGGATTGCCCAGCACTGCCGCGCCGGTACTGACATCTCGACGATTTCACCATTTTTCTCCATCACCACGCCGACCGTGCGCAGGTCCATATGATCTACAGGCAAGCAGCGGCCGCCGGTAACAAACGCGACGAAGAACTGTTGTCTGCCACCACACTCTTGATATCGAACTTGAAGTCGCGATAGCGCGAGTCGATGATTTCGACCGCGGGCAATACAAAATCCGTCGCCGCGCAATACATCCGCCACGTGAATCCCGGCCCCTTTAGCGGCGCTCTTGGTCACAAAGGCGATTTCCGCCTCCACCTTTGGGTGAATCAATTTTGAGGTATCAATAGCGGCACCATCGGGTGCAACTGAAATAGTCCGCCAGAAAACCGTAACAAGGCTCTTCAACTCCCATCTGGGCCATCTTCGCCCAGGAAGTCAGGCCCATTTTCATGCCCACAATCTTGGTGCCGCGGTCCTCCTTGCGGCGACGAATCTCCCACTGGATGTCGTAGGCATCCTCGAAATCCATATCCGGGTAGTCATCGGTGATCTTGGTCACGTCAAGCGCTTCCAACTCAGCGTTTTCCAGGTGCTCTGCCAGTTGCGCTATGACTTCCGGGCTCAATGTGCTCATCGTTTTTCTCTAGCCCAATCAGTTTCAAATTTTTATGCAGATGTTCTGCAATTCGGTGTAGAACTCCAGGGAGTGTATCTCCGCCTTCACGGCCAATGCCGGATTCCTTGGAGCCGCCAAACGGCGTACGCAAGTCGCGCAGGAACCAGCTGTTTACCCAGCAAACACCGCAGTCGATCTGGGTGGATACGCGCAGCGCGCGGGACATGTTTTCGGTCCAGACAGCGGCTGCCAGCCCATAGGGAGTGTCGTTCGCCAGGGCAATGACCTCTTCTTCGGTATCAAAGGGGCGGATATGGCAGCAGGGACCAAAGATCTCCTCCTTGATCACCCGGGCGTCATCGGCAAGATCCGGTCCAGATTGTAGGTTGCACCCAGGCACCGCCGGACAGCTCTGCCGGCATGTCGGGAACGCCGCCGCCGAGCACCACCGTGGCACCCTCGGCAACCGCCAGTTCATAATAGGACAGCACTTTTTTCTGGTGCTCGTGGGAGACCAGCGGGCCCATATCCGTGGCCTTGTCTTCCGGGGGCCCAAGCGTGAACTTCCCTGCCTCCGTCCGCAAGTCGTGATACGAACTCGTCAAAGATTGGACGCTCTACGTAAACCCGCTCGGTACCGAGACAGACCTGGCCGCAGTTGGCGAAATACTGAGCGCAATGTTCCCTCTATTGCCTTGTCCATGTCGCAGTCGGCGAACACCAGCGCAGGATTCTTGCCACCGCATTCCATGGAAACATCGCGCAGACCCTGTGCCGCTGCCTGGGTAATGATCTCGCCCGGTGCGGGTTTCACCGGTGAAGGTGATGGCATCAACACCGCGGATGCTCGGTCAGAAATGCGCCCGGCAGACTCCGGGCCGAAACCGTTGACGACATTGAAAACGCCGGGAGGCACGCCGGCCTCGTTCATCACCTCACCCAGCAGTGAGGTGGTGGTGGGTGTTTCCTCGGAGGGTTTGACCACCACGGTGTTGCCACAGGCCAGCGCCGGACCCACTTTCCAGGTCATCAGCAGTAGCGGCAGGTTCCAGGGACTGATCACCGCAATCACGCCCTTGGGCTTGCGAACCGCCATATTAAAGGCGCCATTACCGTCCGGCGTCGCCATCTGGAACGCTTCGGTGGACAACATTTTTTACCGCAGTCCGCAAATACGCGGAAATTTAGCCGCACCCCGGGGAATATCGATATGGCTGGCGATATTGTATGGCTTGCCAGTGTCTGCACACTCCGCCGCAAGAAACTCATCAAAGCGCCGATCGATACCATCTGCCACCGCATGCAGTATCGTCACCGCGTTCCGCGTCGGACATCTTGCCCCAGGGGCCGTTCAGCGCCGCTCGCGCGGACTGACCGCAGCATCTACATCTTCGCAAGTCGCCTCATGCACAGTACCAATCAGGCACCAGTGCAAGGATTGATATTGTCAAAAGTCTTGCCGCCAGAGGAGGCCCGCATACTCGCCATTAATAAAGTTCTTTACTTCTCTCATCACTGCTTCTTCTTTTTTGTTGTTCGAGCCAGCGCACATGATCAGGTCACTACACCCAGGAAGTCTTCGTTCAGCACCCGGTCGTGGTAGAAAATCGCCTTGCCGATCTGGTCTGCATCCCAGGTCACCACCGGGTGATCCGGATAGGTGTAATCACCCCCGGCAAACACCTCATTGCGATTGCCCGAGGGGTCAAAGAAATAAATGGTCTGGCCGTGGGTCAGGCCATGGCGGGTGGGGCCGATGTCCAGGGAGATGTCGTGCATGGAGATCAGGTCCGCGGCGCGCAGTACGTCTTCCCAGGTATCGAGATAAAACGAGGCGTGGTGGAACTTGCCTTTCTCCGGGTGACGCACGAAGGCCACGTCGTGGGCCTTGGTGGATACGGTCAGAAAGGCGGCCACTCGCAGTGTTGTTCTCCTGTCCACGACCTGCTCGGACAGCTGAAAGCCCAGTACGTTCTGCAGCAAGTCGACGGTGCCGTCGAGATCGTCTCCGTAGAGCAGGCAATGGTCGAAGCGTGTGGCCCTCATACCCTTGAGATCTTCCGGCCAGGCTTCCGGGTTTTTGTCGCCGATACCCCACTTACCGGTCTGTTCCTTCTCTGCATAAATCTCGAAATAGTGGCCGGTGGGCGAATCAAAGCGAACCCGCTCGCCACAGCCATCCAGTTCACCGGCGGGAATGGCCTCCACGTTGCAACCGTACTCAACCAGGTCCTGCTTGCGCTCTTCCAGGACGTCCGGCGTGGTGACCTTAAAACCCATGAAGTCCATGCCCGGCTCATCTGCCTCACGCAGTACCACCGAGAATGAATCGATCTCAGTCCAGCCCTTGAAATAGGCCCGGTTCTGGCTATCGCGGTTGACCTCAATCAAGCCCAGGCGGTCCCGGTAGTGGACCACCGCCTCTTCCATATCCAGTACCCGCAGTTGCACATGGCCGGGACGCATTACACCTTTTCTCATGGTTATTCTCTCCTGCGACGTCGAAGCCGGCTTTCCGAATCATATGAAATTACTTTTTATCGATATTTTGATTGAATAACGATAGTTTATATTTTGTACCGGTCGCAACTTTTTATCGATATTATTTTGTTTTATATATTTTATTTTATATATCGAAATAGATATAAGAATTTTTTAGTAAGTTATCTGCGATAAGCCGCTAAGCTAGCCGTCAGTACTCGGAGCTAATTTCGATTTTTGCGCCCAAGTCGAACCCGAACACGGGCACATTATGGAAGCAAAAACACTGACGGACCAGGCCTATACCGCGCTTGCGAGAAGACATCGTGCACGGTAAATTCGGCCCCGGTGAAAACTGGGCATCGAATTCCTCAAGCGCACCTACGAAGTAGGCGCCACCCCCCTGCGGGAGGCCCTGTACCGGCTCAGCGCCGATGGTTTTGTCCAGGTGAAGGGACAACGTGGTTTTCGGGTGGCGGAGATGTCACTGGAAGAACTGGAGGACATCACCAATCTGCGGGTTGTTCTGGAGGGCATGGCGCTGACCGAAAGTGTGGAGAACAGCGATGATGCCTGGGAGTCACGCGTGGTCGCCGCTTTCCATCACCTGACCAAGGCCGAGAACCAGACCGAACCCGGATATCCAGGAGTGGGAATCGCGCAACCGGGAGTTCCACCTGGCGCTGGTGTCCTGCTGCCGCTCTCCCTGGCTGATGCGCTTCCATGAAATTCTTTACGATCAGCACAAGCGCTATCGCAACATGCGCGCATAGACCGCAGCAACCGCCGCAATGTCCATGAAGAACACATTGCCATTTGCGACGCCGCACTGGCAAAAGACGTCAAGGCGCTATGCGCTGCCAACGAACAGCACATACGCCGCACCGCGGAAATCACCAGCAGGATACTTGCGGAAAACCAGGAGGAGTAACGTGAGCGAAGGCCAAATAGTAGCGGGTATCTCGCCCCCCACCCCCCTCACCTGGTGTACGGGGAAAACCCGCCTCAGAATGAAGCCCGCTCACAGGGCGGTTGGGAACAGCTGCGCTGGGCATACGAACGCGCCCGAGTCAGCCTGGATGAGCTGAAGCCCGATGTGCTACTGGTGCATTCACCGCACTGGATCACACAGCAGGGGCATCATTTTCTGGGTGTGCCTCACCTGAGTGGAAAATCCGTTGACCCGATATTCCCCAACCTCTTTCGCTACTCCTTTGAACTGGATGTAGATATTGAACTTGCCGAGGCCTGCTGCGACGAGGCCGCCGGCATGGGGCTCACTACCAAGATGATGCGTAACCCGAACTTTCGCGTGGATTACGGCACCATCACCACGCTGCATATGATACGGCCGCAGTGGGATATACCCGTCGTTGGTATTTCCGCCAATAACTCCCCCTACTACCTTACGACTGAAGAGGGGCTGGAAGAAATGGACGTGCTGGGCAAAGCCACCCGCAAGGCAATAGAAAGCACCGGGCGCCGGGCTGTACTGCTCGCATCCAACACGCTTTGCCACCTGCACTTTTCCGAGGAACCGGTACCTCCCGAAGACATGGCGCAGGAACACCCACATGATTACGCTGGCTATCTTTGGGACATGCGCATGATCGAGCTTTTACGGCAAGGTAAAACACAGGAGGTATTCAGGCTGCTGCCACAGTTTATAGACGAGGCCTTCGCGGAGGTTAAATCCGGCGCCTTCACCTGGATGTTCTCCGCCATGGGATACCCGGAGATGCCGGGCGAACTGCACGGCTACGGCACCGTGATCGGCACCGGTAACGCGGTAATGGAATGGAACCTGATAAAGTCGGGGCTGGCTCAGGAAGCCGCAGGAGCCATGTCATGACAGTGGTCTCCTCGTTCCTGGTACCGGGTTCACCCCTGCCCCTCGTTGCCCGTGACAATCCTCCCTGGGCAGAACTTGCACAGGCCTTCGAACGGGCTGGCGAGGCCCTGGTGGCTTCGAAACCGGATACTATAGTGGTGTATTCCACCCAGTGGATCGCGGTGCTGGACCAACTCTGGCAAGCAAGGCCGCGCCTGCACGATATCCATGTCGACGAGAACTGGCACGAATACGGCGACCTGCAGTTTGATATCACCATCGACGTTGAGTTCGCCGAGGCAGCCATCGCCGCCACCAATGACATCGGGATAAAATCCAAGGGCGTCGATTACGACAAGTTCCCCATCGATACCGGTACGATCGTGGCGTCAACGATGCTCAACCCGGCCAACAACCTTCCGCTGGCCATCACTTCAAATAACGTCTACCACGATTGGTCGATGACGGAGTCACTGGGGAGGCTCGCCGCTGAACAGGCAACAAAGCTGGGCAGAAAAATTGCCGTAGTCGGCGTGGGTGGCTTGTCCGGCTCATACTTTCGTCATGGCATCGACATCGCCGAAGACAAGATAGCGTCGGATACCGAGGACCAGTGGAACCGGAAAATCCTCTCGCTGATGGAACAGGGTGACCTGGCGGCATTGCATGAGCAATGCCCGGCATATGCCGCAGAAGCCCGCGTTGATATGGGCTTTAAGCACTTTGCTTTCCTGCTGGGTGCAATGGGGGGACATTCTCTTCTGCCGTGGTTCATGGTTATGGCCCACTCTATGGCGCCGGCGGCGCCGTCGTCGAGTTTCGACGCTAGTCCCCGGGGCCAGGGCCGCAAGAAACAGGTGGGATCGTTAACAGTTAAGCATTGCCGCAACAGGGCCACGGGGAAAATTCGCAACATGAGTAACACAAACTCTGCAACCGTGGTGCCCGGTAAAGCTAAGCCCCGCGGTACATTCCCACACCTCAAGCGCGCCGGGGATTTCCTGTTTGTGTCCGGTACCAGTTCAAGACGGCCAGACAACTCGCTGGCGGGTGCCGAAGTGGATGAGATGGGCACGGTTAACCTGGATATCCGCGTGCAAACCCGGGCTGTCATTGAGAATATTCGCGACATCCTGGCAGAGGCCGGGGCAGGCCTTGAGGACATCGTTGAAATAAGCGCGTTTCTGGTGAACATGAACGACTTTGGCGGATACAACCAGGTCTACAGCGAATACTTCGATTACGACGGACCGGCCCGCACCACCGTAGCGGTGCACCAACTGCCGCATCCGCATTTGCTGGTAGAAATCAAAGCGGTTGCCTACAAGCCCTGTTAAACACTGCCAAAGTCACCCTCAATAATGTTGGCGAAAGATTGAAGAACCCGCGTTGAAACTTTCCCGCGCCAAACTGGCCGGCACCCTGCTCTGCTGCATGATCGTTGCATCAATCCTCAATGGTATAAATGCTGCAGTACCAGGCTGGGTTGCAGGCATATTTGGCTGGTGTGCCGGCCTGCTGCTGGTGAGCGGCGTTACGGGTATCGCCCGGTATCAAGCCGTTATGATGCTGCTACTGGGCGTCGGCGGTCTTGTGTACGGCGCACTCAGGCTGGAAACCGTAGATTACGTAAAAGCCGTTGCCGCCAACCAGGCGCTGCTGAGTATGCTGGCTTCAGTTAGTTTCCTTAAGCTGATCACGCTTCCCTCGACAGATAAAGCGGATGCCCTGCCGACTGGCAGACAGGCTATGTGGCGCACGCTGCTGGGGGTCCACTTCTTCGGCGCGGTAATCAACCTCTCCGCTGTTACGATCGTTGGCGACCGTCTATCCAGAAAGCAGCCTCTCACCCCACTGCAGGCGACCGTCATCTCCAGGGGGTTTGCCATGGCCGCCAACTGGTCACCTTTTTTCGCCGCTATGGGGGTTGCTCTCACCAATGCACCAGGTGCGGAATTATCGACCCTTTCCCTGACCGGATTACCCATTTCCATGATCGCTCTTGCCTGGAGTGGGTGGCAGCTCTCTCATCAATTTGACGTGGCCGAGTATCGAGGATATCCGCTGCACTTCCAGTCTTTATGGATTCCAGGAGCACTCGCTGTTGCGGTAATGTTGCTTCATCACTATGTCCCGAAACTGCCTATTCTCACACTGATTTCCGTGCTCTCCGTCACCATGACGCTGCTCGTGTTGGTTGCTCGTGAAGGGAGAGATGCCGCATCGGCAATCGGCGGTTTCGTCACCGGCACTTTACCCGGCATTAAGGGTGAACTTGCATTGTTTCTCGCTGCCGGTGTACTGGCGGCGGGTATCGCTACGGTGCTCTCGACAACAGGGTTCGAGCTGGAAACAGGCAGCTTCGGTGCTAAAGAGGCAAGCCTGTTGCTCCTGGGAATGGTCATACTGAGCATCCTCGGCATTCACCCGCTGATCAGTATCGTCACCGCGAGTGAGTTGCTTCTTCCCCTGTCACCGGACATGAATTTACTGGGCATGACCTTCCTGATGACCTGGGCAACCGGGATTTGCGTATCGCCAATGAGCGGTTTGAGTCTCGCTATCCAGGGACGTTACGGTATCAACAGCTTCAAGTTTCCAGGCTGGAATGGTGTCTTCGCCACCGCTCTCCTTGCGCTGGATATTCTCGTTCTTCACCTGATGTGGTAGTCACCCAGGCTTATGCTTGAGAGCGCAGCAGCGACCACGGTCTAGTCGCCTGACTCCCACGAGGGCTTTTTCACCGGCGAGGTTTCGCCACGCTTCATCCGGGCGCGATAATCATCTGGCGAAGGCGCCGCCTTGTAGAACTGCATACCCTGCTTACGATCTGGAGCAGCGGGTTCCACAACGATCGGACTGGGCACCACCTCGCGCGGGTAACAGGCCAGCTTCTGCTCCCTGGGTTGGACGGACCGGAACTCCAGTTCCCTGGCATTGATGCGTTTGGCGGGCACGATATTTCCTTCCTCGTCTGTATCGAGATCCCACCACCACTTCTTGACGGGATTGATTTTGCCATTGCCAACCTTGTCATCCAGGTCGGCAATCCACTTCCGGCTGAAGGGAAGGTTCATCGCACTCCACAGGAAGGGTTTCTCCTTCAGCACGCCCTCCAGGTTATACGGACAGGTTTTCATGCAGCGACCGCACATCGAACCGGCTGCATTGGTAATCCGGTAACGTCCGCATTTTTCTACGTCGGGTTTCCACATCTCGTAGCCGTTGAACATGATCTTGTCGCCAAACGGGATGGCAGTCACCGGGCACTCTCGCGCGCATTTCAGGCACTTGTTGCAGAAGTCCTGCAGACCGAAATCGATGGGAAGGTCCGGTTCCAATGGCATATCCGTGGTGAGGATGCCCGACTTGAAGCGCGGTCCGACAAAAGGGTTGAGCACCATTTCGCCTATTCTGGGCAGTTCCCCGAGGCCGGCAAGCAAGTTCAGCGGTATGTGCAGCACATCCTGGTCCATGACGCTGTGTCCACGGGCAGAAAAGCCCAGGCCGCGCAGGTGAGACCCCACAGTTCCACCAATCAACTGAGCGCGCATATAGGCGCGCATGCTCTGGGCGCCGCTGATCCAGTCGTCACCACTGGCGCCTTCCATGGTTTCATATCCCTGGTCTACCAGTATGCAAATGGCGTACTGGTGATAGGGCTTGATCTCAGAACCATCAAGATCATGGGAGTACCAGGCATATTCGGGTATCTCGCAAATGCCGACCATATCGGCGCCCAGATAATACATGGCGGCCTTGATCGTCTCGGAATTCTTGCGCGCATCTGTATACCCCTCGGCCTGCTGCTCCGTTCTCTTCACCGTACTGCAGCGGAACCATACCTCCCAGCACCGGGAATCATCGCATGGCCAAAGGGCGACTTGGTGATCATGCGAAAATCCGTCAACTCTTTTTGCGCTTTGGGTCCGAGATCGCCGATGCTTGCGCGAATGAACATGTCGTGCCGTTTCGGAATACGCGGTACGTTTGGCGCATCAATCAGCGTGGTCGGCTCCGCAACCCGTTTGACCGTTTCCATAGGGTACAGGCCGAGGTGAAACGGACGTCCCTTGTAGAGCGGCCCCTGGAAACCCGGCCGGGTACCGCCAAAGCCTGACCACCATTTGAAATCACGGCAGGAGGATACCGCACCAGCAGCAAGGGGAGCGTCCGCTGCCAGTTCCATTGTCGTGGACACAACGACAGCGCCATAACCTGTTCCCAGGTAAGGCACTTCCACCCTGGTCACGCCTTCCTGATCCATGCTCTCCCCAAGGCCTGAGGCGAGCAGAATTTGATCCATGTCCAGGTCCGAGGCAGTGGCTGTATGCAGCCGCGCGTCAAATCCAAGCATACGCAGGTAGTTTGCCATGACAGCACCCACCTCAGCAGCACGCAGGGCGGCGCGCTGTGGCTGGGTATCGACAAGCCATTCTGCGCCGGGCTCCAACGGATCCACGTCCCGAGTATGCTCACTCAGGATCACCAATGCATAGTCATGCGCCGGAGGTGCTTCCATCTCAGCCTGGGCTCGCTCCCAGGCCGCCCTCCCCTCGCGCACACTGATTTCAGCCATCGGGTTGTCGGCAGAACCGGCACCGTATTCCAGTTCCATGGCCTCACCCAGCGCGGCATTGACAACAGGCTCTGCCAGTAACGCATTGGAGGGAATTCGGCAGGTACCTGCCATACTGGCATCCAGGTAATAGCAAGCCGCCTTGAGGTGATTCGCCCGCTCCTGCAGATCTTGCGGGATAGGCGCCTGTTGCGGTGCGACCTGGCCCACCCGCATACGATCCATCACATTGATGTATTCGCGCATGCCATTGGCAAGCGAATGAGGGTTCGCGGGGTCTTCCACCGTGAGTGCAGACCTCTTTGGCCCACGCTGGAACTCCGGGAGACTGTCTTTTCGCGGCAGATTTTCAAGGGGAAAGGCACCCAGGTGAACCGGGCGATGCTTATGGGAAAAAAGGCGGGACATGGCGAAGCTCCTCCAGTGATAGTTTTTTATAGTTCTCTGTGCGCAATGGCCTCGCTGAGCGGAAGTTTAGCGCACGCGCACGCAGCCTTTGCCTGACTCAGCACGCTGCCTGCTAACGCCCATCCAGTGCATGGCGGGCAATATCAAGGTCCTGCTCCGCGCTGCCACCCGAGACGCCTATGGCACCTATCATCTTGTCGTCAACCAGTATAGGAAGCCCGCCGTGAAATGCGGCGAGGCCGCCGTTACTCAGCTCCATACCCGTGAGGTCGTGGTCATCAATCACCTTGCCAAAATCCCCGGTGGGCATCTGGAACAAAGCCGCAGTGCGGGCCTTGCGCTGGGAAACATCTACCGGTCCAAGGCTCGCACCGTCCATCCGCTGAAACGCGACAAGATGAGCACCGGCATCGACAATGGCAATGCAGGCGGCAACGCCCAGCTCAGACGCCCTGAGCGTTGCGCGCTGGATAATGTCGTTGGCGTTTGTGCTGGTTATGATCGTCAAAGCAGCCTCCTGCAACCAATATCAACCGTTTTCCTGACAGCGTGGCAACCCGTATCGAGGCTTATGCCGTGTTCGCTACCGGCAGCACTTCGACCAGCAGGTCGCAGCGAGGAAACACGCGGCAGGCCAGTACAATGCCCTCGGCCTGCTCCTCTTCACTGACATGCTTACGGCTCATTTTCTTTGCCTCGTAGTCACCTTCGATAACCCTGATACGGCAGACACCACAACCACCACCCCGGCAACCCACCGGGATTGCATCCAGCATGGGCTTGCCGATCTGGAAAGTCTGCATACCCTGCAACAGGTGCTGGTCTTCACGGCAGAAGAACGCTTCTCCGGTATCGACCAGCCTGATGGTATGCTTCATCTGCAACTAGATCTTCTTGAACAGCGCGCTTTTGGTACCGCCCTCGGCGCCATCTGCGGCGGTAAGAAAGCGTTCCATGTAGATATCACGTTCAAACAAGCGACCCTGCATCAATGCGGTAATCGCCGCATCAATCATCGGCGGCGGGCCGCAAAGATACGCTTTGTGATCCGCAAACAGGCCATTGAAATGATCGATAGCCGCCTCGTGCACATAACCCGCGAAACCCTCCCAGTTGTCCTCGGGCAAGGGATTGTCCAGTGCCGGCACATAGGTAAAGTTCTCATGCTCCCGTGCCAGTTGCTCAAACAACTCGCGGTTGTAAAGCTCAGACAGATTTCGGGCGCCCTGCAGCAGGGTGATCTTGCGTGTATCGCCATGCTCCAGCAGATCCAGCACCATGGACTGGGGACTGGAGAGTCCGGAACCACCGGCGATAAAGATCAGGTCTTCAGGCGCGGATTTGCGGGTAAAGAACTGGCCATAAGGGCCGGACAACTGCAGGGTGTCGCCTACCTTCAGCTGCTCGTGAATGTAACCCGTACCCGCCCCCTCGGGGACCCGCCGCACGTGCAACTCCAGCACCGAACTGTCCGACGGCTTGTTGGCGATGGAAAAAGCTCTGGCGCCCTCCACCCCGGGCATATTCAGATTGATGTACTGGCCCGCCTGAAACTCGATTGGATGATCCAGTTCGAAGCGTATACCCTTGATGGTTGGGGACAGCTCATCAATAGCCACCACGGTGGCCTGGAAGTCCTCGATGGGGAACCCCATGAAGTCCGGGTCCACATCGATGTCCGCCTCGATCATCAGATCACTCTCGGGGATGGCGCAACAGGCCAGCACCTTACCCTCATCCCGCTCCATGTCCATCAGCGCAAAGGGCGAGGCATTGCCTATCTCAACGTCGCCCTCCAGCACCTGTACCTTGCAGGTGCCGCAGGTGCCGTGGCCACAGGCGAAGGGCAGCCACACACCCTGACGCAGGCTCGCATCAAGTATCGTCTGTCCTTCTTCGACCTCCACCACATCGCCGGTAGGCTCTACAGTTACTTCATACATGATAGGTTCCTGCTCAACTGCCCGAGCCTTTAATACCGTTCAAACCCGGTGTAGCCATACGGATGATGGACTTGTGGTCCACCCCTTGTTCAATCAGGCTCTTGTCCCGCTCGGGGGCAAAGGGCTGGCCGTTGAGGTGCCACTGGACCTTGCCCCAGTCAATCTCGGCGAAGTCGGGGTGCTGGCTGAACGCACCGCTGATGACATCGTCCACCAGCGTGGAGAACAGGGTCTCGGGCGGCAGGGCGAAGGCCACGGGCGAGCAGAACATCAGGTGCCTGTCCCAGCCCACGTATACGATCTGGTTGCCGTGGAAATTCTCAACTCGATCCCGGCGTTCACCGATGTACTCGGGAGTAATTGCTGCTACGGTCATGATTCAACGCTCCTCTCAGCTTGCCTGCTTCAGTTTGTCTTCAGCGGACGGCAGGTTGTGCCAGGCATTCCAGCGTTCCTCGTCAGGAGAACCGTGGAAATCCATGTTGTCGACGCCAAGGTTGATCTTGTAGTAGTCGCCCAGCACATCTTCCATCTCCGCTCCGCCACAATTGCCCTGGTATATCTGGTGCACCGGCAGCCAGGCTTGCACATATTTCTCCGGCTCATAGTCGAAGATGTCCTTGCAACCGTCAGAGCAGAAGTTATAGCGTTCACCGTCGTATTCAGACTGGCGGTAGAAGGTTGCCGTAGGGTCTTCCATGTCGGTGAAGCCCATCGGAATCTGGCAGGTCTGGCAGAGCATGGGCAGGGTCGGGTTGTAGAAACGCTCACCAGCCGCTTCCATCTCGCGCCACTTTTCAAATCGCGGCCGGTAGTACTTGTCAAAGGTATTGGGGTACTTCTCCGACAACCAGTCCATTTCCTTCTCGGTGGGCATCCAGGTATGGAAGGCTGCAGCATGGCCGTAATTGTAAAAAATGCTCCAGGCCTGGTGGGAAACATGCTCTTTCTCGGCAATCGCGGTCTTGGCATAGACCGGCATTTCGATACCGTAACGCGCCAGGTCCTTGAACAAGGAGCTGCCTGCCTCCTCGAAGTAAACTTCCCAGGCCTCCTGCCAGGACATCACCTTGTTCGGCAACATGTAGTCCATCATCATCGCCACCAGCGCCAACATGCGGGTTCCGCGCCAGAACCACTTGTTGATCCAGCGCTGCACGATGGGCACGTTATCCGGGTGCTGTTCCAGCAGGAACTTGATGATCTCCAGGCCCAGGGTCATATGGCGCGCCTCATCCGACTGGGCGGAGAAGCCAAAGGTCACTGTCGCCATATCGCCATTGTAGGCAGCCCCGGACATGAAGGGCACAAACAGCAGGTTGGTCAGCACGTACTCGAAGGAGAAGCCGATCGCCACCATGTATTCGAATGGCCCCGCGGTGCGGGCATCATCGAAGAACGACTTGGGCACGGACAGGTACCAGACCCGATCGTGCATGTGGGAAAAGTCCTGGAAGCCGTCGAAGAACTTGTTGTAGTGACTCATCGCGTGAATCTGCGTTTGCACATGGCGCAGTTCATCGATGGCCTGCATCTGGCAGGCGACTCGCGCGCCGACCCCACCCAGTTGACGACCCACATGGCCAAAGCCCATGGCGGCCTGGTGCTCTCCCGGTGAAATGCCGGTCAGGAACAACTTGATGGCATTGACGTAACGGGCGTCCGTGACGTTCTGCTGGCCGTTATTCTGGGCGAACGCATCAAGGATGGCGTAGAGCTTCTTCTCCTTCTCCGCCTGGTACTTCCAGTAGGCATCCATGGTCAGGCGGAAAGGATCTTCCCACTTGCTCCAGTCGGTGATCTTGATGCCCTCGAACTCTTCCTGGGGGAAGATTTCCTTGTAGTCCCGGTAGCTGTATTCCCAGTCCAGGTCACGGGTCAGCAGACTGTACTTTTCCTTCATATTGATTTTGCGCTTGCTCATTTTGGCTTCTCCTTATTGCTTCCAGGTCAGGGAAAACTGGTCATCGTCTTCGTCGACGTTGCCACCCAGGGTAATCAGGTTTACATGCAGTGCCTGGATCTCCCAGTCCCTGCCCATTTTTTCTTCCACGGTCTCCCGCTTGATCACCAGGCTTCCCTCGTTCTCTATGCGAATCATAGCGGGTTGATAAATAACCGTAGCGGTCGGGTTATCCTCTTCGATCGCCTCGACGATGTAGTGCGATTCCTCGTTATCCTGCAGTGCGATATAAGCTTTCGACATCGTTCCTTAACTCCCCTGGAGGCCGGCCTTGGCCAGTCGCTTGTTCAATACTTCCACGCAGGTATCCATGGCGCCGTCGCCCACCGCAATCTCAGCCAGCGGCGCCAGATCGGCGATCGCTTTCTCCTGCCAGTCGGCAACCCAGCGGCTGATCAATCTCGCGGTTATGCTCGGACTCGCCCACTGTGGTCTTGAGGGTTGCGTCCACCCAGCGGGAACTGTCCTTGTGCCACTCCTGCATAAACTCGATCAGCATCGCCAGATCTGATCCGCCCTGCTCGGTAATTGACTCATCGAACTGGCGATAGATCAGGTCATACACCAACGTATCCAGCACCACGTCCTGGGCGATAAACACCTCGAACCAATCCTCCACGCAGAGCAGGTTCTCGATATAGCGACGCAGGCCCTGCCAGACGGGGTCAGTCATCCAGAATTCCTTGGCGGCGGTCAGGCTTTCCGTACTGTTGCCATCCAGCAGCAGACCAATCCGCGACAGGTACTGGGCAATGCCCAGGCGGTCCATGCTGTGGTACAGGAATCCCTGGTTGACTACCGTGGCGGTGCCGTTGGAGAAGGCGAACATGTTGTTCATGTTTGCACCCAATTCAGCATGACGCAGTGGCACCAGGCAGCGGATGATCTTTGCCTTGGTCTCCTCACTCATTCGGTCGGCCAGGCCGCGCTTTTCGAAGAAGGCGTAGTTGCTCTCGGTCACTTCCTGCAGTTTGGCCCGCGCCTGCACATAGGTGCCGTAGTAATACTGGCGGGGGTCCTTGTATACGTTCCAGTCTTCCATCACCACCGCGGTGCGGCTTTTATCGAATAACTCCTTGTCCGGCTGCCACATGGGCCGGTAATGGAAGTTTTGCTCGGGCGCGATGTCGTAACTCGCCTCCTGGTAACGCGAAGCAGGCTTGTCGCCGAAGCGACGCTTGGTGTGTTCAAAGGTATGCCTGATCGGCTCCAGTGTTGCTGTCTTTATCTCTATGCTCATTGGATTACCTGTTGCTGGGGTTGATGTTCCGGGTGTTATTTCTCTTCGCCGTAGCGCCATTTCTCCATATCGGCGTCAATCGCCGCGGCCTGCTTCGGCGGTCATCATCGTGACCTGATTGTGCTTGCAGAACTCGTCGAAGGCGGCCCTGGGAAGCACCAGCTCGACGTACAGAGAAGGGTCGCCAATGGCGAAATCAAATTCGATGAACTTGTCGTCAATAACGCCCCTGATACGGACGTAACGCTTGAGTTCTGAAAAGTCGGCCTCGATCCGCATCACTGCGGGTATCGAATACAGGTGCCATGGGTGGCTCCGAGTTGCTTTTATACATTATTTAATAAACGTAATAGAGCAATCGGCATGCCAGAAAGGAAAAATATATATATTTTAGTGAGTTACACATCTTACAGCGAACACAAGGCTATGCCACGCGACAATAAATTCACCATATGATGAACACAACTGAAGGAAGATTTCACTATTTCATGAATTTCAGTTGCGCTGTTCAGGTCGAAGCCGCCTTTTTCAGACGATAATCCAGTGTCGGCCGGGACAGCCCCAGCAGCTTCGCCGCCCGGGTAACATTGCCGCCAGTTCGCTCCATGGCTCGGGCTATCATCTGTTGTTCAAGCTCACCCAACCCACAACCCTCCTCCAGCAGGCTGTCCGCCAGGTCACCTAAAGAGTCGGCCGGTCACCTGCTCACTCCATCGGCATCATCCTCTGCAGATTGCACAGGTGAGGAAACAGGTGCGCACTGCCGATCTCCCCGCCGTGCTCTGCGAGAATAACCCCCCGCTCGATCATATTGCCCAGTTCACGAATATTCCCCGGCCACTGGTAGGCACGCAAAGAGCCATGGCCCGGTTGGTGAGTCCCGTGACCTGCTTTCCGTGCAGGCTCGAGTACTTGTCGAGGAAGTGGCTGACCAGTTCCGGTATATCGTCGATGCGTTTGCGCAGTGGGGGCACCGTCACCGAGTAGACGTTCAATCGATACAGCAGGTCCGATCGAAAACGCCCTGCCTCTACCGCTTCCTCCAGGTTTTCATTAGTCGCAGCCACCAGGCGCACATCCACCTTGCGGGTACGTGTATCGCCGACCCGCTCCAGTTCGCTTTCCTGTAGCACTCGCAGTAAAGCGGCCTGGGCCTGGGGAGACAGTTCCCCCACCTCATCAAGAAACAAGGTGCCACCGTGCGCCCGCTCGAAACGCCCGGGTCGGGACTGGTCGGCCCCGGTGTAGGCACCCTTCTCCACACCGAACAGTTCCGCCTCGATCAGGTCCGCGGGGATAGCGGCACAGTTCACCGCAATAAAGGGCTTATCGGCGCGGGGGCTGCCCTCGTGCAGGGCTTTGGCAAACATGTCCTTACCGACACCGGTTTCCCCAAGGAGTAGCACCGTCACCTTGCTCTCGGCTGCCCGCGACAGCAGCTCACGCACCTCAAGGAAGCAGGGTGAGCAACCGACCAGGTCGCCAAAACTTTCCGCGGCCGTAAGATTTTCGCGCAGGGCTGTCACCTCGGACTGCAGCGAAAACAATTGGTCGGCAATACGGTCCGGGCGGTAATAGCGCAGCAGGTCCTCGCTGTCGTCCCACTCCTCCGCGGGCCGCCCTTCGATGCGACAGACTTTCTCACCACAGCCCATGCAACCCAGTTCCCGAAACAGTATCTGCCGTCCGGTAAAGCCCGTGGTGAAGCCACTGGCGTAGCCAATCTGCGACCAGCATACCGGCTCAAAACTGACCCCATACTCGGCGAGAAAAATTTCCGCCTCAAACGAGTGCTGCCATTCGAACACACCGTGATAGGCGTAATTATCCTCATCAATCTCCAGGGTAACGGGAACGACCTTGACCTGCCCGGTCACCATATGCGACTTGCGGACCAACGGAGAACACTTCAAACAGTGGCGCGTCAGGGCGCAGGCGACGCGCAGTATCGGCATCACGCTGACCGGCAACGTAGCCCATGCGAATCAGCAGGCCCTTGGCCCGGTCAATACCCAGAGATTCGATCATCTCCTTGCGCAGCGCCTGCATTTCACTGCTACGCAGCAGCACCATGCGCTCTTCCTCAAGCCAGATACGCCCCTCTTCCGGCTCGAAACGGAGCAGTTTCTGGAGATCATCTATCGCGGGAAGGTCCGGTAGTTCCTGGCTCATACTGTTTTGCTGTCTGTCTAATTATGGTTTTTGCGCATCGTACGCTGCGATATGGCCACCCCGGGCCAAGCTCTACAACTTACACTTACTGTCACCCTAAAACAAAGTAGAGCCTAGAGATTGATCTGGAACAGTCATTTTATGCTCTGGCAAGCATAGCATTAAAGGCTCGAGGTATTGCGTGAGGTTATAGCGTGCTTACAAATATGAAATCGATGTGGCAGAAGCTGGCCAGCGGGGCAGCAATAGTGCAGACAGCGGAGTCTGTCTCCTCGACTGCTGAAAGACATTGGGACATGAGCGTGGATGTGGCGGTGATCGGTTTTGGCGGTGCCGGCGCCGCAGCCGCCATCGAGGCCAGGGACCAGGGAGCCGAGGTCGCGGTAATCGACCGCTTTAACGGCGGCGGTTCGACGAAAATTTCCGGTGGTATTTACTACGCCGGCGGCGGCACCCAAATTCAGCAGCAGGCCGGGCGTCGAGGACAGCCCCGGAAAACATGTTCCGCTACCTGCGCCATGAAACCGCCGACGCGGTCAGTGCAGCGACCCTGCGCAAATTCTGCGACGACAGCCCCGGCAACCTTTACTGGCTGATGCAACAGGGCGTCCCATTCGATGCCAGCCAGTGCCCGTTCAAGACGTCCTACCCGTCCAACCACTACTACTTATACTATTCAGGCAATGAGAGTTTCGCACCGTATACCGACGATGCCAGCCCTGCCGCTCGCGGCCACCGGGCGCACGGTAAAGGGGTATCGGGAGCCACGCTTTTCGGCCCGCTGGAGAACGCTGTGCGTGCCCGGGGGGCGAAGATACTCACCCAGCACAAGGCCGTGGGCCTGGTGACTGACGAAAAGGGCCGCACAGTCGGCGTGCAGTTGCGCCGCTTTGTCCGCGGTTCATTTGCAGGCTGGTTGCACCGTCACCTCTACTCACTGCTGATTTTCTCCCGCTATGGCGCAATGTACCTGCCCGCGGTCACCTGGTTGCTGCGCGGAGCGCTGGAGAAACTGGAGACCCGTTACACGCAGGCGTTTTTTGTACAGGCGAAGCGCGGCATCGTGATCAGCACCGGGGGCTTTTTTTATAACCGCGACATGGTCGCACAGTTCGCACCTGAACACCTGCCCGGCATGCCCCTGGGCACGATAGGCGACGATGGCAGTGGCATCCTGATGGGCGAAAGTGCCGGCGGCGCAACAGCACGCATGGACAACGTCAGCCAGTGGCGTTTTATCAATCCACCGGAGTCATTCGTGCGCGGTGTGCTGGTCGATGGCAAGGGTCAGCGCATCTGTAACGAGATGTATTACGGCGCGCAACTGAATGAGCAGATCATGACCCGCGCGCAGGGTGAGGCCTGGCTGATTCTGGACAAACCCCTGGTCAGGCAGGCGCTGCGGGAGATCGGCCCCCGGCGCGCCATGTGGTTCCAGTCCGCGTCGGCGCTGGTCTACCTTTTTATCGCGCGAAAGAAAGCCACCAGCCTGGCCGCACTGGCCAGCAAACTGGGTATACCGGCGGATACGCTGGAGCAAACGGTGGCCGAATACAACACGCTGTCCGCTGAAGGTGCCGAAGACCCGCTGGGTAAACCGGCAGACCACCGCGCCGCACTGACCAAAGGCCCGTGGTATGCGCTTGATTGCCGTGTGGCCGGAGCGGTGCGCAACCCCTCTATTACGCTTGGCGGGTTGCGTGTCAACGAAGAGACCGGGGCGGTACTGGACAAAAACGGTGATGCCATCGACGGACTGTATGCGGCGGGACGCGCCGCCGAGGGTGTGGCATCACATTCCTACGTCAGCGGCCTGTCCATCGCGGACTGTATTTTTGCCGGCAGGCGCGCCGGCCTGAATGCGGCGAGAGGGAATGCCTAGTCCGGTGCCCATGAGCACTGCAATTCGACTGTTGCTCGTTTATCCGTGTTGCAGAAAATCAATACAGGCCCGGTTGAACATTCCCTCATGCTCGACCATGACCCAGTGCCCGCATTCGTTCACCAGGATCAGGCGCATGTGTTTGATGTTCTTGACCATGCGCATAATGCCGGTCTCGGGCATCATGCGCTCGTCCATGCCCCAAAAGCCCAGTACCGGACACTCGATGCGATGCAGCTGATCAACGATATTGGGTATCTGCATGGTGGCCATCACATGACCGTTCATGATCTGCATGACCTGCATGCGCTCGGCCACCAGTTCGTCGGTGGCGTGGCGCGGGTCGTACATGAGGCCGGTGGCAAACAGGTCTTTCATCACCTCCGGGGTGACCGGCTCGCCTGAACCGAACACCTTGAAGACTTTCTGCATGCCAGGCATGGCCTGGTAATCAGGCAGGTCGTTGAGGCCGCCCGGCGCCATCAGGATCAGTTTATCAACGAGTTCCGGGTATTCCAGTGTCAGGCCGAAGGCGACCACGCCGCCCAGGGAATTGCCGACCAGCGTGCACTTCTCTACCCCGGCGCAATCCAGCGTTTGCTTGATGCATTCAACAAAGAAGGCGAGCGGGTGGTCCACATCATCCGGCTTGTCGGAGAACCCGTAGCCGATGTGATCGGGCACGATGCAACGGTACCCTGCCTCCACCAGCGCCGGGTAGTTACCCTTGAAGTTGCTGTGGCCGCTGGCCCCGGGGCCGGAACCGTGGAGAAAGACCACGACCTCGCCCTGGCCCTCGTCCAGGTAGTGAATTTTGTAACCGTTGGCGCAGTTGGCGTATTTTCCCTCGGGGAGAAGGCCGATTGTTCCCATGTTCTTATCCTGTTTTTGTTGGCTGTTCTTCTGGATCCCGCAATGGCGGACCACCGCCTGCGCGGGAATGACAGTTAAACCGCGTAATCGTGGTTCTCTTCACCGAACATGACGCCACCCAGGTTATTGGCGAAGGGCGCTGAATGATTGGCTACATGCGCCTGGCTACACAGAATATCAAGATGGTAGTCGAGCAGTTCACTGCCCTGGCGCACACCGCCGCTACCTGCGGCTTTAAGCATGCGGCTGCTCAGTGCCAGACAGCGATCGGCGACGATGGCCGAGTCGTAACGGTAACGCACGCGATCCTCCACCGGAATCGGCTCGCCGGCGCGGCACTTGTCCATCATCTCATCAAAGTTGCGCACCATGGTTAACTTCATCTCTTCGATATCCGCTCGGGCCTCGGCCGCGAGGCTGCGGGCGGCGGGATCGTCTTTCATGAAGTTGGGGCCAACGCGCCGTGTCTTGGCCACGTCCACGAATGCCTGCAGTGCGCCTTCGCATGCGCCCAGGGACGCGGTGCATACCGCGCGCACGAAGACCTGCATGAAGGGCATGCGGTAAAGCGGCGCCGTGTTGACGGCATTGCCCGGGTTATCACAGAGAAAGCCGTCCATAGATTTGTGCGTGCGGTGCTCGGGAACAAACACATCGTCTACCACGATGTCGTGGCTGCCGGTGCCCTGCAGGCCCACCACATCCCAGTTGTCGACGATCTCGTAGTCCTCCATGGGCACCAGGAAGGTACGGTAATTGGCCATATCGAAGGGCGCTTCCGGTGTTGGCACAACCGCGCCGAGGAACGCCCACTTGCAGTGCTCGGAGCCACTGGAGAAACTCCAGCGGCCACTCAGGCGGAAGCCGCCATCGACGACCTTGACCTTGCCCACTGGCGCGTAGGAAGAAGAAATCAGCACACTGGGGTCATCGGCCCACACGTCCTGCGCGGCCTGGTCATCGAATACGGCAAGTTGCCAGTTGTGCACGGCGATCACACCGAGAATCCAGGCGCTGGACGGACAGAAGCGGGCAACCTCGAACCCCACCATGTAGAACACCTGGGGGTCCATGGCGTACCCACCCCACTGCTCTGGCTGCAGAATCTTGAAAAAACCCGCTTTGCGAAAATCCTCAACCGTGGCATCGGGTACACGCCGCCCCGCCTTGCATTCAGCCCGGCGGGCGATCAAGTCAGGGCCCATGGCGCGGGCCGCGGCAATCAATTCCTGTGCTCTGGGAGACTCCAAACCGTACTCGTTCATATCTTCACCTGTCGCTGTTATCAATTCTTCTGGTTGCCATGGGGCTCATGGCAGGCTGTTATTAAAGCCACAGCCGGGGCAAATAGCATCCTTCATTTGGGCTATGCCCTACTCCACTATGGCGTCACCAAAAGTGGTCGGTTCACCGAAGAAAGCCCGGTGTGAGGGGGGCTGGCTACCGTCGATATCGGTAATACCGTATTCCTGGGCCAACTCGGCACCTATCCACACCTTGCCACTGCGCGCCATCAACGTTTCATCCCGATGCAGGGCGTCAATCACCCGGCCACTAAACTGCGGTGTTTCACAGGTTTCTATAAGGTCGGCATACATCTCCGGCTCGGCATCGAAGACCAGCCGAGTGCGCTCGGTCAGCAGCAATCCCATCCACAACGACACCACGGCAACGCCATGTGGCCTGAAGTCCACTGCCATGTCATGGGCCATTTTATCCACCGCTGCCTTACCCGCACCGTAGGCCGGCCCGTGCATGTAGATACGACCGCCGAAGGATGAGGTGTTAACCACCAGGGCACGTGCACTCTCAAGCAAAAGTGGCGCGGCGCAGTAGGTCGCGCTGTAGTGAGAACGCATGCCCACATTCCAGATATCCGTGAGATCCAGCGGTTTTTCCCAGAAGGGGCCTTTTTGGGTGAGCGCGTCGTGCAGGCTGGTGGCGTTATTGACCAGGATATCCACACGGCCCTGCTCCTGCTTGACCTGCGCAAACAACGCGGCCACCTGTTCATCGTCAGCATGGTCGCAAACCACCGGCACGCCCACTCCGCCCGCCGCTGTCACTTCGCTGGCGGTTTGGGCAACGGTACCCGGCAGCGGCGCATCGCCCTCGTGACGTGTGCGACCGGTCACGTAGACCGTCGCACCGGTAGCGCCCAGGGCCAATGCGATACCCTTGCCTGCGCCGCGGCTGGCGCCCGTTACCACCACCACTCTTTTTTCATTATCGGCTGTCATGCTCAACCCCTGCTCAACTCTTACTCACTAACGCATCCCATCCTACGGCGGGTGACGACCATGGCCAAGGGGATTACCATAGGCAGTGACCACATAATTATTCCATGGTGGAATTTCCAGAGATGAGACTCGTCGCGGCCGCAACGGCTGTATTGTGTTGCCTTGCCAGTTCCCTGCACGCCGAGCCCCGACAGGTCTATGCTGACGGGGCACCATCATGGCTGCGTGCCGTGGGCAAACTCCATGTGCCCGGGGTGCGCTACAAAAAAGGCTATGGCAATCATCGCCAGGAAAACTGCAGCGGCACACTGGTGGCGACGGCCAACAGCCAACGCGCCAATACGGTGATCACGGCATGGCATTGCCTGGAGTTCTACGGCGACCTGTCGCGCCCCATCACCTTTACCCTGCAGATGGCGGACGGCCAGTTCCTCAACCGCGAGGCCTACCGGGTGGCTGACGGCGGCGGCATGCACGCGGACTGGGCTGTGCTCAAACTGTTCAAGGACGTGAGCACGGAGGCTGTTCCGGCACTGGTCCCGCACCCGACCAGCGCCGACCCGCAGCGGCCGGTCACCATGGCAGGTTACTCCGGTGACCATGGGCTGGGAGACCAGGGCAAGGCTCTCACCTATCATGCCAACTGCCATATCACGCGACAGCAGCCGCGTGAAAGCGAGAGCAATTGCAGTGCCTACAAGGGGGCCTCAGGTGGCGCGGTGGTGCAAATGGCCGCCGACGGCAGCGCACAACTCGGGGGGGTCATCTCACGCGGGGACAGTGAAAACGTCAGTATTTACGTGCCCATCAATGGCTTTCGCGGACAGCTCAATCGCTTTCTGAGATAGCGCTTTCGGCTTTTTTCTGGCGCTCCGGTGGTGGTGCACCGACATGGTGTTCGCCGCGGGCAGCGGCCAGCTCCATTTGCTTCTGGCGCTCCGAGAAGCGCTCAAACTGCTCGGGGGTCAGCCGGTCGTGGCAGTGAGGACAGCACACGCCCTTGCAATACAGGGGGGATTGCTTGTCCTCTTCGGTGATAGGCATGCGGCAGCCATAGCACTGGTCATAATGGCCCTTTTCCAGCTGATGGTTTACCGCCACCCTGTTGTCAAAAACGAAGCAATCGCCCTGCCAGGTGCTGTCCGCTTCCGGCACTTCTTCCAGGTATTTGAGAATGCCGCCCTGCAGGTGGTAGACCTCTTCATAACCCTCCTGCAACATAAATGCGGAGGCCTTTTCGCAGCGGATACCACCGGTGCAGAACATGGCGACCTTCTTCTGTCGACCCGGGTCGAGGTTTTCCCGCACATAGGTGGGAAAGTCCCGGAAACTGGTGGTGTGCGGGTCCACCGCGCCCTTGAAGGTACCGATACTGCACTCGTAGTCATTGCGGGTGTCGATGAGCAACACATCCGGATCATTGACGATATCGTTCCAGTCGGCGGCTTTGACGTAGGTGCCGACCACAAGGTTGGGGTCAATCCCCTCAACACCCATGGTGACGATTTCCCGCTTCAGTTTGACCTTCATGCGATAGAAAGGCATCGACTGGTCAAACGACTCCTTGTGCTCCAGCTCTGCCAGCCGCGGATCCTCTCGCAGATAAGCCAGAACCCGGTCTATCCCTTCACGGCTGCCCGCTATGGTGCCATTGATCCCTTCATTGGCCAGTAGCAAGGTGCCTTTCACCTCTTGTGCGATGCACACGTCCAGCAAGGGTTCACGCATCTCACGATAGTTGTCCAGGGTGACAAAACGATACAGGGCGGCAACAACGATATCGGTCATGACTTAACCCGCTTCCCGCTTGGACCCACCCAGGCAATCGGGAGAGTCCGGCGCTGACTGCTGTCGCTCGCTCCACTCCCGGGGAGTGTAGGTATGCAGGGCAAGGGCATGCACTGGCCCGGCCAGTTGCTCGGCGAGCGCAGCATAAATCTCGCTGGTGCCGCCCTACTTTGCGCATACCGTCAAAAGCCTCGGTGACAATAACCACCTTGAAGTGAGTCTCTGAATTGGGTGGCACGCTGTGCATGTGGCTTTCGTTGGCCACGTCCAGTAATTCAGGCTGGAACTGCTGTTCCAGTGTCTGCTGTATCTGTTGCTGTACGAGCATAGGTTTACCTCCGTTCACAGCCCCTATTATACGCGAGCCACCGGGTCCCGCCGCAAGCTCGCCCGGTATTTGCCTGGCGTCTGCCCCGTCCATTTTTTAAACGAACGGTGAAAGGCGCTGGGGTCGGTAAAGCCCATCTGCAGTGCTATTTCGTTGATGGAGAGATCGCGACGGTTAAGACAGAGCTTGGCCGCCTCACAACGCGCATCGTCTTTCAACTGCTGAAAGGTGGTGCCCTCTCGCTTGAGACGCCTGCGCAGTGTGGGGGCTGACATATTCAGCGCACTGCTGATCATTTCGAAACCGGGAAAGCCCTCGCTGAAATCGTGGCCTATCATCGCCTTGACCTGTGCGGACAGGTTATTGCCGTCCGGGTCACTGTCCATAATCAACATCTGGTAGGGCGCCGTGCGCAGGAACTCCTCCAGTGAGTACTGCGTATGAACAATCGGCCAGGCCAGGCAAGAACTGTCGAAATAGAGGAGATCCATGGACTGGTTGAAATACACCGGACAGCGGAACAGGTCCTCGTATTTCTGCGGGTTTTCGGGCGCCTCGCCGGTAAAGTCGACCCGCTTCAACTCAATGGGCCGCCCACACAGCCACCCAAAAAATCGATGCCAGAGAGACAGTCCGTAACCGTCCGCTGCACTCACCTGTGGACGCGCATTGCGATCGATGGTTCGGTAACCCACCCGCGCATATTGCTCGCTGAAATTGGCATAGAGCTGACTGCGCTCATCGAAAAAGGTGCGGTAGAACTCAGAGGTACGCTGAATGGCCTGACCCAGGTTTTCACAGGAAATAACGCAGTAGCACATCATTCGAAACGCGCCCGGGGCCACCAGTTCACTGCCGGTCACACCGAAGGTCTCGTCCTGCAGCAAACTGAGCACGTACTGGTAGACGCGGGAGTACTGCATGGCGCTGACCTCGCTGCGGTAGCCGGGCGACTCCGCGTCCAGCGGGTCGAAGTCCAGTCCCGCATCGGCCAGGATGCCAGAAAAATCATAACCCCGATCTCCCACCATGCGCAGCAGGGTTCTCATGAATCGGGTTGGAACACGGTCACTCATGGATCACCAGGGAACAATTCAGGCGACGCATAGTAACAGACAGGGCCGGGCTGCAGACAAGACCCGGGGTAACATTGGGCGTATACTGGCCGCGGGGAGCAGAAGGAGACCATCATGGCATCGCGCTATAATATCTACTACGCGGGCGAGGTACTGGACGGACAGCAAGCAGGGCAGGTACGGGAAAAACTGCGGGCCCTGTTCAACGCCAATGACGCCGCCCTGGAAAAGTTGTTCAGCGGCACCGAACAAGTGGTCAAGCGTGAGTGCGACAAGGAAACCGCGCTCAAATACAAGCAGGCAATGGAACGTGCCGGCGCGCGTCCGGTGATTCGCGTCGTCAGGGAGGCCGAGGCGCCAGCCGCTCCGGTCGACGGCACCACCACCCACTGCCGAACGCAAGCTCACCGCCGCCGAACGTATCGCGGCGCTGGCCTCAGCACCCGATGTCACCATCGAATCCGCCGAAGTCGCCGCACCAGAGCCAGAGATCGACGAAGAGACCGGCTGGCAACTGGAGCCTGTTGGCGCTGACATTCTGCGACCTGAAGAGCGCAGTAAACCCGTGGTCGCAGACATCGACATCTCCGCACTGGATGTCACGGCAGCCGCGGAGCGACTTTCGCCCGAGCCGCCTCCACCCCCGCCTGCGCCTGATACCAGCCACCTGGACATGGGCGCAGTCGGCGAAACCATCCCCGGTTTGCCTGCCGAACAGGCGCCGTTAAACCCGAATACGGACAGCCTGGGACTTTCCCCTGAGGGAACGGACTTCAGCGATTGCGCACCGCCTCCGCCAGAGCCTCCCGCCGTCGACCTTTCAGGCATGGACCTGGCCTCCCCGGGCAGCGATATGGTAGAGGAAAAGTATCGCCAGAAGCAGACGCCGCAAGCACCTGACACCGGGCACATAAAGCTACAGGACTAGGGCAGGCTGATCACCACACGCAGGCCCGGTTCATTATTCTCAAGATCCACACTGCCGCCGTGATAATGGGCAATTGCCTGCGCCATGCTTAGACCCAGGCCATGACCAGGCAGTGCTGAGCGACTGGGCTCCACCCGGTAAAAGCGGCGAAACACGTCGCGCCAATGCTCAGCTGATATACCCGGCCCACTGTCAGCAATGGTGACACGGTAACCACCCCGGGGCGACACGTGCTCCAGGCTCACCTGAATGCTGCCCCCCTCCGGCGTATACTTGATGGCATTGTCCAGAACATTGGCGAACAGCTGGAACAACAGGTCGGCCTCACCTCGACAGCGCGCACCCGGCAGGTTCGCTGTCTGCAGCGCGATGCGTTTCTCCTGGGCAAGCGGCTCATAGAGGTCCACAACATCACCCAGCACCTGGGGCAGTTCCACCTCACCGTCTCCGCTGTAACAACTTCCCGCTTCCAGGGTCGAGATACGCAGCACCGCATTGAAAGATGCCAGCAGCGCATCGCAATCTGCGATCAACGCCTCTACGGCTTCGCCATTGCGCTCGGGCAGGTCGTGCCCCAGCTGGCTAAGCTGGTTCCGCAGTCGGGTCAGGGGCGTGCGCAAGTCATGGGCAATGTTGTCAGACACACTGCGCACACCATGCATTAGCGACTCGGTCTGGTCGAGCATACGATTGATCACATGGGCCAGTTCGCGAACCTGTCCTTTCTCCGCGTCAGCATCAATCCGCTGGGAGGGATCGCCACGCACTATTCGCGACATTTCCCTACCCAACCACTCGAAACGCTGCAGGCTGCGGGCGGCAGCGAAATAGCCGCCGACGAGGCCCAGAATGATGGTCACCAACATGGTGCGCACCAGGGTATGCAGTACCAACCGTCCCTGCGCTACCGCTTCCTGGTAACTGCGCGCCACCAGCACCCGGTATTCCTCGCCCAGCACGACCTCGCGGGCGAGAAACTCCACATCAACGGACTCCCCCCACTCCAGCAAAGCAAGTTCAAAACCTACCCAACCGCCCTCAAACTCGCGGTAGGCCGTCGACTCGGGCAACCCACCGGCAACCTTTTGTCCGTCAATGTCGGTGACCAGGTAATAGAAGTGATCCGTCATCCGGGTTTCACCCTGATCGCGCACGTAGCGTTCCACGCCGGCCAGTGATTGCCCTTCGTAAATTAGGTGAAGGGTTTCCTGCTCCTCGACGATGCTGCCGGAAAGTTGGCTGAAGTAGCTGTAACTGTAAATTGAATACATCCCGATGATGACCAGGAACACCGTTGCGCTGAGCACCAGCAGGTAACGCGCAATGTAGCGAAAGGTCAGGCTGCTGATGACTTTCTGCAGTTGCACGCTCAGCCCTCTCCCGGACCCAGGCGATAACCGGCGCCGCGCACAGTCAGCAATAAGGGGGCGTCGAATCCCTTGTCGATCTTTTGCCGCAGTCGCGACACGTGCACATCGATCACATTGGTTTGCGGATCGAAGTTATAGCCCCAAACGTGCTCCAGCAGCATTGCCCTGGTCACCACCTGGCCGGCATGGCGCATGAGGTACTCCAGCAGCTTGTATTCCCGGGGTTGCAGGGGAATCTGCTGGCCGTCGCGGGTGACCTGCTGTTGTAACAGGTCCATCCCCAGGTCCCCCACCTGCAGGCGAGTGGCCACCTCCGTGTTATTGGCCGCGCGCCGGCAAAGGACCTGCAGCCGGGCCAGCAATTCATCCATCGCAAATGGCTTTACCAGGTAGTCGTCGGCGCCACTGCGCAGGCCCTGCACCCTGTCGTCCACTTCGCCCAGGGCACTGAGCACCAGCGCCGGAGTGGCATCGCCATCTGCGCGCAGGTCACGTATCAGCGCAAGTCCGTCACGTCCAGGCAACATCCGATCAATGATCCAGACATCAAACGCCTGCTCGCGGGCAATGCCAAAGGCCTCGTCCCCGTTGGCACAACAGGTGCAGCTGCAGCCGGCGCGCGTGAGTTCCGAACCGATAAACTCAGCCACGGCTGCATCGTCTTCTACTAACAGGATATTCATACACTCGCCCTTTTATCCGCCGAATGTAGCACGCGCCTCACAGTCGCTAAAGCATCGGCCTGCGCTGTGGCGGTTTCATTACCAATCATTAATCCGCTGCTTTTGGTGTTAAACTCGCCGACCATGAATCAGGCACCGACAACAAGACCCTCTCCCTCACTGCTGCGCCACCTGATTTCCATGGTCTACGATGCCCTGCTGGTGATCGCCCTGATCTTTGTCGTGTACGGCATAGCGCTGGGCGTGGTGGTAAAGCTCAGCGGCGGCGAGCAGGAGGTGCTCAACCCACACCTGGGGCAGGCGCTGGTGGTGCTGTCCCTGGTCGGCTTCTACAGCGCATTCTGGCTCAAGGACGGCCAGACACTGGGCATGCAGGCCTGGCGTATCAAGTTAGTCACCATAGACGGAAGTAAGCTGAAGTTCAGTCATGCGCTGCGGCGCTGCGCCGGCGCTGCACTCTCTGCTGGCTGCCTGGGGCTGGGCTACCTGTGGAAACTGGTCGATCGCAACGGGCGTTACTGGCACGACTATCTCTCCGGGACCACGCTGGAACTGCTACCCAAAAGCAGCCGCAACAAGTAGGGCGGCACGCAGGGCTGGTTCTCAGCGCGCCCGGGCCAGCAACAGCATGCCGAAAAGAAAACAGATAAGCACTGGCGCCAGGGCAGCGTAAACCGGCGGAAAACCAAACACCAGACTGGCGGGGCCCAGCAAGTCCTGGCTGGTGCGAAACACAATGCCGACAATTACCCCGGCAAAAATCCGGAAGCCCATGGTGCCTTCACGCAGCGGGCCAAAGATAAAGGAAATGGCCACCAGCACCAGCCCCCCAATCGCGGCAGGCTGCAACAGCTTGCGCCACAACGCCAGCTGATAGTCCTCCGAGTCCAGGCCCTGTAGCTGCAGGTAGCGGCTGTAGCGATACAATTCCTTCAGCGGCAACTGGTCGGGCTCAACCACCACCAAGGTCAACAATTCCGGCGTAATGCCGGTATCCCAACGCAGGGTCGGATAGATTTCACGGGTGGTTTGCCAGCTGCTGAAACGCGTCTGCACCACGTCCTCCATGGTCCAGTAGTCCCCCTGGTAAGTCGCGAGCCTGGCACGCAGCGACGAATCCATACGCAGCTGCTCATCGAACTGCAGCAGGGTAATGCCGTGCACCGTTCCCCCCGCCTCGAGTGCATTGAAGTGCAGGAATGTATTGCCCTCCCTGTTCCAGATCCCGTGGCGCCCGGCAAAACTCTCACCGGGGTTCTGCGCCAGCGCGCGCTGGCTCTCGGCCCATTGATCTGTCTTGGGCGCAACAAACTCACCGAGCAAAAAACCCATGAGCGCGATCAGCAGGGCAGGCTTCATCGCAATCCACACCAGCCGCCCGATGGACACGCCGGATGCGCGCATCACCACCAATTCACTGGTGGTGGCTAGCTGGCCCAGGCCCAGCATGCAACCAATCAGCGCGGCAAAGGGAATATACTCATAAAAGCGTCCGGGCAGTGTCAGCAGGATGTACCAGCTCACCTGCAGGAAACCGTAGGTCTCGGAGATGTCATCGGATTCATCGATGAAAGATGCAATAGCGTCAAGGCCCACGATAACCACCAATACCAGCGCGATTGCCGTAAAAACTGTCCAGCCAACATAGCGATCAAGCTTTCGCATTCAGATACCTCCGGTGCTTGATGCGCCCGCGGACCGCCGGGCCATAGAGCATCGCCAGGGCAACCGACAGGAACAACAGGTGCACCGCCCACATGGCCAGGGCACTGCCCTGCCCATCTGCCATACCAGAACGCGCATTGGCCAGTAGCATCAGGTAGCCGATATAGATCAGGAAAGCAGGTGCCATCTTGATGTAACGCCCACGACGATGATCGGTGCGGCTCATACACATGGCGATAATCGCGACGATAGGCACCATAAACGGTATGGACAAGCGCCAGTGCAGTGCCGCCCGGTCCTCGGGATTGTCCGATGCGAGCAACTTGAGCGTAGACCGGCCGTCCACCGGGTCGGCGGTGCGGATTCCGCCCTCGGGCTCGGGAATGCGCTCACCAAAACGCTCAAACTTCACCATGCGATAGTCGAGGTCGCCCGGGTAGCCGTCATATCGATAGCCGTCCGCGCAATTCCAGATAGCGCGCCCCGGTTTCCGTATCAAACTTGACCTCACCTTCCTGCGCCACGGTGACTTGCATACGCAAGTTGCCCTCATCGTCGCGATTGCCCTGGGAGAGAAAGACCGAACGCATTAACCCGTCTGCACTGATTGTCTGGGCATAACTTACCGTGTTAGCGCTGCGACGGGTTTGAAAACGACCCGCGGCAACAGCGTTCAGACCCTGGGAGGATTCCGGGGCATGCAGCAGCGCATCGGAACGCGCAGCGCCCAGGGGCGAGATCCACAGGCTCAGGGCACCAACCACCACCACTACCACTGCCGCGGGCACCAGGCTGTAGCCTGCCAACCGCGTCGGGCTAAGCCCGGTGGCCGTCAGAATCACCATTTCGCTTTCGACATAGAGACGCCCATAAGACATCAGAATGCCTATGAACAAACCCAGCGGAACGATCAGCTCGAGAAAGCCGGGAAGTCGATAAAACATCACCGGGAGCAATATGTCAGCGGCGAGGTCACCCACCGCAGCCTCGGCGAGGTATTTCACAAAGCGACCGCTGATAATAATAACCAGCAATACAAAGCTCACCGCCACCATATGCAAGAGGACATCGCGGGAGAGATAACCAAGTATTTTCATGCCTGTAGAGCTTTGATATTGGAGTTTATGGTTGGGTTTGCTTGCGCAACATCATACACTAGCGCGAGCATATTCAGCGAGGTTATTCAGCATGAGCGCGATCAAGTTTTCAGCACGTAAAATCAGCGACCCAGCCAACACTACCAGCCAGTGCGCAGTACTCCCACTGTTCAGCGACGGCAAGCTTCCAGCGTCCGCGGCGGCGTTGGACAAGGCGTCGGCAGGCAGCATCAAGGCAGCGCTTGAGCTGGGTGATTTCGAGGCCAAACGTGGCCAGACAGTCACACTGCCGGGCGCCGGCAAGGCAAAACGCCTGCTGCTGGTGGGCTGTGGAGAGAAAAAGAAATTTGATCGGGCCGCCGCCCGCGAGATTATCGAGGCCATTTACGCCGGCCTCAACGGTACCAGCGCCAGGGACGCGCTGCTGTTCAGCGATCACCTGAAGGTCATTGATGCGGACGAACACTGGTTGCTGGAGGGGATTGCCCGCTCTCTGCAGAGCCGCGCCTATCGCTATACCGAGACCGTCTCCAAGCCCAAGCCTGCGATGAAACTGTCGCGGGTCGTCGTCAGCACAGAGACCAAGGCGGCGGCGCAGCGCGCACTGGACCAGGGCGCGGCCACTGGCCTGGGTGTCAATACCGCACGCAAGCTGGCAGACCTGCCCGGCAACATCTGCACGCCCGGCTACCTGGCGCAGCAGGCGCGCAAGCTCGGACGTGGCAACAGCAAACTCAGCGTCCAGATTCTGGAAGAGAAGAAGATGCGCGAACTGGGCATGCACTCGCTACTTTCCGTGACCGCTGGCACGGAAGAGCCCGCCAAACTCATCGTGATGAATTACGCAGGCGGTAAAAAAAGCGATAAGCCCTACGTACTCGTCGGCAAGGGCATCACCTTCGACAGCGGCGGCATCTCGCTCAAGCCAGGCGCCAAAATGGACGAGATGAAGTACGACATGGGCGGCGCGGCCAGTGTGTTTGGCACCCTGCACGCCATCACTGAAATGGCGCTACCGCTCAACGTCATTGCCGTGGTCGCCGCGGCAGAAAATATGCCCAGCGGCAAGGCAACCAAACCAGGAGACGTGGTCACCAGCATGGCGGGCAAAACCATTGAAGTGCTCAATACCGACGCTGAGGGCCGCCTGGTCCTGTGCGATGCACTGACTTATGTAGAGCGTTTCAAGCCGGCTGCGGTCATCGACATCGCCACCCTCACCGGCGCCTGTGTGGTGGCACTGGGCGCGCACGCCACCGGACTGTACGCGAACACGGACAAACTGGCCGAGCAGTTGGTCGCCGCCGGCGTGGAAAGCCACGACCGCGCATGGCGCATGCCCTTGTGGGAAGAATACAGCAAGCAGCTCAAGAGCAACTTTGCCGATCTTGCCAATATCGGCGGTGGCGGCGGCGGCAGCGTCACCGCGGCCTGCTTCCTGAAGGAATTCGCCAGCGCCTATGACTGGGCACACCTGGATATTGCCGGCACCGCCTGGGACAGCGCGCCTAAAGGGGCCACGGGTCGACCGGTAGGCCTGCTGACCCGCTACCTGATGGACCGCGCCGGCAAGTGACGCGCGTTGGCTTCTACGTGGTTCAGGCCGCCGAGTCGGGCCAGCGCCTGCAGGTGGCCGCGCGCCTCGCGGATAAGGCCTATGCCCAGGGGCACCAGATCTATATTAACGCGGTGGACAAGGCGCAGGCACAGGCACTGGATGAGCTGCTGTGGAGCTTTCGCCCCGCCAGCTTTATTCCCCATGCGCTGACCGGGGAACCACATGCCGAACATGTCGCTATCGGCTGGGGCCAGGATCCGGGCAAGCATTCCGACCTGCTGATCAACCTCCAGCTGGAGATCCCCGCCTTTTTTTCCCGCTTTGCCCGCGTGGCCGAGGTGGTGACCCAGGATGAAGACAGTCTTGCTGCTCTGCGCAATTCGTGGCGGTTCTACCAGCAACGGGGCTACCAGCTGGAAAAACACGACCTGTAAACCGCGGATTATCGGGGCCGGGGCCAGTGAAACCGACTGCTGATCACTCCCTGGCGCCTACAAAGGCGGCAATCCTTGGCGTATAATCCTGCCCCTGCTAGTTCACCCGGATCCCCCGACTGATGGAAAAGACGTTCCAACCCGCCGATATAGAAACCCGCTGGTACCAGGAGTGGGAATCCCGGGATTACTTTGCCCCGCAGGGCGGTGAGCAAGCCTACAGCATCATGATTCCGCCCCCGAATGTAACCGGCAGCCTGCACATGGGCCATGGTTTTCAGGAGGCAATCATGGACGCGCTGATCCGCTACCACCGCATGGCAGGCTTCAATACCCTGTGGCAGGTCGGCACAGATCACGCCGGCATCGCCACCCAGATGGTTGTCGAACGCCAGCTGGAGGCCGAGGGCATCAGCCGCCATGAGCTGGGCAGGGAAAAGTTCATCGAGAAAGTGTGGGAATGGAAAGAACAATCCGGCGGCACCATTACCCGCCAACTACGTCGACTGGGCTCCTCACTGGACTGGTCCCGCGAACGCTTCACCATGGACGAGGGTCTGTCCCACGCGGTGCAGGAGGTCTTTATCAGGCTGTACCAGGAAGGCCTGATCTACCGAGGCAAGCGCCTGGTGAACTGGGACCCGGTTCTACACACGGCCATTTCTGACCTGGAGGTGGTTTCCGAGGAAGAACAGGGACACCTGTGGCACTTCAACTACCCCCTTGCGGGCGGCGAAGGCCACCTGACCGTCGCCACAACGCGTCCGGAAACCATGCTCGGCGATGCCGCGGTTGCAGTGCATCCGGAGGATGAACGCTATGCGCACCTCATTGGCCGCAGCGTTGAACTGCCTCTCACCGGCCGCCAGATACCCGTCATCGCCGATGACTACGTGGACAGGGAGTTTGGTACGGGCTGCGTAAAAATCACCCCGGCCCACGACTTCAACGACTATGAAATGGGCAAGCGCCACGGCCTGCCCATGATCAATATTCTCGACGACGATGCCGCTATCGGCGGTGAAGCACCGCAGGCCTACCTGGGCATGGACCGTTTCGATGCCCGCAAGCAGATCGTTGCCGACCTGGACGCCCTGGGCCTGCTGCAGAAAATAGATGACCACACCCTGAAAGTACCCCGCGGGGACCGCTCCGGCGTGGTCATTGAGCCCTACCTCACCGACCAGTGGTATGTGGACGCCCGTGAACTCGCCAAGCCAGCCATCGCGGCGGTAGAGAACGGCGACATCCAGTTCGTTCCCAAGCAGTGGGAAAACACCTACTTCGCCTGGATGCGCGACATCCAGGACTGGTGCATCAGCCGCCAGCTCTGGTGGGGGCACCGCATTCCGGCCTGGTACGATGACAAGGGCAAGGTCTACGTCGGTGAATCCGAGGCCGCGGTGCGGGCGGAACATCAATTGGCTGACGAGATGCATTTGCAGCAGGACGAGGATGTCCTGGACACCTGGTTCTCCTCCGCACTGTGGACTTTCTCTACCCTGGGCTGGCCGGAAGAAACCGAAGAATTGAAGACCTTCCATCCCAGTTCTGTTCTGGTCACGGGCTTTGACATCATTTTCTTCTGGGTCGCCAGAATGATCATGATGACACTGCACTTTCGCAAGGAGGTGCCTTTCCACACGGTTTACGTGCACGGCCTGGTGCGCGATGCCGAAGGGCAGAAAATGTCCAAGTCCAAAGGCAACGTGATAGACCCGATTGACCTGATCGACGGCATCGAGCTGGAAGCGCTGGTAAGCAAGCGCACCGCCGGCATGATGCAGCCCAAGCTGGCGGCGAAGATCGAAAAAGCCACCCGCAAACAGTTTCCCGAAGGCATCGGCGCCTACGGCACTGATGCCCTGCGCTTTACCTACTTCTCGCTGGCTTCCACCGGGCGTGATATTAAATTCGATATCGGCCGTATTGAGGGCTACCGCAACTTCTGTAACAAAATCTGGAACGCGGCCCGGTATGTGCTGATGAATTGTGAGGGTGAGGACTGTGGGCTCGCGCCAGACCTGCCCGTGGAACTGAGCCTCGCGGATCGCTGGATTGTAAGCAAGCTGCAGGAGACCGAGGCAGAGGTCGCTCGCGCTATTGCCGCCTACCGCTTCGATATGGCGTCACAGGCGCTGTACGAGTTCATCTGGAACGAATACTGCGACTGGTACCTGGAGCTTTCCAAGCCGGTGCTCTGGGACGAACATGCCAGCGACGCCGCCAAACGCGGCACGCGACGCACCCTGATACGCGTGCTTGAGACCTGGCTGCGGCTACTGCACCCCATGATGCCTTTTATTACCGAAGAAATCTGGCAAACCGTTGCCCCGCTGGCGGGCAGGTCAGGTCCCACCATCATGCTGCAGCCCTACCCCGAAGCGGATCCCGGCGCTATGGACAGCGCCGCAAACGCAGATATAGAATGGCTCAAAGGCGTTATTGTTGGTGTTCGCAACATCCGCGGAGAGATGAATATTCCTCCTGGCAAAGCACTGACAGTGCTGCTGAAAAATGGCAATGAGCAAGATCAGCGCAGACTGACAGAAAATGCGCCATTCCTGCGCAAGCTGGCGAAGCTGGAGGAGATCACCTGGCTTGAGCCGACAGAGGAAGCACCCGTGGCGGCTACTGCCCTGGTGGGAGACCTGGAGATCCTGGTCCCCATGGCCGACCTGATAGACAAGGAAGCCGAGCTTGCTCGCCTCGGCAAGGAAATTGAGAAGCTGAATAACGATCTGCAACGGGTCCAGGGAAAGTTAGCCAACAGCGCATTCGTCGACAAGGCACCCGCAGCCGTCGTAGAGAAGGAGCGGGAAAAGATGCAGGGCCTGGAGCAGGCGCTGCAAAAATTGCGGGAACAGGCGCAACGCATCGACCAGATGTAAAGCCCTCGGCACCAAAGGTTTCACGTCTCCATCGCCCCCTGAGTCGGTGGAGCATAATAAAAGCAAAACGCTAAAACCGAGGATAGTGGTATGAGTGATCGTGTAAACGGCACGGTAAAGTGGTTCAACAATGCAAAAGGATTTGGCTTTATTACCCGCGAAGAAGGTGATGACGATATCTTCGTCCACTTCCGCTCCATCCAGGGAGACGGGTATCGCACCCTCAACGAGGGACAGCAAGTGGAGTTCAACCTGATAGAAGGCCCCAAGGGCCTGCAGGCAGAAGACGTCCACAAGTTGTAGTCTGCGGCCGGGCAGTACATACCCGGCTCCGGTTTTAAGGATCAATACAGCGAGGCTGAAGGCGCTTGTCCGCGCTTTCGCTTTTTTTATTTTCGCCCGCGAGGGTTAGGCGCTGCACTGGCTTTAGCACAGATCGCCAGCAGCGCCATTGACAATGAGGCACCCATGAATCCAGTTGTAAAAATTATCATCGCCCTGGCCGTCGCTGCCGCGGCCTCGGCACTCGTCTATTTTGTGCCGTCCCTGCCTATGCCACTTGTACTGGTCGCCGCCACCGTCATTACCGCCTTGCTGGTGTCTGTGCCGGCAGGTTCTGCGACCCAGGCACCGGTGTTGGAGAACGACTACAACGCCGAAGAGGATGCACCGGCCGCAACAGCCACAGGGCCGCGAGAGGAAGGCCAGGTGAAGTGGTTCAACGTATCGAAGGGTTTTGGCTTTATCACCAAGGATACCGGTGAGGAGATTTTCGTACACTTCCGTTCAATTCGCGGCGAGGGTCGCCGGGGCCTGCGCGAGGGCCAGCGTGTCAGCTTCGTGGAATCACACACGGACAAGGGGCCCCAGGCAGAGGATGTAGAAGGCCTTTAAGTCACCGGCAGGCCGGCACTGCTGCGCCAGTACATTTCCAGCATCCTGGCGCCCTGGCGCAGTACCCGTTCAACGGGCAACGCGCTGTCTTCCAGCGCCATTTCCACGGTGCTGTAGCCGATATCCACGGTGACGCGGGCCTGGATCAACAACTCCTCATCGACCGGCCGCTGCAGCAATTTACCCAGGAACTGGGCGAACTGCTCAGAGACCAGGCGATGCGATTCCAGACGCAGCTCTTGCAAGGGCGCAACGGCGCGTAATGCCTGGACAATCTCAATGCCACCCACCTGTTCCCGGTCACATCATACGTGGCCCTGAGCACTTCATAGACATGCGACAGCAGCGATTGCGGGTTGCCCTCCTGCAAATAGGTGTCCAACCATTCCCGAAACACCAGGTTCTGGCGATCCATCAGATCCGCGCCCAGCGCGTTGATGACGGCGTATTTGTTGGGGAAATAGCGATACAGCGCGGGCACCGTAATGCCGGCTCTTTCAGCGATCAAGTTGGTGGAAATCCGCTCTATCCCTACCTCTACCAGGAGCTCTGCAGCTGCGACCAGAATAGACTCATAGGTGCGCTTGGCCCGCTCCTGGCGAGGGCGGTTTTTCTCCAGCAGTTCCACCTGCCTTCTTGGTGTTGTCATGTTCTTCCCTACCTTATGCCTGCCAGTCTTTGCCGCCAGTGCTCCCGCAATCCTATACCAGCCCAATGCGTTACACCACCTTGCAAAAAAAAGGCTCTTCGCGCATTAGCGTGGTGGAGCAAGTGAATGCTCCAGCTTGCTAAGCGGACAGCACGAATGGAGTAAGCCTTCCCTGGTTGGAAACAAACCCCCACGCCCTTGGAAGGTTTACCCCATTCGTGCTGTCCTCCCCATGGAAGAAGGCCGCTGTGATCGTGGTATCCCCCGGAAGAGCGTCAAAAGTGGGTTCGATCTACCGGGGGTACACCACGATTACAGTGGCCGCATTTCAGGATGGAACATTCTCTGGCTGTTCCCCGCTAATGCGCGAAGAACCAAAAAAAAACCCCGCGTAGAGCGGGGTTTCTGGAGTCGCTGGCGGTGGTATCAGCGTTTGGCCAATTTACGCAGGTTGGCCGGCGTAAATGCGTCCGCCTCCAGGTACGGAATATTATGAATACCCTCCTTCCTGTCGATGGTAATGAAGTTACTGACATAACCCCCTGAAGGCAGATCCATAAACACCTGTGAATGTTTTTCGTAGCAATCAATCTGGTACTCGTAGTCCGAGAGGAAATACCCTACCCGCCAGAGATTGCCGCGCCCGTCAAAATTCTCCGACATCACCGGGTTCCAGCCGTCCTCGTCGATATACCAGCGACGCTTCTTGTAAGCGTGCCGCTTGCCCTCGGCGAGATTGGCTTCCACCACCCAGACACGGTGCTTCTCGAAGCGCACATAGTCAGGGTTGAGAAAGTGCGTGGTCAGGCGATCATCGAGGGTACCCACTCTTTTATCGTTAAATTTGTAATTGTGGTAAGGGATGTAGATTTCCTTTTTACCCAGCAAGGAATAGGTAAATCGGTCGAAGGGACCGTTGAAACCCTTGTGGTCGTCGATGGTTTGCATGCCGCCGGGGCCGTCCGGGTTGTCATAACCGATCGCCGGTGCCTTGCGCACCCGACGCGTGCCCGGGTCGTATTGCCAGGCATTACGCTTGCCCTGCTTGAAGTCCAGGGGGTCGGCGACAATGGTGATCTGGCCTTTGGTACGGGGGGGCGCGAGGCGCTCGCTGATCGTCCACACGGAGCGGTCGCCACGCTGCTCTTCGGTCACCCCGGTATCCGGGTCTTCGGGGTTATTGAAAGGCGCGGACTGGGTAAAGTCGACGGCATCGTGGGCGCGCTCGCCATTGGCAAAGACACCATAGCCGTCGTAGGCGACATTATAAGCGGACGTACAGCCCGTGGTGCGCATATTCCACAGCACTTCACGATCACTCTTGGGGATCGGGAACGCGATGCCCCCGTTGTAGTTTTTCAAACCCTCACCATCGTTGACCAATTCGGTATTAGTCGCATTCCAGCGCGTCTTGGCAACCATGCGGTCCTGCATGGCAAAGTCGCGATGGGACGGGTAGACCACAATCCGGTAGTCAGGATAACGCTGGAATAAAGCCTGCTGCCCCTCGGACAAATGCTCCTTGTGCGCCTCATAGTTTGTCGCGGTAATTTCCAGCAATGGCTCTTCGTCAGCATAGGGATTGGGACGCGGCTCACCGGGGCCACCATATTCCAGCCCGGGCGGCACGCCCTTCCACTTGCCCGTCCAGGCGGGAATGGAGCCGTCCGCATTGCCGGCCACCTCGGCACCGAAGTGAGTAAGGTCTTTACCATTAAGCCTGGCGGCTTCCTCTTCAGGCACTTTGGCCTGGACCGCCGTCACCACCAGCAGCGCAGAGGCCACTCCAGCGGTCAGGGGTCGTAACATACTGCGCATAATCCTCTCTCCTATTTGTTCATCAGAATACATACTTCACACTCAGGGATATGTTGTCACGGTCGGCCAGGGTCCGGTCGTCGGGAATTTCAGCTCCCCAGTACCAGGCGTATTTCCCGCTGAACTGCCAGTTGGTCAGGTAAAAGGCATCGAAGCCGATAGATGCCGTTTTCATGTCCTCGACCAGGCCGTTGCTCAGTGCATTGGCATTCCCGTAACCGTCCACGTCATGCTTGAAGGTGATAGGCACGGTCACATCCATGCCCTGAATCACAGAGTAGTACTTCATTTGCACGCGGAACTGGTAGCCCCATGCCGTATCAGTGACACGAAGGTTGCGTTCCCCGGGGGGCGTAATCCCCGCAGGCGGGGGAATGATTTCATCAACGCCCAGGTTATTGCCCTGGTAGAGCGCCTCGCCCAATAGCGTGATTTGCTCTGAAAGCCAGGGGAAGGCGGTGTAGATATCGGTAAAGCCCAACGCGACCTGGTAGTAGTGGCCTCGCACCATCTTGCTGCGCTCAAAGGTACCGCCCTCGCCAAACTCCGAGGTCAGGTCGACGAACGGCATCTCTTCAGAATACACCGCATCGAGATACACCTGCGCTTCGCCCACCAATGAGGACATGCTGGCCCCCCATAAGGGGATATCATCCAGGTAAACCTCGCGCGAAAACGACTGGGAGGGATCTGCGAGATTAATGATGACGTCGGCACCGGGAAGATTGTGATGCGCATTGGCATAATACAGTTCGAAGTTACTGCCGCCGTCGGTGAGATAGCGCAGGGCCAGGCCCCACTGGCCGTCATCGTCCGGCGTGTCGCGTGAAATCACCGGGGCGGCACCCAGCGGGCCCAGCAAGGTGCGCTCTGCGCCCGGGCCGGTAGTGTCACTGGTGCTGAGAAAGCTGCCCACACCGGGCAGTGTCGAGGGCTTCCAGTCCAGCTTGTAATAGAGCTCCGTGCTGAGGTTTGCGGTAAAGTCCCACTTCAGGTCGATGGCCGAGGTCGGCAGAAAGATTTCCCTGGTCTCGGTACCGGGGGCCAGCGCAGCCACCGCATCAATCGGGTTCTGCAGGGCATTGATACCCGGATAGAATGTTGACTCGCCCCAGCTGATAACCTGACGGCCAAAACGTACCGCACCGCTCTGGTCCCCCAGGCCAAAGTTATAGGTCACGAAAGCATCCAGCAGGCGCGTACGTCGACCATGCTCGACAATGGTGTCGCGCGGGTACTCACCCTGCTGCAGATTCCCGCCGGCGGGAATACCATTGTTATAGCTGGGATAAGCCGCATCACTCAAGTCGCTTTTGTTCTCGTTATAGACCCAGTCATACATGGCGTCACCGCGCACAAAGAACGAGAAGTTCTTGTATTCCCCGCCAAATTCCAGGATGACCTTCATATTGTTGGAAACCAGGCCCGGGTCGAAGTTATTGTTGCCGTCATTGAAGTTCAGGGCATTTTCATCAAAAGCCATGTCCTTATTGCGCGACTCGGTGCGCCACTGGGCACTCGCGCCCAGTGTCGTATCAACATTAAACAGCCATTCGCCCCAGTCATATTGCAGTGCCTGTGCCGGCATACTGCTTACCCCCAGTGCCAGCAGCGCCAATCTCACTGCGCTGGAGATGGGCATGGAATTCCCTTTCGTGTTCATGGTGCTCCCCTTTATCCAGGTTGAACTTCGTTGTTTTGGCCAGCTGGCGTTTTCTCGCCTGTTTGCACAGGCTTGCCCAGACCCACATGTTTCTCCGGTTTAACCAGAAAATAAGCCAGTCCCGGCAACAGCCACAGCGCTCCCACCATATTCCAGAGGAACATGAAGGTGAGCAGAATGCCCATGTCAGCCTGAAACTTTATCGGCGACATAATCCAGGTAATGACCCCTACGCCCAGCGCGATACCGGTGAATGCGACAGCGCGGCCGGTAGTGGACAGGGTTTGGTAGTAGGCTTCCTGCATGGGTACACCCTGCTTCAGATAAAACGTCAGGCGGTTGTAGATGTAGATGCCGTAATCCACCCCCACGCCCACGCCAAGCGCAACGACAGGCAGCGTCGCGACCTTGATACCGATGCCCAGCTGCGCCATCAGCGCCTGGCACAGTGCCGAAGTCAGGCCCAATGGCACGACAATACAAATCACAGCGACCAGGCTGCGGAAACTGAGAAATACCAGCGCAGCAACCACGGTATAAACAAGGCCCAGTATCTGCTTTTGTGCCACAGAAATTTCTTCATTGGTGGCCGCTTCGATACCCGCGTTACCCGCCGCAAGCCCAAAATTCACCTGTTCGTTGCCATACTCCTGCTCAAAGCGTTGCACCGCGTCGACCACTGCAGACAGCGTTTGCGCCTTATGATCGTCAAGGTAGATCGCCACCGTGGCCAGGCTGCAGTCCAGGTTCATCAAGGCGCGCGGTACCCTCGCCGCTGAACCATCGAGGGCACGCTGATTGCGTGACAGTGTCTGCCAGCGCGGATTGCCCTCGTTAAGCGCCATGGAGGTCAGGCGCATCACGTCAGCATGGGAAATCACCGACTGCACGCCGGGTACGTTTTCCATGTACCAGTCGAACTTGTCGATCAGCGAGGCAACATCATGACGCGTGCAGGCTTGCACCGGCGTTTCCACCATAACCACCAGGATGTCGGTGCTCACCGCATAGTTTTCGGTTATGAAAGCATTGTCCAGGTTATAGCGGGAGTCGGGACGCAGTTCAGGCGCGCCCGCATCAAGATCACCAATCGCAAGATTTTGCCCACCAATAATCCCGATGCTATAGCCCAGAACCGCAATCACAATGGAGACACTGGCCACTTTGCGAGTGGCGCATGCAGATACCAGTGACCAGAGCCGATGGCGATGCTCCGGGTCAAGTTTCATATGATCCACGCCCTTGTCACTGATGCCAACGTAGGACATCAGTACGGGCAGTAAAACCAGGTTGGTAAAGATAATGGCAGCTACGCCAACGCTGGCTGCAATGCCCAGCTCCTGGATGACTTCAATATCAATGACCAGCAATGTGAAAAAGCCGACCCCATCGCTGATCAGCGCCGTCATACCCGCAATGTAGAGCGAACGAAACGCCAGTCTTGCCGCCAACAAGCGGTGACCGGCCTCCTGCATATTCAGGGCAATGGCATTGATGACCTGAACGCCATGGCTGACGCCAACGGCAAGGATCAGAAACGGAACCAGAATCGAGTAGGCATTAAGGCCATAGCCCATCAGGTTGAGCAGGCCAAGCTGCCAGATTACAGCCATGACCGAGGTGACCAGCGGCGCAAAGGTGGCGCGTAAGCAGCGCGTGTACAGCCAGAGCAAAATGGCGGTAATGACCAGCGTAATCACCGCGAACAGCAGTATTGCGCCAATGCCCTCGAGCAAGTCACCGATGATCTTGGGGAAACCGATGATGTGAACGCTGATATTGTCGTTCTCATAGCTCTGTCGCACCAGCCTTTCCATATCCCGGGAGAAGGTCAGGTAGTTGAGATACTCGCCGGTCGTGGGGTCAACGTCCCAGACAGGCACTTCAATAATGGTGGATTTGAAGTCATTGGCTACCATGCGACCGATGGTGCCCGAGCGGGTCAGGTTTAACCGCAGCCTCTCCAGCGATGCCTCGGAGCCGTCGTACTCCGGCGGAATCACCGAGCCCGCCTCAAAGCCCTCCTCGGTTACCATGGTCCAGCGAACGTCGGGGCTCCACAGGCTCTTCAAGCCATTCTTGTTTACCCCGGGAATGTAGAAAATTTCATCTGCAATCTGTCCCAGCGTAGACAGGTACTCATCGTTAAAAATGTCGCCTTCCTTCACCGCCACCGAGACCTTGAGGCTGGCGCCGCTGGCGCGCAGGTCGCGCATATGCGCGTTCATCTTCTGTACAAAAGGATGACCCTGCGGAATGAGCTTGGAAAAACTGGCATCGGGTTTGACGTGGTAAGCCTGCCAGGCAAGAAAGAGCGTGGCGAACAGGAACAACACCAGCACGGTTGGCCGGTGACCAAAGATAAGCTTTTCCGGCAGCCGTGCGTCTTCCGTAGCGGCGTAGTGCAACGGGGAGTTATTCATTGACCGAGTCTCCGCGGGCTGCCCTGAGCAATATTTTGCTACCGCCCTCCCCGCTGGCAATAAACCTGCCCGCACCAAGCGTCGCGACACCGAACAGGCCCGCGCGCTGAGGTTGCACCATGGGGTTAAAGGACTCTCCATCGTCCTCGGTTAGCGTGGCCGCACCGCCCTGGCCAACAAAGATAACCAGGCCATCGCTTGCATCCGCACCGAACAGACTGGTTCGCACCATGCTTTCAAGGGGACTCCAGCTAATACCCTGATCGTTACTGCGATAAATTGTCCCCAGAAGACCATAGGCGAACACACTGCCCGTTTGTGGGTTTGTCACCAAACCGAAAAAACTGCCGTCATAACCGGTTGCAGAGGTGCGCCAGCTTTCGCCCGCGCTGGTTGAGACAAATACCGTGCCCCATTCGGACGCGAGGTAAATGGCACCGGACGCGTCGCCCACCACGCCGTTGAGGTGAAGCTCCTCCGGGTTGTCAACACGATAGGACCAGTCGGCCCAATCGCGACCGCCATTGGCCGTGCGCAGCAGCGTCCCGTAGGCACCGGCAGCCCAGCCCCGCTCGGGGGTTGCAAACCATATGTCCATCAGCGGTGGAGCATAGACCGGCATGTCGAGCTTTTCACGCGCGTTTTCCAGCGCCCACTGGGCCTCGTCCAACGCATCCTGCAATGACTCGCGAGCATCTTCGTCCGCCACGGCCAGCTGCGCCTGCAGCGCTTCCACCAGAGCCAGTGAACGCCCGGCGTTGTCCTCATTGATCTGCACCTGGTCAGCCAGACCATCCCGCTGCAGAGTCCAGGTCCGGCCGCCGTCGCGGCTATGCAATACATTGCCGTCGTGACCTACAGCCCAACCTGTATTGTCGTCAACAAAGAAAACCCGGGTGAGCATGGCCGTTGTCGGCACTGCAACCTGAACCCAGGTCTGGCCTTCATCTTCAGAGACAACAATGTGGCCGCGCTCGCCCACGGCTACCAATCGCTCACCGGCCACGGCGACATCCAGCAACAGGGAGCGCGCGGCTCCGGGTAACTGCATGGCGTAGTCTGCCGGGGCGCCATAGGCCGCAAAGGCCGAGGCAGCACACAAACACAGGGCGATTACCTGCACGGTTATAGACCGCATCATTATATTTATATCTCCTGGAGCCGGCGTCTTATTTTGCTACCACTATCGGCTCAGCGTTTGCTGGCGATATCCTGACATCACAACCAGTACTTTAGCAGGACCCAGCAATAAACCTGACTCTCGTCCTATTTTTGACACACTCCCCGGGAAGCAGCCTTGACTAAGGTCAATATCGTGCACTGGTCGATCCACTTTTCGATCACGCGACGGTATTCAGCGGGGTATGGGATAAGATATCGACCTCTAGTCGAATGACAGCGCAGGGCAGCCACCATGAAAAACGCAATAATAAGAACACTAAAAGTAGGCTTATTGCTCACCCTTTGCAGCGGTAGCACCGCACATGCATTTGATCGCACTGAATCGCGCGAGCCCTGTGCGGATTACAGCGCCACCCGCAAACCCCTGTTCGGCGACCTGCATGTCCACACCAGCTATTCATTTGACAGCTATGTCTCCAGTCAGCGCAATGACCCCTCTGCCGCTTACCGATATGCCAGGGGCGAGGCCATTACCCTGTCCGATGCCGATGGTCAGCAGACGCTCAGGGCCCAGTTAAAGAGGCCACTGGACTTCACCGCGGTAACAGACCATGCAGAGTTCCTTGGCCCCATCAACCTGTGCACACAGGATGCCTCGAAACTCGCCTATTGGTTCCCGGCTTGCATCGCCGGTCGCAGCGACTGGTATATCGTGCAACTGCTGGCAGCACAGTACTGGGTCACCATTGGCGTGGTGGACGATAGCGCGCAAAAGGCAGAATCCATGCTGTGCAAGATGGACGACTGCGACGCCGCACACAAGGAGGCCTGGGGGGGAATAAGGGCGGCGGCAGAAGAACACTACGATCGCAGCGAAGCGTGCAGTTTCACCACGTTTATTGGTTACGAATACACCGATGCGCCCAACTACGCCAACTTGCATCGCAACGTTATCTTTCGCAATGACCAGGTAACGGAGACGGCGATATCCACCTATGACACCGGCTCAAAAAATGTGCCGGAGCTCTGGCGACAGTTGCGCGAGCAATGCATAGAGGGCATTCCCGGATGCGATGTACTGGCCATTCCGCATAACCCCAATCTCAGCCGCGGACTCATGTTTCCCGACCCGAGTAGCGAGCAGGAAGCCCAGGAGCGCCTGTTTTTCGAGCCGCTGGTAGAGCTGGTGCAGCACAAGGCCGCCAGCGAATGTCGCTATGACCGGCTGGCGGGTCGCGGCCTGGATACCGAGGATGAACTCTGCGACTTCGAGCAAGTGGAGGCTGATAACCTGGCCATGCTCAGTACACTGTATGGAGAAGTGCGCGCCGACGAGGCCGAACCGGTTTCGCTGGATGACTTTGGCCGGCGCAACATGGTGCGCAATGTGCTCAAGGACGGCCTGGCACTGGGGCAGGAAACCGGGATCAACCCGTTCAAACCCGGTTTCATCGGCAGTACAGACACGCACAGTGCCTCACCGGGCGGCGCAGAGGAGAACAACTATACCGGGCACCTGGGGCGCAGGGATGCCGGATATCGCAACGTGCAGGATCACTTTTTTGACAACCCCGGTGGACTGGCAGTGGTCTGGGCCGAAGAAAACTCCCGCGACGCCATCTTTGCAGGCATGCGCCGCCGCGAGGCTTACGCGACCAGCGGCACTCGCCCCGTCGTGCGTTTTTTCGCCGGCGCGCAAATGGACCAGGGACTCTGCGAGGACCCTCAGATGATTGCCAAAGCCTACGATACGGGCGTGCCCATGGGTGCGGAGCTGGCTGCGCCGGAACAGTCTCCTGCGTTTCTGGTGAGCGCGACCAAGGATCCGGGCGTTGACGGATCACCCGGGCTGGACCTGCAACGAGTGCAGATCATTAAAGGCTGGGTAAACGCTCAGGGAAAAGTATTTGAAAAAGTTTATGACGTCGCCGGTTCTGCCGACAACGGAGCCGGAGTAGACCCCCAAAACTGCCAACCCACAGGCAGTGGCCACAAAAATCTCTGCACGGTCTGGCATGATCCACAGTACAATCCTGATGAGTCTGCCTTCTACTACGTGCGGGTGCTGGAGAACCCCTCCTGTCGATGGAGCACCCTGCAGTGCCAGGCGAGCGGCGTTAACCCCTTTGCCAGCAACTGTGCCGAGCAGGCCGCAGCGCAAACCGCTAAAATGCAGGACGAGGGCGCCATCGGCGACGTATTCGGTCGCTGTTGCCTGGATCCGGCGCAGCAACCGTTCTATGCCCCGACTTTGCAGGAAAGGGCGTGGACATCACCGATCTGGATCACCGCCAACAAGGAGTAAACTTGGCCAAGAAAATACGTACCGAACGTCGCTTCCGCGGCGCCAGAATGCCAACGGGCTCGCACCCTGCCATTCGCCGAATCAAACGCCAGGGCGTAGAACCCTCGATACATGGCAATAAGCTGTGGAAGTCCAGCTGCCTGCTCATAGACTACCTGAAGAAAAATCCGCCAGAGCACTGCCAGTCCGTCATCGACGTGGGCTGCGGATGGGGTATTGCCGGCATCTGGTGTGCGAAGAATTTCGGTGCCTCGGTCACCTCGGTGGACGCGGATCCTGACGTTTTTCCGTTTCTGCAGGCAACAGCAGACATCAACGGCGTCGAAACGCAGCACCTGGTATCACGCTTCGAGAAACTGACCACAAAGCAGCTTGCCCAGTACGACATGCTTATTGCGGCCGACATCTGCTTTTGGGATGAACTGGTCAAGCCGGTTACCAATATGGTCAACCGGGCGGTAAAGGCCGGGGTGAAGCAAATCCTCATTGCTGACCCTGAGCGCTCGCCTTTTTTCGAGGTCGCCGAACGCTGCGCCGAGAAATACTGTGCGGAGGTGGTGGAGTGGCGTACCCGCGGCACTATCGAAGCTTCAGGCGCAATTATGGTGCTGGAAAACGCGTAAGTCGCATTAGTCGAGCAGCCGGTACTTTCGACTGACGCCCGCCACTGGCTGAGCCTCCCCCGCCGACCAACGGGGGCGAAACAGCGTTGCGGCCAAACGCCGCCTGAAGCCACCGATGGATACCTCTTCGCTTCCCGAGACCAGCTCCACTTCCAGGTTGCGAAGCCTACCGCTGGCGGCAATGTCATAGCGTGCGTTAACCACTGTTACTGCGTCGGCGGCCGTTTCCGCTGGTTGCCAGAATACGCCATTGTCCGGAAGTTCCACCGGCTCCCCTAACCACGCCTGTAGCAATTCGTCTTCACCCGCCGCCGACAATGTATTCACCACCTGGCGATAGACCTCCGTTGCCCGCCGCTGATTGCCGTGCCAGAAATACCAGTCTGCCAGCACCAGCTTAAGCGCAGCTTCCTCCCGGGTCCCCTCCACCGCGGCGGCAGGCAGTAACTGCTGCACCAGGTCGGCCCCGCGACGGGGCGCTGATCGCAGCAGGCTGTCCAATTGCTGCGACTCAAGGTCGACACTCAGCGGCTTTGCGCCGATGTAGTCAGAAGGGCCGGGGACAATCACTCGTTCATCGCGTGCTTCCACGCGCTGACCCAGCAGGTACAGGTTGTGTAACTGACTGAAGGCCAGGTCTCTTCGCCAGGCGTAAGGCGCGCCGATGTCAAGCGACACTGCATCCAGTATCGCCTCGTTCAGGTTGATCAGTGACAGGAGGCGACGCCGTTCGCCAGGGAAATCCAGGCGCAGCGCCTCTCTCTGCCAACGCAGGAATTCCAGTGCAGCACGCACCCGCAGTTCGGTAAAGGGAGGCTTCCCGTTACCCAGCAGGCGGAAGAAGTATGCATAGCGCTCATCCAGCGTCTCCCAGTCCTCCGCTTCACGGTATGCCGATAGCAATCCCCGCAACAGCGGCAACTGGCGCTGGCTGTATAGACCATCGTTTATGCGCACCACGTGCAACGCACGCGAATACATGGCCACGGCCTGCGGGTGCAGCCCCTGCGCCAGGTAGTAGCGCCCAAGCGAATCCAGTGGCTCAGCCAACCCGGCCGAATAAGGCCCCTGCTCCAGTTCCAACTCTCGCAGCTGGTCGACGTAAGCCTGCCCGGATGCAGGGGCAGCGACCGGCCCGGCCTGCCCGGCGCCGGGCAGCCCCTCAGGCCAGCTTGCGCCAAGACGCACAAAGTCCTGCCCATAGGCGGTGGGCTGCCCCTGGGCGGCGACGGCACAGAAACCCAGCACTGCGGCACACAGCCACTGCCGCGGCCAGCTATTTGGCTCACTGCGCAAGTATTGATCACCTTTCTGGCTTGATTAAGCTAACAATGATATAACGACGCCTTCTTTTTTGCCCTATTTAAAGCCGCCCACGGGCGCGGAAAACACCATGAAACAACTCGGAATACTCGACGCCGCTTTCATCAACCTGGAACAGAGCAACACCCCACAACACGTCGGCGGACTGGGCATATACGACCCGTCCACGGCTCCCGGCGGTTTCGTGCGCTTCAAGGATGTCATTTCCAGTTTCGAACGCCGCCTGGGCAAACAGCCGTTGTTTCGCACTCGCCTGGTGGAAGTACCTGGCGGGCTTGACCGCCCCTACTGGGTCAAGGACGCCAACTTTGACGTGGAGTTTCACCTGCGCCATATCGCGCTGCCGGAACCTGGCGACTGGCGCCAGCTCTGCATACAGGTAGCACGACTGCATTCGCGGCCACTGGATATGTCCCGCCCTCTTTGGGAGGCCTACATCATCGAGGGCCTGGACAATATTCCCAACCTGCCAAGGAACTGTTTCGCCATTTACACCAAAATGCATCACGCACTGGTGGACGGTGCCGGCGGTTCCTCGTTCATGGCGCTGCTGCACGACCTGGTGGCCAACCCGGGCCCGGACACAGAGCAAGCCGAGGAACCCGCGCCTGGTCGATAGCGAACCCAGCGTGACCGAACTGTTAACCAAAGCGTCAGTCAATTCCGCGAAAAACACGGCTGGGTTATTGCGCGGTACAGTGAAAAACACCCTGGCACTGGGTCGCTACGCGATTGATGTCGCGCGCAAGGAACTACCCTCTCCGGACATTTCCGCACCTACAACCATTCTCAATAAAGCCGTCGGCCCGCACCGCGTGGTTGATGCGGCGGAATTTCCGCTGGATGGCTTCAAGGACATCAAGAACGCCGCCGACACCACCATTAACGACGCTGTGCTGGCAGTAGTGGGCGGCGCATTAAAGCGCTACCTGGATGCCAAAGGGGAAGCACCCGCCGAGGGCTCACTGGCAACCGCCATCCCGCTGAACATGCGTACGCGCCGCGACAGCACCGAGGACAACAACCAGGTAGGCAGTGTCTTTGCGTCGCTGCACACCGACATCGATGACCCCATGGAGAGACTCAGGTCGATTCACCAGTCCAGCGCCGATGCCATCAAAAGCGGTGAGCATAGTCCGCTGGTGGACGCGCTCAAGATTGCCGGGGTATTTTCACCGGCCGTCACTCGCACCGTGGCCGGTATCTGGTCACGTAACGAATTGTCAAAGTACCTGCCGGTCAACATCTCCACCGTGGTCACCAACGTAATGGGGCCGGACTTCCCCCTTTACTGCGCGGGTGCGAAGATGGTCGACTACTATGGCCTGGGCGTACTCACGCCACGCATGGGACTATTCCACGCCGCCTTCAGTTATGCCGGCAAACTTACGCTGACGGTACTGGGCGACCGCAACATCATGCCTGACCCCGAGTTTTATCACGACTGTCTGGTCGCTTCCTATGAGGAACTCTATGCGGCGGCGACCGAGAACCTGCCTGCCAGCAAGGCAGGGCAGGCACGGGCCAAAATAGACACGCCAAAACGCAAGCGAGCAGACCCCGGCAGCAAAGCCAAAACTAAAACCAAATCCGCATCCAGGAAAAAAACGCCCACCAGCACGCCGGCCAAAAAGAAAGCGACCGCCAGGAAAAAAGCACCAGCAAAGAAAAAGGCACCAGTAAAGAAAAAGGCACCGGCAAAGAAAAAGGCACCGGCAAAGAAAAAAGCCCCTGCCAGAAAAAGACCCGCTGCCAGGCGCAAAACCCCCGCCAAGGTGAAGCCGAAACTCAAATAAAGCATAGCGACGGGCCAGGCTCCGCGAGCAGGTTGCTGCTCCCCCCAGCCCTACTGGTCGCTCCAATCCGGCGCTATCGGGGCGACACTGCGACTGCTGCGCCCAACCACTGAAGCGAGACCTTTGCGAGCATAAAAAAACCCGCCATGAGGCGGGTTTGAAATAACTCTCCTGGACCTGGATGGAATACCATCACCAACACCCCTGAGGGCGCTGCCAGCCCCGGCATGGGGCTGGTGTTTCGAGTTGTATTCATCCTAGGCAAAGTTATGATATATATTAAATGTATTTACTTTATAGTAATCATGAATTGAATTTATATCATAACCATGAACACCAGAGAACTCGCCAAGATAGACCTCAACCTGTTGATTTCACTGCAGGTTTTACTGGAAGAGAAAAGTGTATCCAGAGCCGCTGAGCGTCTGTTTATAACCCAGCCGGCGATGAGCAAGACTCTTTCTCGCCTGCGCGCGCTCTTTGGCGACGCCCTTTTCACCCGCGCCAGCCACGGCATGCAACCCACCCCCAGGGCACTGGAACTGGAGCGCGGACTGAGCACCATCCTTGGTGGGATCAGCCAGCTGGTGACCATAAATGAGTTCGACCCGGCCACAGCGAACGAGGAGATAACCATAGCCCTGTCCGAGTATATCGGCCTCGCCCTGCTGCCGACTTTGGCCGAGCGGCTGCAGGCACAGGCACCTCACCTCAACCTGCGTATCATTACCCGGGTGGAGAACCAGCTGGAACAACTGGCTCTGGGAAAACTGGACTTCGCCGTACATATCAAACAGGCCCACTACGGAGAGGAGTTCAGGGTGAAAGGCCTGGGGGGCAGCCCTCCCGCCCTGTTACTGCGTGACGGCCATCCACTTTGCGGGACGCTTTCGGATTCCTCGTTGCTCTCCCACTACCCGGTGATCCGCCTCTACGTCTCAGACTGGGAGCAGCTCGAAGTGCGCAGCATCGCGCAGTTGTTCGAACAGTCCGCACTGCCGGGCCGGGGCTCACTGGAGATATCTCACCTGATGACGGCAATGGAAGTCTTACGCCACACCGACTACTACATGCCCGCCCCGGCCTACCTGACGCAGAACGAAAACATCAGCAAGGGGATAACCGCACTGCCCCTGCCCTGGGAAGAGGATGCCAGTCTCGACTATGTGCTGGTGACCCACCAACGCACGGAAAACTCGCCGCTGCACAACTGGCTATGGGAGCAGATCACCTGTACCATCCGCGACCTGCGCCCGACCCAGCCGAGAAAGCTGCGCCAGCGCGTCACCGCGAGACGCTAAGCGAGGACAACAGCAGGCAAAATGAGCAAGAAGAAACCACGCGAAATACCCCATTTCAAGACGCCCATTATCGAGACCCACTGCCATCTGGATTACCTTGATGGTGATGAGCTCACGCGCACGCTGGACAGGTCGCGTGAAGTAGGCGTAGAGAAGATCATCACCATCGCCGTCTCGCCCGACAACCTCGACACCGTGCGGGGCCTTGCGCAAGACCACCCGGATATCTGGGGTACACAGGGTATTCATCCTCACGAAGCAGAGCACTACGACGATGCCGTGGCAGCGCGCATTCGCGATGGTCTCGCGGACGAGCGCATTGTCGCGGTGGGGGAGATCGGCCTGGACTACTACTACGATCATGCCGACCGGGCGGTGCAGCGACAGGTCTTCGAGCAACAACTACAGATTGCGGTGGACACAGGACTACCCATCGTTGTGCATACCCGGGACGCAGATGAGGACACCCAGGCCATACTGGCGAATTTCTCCGCACAGTTGCCACGCAAAGGCGTGATACACAGCTTTACCTCTGGCATGGCGCTGGCAAAGTACTGCCTGGACGAAGGCTTCATGCTCGGCTTCAACGGTATTGCCACATTTAACCGGGCTGAAAATGTACGCGAGGTGATCGCCGCAACACCCGTCGAACAAGCGCTGCTGGAAACGGACGCGCCCTACCTGACCCCGGTTCCTTACCGGGGCAGGCCCAACGCACCTTTCTACTTACCTTTCATCGCAGAGCAGGTCGCAAAGACCATGCAACTGGAAGTGGAAGAACTGCTGGAACAGGTCTACCGTAACAGCCACAGATTATTTTTCGGGGACGCTTGATGGAATATCTCATCGGCCAACGCTGGGTGAGTCATGCCGACGCACAACTGGGACTGGGTGTCGTCGTCGACGTTGAGCCCCGACGTATCACGCTGAGTTTCCCGGCCGTGGGCGAGGAACGCACCTATGCCATAGAGAACGCGCCACTGACCCGACTGCGGTTCAAGGACGGCGACCACATCAGCACGATCGACGGCGTGGAACTGGTCGTCACCGGCGTGGACGAACATCAGGGACTGCTGATGTATACAGGGACGGATCATCATGAGGAACAGCTGACCGTCTCCGAGCTGGAACTTGACGCCTTCGTACAGTTGACGACACCACAGCAGCGCCTGCTCAACGGTCACTTTGACAAGAATGCCGCCTTTGCCCTGAGAGTTGCCACCCTGCAGCACATGGACCGCCTGCAGGGCAGTCCTGCTCGCGGACTGATGGGGTCCCGCACCAGCCTGCTGCATCACCAGCTTTACATCGCCAATGAGGTGGGCCAGCGCCATGCGCCCCGTGTGCTGCTGGCAGACGAGGTTGGCCTGGGCAAGACCATAGAAGCGGGCATGATTATTCACCAGCAACTGCTTACCGGCCGCGCCAGCCGCGTTCTGGTGCTGGTACCCCCTTCGCTGCTGCACCAGTGGCTGGTAGAGATGCTGCGCCGTTTCAACCTGCACTTCTCACTCTTCGACAGCGAGCGCCTGGCGGAGATGCCAGAGGGCAACCCGTTTGAAACAGAGCAACTCGTGCTGTGCAGCACGGAACTGTTCGAGCACAACGAGGCGCTTCAGGAGCAGGCCCTTGCGGCACCCTGGGACCTGGTGGTGGTAGATGAGGCTCATCATTTGCAGTGGTCCGAAACGGCCGCTGGCGAAGACTACCGCTTTGTCGAACAGTTGGCTGCACACAGTGCCGGCCTGCTGCTACTCACTGCGACACCGGAACAAATAGGCCAGGCCAGTCACTTCGCGCGGCTACGCCTGCTGGACCCTGCGCGCTTCCATGACCTGGCAACGTTCTGCGATGAAGAGCAGCAATACCGTCAGCTCAGCACCATGGTCGACGCACTGGAGCGCGGCGAAATACCTCCGGGGTTGCCTGAGGACCTGGACCTGGGCCAGGACACAGAGGAACTCATAGAACAACTGCTGGACCGCCACGGAACAGGCCGCGTGTTATTTCGCAATACCCGCGCGGCGGTGCAGGGATTTCCTGCGCGGCACCTGCATCGCTACCCACTGCCCTGCCCTGAGCAGTATGCACTGGCTGAGCTGGGTCTTGACTCGGCACTCCACCCCGAGCTGCCTTATCTCGACGACAGCTGGCTGGATTTCGACCCCCGCGTCGCCTGGCTGGAAAAGACGCTGAAGTCGCTGCGCCCGCAAAAAGTACTGGTTATCTGCGCCCATGCCGACACTGCTGTGGCGCTGGAGCACCACCTGCAAATGCGTGCCGGAATTCGCTCTGCGGCTTTCTATGAAGGCCTGTCAATTATCGAGCGCGACAGGGCGGCGGCCTATTTCGCTGACGAGAGTGGCGGTGCACAGACCCTGGTCTGCTCAGAGATCGGCAGCGAAGGCCGCAACTTCCAGTTCGCACATCACCTCATCTTGTTTGACCTGCCGCTTAATCCTGACCTGCTGGAACAGCGCATCGGGCGTCTCGACCGCATCGGCCAGCAGCAGGATGTGGAGATTCACGTACCCTACCTTGAGGGCAGCGCACAGGAAACGCTGCTGGACTGGTACGACCGCGGCCTGGACTTGTTCCGTGACTCCTGTTCCGCAGGCTACATGATCTTCCAGACGTTCAGGGACCGGCTGATACCGGAGCTGGAAAAGCGCAGCGAGGCTTTCGAAGGCCTGCTCACTGACTCTGCCGACTTCACCCTGCGTACGCGCCAGGAGCTGCGCGAGGGCCGCGACCGGCTGTTGGAGCGCAATTCCTGCAAGCGCGAAGTTGCCCAGGGACTTATCGATGAGATCCAGGCACTGGAGAGCAGCGATGATCTGGAGCTTTACCTTGAAAGCCTGTGCGAGGCGTTCGGCGTGGATCAGGAGTTTCACTCGGAAAACACGCTGATACTGCGCCCTTCCGAGCACATGCTCACCGGCCACTTTCCCGGGGTAACGGAAGAAGGCACCACGATCACCTTCGACCGCGAAAAGGGCCTGGCACGGGAAGACATGGCCTTCGTCACCTGGGAACACCCGATGATCCTGGAGGCCATGGAAATGGTGCACTCCACGGAACTGGGCAACGCCACGATCGGTACCATCAAACTGAAGGGCATTCCCGCCGGCACCATGCTGCTGGAGGCGCTCTATACCATTAACTGTGTTGCACCCCGGGCATTGCAAGTGGAGCGATTCCTCCCGCTTTCTCCCATTCGCCTGCTGGTTGATGCCAGCGGCAAGCAGCTGGCGGACCTTGTGCCCCATGCTCGGCTCAACTCGCTGGTGGAGAAAGTCCAGAAATCCACTGCCCTGGCGATCATCAAGCAGGTGCACAAGGAAGTCGACGCCAAAATGCGTTTGGCCAACGCACAGGCCGAGGAAAAACTGCAGCACACCCTTGCCGACGCAGAGAGCCGCATGCGCGCTGACCTTGGGGCTGAACTGGCCCGACTGGAAGCGCTGCGCCAACTCAACCCCGCCATCCGTGAGGAGGAGCTGACGCATCTGCGTTATCGTATCGACGAGTGCGCCCTGCATATCCAACATGCCAGTTTACAACTGCAGGCGCTGCGCCTGATTATTACCACCTGAGCGGCAATTGCTGCGATCGCCGAGACCTCGGTGCTGCCAGCTGTTGTCAGCTACCTGTCGCGCCTGCGCACCTGCGCCCTGCGCGCCTCTGAATGCACCTTAAATCGGCAGTGGGATAAAGACCGAACCGGCTGCATGAACAACCCTGTTAACCCGGCGATCGTCGGCGTCGCCGGCAATGCGCGCCATCATCTCCTGCAATACAATCAGCTTGCCAAACAGGCGTTCAAAGCTGAGGTTGTCTGTCACGCCTTGATACTCACTGCTAATCAACCAGGGCTGACCATTGGCCTGGCGGTTGTTACGCAGGCGCCAGGCGAGCACCTCCACGTTGTGCGCACTGGTCCATAGCGGCTCCGGCGACAGGCTGTCGAACATGAAAGACTCGTCATTATAGCCGTAGGCATGACGCAGCATCCCGCCCAGGCCGACGACCAGGGCAAAGACACGGTCCCCCTTGAAGTGCGGATTGAACACCAGTTCCAGTGCCGCCGTCTCCTGACGCCCTGCCAGTTCGACAAAGTCGAGCTGGCCGCGATGCGTACGCAACTGCGCCAGGCGCATATCAATGGTCATGCCTGGTATCTTCGCCAGTTCACCCGGATTGCGTTTATAGAGTTTAACGGTGAGCTCGCGAACCAGGCGGCGACTTTCCTCAATGAACTCGTCCGTCACCAGGTCGACATCAGACTTGGCAATATTTTTCAGCTCATAGCTACCGCAGGCGGTCAGGCTAAACATTAACAGTAGGGACAACAGATAACGCAAGGTCTTGATCCAGAAAAACATTACAGCAGGGTCGCAGGATAGTAGCAGCTACTCAGCGACGAATATTGAGTTGCGCCTCCAGCTGGATATTGCGCCCCACTTGCTCACTGATCAAGCGCTTCAGCTCATCAAGGTGGACATTCTCCAGGCGCTCTGCCGAACTGACGACCACCGCGACCAGCGGCGGTTCTCCCAGCGTCACCTGCACACGGCTGACATAGACCAGCTGGTCCAGCACCTCGAACTCGCCTTCGGGAACGCGCTCTTCCAGTTTACCTCGCTCTACCAGGTGATCGTAGGCGACATACAAGGGGACACTGATCAACGCCACCAGCGCCAGCGATACACCCAGCCCTTTGCGCGCGCGGGTAAACGGGGCAAAGCCCAGCACCAGAAAAGTCAAGCTGGCCGCCAGCGAGATGCCCACCATATTGGTAGTCAGCAGCAGCAACGCACCGCTGGCCATGTCCCAGTCGCCCCAGCCCAAACCGATGCCGGCCACACTCAATGGCGGCACCAGGGCCACGGCAATGGCGACGCCGGCGAGACTCTTGGCAATCTCTTCCCGGGAGTGAGCGTAAGCGCCAGCAATGCCAGATATAACGGCAATAAACAGGTCCAGCAGCGTGGGTGACATACGCGCACGCATCTCTTCAGTTGCCAGGTCAAAGGGCATCAGCCAGGCGAGCACGACAGCACATCCCAGACCCCACGCGGTGCCGATAACCAGGGTCTCTACCGCGCCGCGAATAAGTACAGTGTCCGAGCGCGCCAGCCCCATGGCCAGTGACATAATCGGGGACATCAGCGGCGCCAGGATCATGGCGCCGATAATCACGGGGGCAGAATTCGCGTATAAGCCGGCCAGGGCCAACATCACACTGAGCACCATCAGCACCTGGTAGGAAGACGAGGGCCGGGCATTCTCACGTAAAGAAGTGAACAGGCCTCGATACTCTTCTTCACTGGCATGATTGAACAGGGGCAGGTGCTTGCCTGCCATCGCTTTCGCCGCCGCGTCAACCGGCACATGATTCATACGCAGGGTTTCGCGCGCGATGCTCTTGCTGCTGTCTGCGCGCGGCGGCAGCAAAGGCCCGGGCAACAAGCAGAGCCCACCCGCTTGCACAACCATTTCCAGCTCTGCTGCATGTACCGGTTTACCATCCAGCAGGTACTCAAAGCCACTTTGGGACGCCAGGTGCAAACGCTCGCTCTGTATCAGGGCGAGTGAGCCCGGCAATCGAGACAGACTTATTTTACCGGGTAGCAGCAAGCGTAACAGGAACCAGAGGTAAGCGAGGATGCTGCGCGGGGCAATCGCCAACATGGAAACCCGGCCGTCGGCAATCGTCAGGTTCTCATCAAAGCGACGCCCCACCAGCGAACTCTGGGTGTGGGCTACCGCCATCAAACCCAGCGCACCGAGCTTGAGCTCTTGCTCTTTGCCCGTCGTTACCTTGTATATACCCAGGGTCAGCTTGCCCAGCCCTTTTAGCGAACCGCGAAACAGGCTCCAGTTGGATTGGGGCCTATTGATATCGTCGGGGCGCAGAGACAGCACCTGGCCAATGACCACAGAGGAAAAAACCAGTTCCCCATTGCAGGTAAGGGCATCGGCATCAATGGGTTCGGCCTGCTGATAATGCGCGATCAGCTTTGCAGGGTCGCCCTTCACGCCCAGGGCGGCGCAGGCTGCACGCGCTTCCGGGTGCACCAATAGTCCGATCACCCACTCGCGCGCCAGCACCAGGTCCGCCACGTCACGAATTCGCTCGTCTCCCAGCCACAACAGTACTCGCGCCCCGGCGGCGATACTCTCGCGTTCAGCGTAGGGCACTAGCTGCAGCTGTGCCGGCTCTACCCAGGAGGCAGCTCTTTCGGGCTCAAAAGAAGTATCGTGAAGCAAATACCAGGACTGTGTCGCGTTCACAGGGTTTCCGCCAACAGCACGGAGAGGGTGCGTGTAAGGCGGGCGAGATCTGCCGGACGCGACAGGCGGTGGTCGCCATCCTTGATCAATTGGATCTCCACGTCCCGGGAGGTCAACTTCTGCGCCAGTGTCAGCGAATGCTGCCAGGGCACATCAGCATCGCACTGGCCATGTAGCAGGCGCACCGGTAAATCGATGGGAATACTCTCTTCCTGCAACAGGCAGTGATGCTTGCCCTCTTCCAGCAATTCCCGGGTTATCTGGTAAGGTTCCCCGTCGTCATAGCAGTTGTCTATGTCACAGCTACCCGAGAGCTCCAGCTGCAGCATCTGCTCTGGCGACAGTACCCCGTCGCGCATGGCCTCGGTAAAGTCGGTGGCGGTGGCTATGCCGAGCAGCGCCAGCACGCGATCGGGCCTGCGCAAGGCCACCTGCAGCATAATCCAACCGCCCATGGAGGATCCGACCAATACCTGCGGGCCCTGGGCAACGTGATCCAGCACCGCAATCGCATCATCTATCCAACGGCCGATCGTACCCTGCTCAAAGCGGCCGCTGGAAGCGCCGTGCCCGAGGTAATCAAAGCGGGTGTACTGCCGCCCGGTTTGCCGGCACCAGCTGTCCAGGGCGACTGCCTTGTCGCCCTGCATATTGGAATTAAAACCGCTCAGGAATACGATGCCGGGGCCTGTACCCTCCACATGCTCGTAAGCCAGCGAGTGTTCATCCTCACGCTGTAACTTCATGACGCCTGCCTCTGCATCCACGCCGCCAGTCCCTGGGCGTTTAAATGCGCATCGTGGCGAAACCGCTCACGCATCGCGGCCAAATCTGCACCGGAATTCATTTCTTCAACAAGCTGCTGCGAATAGTCCATCAGCGCCTCCTCCATCACCCCGGCATCGCCCTCACAAGCCCTGGCAATCGCTACATATTGGTCTATCTGTTGCACCAAACCATGCTGTTTCTGCTGACTGTAGGACAGTGCGCCATAGTGCGTCAGGTAGATCGTGTCTGGCGCCATCTCACCGAGTAAAGCCAGCGAGGCCTTCAACGCCTCGGGCCGGAACTGCGTAGGCGTAGTCGAGGGCATGGCATAGTCACCCCCTGGCGTACGAAACCAGTCATAGCAGACACCGAACACATCACCACTGAACCAGCCGCGACTGGCCTCGTCCCAGATGCAAAAGTGATGGTCTGCATGCCCCGGGGTGTGGCGCAGGAGCAGACGGCGGCCACCAAACTCCACCGTATCACCATCGGCTACCTCAATCACCCGCTGGGCTGCCACCGGTTTGATATCACCATAAAGTTGCTCGAAAAGCTCATCGCCGTAGACCACCCGCGAACCGGCCACCAGGCGAGCCGGGTCGATGAGATGCCGGGCACCGCGCGGATGCGCTAACAAATCGGCATTGGGGAAGCGCTCCATCATCTCCCCGGCGCCACCGGCATGATCGAGGTGCACGTGGGTAGGAATCACATAGCGCACCTGCTCGCGCTGGATACCTCTTGCCCGTAATACGGATTCCAGACGCGCAACGCTATGTTGCGTCCCCGTCTCTACGACCGCGCAATCGCCGTCGGCCTCCAACAGGTAAAAGCACACCAGGCCCGGTTGCAGGTAGTCGGCATCAATACGGGTGATGCCAAAGCCCAGCTCCTCGACAGGCGCCGGTTCCATATCCTTTACTCCACTCAGATTGTCTATCCGGCAAGCCGGATTCAGAAAGGTTATTATGACCTACACAGAGCACAGAGTTGAACAAGCTACCCCTATGAATATCCCTTCTTTTTTTTCCAGCGCCCAAAGCCGCTGGTTCTGCCTGTTACTGCTGACCCTGTCATTTGCTGCGCCGCTGGGCGCCCAGCAGGCCACGACCCTTGAGGACATCGCCCAACTGCGTGGCATGGTCGGTACCGATGCAACCCTGACAGAGGAAACCAGGGCCGACCTGCTGTCACAACTGGATACCGCACAGGGCCTGCTGGCGTCGCGCAATAAATTCGTAAGCCGCGCTGCCGAACTGAGCGAGCTTATGGATACCGCTGATCAGCGCGTGGAGCAATACAACCTGCGACTGGCGACGGCCAAAGAGGCGTCGTTAAACAACGCAGAATTACTGCCAGAGGGCGCCACCAGCGACCAGATTCGCAGCCAGATCACCCTGACCAGCGCTGAGCGCAGAGCGCTGGGGGAGCGTCGCACCCAGCTGTTGCAGGAAGCGGACAACCAGTCAAACCGGCGGTCGCAGATACAGGAAAGATTGATTGAACTGCAGAAGCAACAGTCAGACCCTGTCCCGCAGACCGACGCCGAATCCCTGTCGGCACAGGTAGCGCGAGTGCTTGCAACAGCAAGAGACCTGTCGCGCGACGCAGAACAAAGGGCACTGGAACTGGAGATACTCAGTGAGCCCGCAAGAGCCCGGGTTAACACCGCAGAGCGCGCATGGCTTGGCTTCGCTATCGATGCTGCAGACGTCAAGCTGGCGCAACTCAATAGTGCCCTCGAATCGGCCCGCAGCAGCGACACACAGGAGCAGCTGGAAACCACGGCAAAGCTGCAGGAGCAACTCGAGGGGAGCAACACGCTGTTACAGCAATTTGCGGCTGAGAACCTCGCCCTCGCCGAGCAGTTGCAGAATATACCCCATTCTATCGACAGGGCAGCGCAGGAAAGCCAACGCCTGGGAAGCGTGCTGGAGGCTATACAGCAGGATGCGGTGTTAATGAAACGGCGACTGGAGGTAGCCGGGCGCAAGGAAGTCCTGGGCAGGGTGATGATAACCCGGCTGGACAGCCTGCCAGATACGGACAAGTTGAAGAGAGCGCTCGAGAAGCGCAATGGCTCGATCGCCGAAGCCTCGCTGACCCAGATCGACATGGAGGAAGAGTTCCGGGCAATCAACGAAAAGCAGGAATACATGGCGGCGCTGGTACCAGACCTGCAGACCTGGCAGCCCGAAGCACAGGGACTGGCGAACGATCTGGTCGACCAGCGCAAAGAACTTCTGGAGCGCAATTTGCGCAGTTATGGCTCACTGCTGCACCAGCTGCTGGAAAACAATGAGAACACTGTGAAATTGATAGCAGCCACTGAGGCCTTTCACAAATTCCTGATGGGCAATCTGCTTTGGGTACGTAATTTTGCCTATAGCGATCTGGGTAAGCTGCGCGACCAGCTTGCATCTATCACATCGCCTGGAGACTGGGCCAGTGTTCCAGGACAACTCAACTCGGGATTTAGTGCTAAACCGTGGTCCAGTGTTCTGGTTGTACTAATACTACTGTCACTGGTGTTGCGCCGACAGCTGAGGCCCGTTTATGACCGCATGCTCAGCAAGCCCATGTTGGTCAGTACAGCCACGTTATGGCACATGATTGCCGGCCTGGCGCTCTCTGCGCTACTGGTGCTGCCCTGGCCACTGTTACTGTATTCGCTGGGGGTGATGCTACGTGAAGGATCCCCCGCCAGTGAGTTAACCGATGCCCTGGCACCGGCACTCGAGTTCACGTCGCGCATCCTTTACGTGCTGTTGCTCACCCGTCTGATCGCCAGTCGACAGGGTGTCGGACGACGGTTTCTCAAGTGGAACGCGCGCATGCTGGATGCATTGCGCAAGGAGTTGAACTGGGCTGGGCCAATTATCTGTGTCGGCGCACTGATGGACGTGCTGCTGTTCAATCTCGACACTGTCGTTAGCGGAGGCCCACTGGGTGCCGTGGCGACTGTCGGTGGTAGCAGCCAGCATGATCGTCTTCTGTACTACGCCTGCTGCGACAGGCCGTCTTCAGCGAAAACTCTCTGACACGACTGGGGCTGCGCCTGGTCATCCTGGTAGCAGCTGCCGTCATTATCATGCAACTGATGGGACTGCTGTTTGCCGCAGATGTCTACCTGATGGCCCTGGCAAGATCAATCGTCGCCATGGGCTTCATCAAACTGATCGCCGATGTGCTGGAACGTTGGCTGCTTATCCTGCGCGCAAGACTGGAGCGTCTCGCCCGGGAAGGCAACCAGGCCGATGACTCGGAATCCGGCCCGGGGCAAGACGAGGATACGCTGGTCGATGTTATGTCACTGTCCGAAGCGCATACCAAATTACTGACGCTGGCCCGTTTCCTGGCCGCAGCCGCGGCCCTGTTCGTGATCTGGGCACCCAGCCTGCCGGCACTGACGCTGCTTGACTCCATCACACTATGGGAAGTGAGCAACAGCGCCGGTACCCTCAGGGAAATCAGCCTGTTCGACCTCGCCCTGAGTGCCGTCATCCTGGTGGTCACGGGGCTGGTGGCCAAAAACCTGCCCTCAATCAGCGAAGTGTTCATGCGCGAGTGGTTCAATATGAGCGCGGGTGCACGCTATGCCAGCAGTATCCTGCTGCAATACCTGGTCATCGCCATCGGCGGCTCCATATTCCTCAGTACCATCGGCTGGGAGTGGAGCAAGGTGCAGTGGCTGGTCGCAGCGCTGGGCGTGGGCATAGGCTTCGGGCTGCAGGAAATTGTAGCCAATTTCATCAGCGGCATTATCATTCTCTTTGAGCGCCCGGTGCGGGTGGGTGACATTATCAGTGCCGGCGGGGCCGAGGGCACGGTGAAAAAGATCAACCCGCGGGCGACGATTATCGAAACCTTTGAACGCAAGGAACACCTGATTCCCAACAAGGAGTTGATCACCGGCCAGGTGATAAACTGGACTCTCTCCGATGGCGCAGTGCGCGTCATTATCCCGGTGGGTATTGCCTATGGCTCCGATGCGCGTCGCGCCATGGCTTTACTGCTGGAAGCGGCCGCTGAAGTGGACAATGTGCTGCAGGAGCCGGCACCGCGCGCTTCATTTGAAGACTTTGGCGACAATGCGCTGGTGCTGTGGTTACGCTGCTACGTCTCTGAAGACCGCATAGGCACCTGGACGGAACTGCGCACGGTGATCAACGAAAAGTTTGCCGAGGCAGGGATCAGTATTTCCTTCCCCCAGCGGGATGTGCATCTGGACACTCTGGAGCCGCTGCAGGTCGAGGTCAGGCACCTCGGCGCTGGCACCCAATCCGGGTCAGGGGTTATACCAGATCGGTGAGGTGTAGGCCCGCTCCTGAATGCTGTTCGCAAACTCGTCGGAAATGTCCCGCTGCAGGGCCACAGCATCGTAAAGCGAATGTCTTGGCGTGGGTATCTGTAGCACACGAGCATAATAGAAGGCCTGCTGCCCGGGTTCGAACTGCGGGTCCTGCCAGCGGGCGGCCAGGCGCTGGGCGCCGATAGAGTTCTCATAACTGGCTGACGCCGCATCCACCGTATTGCCAACCGGCGGCACGGCGCCCTCCGCATCAGGGCGGCGCGAGCCGGACCACGCTACATCGAATACCTTTTCCTGGCTTCTTCCCTCGTCATCCAGCCAGCCCTTGACGATCTGGATGCGATCGAGGTTGGCGCCATCGGCCTCTTTTTCTGCGATCACCAAAAACTCAGGAGAGGCTGGCGATACGCCGCGAAGTTCGCCGCCCATGGGCACCCCGCGAGCCACCGCCTGCGCATAAAGCTGCGCACTGTCCAGCAATTCTTCACTATAGCCGTTACCCGCAAAGAAACGCACGCCTATACGCGGACCGCTGGTGGCATAGACCTCACGCCGCTTGAGCGCCGCGATAATGGCCTCGCGCGTATTTTCCTCGGCCCAGACTGCGGCGAGACCGGATGCCGACATGTTCCAGCCCTTGGGTCTGCCCTCCTCGCTGAACTTGACAATGCCTTCCTTATTAGCAGGAATACTGTCTGCGGCGAACTTACCGTGAAAGTTGTCCTCCTCTGCGCCTGCCAGTCCCGAGTGCGCATCGCTGGCGCCAATGAGGCCGAACTGGTAAGGGTTTTTCCCCAGGTCCTGTTGTAGCTCAAGGCCCATGCGCAGGGCGGAGCGGATGTAGTCAGACCGGGACGGCACGTAAGGCGTCAGGTTGCGCTGTATGTAAAACGGGAACGTTTCGAAATCAGCGAAGGGGTCATCCGGCGACAGCTTGGGGTGAGTCTCCGAGTCACCCTTGATCTGGGTCACCTCAACAACCTGCTCCCAACGCATGCGTGCGGCGGCATACTCGGCCGAAAGCGGGTTGCCCCGCAGGGTCTGGGTGTCAAACATGTAACCTTTGGAAATATTTGAGTTGTGCGGGATGGCAATAAAGTCAGCGCCGGTCTCGGCACTGGTCTGGTCCAGCCAGGCCCAAAGGTCTTCGGGAAACGAGCTGTCCAGAAAGCTATAAGGCTGGTAACGCTGCGCTTGCTCGGCAGCGGAGTCGGTAATCACAATGCGGTGCAGGTTGGCTCCGCCATTGTTGGAACTCCACTCCCAGCCGATCAGGGCGGTGAATACCCCTGGTTCATTAGCTGCATCTGCTGCTTCGGTGGTCTCTACCCAGGTGACCCGCGAGACTTCGGGTAAGGGTGGAATTCCGCCCATCTTGAAACCTTCGTCCTGCAGACGCTCACCCGCCTCACGCGGATCTTCCGCATCGGGCAGTCGCGAGCCAAACAACAGCGGGCCCCAACTGCTGCCAACGCCGGCCTTGATCACCAGCGCCGAAAACCAGGCGTAAACAGTATCCACCAGGCCCAGGTCCTCGGTGGGGACCCAGTGTTCATCGACGTACTTGACTACCCCCAGGAACTCCGCGTGATCCGACACCACCAGGAAGTCCAGCGGCGTGCCGATCTGCACCCGCGCGCCATGGTAGGGGTGAACAACCGGCAGCCCACGCGCATAGCGATAGGCCGCCGCCGGGTCGATTGTTTGGTTGCCGATGGTAATGGCATCAAAGGAATTATTGGTGTGCAGATGCGTATCGCCCCACAGCAGTTCTTTTTCTGCGGCATTCGCCAGGGAGACGGTCGTCGCCAGCGCCGCCAGCAGTATGAGTCGTCGCATTATGGCTCTCATTATTATTTTGAGGGCAAAATACTACCACGCACCCTGGCCTGGCGGTCCAGTACTAGCGTCCTTGCCACTGTGGTGCGCGTTTTTCCAGGAAAGCCGCCGCACCCTCTGCGGAGTCTTCACTGGCGATACAGATACGCTGGAGTTCTGCCTCGTGGGAGATAACCTGCCCCAGGTCAGCCTCGCAAGCTTCGGCAACGGCGCGCTTGGCATAGCGCAATGACAGTGGCGCCCGTGCGGCCAGCTCTTCCGCCCAGGCAACCGTTGCGCTCAGCAGTTCCTCACTGGGCACAACGCGATTGCACAGCCCCCACTCAAGACACCTGGCAGCGGACAGTTTCTCCCCGGTGGCAATAATCTCGTAGGCCCGCTTGCGACCAATGGTACGCACCAGGTGCCAGGTGGCACCGCCGTCAGGCACCAGGCTGATAGCTGTGAATGCCTGGTAGATATAGGCATCTTCGGCCATAACGGTAAGGTCACACACCATGGCAAAAGCACTGGAGATACCCGCGGCCGGGCCATGCACAGCACTGATCCACGGCTTGGGAGCCTGGTAGATCTCCAGCATCACCGGCTTGTATTCGAGGTTGAGTTGATCGTCCACGCGCCAGTTGGGGTCCGACATGGGTGTCTCAGCGAGGTCAGCACCAGCACCAAAGCCACGGCCCGCGCCCCTGAGTATGACCACGCGAATCGCGTCATCTGCATTTACCTCCCTGGCGGCGAGCAGAATGTCGCGACGCAGGGAGGCGTCGAATGCATTCAGCGCCTGGGGGCGATCCATGGTGACGATGGCCACCGGGCCGCGCCGCTCGACCGCAACGGACTCATAGGTGCTCATGGTGCTCTCCTCACACGATTGCCCCGCCCTGCTTGAGTGCGTCCAACTCATGCTCGGCAAACCCCATATCGGCCAGTACAGAGCGCGTATCAGCACCCAGGCCGGACCCGCTGTTCTGCACCTGTGAAGGCGTGCGGGAAAAGCGCGGCGCCGGTGCGGGCTGGGTAACACCGTCCACTTCAATATAGGTATTGCGCGCCACATTGGCCGGGTGCTTCGCCGCGTCCACACAGATTCAACACCGGAGCAAAACAAACGTCGCTGCCCTCCATGAGTTCACACCACTGTGCCTGGGTTTTTTGCAGGAAAATCTCGGCGATTTTCTGTTTCTGTTGCGGCCAGAGCGCGGGATTGTTCTGCTCGGCGAAGTCGTCTTCGGGTAGCTCCGCCTTCTCTCGCAACAAGGCATAGAACTGGGGCTCGATCGAACCAATGGAAATGTACTCTCCGTCAGCGCACTCATAGGCGTCGTAGAAAAACGCACCCCCATCGAGAAGATTTGACTCGCGCTGGGTCGCATCCCACAAACCGGCTGCCTCGAAACTGTGAAACATCCACATCAACTGCGCGGCGCCATCCACCATGGCAGCATCAATGACCTGCCCTTTACCTGAGTTGGCGGTTTCCAGTAAGCGCCGCCAGCACGCCGTTGACCAGCAGCATACCGCCGCCGCCCATATCGCCAACGAGATTCAGCGGTGCCACCGGCTTCTCACCCTTGCGGCCCATGGCGAACAGCGCGCCAGTGATGGAGATGTAATTGATATCATGCCCGGCAGCCTGGGCCAGTGGGCCCTCCTGACCCCAGCCGGTCATGCGCGCAAAGATAAGTCTTGGAGTTGCGCTGCAGGCACACTTCGGGGCCGATGCCCAGCTTCTCGCACACTCCGGGGCGGAAGGGGTCGATGATCACGTCGGCGTTCTCGACCATACGCAACAGCGTCTCCACGCCGGCAGGGTCTTTCAGGTTCAGCGCTACGGACTTCTTGCCGCGCGTACTCACATCCTTCATATGCATCTCGGGCGGCATACCGGCACGGTCGATGCGAATCACTTCTGCACCCATATCCGCCAGGATCATACCGCCCATCGGAGCGGGGCCGATGCCCGCCAGTTCCAGCACTGTATAGCCGTTCAACGGTCCCATGGTCTGCTCCTTAGCGCGGTTGCATGCGGATCGCGCCATCGAGACGAATGCACTCCGCGTTCAAGTAGTCATTCTCTGCGATAAACACGGACAGATGGGCGATCTCCGCCGGTTGACCAAGACGCGGTGGATAGCAAACCGAAGATTCCAGTGACTTATATGCCTGCTCCGGCAGTGCTTCAAACAATGGCGTATGAATAAGCCCGGGAACGATAGTGTTAACACGTATACCATAGCTGGCCAGATCCCGTGCCATGGGGACGGTCATGCCGATGACACCACCCTTGGAGGCGGAATAGGCCACCTGCCCTACCTGCCCTTCATATCCGGCCACTGATGCGGTGTTGATGATCACCCCGCGGCCGCCGTCGTCGTTAATCGGCTCGTTCCTGGACATTGCCTCGGCGGCGAAGCGTGAGACGTTAAAGGTTCCAACCAGGTTGATGTCAATCACCAGCTTGTACTGGTCCAGCGGAAATACGCCTTTCTTGCCGTAAGTCTTGAAGGCACTGCCAATACCGGCATAGTTATTACAGATGTGCAGCGCACCAAATTTCTCTACCACAGCCGGCGACTGCATCCTTGACGCTGTCCTCGTCAGCCACGTTTACATTCCAGAACGCGACGTTGTCGGCACCAAGCTCAGCAATCACCTCGTTGGCGTTCTCCTCGTTCATATCAAAGATCGCAACCCTGGCGCCTTTGGCGACGTAGGCTTCAACGGTACCCCGGCCAAGTCCAGAGGCACCACCGGTAACAATTGCTACTTTTCCATTAAGGTCCATTTTATTTCTCCTGTTATCGAGTTTTAAGCATTAAAAGTTGCGCGTATTGAACGGCACATAATCATCGCCGAGACAATCGCGCCCGATGATCAATCTTCATGATCTCGGAGCTACCGGCATAAATCGTGGAAATCTTCGCATCGGTATATTGGCGACTAATGGGATATTCGTCCATATAACCATGACCGCCATGCAGTTGCACTCCCAGTTCAGCGACCCTGATCTGCAACTCGCTGGTATAAAGCTTCGCCTTGGCAGCGTCCACCGCCGTAAAGTTGCCCGGCGTTGAAGGCAGCGACGCACTGGTCGATATACACCTGGGCGATATCCAGCTCGGTGCGCATCTCCGCCATCTTGAACTGGGTGTTCTGGAAGGCCGCCACCGGTTTGCCAAAGGCCTTGCGCTGCTTCACGTAATCTGCGGTCAGGTCCCAGGACAGCTGCGCGCTGGCAAGGTAGCCGGCAGCGCCCAGCAGGCGCTCCTCGGCCAGCCCCATCATCAGGTAGATAAAGCCCTTGCCCGGCTCTCCCAGTACATTCGCCTTGGGCACTTTTACGTCATTGAAAAACAGCTCTGCGGTGTCCTGTGCCTTGAGTCCCATTTTCTTCAGGTTGCGACCGCGCTCAAAGCCCTCCATGCCGCGCTCTACCAGGAACAGTGTCATATGGTGCGGATTGTTTTCGGGGTCGGTCTTGGCGGCAACGACAACCAGGTCAGCGTTGATGCCATTGGATATAAACGTTTTGGAGCCATTGAGTACCCAGTGATCGTCCTGCTCCACCGCCGAGGTACGCATACCGGCCAGGTCTGAGCCCGCATCCGGCTCGGTCATGGCAACCGCCAGGATATACTCGCCGCTCACGCACCTGGACAAATAGCGATCACACTGCTCCTCGTTGCCAAAACGGGTGAAATAGGGGCCGACCAGGCGGCTGTGCAGGGTATTAAACCAGTCTCCGCAGCGCGCATAGTTGGTCTCCTCGATGATGATTTGTTCGAAGCGGAAGTCGTCATCGCCCATACCGCCATAGCGTCTCATCCGGCCAAACCATCAGAAAACCCTGCTCGCCCGCCTTGCGGAAAGCCTCGCGGTCCACAATCCCTGCCTCACGCCAGCTCTCCATATGTGGCACAATCTCTGTAGCGAGAAATTTGCGATAGGCATCGCGGAACATATTTTGCTCTTCGGTAAAGTTTCTCGGCAGCATGGTGGGGTACCTCGGGTAAACAGATTTTCAACGGGCGCTCAGTATGGTGAGCGCTCCGGCGAGCAACAATGACCGCCCCCGACAAATTAATTGACTGGAAATGACAGCGAACTGGGGCCGACTGACCAATGGTTGAAATTCTTCCAGAGAACTGGGCCGTACTGCATCTTGGGTTGATTTTTTGCCTGACACCTGGCGCAGCTGCTGGTCGTCTATGTGCTCAGCGATTACCACTCTCCGCCAGCCGGGCTAGGGCTGTTCACCGTTTACTTCATGGCCGCGTTGTTGGGCTGGATCGCCTTCACCCTGCAACAGGGCACAAGCATGCCAATGACCCTGGACGTGCCAGCAGTCGCGGCAATCATCAACAGTTACCTGTTATTCCTGGCCGCCGGTCAGCGGGTCAACAATCACGCCGGTCGACTTGTGCTTGGCATCTGTCTGCCTTGCGGGCTGCCTGAGTGTCTTTTTCCTCAACCCCAGGGCCATGTATATCGTATACAGCGCGCTGTCCGGACTTGTTCTTCACTGCCACCGGCTTGCTTTGCGCCTATCGAGCTTACGCCAAACGCAATGTGGGGGATGGCATTATCGCAGCGGCAGCGGTGCTGATGCTTACCAGTGTGCCCGTCGCTTTTTACCCGCTAATCGTGGATGACAACCTCCAGCTGGCAAGGGTGATCACCTTCGGCGCCTACACCTGGGCTTTCACCCTGCTGGCCATTGGCTTCCTGACCAGCGTACTGGTGGACTACCAGCAACAGCTGTCACACCTGGCAACAGAAGACCCGTTAACCGGCCTGCTGAACCGGCGCGGCATGGAGGACGCACTGCGCGTCAGCATGGCCCGCGCCAACCGGGAAGATTCGCAAACCGCTGCAATAGTGATCGATATTGATCATTTGAAAAACGTCAATGACAGCTTTGGCCACGAGACCGGCGACAGCGTCATTCGCGAGGTTGCCGACCCTCCTGCGGCGCATGAGCCGCGCCAGTGATGTGGTGGCACGCATCGGCGGCGAAGAGTTTCTGCTGGTGATACCTGAAACAGATACCGCCGCGGCACGATTGGCAGCAGAGCGGATTTGCATGCAGGTATCGGCGAGCGTCCCCTGCATGGTTGATCACCAGCCCATACCGGTGACGGTGAGTCTGGGTGTTGCATGCAGCCGCGGCGACGCACAGCTGGACGACCTGTCACCAGGAGGCCGATCGGGCCATGCACCTGGCCAAGCGTGGCGGCCGCAACCGGGTCGCCTCTGTCGATTCGAAACCGGTGCATCTCAGCAACAGCGCCAGGACCGCCTGAGGATAGCGATGCGCGACTACTCCATCTCTGTCTATTTCGTCCGGGCCGTGCTGAAAAACGCTGTTGCCCAGGGACTCGACCCGATCAGCCCTGCTGCGCGAGACCCGGATTTCCCCACGCCTGCTGCTGGAGGACGATGCCCGCATTTCAGTAGAGCGCTTCGCCGACCTGCAGGTCAATACCATGCTGGCGATGAATGACGAGGCGCTGGGCTATGTGTCCCGGCGCATGCCCATCGGTTGCTGGTCGATGATGTGCCACGCCGTGATCGGCTGTGAAACACTGGGCCAGGCCCTGGCCCGCTACTGCCGCTTCTACCAATTATTCGAGTTCGGCGTTCACCCGCACTTTATTGTCGATGGCGACGAAGCGCGAATATGCGTGGTCAATGCCGATGAAGACCGCTGCACCCGACCCCTACATGATTGAGCTGTTACTGTTCAACGCGCACCGGTTTGCCAGCTGGCTGATACAGGAGCACCTGCCGTTGCAGTGTGCGCAGCTGGGCTACCCTCCGGCGACACACCTGCGCGAATACCGGGCCATGTTCCTGGGCAACCCAGTGGAATTTGAGGCAGAGCAGTCGCAGCTGGTATTTTCTACGACGTTGCTGAATCGTCGCATCACCCAGAACGAGAACAGTCCTTGCGCCACTTCCTGCGCCACCCTGTGCTGATGCTGCTGACCCAGGACCTACGACCAGAACAGCTGGACTGCCCGGGTCCGCGAGGCGGTGCACCAGCACCTGATCGACATGCCGGAGCTCAACGACGTGGCGGCCATGCTCGACGTACACCCCCAGACCCTGCGCCGCCGGCTGTCATCTGAGGGCACGACTTTCAAGGAGGTCAAGAGCCAGGTACGACGGGACACTGCTCTGCACTTCCTGGGCAAACGTGGCCTTTCCATCGAGGAGATCGCCCATCGCGCTGGTTTCTCTGAGTCCTCGGCCTTTATCCGCGCCTTCAAAGGCTGGACAGGCGTCACCCCTTACACTTACCGCAAGGGATTGTAGCGGCGTTGACCGTGCATCGCTGCACGCCAGGCGCTTGATGCCCCGGGCCTGCCGAAAAAGGCAGCGCGCAACGCGCCTTTAAAGTTGGCTTACCCGGTATATCGACTATAGTTATGCGGACTAAAACTTCAGGAGTGAGACGTGTTCGGCAAAGTACTGCGTGTGTTGGCTGGAATCTATATCGCCTATGTGCTGATCGCCGTCCTCGTGGTGATGCCCGCTGCCAACTTCCTGGCACCGCGTTATGTGCAGGATAACTACGGCAGGGAACTGCGCACCGACATCATTCTGTTCAACCCTTTCACTTTCAATGCTGAGGTACGCGGCGCCAGCCTGAGTGAGACCGATGGCAGTCCCTTTGCGGCACTGGACAGGGCCAGCGTCAATCTCTCACTTGCCAGCCTGGTCCAACCCGGCGTCGTGCTGGATGACGTCAGTCTGCTGGGACTGCGCCTGCACCTGCGCCGCACCGGCGCCGAAACCTACAATTTCTCGGATCTACTGCCAGCCCCGGCAACCGAGACCGGAGCCGGAGCCCGACACTGGCATCCCCGCGATCACTATCGACAGGCTGTCTTTCACCGCCGAGCGCATCGACCTGAGCGATGAAGCGCGGGAGGAGCCTTTCCATACCCACTACGAGGGTATCGATATCAGCGTCACCGACCTGTCGACCATTGTCGACGAGGGCAAGCCCTACCGCATTGCAGCGCGCGCAGAATCCGGGGGTGCACTTTCTGGGAGGGCACGGTTTCGGTGCCGGCCGCCCACAGCGAAGGTGTCTTGCGTGTCAGCGACCTGAGCCTCAAGCCCATCTGGCGTTTTGCCCGCCCATGGCTCAATTTCGAACTGCGCCAGGGCCAACTCAGCCTGCAGGGCGACTACGCCATCTCCTGGGGCGACACCCTGGATTACGCGGTGAGCAATGGTGAACTCAAACTGGCGGCGCTGGATGTACAACCCATCGATGCAAAGAAGCTGTCCGATACCAGCCTGTCCATGAACGCTCTCACGGTATCGGCAGTGTCCTTGTCCGGCAGTGATGCGGCTGTCGAGGTTGGCGAGGTGCTCGTCGATGGACTGGCGGTGGCTGGCTGGAGCGAGGGCAGCCAGGTCAGCCTTGCAGAGCTGTTTGCGACCGATAAGTTTCCCGCGACGGAGGAGCCCGCAGCAGATGATTCGGCAGGACCGGAATGGCAAGTCGCGGTGAGCGACATCCGCCTGGAAAACAGCGCTGTGCGCTGGCGCTCAGAGTACACCGAACCGCCCCTGCTGGAGCTCTCCCCCGTGCAGGCAGAGGCCCAGGCGATTACCTGGCCCTTTAGCGGCGAATCACCCCTGTCACTGTCATTCACGATCAACGCGGTGACCCGCTTCGAGCTTGACGGCGCCATCGCACTCGAAGACGGACGAGGCAACCTGAATTACTCCCTGGCGGCCCTGCCTCTGGCCTGGTTCAACCCCAACCTGCCCAGCGCACTCAAGGCGAGCATCACCGAGGGGCAGCTGGATACCAGCGGTGCGCTTAGCCTTAACGAATTCCTGCCGGTCACGGTGGCGCTGGACGGCAGCATCACCAACTTCTCCGGCAGTATGGAGGACAGTGAAGAGGCGCTCACGCGCTGGGACACGGTGCGCTGGACGCAGCTCGAGGTGAACCTGGACGAACGCCTGGTGCGCCTGGACAAGCTGCTTATCCATGACTACGAAGGCCGCGTGCATATCGCCGAGGATGGCAGCATAAACGCCTCCAGGGTCTGGCAGCAGGAAGTCGGCGAGAAGGCGGAGGAGATCGCCCATGACCTGGACCTGGACCGACCCTGGCAGGTAGATGTGCCGGAGATTTTCATTTCCGACAGCGCCATTGATTTCAAGGATGAGTCACTGCCCATTCCGTTTCGCACTATCATCGGCGATGTCAACGGCAGTATTCTCAATATCAGCTCCGCGCCCGGCGAAGCCACAGACGTGGATATCAAGGGCTCAGTGGACGGCTACGCACCGGTGAGCCTTGCCGGCTCCGCCGTGCCCTTTGCGGAAACCCCGGAACTTGACCTGGAACTGACCTTTACCGGTGTTGATATGGTCTTGCTCAGCCCCTATTCCGGTACCTACGCGGGCTACAGTATCGAGCGCGGACTGCTTAGCCTGGACCTGGGCTACACGCTGGAAAACAACCACCTCAAGGGCAACAACCAGATTGTCATCGACCAGCTGAAGCTGGGGGACAAGGTCGATAGCGACAAGGCCCTGGACCTGCCCCTGGAACTCGCGCTGGCGCTGCTGACAGATATGAATGGTGTTATCGATCTCAAAGTGCCGGTGGAGGGCGACGTTAACGACCCCCAGTTTGCCATTGGCAGTGTAGTCGTCGGCGCGCTCGTCAACCTGATTACCAAGGCGGTAACCGCACCCTTCGCCTTACTGGCCAACCTTGTTGGCGCTGAAGACGATTTGCAGCGCGTAGCCATACCAACCGGCACAGCAGAACTCAATGAGCAGTCGCAACAGAAACTGGGCCTGTTGTCTGAAGCGCTCACCCAGCGCCCGAAACTCACCCTGGTGATAGCAGGCCAGGTGCAGGTAGATGCAGACCGCCGTTCACTGCAAAAAGCCGCGCTGGAGGAGGAACTGATTGCCGCGGGCCTGTCCGTCAGGGAGGTGTCCTCCCGCGGCCCCGATTATGTAGAGTCGGTCGACAGGCGTTATGCCAGCCTGAACACCGGGTCAGGCGAAACCAGCTTCAAACAGCGCTACGATGCGGTGCTGGCCTCCATGCCCATCAGCGACGAACAACTGCGCCTGTTGGCCCAGGACAGGGCCGTTGCCACCAAGGACTACCTGGTCAATGCACTGGGCATTGCCGCGGACAAGGCGGTGATCGAACAGACGGCAGAGCTGGGCCCCGATGCGCAGGCTTTCAGCGGCGTGGTACTGGATCTCGACTACTGACAGCTCTCAGGCGCAGTACACCAGGCGTGCGTCGCAATAACGACACTGGTAAATACCCTCCCCCTTGCGCATACGGTTATGGCGAGTGCTGGACACCTGGTGCTCGCGGCAGTCGCATCGGTAGGGGTGGGTGCGCTGGCGGCGTTGCGGCACACCCTCAAGATCCAGCTTGAAGGTGACCTCGGCGTCCGCCTCGAAGTAGTGCATCAAGGCCCGCCACTCCTCACCATGGGGTTTCACCCGGCCCCATCCATACACCTCATGTACGATGTAGTGCGCGACCTCGTGAGGCACAGTACTGTCGAGATTGACATGCCAGTGCTTGGAGAAAATCCAGGGGTTGTAACGTATCTCCCGCTTGCGCCGATGGACGCGAAACATACCCGCCGTCGCCCCGCGCAGGTCAAACAGCACGGGAATCCGCTCGAAGGAGCGCTCCAGCACCTCTTCGGCCATCGTAATATAGTGTTCAGTGCGAGCCAGCACCTGTTGCCGCTGGGCTTTGTCGATGGGTTCAATCACCGGGCGATACCGCATAAACCAGGAGAATCGTCATGTTACCAGAGCAATCGCTGGCGAGCTGTCAGATTTGGTCTATTTTTTTGTTGCATCGAGTCATTGGCAGTCGCTGGTGCAGGCCACAGACTCGGGCACCGGATTCGCCGCGGGAAAAGCCCCGCAGGCACGCCGCAGCGGCGACCTTTACATTTTGACAAACGGGATACCAATGAGCGCACAAGACCTGGACACCCTGAAGCTGGGCGAATACCTGGCCGAACACATTCCCGGCTTTTCCGGTCCGCTAACTGCAGAAAAATTTGCCGGCGGCCAGTCCAATCCAACGTTCAAGCTCAGCGCCGGGGGCATCAATTACGTGTTGCGGCGCAAGCCCCCGGGCGAATTGCTCAAGTCAGCCCACGCGGTGGACAGGGAGTTTCGCGTGATCTCGGCACTGCGTGACACCGATGTGCCTGTGCCACGGACGTTTGGCCTGTGCGAGGACGAATCCGTGATTGGCTCCATGTTCTACGTCATGGAGTACCTTGAAGGCCGCATCCTCTGGGACCCCTCCCTGCCCGATGCGCAGGACAAGGCAGAGCGCGCCGCGATTTTCGACAGCATGAATGCCACCATGGCTGCCCTGCACAATGTCGATGTTGACGCTGTCGGGCTCAGCGATTTTGGCCGTCCCGGAAATTATTTCGAGCGCCAGCTCAGCCGCTGGACCAAACAGTACCGAGCCTCTGAGACCAAAACCATTCCCGCCATGGAAAGGCTCCTGGACTACCTGCCGGCAAATATGCCGGAAGATGACGGCCGCGTAAGCCTGGTGCACGGTGACTACCGACTGGACAACCTGATGTTCCATCCTACCGAGCCCCGCGCAATTGCACTGCTCGACTGGGAGCTGTCCACACTGGGCAACCCGCTAGCGGACCTGGCCAACCAGTGTATGGCCTGGATGCTGCCCGGTGATGGCGGCATCGCCGGCATGGCCGGCGTAGACCGCGGCGCGCTGGGCATTCCAACAGATGAAGAATATATTGCCCGCTACTGCGAGCGCACAGGACGCGACGGCATCGATAACTGGAATTTCTATATTGTTTTCTCCATGTTCCGCCTCGCCGCCATTTTACAGGGCGTGCTCAAGCGCGCTGAGCAAGGCAACTGCATCCAGTCCGGAAGCCCGGGCTCGCGGTGCACTGGTGGAGCCGCTGGCCGACCTTGCTACCTCACTCATCGATTAATTCAACTTATCCGGAGTACTCCTATGTCTGATGAACAGCCCGTACTGGTCGATGTCGCCGATGGCGTAATGACCATCACCCTCAATCGCCCCAAGGCCAAGAACGCAGTCAACAAAGCCATGGCTGAAGGCGTGGCCGCAGCCATGGACGAACTGGACAGTAACGACGCGATACGCGTCGGTATCATTACCGGTGCCGGCGGCACCTTCTGCGCAGGCATGGACCTGAAGGCGTTCGTCACCGGTGAGCTGCCAATGCTGGAAGGCCGCGGCTTCGCCGGCTTTGTCGAGGCGCCACCGCAAAAGCCGCTGATCGCCGCAGTAGAGGGTTTTGCCCTGGCGGGCGGTCTGGAAGTGATGATCAGCTGCGACCTGGTCGTCGCTGCTGACAACGCCCGCTTCGGTATCCCGGAAGTAAAACGCGGGCTCGCCGCCGCCGCTGGTGGCCTGATTCGCCTGCCGCGACAGATTCCGCCTCGCGTGGCCATGGAACTGGCACTGACCGGAGACTTCATGGATGCTGAGAGGGCTATACAAATGGGCCTGATAAACCGGGCCGTGCCCGCTGGTACTGCACTGTCAGGCGGCACAGGAACTGGCCGCTAACATTGCTGCCAACGGCCCACTGGCAGTGAAGATCAGCAAGCAGGTTATCGCGGCTTCAGGTGACTGGAGTGCCGAAGAGATGTGGCAGAACCAGCAACAAATTGTAATGCCGATTTTCACCAGCGAGGACGCCATAGAAGGCGCCACGGCTTTCGCCGAAAAACGCGCGCCCAACTGGAAAGGGAAATAGGACAACAATGATGAACGAAGCATGGATCATAGACGCCTGCAGAACCCCGCGCGGTATTGGCAAGAAAGGTAAAGGCGCACTGGCAGGACAACACCCACAGCACCTGGGTGCCACGGTGCTCAAAGCGCTGGCAGAACGCAATGACCTCAACACCGCGGAAGTGGGTGACGTCATTTTTGGTACCAGCTCACAGCGCGGGCGGCAGTCCGGTGACCTCGCGCGCATGGCGGCACTGGAGGCCGGTTACGACATCACCTCTTCGGGCATGACGCTGGATCGATTCTGTGGCTCGGGCATTACATCCGTGCAACTGGCGGCGATGAATATTCTCTCCGGTACCGAGGATGTTGCCATCGGTGGCGGCGCTGAGATGATGTCCACCTACAGCGAGGAAGGCGCCATGCCTTCCATGTTCCTGGACAACGATAACCTCGCCCTGCGCGCCCTGCATCCGCAGCCACACCAGGGTGTCTGTGCCGACGCCATCGCGACCATGGAGGGCATCAGCCGAGAGGACCTGGACCGCCAGGCCTTCGAGACCCAACAGAAAGCCGCACGCGCCATCGCCGAAGGCCGTTTCGACAACAGCCTGGTGCCGGTTTATGACGTGGACGGCAACATGGTGCTGGACAAGGAGGAATTCCCGCGCCCGCAAACCACACTGGAAGGACTGGCAGAGCTGCAACCGGCATTTGCCGCCGTCGCCGACTATCCACTGGACGAGTCCGGCACCACTTACCGCCAGCTGGTGCTGCAAAAATATCCCGGCCTGGATATCACCCACGTGCACCACGCCGGTAACTCTTCCGGTGTCGTCGATGGCGCCGGTGCCTTGTTGCTGTCGTCTCCTGACTATGCCCGCGGCCAGGGCTGGAAGCCCCGCGCCCGCGTCGTCGCCATGGTCAACCAGGGCGACTGCCCCACGCTGATGCTGAATGCGCCGGTACCGGCAGCGAAGAAAGTGCTGGCGAAGGCAGGACTGCAGGTAAGCGACATTGATGTCTGGGAAATCAATGAAGCGTTCGCCGTGGTCTCGGAGAAGTTCATGCGTGACCTGGGCATGGATCGCGACAGGGTAAACGTGAACGGCGGAGCGATGGCCCTTGGGCACCCCATTGGTGCCACGGGCTCGCTACTGATCAATACTGCGCTGGACGAACTGGAACGACAGGACAAGCAGTTTGCCCTGGTCACCATGTGTGCCGCGGGCGGCATGGCACCGGCGATTATTATCGAACGACTCTGATTCGCAAGATGAGTCAACCCCGAGAATTCCATCTCGATATTGGCGAGGTGGAACTGGCAGTCGTGGAGTGGCCGGGCACCGGCGACCCGGTGCTACTGCTGCACGCCACCGGTTTTCACAGTCGCTGCTGGAATCAGGTCGTGGCACAGTTGCCGGGACGCCATGTCTTCGCTGTAGATTTGCGCTACCACGGCAAAAGCGGCAGCCTGGGCGATGTGGACTGGAACGTGCTGTCGGAAGATATCGTTATCCTGGTAGAACGCCTGGATTTGCGGCGGATCGTCGGTGTGGGCCACTCCGTTGGCGGCTACCTGGTGGCCAGGGCCGCGGCTGCGCACCCCGAGCGATTCAGGCACCTGGTGCTCATCGATCCGGTGATTGTCGCGCCAAAAGACTACGATATGGCCAGGGAACTGGCCGCCAATCTCACCGCCACAGATCACCCGGTGGCACGGCGCAAGAACCGCTGGCAGGATGCCAATGAAATGTTCGAGCGGTTTCGGGACCGGGAGCCCTTCAACAGCTGGCAACCGGAGGTACTGAGAGACTACTGCGACTACGCGCTAAAGCCAGTCAACGAAGAAGGCTACCGGGAGCTGGCCTGTGACCCCATCAATGAGGCGTCGGTCTACATCAGCCAGGCGATGAGCGCTGCGGTTCACGAGGATATTCCCCGGATCAATACGCCCACCACGCTGTTACGGGCCCGTTATACCGGGCTTTCCATTGGCGACCTCAGCGCCTCCCCTACCTGGCCGGAACTGGCCCAGGCCATCGCCGACTGCAGCGAGCATTACTATCCCGAGTTAAATCACTTTATTCCAATGCAGGACCCAGGCCTGGTAGCCCGCCATATTCGCGAAGCGCTGCTGTGAGCCGCTGGGGCTGTACCCCAACAGCCTCAAGCCAGTTTGCTGAGCTGCGCCATCATGTCATCGAAGTCCCAGTACGCTGACATGGCGGTAAGCAGGCCATCCTCATTGACCGTGTATACAGCCAGCATGTCGCATTCAGTGAACTTGCCGTCGCCCATATCGTTGCGCGCAACCTGGTGCACACAGCAGGAATGCTCACCGCTGATCCAGCGCCGCTGGGGAATGATCTCCAGCTGCGCAGGGCCAATCACGGTGTCCCAGAATGCTTCAATAGCGGCCTTGCCACAGTGCCCTTTGCCACTGGGGTCCATGGGTGAGACACCCACCGGGTCGCAGACGACCGCGTCATCAGTGTACAGCGCCAGCCAGGCCTCTTTATCGCCCGCCATGGCATACTGAATCGATTTCTTGTTGGCCTCCACGGCCAGGTTGGTCTTCTCTTCCATTGCATTGCTCCTTGTTGGGATCGGCACTTCTGACCGGGCGGTAAGACGCCGCACTCGCTAACCTGCCAGGGTAGGAAAGTCGATATACCCCTTGTCACCGCCGTCACCATAATAATCCATGGGGTCCGCGGGCGCATTGAGTTCGGCGCCGACGCGCAGTCGCTGCGCCAGGTCCGGGTTGGAGATAAAGTCCCTGCCAAAGCTGACGGCGGTGGCGTAGCCACTGGCAATGGCGGCCTCTGCGCTGTCACCTCGATAGCAACCGTTGGCTATATAGTTACCGCTATAGGCCTCGCGTATGCGCTTTACCCCGGCTTCATTGTTTCGGCATTGTCATCACCGCTCACCGCTATCGAGGCATCATTGCGCTCCAGCATATCCAGGAAAGCGAGTGACCTTTTGCCCAGTTCCCTTACCAGATACGAGAACAGGGCGACCGGGTCGCTGTCGCTACAGTCCCAGGTAACCAGCATCGGCGAGATACGAATGCCGGTACGCCCGGCGCCAATCGCCGCGCACACGGCATCAACAATTTCCAGTACCAGGCGACAGCGATTAGCCGCTGATCCGCCATAGTGGTCGGTGCGCTGGTTGGTGCCATCGCGCATAAACTGGTCCAGCAGGTAGCCGCTACCCGCATGGATTTCGACGGCGTCAAACCCCGCCTGCATCGCGTTCTGGGCTGCCTGCACAAACTGGTCGACGATACCCGGTAATTCGTCAAGGCCAAGGGCCCTGGGCGGCGTCGTAGGCTCAAAACCATTCTCGGTAAAGGTGAGTACCTCACCCGCCAGGTTGGAAGCGGATACCGGCGGCGCATTGCCCGGCTGCAAGCTGGCGTGGGAGACGCGCCCGGTGTGCCAGAGCTGCACCGCGATCTTGCCACCGTTAGCGTGCACGGCATCGGTCACACGTCGCCAGCCAGCCAGCTGCTGCTCGCTGTAGATTCCCGGCGTGGCGACAGAGCCATTGCCCTGGGCGGACACCGTGGTGGCCTCGGTGATAATCAGCCCCGCCCCGGCGCGCTGGGCGTAGTAAGCAACTGTAGAGTCGCCAGGGACCCGGTCCGGCACTCGCGCCCGGGTCATGGGCGCCATGATCACGCGATTGGCGAGCGCTACATCACCCAGTTGACAGGGAGAAAAAAGGTGCTCAAAGCCCGGGGCATGGCTCATTGATTATTCCTGTGCGCATACTGCAATCTTGAGATGGGTTATACCGGCATTGTTAAACGATTCGGGACGGCGAAGCCAGCCCTGCTCAATGGCTCAAGCCCAAGGTATACATAGGTTTACCAATCTCTCGAGCCGGGCAGCGGTCAGGGGTATAGCATGACTTCACGATAACGCGGTAATGTCCGTATCTGCAGGGAGGCATCCTGTTCCAGTTTACGGGTGATAAAGGGCAGTGTCTGACCGGCATCCTTTGACATAAACTCCATGATCCTTGCCGGGCCCAGGAAAGGCCCCTCAATGGGGCCAGTCAGACTGTCGATATGGACGGGAATAAGCCGTTTCGCCCCACTGGCCAGCACTGTCTCACGCCAGTAGTCCTGCCGGTAGCGCTCGGTCTGTGAGCCCAGCCCACCCAGGCCAAGGAAAATCGTATCTGCCTGGAAATCCCTCAGGGCGCCCTCCAGGTAACCGGCGCTGGCCACGACCATAAAACGACCCGCAGGATGATCGACGTGCAATACATAGGCCTTGCCCAGGCGGTAATCGAAGGCCGCAACCGGCGGCACAAGCGGTTCACTGATCTGCGGGTTGGCCAGTGCGCGCTCGCGCAGAGCAGGATCCGGAAACTGGAAGTGCCGCGACTCAATGGGTGTTATGCGAAAGTCGCCAAGAGCAAACGGCTCCCTGTCCTTGAGCACCCTTATCTGTGACTCGGGCAAGCCCCAACCGCGGCCGATATTGGCTGTGGCCGCGGATCCCATCAACATCGCTCCGGTTCTGCGCGCCACCTCCGGTGCATCCATGGCATGGTCATAGTGTGAATGTACAGGGATCACCGCAGCCAGCGTATTGACTTCATTGGCAGCAAGTCCATAGGTGATCGCATCCATGTCCGGGGCGATTTTGCCAAAGGCCAGTTCCAGTGGCCCGGGACGACTGAACCAGCCGTCGATCATCCACCGTGTCTGACCGTCGCTGATCAGCAGCGTCGTAGTGCCGGTGAACCTTACCGTTATCTCCTTGCGCGCGTCAGCTGACTCGGGCAATGTCTGCCATTGGGGATCGACCGGCAAGGGCGCATGGCTGTTGAGTGCCCAGGCCAGCCACAACAACAGTGAGCCCAGCACCACGCCAAGCGCGGCTGAAACAAGCTTGATCAACATTCTGTTCTCCTTGCTATGGTATACTTCGCCTGAAGTTTGACGGCAAGCGTCATCTGGACTCTGCCGAGAGTGCAATCACTTTCTCTCGCAACCAGCGATTGGCCTGGTCGCCATCAGCACTTTTGTGCCAGAGCAAGTGCCACTCCAGCTCAGGCACAATGAAAGGCAACTCAAATACTTTCAGTCCCGGCCTGTTTACCCAGTGACTTGGCACCGTCAACGCAAGGTCCGTGCGGCGCACGATCTCCGACACCACCAGGTAATGCTGCAGGCGAACCCGTATGTTGCGCTGATGGCCCAGTTTATTCAGCTCAATGTCAACCAGTCCCAAACCCTGCCGCCGACTGGATACATGGATATGGCCCAGCTGCAGGTATTGCTCCAGGGTTAATTTACGCCGGTTCTGCAGCAGGGTGTGCGAATCACGCACGACACAAACATACCGCTCGCAGAACAGCGGTTGGTGGCAAATGTCCGCATTCGCCGCTGCGGGTATATCGATAGCGAGTTCCAGCTGACCCGAGGACAAGGCGGTGGCGAGCTCACGCCTGCGAGTATAATAGCTCTCCAGCCGCATGCCCGGCGCCTCATGGCTCAAGGTATCCATTAGACGCGGCAGTAGTGCCGACTCTGCTCTGTCGTTCATGCTCATGCGAAACACGCGTTCACTGCTGGCGGCACTGAACTGGTCACCCGCCTGCACCGAGGCGTCCAGCAACTGCAGGGCCTGCCTGACCTGGCCGACGATATTATTCGCTACCGGAGTCGGCGCCATCCCCTGCGGCGTACGCACAAAAAGCTGGTCATTGAAGGTCTTGCGCAACCTCGATAGCGCGTTGCTGACCGTCGGTTGGGTCAGGCACAGCACCTGCGCGGCGCGGGTCAGGTTACGCTCTCGATAGATCACGTCGAATACCACGAAAAGGTTGAGATCCACTTTACTGGCGCGCATTGGGGTTCACCGTGATCATTGATTGAATCAATAAGGTACCACTTCTGTGATGCATAGGAAAAATGATCCTGCCATGACGCCATATACCACCTGGCGGTCTCACCCGGCGTCACAAATAGCTAGTGATCATCTCTATTCGCAGCGCTCGCCGGTGAACTGTGACCTGGTTCAAAGAGCTGGCGGTGCATGTGTGAACTGGTTCATAGACTAATCCCCCAACTCACCGCCGGCGCTTGCTCGTGCAATTATAGAAGTGAGGGCGTATCGCTTCGCGCTAAAAAGGGTCACGCGACCCTGCTTTTGAGGTTTGTATTGATGAAAGTGAAAAACGTATTGTGCAGCTCAGTGTCGACTATGGTCTTGACCCTGGGCAGTGCAAACGCCGCAATCGCACAGGGCGAAACAGCAGCCGAAGCTAACATCTATCAGGAGTTTGGCTGGCTGGTACTGGCGCTCGTGCTTGGCTACGGCGTAATCGCCAGGCGCGGCTTCTCGCACCGAGTCGCAGGAGGACACCGCAACGCAAGTGTCGGCCACCAGCGATGCCGACCTGCGCCCCACAGCAGATCGACCACTCAGGCTGATTGATATGCCCGGCAAACCGGCCCCGGACACCACTGTGGAAGACCCGGCCATGCCCATGCCAACATCCAAGAAAACTGCCTGAGCACCGCCTTCCACGCCCGACACTCCAACCAGAACCGCAAACGCCGGCACCAAAGTCCACAACGGGTTTGCTGCCGGCCAACAACCCCATCCCATGCCGGCCTTAGCCTACACCCCAGCCAGACCCACACTCGCCTTCAGGCTTGATCACCCGACTCCCACGAAAAATAAAGGCTCTTCGCGCATTAGCGGGGAACAGCCAGTGAATGTTCCATCCTGAAATGCGGCCACTGTAATCGTGGTATACCCCCGGTAGATCGAACCCCCTTTTGACTCTCTTCCGGGGGTATACCACGATTACAGCTGTCCTTCTCCCATTTCGACTCGACTATCCATTACCTAGACTCCCCGTGATGCTCCAAGTCGCCGCGAGAGTGCCTGAAATCACCGTCTTATACCTCGCCCCGCCGGGGTTCCCTCACTCGGTCACGAGCCTTAAAGCGCTTCCTGTCTCGTCCTCTCCCTCGGCGGGTGACTTGCAACGGATATTTCAGCCGCTCTCACCGATCCTCACCAGCAGCGCGCCACATGATGGCTATATGATCGATCCATGTGGCTTCACCGCTGGTGAGGCGTCGGTGAAGCGGCTGAACTGTCCGTTGCAAATCGCCCGCCGAGGGAGAGGCACGAGACAGCGAACCTTTCTGGCTCGTGACCGAGCTGAGGGAACCCCGGCGGGGACGCGTGTACAAGACGGGCTTTCAGGCACTTCCGCGACGGCTTTGGCACGTCACGGGAGTCCAGGTAATGGATAGTCGAGTCGAAATGGAGGAAGGCCAGCTGGATCGTGGGTATAGCCTCCCAAGGGCGTGGGGGTTTGTTTCCAACCAGGGAAGGCTTACCCCGATTACGTGATGTCCGCTTTGCAACCTGGAGCATTCACTTGCTGCTCACCACGCTAATGCGCGAAGAACCAAAATAAAGGGGTGATTTTTCCGGCGAAAGCCGTAAAGTTCTTCTTTCTCATCAGCGCACAAGCTGTTTGTATATGCGGCGACGAAACTATAAAAAAAGGAAAACAGGCGATGTTTGATCTGTTGAAATCAACGAGTGAGCAGCTTATGGCAAGCGGCCAGATGTTCGAGACGACCGAGGTCGAATCACACGGGCATCAGGTCAAAGCCTGGCTGCACGCCCCCGCCCACTTGCGCCAGATGTGGGCAGGCACTGCCGGCCATGCAGACAAGGACTACCTGGTTTACCAGGACGAGCGCTGGACTTACAACCAGGCCCACGATGAGGTTGCCCGCATCGCCAACTGGCTGCGGGAAAATGGCGTCAGCCAACATGACCGTGTGGCCATCGCCATGCGCAACTTCCCGGAATGGATGCTGGCCTATTGGGCGATCACCTCAATGGGCGCCGTCGTGGTAGGTGTGAACGCCTGGTGGGTACCTGGCGAACTGGCTTATGCATTGCAGGACTCACAGCCCAGAGCGATTATATGCGACCAGGAGCGACTGCAGAGACTGGCAGAAATACACGATGACTTTCCGGACATCGCCGTTGCTGCAGTGCGCTGCACCGATGAAATTCCACCGTGGGCCACGCCCTGGTCAGACGTACTGGCTACGGCCCCGCTCATGCCGGAAGTCGATATTGACCCGGACGACGACGCCTGTATTTTTTACACCTCCGGCACCACCGGGCGCCCCAAGGGGGCGCAGCTGACCCACCGCGGTTGCTGCAACAACGTGCTGAGCATGCTTTTCGTGAATGTGTCCCAGGTCAGCCTGGTAGCAAAACTGAACAACGACCCTGCCATGGACCCAGCCAGCGGCAATGCGCCACCACCGGCGCAGCTGGTCGCCACCCCGCTGTTTCATGTCACGGCGAACAACTGCGCCGCACAGCCGGTAACCCTGGCCGGAGGCAAACTGGTCTTCATGTACAAGTGGGATGCGGAGGAAGCCCTGCGCATTATTGAAAAGGAAAAAATTCGCGCCATTTCCAGCGTTCCCGCCATGGCCAGGGAGCTGGTGTTGCACCCATCCTTTGGCGACTACGACACCTCCAGCGTACTCGGATTTGGCGGCGGCGGTGCCGCCGTGCAGCCCGACCTGGTCGGCAAAATAAGCGCCATGGGACGCGTCGCCAACCAGGGTTATGGCATGACCGAGGCCACAGGCATTATTGCTGCATCCATGGGCAACTTCCTGGTGGAGAAACCCACCAGCTGTGGCCCTCCCCTGCCCGTCTTCGATACCCGCATAACCGATGCTGAGGGCAATACACTGCCGCCCGGAGAAATTGGCGAAGTCTGCATTCGCGGCGTTCAGCTCATCAAGGGCTACCTGAACCGACCGGATGCCACCGCGGAGACCATTGTCGATGGCTGGCTGCACACGGGAGATATCGGCTACCTCGACGAGGACAATTTTCTTTACCTGGTCGACCGCGCGAAGGACATGGTCCTGCGCGGTGGTGAAAACATCTACTGCAGTGAAGTGGAAAACGTTATATTCAGGCACCCCGCCGTACAGGAGGCTGCCGTCTTCTCAGTAGAGGACGAGCGCCTGGGTGAAGAAGTGGGCGCTGCAATTTACCCTCAGGAGGGCAAAACCCTGGATCCTGAGGAGGTTCGTGAATTTGCCCGGGAGCATCTGGCCGCCTTCAAGATACCCCGGTATATCTGGATCTTGCAGGAGCCACTGCCCAGGAACGCCAGCGGTAAATTCCTTAAAAAAGCGCTACAGAGCGAACTGGATGTCGCCGATGCCAGTTAATACTGTTTTACACTGTTTCGACAGCACCTGTGGCTTTGCGACCACACCGTGAGCGGCGCAGGCCGCGCTCTCACTGCTCAAGCAATGACGCCCGTAGCTCTGGCGCCAGGGCAGGAGGCGCCAGCTCGGACAGGGTTTGTGCGCGCCCTGCGGCATAACCACGCGTCATCTCCGGGTCAGTGGAGACCCAAAAATCGCCTGCTGCAATCTGCGGCAGTATGCGCTCAGCGGCCTCTTCGCTACTGATGCCATTGGCCTCCAGCATGCTCTCCATCACCTGCCGGTGATAGGCACTCACCGGATCTGTGGCGCTCTGGGCGTCTTCAAATATCCGCGTACGCACTGGACCAGGAAGAATCACCGAGACCTTGACAGGCGCTGACTTCACCTCCATTTCCAGGCGCAGGCACTCGCTGAACGCCAGTACCGCATGCTTGCTCATGATATAAGGCGTCTGCACCGGCATAATCCCCAGACCACCCACTGACGAGGTGTTGGCAATAAACGCCGGCCGCCCGGCGTCAATCATGCGCGGGGCAAATGCGCGAACACCGTGCACAACACCATTGATATTCACGTTCAGTGCCCGATCCCAGGTCGCTGCGGACAGCTCCCAGGCAAAGCCCAGGGTTTCAATGCCCGCATTGTTTACTAACAGGGACACCTCCCCAAACGCATCGTAGGCTGCGTCTGCAAGATCATCCAGGGCCTGCGCAATGCTAACGTCTGTTGGCACCGCCAGCGCAGTGCCACCGCTGCGCTCAATCGCCGTGGCAACCTCGGCGACGCGCCCGCCGTCCACATCCGCCAGCACAACTTTCATACCGGAAGCTGCCGCATGGTGGGCGAGCGCCGCGCCAATACCGGAGCCCGCGCCAGTGATCACTGCTACACCGCCCTGTAGCGGCTCAAGGGGATTGCTCATGTTGTATTCCTTTTCCTGTCGAGTACCACACTACCACTTGTCCGGGAGTCTCGAATCCTTTTGATGTCGGTGCCGATAACGTTTGTCACGTTCCTTAAGGGCGGCTTCGGCTCGGCGGCGTTGCGTGGTTCTGGACCAGCGACCCTCAGCAAAATTATCCGCCAGTGCGCTAAGCCGATCCGCCAGGCCAGTTGCCACAAGCAGCGGCTTTAAACACAAGCCTAGAAAAATCAGCAGGGCAACGTAATGGTAAAGGAAGTGGGTGTAATGCCAGCCGACCAGGATGGTCAGCCAGAGCATGGCGATATACAGCCCTCTTGCCAGCGGTCCCCATTCAAACGCCTGTGTCGCCATGATCTGCGTGCCCAAATATCGATGTGGCTCAGTGATGCCGCTTAATTTACCACGACTAACGCCCCTGTGTTGTCGTCGACGATCCTGCACCTGGCGAATGGCAAGGTGTAGCGGGCTATCAGTATTCCTAGGTGAACCAGTCGTGGAGCCATCCTGGTTTAAACTGGGAGCGCAATGACTCGTGCAAGCGGAGGTAAAAACATGGGTAATGGCGAGTTTCGCGTGGTGGTGATCGGGGCGGGCATGTCCGGACTTCTGGCCGGCATCAAGCTGACAGAGGCAGGCTATGAAGATGTTACCATCTACGAAAAGGCAGATCGCATTGGCGGCACCTGGCGGGAAAACACCTACCCGGGACTGACCTGCGATGTTCCGTCGCACCACTACACCTATAGCTTTGAACGCAACCCTGACTGGACCCGCCACCTGCCCCCCGGCGACGAAATCCAGTCCTACTTCCAGGGGGTATGCGATAAATATCACCTGGAAAGGCTGATTCGCTTCAACACCGAGATAACGCAAGCGCGCTTCATTGATGGCATCTGGGAACTGCAGTTAAACGACGGCAGCTCTGATCGCGCCCATGCAGTCATTGCAGCGACAGGCGTACTGCATCATCCCAGTATTCCCGACATTCAGGGTATGCAAGCCTTCAACGGCGCGCTATTCCACAGTGCACGCTGGGACCACAGCATCCCTCTGGAGGGTAAGCGCGTGGGAGTTATTGGCATGGGCTCCACGGGGGTACAGATTATATCCGCGCTCAGTGAGCGCGGAGTGGAAGTCAGCCACTTCGTGCGCAATCCGCAGTGGATTATGCCGGTAGAGAACGGATATTTCTCTGCCGAGGAGCGCGCTGCGTTTCGCGCGGATCCACAGGCACTTGATGATGCGATGGATTTCGCCGGCTATACCGAGGCAGTAGAGGCTTATACCCAGGCGCTCACCCATCCTGAATCCGAGTTGGCGCAGACCATGAGCCAGGCCTGTCGGGACAACCTGGAGCAGAGCGTGCCTGACCCGCTACTGCGGGAACAGCTGCGACCTGACCACCAGCCTTTCTGCAAGCGGCTGATATTTTCACCTGATTACTACCAGGCAATACAGCGCGACAACGCAGAGCTGGTGCGCGCTGACATCGAACAGATAGAAGCGGGCGGTATCCGCACCGGAGACGGCAAACTTCACGAGCTGGATGTAATCGTACTGGCAACGGGTTTCCGAGCCGACCAGTTCATGCGCCCGATGTGCATTCAGGGTCGCAACGGGCTGGACCTGGAAACACTGTGGGCCAGGCGCCCCGTCGCCTACCTCGCCGTCACCATGCCGGACTTCCCCAACTTCTTCATGCTCAACGGGCCCAATGGCCCGGTAGGCAATTTTTCCCTGATCGAGATCGCCGAGCAGCAGTGGCACTACATTGAACAACTCCTGGGTAAGCTGCGCGACGGACAATGCAGCGAAATTGCCCCGACCAGGGAAGCGCTGGAACGGTTTGATGCAGAGCGCATTGAGGCGGCCAAGCTTACCATCTGGTATACCGGGGGCTGCCAGAGCTGGTACCTCGATGCCGAGGGCATCCCTGCCAGCTGGCCCTGGACATTCTCGCGTTTTGTAGAGGCAATGCGCGAACCACAATGGGACCACTTTGACTTGACGGCCGGGTAGATCCTTCGCATTACTGCACAACGCATAACAAGAGAGATGCTCCATGCGCTTCACCTTTTCAATACTGGCACTGGTCGCGAGCACGCTGTTGTTCGGTTGCGCTGGCACACGCGACTATGGCGCCAGCCAGACAAACGCCGATGGCACTGCCTATGCGGCGACCCTCCATCGCACCGAGGGCGGCTTTCCGCACATTATCGCCGAGGACTTTGGCAGCCTGGGCTTCGGCACCGGTTACGCCGCCGCACAGGACAACGTTTGCATCATGGCGAAGAATATCCTGCGCCTTCGCGGTCAGCTTGCGCTGTATCTCGGCCCCGACGACGGTAACCTGCACAGCGACCTGTTTCGCGCCTACATGGTCCAGACCGGTATGTATGAGGCCGATGTATCTGCAGAGATGGAATTCGTCTATCAAGGATTTGCTGCTGGCTACAATCACTACCTGCGTGAGACGACAGTAGAAAACCTGCCTGACCCGTCATGCAAAGGCGCTGACTGGGTGCTGCCGATGCGAGCAGAGGATGTGCGCCGCGCCGAACTCACCCCCGCATTCCTGCCGCACCTGGCCAAACTTTTTCTGGCCGCCGCGCCACCTGGCTCGCAGGCACGCGCGTCCCCCGCTGCGGCGCTAAGTGCAGTGGAAAAAGAGGCCATGGCACTGGCCATTGACGCAATGGCCAGCGCCCGCGACAAGGGTAGCAATGGCGTGGCCATCGGCAGCGACCACACGGGCCACTCCGGCGGACTGCTTTACACCAATCCGCACCTGGACTGGGATGTAAGTTTTCATTTTTTCCCGAGACACCAGATCATTCCCGGCGTCACCAATTTGCTTGGCGCCAATACCTATGAGCGGCCGCTGGTTGGCTTTGGCACCAATGGCCAGGTCGCGTGGACCAATACCGTGACCGCATCGCGCACACAGACCCTGTACCAGTTGGAGCTGGCGCACGATAACCCCATGGCCTACCGATATGATGGCGAAGATGAGGCAATCAGGTCTATCCCGCTTAGTGTCGATGTACTGCAAGCCGACGGCAGCCTCAAGCAGCACAGGCACACGCTTTACGAATCCCGCCATGGCTTGCTGCTGGGCATGCTGTTTCCCTGGAACAAAAAGAATGCCTTTGCCCTGCGGGTGGCCGATGAAGGCAATCGAGGCCAGAACGGCCACTCAAAAGGTCTGGCCAGGGCAGCCAACGTGCACGATATAAAAGCGGTACTCAACCGCTACCAGGCCACCGCCAACACCAATACCATCGCCGCTGACAGCAATGGCGAAACCTTTTACGGTGACCTGGGGCCGGTGGCCAACCTGACCGACGCACAGCTGCAGGACTGCGCGCTGCCCACGCCCATCGCCATACCGCGCTTTGCCCCGGCATTTCGCGGCGACACCAGCAGTTGCGCGTGGCAGACTGATGATGACTCAGCCGCACCCGGACTGTTGGGCGCCAGCAGGCAGGCATCGCTGATTCGTCGCGACTATGTCACCAACTCCAATGACAGCTACTGGCTGGCTAACCCCGAGGCACCGATTGCGGGCATCCCACAGGTGCAGGGTAGCAGCGCCAGCGAGCGCACCTTACGCACCCGCAGCGGACTGGACATGATCCGGCAGCGCATCGACGGCACAGACGGCCTCGCGGGCAACACCTTCGATGTCTATTCAATAGTAGACCGTATGCTCAGTAACCAGAATTACGCCGGGAAACTGCTGCGCGACGACCTGGTTACGCTGTGCAGGGCGAACCCTGAGGTCGACCTGGAGGAAGCATCCGTGGACATCAGCGAGGCGTGCTCAGTCCTCGCCGCCTGGGACTTACACTCCAACCTGGATAGTCGCGGCGCACACCTTTTCCGCGAGTTTATCCGCGCCGCGTCCGGTGGCACGTTTGGCAGGCGACTGCCGGCAAGCCTTAACTATACGGTACCTTTTGATATCGCCGATCCCGTCAACACACCTCGCGGGCTTGATACTGGCAACAACCCCGGTGCATTGGAGGCCCTGGCTAAAGCCGTGGTTCTGCTAAAAGACGCGGGCATACCACTGGATGCGCGACTGGGTGATATACAGGGCGTGCGCAAAAATAATGAAGTGATAGCCTTGCACGGCGGTGAAGAAGGCGAAGGGGTGTTCAACAAGATGGCCTTCGAGTTCGCCGGCGGCGAGGGCTATCCTGCAGTTACCGGTTCCAGCGCCAGCTGGGTGATGGCCGTTGAATTTATCGAGGATGAGGTCAAGGCCCGGGGTGTATTGGCCTACTCGCTTTCCACCAATACCGCATCGCCTCACTATGCCGATATGACCAGAATGTTCTCGCGCAAGGCGCTGCTGGATCTGCCCTATAAACTGCAGGATGTGGAAAAAGCGGCACAGAGTACCCTGCAATTGAGCCAGGGCGCCCGGGACTGCGACAGAGACGGCTGGCGGGCATTTGCGGAACCGGCTTATGCCAGCGAGACCGAATGTCGCAGAGCACAGATGGCAATTTCGGCGGCGCAGCTACGCAACTGGATTGACGAATAGATGGCAATAAGCGCGCCACTGATACCCGAAATTAAAACAAAGGAGAAACAGGTTGGAACTATCAGTCAGTGAACGATACGGGCCCTGGGCATTGATCGCCGGGGGTAGCGAGGGCATCGGCCTGGAGTTTGCCCGGCTGCTTGCCAGCCAGGGCATCAACCTGCTGTTGCTGGCACGGCGGGAGCAGCCATTGCTCGACGCCCAGGCTGAAATCAGCAAGGACTTTCCTGTCGAGGTCCGCATCGCTGCGCTGGACCTGTCATCGCCAGATTTGCCAGAACGTCTCGCCGGGCTGACGGCGGGTCTGGAGATCGGCATGCTGGTCTACAATGCCGGTGCGTCCCACGGGCTGGAACTGTTTCATGACGCCCCGCTGCACCGCGCATTGCAAATGATCGCCCTGAACTGCGCGGGACCCGCCACGCTCTGCCACGCACTCGGTGGCGAGATGCGGGCGCGACGCAGGGGCGGCATCATCCTGCTCAGTTCCCTGTCTGCCTTCTGCGGCAGCGCCTATATCGCGACCTACGCGGCAAGCAAGGCATTCGACATTGGTTTTGCAGAATCCCTGTGGGCGGAACTCAAGCCCTACAGCGTGGACGTACTCTCCCTGGTTATCGGTGCCACTGATACGCCGGCAATGAGTCGCGCTGGTGCAGACATGTCAGCCATCCCGTCGCTCACTTCTGCACAGGTCGCAGAGGAGGGACTCGCCGAGCTCGGCAAGGGCCCTATTCATGTCGTGGGAGAGCTGGGCCAGATGCTGGCCGAGGCGGCGCGTGGTGGCGACCGCGAGGAGTTGATAGAAAATATGAGTAGCGCCGCCGCGAGCATGTTCGGTATGACCTACCCTCCGGCGCCGGACTGACGCCTGCCGCGAAAGGTTTTCACCCGAGCTAGAATAATCGAACTAGGCGGATGCAGATATCGCTTCGCTGATTGCCACCAGCCGCTGTGCCTGTTGCAGGTGCAGTAATTCAACCATCTTACCCGCCACCTGAATCACACCTTTGCCCTGGTTTTCAGTCTGTGCGAATGCTTCGATAATGGCGCGAGCATGGAGCACATCCTCCGGGTCAGGCGCGAAGGTTCGATTGGCGACCTCTATCTGCGCCGGATGAATCAGCGACTTGCCGTCAAAACCCATCATCCTGCCCTGGTCGCACTCCCTGAGCAGACCCGCATCGTCCCTGAAGTCGTTGAATACGCCGTCGATGACCACCAGTCCCCAGGCGCGCGCTGCCATCACTGCCATGCTCAGGGCCGTCTGAAACGCCGCCCGATCAGGCGTGGTCAGGGCGCCGGTTTCAACCGCGAGGTCATTCAACCCCATCACCAGGCCGCACAAGCGCGTGCCTTCAGCCGCAGCGGCAATCTTGTCAAGGCCCAGCACAGCCCGCGGCATTTCTATCATGGCCCACAGGCCCATATCCGGGTCGGCGCCGGCCTGGTTTAGCGCCGCGTCCACTTGCCTCAGTTGCTCGCCACTGGTCACCTTGGGCAACACCAACCCATGTGGCTTGGCTGCCACCGCCATGGCCAGGTCATCCTGCCCCCAGGGGGACTCCAGGCTATTGATGCGGATCAGCACCTCCCTGCTCCCGTACCCACGGGCGCTGACCGCCTCCAGCACAGCCTGGCGTGCCCCGGCTTTCGCCTCCGGCGCCACCGCATCCTCCAGATCGAGTATCAGTGTATCTGCGGGCAGCGACCTGGCTTTATCCAGCGCACGTGTATTTGCGCCTGGCATATACAAACAGGAACGACGGGGGCGAAATTCAAGCTGTGTATTCATTACTGTTTCCCGGTGTCAAAGCGTGACGCGCCAAAGTGGGTTCCGCCGGTCTGCCTGGATGCGACTACTCGAACGCATCCTTGAGCAATTTAAACGACCGTTTGCGATCCTCAAAATAATACATATTGGTCACCGCCATGACCTCGTCGGCGTTGTGCTCGGCGGCTAGTCTGCTGACCTGGTCCCTGACCTGCGCGGGTGTGCCCACCGCTCTGCTGTTTTCGCGACTGGCGATGAACATGCGCTCCTGAGGACCCAGCGAGTATGCCAGCGCCTCCTGCGGCGTCAGCGAGCGCCCATCGGATTGACCAGTAAAAAAGCGGAATAAATTCAGGTCATAGGTTAATTGCAGGGCCCTGGCCTGCTCCTCAGAGTCGGCGCAGAAGACGCTCATGGCCAGAATCGCATACGGCGTCTTCTGTAATGCACCGGGCTGGAAATGCTGCTGGTAATGACCTATCAGGCGCGCATCCGCCTGCGGATTGATAAACAGTCCCAGAACATAGGGCAGCCCGCGCCGGGCGGCCAGCACCGCGCTGTCAGGGCTGGAACCGAGCATCCACAGGGGCAAGTCTGCAGGCGGCGGCGGACTGACCACCGGTGTGGCAGCCTTGTCCCAGAGGTAACGGGAGAGGTCCTCAACCAACTGCGGGAAGCGTTCGAACTTTGGCTTGCCATCCGTTGCCAGTGCAACCGCGGTAGACATGTCTGCCCCCGGCGCACGCCCCACGCCCAGGTCGATGCGCCCCGGGTAGAGATTGGCCAGCAGTGAAAATACCTCGGCCACTTTATACGCGCTGTAATGCGGCAGCATCACGCCACCGGAACCCAGGCGAATATTGTCAGTGACTGCACCCAACGCCCCCAACAGCACTTCCGGCGCACTCCCGGCCACAGAGGGAAAAGCATGGTGCTCAGAGACCCAGAACCGGGTATAGCCGAGATGCTCGCACCATTGCGCCATTTGCAGCGTTTCCTGCAGCGCGGCGGGAACTTCCGCAACTGAGCGGGCGAGGGATTGATCGAGAACCGAGAGTTTCACGCAAACCTGTTATTGACTAGCAAGACACAAGCGCAGAAGCTTATCAGAATTTCGATCACCACACGGGCTACTAACAACAATGCTGGTTCATCACTTTCTGGATTACTACGCGCGCAACACACCCGACCTGCCCTGCCTTACCCAGCACGGGTCAACGCATACCTATGCTGATGTCGCGCGAGGCAGCCTGCAACTGGCCAACGGCTTACAAAAGTTGGGCGTTGGCCATGGCGAACGGGTGGCAATTCTCGGCGAAAACGGCCTGGAACACCTGTTACTGGTAATGGCAGCGGCACGCATTGGCGCGGTCACTGTCTCCCTGAACCACCGGTTGGCCCCTGCGGAACTGGCCTTTGCCATCAGTGATTCAGAAACGCGAGTGTTGCTGGCACCGGACATAGCCGCCGAGACGCTGAACGTCAGTGAAGATTCTCCTTGCCGACGACCCTGTAGTGCTGGGCGTCGAAGGACAAGGGAGCACTGATTTCCAGGCCTGGCTGGCGCAGCAGTCCGCGCAGGCTCCAGAGGCGAACGTATCACCCCATGATGCTCTGCTACAGCTTTACACCAGCGGCACAACAGGCAACCCGAAAGGCGTGGTCATCAGTCACTTCAATGTGCTCTCACTGTGCACCATGAACGACACGGCGGCACCGCGCCGCGCCAGCGCCGGCATGGCGGCTATTATCTGCGCGCCGCTGTTTCACATTGGCGGCATGGGCTCATTACTCTTCGGTGTTTACAAGGGACTGAATACCTTGCTGCATCGCAGCTTTGACCCACTACAATTTGTCGAAGACGTGGAACAGTACCCCGTCAGCAACGTGTTCATGGTCCCGGCGATGATCATGGCAGTGCTGCAAATACCGGGCGTGGAGCAGCGCAACTTCAGCAACCTGACCCAGGTCTTTTATGGTGCGTCGCCTATTTCGGAGAGCGTTTTGCGCAGGGCAATGACCGTGTTCCAGTGTGACTTCATCCAGATGTACGGTATGACCGAGACCACCGGCACAGTCGTCAACCTCTCTGCCGACGATCATCGCCGGGCACTTGCCGGCCAGCCGGAATTACTACGCTCCTGTGGCAGGGCTTCGGTGGGCGCCCAGATTCGGGTAGTAAACCCCGACGGCGAAGACGTGCCCCGCGGCGAGATCGGTGAGATCTGGCTGAAGTCTGATACCAACATGCAAAGCTACTACAATCTGCCGGAAGCGACTGCAGAAAGCCTCACCGATGGCTGGGTGCATACCGGGGATGCGGGTTACCAGGATGAGGCAGGTTACCTTTACCTCAAAGACCGCATGAAAGACATGGTGGTGCAGCGGCGGCGAAAACATCTACCCGGTGGAGGTAGAAAACGCCATCGCCCAGCATCCCGCGGTGGCGGACGTGGCGGTGATTGGCGTTCCGGATGAAAAGTTTGGCGAATCCCTGCTCGCTTTTATCGTGCTCAACCCGGGCATGCAGCTGGCACTGGAGGAGCTGATCGATTTCTGCCGGGACAAGATCGCCGGCTACAAGATTCCTCGCCAGATGCAAACGCTGGAGGCACTGCCCCGCAACCCTTCCGGAAAAATCCTCAAGAAAATACTACGCGAGCCTTTCTGGAAAGACGCCGGGCGCAATATCGGCTAGGGCCGCCTCACTTTCGCGAGCTGAGCGTTTTGCGCCGTGAATGCTCCATCAGTGCCCACAGCACATTACTGGAACTCACCTGCCCCACCAGCTTGCCCTCTTCCAGTACCGGGCGACGACGCTGGCGGGTATCGAGCATGGACTGGGCGACCTCGACGATGCCATCACCCGGAGAGCAGGTCGCCAGATCGGTACTCATGGCGTCTTTCACCAGGGTGTACTCCGGGTCACCGTCGTTGTAGAGCGCGGTGAGCACGGCCTTGATGCAGTCCAGCTCGGAGAGAATACCCACAGCCTTGCCGTTGTCGTCGGTGACGGTCAGGCCGGTGAGCTTGTACTCGACAATCATCTCGATGGCCTGGACCAGGTTGGCGTCGTGGTGAATGGTGAGCGGATTGCGGCGCATGCAATCGCGTATGGTGCTGGGTGCTGGCATGAATAAGTTCCTTGTTAGAGCGCTACTATCCTACTATAGCAGGCTTAGGCATGCCGTCACCCCCGGTTCATTCAGGCTGCCTGCCGGTCCCCTTTGTCACGTTCCCTCGCAGGCTTTTTCTTGGCTGCAGGCTTGCGAGCCGGTTTTTTCTTCCGCGCGGGGGCCTTCTTCGCCTTGGCCTTGGCATTGCCACGGGTACCTCTTCACCGGCGCGCTGCTCGCGCTTGGCTGAGCGATCAGCGCGAGTCGGCGGCGGACGTCGGCGCGATGAACGCGGACGATTCACCTCGAGGGTCTGTATTCGCAGGTCACCGCTCTCAAAGCGATTGAGGATCTCTTCCATGGTGCGACTGATGCGCGTGCACAGCCGGATCTGCTCCAGCTGTGGGTAGGCTGAATGTTCGCCGCCCTCCATCAGGTTTATCAGGTCTTTTTCCGAAAGGTGTGAAAGTAACTTGGCCGGGTTGTACCAGCGAAAGCTGGGCACAATATTGATATCACCACTGTAGTCCTGGTCCATCAGCGCATGCACCGTATTCATCAGCATGTTGAATCGAGGCCAGTTATCGCCGTCTTTCTGCACCATCCCGCGATAGAAATTGAGCACCTCCCGGCCAACGCCTATGCCCAGGCCGCCCAGGGCTCGCGACAGGGCGCTGCGATCATGGTCGGAGTCGAGGAAGGGCGTGACAATGGGGTTAACCATACTGACGATATAGTGATTGGTGCTGTACAGGCGCGACAAACGTTTGGCTGGCAGGTCGTCGGCAATGGAACCGTCCACCCATTTGCGGGTGGGCAGGTACTCCTGCGCCTCCCCGTGCATATTCCTGGCCATGAGGGTAACCGGCGGGAATACGCCGGGTACCGCCGCCGAGGCCATCACCGCAGAGCGAATCAGCACGTTGGGCGAGGTAATGGCGTTAAGCAGGCGAGAGCGCTGGTGTGTCTCTGCCGGTGCCACCGTAATACTGATCTGGCGACCGGTCTTCTCATAGGCTTCCTGGAAGGTCATGTCCGGCACCATACGGGCAATCAGCACCTCGAGATCGCCCACATCAATCTGCGGGTTGGTACCAAAGAACATCTTGGAAAACAGGCTGGCCTCGCGCTCCGCCTCGAAATGCACATTAGCCGGCTCGTAAAAATGTCGCATTTCCTTTTCCGTATGGGTACCCAGCACAGCGGCCATAATGGCTCCGGCGCTGGACCCGGAAATGACCCGGGGCAGTAAGTCCTGCTCCAGCAGCGCCTTGACCACACCGAGATGATAGAACCCCAGTGCCCCGCCACCGGACAGCATCAGCGCAGAACGCCCGAAACAGATATTGGCCCGATAAAAGAAATCGAGTTTCTCCTGCGGATCCACCTTGTCAGCGGGCAACTCGGCGAGGTAACGCAGGGCATCATCGATTTCGTCGATATACTGCTCTATCAGTAGCTTGGTGCCAAAATTGGCGCGACGGTAAAGGCTATCCCGGCCCATGCCGCCCATGTTGCCATGGATACCCTCATTGAGCGTGTAAAGCAGGCCATGATAATCCTGGCGGGCACGCAGGCTGCGCAACCGGTCCAGGCGCATACGAATCTGCCCGTAGTCGTACTGGCTGGTATGGTCCACTTCCCGCCAGCGCCGGGCACCGGAAATTTCATCATGCTCGGTGGCGGCGGCTACCCAGTCGACATAGCTGCCAGCGTTGAGCATCTGTTTTTGCAGTTTCTTGAGCTTGCGGGATTTTCGCACGTGATACCTCTCTTGCCTGGGCCAACCCACAGGAATAATCACAGCATAAAACAATTATCTGACGATACCCAGAGCATAGTAAGCAGTGATCACATCGGGCAATGATCTCTATCAAGCGCGCTGCAATCAGAAAACCGCGCTGTGGCTCTAAATGGCAATGTGATGAGTGCGTACAACTCAAAAAACACATAGAATACAGCCGCTTACATTATCACCACAATCCGGGGAAAACCTTGCGCGCCTACCTTTACGTCGCCCTGCTGCTACTGCTCCTGTTCGGGGGCATTTCCGGGTACCTGTACAACAAATTTTCCACGCTCGCCTCCATGGACTTCTCCCCACCGCCGGTTACCGTGGCTGTTGCCGTCGCCAAAGCAGAAACCTGGCCCTCGACGCTGGACGCGGTTGGCAGCATCCGCGCCACGCGTGGCGTCAACCTGGCCACTGAAACCAGCGGCGAGATTATCGAAATCAGTGTGACTTCAGGTGAGGAAGTTGCAGCAGGGCAACTGCTGCTGACCCTCAACGACAGTGTGGAACAGGCCAGCCTCAAGCGGGCACAAGCTAACCTGGTGCTGGCGCGCCAGCTCTATGAGCGCGATGCCAGCCTGATCAAACAGCAGTCTATTCCCCAGAGCCAGTTGGACCGCTCCCGTGCCGACCTGGATGCGGCAACGGCCAGTCTCGCGGAAATCGAGGCACGGTTGGACAACAAGCGCATCGTGGCACCCTTTGCCGGCACCGTGGGCATTATCGAGGTCAAGCGCGGCGATTACATAGAGAATGGCACCTCCATCACTACCCTGCAGGACCTCAGCGAGCTGGAAATCGATTTTTCTGTGCCAGCACGTCATTTTTCCAAACTACGCAAAGGGCTGCCTATCACCGTACTCACCGCCTCCAGCGAACGCAGCTATCCGGCCATCCTGGAAGCAGTAGACGTTGCCGTCGACCGGGGCACCCGCAACCTGGCGCTGCGAGCCGCCCTGAGTGAAAGCGATGGCTTGTTGCCGGGCATGTTTGCCCAATTACGCATCGACCTGCAGCAGCCGCAACAAGTCATAACGCTGCCCGAAACCGCAGTCAGCTATTCACTGCAGGGGGATACGGTATTCGCTGTGGAGGAAGATGCCGATGGGCTGCTGGTGAACCCGCGGGTTGTCACCACCGGCACGGTACGCGATGGGCGCATTGCCATCAACAGCGGCGTCGAAGCCGGTGAACGAGTAGCCAGCGTCGGACAGAACAAACTTTACCGCGGTGCCCGTATCGTCACCGAAGAAAACCCACCGGCCTTCACCCAATGAAGTTTACCGATCGGTTTATTCAGCGACCGGTGCTGGCGATCGTAGTGAGCAGCCTGCTGCTGCTGCTGGGCAGCGCATCCGCGTTTCGCGTCGGGATCCGCGAATTTCCCGAGCTTGAGCGCAGCGTCATCTATATCAACACCTACTTCCCGGGCGCCAGTGCGCGCACGGTGCAGGGCTTTGTCACCAACCCCCTGCAAGTCAGCATCGCTGGCGCTCGCGGTATCGAGTACATGGTGTCGGAGAGCAACCCTGGCCAGTCCAGTATCACCGTGCATATGGAACTGGGTAAAAACAGCACCGACGTACTCAACGAGGTGATTGCCAAGGTCAACGAGGCCCGCGGCGACCTGCCGCGGGATATTGAGGACCCGGTGGTCAGCTCCGCATCGGGCAGTGACGCCATGATGTACCTGGGGTTCTACAGCAAGCAGATGAGCGCTTACCAGGTCACCGATTTCCTGCTGCGCAGCGTACAGCCGGAGCTGGCTACCCTGCCCGGTGTCGGCAAGGCGAATGTTTTCGCCCGCAAGTTGGCGATGCGCATTTGGCTGGACCCGGTGAGAATGGCGGCCCTGGGTATTACCGCCAGCGACGTCAATGCAGCGATCAGCCGCGACAATTTCATTTCGGCGGCGGGCTCCACTGAGGGCGACATGGTGCGGGTGACGGTTGACGCCCGCACCGATATGCAGACCCCGGAGCAATTCAGCGACCTGGTCGTACGACAGGACGAAGACGACCGAGTGCGATTGGGCGACGTCGCCGATGTTGAACTCGCTGCGGAGACCACGCAGGTGAAGACCCTCTCCAGCGGACGCGATACCGTATTCATGTCAATCACCCCCGCGCCCGATGCCAACCCCCTGGACGTTTCACGAGCGGTGCACCAGACCCTGCCAAAAATAGAAGCCATGCTCCCTGCAGATATGGAAATGCTCATGGACTGGGATGGCAGCGTGGTGATCGACGAGGCACTGGGCGAGGTGATCACCACGCTGGTCGAAGCGGCGCTGATCGTGATTCTGGTTATTTACTTGTTCCTGGGCTCTTTCCGTGTGGTGCTGATACCGTTGGTGGCTATACCGCTGTCACTGATCGGCGTCATTTTCCTGATCTACTCCCTGGGTTTCACTCTCAACCTGCTCACCTTGCTGGCGATGGTCATCGCCATCGGGTTGGTGGTAGATGACGCCATTGTGGTGGTAGAAAACGTGCACCGGCACATTGAGCAGGGCCTGGCGCCGATGCAGGCAGCAATCACCGGCGCGCGCGAAGTGGCCATGCCCGTGGTCGCCATGACCCTGACCCTGGCGGCGGTCTATGCGCCCATCAGTTTTATCGGTGGCCTCACCGGGGCACTGTTCAGCGAATTCGCCCTTACCCTCGCCGGCGCGGTTGTGATCTCCGGGCTGGTCGCGCTCACGCTCAGCCCGATGATGGCCTCACGCGTGCTCAAGGACGTCGAGCACCAGGGGCGCTTTGCCAGCTGGCTGGACAGACGCTTCGAAGCCCTTATAAAGCGTTACCGCGGACTGCTTGGCGCCTGCCTTAACAATCGAGGCGCGGTACTGCTACTGGCGGCCTGCCTGCTGGCCAGCCTGCCCGATACTCTTTGCCCTGGCCCAGGAAGAACTGGCGCCAGAAGAAGACACTGGCGGTGTGTTCGTCGTGGGCATTGCGCCCCGTCACGCCAACCTGACTTACTCGGACCACTACCTGGCCGAGGTCGTGGACATCTGGAAGGGCATTCCGGAATTCAGCCATTCCTGGCAGGTGATCCAGCCGGACGGTAACTTTGGCGGGATTACCCTGTTTCCCTGGAGCGAGCGAGAACGCACCCAGGCAGAGGCACAGGCGGAGCTGCAAGCAAAACTGGGACAGGTCGCCGGCATGGAGCTGTTTGCCTTCGCCTCCCCCTCGCTGCCGGGGGCCGACGCTGGTCTGCCGCTGAGCTTCGTGGCCGCATCCACCGCAGACTACAGCGAGGTAAAGCGGGTGGGTGATGAACTGTTACAGGCCGCGCGCGAGTCCGGCCTGTTCGCCTTTGTCACCCAGACCCTGCAATTCAATCGACCGGAAATTGTCGTGCATATTGACCGCGAACGCGCCTCGCGGCTGGGAATTTCCATGCAGGATATCGGCGAGACCCTGGCGGTGATGCTCGGCGAGGCAGAAGTAAACCGCTTCACCCTGGACGGACGCAGCTACAAGGTAATCCCTCAGGCGGGCCGAAATTTCCGCCTCACCCGTGAAGAAATGGAACAGTACTACCTGCGCACGACCAGCGGGGAACTGGTGCCACTGTCCGCGGTGGTCAGTCTGGATACACGCGTAGAACCCAATACGCTGACCCAGTACCAACAGCTGAACAGCACCACGATTCAGGGCATCATGATGCCACCCAATAGCCTGGGCGCCGGGCTCGAATTCCTGGAGCAGCAGCTACAGGAAATCGCACCCACCGGCTTCCGCGCCGGGTACACCGATGCCTCGCGCCGCTTTATGCAGGAAACCGGTGCTTTCCCCGTGCTGTTCACGCTGTCGCTGATGCTGATCTTCCTGGTGCTGGCCGCCCAGTTCAACAGTTTCCGCGACCCGCTGGTGGTCCTGGTGACCGTGCCGCTGTCTATCTTCGGGGCAATCGTGCCCATCGCTCTGGGCTTTGCCACGCTGAATATCTACACCCAGGTCGGACTGCTGACGCTGATCGGCCTGATCAGCAAACACGGCATATTGATTGTGGAGTTTGCCAATAAACTGGCGGAAACCGGCCTGGACAAGCGAGAGGCTGTTTTGCAGGCCGCATCGCAGCGATTGCGGCCCATTCTCATGACCACATTCGCGACGGTGCTGGGTGTATGGCCGCTGGTGATTGCCAGCGGTGCCGGCGCCAACAGCCGTTTCAGCATCGGCCTTGTCATTACCGCGGGGATGTTGGTGGGGACCCTGTTCACGTTGTTTGTTGTCCCGGTGTTCTATCTGCCGTTCAGCAAACGTGGCAAGCGCAAGCAGCAGGAAGCTCTTCAGGCGGCTACCGAGGCGAACTCAACGATCTGAAGCTGGGCACTGTCCCTCGTTATGCCGCGCGCGGGAGCCCTGTGGCCGCGGATTAGTCTGCCTGCACCGTCGGCTTATTCCGCCTGCCGGGATACTCGGTCGGCGGCCGGAGCCCGCACTGCAGCGTCCCCCTATTCCTCGGGCTTATCGTCAGCGCGGGCGCCGCCCTTGTACTCCTCCATCAGGTGGCGCTTGTAGAGTTTGCCGTTGTCCAGCCGCGGCAGGTTGGGGTGGAAATCCAGGGCCTTGGGCAGTTTGATATGTGACAGCCGCTCGCGCAGCCACTCCATGATCTCAATCGCGGTTTCATCGGTGGCATCGGCCCAGTTCATCGGCTCCACTACCGCCTGCACTTTCTCCCCAAACTCGTCACAGGGCACGCCGAAAACCGCCACGTCAGCAACCTTGTCGTGACCTACCAGCAGGTTCTCGATCTCCTGCGGATAGATATTCACCCCACCGCGAAATAATCATGTAGTGCTTGCGGTCGGTGAGGTAGAGGTAGCCGTCTTCGTCGACATAGCCGACGTCGCCGGTCGTCGCCCAGCCCCTGTCATTGTAGGCCCCGGCGGTCTTTTCCGACTCCTTGTGGTATTCAAACTTCGCCTGCTCACCACTGAAATAGATTGTGCCAATCTCTCCCGGCGGCAGTTCATTACCCTCGTCATCAACAACATGCAGCTCGCCCACCAGCGCCCTGCCCACCGAGCCCTTGTGCGCCAACCAGTCGTTGGAGTCGATAATGGTGGCGCCAATGCCCTCACTGGCCGCGTAGTACTCGACGATGACCGGCCCCCACCAGTCGATCATTTTCTCCTTGACCTCTACCGGGCACGGGGCGGCGGCGTGGATCGCAAATTGCATGGAGCTGACGTCGTAGCGCTCGCGCACCTCCTGCGGCAGCTTCAAGCATGCGGATAAACATGATCGGCACCCACTGGCTGTGCGTGGCCCGGTGCTCCTCGATCAGCGCCAGGGCGCGCTCCGGGTCGAACTTCTCCATGATCACCGAGGTCCCGCCCTGGTAGATGATTCATCATGTTGTAATGCAGCGGCGCAGCGTGATACAGCGGCGCCGGCGAAAGATAGACCGTCTCCTCACTAAAGCCGAAGGCCACGCCCAGGCTCACTGCCAGCGGCTGCGGGTCATCGACATCGTCGCTCGTCGGCGGCACGAAAACACCCTTGGGCTGGCCGGTCGTACCGGAAGAATACAGCATGGGCACGCCGTTCTTCTCGTCGCTGATAGGCTCTTGCGGCTGCGCATCCATGGCCTCCTCCCAGGACTCATAGCCATCGATGATGCCGCCGACCATGAAGAAATGCATTGACGCCGCTGGCCGCAGACCAGCATGTCCTGCGCCATATCCTCCAGCACGTGGGAGCCGATAAACAGCTTGGCACCACAGTTTTCGAGGATGTAGGCGGTTTCATCGCGCTTCAGGTGACTGGAGATCGGGGTGTAGATCAGGCCGGCGCGCTGGGCCGCCCAACAGATTTCCAGGAAGCGGGCGTTGTTTTCCATCATCAGGCCGATATGGTCACCGGCTTGCAAGCCCAGCGAGCGAAATAGCTGTGCCCCCTGGTTGGAGCGCTCATCTAACTGGCGGTAAGTGACCATTTCCCCGGAGTCGCCCATGATAATAGCGGGCTTGTGGGGATAGGTTTTGGCAGTGTGTCGGGGATGTGGCATGTTGCTTTCCTGCAATCGACTGGCTTCTACCCCGACATTATAAGGTCTGTTGTTGCAACGCAACCGACTCAGCGTTTGCGCATCAGGCCCTGCTGCATCACGGTGGCCACGTGCAGGCCTTCACGGGTAAAAAACCGTCCGCGTACCAGCGTCCTGCCGCCACTGTTGCGCTCCAGGTTGGCCGTGTGCAGCAGCCATTGATCCGCCCTGCAAGGAGCGTGATACCAGATGGCATGGTCCAGGCTGGCCACCTGCAGATCGCTCTGTATCCAGGAAAAACCGTGCTGTATCAGGCCCGCATCCAGCACCATGGTGTCTGACATATAGGTTAGCAATTGCGCGTGCAACGCAGGGTCATCGGCCACAGGCGCGGTCGTTTTCATCCAGTTCATCAGTTCGCCTTCGGCCTGCTTCGGGTTCTCCCAGTCAATTGGCCGCACCATGCGCACATCCAGGTCTTCCCCGGTGGTGATCATGAAATCCTCATCCAGGGCGTTGTTGTCGATGGCCCGCTGCCGCTCACTGGGCAGGATCTCGGGCGCCACCACCTCAGGAATATCCTGCTGAAAGTCGTAACCGTCGTCGTCTGTCTGGAAAGATAATGAGCACACCAGAATGGGGCGGTCCTTTTGCAGCGCCACCACTCGACGGGAAGTGAAGCTGCCACCGTCACGGGCACGCTCAACTTCGTAGATGACTGGCTCGGCGCAATCGCCGGGGCGCAGGAAGTAGGCATGCTGGGAGTGAATCAATCGATTGGGATCCACGGTTTGCTGCGCCGCACTCACGGCCTGGGCCAGCACCTGACCACCGTAAATCCTGAATCCGCGGGGGTGCATGTTGCGCCCCCGAAATCGATCGTCACCCAGGGATTCCAGGGCCAGGATATTCACTAATTGCTGCAACATGCTCTCTCTTCCACGTGGTCTCAACAAAGCCAGCGGCCATTATCCAGAAATCCCAAACTGTGCCAAACTTAAGCGACATTTTTTCTGGCAGGATCACCCATGACCCGAGATCTTTCTCCCGCCGAATTGCGACAGGCAATACGCGTCGGCGATTTCCACGGTAATACGTCAGGTATCGCGCCCGGTTACGTCCAGTGCAACCTGACTATTTTGCCGACGGACTGGGCCGATGACTTCCTGCGCTTTTGCCAGGCCAACCCCAAACCCTGCCCGCTGCTGGCCATGTCACCCGCGCCGGGGGACCCCGCTTTACCACTTTTGGGGGATATAGACATAAGAACTGATGTGCCAAGCTATCGCGTCTTTCGCGATGGTGCATTTAGCGAAGAGGTAGCGGATATCTCATCACTGTGGCGCGACGATCTGGTGGTCTTCGCCCTGGGTTGCTCATTTTCCTTCGAAGAGGCCCTGTTGGCGGACGGCCTGGAGGTGAGAAACGTCAGTGAGGGTGTCAATGTTCCAATGTACCGCAGCAATATCGAATGCACCGCTGCGGGTCGCTTCAGCGGCAATATGGTCGTTAGCATGCGGCCATTCAAAGCAGCAGACGCCATTCGCGCCACACAGATTTGCACCCGTTTCCCCTCAGTACACGGCGCCCCTGTGCACCTTGGAGACCCGGGGCTGATCGGTATTGGCGCACTGGCATCGCCAGACTACGGCGACGCTGTAAGCATAGCCGGGGATGAGTTACCCGTATTCTGGGCCTGCGGCGTTACCCCTCAGGTGGCACTGGAACACGCCCGGCCGCCCTTTGCCATCACCCACAGCCCGGGGCACATGCTGGTGACGGATTTGCGCAACAGCCGACTGGCCGTCTTGTAAATAAACAGGTGAGGGACCGATGCTACTGAACTGCGATCTGGGTGAAAGCTACGGCAGCTGGACAATGGGCCTGGATGCCGAGGTTATGCCGCACATCGACCAGGCCAATATCGCTTGCGGGTTTCACGGTGGCGACCCGCTCACCATGCGCAATACCCTGGCACTGGCTGCTGCGCACGGCGTCAGCATCGGCGCTCATCCCGCATATCCGGACCTGGTCGGTTTCGGCCGCAGATCCATGACGCTCAGTGCTGACGAACTCATTGCCACGCTGCATTACCAGCTGGCTGCGCTGGACGGCATGGCCGCCAGCGCAGGGCTCTCCGTCGACTACATCAAACCACACGGCGCACTCTACAACGACATGATGGCCAATACCGAGGTGCGCGCCACGGTGATGCAAGCCCTCGCCAGCTACCATCGACCGCTGCCACTGATGCTGCAGGCTACCCCCGAAGCCAGCACACATCGCAGCGAAGCGGCAGGAATGGGCCTGGAAATATTGCTGGAAGCGTTTGCAGACCGCTGCTACGACGACGATGGCAGGCTGCTTTCCCGTCGTCTGCCAGGGGCCGTGCATAACCGCGAAAAAATGCTGGCGCAGGTCGCGCAACTGCAAACCGAGGGCAGCGTAACAACGATCAGCGGGCATACGCTGACGCTGGCCGCAGACACCTTATGTGTGCACGGAGACAACCCCGAGGGCGTGCAGGCGATTCGCGAAATTCGCGCGCTGGTGCGCGGGAAATAACAGGCCGTGGAACTGCACAGCGCAGGAGAGAACGCCCTGATCCTCTATCTAGGCGACGAGACCAGCCCGGCGGTATCCGCCCGGGTGCAGGCAGCAGCAGTTGCCATTGAGCATGCGCTGGGGGACGACCTGATCGACCTGGTGCCCTCCTACGCCTCGCTACTGATTATCTACAATGCCTTCACCACCGACCATCTTGCGGTTGCACACGCGGTGCGCGACTGCGTCAGCAGGCTCTCTGCTGCAACAATCGGCGAAGGCAAGCTGGTTGTTCTTCCCGTGTATTATCACCCCGAGGCCGGTGAAGATCTTGAAGCACTCGCTGCGCGCACTGACCTTAGTGTCGCTGAGGTCATCGCACTGCACAGCGAGAACGAGTACCGGGTTTATGCCATCGGCTTTGCACCGGGCTTCGCTTATCTGGGCGAGGTCGATTCGCGTATAGCGGCGCCGCGCCTGGCGACACCGCGACAGAAGGTGCCTCGCGGCGCAGTGGCCATCGCCGATCGACAGACCGCTGTTTATCCGGCTGTTTCTCCGGGCGGCTGGAACCTGATAGGACGCTGCCCGGTGCGCATGTTTGATCCCGAGGCCGAACCGACCATGCCGGTGGCCGTGGGCGACCGGGTGCGTTTCGAACCCATAGACCGCGAGCGATTCCTCGCGCTTGGCGGCGAGCTGTGAGCTTGCGCGTATTACAGCCCGGCATTCTTTCACTGCTGCAGGACAGCGGGCGCTCGGGCAAGCATCGCATCGGCCTGACCAGTGGCGGGCCACTGGATCCACACGCGTTCAACTATTGCAATCGCCTGTTGCAAAACCCGGCGGGTGCGACTGCCCTGGAAATCAGCTTCGGTGGGCTGCAACTCGAGGCCGAGATCGACACTTATATTTGCCTGACGGGCGCGGCGATGCCACTGCGCATTAACGACAGACCACAGCAAGGCTGGGAAGTGCTACCGGTGAGCGCCGGTGACAGTATCACCGTCGACTTTGCCGAGCACGGCTGCCGCGCCTATCTCGGCGTTGCCGGCGGGTTCGCGGTACCGCACAGCTTTGGCAGTAGCGCAACGGTAATGCGCGAGCACATAGGTGGACTTAACGGTGGCAAGATAGAAGCCGGGGACAGCTTGCCCTGTAGTGCATCGCAATCCCGTCGCAAGCTCTACCTGCCGCAGGCACAGCAGCCCCGCTATCACGACATTGTCACCGTACGGGTGATCCCCGGCTACCAGCAAGCTCACTTCAGCCGCTACCAGCAACGCCGGTTTTTCAGCCAGGCCTACACGGTCAGCGAGCGCTGCGACCGCATGGGCTATCGGCTGGAAGGCCCGGCGATAGAGTGCGATGTACAGGGCATACTGTCCGAGGGCATTTGCTTCGGCGCGATACAGATACCGGCAGACGGGCAACCCATTGTCCTGCTCAATGACCGCCAGACTATCGGAGGCTATCCGAAGATTGGCTCTGCCCTGTCACTGGACTGCGCACAACTGGCGCAGCTGCGGCCGGGCGGCACAGTGCACTTTGCCGCGATTACGCCTCACGCCGCGCACAATGCATTACACCTCGCGGACAGCTACTACCACAGACAAACCTTGATGGAGCACACTACGTGAACGAAAAGACACTCAGTATTGCCATCGAGAATGCATTGGTTGCGCGCAACCTGCGACAGATGCAGGTGGCGCAGGCAGCACTGCAGCCGGGTTATTACCTGCGGGCTGCCCGGCACCTGCGCGACATAAAAGGCAGCGTGCTGATCGGCACCGGCTTTCCGGTGACCGACACCTTTGAGACCGACGGACCCGTGGGCGCCATTGCACTCTACAATGCACTGGAGACGCTGGGCGCCGAGCCGATTATTGCCTGCGCGCCACCGCTCAGCGATTGCCTGAGGGAGCGTTACCGGGTATGGCCTTTGTTAGCCAAAAATATGGCCACCGCGGAAGAAGAAGCGGTATCGGCACTGCAGCGTTTGCAACCGGCGGCGATTGTTTCCATAGAGCGCCCGGGGCTGGGTATGGACGATCGCTATTACAACATGCGCGGCGAGGACATCACCGCACGCTGCGGCTTTTTCGACCCGTATGTGACCGGGGCCCAGTGCCCTACCATAGCGATTGGAGACGGCGGTAACGAGATTGGTATGGGCAACATCAGTGAGGTTATCAGCACGCTGGATATCAATGCCGCGGTGACCGGCTGTGACGAGCTACTGGTTGCCGATGTCTCCAACTGGGGAGCTTATGGCCTGATTGCATTGCTGGCGCTGTGGCATCAAGTAGATCTGCTGGCAGACCTGGCACCGCTGGAAATACTTGATTATCTATCCAGCCACGGCAGTGTCGATGGCGTTACCCGCGAAAATACGCTGACGGAAGATGGCCTTGATCCAGCAGAAGGCATCCAGGTAATAGCAGAGCTGCGTGAGCTGACGGGCTTTACGCACTCCAGTGCTGATACCTATGCAAAGTAGCAATGCCCTGCCAGCACAAAAGGGCAACTAAAAGCTTAACGGGGTGCCTGCATCGCGCTCCAGGGAAAACAGGAACTGGTGAAGAACATGAGTATCGTATACCTGAATGGCGACTACATGCCAATGGAAGAGGCCCGCATATCGCCCATGGACCGCGGCTTCCTGTTTGGCGACGGCATCTACGAAGTAGTGCCCTCTTATGAGGGTAAACTGGTGGGCTTCGGCCCGCACATGGCGCGTATGCAGGACGGACTCGATGCCATCGAAATAAAGCTGACCGTGAATCCCGCTCACTGGCGGATGATCGCGGATGAATTGATCACTCGTAACGGCGCTGGCAACCTGGGCATTTACTTCCACGTCAGCCGCGGCGCAGACAGCAAGCGTCATCACGCCTATCCGGAGAATATCGCGCCCACGTTGTACGCTTTTGCTTTCGAAATACCCCCGGCACCGCGACCCGAAAAGGACGCGGCAACGCCCTATACTGTCGCCACCGCCGAGGATCTGCGTTGGAAACGTTGTAACATCAAGTCCACGGCGCTGCTGGGCAACGTCATGCACTACCAGCAGGGCCATTCCCAGGGTCACTCGGAGACGATTCTCTATAATGCTGAGGGTGAGATTACCGAGGCTGCCGCCTGCAATGTGTTCGTCGTCAAACACGGTATCGTGGCCACGCCCTTACTGGACCACCAGAAACTGCCCGGCATCACCCGCCTGATGCTGCTGGAAATATTGCGCCGGGATGGCAGCATTGCGGTACAGGAGCGGGTGGTCAAGATGGACGAACTGGACACCGCCGACGAGGTCTGGATCACCAGCTCCTCTAAAGAAATCGCCCCGGTGATTGCGATTGACGGCAAGCCGGTAGGGGACGGCAAGATCGGTGATACCTGGCTTGCGGCGCAAACCCTTTACAGCAAGCACAAGTTTGATTTCTGATGAGCAGGGCTAATCAGGCAAGACTCGACCTGGACGCACTGCGGCACAATCTGGCGCACGCCAGGTCGCTGGCACCGGCATCCCGCGTTATGTGCGTGGTGAAGGCCAATGCCTATGGTCACGGCGCCGTAGACGTGGCCGCAGCCCTGGACCCATTGACCGACGCCCTGGCAGTGGCCTGCATTGAAGAAGCGCTGGAACTGCGCGAGCACGGCATCACCTCGCCCATATTGCTGCTGGAAGGCTGGTTTGAACCGAACGAGTTGCTCACTGCCGTGGAGCACAACCTCTGGGTGATGATCGACAACAGCCAGCAGTTGCAGTGGCTGGAGCGCGCACAACTTCCCTCACCGGTCAGTTGTTGGCTCAAGATAGACACGGGCATGCATCGTCTGGGCGTGCCGCTGGCTGACGCCGCCGACTTTCACCGTCGCCTGTTAAATAGCGACAACACTTACGGTGAAGTTGTCACCTGCACTCACTTCGCCTGTGCAGATGAGCTGGATGAACCAATGACAGGCAACCAACTGGCGCTATTTGCGGACGTCACCGCCGGTCTTCCCGGACCGCGCAGCGCGGCGAATTCCGCCGGCGTACTGGCCTGGCCACGGTCGCATTATGACTGGATACGCCCGGGCTATATGCTCTACGGCAACTCTCCCCTGAAAAAATCACACCCCAACACCGCCGCGCTGCAAGCGGTTATGACCCTGACATCTGCGGTCATCTCGCTTCGGGATATTGCGGTGGGAGAGTCCGTCGGCTATGGCGCAACCTGGACCGCTGAGCGCCCATCGCGAATTGCCACTGTGAGTATTGGCTATGGAGACGGCTACCCGCGCATGGCCGCCAATGGCACGCCGGTGCTGGTCAATGGACAGCGCGCGCCGCTGGCGGGCCGTGTATCAATGGATATGATCACCGTTGACGTGACCGATCTTGGCGAGGTGAGTATCGGCGATGAAGTGATATTGTGGGGCAAGGAACTGCCGGTTGACGAGGTGGCCACTTACGCGGGTACCATCGGCTACGAACTCACCACGCGCATGCCGGCGCGCACACCACGGGTGACACCAAGCTGACGCCTGGCCGATAAACCGGCGATTTCTATTCGGCACCCAAAGCCGAGACCCGCGTTCGCAGAAAACAACGAAACCCCTGTCCTCCCGCGTGCTGCTATCCTACTATGCTTTAGACTCGCGCCTACCAGAGGATACGATTTTGAGATTCACCGCCAACTCGCTAGAAGAACTCAATCTCTTGCTGCAGTTCCCTGTGGCCACCACCAGCAACGGCATAAAAGTGCACTCCACGACGCGTCCGGAGGTCATTGCTGCATGCCAAAGCCTGTTCAACAAAGGCCTGGTCGACCAGCCTGACGGCGGCTACCTCACAGATGCCGGGATAGAGGCCCTGGGGCACGCGCAATCGCTTTCCGGCTTGCTCGCTGAGAAAGCATAAGCCCGGTTGCACTCGCCCTGTCTGGCCTCAGATGCAGACGAAAGCAGTTCTCACAGGGGGGCATCAGATCCACCGGACACGCGAGATTATTGCAGGCCCTCAGTATGTTCAGTGGAACGCCAACGTGCTTTAATCACATGCCATGCAGACAATCGTAAAACGTACTCTCAAGGTATTACTCTATCTATTGCTGCTGCTGGCCCTGTCCGCCGCGCTTGCCTTTCTCTGGCTGCGCAGTGAATTCGCCAGGGTCCAGGGCGAGGGAACGCAAGGCGACTACTGGCAAAGCGTACCTGTGCAGACGCTGGACCCGGGAACAGAGGCGCCACAACCCTGCCGCCAAACACCCTACACGCGCGCCTTTTTCGGCGCCCTGCATGTACACACCGCAGCATCCTACGACGCCGCCGCCTTTGGCACCACCACGGGGGTAGACGATGCCTACCGATTTGCCCGGGGAGAAACGCTACCCCTGAGCCTGCGCAATGACCCGGAAGAATTCCAGCCACTCCTGCAAACCATCACCACGCCGCTGGATTTCATGGCTGTCACGGATCACGCAGAGTCACTGGGTGAAGCGCGGCTGTGCTATAGCCCGGGCAGCGAACCCTATGGCACGCTGGTCTGTCGCCTCTATCGCGGTGACATTCGCCTACCGGCAGAGGCCGACATGCAACCCATCCTGCGCCTGGCAACCCTGGCCATTTTTGGCAAGGATCGCTCGACCCGCATCTGCGGCGACGACGGCAGCCTGTGCCGCGAGCGCGCGACCGATATCTGGCAGGAAAACCAGCGCAGCGCGGAACGCTGGCAGGATCGCAGCGCAGAGTGCAATTTCACCACCCTGCATGCCTATGAATACACCCTCGCGGAAGAGTCATCAAATCTGCACCGCAATGTCATCTTCCGCTCCGCGACAGTGCCTCAGGCACCGCTGGGTGCAAAAGATGCACAAACGCCAGAGGAACTGTGGCGCTGGCTGAAACAGGTTTGTATCGAGGGCAACGAGGCATGCGACGTGCTGGCCATTCCGCACAATAGCAACTGGAGCTCCGGTCGCATGTGGTATCCCTACAGCAACCGTGACCTGGCCCCACAGACTCGGCGTGAGCAGGCACAACTGCGTGCTGAACTGGAGCCACTGGCAGAAATCATGCAGACCAAGGGTGACTCGGAGTGCCGCAACGGTATTGGCAGTGTGCTGGGGCCCACGGATGAATTCTGTGACTTCGAGAAGCTGCGCGCCGCTTCTGAACAGATTACAGACTGTGATGAGTCTTTCGGCAGCGGTGGCATGATGCTGACTGGCTGCACGTCGCGCTACAACTTTGTCCGCTATGCCCTCGCTGCCGGCCTCCGGGAACGCCGGGAACTGGGGATCAACCCCTTTGCCATGGGCATTATCGCTGCCACCGATACACACAACGGCATGCCGGCGGCTGACAGTGAAAGCAACTACCTGGGCTCACACGGCATGGACAGGAACGTGCTCAGCCGGTTGCAGGGCAGCAAGGAAGTACCTGGCGGCATAGGCAAGGGCTCGCCGGTGCGCTATGGGCCAGGTGGCATCGCCGGCGTCTACGCACGCGAAAACAGCCGCCCCGCCCTGTTCGATGCCATGCGCAGGCGAGAGACCTTTGGCACCAGCGGCCCGCGCATAACGCCGCGATTTTATGCCGGCTGGAAACTGGGCCAGGTAGATTGCCAGTCACCCGACTTTGTCGACCAGGCAGCAGAACTGGGCGTACCGATGGGCGCGGAACTGACCAGGAACGCAAACAACAGGAACCCGGACGGCCCGGTTTTCCTTGCCAGCGCCACGCGGGACCCGCGCGACGGCGCGGGTCTGCTGCAGCGAATACAGGTAATAAAGTCATGGGTAGACAGCGACGGTGCTACCCACCAGGCGGTGCACGATATCGCCGGCGACCCGAACAACGGTGCCGGCGTTGACCCGGACACCTGTGAAGTGCATGGCGGCGGCTTCCACCAACTTTGCGCCACCTGGCGCGACCCGGATTTCGACCCGGATGTCTCCGCCGTCTACTATACCCGCGTGCTGGAGAACCCGAGCTGCCGCTGGAGCCGCCATGACTGTATTCGCCTGCCAGAGGGTCAGCGGCCAGCCAGCTGCAGCGACCCGTCTCTGCCCTGGCAGATACAGGAGCGTGCCTGGACCTCACCCATCTGGTACTACGCTGACTGAAGCGCTGGGCACCGCCGCAAGTTTCGCATAGACCGTGTGCGCGACCTGCCCTAATCCATTACCATAGGCGCACAATCAAACTCCAGGATCCGGCCCATTGGCAGCAGATCACGATGATTCCCTTCCCGATGGCAGCATATTGGCCGCCATCGATCTCGGCAGTAATTCCTTTCACCTGATTGTCGCCCGCATCGAACACGGCGAGATGCGACCTGTAGAAGTGCTGGCAGAGAAAGTGCAATTAGGGGCAGGCCTGGAGAACGGCCACTTATCAGCTGCCGCGATACAGCGTGGCCTGGACTGCCTGTCGCGCTTTGCTCAACTGCTGGACAGCGTGGAGCCCACGCGCATCCGCGCGGTGGGCACCAATGCCCTGCGCCAGGCCAAGAATCGCCAGGACTTCACCGTGCCCGCCGCTGAAATCCTGGGCAGTCGAGTGGACGTGATCTACGGGCGGGAAGAGGCCCGGCTGGTTTACCTGGGGGTCGCCCATACGCTGGCAGACGATGCCAATTCGCGCCTTGTTGTCGACATTGGCGGCGGCAGCACCGAATTCATTATCGGTGAACGTTTCGAGCCACAAAGGCTGGAGAGCCTGCAGATGGGTTGCGTGTCCTACGGCCGTAAGTGCTTCCCCAACGATGTCATTAGCGACAAGCATTACCGTTTGGCGTATGACCGGGCACGCGTGGAAACCTCGCACATTCGCCATCGCTACCATCGGGCGCACTGGGCTGAGTGTGTGGGTTCATCCGGCACGCTTAACGCTATCGAGTCCATTGTCACCCTTAACGGCTGGAGCGATGGCGGCATCACCCGCAAGGCCCTGAGCAAATTACAAAAAAAGCTGCTTGGCTTCACGCGTTTCGACGAAATAGAGCTGGAAGGCCTGTCAGAAAACCGACGCAACGTTATCTTACCCGGTGTCGCCATCGCCAGCGCGCTGTTTGACATTCTGGGCATCGAGCACATGCGTGCTTCCCGCGGCGCACTGCGTGAGGGCGTCATCTACGACCTGATGGGGAGACTCAGTCACGAGGATGTGCGCGAACGTACAGTAAACGCGCTGGTACAGCGCTACTCCGCCGACGAGGACACCGCGGCGGTGGTAGAACGGCGCTGCCGCACGCTGTTCATGGCCACGGCAGGTAGCTGGGGGCTGCAGCACGAGGACTGGGAGCTATTGCACTGGACGGCGCGCACCCATGAGATCGGTATGGCCATTTCACACAAGCACAGTAATCGCCACTCGGCCTACCTGTTGCGCAATGCCGACCTTCCCGGTTTCTCCCAGGCGGAGCAGGAGAACCTGGCCCTACTCTCCCAGAGCCAGCGCGGCAAGCTTCGCACCGATTTGCTGGACGAACTCCCCAAGAGTGAGCGCAGGCGATTGCGCTACCTGCTGGTGATTATTCGGCTGGCGGTACGATTCAAGTATGTGGAGACGCTGGCGCAGTTGCCCGACTTCGGCGTGCAGGCCGACGAATCTTCGCTTAGCCTGGGTTTTCCGGAAGGCTGGCTGGCAGACCACCCGCTGACGCTGAGCGAGCTGGAACAGGAACGGGCTCACCTTGGACCGGCTGGGGATTGAGCTCAGCTACGCCTGAGCGGCATCAGACCGCGCGACTATATCACCCAGATACTCTAGCAGCACCGCATTCACTGCATCCGCCGCTTCCAGTTGGACCATGTGTCCCGCGCCGGCAATCATACGCACCTCGCGCAATTGCGGAAAAATGGCGCGCATCAGGCCGATGGGATCGTCGCCATGAAAACCCTCCAGGTCGACGTCATGCTCACTGCCGATGAAATAGGCGGGCACTTCGCTCTGCACGCCTTCCCAGGGTTTGCGATCGCGCCACTTGATATCCATTGAACGATACCAGTTGAGCCCTCCGGTGAAGCCGCTGCGGCTGTACTCCGTGACAAAAAACTCCATCTCCAGTTCCGAAAGCCAGGGCCAGGGCAGCGGCGGCGGCTCCGCCATCGCGTCCATATAGGAGGTGCCCGGCGGGTACTGGAAGCAGTCAAAATAGTTGCCGGCGCCACTTAAGGTATGGAACACCTTGTGCAGGAAGCGCCGTGGCTGGGCGTCCAGTTCGTTGTCCGCACGCGGCGGCTCACGAAAATATTCGATGTGCAGGAAATGCTCCTGCGCTATCCGATGATACTCGGTGAGTGGCGGCTCATCCGGGTTGTGCGGTGCGGCCGGATTCTCCAATCCGATAACGGCGACCACACGCTGCGGATGGCGCAGCGCCAGGTCATAAATAGCAAAAGCGCCGAAGTCGAGACCGGCAAACACCGCACTCTCCAGCCCGAGGTGGTCCAGCAAGCCAACGAGGTCTGCCGTAATCGGGTCCACACCATAGGCTTCAGGCCCCGGTGGAGCTTCCGTCTGACCCATACCGCGCATATCGGGTGCGATGACCCGATAACCCGCCGCCGCCAGCGCGCTGATCTGGCGATGCCAGCTGAACCAGATGTGCGGGAAGCCATGGCAGAACACCACCGGCGGCCCCTCGCCCTCTTCCACATAGTGCATGCGGATGCCATTGATGTCGGCGTAATGATGAGTCCAGTTCACGATTGCCTCTAGCGCTGCATCACGTCTTCAGCGGCTACAGATCGTAACCGCGCTCATCGTGCAGCACCAGGTCGAGACCCTGCGTCTCTTCATCTGCATCAACCCGCAAACCGACCAGCGCATCCACCAGTTTCAAAATAATCCAACTGACGACTGCAGTATAGAAGAAGGTCGCTGCTACGCCTGTCGCCTGCACGGCCACCTGGCCACCGATGCTGTCGATACCGTCAGAGAAGCCATTGCCGCTGAAGATACCCAGCTGGGTAGAGCAGAATACGCCGGCGAGCAGGGTACCTAAAATACCGCCCACACCGTGCACCGGGAATACGTCCAGGCTGTCATCGATGCGCAGCTTGTTCTTGATCCAGTTGGTCGCGAAGTAGCAGATCACGCCGGCACTGAGGCCGATAACGACGGCGGCAGCCGGGCCAACAGAGCCAGATGCAGGCGTTATGGTGCCAAGTCCCGCAACCATTCCCGTGACAATACCCAATACCGAAGGCTTACCGTGACGTATCCACTCCATGGCCATCCATGCCAGCGAACCTGCAGACGCGGAGAGGTGGGTAACCAGCATCGCCATGGCCGCACTGTTGTCGGCAGCGACAGCAGAGCCGGCGTTAAAGCCGAACCAACCCACCCAGAGCATGCCAGCACCCATCACCGTCAGCGTCAGGTTGTGCGGCGGCATGGCAACGGTGCCAAAGCCGCGACGCGGTCCCATCACGACTGCCGCCACCAATGCCGCCACGGCGGCAGTGATGTGCACTACGGTGCCGCCGGCGAAGTCCTGCAGGCCCATATTGCCGAGCCAGCCGCCACCCCAGACCCAATGACAAACCGGCGCATACACCGCCAGCAGCCAGATGGAGCAGAACAACAACATCGCCGAAAAGCGCATACGCTCGGCAAAGCCGCCAACTATCAGCGCCGGGGTGATGATGGCAAATGTCATCTGGAACATGGCAAAGAGCACGGCAGGAATGCCGCCATTGAGGCTATCGATATTCATACTGGCAAAGAACACGTTGCCGAAGTCGCCGATAAAGGCCCCCTGCTCCACGCCATCTGAGCCGAAGGCGATGGTGTAACCGAATGCAAACCAGAGCAGTGACATCAGGCAAGTGAGCGCGAAGCATTGCATCAGCACTGACAGCACATTCTTCACCCGCACCAGTCCGGCATAGAACAGCGAGAGACCGGGTATGGTCATAAACAGCACCAGGGCTGTAGAGGTGAGGATCCAGGCAGTATCAGCCTGGTTGAGTTCCTGTGCGTTGGCTGTATTCGCCGCCAGTGCGGCGCAGGCCAGCACGGCAAGTCGTTGCGGTAAAATCATCGTCTATTCCTTCAGAGTGCGTGGTCGCCGGTTTCACCGGTGCGAATGCGAATACTGTGTTCCAGTGGCGCGACGAAAATCTTGCCGTCACCAATCTTGCCCGTAGCGGCAGCACTACAGATAGCCTCAATGGCGGCGTCCAGTTCAGCGTCGCTGGCGGCAATCTGTATCTTCACCTTGGGCTGAAACTCCACCAGGTATTCCGCACCACGGTATAACTCGGTATGTCCCTTTTGCCTGCCGTACCCTTTGACCTCCTCAACGGTCATGCCGGCAATGCCGACCTGCTGCAGTGCTTCGCGGACATCATCCAGCTTGAAGGGTTTGATAATGGCGGTGATCATTTTCATTACTGTAATCCCGATTGTTATTTTATTTTAAGCAGCGTTCCGGCCTGGCCAGAACCCAGCAGAGCAATGCTGCCACAAGATGCCGTTAAACGTAAGCGCCGGCACTGCCGCCTGCACTCACAAGCAGTTTCGGGGCAGCCTTTCGACCCATCCCCAGCCATAGAGGTGCATCGATGGCCGCTTCGTGTTATCAAGTTAAGGTCAAAACGAACCGGGAAAGCACAGCATGAAACAATGCCTGTCGATTGTTCTGGCGGTGACCGTGGCAGCTGCATTTGCGGCCACCGCCCAGCCACTGCCGACGGATAACCGTCAGCCCCGCCAGGTGATCCTCATCATCGGCGACGGCATGGGTGAGCAGCAGATCGCCATCGCCCGCAACTACCTGAAGGGCGCGACGGGACGGCTTGTGATGGACGAGTTACCCTTGCGCGCTGCAGCACAGGTTCTGACCATCGAAGACAAAGCCGGTGGCAAACCGATGTACGTGGCGGACTCAGCCAATACTGCCACCAGCATGGCGACCGGCGAAATCACCAGCCGCGGGCGCATTGCCACTGCGGCGGGAAGCGATGAAGACCTGACCACCATTATCGAGCTCGCCGTGGCCGCCGGCTTGAAAACCGGACTGGTGACCACTGCCAGTGTTACCGATGCCACCCTTGCCGCGTTCATTGCCCATATCAACTTCCGGCAGTGTGAAAACCCCTCGATCGTTGAAGAAGTAGTATTCGAAACGGCATTTGAGGACGTCAGCCTTGGCGGCTGCCCCCGGGATGCCCGGAAAAATGGCGGGCCGGGTGCCATCTCCGAACAGCTGGCCGATTCGCCCGTAGACATCATCCTTGGCGGCGGTGCCAAGCACTTTGCAGTTCGCGCTGAGGCCAGGAACGGCACCGTGCTTGAGCTGGCGCAGGCGCAGGGTTTTCAGGCGATCAACAGTCTCGCGCAACTGCAGCGCAGCCGCCCCGGGCGCCCACTGCTGGGGCTCTTTGCCCCCTCACACCTGCCCGTGCGCCTGCAGGGTGAAGGGGGACGCATTGCCGAGCAGCCCAAGCCCAGTTTACTCAACCGCCTACACCCTTACCTGGGTAGCGTGACCCTGCCGGAAACCATGGTCTGTGAACCCAACCCGGCTTTTGGCGAAACGCCCAGCCTGCAACAAATGACCGCCGCCGCGCTGGAACACCTCGCGGCAGACAACAAGAAAGGGTTTTTCCTGATGATAGAGTCTGCCTCTATCGACAAGGCCGCGCATAAGCGCAACCCGTGCGGGTCGATAGGCGAGGTCGCGCAACTGGAAGAGGCCCTGCAAACCGCACTGGCGTTTGCCAGCGAACATCCGCACACGCTGGTGCTGGTCACCGCGGACCACACGCAGGCGGCCCAGCTGATTCCCTACATCAGTCTGTATGCCAAGTTCCCCGTGCCTGCCTATACGCCGGGGTACCTGGCCCGCCTCGAAACGCCGGAGGGCGGCGTTATGGTCGTGAACTATGCCACCACCAACTTCAGTCGCGAGGAGCACACTGGCGCAGCAGTGCCCTTGTATGCCAACGCAGAGGGCATCGGGCGCGTGCCTCCTTTTATACAGCAAAGGGACCTGTTCGGTATCATGGCAGACTACCTGGGGCTGCGCTGACTAAAGGTTGACCCAGCTGTTAAGTGCGCGCAGGCGAAACTGTGTGCCCTGGTGATTGAGCACGACTGAGTCGGGCAGGATCTCTTCAACCCGCATCCCTGTAGCAGGGCTCCCGCCCTTGGCCAGGGCCTTGCCGTTGAGCACCACCCGGGACTGCTCGGCGCGGCCTGAATACTCGTGACGCTGGTAGTAAACAGTAGGAATGCCATCTTTTACCTGTTGTGACAGGTCGTTTATAAACGGGGCCGGGTGTTCCGCCAGCCGGGCATCTTCCAGTGCACCTTCTGCCTCACGTACCAACTGCTCTATGTCTACATCCAGCTCTTGCGGGGCAGCCGCAGCCCGGGGTGCTGGCGCGGGAGACGCTGGCAAAGCAACTGCCGGTGAAGCATCCGGCGCACTGTCGGCTGGCTGGTACAGTGCCTCAATCTCAGGCGCAACCTCAGGCGAGGGCTCGGGCTCGGACGCAGTCGCTGTGTCAGGCCTGGCGGTCGCGGCGGCTGCAGCGTCATTCGATACGGTGGTAGCGGGTATCACTGCAACCGCAGGCTCTGTTGTATCCATTGGGGGCTTTGCCGCTGCGGCCTGCTCTGCGGTGGCAGCGGTTGGTTGTGACGGCGCAACAGCTGCCGGGGCATTGGCGACAGGCTCCGTGGCGTCCCGCACGCTTTGCTCGCTATCGCGCTTGTCCCATGCGAGCCAGGCAATGACGACCATTGCGCACAGCAACAGGATAGACAGGTACAACAGCCGCCGATCCGGTTGTTGTTCGGGATACGCATGCCGGGTGGCCAAACCGGGCACCTCGGTGCTGTCTTCGCGGGAGCGGTTGAGCGCGTCCAGAATGAGTGACATAACTTAACCCTCGGCGGTCGCTGGCTGCAGCGCGGTGCGGGCCTGCGTGGCGGTGATATCGATACCCAGGGCTTCATTGAGCTTGAGCAGGGTTTGCCTGCCCACTACGCCATCGTCCTCCAGGCCATGCTCGCGCTGGAACAACACCACCCGCTGCTTCAGCGCCGGGCTGAACTGTTGGCCCGCCAGCGGCCTGGCCTGCCCGTCCAGACGCGCAAACAACTGCGCCACCCCGGCAACAACCGCTCCGCTATCCCCCAGGGCCAGGGGCTGTACAAACCCCGGGGGGACATGCCACAGAAAGCGGTACGTGCCGCTCCAATAAGGCGCTAACTGCGCCAGCTGGACTTCCCTGACCCCATTGGGCACAACCACCCAGGCGCGGCGCCCATCGACTCCCAACAATACCACCCCGGCGGCAAAGCGCTCCGGTGTGACCATGTCCAGTAAGAGCGGGCGCTCGATGGCTGCCAGCTCATCCCAGGTGCCTGCCCTGCCCTCGACACAGTCAATGTTTCCAGCCGGTTCAGTACACAGCGGCTCCGGCACTGGCGCATCACTGGACAGTGCCCAGAGTTGTGCGCTGGCATCACCCGGCGGCAACAGCCAATCCAGGGTCGGCTCTGGCGGCTCAACCACGGCAACGGTCTCGGCTGTCAAGGGTGCCTGCGGCGCGGGTGACTGCACGATAACCGGCGTCGAAGTTTCAACGAGTTCTGGCGATACCACAGCCGCCACCGGCGCCCGAAGCTGATCCACTTGCAGGGCCCACCAGGCAACGCCCGCGCCTATCAGCACCAGCGCCGCGAGGGCCCAGGGCCAGCGGGCAACATGTTTCGCCCCCTCCTCGCCCAACACTTCCCGGGCAGCGGCACGCAGCGTCGCGCGGTCTGCCCGGCTCTTGTTACCACCATAGGCGCCCAGTAACACCCGATCACAAAGCACGTTGATCAAGCGGGGAATCCCCCGGGTACGCTGGTAAATGCCCCGCACCACCGCAGGTGGAAAGATTTCGCGATCCGGCGTCATACCGGCTACTTGCAGGCGGTGATGGATATAGGCGCCCGTCTCGGCAAGATTGAGCGGCTCAGGTTGTAGCGCGCGGTGATGCGCTGGTTGAGCTGACGCAGCTCCGGACGGGCCAGCATCTGTGCCAGCTCAGGCTGGCCGATAAGAATAATCTGCAACAGCTTTTCACTGTTGGTTTCCAGGTTGGTCAGCAGCCTGATCTGTTCCAGCACGTCGAAGTCCAGGTGCTGTGCCTCATCAATCATCAATACCGTTTTACGGCCGCGGGCATGGTTGTCGAGCAAAAACCGGTGCAGGTTGTCCGTCAGGGTCTTGAGCGAATGTCTGTCGACGTCATAGTCGATACCCAACTCGTCACAGACAGTTGCCAATAGCTCCATCGCATTGAGCGCCGGATTGAGAATAATAGCCACGTCCGTATCATGGGGCAGCTGCTCCAGAAGGCAGCGATTGATCGTGGTCTTACCCGTTCCGACCTCTCCCGTGAGCAGGATAAACCCACCCCCCGCACCGACCCCATAGAGCAGGTGCGCAAGGGCATCGCGGTGTCGCGCACTCATAAAGAGGTAACGCGGGTTCACTGCGATGGAGAACGGCGCCTCGGCGAGGCCAAAGTACTGCTGATACATAGCTCACCATTATGCACCAAGGCTGTGACTTCGAGAAAGGTAAGTGCTTGAAGGAAGTCTTTTCTTTTTTACCTCGGCGATGCACTGGAATAATCCCCGCCTTCAATTTGATGGATCTGCAACGCTATGACAGGGATAATCTATTAATATCAAGGCTTGGAAACTTTATGCAGCGCAGACTCTCGCAACTCATCCCCGCCCTCTTGTTGACACTATCGACCATCATGCCGGCTGCTGCCGGGGAACGTATTAACCTGGTATTGGCGGGCGGTGGTGCGCGCGGCATAGCCCACGTTGGCGCCATCACCGCCCTGGAAGAAATGCAAGTACCTATCAATGCGATCGCCGGCACCAGCATGGGCGCATTGGTAGGCGGACTCTATGCCATCGGCATGGATAGCGGCGAACTGCGCGAGGTCGTCGACAGCATGGCCTGGGATGACGCTTTCGTTGACTCGCTGAACAGGAGCGAACTACCCCAGCGTCGCAAGGCCGACGACTACGACTACCCCTCGTCAGTCTCGCTCCGTTTCCATGAGAACAAGGTATCTATCCCGCTGGGACTGGTTCAGGGTCAACAAGTTCGCCAGATGATCAAGGAACTCACCACATCAGCAGCTAAAGTATCGCGCTTTGACGACCTGCCCACGCCATATCGTGCCGTGGCAACAGACCTGGAAACCGGCGAGCCTTACGTATTTAGCGATGGCAGCATTGTTACAGCCATGCGCGCCAGCATGTCATTACCGGCACTGCTGGCGCCTGTTGAACACGACGGGCGCTTGCTGGTAGACGGAGGACTGGCAATGAACATCCCGGTTGAGGTGGGCCGCCAGATGGGTGCAGACCGGCTGATTGTCATCGACATCGGCACACCGCTGCGCAGCCGGGAAGACATCAACAGCGTGCTGGGTGTTACCGACCAGATGCTCGGCTTTCTTACCCGGAGAAACTCAATTGAGCAATTGGAGACGCTCACCGAGCGGGATATTCTCATCAACCCCGACCTAACGGGTATCGGCATGCTCGACTTTGAGCTGACGCAAGAGATATTCGAGCGCGGCTACCAGGCAACCATGGCGCTGCGCGAGCGCCTTGCGCCACTTGCCCTGAACGACAGCGACTGGAGCGAATACCTCGCTGGCCGCGCTCACGCGACATCCGCTGCCCCTGTGATCGCAGCTATCGCCATAGACAATGACAGCCACATGCAGGACAACCTGATCAGAGTGCGTCTGCGTCAGGGCATCGGGGAGCCACTGGATAACGATCAGTTACAGGAGGACATCGCCAACATCTATACCCTCGGACACTGGGAGATCATTGATTACGACGTAGTCGAGTCCGCAAACCAGGGGCAGGTCCTCACAATTCGAGCGCAGGCCAGACCTGGCGGTGACAACCAGCTCAAATTCGGCCTTGGCCTGATTAACAATCTCGATGGCGGCAGTGATATCAATATCGGCGCCAGTTATCTTTGGGAGGGACTCACCGACCTGGGAGGAGAGCTATACGGGCGCGCCCAGGTAGGAGAGACCAACTATCTGGGCGGCGAGTTTTACCAGCCACTTGACGTCTACTCGCGTTACTTCCTGGTCCCGCAGTTGCATTACTATGATATCGGGGTAAGCAATTTTACGCCGGACTTCGACCCCGATGAGTCAATCGGTTCCTGGCGAGTTCGCCGATTGGCGCTGAACCTGGCGGCAGGCATCAACCTGTTTAGCAGCATGGATCTCCGTCTGGGCATGTTTTTTAACACCGGTAAATACGAACCCGAGCTGGAGATCGGTGAGCCTTTGCCAGAGGAGAACTTCGACGAGGGCGGTGCCATGTTGAGCCTGCGTTATGACACCATGAACAATGCCTACTTTCCGACCAACGGCAATTTCCTGCTGGGCGAGTATCGCCTGCTACGCCAGGAACTGGGGTCGGACTACAACTTTGAGCGCTGGCACGCTGTTGGCCAGACTGCTTTCAGCTGGGGTCGCGACGAGCGCAACACCGTCATTCTGACGGCTCGTACAGGACAATCTATCGGGGCGCTGGATACACCCCAGAACTACTACCAGCTAGGCGGTCTGTTCAACTTGTCTGGTGTGAACCAGAACGTGTTATCCGGGCAACAGATGGCATTTGCCATGGCGCAATACCAACGGCGAATTACAGCAAACTCAGTTCTACCCTTTGACATGCCCACTTACATTGGCGCATCCATAGAGGGCGGCCAGGTCTGGAACGATCGTTCAGAGGTCGGCAGCTCTGACCTGATAAACGCCGGCAGTGTCTATCTGGCAGTAAACTCGCCCGTGGGCCCACTTTATTTGGCCTACGGTAGCACCGAGGGGTCTCAAAATGCCTTCTACATTGCGCTTGGCTGGCCGTTTCTCAGTAACCAGATGCTGCATGGGCGCTGACGCCCCAAGCCTGCTACCATCATTCACTCTTTAGGCCGCCACTCACAACCAAAGCCATGATCAATCATCGACGTCGACGTCGACGTACAAAACTACTGCAAAGACTGGCGGTCATCACCACCCCACTGGCACTGACCGCCTGTATCACCGCAGTGGTGACCCCGGAACAGGAGGCGAAGGCAGGTTCGGCCATGTCACAGCAGGTCGCGGAACAAATCGGTCTATACCAGGACCCTGTTCTGGCCAGTTATCTGGAAGCCGTGGGCCAAAGACTGGTTGCGGCCCTGGGCACCACCCCCTACCAATTCCAATTTGCGATCGTTGATCAGTTTGAGCCCAATGCCTTTGCCAGTCCGGGCGGTTACATCTACGTTTCCCGCGGTTTGCTCGCACAGATGAATAACGAGGAGGAGTTGGCCGGGGTCCTGGCGCACGAAATCAGTCACGTCACCCAACGTCACCATGTCCGCCAGGCCGGTCGTTCGCTGGGCACAGGGCTGCTGACACTTCCGGGAAGGGCGGTGGGCGTCGTCAGTGAAGACCTGGGCAACATGATCAACAGCCCAATCGAGCTGGCCGGGCAGGTTTATCTATCCTCCTACTCCCGCGGCCAGGAGAGCGAGGCAGACCAGTACGGCATGCGCCTGGCTGCCAAAGCAGGCTACAACCCGCTGGCGCTGGCCGATGCACTGGCTGGCATTGAACGCAGCGTCTACCTGCTTACCGGCGAGGAACACCAGGCCAGCTACCTGGACAGCCACCCAACCACCCCTGCGCGTGTCGCCGCGATCGAGCAGCTTGCCACCGAGTTGCCGCCCGCACCGGCAGACGCCAATACAATCGCTAACCCTCAACAGTTACAGGCAAAACTTGACGGCCTCTGGTGGGGCAGGCAGAACCCGCAGCAGGGGATATTCCGCCAGGATGTGTTCCTCAACGCGGATATGGACTTTCTGGTTCGCTTTCCCTCTGGCTGGGAAACCGTGAATACGCCTCGCTTCGTGGGCGCAATGGAAGCGGAGGGCAACGCCTACCTCGCCCTGGGCACCAACAGTGGGGAGTTCACCCCAGAGGGCTACGCCGCGGCGCTGATCACGCGCATGCGCGATCGCTCTGGCCTGAGCCCGGCCATCAGCCGCAGTTTTAACATTCAGGAGTGGCCCGCTCATCTGGTCCGTTACGATGACAGCAGCGACGAGGGCATGATCAGTTTATTCTATGTTTTTCTCGACACGGCAGAAGGCAGCTTTACCTTCATGGGCATGGGCTTCGAGCGTTTCCGTGAACCGCTGCGCGAGGCCGTAATGAGTATGCGGCCGTTGACCGCCACAGAGCGCAGCGGCATCGGTGGCCTGCGGCTGCGCCTCGCTGAGATTCGCCCGGGAGAAACGCTGCAAACCTGGACTGAAAGAGTCGGCAGTCAATGGTCAGCCGACCTGGCCGCAGCCATGAACGGCGTAGACACCGGTCAGCCTGGTGCTGGCGAGACGTTCAAATACGTACGCCGGGAAAGCTACCAGCCGCGCTAGTACCCGCAGCAGACCACCCGCAAGGCATTGCTACCTTGCTGGTATCGGCTAAGCGGCGGCCTGCAAGCGCCTCCACCATAGTCATTCGCGGCGCCATTCCGACAGCCTTCGTGCCCGGAATGTCCGCCGAAAGGGCCGGCCGGTGGGTCTCATTCTGTGCACTTTTCACACTCTGGCAAACTTTAAAAAAGTACAGTTTTTTCGGACAGACCTCACCTGATCAGGTATTTTTGGCTTAGATAGGCATACGATTTCATGGACGGGTTTATGCTCCAGACTGTGAAGGTCCCCACTACGGACCTCACCAAGGGAATGTTCGTTAGCGGCCTGGACCGCGACTGGCTGGGTACCCCGTTTCTTACCCAGGGCTTCCTGCTGAAGTCAGAAAATGATATCGAACGGGTTCGCGACTATTGCGACTTTGTCTGGGTAGACATTCAGAAATGCGTCTACGTCAGCGCCAATTTGCAGCGCATGGCCCAGGGCGAACGCCAGCGCGTCTCCATGACGGAAATCTTCAAGGGCCGGCAACTGAAGGCCTACGCAGACCAGGCCGAGTGGAAAGAGGAACACCCGCGGGCGACCAAGGCACTGACAACGCTGCTGACAGACATTACCGATATTTTCGACAAGGCGGCCAAGAACGGCAAGCTGGATGCTATTCGACTGAAAACATCCGCCGACCCCATCGTTGGCAGTATCAGCCGCAATCCAGACGCCTGCCTCTGGCTGGGGCGCCTTAAACAGCACGACGAATACAGCTACCAGCACTCCCTGAGCGTGGCCATCTGGGCCGTCGCCGTGGGCAGGCAAATCGGCCTGCATAAACGCGACCTGCGCTCCCTGGCGATTGGCGCGATGCTCATGGACGTGGGCAAACTGCTGGTGGACCCCGAATTGCTGCGGGCCAATCGCAAGCTGACCGAAGAAGAGACCCGGGAAATGCGCCACCACGTGGCCCACGGCGTTCACCTGGTGAAGAAAAGCGGCATCGTCAACCAGGACGTGCTGGACATGGTGGCCTTTCACCATGAACGCCACGACGGCAGCGGCTACCCGCGAGGCCTCAAGGGTGACCAGATACCCGCGTTCGCTCGCATCGCCGGCATCGTCGACACCTATGACGCTATCACTTCGCAGCGTTCCTATGCTGAGGCCAAGGCCCCGGCAGACGCGATCAAGATCCTCTATGAGGAGCGCGACAAGCGCTTCCAGGCCGAATTGATCGAAGCGCTCATCCAGGCCATTGGCATCTATCCCGCTGGCACCATCGTCGAGCTGACCTCCGGCGAGGTTGGCATCGTCGTGGCCGAGAGCCGCACGCGACGCCTGTTACCCAAGGTCATCCTGGTATTGAATCGCAAGAAGCAGGCCTATCCAAGGCCAAAACTGGTGGACCTTCAGGACACCCAGGGCCGATATCAGGATAAACCCATCTCTATCTCCAAAAGCCTGGAGCCCGGTGCCTTCGGCATTGATATCGGCCACTACCAGTTCTAACCTGACCTACAAATCGCACAGCAACTCATGTTAGACTTTTTTTGTGCTTTGCACGCTAACCCCATAAATACCGCCATCTGAGACCGCCAACGGAGTTTGGGCAATTGCGGAAAAGCTGTCTAAATCTTTGTATTGTTCTCATTGTTACTCTCGTCCCCGCCACAGCGCTGGCCCAGACCTGGTCCGCAGCAGACCTCTCGGTCGAGATGGGCACGGTCATAGCCAGCGAGCCAGCGCTCACCGTGGAGGCCAACCAGCAGGGCCAGGTACTGCTGGGTATACCCGCTTCTGGCATGGCCTTGCACGCCACCCATCGCGCCCACTTCGATTTTCAGGGACCGCCTCCGGCAAGAATCTACCTCATATGGCGCCGCAGTAACGCCGACCAACTTTTACAGCATGGCTTCGCCACCAACGGCAGTGCGAGACCAACGCTTGATCTGGGCAACGTGGCAGGCTGGCAGGGTGACGCCGATTCGCTGCAGGTCGGTTTTCTGCTGGAGCCCGGAAACCGGGTTACCCTTCAGGAGATCAGCCTTGACACCCCGGGCCTGCATGAAGTCATGGCGAAGGCCCTGCAGAGCTGGAGTACTTTTCGCCCCTGGATGGCCGTGGATATTAACGTCCTGACCGGCACCCGCGTACTCAACGAGGGCCCCTACCCCGCTCAGGTCTTCGCCATAGGCACCTTGCTGTTGCTTCTGGTCTACCTTGCCTGGCGACGTAAACGAACAAGCTGGCGCGGGGTGGCAGTGATTATTTTCTGCTCCTGGGTTGTTCTGGATAGTCTCTGGCAATGGCGCCTCTGGCAGCAACTGGGCGTCACCCGTGCAACCTACGCAGGCCTGGGTAGCGACGGAAAAGTGCTGGCTTCTGAGCACAGCAGGGTTGCCAACCTGGCAAGGCAGGCGCGTCGGGCTATCGATACCGCAGATCCGAGAATCTATGTTGCCAGCCAGAGTGACCGCGATGGCATGAACGCCGCTTACTACCTGTCACCCTATAACACGTACTGGCATCGACACGGCGCTGAATTGCCCGAGAATGACTACCTGCAGCCCGGCGATTACATCCTGATCGTGAAGCCCTCGATCACGCTTTATGATCGCAGTAAGGGCCTGATGCGCCTGCCCCCGGGAACACCAATAAACGTCGTTGAGCGCTATGCCGATGAAACGGGGATGCTGCTGGAGGTAGCACCATGACCGCCTTGCAACTTGGCCTGGCGCTGCTGATTACTGTCGGCCCTGCCTGGATCTGGCTGCACCGCCTGGTACCCGTTAATACAACGGGGCGGTGCATGCTCATTGCCGGGTATGGCAGCGTACTGGGTTTACTGGCCACCACCCTGGTCATGCGCATGCTGAGCCTGGCGGGCATACCGTTTTCGCTCTACAGCATCGGTGCCGTTGCCCTGATGCTGGCACTGTCGGGGTGGTTTGCCCCGGCGCGCTGGCACAGTGCTGATACACCAGGCCAGCCACAGCAACAGTCTATGACGCGACTGCACACGCTGTTCATTGCCCTCTGCCTCGCGCTGCTCGCTGGCAGACTGATCATGCTGGGTCTGGAGGTGGGAACGCGACCGGTGACGTCATGGGATGCCAAGCAACACTGGACCAGGCAGGCCAAAGTGTTTTTCGAACTGCGCAGTGTCGCCCCTTACGTTTCCCTGCAAGACTGGTTAGATTTGGGTGGGCAAGGCGTCTACACCAACATGCATCCAGACTACCCCATCGCCACACCGCTGATACAAGCATGGACGGCGGTGGCCATCGGGCAGTGGAATGAGAGCCTGGTGAATCTGCCCTGGCTGCTGATCTGGGTGGCAATGGGTCTTGTGTTTTACAGCCAGGCAAGGCTTGCCGGCGCGGGTGCCGCCCTGGCCGTGGGTGCCACTTATCTACTGTTGTCGATGCCCTACCTCAATATCCATGTGGCACTGGCTGGCTATGCCGACCTGCTGATGGCAGCGTGTTACCTGGCCGCGGTCGCCGCATTCTACAACTGGAGCCAGCTGCGCCAGACGTGGCTACTGATAATTGCCCTGGCTTGCGCAAGCGGGTGTTTGCTGATCAAAAACGAGGGGTTCTACTGGTTCCTGACACTTTTGCCCGGCATCTTGCTGGTGCTTGCGGGGTTGCGCAGGGGACTGCTCATTCTGGCAGCCCTGGCGCTGGCATTGTTGCTGGTGCTTTGGCTGCTGCCCGCCGATACCGTGGTGGCCGGCCACTCGCTTGCGGCAGCGGACATCCACTACCGACCGGAGAGTTGGCTGCCAATTTACCTGAGTTTCATGGTGCATGATAACTGGCACTTCCTCGCCTACCTGGTGCTGGTTGCACTGGTGGCTGCGCCATTTTTCTGGCGCACAACAACGGCGCTGGCAGCTGTTATCCTGTCCGCCCTGCTGCTCTACCTCCTGCTCTATCTATTTACCAGCAATGCCGTGGGTGCGGTGCGATTTACCTCCCTGAACCGGGTTGCCCTGCAACTGATGCCAGCGGTGGGCTTTTTCACCCTTGTGGTTTTCCTGTGCTGGGTGCGAAGGCAGGAACTGGGCCAAACGCAGAACCCTTAGCCTTTACAGTACAAGCTGGTAGCATCTGCCACCGGTGAATTACTTCTTTTATGCAATGCACTTTTACCCTAACCTGATGACAAGCCAGCCCCGGAGATCTTTCATGACATTGCGAATTGTCCGCAGCCGCCTCAACCGTCGTTTCAACGCGACGCCACTGCCCCGTGACCTCGATGAAATTACCTGCGTGGACAAGGCGAATGAGGTTTCTCCGGAGCAGGCGGGGCTGTCCCAGCGACAGGTGGATGCAATCTGGGACGACACGATCAGACTCTACCGCACAGGCATGCACCCGATGCTCAGCATCTGCCTGCGGCGTCAGGGACAAATTGTCCTCAACCGCAGTATTGGCTACCAACGCGGTGATGCACACAGTGACGATGCGGTGATCGGCGACCTCAACACTCCCATCTGCCTGTTCTCTGCCTCCAAGGCCATCAGTGCGATGCTGGTACACCTGCTGGCAGAACAGGGGGAGATACACCTGCTCGACCCCCTGAGCTATTACATTCCCGAATTCGCCGCCAACGGCAAGGGCTACACCACCATTTACCAGTTGCTGACCCATCGGGCCGGGGTCCCGGGCCTGGGGGAGGATGTAGACGCCTCACTGCTGTTTGATCGTGAGGCGGCAGTCGCCGCGATTTGTGCTGCCGACCCCATCGACTCCATGGGGCGAACGTCGGCCTACCATGCCATCACCGGCGGTTTCATTATTGATGAATTGATCCGCCGTACTACGGGCCTGACGGTGCAGCAGTACCTGGACAGGTACATTCGCAAGCCCCTGGGCATGCGCTTCTTCCGTTACGGGCTCACCAAGCGCGACATGCCGCGAGCGGCGGAAAATCGCTTTACCGGATTGCCGCTGGGGCCACTGGCGCCGACGCTGAAGAACGCCCTGGGTATGGATTACAACGAGGTTATACCGCTGACCAACACGCCCGAGTTTATGCAGGCTGTTCTGCCCGCCGGCAACATCTATGCGACCGCCGAAGAGGCCAGTCGCTTCTTTCAGCTGATGCTGAACTACGGGCACTGGGGGGGCGAACAGATCATGCAACCGCTCACCGTACATCGCGCCATACAGGAAGCAGGTAAAGCGGAGCTGGATGCGTCGCTAAAAGTGCCGATGCGCTATAGCCCCGGCTTCATGTTAGGCGGCAATCCGGCGGGGATTTACGGCAGGGACAGCCATTACGCTTACGGCCACCTGGGCCTGTCCAACGTGTTTTGCTGGGCTGATCCGCAGCGCGATATCTCAGTCGCGATACTCAACAGCGGCAAGCCGGTGCTGGGAAGCCACCTCGCTGCCCTGCCCCGCCTGCTGTTCAGCATTCCAAAGCACTGCTCACCCGTGCGTGACATGGACGCGAAGTCCCTGGACTTTCTCGAGCAGCCCGCCTAGCCCTGGCTATCGCCTGAAACCGTCGCCAACAACGCCAGGGCCTGGTCGCACCAGGCCAGGGTTTGTTCGCCCTGGTGTATCCCCAACTCGAGAGCCAGGTACACGCCCTTGTGGCGCACTGGCAGGCTCTGGGGGTCGTCATAGTGGCGCCGGCGAATCGCCTCATACAGATACAGGCGCTGCATGACCTCTTCCCGCCGCTGGCTTATTTCACCCACCAGGTGCTCCGCATTATCGCCGCTGAGGTTATACAGTTTCAACAACAGCTCGTCCTTGGTCGGCTGCATTTTAGTCGGCCCATAGACCCACTGGGCCAGTGCCTCGCGACCCGCCCGGGTCATGCCATAGAGGATTTTGTTGGGCTTGCCGGACTGGTTGACCTCGCGCTTGTTAAGCCAGCCTTTCGCAGCAAGCTTGCGCAACTCCTGGTAAATCTGCTGATGGGACGCCTGCCAGAACAGCCCCATGGATTTCTCAAAATCACGGGCCAGCTCCGACCCGGAGAGATCGGCGTCGAGCAGGGAAGTCATGATCGCCTGGGCCAGAGCCATCGTGAAAAACCGCCTGATAATAAGGGAGAACAGGTATCAGGATAGACGCTTCTGCCACACATGCAAAAAATTGCATGGGAACCCCGGTAGCCCGCTTCCCCGGGGTTACCAGGGCATCAGATTGCCGCCGCCAGCCGGGTGCCCTGGTCAATCGCCTCCTTGGCGTCCAGTTCCGCCGCCACATCGGCGCCGCCGATCAGGTGCACCGAGCAGCCTTCCAACCCCTCGAGCAACTCGCGGCGGGGGTCCTGGCCCGCACAGATGATCACATTATCCACCGGCAGCACCCGCTGCTCTGTGCCCACGGTGATGTGCAGACCCTCGTCATCGATGCGATCATACTGACAGCCGGGAATCATCTGTACGCCTTTCTTTTGCAGGCCAATACGGTGTATCCAGCCGGTGGTCTTCCCCAGCCCTCCTCCAACTTTACTGGCCTTACGCTGTAACAACGTGATCTGGCGAGGGGATGGCTCCAACACCGCCTCTACGCCCTCAATACCGCCGCGTGCCTGCAGCGTCATATCAACACCCCACTGGCGCATGAACTGTTCGATGTCGGTGGCAGGCGACGTCGCGCCATGACTGAGATACTCCGCCACATCGAAGCCAATACCGCCGGCGCCAATAATCGCCACCTTGTCACCAACGGGGTGCTTGTCTCGCAGGACATCGAGATAACCCAGCACGCAGGGATGATCCGCTCCCTCGATGGCGGGCATCCGAGGCAGGATGCCTGTGGCCAGCACGATCTCATCGAACCCACCCTGCACCAGCATGGCGCTGTCTACCGGCGTATTGAGTTGCAGGTCGACGCCGGTGAGTTCGATACGGCGATTAAAATAGCGGAGAGTTTCATAGAACTCCTCCTTGCCAGGAATCTGTTTGGCAATATTGAACTGGCCACCAATCTCTGCGGCAGCGTCGAACAGGGTCACCTGGTGGCCGCGCTCGGCGGCCGTGGTAGCAAACGCCAGCCCGGCCGGGCCGGCACCCACCACCGCCACTTTTCTTGGCTGCGCCGTTGGCTCAATCAACAGCTCGGTCTCATGGCAGGCCCGGGGGTTGACCAGACAACTGGTCATCCTGCCCGAGAACACATGGTCCAGGCAGGCCTGGTTACAGCCAATGCAGGTGTTGATTTCATCCGCGCGGCCAGCCGCGGCCTTGGCGACGAAATCGGCATCGGCGAGAAATGGCCGGGCCATGGACACCATGTCGGCATCGCCCCGGGCCAGCACAGCCTCCGCTACCTCGGGCGTGTTGATGCGGTTGGAAGTGACCACAGGCACGCTGAGCTCCCGGCGAAAGCGATGGGTTACCCAGGTGAAGGCCGCGCGCGGCACCTTGGTGGCAATCGTGGGGATACGCGCTTCATGCCAGCCAATACCGGTGTTAATTATGGTGGCGCCTGCCTGCTCCACGGCCTTGCCCAACAAGATGATCTCATCGCTACTGCTGCCGCCTTCGACCAGGTCGAGCATGGACAGCCGGTAAATAATAATGAAGTGCTCGCCCACTGCCTCGCGCACCCGGCGCACGACCTCTACCGGCAGGCGCATACGATTTTCATAGCTGCCCCCCCAGGCATCATCGCGATGGTTGGTGCGCCGGGCCAGAAACTGGTTGAGGAAGTAGCCCTCCGAACCCATGATTTCTACCCCGTCATAGCCTGCTTGCTGTGCGAGCACCGCCATGCGCACGAAGTCCTCGATCTGCTCCTCGATCTCATCCTCCGTCGCCGCCTTGGGCTTGAACATGTTGATGGGTGCCTGGACGGCAGAGGGCGCGATAGGATTCTCGTTCATGGCATAGCGCCCGGTATGCAGAATCTGCATGCAGATCTTGCCCCCCTCGGCATGCACTGCGTCGGTGATCAACCGGTGATCCGCGCAGTCTGCCTCACTCTTGAGCATACGCGTGTGCTCGTGGGTTGCAGCACGCTTGTTGGGACCAAAACCTCCGGTCACGATCAAGCCAACCCCGCCGCGGGCCCGTTCGGCAAAAAACGCAGCCATACGCCGATGCCCGTCAGGCGCCTCTTCCAGTCCGGTATGCATAGAGCCCATCAGGACCCGGTTGGGCAAGGTGGTAAAACCCAGATCCAGCGGTTGCATCAGGTTAGGGTAAGCAGTCATGCGGGGCATCCTCTATCTAGACAGTGTCAAGTTTTAGACTGAAGACTCTATCGCCCAATTTTGACAATGTCAAGATTGGGCTGTACATTGCCGCGATGAGCTCAAAATCTTCCTACCATCACGGCGACCTGCGGCGCACCCTGCTCGACGAGGCGGCCCTGCTGCTGCGCGAGCAAGGCGAAAAGGGCCTCTCCATGCGTGCACTGGCCGCCCGGGCTGGCGTCTCTCGCACGGCGCCCTACCATCATTTCAAGGACAAGGAGGACCTGCTTTGCGCGATAGCCGCAGAGGGCTTCAGGCGTTTCATGGGCGTGCTCAGCCTGGATGGTGAGAATCTGTCTGAACAAAACATGCGCCTGTTTGTCAGCAACTATCTGGACTTCGCAGTGGACAACGCGCAGTACTATGACCTGATGTTCGGCAGCCAGTTATGGAAGTCAGGCAGTGTCAATGAGGCACTGCGGCAGGAGGCCCAGGCTTCTTTCCGGTTTTACCTGGAACAGGTTCGGGACTGGCAGCGACAGGGTAAGGTGAACCAGCAGCTCGATCCGCTGCGCTACGCCCAGGTGTCCTGGAGTGCGCTGCACGGGATGTGCAGGCTGCTCATTGATGGCATCTACCTGGACACCAATAGCATGGGACCCATGTGCGACGAGGCTGGCAGTATGTTCTGGCGCGAACTGCAGGCTGGCAGGTAGCCGGAACTAACGCGCCTTGTGCTGGGCGTAATAGTCGCTGAGCAGCTTGAAGGCCAGCTTTTCGCGGCCCTGTTCCGACAGCAGCCCCTTGCGGTTCCAGTAGTCCTGCTTGTCGGTATTAAGCCTGTAAGGCGCGCGAAAGTCCTTGAGAATCCACGGTGAGATGCCACGCAGTGCCCCGCTGTTCTCCAGCATTTTCAGTTGCTGTTGGTACACCCGCGCCTGGTAGTCTTCACTCCAGACATCCAGCGGGCCACCACGCAAACCCTGTTTGGCACCGGCGCCGAATTCGCTGATGACCAGCGGCTTGCCGAAGTCGGTGCCGATGCTGAACTTGACCATCTCGGTGAGCATCAGCTCACGCACCTGCGCTTCGGTTACGTCCATCCCACGCGCCACAAGAGCATCGGTGATCATCCCCGACATATACCAACCCAGGTACTCGTTGTAACCAATCACATCAACCAGGTCCCCCAATGGGTCGTCGATGGTCATGGTGACCGGATCGGGGTCGGTAAAGAAGGCAACCAGCTTACTGCGCTCGGCAGCGATAAGAGTGCCAATATACTTACCCACCGCCTCCATACCGCCAAAGCCTAATAAGGCTGCGGTCAACAAACGCGTGTCGTCCTGGCCGCGAACATGCTCTGCCATGGACTCAAAAAACGCGTCACGCGCCGGGCTCTCGGGCGTCTCATTACCCAGGCTCCAGAGAATCACCGCGGCGCGATTCTGGTCCCGGGCGATGAGCTCACTGTACTGCTTTTTGGCGCTGACAAGGGTGCATGGGTTAGCGAAGCTTATGTTGTGATAAACCGGCAACTCGGCCCAAACCAATATCCCGGCACGGTCGGCGGCGCGCACCATGTGCTCGTTGTGAGGGTAATGGGCCAGCCGCACGAAGTTGGCGTTCAGGCCCTGCAGGCGATCAATTACTGCCTGCGCATGCGCCTCACTGTGCGCGCGCCCCGGTCCCAAAAGTGACTCTTCGTGCAACGAGATACCGCGCAGGAATACCGGTTCGCCGTTGAGCACAATGTCCTCGCCATCAGTCTCAATGCTGCGGAATCCAACCTGGTCGCTGAGCGTGTCCTGCTCTGTAGACCATTCAATATCGTAGAGCTGCGGGTTCTGCGGTGACCACAAGATGAGTTCGGCATCAAAGCGGATATTTGCTCGCCCCTTGGCATCCACACGAAACGTTTTGTCGACTTCAGCCTCGGGAATGCGCAAGCGTACTGCCTGGCCCGGCGCGCCATCGTGCAGCTGCACCCAACCCTGCAGGGTCTCCCGGCTTCCCCTGGCCAGCTGCAGCTTGAAATTACCGATAAAGGCAGAGGGTGTTTCCACCAGCATGACATCGCGTGTGATACCGCCATAGTTCAGCCAGTCGTTGTACTCGGTCGGCACCTCGGCGGGCCCGCTATTGCTGTCTACCTTGACCACAATACTGTTGCTACCGGCACGGAGATAGTCGGTAATCTCGGTATTGAAGGGTGTAAAACCGCCCTTGTGGCGGGCGATCAGCGTCCCGTTAAGATACACATCCTTGGCATAATTGGCACCGCCAAAGTAAAGGAACAAACGCCTCCCCTGGGCGAGCTGGTAATCAAAATCGCGCTGGTACCAGACAATGCCCCGGTACCAGAAAAGCGTGTCATGTTGGCTGTTCCAGTCACCTGGCACCTGCAACGTATCGCCGCCAGCAAAGCTGTACTCCAGCAGTTCGCTCGCCGTATAGCTGGCGTCCTCACCAACACCGCCACGCAACAGGGGACTCGCATCACCCACCCCCAGTTGATCAACAATATAGTGCCATTGCCCGTTGAGGGACGTCACCTTGCGATTGCGAACGCTACCTAACAAGGGCGCCAGCGGCTGTGCTGGCACCCTGGCTATAGGTTGGAACAGGGGATTGTCCTCGTGGTCGCCCGCAATTTCGGCAGCCTCACACACGGTGTTCACCGCAGCGGATTGATAGTCCGGCTGCTCTGCATCGCAGGCACTCAGGGTCATCACCGCAATGAGTGAGATGACCGCAGGATAAAAACGCCTCACTGCATCGACTTCCTTTTTATTTTCCTGGAGGCTGACTAGCTTGCGTCAGCGCGCTCCGTCTGTCCACTGTCGACATCGAACAGACTGCGAATGTCCCGCCCCACAAAATACAGCACCGGCACTAGCACCAGGGTAACGGCCGTGGCAAACAGCACGCCAAAGGCAACAGAGACAGCCATAGGCTTGACGAACTGTGCCTGGATAGCCGTTTCCAATTGAATGGGCGCAAGGCCGACAAAGGTCGTTATCGAGGTCAGCACAACAGGCCGGAAACGTCGTACCGCGCCATCGACCACAGCCGTCCGCCACTCCTCTCCACGCTCGCGCAGGCGGTGATTGATATGGTCGACCAGCACCAGGCTATCGTTCACCACGATACCGGTAAGCCCGATCATGCCGATGGCAGACAGAATACTGACGTCAATGCCCACAATCAGGTGCCCCAAAACCGCGCCAGTCAGGCCGAAGGGGATCACTGTCATGATAATCAACGGCTGCACGTAACTGCGCAGCGGCACTGCCAGCGCCGCGTAGATCATAATCAGTACGGCAATGAATCCCCACTGCAGGGAGCCCGTGGACTCTGCCTGCGCCTCGGCTTCACCCGCCAGGCGGTGGGTCACGCCCGGGTGCGCGGCCAGTATATCGGGGAGAACATTCTCCACGATGTCGCGATTGACTGCGCCCGGCTCCACCCTGGCCTTGTCCACGTCGGCCTGCACATTGACCACTCGCTGGCGGTCAAAGCGATTGATCACGCTAACGCCGGTCTGTTCGCGTGCGGTGCCTACCGCATCAAATGGCACCTTGCCGCGGCCGGGCACGTCTATCCACAGCAGCTGCAGGGCATTGAGTGAATCCCGGTGCGCCTGCGGCAGGCGCACGTAGACCCGCACCTCGTGCCTGCCACGCTGCACGCGCTGTATTTCCGCGCCAAAAAACGCTTGCCTGACCTGCCTGGCCAGTTCCAATTGCGTCAGCCCAAGCGCCCTGCCCTCGGCGGTGAGCTGGATATCAAGCTCCGGTCCCCCGGCATCGAAGGTATCGCGAATATCCGTTACGCTCTCGTAGTTGAGCAACGCCAACTTCAGTTCCTGCGCAGCCGCACGCATGGCTTCCAGGTCTTTACCTGAAAGCTCCACGTCAACGGCTGCTCCGGAGGGTCCCGCATTGGCGTCAAAGATCAACGACTGTACTCCCGGCAGTTCACCCAGCGCCTCGCGCATCCAACCGGCCAGTTGCACAGAGGTGACATTGCGGTCGGTACTGGGCAACAGTTCTACGGACACCGTCGACTCCGTATCCATCATCGACAGTGTCAGCAGTTCACGGATCACACTCTCATCGCGCCCGGTCTCCTGACGATAGCGATCGTCCATGCGCCGAACTGCCTCCTCGATCCGCAGGCTGTAGTCATGGGTAGTCTCCCAGGGCGTACCGTTGGGCATCTTCAACTTCACCGAGATCGAATCAGAGGGGACATTGGGGAAAAACACGAAGCGCACAATACCGGAGGGCACCAGTGCGAAACAGATGATGAGCCCACCAAAAAATATCGCCAGACTGACATAGCGGTACTCTACCGCGCGCTGCAGTAGCGGACGGTAGACACGTTCACTGAAGCGCACCATGCCTCCGGAACAGGCCTGCTGTAAAGCCTTCAGCCAGCCCAGCGGCGAGCGCATGTTCGGCGCGGATTTGTCGATGTGGATGTGGCGCAGATGTGCAGGCAGAATCAGCTTGGTTTCCAGCAGGGAGAACAGCAGACTGAACACCACCACCGGGACCAGCACCGACACCAGCCGGCCCACTCCCTCCGTGAGCATGGCAGCCGGGGCAAAGGCCACCATGGTGGTGAGCGCTCCGAATATGGTGGCGACGGCAACGCGACGCACCCCGCGTACGATGCTGTCTACACCATCATGCTCATCCTCCAATTGGGAATAGGCACTCTCGGCGGTCACGATGCCATCGTCCACCAACATACCTAATACCAGAATAAAACCGAACACGGAGAAAATATTGATCGTGGTGAGTCCGAGCAAATCGATCATCAGCAACGCGCCAAGGAACGAGAACGGCACACCCAGAATGACCCAGAACGCCAGTGAGATATTGAGAAACAGCGCCAGGGTAATCAACACCAGTATGGCTCCCTGTATTGCGCTCTTGAGCATGAGGTTGATTCGGCCTTTGAGAATTTCACTGCGATCAGCCCAGGCTGTCAGTACCACACCGGGGGGGAGTTCACCCTGTTTGGCGTCGGTAAAGGCGCGCAAGTTAGCGGTCATGGCCAGTACATCCTGCTCCCCCACCCTGTCGACCACCAGCGTGATGGCGCGTTTGCCATTGAGCCGCGTTAACACCGGCTGCTCCTCGAACCCGTCGCGCAGTGTGGCGATGTCTCCTAACCGCAGTACAGTGCCATCGCTGCGGGTCACCAGTGGCACCTGCGCGTACTCCTCGGCAGTGTAGGCCTGGCCAACAGAACGCAGGGTGATAGCGCCCTGCCCGGTGCGCAGTTTGCCTCCCGGCAGGTCCCGTGATTGCTGCCGCACCGCATCGACCACACTGTCGAAACTGAGTCCGTAACGCTGCAGCGCATTGTCGGAGAGCTCGATAGAGATTTCGTAGTCCCTGGCACCACTGAGTGACACTTCGCTGATGCCGGGAATCATCAGCACCTCGTCTCGCAATTGATCGGCCAGTTCCCGCATCTGGTGCTCGTCCAGATCACCGTAAACCGTCAGGTTCATGGTTCGGGTCCTGGCCAGCACCTCATCCACAATCGGCTCTTCGGCGTTAGCCGGAAACGAGGCAATACCGTCGACGCGCGTCTTCACCTGCACCAACGCCCTGGACATCGGTGTCCCGGGCTCCATCAGCAAAGTGACCGTGCCGGAGCCCTCCCGGGACACCGAGGAAATTTCCTTGACGCCAACCAGGTCCTGCAGTTCTTCTTCAACAATGCGCACGATTCCCGCCTCCACCTCTTCCGGTGAACTGCCCGGGTAGGGCACGGAGATGGTGATGGTTTCCGTGGGAAAGGTGGGAAATACTTCCTTGGTCAGGTTTTCGATAGCGGCCAGTCCGCCAACAAAGACCAGCAGCATCAGCAGGTTGGCGGCCACCGAGTTGTTGGCCATCCAGGCGATGATGCCCTGTTCGCGGGGTCCATCCATCTCAGCCTTCCACCTGCACAGGCATGCCATCGACCATTAAACTCAGTCGGCTGGTGACCACCTTATCGCCCGCCCGCAGGCCTTGCCCGATGATCACGGAATCAGCTTCCCTGCGTAGCAATGTCACACCACGCTGCCGCAATAAGCCCTCCTCAACCACGTATACCGTATCATTCGTTTGCAAGGCGGAGCGCGGCAGGCGCGACGCATTCGCAATCGGCCGCCCCTGGAAGCTGGCCTCTACGAATAACCCGATGGCAAGGATATGCGCGTGCAATGACAGGTCGTAGGGGCGGTCGACCTGGGCAACCAGGTAGAAAACCCGGGTCTGCTCGTCAACACGCCGCTCCACCCTGGCCAGCCGCGCCTGCCAGCTGTATTGCGTATCACCGAAGGTGGCTGTGAGCGTTAGCTCTGGCCAGTTGCCCTGATCGTCCTGGCCGTGCTCTACAAATGGCACGTCAGATGCCAGTAGCGGTAAACGGACCTCGGCAACGTCTGTTGAAAGTAGTCGTGTCAGCACCTTACCCGTCTGCACATACTGGCCAAGGTCTACCTGCTTGACATCAACAACGGCATTGAAAGGCGCTTTCACTTCAGTGTTGGCAAGATCATTCCGCGCCTGGCGCAAGCGCTCTCTGGCCGCAATAACGCGCGCCTGCGCCTCGACGATAGCCGCTTTTTGCACCAGTACCTGCACTTCTGCCAACGACAGTTCTGCGCTGGCCAACGCTGCCTCTGCGTCTGCTACTGCGACCTCGTAATCAATAGAATCCAGCCGCAGAAGCAGTTGACCTGCCTGAACTTCCTCTCCCTGCAGGAAACCGGGGTCCACCCAGACTACGCGTCCCGATACCTCACTGACCAGATCAATCGCGCGCTCAGGCATTACCATTCCGCGCGATTCAATGGCGACGGGGACGGGGCCCGGTTTGACCGTCATCACCTGCACCACCGGCACGACAGCGGACCGCTCGCGGCGCGGCAGATCGTCGCGACTCTTCACCATCAGGAAAGCTACTGACCCGGCTATCGCCAACAGTAAAAGTGGGAGCAGAAAATTTCTAAGCCAGGGTGACATGCAGTTCATTCCGTGAAGGCCAATAGTGGCGCGGGTGATGGGTGAAACCAGGACTCAGATGATACGCGAGATCAGCGCCACTGGACGGCAGGCTGTGCAAAGAATTGTAAACGATCCGGCGAGCGGGCGGCCAATGCCCTGAAGGCGTATGAAGACCGACCGGTTTACATTAGCTGCGCCAGGGTCAGGGATCGGCCGCTGCTACGTCGTGACGCCAGTGCAATCAACAGCTCTGCCGTCGACAGTGCATCCATCAGCGCATTATGACCGTGAAAGTGAGGGAGGCCATAGCGATCACGACAGCCCTGCAGGCGCAGCTCACCGGGCTTAAGGACGTGCTCGCGGCGGCGTAGCAACTTCTCTTCCTGCAGCAGGGTATCCACCACGGGCATCAATATGGGTGCGTTGAATTCACGTCTGCTGATTTTATTGAGAAAGGCCATATCCAGAACCGCGTTGTGGAAAACCAACACCTTCCCAGCGGCCGCCTCAAGAAAATGGCGCCAGCGCATGATCCCGGGTGTTGGCGTCAATCAGGTCATAATCGCGTAAATTGTGGATCGTCGCGCTCTGCCCTACCGAGTTCTCCGCTCGGATAAGTGGTGCTGTGCGGAACCCAGGTTGATACCGCCATTTTCCACCACGACCCAGCCAACGCTGAGGAGTTCACCTGAGTGCTTGCGTCCATTGAGGACATTTCCGCGTCGGCGACCAGAAAAGATACTTTCCGCCAGTCGCTCGAAGTGGATGGCAAGGGCGCCTGCCAGCAGGCTTGCAGCGCAGTCCCGGCAATCCGGCGCTGGTATAACAGCCGCCGCATTCGCAGGCGCCACACTAGCCCATTCCCGCTCGGTAGGTTTGACGGACTGAGGACTGGGCTTCATCGATGATGGTAAATGCATCGCGCAATTGCTCCTTGGCCATCTTCGGCAGGTCGCGGGGATTGACGAAATTCGAGACTTTTTCACCGCGGGTTATTTGCTCGCACTGGTGCTTTATCCGCAGCTGCTGAATGTAGTGCAGCGCATCAGCCAGGTTGCGACTTCCGGCGATAGTGAGGTGCTTCTGGGCAGCCAGCGCCTTGAGGCGCTCGTCGGTATTGACCGCAGTGATCTTGTGCGCCAGCGAATGCAGGCGCACGATCTCGGTCACCGGCAAAACACCCCGCTTCTTCAGGTCCAGCTCGGAACGGTGCTCACCATCGCGGTCGACCACGAAGCGACGGAAGATACCCAGCGGCGGTTTGCTGTCCAGTACATTGGCGGCCAGCGCAGCCAAGAAAATTGAGTTACGCGACGTCTGGTCCAACATCGTTTCCTGCAGACGCTCTGCGATTTTGGAGTCACCATAGATACAACGTATATCGAAAAATATACTGACCCGCATGACCGCGGCCGGAGTAGGCGAACGCGCCCATTTACGCACAGTCTCCTGCCAGGTGGCCAGGGGCTGACGCCATTCATCCGTTTTTGCCATGATCCCGCCGGGGCAGTAGACGTACCCCACTGCGTCGAGTCCGTCGCAGACGAAGTCGGCGACGTCCTTGAACCAGGGGAGCTGAGCGTCCGTCACGCTATCGTCGATCACCAGGCCATTGTCCTGGTCCGCGCCCAGTAACTGTTCGGAGCGGGCCTGGGAGCCAAATCCGGTCCAGCACCAGGGCACCGGGGCCGGGCCGAACTTTTCCTCGGCCAACTGGATCAGGCGTACAGTGATAGCATCGGAAATTGCCGTGAGCACCTGGCTAACCTGTTGCGCCAGCATACCCGAGTTCACCCATTGCACCATCAGGTTGGCCATGCCCGAGACCAGTTCCTTGATGGTTTCCACATCCTTCTGCCGGGAGATATGCTGCACCAGGTAGACCGGGTCGTCCTGCTTTGCCAGGATCAGGTCAGAGGTAGTCACAATGCCACTGGTAACACCGTTGATCTTGACGGGAAGGTGATGAAACCGGCGCTGGGTCATCAGCAAGGTGGTAGCGAAAATAGTCTCGGACCCATCTACCCATTCAAGGTCCGGCGTCATGATTTCACTGACCGGGGTGTCTGACGACAGCCCTGCCGCCACCACGCGCACTCGCAGGTCGCGATCGGTGACGATGCCAAGCAGCACGTCATCCTCTACCACAAATGCCGATGACACCCGGCGCTCGGCCATCGCTTGCGCGGCACCGCGCACGGTCTCCGTCGGGGGCACGGACAGCAGGTTGCTGCTCATTACCGTGCGCACCTCCTGCATCATCGTGTTCGGCTCGGGCTGGTAGCGTGCCGCTCGCCGCAGGCGACGGTTGCGCTGGCCGGAAAAGTAGCGGTCAAAGCCGCGGTCGGTATCGCGCAGGTGACGATACACCTCGTCTGGCACGAAATAGAACAACGCGTCCTCGATAACGGTAGCGATCACCTCACCCCGCTCGGCGTTCAAACCGGCGATATGAAAGCTCTCTCCTTCCCCCAGTCGGTCAAGCAGCTTGTTGTCGGAGTCGCGTAACTCGACCGCGCCACTGCGTAAAATACGCAGCCCACGCTCAGGCGTACTGGCATCGAAACTGTCGCCCTGGCAGTGGTACTGGATGATAATGCGCGAGATGACCGGGTACAGGGTCTCGTCAGGAAGCTCATTGAACGGCAGAGTCTGCTGTATGAACTCGGCGATGGTGATCAGCTCGGGGGTCTCCAGACCCGGATATTCTTTCTCGTTTCCGTCGCCACCTTGCATCTGGCTGGGCGTATCCCTGGTCATGCTTAGGCTCAACTCTCTGGCTGAAGGAAGGTAGTGGCGGCATCGGCAAAGTAGCTACTGCCCGCCGCCCTCGCCACCAAACGGATGCGGTTATCCGCGGCGGGCTTCTCGCCCAGTGCAATGCGCCATTCCAGCCCCTGGCCATCCGAAGCACGCATGGGGGATGGCTGGGGTTGGGCGTCCGCCAGCGTCTACCGCGAGCACAACTCCCTCCAGGGGATGCGAGGCAGTGAGCAGAAACTCGGGCCCCGTGACCCCATCCTGCAAACTGAGGCGCAGTTTGAAGTCACCGTTTTCCAGGTCGCAGGCCCCGCTCTGGTAGCGACAGTTACTCTTTTCTACCAGAGGATAGGTCTGGCCGGGCTCTGCGCGCTTTGGCTGCTCGCCGGTAAACTCACCGACAGCAAACCACGCAAGAACGGCCAGAATGGGCGCCACAATCATGGCGATGATAACGTGCTTGTTGGTGAACATGATTCGCTGTCTCTTCCAGGTGCTCGCCGTCATTCTGGCATAGGCAAAAATAGTCGAACAGCCCCTACCAACGCCAGGTCGGCTCGACTCGGCTCGGCTCGCGGCTCGGCTCGATAGTAACTGTTGCACAATCGCCACTCAGGAAAAACCAGGGTGAATGGAGATTGGGCAAAAATCACCAATAAAAAAGGGAGGCATCGCAAGCGATGCCTCCCGAGTCAGGACTTCTGGATCAGTGGCCAGTGGCCTCTCCGGATCCAACCGGAACACGGATATGCTCGACCAGGTCTTGCACGTGCTGTGGCGGTGCAGCAGTCACCTTGGAGACGCCGTAGGCAATTGCAAAGTTCACGATCGCGCCAACGCAGCCGAAGGCATTGGGCTCAATACCCATGAACCAGTTGGCAGGCGTGTCCCCCAGGAACGCAGTTCCCGGAATAAACATGATGCCCTTGTGCTGGAACACGTAGAACAGGGTGATGCTGATACCACCCACCATGCCGGCAATGGCGCCTTCCTTGGTGACGACCTTGGAGAAGATACCCATCATCAGCGCGGGGAAGATAGACGATGCTGCCAGGCCAAAGGCCAGGGCCACCGTTCCCGCGGCAAATCCCGGCGGATTCAGGCCCAGATAGCCCGCCCCCGCGATGGCAAATGCCATGGCAATGCGCGACGCGTTCAGCTCCGCTTTCTCACTGATATTTGGCGTGAGCATCCCCTTGAGCAGGTCGTGCGAGATCGCCGAAGAGATCGCCAGCAATAGACCGGCCGCGGTTGAAAGTGCTGCCGCCAGTCCGCCCGCCGCCACCAGGGCAATTACCCAGTTGGGCAGCTTGGCGATTTCGGGGTTAGCCAGCACCATGATGTCGTTGTCGATCTTGACCATTTCGTTAACGGCGGGATCAGCGCTGTACTGAATGCGGCCATCGCCATTCTTGTCTTCAATCGCCAGCAGACCGGTCTTCTCCCAGTTCTTGAACCACTGGGGCCGCTCGTCAATCTTCAGGTACTCACCCGGAGTGGGTTCGATAGTCTGGATCAGGTTCAGGCGAGCCATACCGGCAACCGCAGGGGCTGTGGTATAAAGAATCGCGATGAAAACCAGTGCCCAGCCGGCTGAGGAGCGAGCATCCTTCACCTTGGGTACGGTGAAGAAGCGAATGATCACATGGGGCAAACCCGCGGTACCGATCATCAGTGACAGCGTGTAGGCGAACATATTAATCCCGCTCAAGCGCACATTGGTCGTGTACTCCTTGAATCCCAGGTCCGTGACGACCATGTCCAGCCTGTCCAGCAGGTAGACGTCGGTACCCATCAGCGTGCTTCCCAGGCCCAGCTGAGGCAGCGGGTTACCGGTCAGCTGCAGGCTGATGAAAATAGCGGGAATGGTGTAGGCCAGAATCAGCACGCAGTACTGCGCGATCTGGGTATAGGTAATACCCTTCATGCCGCCGAGCACGGCGTAGAAGAAAACGATGGTCATACCCACGTAGAGGCCGGTGTCGTAGTCCACTTCCAGGAAGCGGGAGAACGCAACGCCCACACCCTTCATCTGTCCAATTACGTAGGTAACGGAGCAGATAATCAGGCAGATAACGGCCACGGCGCGCGCCGACTTGGAGTAAAACCGGTCACCGATGAACTCGGGCACGGTGAACTTGCCGTACTTGCGCAGGTAAGGCGCGAGCAACATGGCGAGAATCACATAACCGCCGGTCCAACCCATCAGGAAAACCGAACCACCATAGCCGCCATAGCTAAGGGCGATAAGACCGGCCATGGAAATAAAGGATGCCGCTGACATCCAGTCGGCCGCAGTGGCCATACCGTTCTGTACCGGGTTAATGCCGCCGCCGGCCATGTAAAAGTCCTTGGTAGAACCCGCGCGCGCCCAGATGGCAATGCCGATGTAAATGGCGAACGTAAAGCCCACCACGATGTACGTTAATGTTTGCAGATCCATGTCAGGGCTCCCTATTCTTCTTCTTCCACACCAAACTCACGGTCCAGTGCGGCCATTTTTTTGGCGTAATAGAAAATCAGTCCTACGAATACATAAATAGAACCCTGTTGGGCAAACCAGAAACCGAGCTTGTAGCCGCCGATCTGGATCTGGTTGAGCACATCAAAAAGAATGATGCCGAAGCCGTAGCTGACCACAAACCAGACCACCAGCAGCTTGACCATCAGGGACAAGTTGCGGCGCCAGTATTCCTTGGCCTGCTCATCATTTAACGGGGACATATACACCTCCTATCGGTGTTTTTATCGTTTATTGCCACCCGGATGGTACTCCGGGTGGCGCTGCTTACTCTTAGACCTTGGTCTAGCGAACGCTAGAAGGCGTACTTCACGGCGAACTGCAGGCGGCTCATATCACCGTCACGACCGTCTTCCAACTCCTTGGTAGCGAAAATGTATTCGCCGCCCATTGAGTATTTGGGAGCAGGTGAATACCAGAGGCTGGCATGCGCAGACTGGTATTCCTTGGCCAGGGATCCAACCAGGCCAAAGTCGTTGTCGCTGGGATTATCAGCAACAGACATGGACAGCGTGAAAGAGCTGCTCCAGTGGTCGCTCCAGTAATGCTGATAGGAGACAAAGCCACCCCACTCATCAATAGTCTGAATATCGCCACTGGCGTCAACGTAGCCATCGTTGAAGGAGTTGAGACCCAGGTAGCGCCCCAGTGCATCACCGTAGTTGAACATGAAGCGCAGGTCGTCCTTGCCAAACATCCACTTGCCGGCAAGGCTGAGGCCGTAGCCCATCTGGTGAGTCGTCTTCTGTACCATCGTCGTAGCTCAGCTCGCGCAGGATGCCAGCTGCGGACCAGCTCAAACTCACCCATGTTACCGTTGTAACGGGCGACCAGGTCGGGGATGCCCTCGTGGAAGTCGTCAAACGAGGTAGACAGAGAGCCATTGTCATCAACGTTCAGGCGTGTCGCCGGGTTCTCTGCCGCCAGCTGCAAGCCACCCATGGTCCAGCGAATCTGCGGCTGCCGGTCAAACAGCGTTCCCACGGGTCCAACGAAGTCAATCTGGTTGGGCAGTGCGCCCACGTTAAAGAAGGTAGACCAGCTCTGGCCCGCCAACAGCGACTTGCCCTCGTCATAGTCCCACTTGACGAAGGCGTGGCGCAGGCGCGGGTTCCAGGAGTTGGAGATTCGCTCATCACCGCTGGCTCCCAACAGGAAGTCCAGTTCCACCCGCGTGGAAATCTTGCCCGCGTCAGTATCTGTCGCGGTCGTGAAGAAGAATCGCGAAGTCTTGGCGTGCATGTTTGTGGTGCTGTAGGACGAGCCTGAGCCATCTGACACCGGAATCAGCGACGGCACCAGGAAGTCCTCAATCAGGTCATTACCGGGCTTACCCTCACTGTAATTGGTTGCGGCCATGTCCAGTTGGATAAACCCGCCGTACTGGAACTTGGTACCCTTTTTGGAAGGGCGGGCCTCTTCAATATCCGCCGCGTTGACCACGGTAGCCTCCTGGGCAACGGATGCTGCCTGGCTGTTGGCAGTCACCAGTGACTTCAACTCCGCCAGCTGACGTTCCAGTTCGGCGATGCGATCTTCGGTTTCCCCGGCCATACTCAGGCTTGCGGTCGAAAGTGTGCCAAGGGCGACTAGTGCGGCGGCAATGGGTTTAATTTTCATAGTTATGCTCCCTCTCTCGGTATTAGTGTGATGAGCGAGCACAGTATTAGTCCCTGAGGTCCTCCGGACCCATTAGACCTTAGTCAAAAAGGGGGTATTTTAGCGACCAAAGTCTAATGCCCTGCGCAGGGCCGGTCATGCCCCTTTACACGCCTGCCGGTCACGGCCAGAATGAGCGTAATAACAACAAGGGATCCAACGCATTGAGTTCTCAAGCGCTTTCAATACTGGTGGCAGACGATCACCCCTTATTTCGCGGCGCATTGCAGCAGGTAATCGCGCAGATTTATCCCGACGCAACCCTGCATGAGGCGGCCAGCGTCGCTGAGTTGCAGGTACAGGTTGATCAACACCCGGACATCGGCCTGTTGCTGCTGGACCTGCACATGCCGGGTGCGCTGGGTTTCTCGGCACTGTCATGGTTTATCGGCCACCGGCCGACAACGCCCGTTATCATGGTATCGGCCAATGCCCACCCGGAAACGGTGCGCAGAGCCATAGACCACGGGGCGGCGGGTTTTCTGTCCAAGTCGTCCGGGGTCGCTGATATGGAGGAATGTATCAATCGCGTCATGGCCGGCGAACGCGGCCTGCACCTGGGACTGGATGCCAACGCCTCCGGCGCCAGCCTGCAGTCACTGGATGTTGCGGACGCCCTGGCGAGCCTCACTCCCCAGCAGTTTCGCGTCGCCTCCATGCTGGTGGAGGGTCTGCTGAACAAGCAGATTGCCTACGAACTGGAGGTCAAGGAAGCGACTATCAAGGCGCATATGACCGAGATCTTTCGCAAATTGGGGGTGCACTCACGCACCCAGGCCGTGTTGGCCATGGGTACCCTTGCAGTGGAAGCCCCGCAGGACCTGGTGGAACCGCCGGCCTGAGCCCGGTTGTCAGCCGGGCGTCAATAAAAGGGCGCTGCTAGGTTTTCTTCCACCCTGCGGGTACTTCAAAGCGCTCTGCAGGGACTGTGACTTCACTCCAGTTGAGTTACCTCCGTGGTAATGCGGAACAGCGTAACCTGGCGGTTGCCCTCGCTGGGAGGCTCTACCGGCTGGGCAGGGCGGTCTTCTTTCTTCTTCTTGAACATACCGGTCAAACCGCCGATCAGTTCTCCCGCTGCGGCACCTACTGCAGCGCCGCCAATATTGCCGGCAATGCTTCCGCCCAGGGACTCACCCACGGCACGCCCGGCCGCGTTGCCTGCCTCATAACCGGCCTGGTCCAGAGCCGCGTTGTAGGCAGAAGTGGAGGCGTCTGCCCAGATCTGGTCCATGGCGATCGGTTGGCCCGACGCAGTAGTGCACTGCTCGCCGCCCATGCCCATCTGCATGACGGTGCGCAAGGGGTAGCCCTCAAGGCCCTGCAGCTTGTCCATGACTTCTTCCCAGTTACTGCCGAACATGCCGAGCATGGCCTGACCGGGACCCTGCACGTGACGCGCGGCATCGCCCAGGCCCATGGCCTCGAGGTAACGCGTCTGGAAAGCCATAATTTCCTTCTGCGCCGGCACCTTCTTCGCTAACCAGCTTTCCATAACCCAGGTCATATCACAGGTTTTTCCCGATTGCGGGTCGGTGCAGGACTGGCGCATCCGAATCACCTGCTTGCGCGTTTTGATCCCGGCAATTTTCTCCCTGTCGACATCTTTTTCGACCTCAATACTACCTTCCCCCCACTGGCAGCCCTCTTCACTGACCGGCAACGAGGCACCGCCCGACTGCTCCATGGCGTCCATCGACTTCGCCAACTGCGCCCTGGCCGCGGCGAATGTCACCTCCTGATACTGCTGTTTATCAGGAAAAAGGTTCCAGGTGAGGCCCTTGTCCAGCCGGACAATCGTGGCACTGTCGCCACTGCCCACGGCCATCTGCGCCAGGCCAGACTTCATCTTCATCCGGGTTTCACTGCGTGACCTGTCTCCCGCGATGTGGGAAACCACGTCGCCCTCCGAGGAGAGCATGGACATAGCGCCGCCCCCTTCAACGATAATTTTCTGGGAGTAGCTCAGGTCCGCCAGGGTGGGCGCCGACAGCGCCAGCGCCACCAGTGGAAAAAGCTGTTTGCATAAGTTACCCATCATTCACTCCTGTGCAGGGTTTAAGGAAGCCGAACGCTTAACAGTTTTATAGTAGCGCAGGAAAACAACATCGCCAGTTGGATACCGACCAAATTCCACCGGCCCGGGCCAGTATGATGTCGGCCAGGGGCATGGCATCAGGTATACTTGCGCGCCATGAGCGACGCCAACCAGATCCTGCAAACCGTTTTCGGTTACGACACTTTCCGTCCGCCACAGGACGAAATTATCGACACACTGATCAACGGCGGTGACGCTCTGGTGCTGATGCCCACGGGGGGCGGCAAGTCCCTGTGCTACCAGATTCCGGCCCTGGTTCGCGAGGGTTGCGCCGTGGTGATTTCACCTTTGATCGCGCTGATGCAGGACCAGGTCAGTGCCCTGCGCCAACTGGGCGTGCGCGCCAGCTTCCTCAACTCAACACTGGCTCCCGGCGAGGCCCTGGATACTGAGCAAAGACTGCAGCGCGGTGAGCTGGACCTGCTGTATATCGCACCCGAACGCCTTACCCAGGAGCGCATGCTGGCACTGCTGGAGGCCGCGCCGATTTCCCTGTTCGCCATTGATGAAGCCCACTGCGTATCCCAGTGGGGGCACGATTTTCGCGCGGACTACCTGCAACTGAGCCTATTACACCAGCGCTTTCCCGCCGTCCCCAGGATCGCACTGACCGCCACCGCCGATGAGCGTACCCGCGAGGAAATCGTGCAGCGCCTCGACCTGGGTACCGCCAGGCGCTTTATAGCCGGCTTTGATCGTCCCAACATCCGCTACCGCATTACCCTCAAGCTCAATGCAAAACAGCAACTGCTGCGCTTCCTCAAGGAAGAGCATGCCCACGATGCCGGTATTGTTTACTGCCTGTCGCGGAAAAAGACTGAAGACATCGCCTACTGGCTGCAGCAGCAGGGTTTTAACGCCCTGCCCTACCATGCCGGTCTGGATAGCAGCATACGCGCCGACTACCAGGCGCGTTTCCTGCGCGAGGAGGGCATGATCATGGTCGCCACCGTTGCCTTCGGTATGGGCATAGACAAGCCCGATGTGCGCTTCGTTGCCCACCTGGATATGCCCAAGACGGTAGAGTCCTACTATCAGGAAACCGGACGCGCAGGGCGCGACGGCGCCGCGGCAGACGCCTGGATGGTCTATGGGCTGCAGGACGTGATCAAGCTACGGCAGATGCTCGACGGCTCCGAGGGTAGTGAGGAGCATAAGCGCGCGGAGCAACATCGGCTGAACGCCATGCTGGGGCTGTGCGAGATCACCTCCTGCAGGCGCCAGAGTCTGCTGTCTTATTTTGGCGAGGAACTCGACTCCCCCTGCGGCAACTGCGATACCTGCCTTGAACCGGTAACTACCTGGGACGGCACAGATGCCGCGCGCAAGGCCTTGTCTGTGGTCTACCGGACCGGCCAGCGCTTCGGCGTGAATCACCTGATCGACGTACTGCGCGGTGGCGAGGGGGAGCGTATTTACCAGTATGACCACCACCAACTGCCTACCTGGGGCGTGGGCAAGGACCTGGACAACAACCAATGGCGTTCGGTATTCCGCCAGCTCGTCGCCCGGGGCTACCTGCGCGTGGACATGGACCGCTACGGCGCGCTGTGCCTGGAGGAGAAGTGCCGGGCGCTGCTACGCGGCGAGGAGGTCATCCACTTGCGCAAGGATGTGGCCCGCAAGAGCGCCAGGAAGCAAACCCGTAGCGCGCTGCCTGATGACATCGATGTCGCCCTGTGGGAGGCGCTGCGCGAACGTCGCAGAGTACTGGCCGAGGACCAGGGCGTGCCGCCCTACGTCATCTTTCACGACAGTACACTACAGGAAATGTGCATCGCTATGCCGCGCAACCCCGCCCAGTTCGGACGACTGACCGGGGTTGGCGAGCGCAAGTTGGGCAAGTACGGCGATGCCTTTATTGATGTGATCGAAAGCCACCTGTCAGCAGGCAGCTAACGGCACAGCCCTCCCCCGGCAAACCGATAGGGTTCACAGTTATAGATTAATCGCCCGGCTTCGCCGTGCTGCCAGTCCAGTGGCTTCAGTGCGTGGGCGGGCGGCATCCCGGTTGCCGATGTATCCTGCGTCTCTTCAAGGGAACGCGGGTAAGTCGCCCAGTCCCTGGGCGCCCGCCAACCCGGCGGCGGCACCAGCTCGGAGCGTGTGCCCGCCACCGGATACAGCGTACGCCAGTAGTGAATCTCTCCCGCCAGTTTCTCGACCACGGCCGGGTACTCACTGGCCAGGTTATTGTATTCGTTGGGGTCTTTATCAATCTGGAACAGGTAATTCGTCACGGTTGCCGAGAGCAGGCCCTGCTCTACCTCCTGTACCAGTTTCCAGTGATCGTTAAAGGCGGTAAACATGAAGGCCCCACGAATGGGCGTCTCCGAGGCAAAGAACAACAGGTCTTCCCGGGGCTGGCGCTGGCCCCTGGAAATGGCCGGCCACATACTGCGACCATCCAGCTCAAACTGCTCGTTGCCAGGCACGACGCCGGCTGCTTCAGCGAGCGTGGGAAACACATCCATGGCACTCATAATCTGCGGCATCTGGCGCCCGGCAGGCAGTGCCTGCGGCCAGCGCAATAGCGACACAACCCGAATCCCCCCCTCCCAGGTCTCGCCCTTGCCACCGCGCAGGGGCACGTTGTCAGCCCCGCCCGTGGCGTAAGCCGCGCCGCCGTTGTCGCTGAAGAACAAGACGATCGTGTTGTCCGCAATACCCTCATCATCCAGCGTATCCAATACGCTGCCAATGGCTCTATCCATGCCCTCCACTACCGCGGCATACATGGGCCTGGCGCTGGGCAAACCTGACAACCGGGCCAACATACGCGACTCATCCGTATGCTTGCTGCGGGCGGGCTGGCGATGGTCATCCAGTTCCGCGTATTTATTTACCAGGTCCCCGGGGGCTTCCAGCGGTGTGTGCGGCGCGATGAATGGCATATAAATGAAGAACGGTTTTTCACGATCCCGCTCGCGGATGTAGCGAGAGACCTCGTCACCAAGCAGGTAGGACTCATAACCCTCACGCTCTATGGATACGCCATTTTGCTGGAAATCCTTGCCGCCCTGGTTGGCGAATGGTGGAAAGTAACCCACCTCGGTATGCAGGTGACCGTAAAAATGTTCAAAGCCGCGGGCATTGGGGTGATAGGCCTGTAGCGCATGACCCAGATGCCATTTACCCACCATGGCTGTCTGGTAACCCGCGGCCTGGAAACTCTGCGGCATAAAGTGTTCTTCCGGATGTATGCCGGCGTTGGTCCACGGCCAGATCACCGCATAGGCAACACCGAGGCGCATCGGGTCGCGGCCGGTCATCAATGCGGCGCGAGTGGGCGAACAGATAGGCGTGGTGTAGAACCGCGACAACTCCATACCTTCAGCTGCGAGGCGGTCCAGGGAGGGGGTATCGATATCGCCGCCATGGAAGCCGACATCAGACCAGCCGAGATCGTCGGCCACCATGATAATAATATTGGGTTTTGGTGCTGCGCCAGCGCCGGTCGAACAAAGGAAGACAAACAACGCGCAAAGTACCAGGCGCATGACGGATACCTATTATTGTAATGATTGCAGCGGGCAGTATGGCACAGGGGCTTGCGACAGGAATCGTTCATGGCACCATGCCATGCGCATTTGTCTTTCTGGCGCAGTTTGCTAAACCCGGTGCAGGCATGGCCCGGGCGCAACGGGGCATCAAGGTGTGCAGCCAACAGGCAACTTCATTGCTATCATAGCGACATCCTTTTCTCTCGCCGCGATACAATGCACAGGGCGGCCCCAACCGGCACTCACCGGAACAACCAACGGGAAAAACAAGCTGCCTGGCCATGAAAGCACTGCAAATCTCATCAACAGTTTCCATCCCGCTGGACGAAATCGACATACAGGCAATCCGCGCCCAGGGGGCCGGTGGCCAGAACGTCAACAAGGTGTCCTCGGCGATCCACCTGCGCTTTGATATCAATGCCTCGTCGCTACCCCTGTTCTATCGGGAGCGGCTGCTGGCGCTGCGGGATTCACGCATCAGTAGCGAGGGTGTCCTCGTGATCAAGGCACAGCGCTTTCGCAGCCAGGAAAAAAATCGTGACGATGCGCTTGAGCGTTTGCGTACTATCATCGCGGCTGTAGCCGCAACACAGAAGAAACGGCGACCGACAAAACCCAGCCGCAATGCCAAAAAGAAGCGCATGGATAGCAAAACCCGTCGCGGCAGGGTCAAGGGCCTGCGTGGCAAGGTCGATTACTGAACCCGGGAGGTACTGTGTTTCTTGATGCCGCATTAATCCCACCTGCACTGACCTGGTGGTGCATCGCACTGGCAGCGTTGGTGCTTTTACCGACGGCGCGCTTTGCACAATGGCAGGCCATGGTGCGCATACCGCTGCGCCAGCACCTGCTAATGGCCAGCCTGGTGTTCCTGGTGGTGCTGTGGCTAATCTCGGTAAGAGTGTTCGACGGCCTGTGGCTGCACTTTATGGGCATCACCACCGTCACCCTGCTGGTTGGGTGGCGCTTCACCGTGCTGCTCGGCGCTGTGGCCAGTTGCGGTTATGCACTCTTGATCGACCAGCCAATAACCGCGGCCGCGCCGGCCTGGCTGGTGACCGTGTTGATTCCCGCCTCACTATCCCGCTTGCTGGTCTACTGGCTGCGCCGCCGTCCGCAGAGCAACCTGTTTATCTACTTGCTGGGCGCGGGTTTCGGCGGCGGTGCGCTGTCTGCGCTGGGCCTGGCCGCGGGCGGATTATTCCTGCTGGAGTTAAGCGGTGACCACAGCCGGGCCATGGCGGCGCTGGAGAACTGGCCCCTGATGACCCTGATCATGTTTCCCGAGGGGTTTATCAACGGCATGGTGCTCAGCGTGATCGTGGTACTCAACCCGGAGGCGGTAAAAACCTTCGACTCTGACAAGTACATGGGTGAAGGCTGACGCCCAGCCGTCACCCAGGCTTGTCAAACTCAGGATTCGGCGGCGCCGTCAAACCAATCGGCAAAGCCGTGACTAACCGAGGGGCCAATGTGCATCTGCTCCAGCACGCCATGGCCAACCTTGTCGCCACAGCGGGCGATCACAATCTGCTGCACATGCAGGTTTTCCAGTGCCAGCGGATCCAGGTCGCTGTCCGTCCAGCTTTCTGCCCCGATCACCAGTTCGCCGTGCCACTTGCCGTGGCCCCACTCGGGGTGCTGGTAGCCAAGTCCTTTCATGCGATGCACCAGAACCGGTTCCAGCGTCATCTCCATGCTCTGCCCGGAGCGGTCGTGCATGGTGACGACCGCAGATTTCGCGCGCCGCGTGCCGGGAATATATGCCAATTTGTGCTCCACCTTGCCCTGCCAGGTACGCGCCCCCGGGTCCACGGTTCCGGGGATCTCATCTGCACTTGCGTAAACGGGCAGGAAGCCCTGGTCCGTATGCCACTGGTGACCTTCAGCGTCCTCGAACCAGCCCGCAAGGCTGCATTCGTCTTCCCAGTGAATCGGCACCCAGTTGAAATGTACCGCCTGAAACTCGGACATTGGCGCACCGCCGGTATAGGCGTCACCCACCGGGCGAATCCCCCAGGAGCGGTCCTTGAGACCAAAGGTATTGGCACCGTCTACCTTGAGTTCCTTGCCTTCATAGCGGATCCAGCCGGACCAGAAGCCGAACTGGTCCAGGCGCGTAGCGTCCATGACCAGGTGGCGATCGTTACGCAGGGTCTGACGCCCTTCCTCAATGCAGGCCGTGCGTGGCGTAAACACCAGGTCACAGGAGATACCGGTTTCGTTTTCAGCGATCACCAGGCGATGGCGGCCCATGGGTTCGAGAATCTGCAATTCCATCGGCCCTATGGTCAGGTCAGTCGGCTCTTGCGGCGCGCGACAGGAACCATGGAAGGCATACTGTTTGCCGTCTATCGCCAGGCTTAGGCTACCGTCGAGAATACCGAGATTAGGGTAACGGCAAAGCCCCACACCAAAATAAAAGCTGCCGTCGCGGGCATGGGCGTTGTACCAGTAGCGGTCATAGTGAAAACGGTCACTGGAGGCGGTTTGAAGAACCGGCTCAGCGGTCTGGTGTATGGGGTAATCGTCAAACTTGGAAAGCATGGCAGCTCCCTGTTATTTTTAAAGTCACTGGAGCACTGAATAGTAGACAAGCGGCTCGCTGACCACCAGCAGCCCGGGTGCAATTGTGCCCCGGGGTTTGCCTGCTTGACCCAAACAAAACCAGGCGACTCCGGCAAACGCGCACAATCGTATGGCCCCGGCAATGGCCCCAGGCTTATAATCGCATCCCGATGCTCTACGATAATAGCCGCCCACGTTACCTGCCACATATGGACAATCCCGAGGTCCTGCTAATGGGGCTTGCGCCCATGGCGCAGACGGCGTGGATAGAAACGGATAGCGACATTGGCAGGTATCACCAGCATAAACTGCAAAAGCACGAGGAACTGGCGGAGGCTGTTTACCGCTCATCTCCTGCATCAATACCGGCACAGCGCGAATTATCGCAACTGCTGCTACGTCACCTTCGCGACGAGCAAGGCGATAACTACGCCGTTAGAGACGGACGACTTCACTGCCGGCCCGGTCAGTTCAGCGTGGACCTTGAGGCAGCGGATTTACTGTGGAATTGCTCTCTCTGGGTAGCCGATGACCTGGTAATCATGGAGCGCATTGACGACCAGTACCGGTTGACCGCCGCGAGCCTGTGCAGCCCCAGCCACTGGTACCTGGCAGAGAAGTTTGGTCGCCCCATGCGGGAGATCCACGACCCGATCCCCGACTTTCACCCGACCCTGAGCGACAAGATAGACCGTTTTTTCGCCCATCTGCGACCGGCGCACCCGGTGGTCCGGTTTAACTGGGCGCTACAGGCGGGCAACACGCTTGACCAGTTGCCACACCGCGAGCCGCAGGCCCGCGCGGACACGCCGCTATTTTACCGTAGCGAACGCCAGTCGCTGGTGCGTTTGCCAGAGACCGATGCTATTGCGTTCACCATTCGCGTCTACCTGCATCCACTGGAGATGCTGGCGGATGTGGAAGGTGCCCTGCCCTCCCTGTTTACCGCGATCGAAAATACCCCCACAGCACTGCGTGACTACAAGGGTTTCGATGAACTGGCTCCCGCACTGGAAAAGTACCGCCCCAGGTGACCATACGCGGGCCAATGGCGATCTTGCTGCTGAGCCTGACTGCGGCAAGGGCAACCACAGCGCAGATGATCGAAGAGCAGCTTATCAGTGCATATCCCTCGCCGGTGCCATTGGTTAGTGCACCGGTGGCGGCCTCTGTATTCTCCATCAACGCGTTGGATCGCTTTGGCATCAATACCACCGCGGAGCTGGCGCTGCGCAGCCCCGGCCTGCTGGCCTTGCGACAGGGAGACGGCCTGCAATTGCGCGGTATCGGCGGACCGACAACCATGGGGCAGTCTCCCGCTGTACCCCTGTTCAGCGACGGTGTTTACCTGGGCGAGGCAACGCCGGCAGACGTTGCCAATTTCTTCGACCTTGAACGCGTCGAGGTAAAACGCGGCCCCGGCGGCGTCAGCAGTGGATATAACGCCCTGGGTGGCGCAATAAACCTGCAAACAGCGGCGCCCACCGCGACCTGGCAAAGTCGCGTCGTGGCCGACGTGGGCAGTGATGATTACCGCGCCCTGCAGGGACTGATTCGTGGCCCGATCACCGATCAGTTTTCCATGTCCGTCGCCGGCTCCAAGCTGTCCCAGTCACCCTGGGAAGAACACGGGCGCGAGACCGACAACCGGGGAGAACGAGACAACCAATACCTGCGCGGCGCATTTACCTACCACTGGACAAACCTCTTTTACTCAACCTTGCAGGTAATCCGCAGCGATACTGCCGACAGCGACCTGGATAGCGCCTACCTGCTGAACGAGATCGCCCTGGGCGATCACCGGCTGAAATACCTGGCTTCCTGGTACCAGCGCGATGGTAATCTGGAAACTGAGTCGACCGTGCATGAACTGCGCTGGTACTCCAACAGCGACGGGAAACTTGAATTCGACAATGGCCTCTACTGGTACCAGCGAGACAGCGAAGCTGCAGCACGGCCAGCGACAAAAACGCAGGCACTCTCTGCGTGGACACAGCTCAACTGGTCCCTGGCGGATGCCCTGCAACTGCGGGGTGGCTTGCGTTACACGGACGAGGAGCGGGAAGCGGAGCAAACACAAGAGGACGGCTATTGGGACTGGCGCCTTGGGCTGGACTACACGTGGCGCGATCAGTTGCTGTATGCCGAAACCAGTTCAGGCCACGGCAATGCCGACGGGGAGAAGACCGTCAATGCGGATAGTGAAATCAATAGCCTGACATCGCTGGCGCTGGGGCATAAAGGCCAGTACCTGGGCGACCGCCTGCAAACGGCTACAGCCATTTACCATTATGACCTTGACGACCTCGAGGGCGGCGGCCATGCCAGTGGCCTGGAGGCGGAGTTGCGCTGGGCATGGAATGAACAGCTGTCACTGGGCGGCAGCTGGGCCTACAACAGCGGTGCCCTGCCCGCTCCGCGTCACCAGGTGGCGCTGTTCACATCCTTGCAGTGGCGCTGGAGCTGGGTGCAGATGGCGGCGGTGCTGGAGTACTTTTACCGCGACAGTTACTGCTCGCAATCACAACGGTGCAGGTCATCACGCAATCAATGGGACAGCAGCCTCAGCGCCAGTTATGGCCTCTGGCGCCTCACCGCCTACGTGGACAACCTGGGGGACGAGCACAGTGCCAGTGACTCTGCCAGAGCGCTGCCGGACGGTGGACTTGAGGCCAGTCAGGTCGACCCGCCCCGTTCAGTAGGCCTGCGGCTGGCCTACCAGTTATAACCAAAGTCTCAGGAGCAGGGCATACCCGGATTGCGCATGCCCGCGAACCACCCCCCGTCGGCAACGAACTCGGTACCAGTGCTGTAGGAGGCCTCGTCAGTGGCCAGGAACAGGGTCACATTGGCCACCTCTTCTGGCTGACCGACTCGCGGGATCGGGAAGTTCTTGTACACCGACTGGTTCATGTCTTCCTCGGACAGCACACCCTTGCCGCCCATCTCGGTAAAGATCCCTCCCGGGTGAACGGTGTTGACGCGAATGGCGTACTGGCCCAGCTCAATAGCTGCGGAGCGGGTCAGGCCGCGCAGGGCCCACTTGGTCGATGAGTAGGCGCTGAGTCCGGCTGAAGAGTGCAGACCATCGATGGACGACACATTGATAATGGAGCCACTACCCGCGGCCTTCATCGGGTTGATGACAGAGCGAATGCCCATGAATGCACTGAGCTGATTAACCTTGACCACCCGCAGGTAGTCCTCGGGCGTGGTATCGAGAATGGACGCCATATGCAGGATACCGGCATTGTTGACCAGCACATTCAGCGGCCCCAGCGCCTCGGCCACTGCGACAGCGGCGTCCCAGTCTTCCTGGGCGGTGACATCCAGCTTGCAGAACACGGCGGCTTCACCGAGCTCATCAGCCAGCGCCTGCCCCTGCTCTGTAAGAATGTCGCCGATAACCACCTTTGCGCCGTGCTCCACAAACAGGCGCACTGTTGCCTCGCCCATACCCCGGGCGCCACCCGTCACTATTGCCACCTTGCCTGCCAGACGTTGCATTATTCCTCTCCCAGTCGCGATTAAACGACGCAGTATAAAGGGGCCGGGGCAACCACCCGGTCCAACAGATTGCACCAGACAGGCATCCGCATGCGCCGCCGGTTTCAGGTTGCCGTGCAATAGTGAATTTACCGCCCGGCCGGCGTATGGTAGCTGTCGGAATAACGTACCGGAGAATAACCTTATGTATGATCTGCTTATTCGCAATGCGCAAATTGTAGACGGCACCGGACGCCCCGCTTATCGCGGCGACCTGGCCGTTAGTGACGGGAAAATTGCCGCTGTGGGCACCGTGGACGGCAGTGCCACCAGGGAAATCGATGCCGGCGGTAACCTGCTGACACCGGGGTGGGTAGACGTGCATTCACACATGGACGGCCAGTGCACCTGGGACCCAACCTGCAGCCCGGCAGCCAACCACGGCATCACCACACTCATTATGGGGAACTGCGGCGTCGGCTTTGCACCCTGTGAACCCAACGATGCGGCCCACGACCGGCTGATATCAGTCATGGAAGACGTTGAAGACATTCCCGGGTCTGCCCTGCACGAAGGGGTCAGCTGGGACTGGGAGTCGTTTCCCGGAATACCTCGATGCCGTGGAGAAATTTCCCCGCGCCATCGACGTGGGCGCCCAGGTGCCACACTGTGCGGTGCGCACCTACGTCATGGGCGACCGCGGCACCAACAACGAAAAAGCCAGCGCCGACGACATCAGCAAAATGGCAGACATCGTACGCGAGGGCATTCAGGCCGGCGCACTGGGTTTCACTACCTCACGCACCGAACTGCATACCACCCGGGAAGACCAGGCCATGCCCGGCACCTATGCCGACGAAGACGAGTTGTTGGGTATCGGCAAGGTCATCGGCGAGCTGGACGGCAAGGGTATTTACGGCGTGGTCTCGGACTGGACCAACTGGGAAGAAGAAATGGACTGGATGAAGCGCCTGTCCATTGACAATAACTGCCAGATCAATTTTGTGCTGTTTTTCCGCGAGGAATCCGACTGGCCGCGCGTGCAGGCGCAGCTGGCCTACGTGCGCGAGGCCGCCAAAGAAGGGGCAAAACTGATCCCCCATGTCGGCGCCAGACCGGTGAACCTGTTGCTGTCATGGGATGGCACTATCAACCCGTTCAGCTTTCACAGCAACTACGCACCCCTGTCGATGATGCCCTACGAGGAGCGGCTGGCTGAACTGCGCAAGCCCGAGGTACGGGCCGCTATCATCGCTGAAGACCTGCCGCTGATGGGCGATGAATTCATGGATACCATTATCGGTGGCTACGACAAGCTCTATGAACTGGGCAACCCGCCCAACTACGAGCCGGCCCCCGAGGACAGCATCGCCGCCAGGGCAGCAGCGGCCGGCGTAGCCCCGCAGGAACTCTGCTACGACCTGATGATGGAACGCGATGGCAAGAACGTCATCTACTTCCCCTGCTTCGGCTATGGTGCCGGCGACCTCAGTCGCCAGGTGGAATTGCTGGAAGACGAAAGCACCGTGATGTCGTTAGCTGATACGGGCGCCCACTGCGGCGTACTGTGCGATGCCAGCGTGCCCACACAAATGCTCTCTTACTACGTGCGCGACCGCCAGCGCGGTCCGCGCTTCGGGCTGGAAGAAACGGTAAAGATGCAGACGCTGGACACGGCTCGCTGCGTCGGCCTGGAAGACCGCGGCACGCTGGAAGTCGGGATGAAGGCAGACCTCAACATTATCGATTTCGATGCGCTCGAACTGGAGGCCCCGGAAATCATCTTCGACCTGCCCGCCGATGGGCGACGCATGTTCCAGGGTGCCAAGGGTTATATCGCCACTATCGTCAGCGGCGAGGTGATCATGGAAAACGGGCAGTATACGGGCGCGGTGCCCGGCACCCTGATTCGCGGCACGCAAGCGGCGCCGGCGGCGGCCTGACCGGGAGCTGAGTGAATACTTGAGTGAGTTGAATTACTCGTATGTGTTCGGTGGTAAACGGCTTGGGGTGTTAGTGGACTGACGGCCGCTGCGCTGGCGGTGGGCCCCCTTCGATCGGAACCCCACTCACTCTGGGGGCCCACCGCCAGCGCAGCGTCCTCCTACCGTTCTGAAAGCCTGGCCTGAAGTAGCTCCCGCACAAGGTGGCTACGCCGGGGGGAAGCCTGCGAAGGGCGTGGGGTTCCAACCGCAGCAGGCTTCCCCCCGGCTTGGCCACCGTCCAGCCAAGAACCACCCCTGTCCATGCGATCCAAATACCGCAATTCAAAAAAAAGGGCCTCCAAAGAGACCCTTTCCGACCTGACAAGCCAACGTCAGTCCTGAGCAGAAACCCAGTCAGGCGAATCGTCCAGCATCAGGGTAATCCAGTCCATCAGCGCTACACCACCGGCGGTGCGATCTGGCTCAGCCTGCAGGAAGGTGTGACCGACGCCTATCGGGATCCAGTACTTGCTGCGCTCGGGGTGGGCGTCTTCCAGTTGCTGCATTTCCGGATAGAGCGCCTCTCTCCAGGCGTCGAAGCCGATCATCAGGAACCCAAGGGCAAAGACGGTATCGTCACTGTGGCTCAACATACCGCGACGGACATCGGGATCCTGGTCCGATCTGCCAAATGTGGTACTCAGACAAGTGGCCGTCCTCGGCAGATACACTCGGGGCAGCTCTCCGGAATAAAGTCTCGCGTTCCAGTCACTAAACAACAGTTCCAGGTACTCGGGCTGATCGGGGCGCGCAACGCCCACACCTGCATCGTTGACTATATCGATGCGCACACCAGGAAACTGTTTCCGCACCAGAGGCAGGGCAAACGTGGTTCCCAGACCACCGGCACTGGAGCCCATCAAGACCACGCGACGCGGAGCAGGGAAGGTAGCCAGGGTCACATCCAGACCTGCAGAAAATTGTGGAGACCTCGCTGAAACGGTCTGCCTGACCATCGCCATCGGTGTCTAATCAATATCACTACCGAAAATCCACCATCGCAGTAGTTGAAGTAGGCAACGTTATAGTCCTTCACCGGGTTGTCCTGGCGATCGGGGTCGAGAATACCAGTCTGGGGAATGCCGGGATCAGCGCTCTGGTGTCGCCGAACAAAATTCAGACCAGCAGGCGCCGCCACCTTCGAGGAAAATCAGCAGGTCCTCAGAGCCGGCATCCAGCGTGGACATAATGTATTCGAAGCCGTCCAGGGCAAAGCGGCCCGTCGCCCGCACCAAGGTGTGGTCGACGATGGCGCTGTTGTCAGCATTCTCCTCGGACAGCATTGGCGTGTATTCGCCCAGGTAACGGTCAATGCCTTGATCGAATAGTTCCTGGAACGGCAGCGGCGCTGGCTGCGGCGGATTATTGGGGCGATCGCTGCTGTCAGAGCAACCCGCCAACAGACCCAGGCTCACCAGGCTGGCAACAACCAGGCCGCGACCCTGCATGGGGCGATGATGATGTAGAGGAGTGGATATTCTTCATAGTTTTTTCCTGGCGGCTTGGCATAGCCGTCCTGTTACGTTTTTATTACCAAAGAGGCTGCAGGCAGTCTGCACTGAAACCTTACGCATTTCAACGCTTGCCGGATTGCCACTGCCCTCGTCAGTCATTGGCCACGTCCCGGGCGGTCGCCAAATCAGTAAACGATACTCTGGCCGCGGGCGGGCACCTCCACCGCCAGCCCCTGCTCCGTCCAAAGCTTGTCCCGCAGTGCGTCCTGGGCACGCGGTTCACCGTGCACCAGTACCGCACGTGGCGGTGGTTGGAAGTTGCCCATCCAGCGCAACAACCCGACTGGCCCGCATGGGCAGACAGTCCACCCAGAGTCTCAATCTGGCATTTGATGACGTACTCCTCGTTAAAAATCTTCACTCGCTTGGCACCATCGACCAGCACTCTCCCGAGAGTGCCCTGGGCCTGGTAACCAGTAAAAATAATGGTGTTGCGGTCATCCCAGATTCGCTGCTTGAAGTGATGACGAATACGGCCGCCAGTACACATGCCACTGCCGGCGATAATAATTGCCCCGCCCTTCATCCGGTTAATGGCCATGGACTCCTCAGTGCTGATGGCCAGGTTTAGCGTTGGCAGAAAGGTCTCCAGTGAAGCTTTGTGCACATCGCTGAGGTGACGAACCTCGTCACCATCGAGCAGATCCAGCCAACGGTCATACACCCGGGTTACGGCGATGGCCATGGGACTGTCCAGGAATACCTGCCAGTTGGTCCAGTTCGCCGGCGTGGTGCAGGCAGCCCAGGTGAAACAGCACGTCCTGTGTGCGCCCCACCGCAAACGCAGGAATCATCACGCTACCGCCGCGTCGCCAGGTTTGCTGCAGGATGTCGCGCAGCTGCTCCAGTGAGCCCTCTTCGTCACGGTGCTCACGGTCACCGTAGGTACTCTCCATTAACACCACATCAGCCTGCTTTAACACGGCAGGCTCGTTCATCAGTACCGAGTCCCGCTTGCCCAGGTCTCCCGAGAACACCAACGTTTTTTCCTTTTCCTGTTCATTGACGATCACTTCGACGATAGCGGAGCCAAGAATATGCCCGGCGTCATGAAAGACCACCACCCCCGCCGGGCCCAGATCCACGCGCTCACGGAAGGCGTGACCCCGGCAAAGCCCGAGCACGCCCTCAACGTCCTCCATGTCGAACACCGCCTCGATCTCTGGCCGGCCGCGCCGGGCATTGCGGATATTGGTGCGCTCCAGGTCACGCAGGTACAGGCCCACGGAATCGTGCAGCATTACATCCAGCAATTCGGCGGTAGCCCGGGTGCAGACAATGTCGCCGCGAAAGCCCTCATGAAACAGCTTGGGCAGCATGCCGCAGTGATCGAGATGTGCATGGGACAGCAGCACAGCATCGATAGTCTCTGGATCAAATGCGAAGGTTTCGTCCTGGATGCGCTCAACGGCATCGCCGCCCTGGTGCATGCCACAATCCAGCAGTACTCTGCCCACGGCAGGCGACTCCAGCAAATGGCAGGAGCCGGTGACCTCCTGGGCAGCACCAAGAAAAGTAATAGTTGCCATGACATTCTCCGCCAAGTGAATTTCCTGCACCCTAGCAACGCCGGCTCAAGGCCGCAATCGGCGGCACTACCAATCTGGCAAGGACATGATCCTGGTCATCAAGGCCAGAGAAATCAGTATTTGCAGCGACGCCTCAGGCGCAGAGTTCTACATCTACCGTGCAGTCGTAATAGCAGGCGCCGCCGGCAATATCCGCCTTGTGACCCGGAATGAGCGCGTTGACGGTCTGGCCCGTGGGGCTCTCCCTGAGCCAGGCACCCTTGGGCACAAAGACGGTACCAGGGCACTGGCGTTCGCTGAACTTCAACGGCAACTCAACACTCCCCTGGTCGTTATGCAGGCGCACTTGCGCGCCCTCAGGAAGTGACAGCGCATTGGCGTCGGCAGGATGCATTTCGCATAACAGGTCGGTACTTTGCCCGGCTATCCCCCCGAATGTTGAGTTGATGCGCTGCTCTGATGCCGCGCTGATCAGCACGAATGCGCGGCGCGCCTCCAGGGCACGAAAACGCGGCAGACCCAGACCAGATTCCGCCTGCAGGGCCTCACTGTACAGCTCTATTTTGCCACTGGGCGTTGCCGGCAGTGGTCCGCGAAACATAACGGCGTTGCCCTGCCCCCGCATATCCACCGCCTCGCCAGCAAGCAACTGGCTTGGCCTGCGTCCACCCAGACCCTGGCTATTGGCGCTCAGCGCCTGATCCATTAACTGCTCATCGCTTTCATGCAGCGCAGGCTCGCCAAAATCAAAGCGTGCGGCCAGGCGGCGAAACAACTCCATGTTGGACACCGCCTCGCCCACGGGATCAATGACAGCCTCGGTGCGCTGCAAGTAATGATGTCCGTAAGCCTTGTAAAGGTCACCATACTCCAGATGACTGGCCGCTGGCAGAATCACATCGCAGCAGGCCATGGAGTCAGTCATGGAAATATCCGAACCCACGACAAATACCGATTCGCTGAGCAATGCGGCGCGCATTTCCGCGGCGCGCGGGTGCACCGCAACAGGATTGTGATTGTAAATAAACAGTCCCTTGATCGGCAGCGCCGAACCCGGGTTGAGTATGTGACGCGGCAGGTCCAGCACATTGAACTCGCGGCTGTCGCCGCTGCGCAAGTCCGGGCGAGCCAGGGCATCACCAGCCACCGGGAAGAACCCGGACACATCGCAAATACCGGCCCCTGTAGGGCCAAAGTTGCCGGTGAGTGCCGGCAACGCCATCATTGCCCGCAGGCCGGAGCCACCATTGCGGTTGCGCTCCGGGCCGACTCCCGCGGAGATGATCGCGGGCTTGATCTCACACCACCAGCTGGCGAACTGGGTAATGGCCTCCTCACCCAGGCCACACAACTGTGCGGCACGCTGCGGAGTGTATTTGGCCGCCTCGGCCAGAAACACCTCTGCCCCCTGCACATGCTCGGCAATAAACGCATGGTCCAATCCGCCCTGGGCAGCAATCAGTGCCGCTACAGCATAGGCCAGCACCACATCAGTACCTGGCAGCAGAGGCAGGTGGAGGTCCGCGTCATCGGCTATGCGGGTGCGCCGCGGGTCCACGACCACCAGCCTGGCACCCCGTTTACGCGCATCCCGGATCAGCGTGGTCAGGTGCAGGTTGCAGGCAGTAATGTTGTTGCCCCAGATGACGATCAAGCCGGCATCGCCGATCTCTGTATAGGGAGTGCCGCCCACATCGCCGAATACACTGTCCCAGGCTGCGCCGGACACGCCCGCGCAGAGTGGTGAGGAGTCCACCTCGCTGGCACCCAGGCGATGGAAAAAGCGTTTATCCATTGACCCGCCGGCAAGCAGGCCCATGGGACCGCCATAGGTCAGCGGCGCAATCGCCTGCGCACCGTGAGTATCGATAATCCCGGAAAACTGTTGGTGGATAACGTCCAGCGCTTCCTTCCAGGATGACAGGCCTGAAGGCACCACTGCCGGGCGGGCCGTCCAGCAACAGCGGTTGGCGCAAACGGCCGGGGCCATGCACCTGCCGGGGCATTGCCTTTGCCACCTTGGCGCAAATTTTGCCACGCGTGAATGGGTTAGCGCTGCTGCCGCGAACATCCACCACCTCTCCATCGCTGCGGGTAACAGAGAGGCTGCAGGTATCCGCGCAGTCCAATGGGCACACAGATGGGAATACGCCGTCGGTGCTGGCAGGGTGATTCATGGCTCCTCCTCTTCCTGTTTTCGCCGAACCTTGCCAGGCCAGCGTAAGGGCTTATGCCGGGTCTCAGGGATTGAAGACCACTGTCTTGTTGCCGCGCACAATAACCCGGTCTTCAAGGTGAAAACGCAGTCCGCGCGACAGCACAGACTGCTCCACGTCACGACCCAGGCGCACCAGGTCATCCTTACTGCTGGCATGGGTTACACGCACTACATCCTGCTCGATAATGGGCCCTTCATCCAGGTCCTCAGTGACATAGTGACAGGTTGCGCCGATCAGTTTGACGCCTCGGTCATGGGCTTTCTGGTAGGGATTGGCCCCGATAAAGGAAGGCAAAAAACTGTGGTGGATGTTGATCAGCTGACCCGCATACTGCGCACAGAGTGCCGGGGGAATAATCTGCATATAGCGGGCAAGGACAATGGTTTCACCGCCATGGCGATTGACGATGTCCTGCATGGCGGCAAATGCAGACGCCTTGTCATCGCTGGGGACCGGCACGTAATGGAAGGGAATGCCGTGCCACTCCACCATGCTGCGCAGGTTCTCGTGATTGGAAATAACGCAGGGAATATCACAATCGAGGTCGCCGCTGTGCCAGCGGTGGAGGATATCTGCGATGCAATGTGAGGCATGACTGGCAAACACCACCACCTTGCGCTTGCGGCTGTTGTTACGCAGGTACCACTGTCATGTCGAAACGCAGGGCCAGCGTCACCGAATGCGTCGCGGAAGCTTTCGAAGTCGATATCGAGTTCGCTGACGTCGATCACGTTGCGCATGTAGAACCAGCGTTCCGCAACGTCGGTGTGATTATTGGACTCTAACAGCGAACCGCCATGCTGGGCGACAAAGGTAGCCACAGCTGCGACGAGACCCACCTGGTCAGGAGAGGAAATAACCAGCGTATAACTCGGGGGACTTTGTTGCATGATAACGGGGGTTCCTGACGGCGCCATGTGCGAGACGTCATTCTACCCCCAAGCGGGAAGTCGCGGATAGTCAGCGAGAAAACTGGCCCTGGCGCTCAAGCTTTTTCAGAGGAGGTCGTCAGGACTCCGTTGACTCCAATGCGCAGGCCGGATCTTCCTCACTGTTGGAGTTCAGGTCGAGAATGTACCAGAGGTAACAGCGGGAGAAGATGCCGTTCAGAATAAGGAACAGCGAACACAGCGCAACGAACCATTCAATACCATTCATGCTGTCGCGGGTGATCGTCCATGATGCCAGGGCGATGCCCAGCACCAGGCGAATCACTCGCTCTGCATTGCCCAGATTGCGGTCTATCATTTTGCATGTGCCTCAATACCGCGTCTCAGGACGCGAGAAACTCTGCACGACAACGCTCGTCGTGACGGAACTGACCGCCGAGGGCCGAAGTACGGGTGGAAGATGTCGCGTCCATCACCCCGCGGGCCTTGACGCAATAGTGTGCCGCGTCGATGACCACGGCTACATCTTCTGTGCCGAGCAAGGTCTGCAAGGAAACCATAATCTGGCGCGTCAAACGCTCCTGCACCTGCGGGCGCTGGGCAAAGAAACGCACAATGCGGTTTATCTTGGAAAGACCGATCACCCTGCCCCTGGGCACATAGGCAACACGCGCAGTGCCGTCAATGGTAATAAAGTGATGCTCGCAGGTACTCACCAGGGTGATGTCATCCACGCGCACCATCTCGTCCACGCCCATCTTGTTCTCAATGGCAGTCGCTTTCGGGAAACGGCTGTAATCCAGGCCGCTGAATATCTCGTCCACATACATCTTGGCGATTCGCTTGGGCGTGTCGCACAAGCTGTCATCAGTTAGGTCCAGTTCCAGGGCCTGCGCTATGTCCACAAATGCGTCACGAATGCGCTCGACCTTCTGGTCGCGTGTGAGGCCATTGTGTAACATCGGCGTCTCCAGGCCGTGCTCCACCAAGCGCGTCGCGCACCCTGCGGGCATCTTCGGACAGGGCCTGGACGGGGGCGGCAATGGACTCCATCAGTGCTGACTTCATAGGTCGTTCTCTCCGTGCTTTTTGCTATTAGCTTTCGTGTTGGCCAGCCCGCGCCGGCGGTAGTGTGTTGTGCAAGTTCGAGTAATTACGCGCGGGTGGCCGTGACGGATCATCCCAAAAGATCGGTCAGTGCGGGCGCAAGTGTTGGAAATTCAAACTGAAACCCATGCGCTAGCACACGGGCAGGTTCGACGCGTTGCCCGTTGAGCAGAATTTCCTCCGCAAACTCCCCCAGCATCAACCTGGCCACCGGTGCCGGCAGGGGGATAAATGCCGGCCGGTGAAGTGTCTTGCCCAGCACCCTGGCGAATTCGGCCTGACGCAGTGGTTCAGGGGCGGTGCCGTTGAAAACACCGTTGCAAGAAGGATTTTCCAGTAACCACAGGATCATCGACACCAGGTCTGTGACGTGGATCCACGACCACCATTGCTTACCGTTACCCAGGGGCCCACCCAGGCCGACCCTTGCCGGCCCAAGCATCTCCGGCAAGGGCCCACCGTCTGTGCCCAGCACCACGCCTGTGCGCAGCAGGCAAAGGCGTGTGGCGTCGCTTAATCCAGCTTGCGCAGCTGCTTCCCAGTCTGCGCATAGTTGATGGCTATACCCCGGGGCGCCTGCGGAGACCTCGGTCAATATTTCGTCGCCGCGGTGGCCATACCAGCCCACCGCTGAACCGCTGACCAGTGTCTCAGGGGCATGTACCTGAGCGTTAATCCAGGCCACTACATCGCGCGTCATGTTTACCCGACTATCGCGAAAATGTGCCTTGCGGGAAGCGTTCCAGCGGCCGCTGTTGAGTGGCTCACCGGCGAGGTTGACTACCGCTGACCGGCCCTCAGGTGCGACGAAATCCTGCAGCGATCGAATATAGGTGACGCCTGTCTGTGCATCCTGTGACGAACGACTCAGCACCGTCACCGCAACGCCCCGCGCGACCAGGGCGGCAACCAGGTGACCGCCAATAAAACCGGTCCCGCCGGTAATCAACACGTGCTCAGGCAAGGGGATCGCATTCATCATTGCGAAACTCTTCCTTACCCAATCCAGGCCACTGGCAACACAACCTCGTTACGCCGCATAAAGGGTGGCGTCCAGGGGGGATTGTATTGATTGAGGGAAGCCTGGCCGGTCACTGTGATGCCCTGCTCCTCCAGTTGCTCGCGCAACTCGCGCTCGGCGCGAGCAACACGCCCGGACGTCGCCCACCCGGAAAAGCTCACAGCGGCCACGGTGCGGGGGCCGACAGCTTCGAGTTTGACGCTGCTGTCATTCGGCTCTGGCAGCGCATCCATGGAGTACTCTGCAGGCATGGTAAATGCCATGATCGGCTGTTCATCGCCCAGCGTCTCTTCTACGGGCGCCGTCATGGCAATGGACATACCTTCACTGTTGCCACCGAAAATGTAATCTGCCAGCCGACGAAAACCGCCCGTAGTCTCACCATTGGATGACAGCGTCGTCACCGCGACTATGCGCGGTGCATACTCACGCACCTCAATATCGCCCCACTGCTCGATCACCTCGTAGACGGGCTCTTCCGTGGCATTGGACATATTACTCCCCAACAGGATAATTAACCCCATGCCCAGCAGGGGGAAAAAACGATTTATCATTGCTGTGCGCTCCGGTGCGACTGCTAATAGCTTTATGATTCTACGCACTGCAGACTTGAACTGATCACCCCACTTGCCATCGCGCCTCTGGATTTTGCCACCCATGCACGGCATATTACGGAACCGGCAAAAACGATCCGCTGGCCTGACATGCCACAGCAAAAAGGCGCCGGCCACCTTTTGGGTTTTGCCGTTGCCTGATGCAACCGACAGGCCATTACAACATTAATAACAGAGGCAACATCATGCGTACACTGCACCGGTTAACGGCCGTCGTCATTCTCGCCCTGGGGGTCACAGCCTGTAGCGACTCATCCGACAGGCGCGTCAACGTGCCCGTGGATCCGCCGGTGGAACCACCGGTAGAGCCGCCCGTGGAGCCAACGCTTTCAGCGGAAATCCGGCGCACCGAATACGGCATACCCCATATCAAAGCCGATGACTGGGCCAGCCTGGGCTATGGCTATGGTTACGCTTATTCACAGGACAATTTCTGCGTCACCATGCGCGAAATAGCGCTGGCCAGCGGTCGCTGGGCCGAATTCACTGGCGAGGGCATAGACCGGGACTTTCTATCGCGCTACATCAACGGCACAAAAGAAGAGTTCACGGAGAATTTCTTCAACAAATTGCCCCAGCGCGACCAGGAGCTGATTACCGGCTACGCCGCCGGCATGGCCCGCTATCTTGACGAAACCGGCGTGGACAACCTGCCGGAGGGCGAGAATGGCTGCCGCGGCGAGCCCTGGGTGTTCTGCCCTGACCGTATCGACCTGTTCATGTACCTGCGCAAAATCGCGCTGCAGGCCAGTACCGACCAGGGCATCGTGCGCGACGCTATCCTCGCGGTTCAAGGCCCGGACGCCATGCAAATGGCCAGCATCGACGCCATGCAGGTCAGGCCCGGACTGAAGCAGCGACCTGGCTGCCATGGGCAGGGACATCCGCCCTTCGGAAGTAGGCAGTAATGCCATCGCCCTGGGCAGCGACGCCACCCAGAACGGCGGCGGCCTGCTGCTGGGCAACCCCCACCAGCCCTGGAATGGCAGCGGCCGCTGGTACGAGGCGCACCTGACCATTCCCGGGGAGTATGATGCGGCCGGCGCCTCGCTGCAGGGCCTGCCCTGGATCGGCATCGGCTTTACCCGCGATGTGGCCTGGACCCATACCGTCGACTACGCCACCCGCTTCACCCTGTACGAAGTGCCGCTCAACCCCGACGACCCGATGCAGTACGAGTTTGACGGCGAGTGGCGCGACATCGAGGCAACCACCGTGTCCGCCCAGCAACTGCTGGAAGACGGCACCCTGGAGACGCAGGAACGCACCTTTTACAGCACCCAGTACGGCCTGGTACTGGACCTGGGCGGCGTTAACCCCGCAATCGGCGGCTGGCCCACCTTCGCCGGCACACTGATGACCATGCGCGACGCCAACCTTGATACCGGCCTGCGCTCACTGCGCCAGTGGGTGGAAAAAGCCCAGGCCACCAATATGGAAGAATATCGCGGAGGCGCTGCGCTATATCGGCAACCCGGTGTTCCACGAGTTCGCAGCAGACCGCAACGGCGGCATGTTCTATGGCCAGATCAGCGCCGTGCCCCATGTTGACCAGGCCAAGCTTGACAGCTGCCTGACCGGCATTGGCGCGCTTGTCGCCGGTGCCACCACCAACGCCTTTATCGGCCTGGATGGCAGCCGCTCCGCCTGCGAGTGGGGCGAGGACGCGGACAGCCCCGAGGGCACCAACCTGTTTGGCCTGGGCTCACACCCGCAAATCCTCGGCACCGGCACCGCCGGCAACGCCAACAACAGCTACTGGCTCACCGATGCCACGCAGCCGCTGGAGGGTTTCCCCGTGGTGTTCGGCTGGATGGGACACGAGGGCAACCAGCAGTTCCTGCGCACGCGTATCACCCACAGCATGATTGCCGACAGCCTGGCCGGCGGCGATGAGTTCAGTGAAACACCGCTGTTCGACCAGGAGACACTTAAGACCCTGATGTATAGCAACCGGGTGCACGGCGCAGAATTGGTGCTGGACGACGTACTGCAAATCTGCAGCGAACTACCTCAACAGCCCTGACGCGGACCCGGCCAACGCACAGGCGCTGACTGAGACCTGTGAGGTCCTGGGCAACTGGGATCGCCGGGTAGACGTGGACAGCCGCGGCGCCCAGGTGTTCACCGAGTTCTGGGCCGGTATACGCGATACCTACGGCAGCCCCTACCAGAACGTGGTGATCAGTGACGAGTTCTGGGCTGTGGACTTCGACCCCGCCAACCCCATCACCACACCGGCGGGGATCGACCTGGCGGTGCAGGCCAACCGCGACCTGGTCATCGACACGCTGCTGCGGGCCAACCAACGCCTGACCGATGCCGGGGTAGCGCTGGATGCACCCTGGGGTGAGGTACAGTACCTGGAGCGCAATAACGAGCGGGTACCCATCCACGGCGGCGCCGGCACCATGGGTGTGTTCGGCGCGATCAGCGCCAGCCTGCAGGAAGGTGGTTACATCAACCCGCGGGCGGGCAACTCCTACATTCAGGTTGTCACCTGGGATGAAACCGAGTGCCCCATTGCCGACACCATACTGACCCACTCACAGAGCGTGCAGCCGGACTCGGACTACTACGCCGACCAGACCAAACTCTACGCCGACAAGCGCTGGGTGCGTTTCCCCTTCTGCGAGGAAGAGATCCAGGCCGCGCAGGTTGGCGAGACCTTGATCCTGGAGGAGTGATTTAACACCCAAACCCGGTGGATCCCCGCCTGCGCGGGGATGACGGAGTATGGCGCGGCGGGCGAAGCATGCCGCGGGATGAAAGGACACGGCATTGGGGTGGCAAGACTGGACGCGGGCTCGCGGCAGTAGAACCCTTACCTACCCTCGACCGTGCGGCCTGGTGTAATCAATGTCCGGCCCGAGCGGCACCACACCGGTCGGGTTGATCATCAGGTGGGAGGCATAGTAATGGGTCTTGATGTGCCCAAAGTCCACCGTATCTGCAACCCCCGGTAACTGGTAAATATCCCGCACGTATCCCGGCAAGTGCGCATAATCTTCCAGGCGCTGGCGATTGCACTTGAAGTGCCCGTGATAAACCGCGTCGAAACGGATCAGGGTGGTAAACAGGCGAATGTCGGCCTCGGTCAACTGGTCACCCAGCAGGTAGCGATGGTCGGCCAGATGCGCATCCAGCGCATCCAGTTCTGCAAACACATCCGCATAGGCTTCCTCGTAAGCTTCCTGGCTGGTGGCAAAACCGGCACGGTAGACACCATTATTGATCGCCGGATAAATGCGGTCATTCCAACGATCAATTCCTGCGCGCAACGCCTCCGGGTAATAATCCGCGTCGCTGCCTGAATAATCGTTAAAGGCGCTGTTAAGCATCCGAATGATCTCTGCGGATTCGTTGCTCACGATACAATTCTGCTGCTTGTCCCAGAGCACGGGCACCGTCACCCTGCCGGTGTAGTCAGGTACGCTGTCGGTATACACCTGGTGATGGAACTGCCGGTTACCCAGCGCGTCGCCCGTGCTGCCCTCGTGGTATTGAAGGTCCAGCCATTGTCGAGCATGATCGGGCTTACCACGGAGACGCTGATTGCCGCTTCCAGCCCCTTAAGGGCACGCATGATCAGGGTACGGTGTGCCCAGGGACAGGCGAGAGATACATACAGATGGTAGCGCCCCGGTTCGGCAGCGAAACCGCCATCGCCTTCCGGCCCTGGCGCCCCGTCTGCGGTGACCCAGTGCCGAAACCGCGCGCTCTCGCGTTTGAAAGAACCCCCGGATGACTCGGTGTCGTACCATACGTCCTGCCACTTGCCGTCTACCAACATACCCATCGCGTTGCTCTCCTGTTGTTTGTTTACCGGGGCAAATGCCCCGGCGATGGGAGGACTATAAGTTCGTCATAAACGAATTAAAATCGCAATAAAACGCAGAATATATTCGAATATATAGAACTATACAGTTTCTGGCGGGCAGGCTTCCAACAACAGCTGGCCCAGGTGCCGGGTAGCGGGACCGGACAGATCTGCTGTCCGCATACACCAGGTACAACTGGCTATAACGACGATTGCCCTGCTCCAGCGGCAGGGGCACCAGTGTGCCTTCCCCCAGCGCCCGCTGTATCCGCGCGACGGGTAACCAGGCGAAACCCATACCGCGCTCGATCATCTCCACGGAGGTGGCCACGTTGCTCACCGTCCAGCGCTGTTCAGCGCCCAGCCAGCCCGAGTCGGTATCGCTCTCGCGCGCAGAGTCACGCACCACAATCTGCCGGTGCTGCTGCAGATCCTGCAGGGTGGGCGCCCTGTCCAAGGCATGCAGCGGGTGTTCGGGGTGCGCCACCGCGATAAACTCGGCGCGCATCATGGGCTCACCAACGAAACCACCCGGAATAGCGCCTGTGACCAGTAGGTCGACGTCACCGGCAAGCAAGTGTTCATTGCCCCCCGACAGCACGGTTTCCAGCAATTGCACCCGCGTATTGGGGTAGGCCTGCGACAGTGCCTGCAGGGAATCAGCCAGATAGTGATTGGGGTAAACGGCATCGACGGCCAGGCGGATTTCCGCCTCGGTGCCCTGGGCCAGCCCCGCTGCGATCTCCTCCAGCTGACCCGCCTGGTCCAGCAGTTGCTCTGCCCGGCGCAGCATCAACTCCCCGGCATCGGTGAGTTGGGCCTTGCGCCCCACCACTTCCAGCAAAGGCAGGCCCAGTAGGTCCTGCAACTTATGTACGGCATGGTTAATCGTGGACTGACTTTTGTGAATCGCCTGGGAGGCCTGGGCGAACCCACCGTGACGGACAACTGCCTGCAGCATCCGCCATTGTTCGAGTGTCGTCTTGTTCATCGCACCGAGTTCTATTTTATCGAAAGTTACTGCCAATATTATCCGATTTATTTTCGTAAATAACGATTTTATTATGCAGATCAACGTGACAGGAGAGACATCATGAAAGAACGCACTATTGGAGAAGTCAGGACAGCACATCCGAGCCGGGATGGCGATGGTGTCGCTATACAGCGCATCTCCGGCATGCGCCACGCCGGCATGGACCCTATTCTGATGCTCGACGAGCTGAGCGCCGAACGTCGTGAGGACTTTGCCGGCGGTTTCCCGCCGCACCCGCACCGCGGCATGCAGACCCTGACCTACATGAAGCACGGCGGCATCATTCACGAGGACAATCGCGGTAACCGCGGCGAGATACGCGGCGGCGGCGCGCAGTGGATGTCTGCCGGGCGCGGCATCGTGCACTCGGAAATGCCGACGCAGGACAGCACCGGGCTGCATGGCTTCCAGCTGTGGGTGAACCTGCCTGCGGCGGAAAAAATGAGTGAGCCGCGCTACCGCGATATTGCGGCCGAGGCGCTCGCGCGTCTTGAAACCAGCGGCTATACCGCGGTGGCGATCGCCGGGGATTGGCAGTTGCAGGCGAGCGACCGGACGACACCCGAAGTCTTGTCAGGACCGCTGCAGGAACTGGCGCCGCGGGCCGCCATCCTCGACCTGATGCTGCAACCGGGAGAGTCGGTGAGTGTCAACACGGCACGCCCGGAGAACCTGCTGGCCTATGTCTACAGGGGCAGCCTGGCCGCACAGGACATTACCGTCAGCGCGCAACAAATGGCGGTCACGCGCGCTGGTGATCGCTTTACCATCACCGCAGGTGCAGAGGGCGCACAGTTACTGCTGCTCAGGGGGGAGCCCCTGGCGGAGCCAGTCGCCAACTATGGACCCTTCGTGATGAACACAGCCGAGGAGATCGAGCAGGCGATGGCGGATTATCGCGACGGTAAATTCGTCTGAACTCTATCGGGCGAGCGGGCGCATGTCTCAGGGCGCGTCCAGAAATGCGCCCGCGTCCAGGTCCACGCAGTGTTGCAGGTGGCGCTGAATCATCGTCAGGAACATTGCATCACTGCGCTCGGCGGGCGCGGAAAAACTGGCGCCGAGTATGGTGATCATCAGGCCATGCATGGCCTGCTCGCGATATTGCTGCCAACAGTCGTCAAAGCCGAGGGCTACGTTGTGACCGGCAAGCAACTCACTGTACTCCCGCACCAGGTCCTGCTCCCAGTTGCGACGATCGTCGACGTCGACACTGCCGCCCATGAAGTAAGCGAGGTCGGTCAATGGGCTGGCGTAGCTGGTGGTCTGCCAATCAACGGTGCAGGCGGAGTCTCCGTCAAACAAAATGTTCTCGCTACGAAAATCACCGTGGGCCAGGGTCTTGGGCGCCTGGCTGCGGGTGGCGAACGTACTGTGGCGCTCAACGTAGAGTGCGCCAAAAGCCTCGCATTCGCTGTTGACGCCATGCCCAAAGCGCTCCAGAAAGCCGGGCCAGTACTGCTGCAACAGCGCCTGGCCGAACTCACCGCCATCGCGGGCATGAAACATGATGTGATCGAGGTCCTTGAGGCTATCCTCGCCATAAAAAGCCGCGGCGAGTTTGGCCGCCTCGGCCATGGCCACGCGCGCATGCGCCTGGGACTCACCCACTAACTGACTGCCTGGCTGGGCCGGTGCCATGTCTTCCATGGCGGTAGTAAAGAGCTGTCGGTCCTCGCTGATTTCGTTGGCATAAATAGCCGGCGTGCGCATACTGGTGCGCGCGGCAAGGTGACGGTAAAACATCACTTCCGTGTAGTAGGCGCCCTGGGCGCCGGCCATCATTCGCGCGGTTTCGTCCTCGGCGGGAAACTTGATAATCAGTGATTCAGGCGCGCCACCTCGCTCGCCCTGGTACTGCAGCACGAAGCGCGCGTTGTCGCCCATCTTGCCGGTGCCGATAATGCTGTGGTCGAAACCGGTAACCGCGCCGTCGGCCAGGTGCCCGGAATCCCTGAGCGCCTGGGTCAGCCAGGATGGCGTCACCTCATCGGGGCGCGAGACTATATCTACCATTGCGTCATTCCTGTTTTGTTATACCACTATTCAGCGCTTGCACGACCCGCCCCTGTTGTTGCCCGGGGCAAATGCCTAGAGCATGGGCTCATCGCCGCTGAGGCCAAATTCAGGCCAGGCGCCGTGCACATGCGTCTGGCAATTACCGTAACCGACGGCGCCGGTGTGCTCGTCTACCACCCGAATCATGCAGTCGCGGAACTGGTGGTAGCGCTCGATAACCTCCAGTTCTGCGGCATTGCTGACATGGTCGCCATCGACATGCAGCACGCCGCGCCAGCTGCCATGGTGATGGCCATCACCACCGTGGTAGTGACCGGCGCCCAGATAAAACCCTGTCTCGGACAGTTTTTCAAAGGTCAGGCGTCGCTCGCTGCCATCCTCCAACTGCAACAGGAATTCCCCACCCTGCAGGCGCTTGCTGGGCGAGTCAAAACGCAGATCGGGCCTCATGCCAATCACCCGAGAGGTCTGGCCGGCCTCATCTTCGAATCCGCCCTGAATACGCTGGTGGGAAAAACCCGGGCCAGAGAACTGCAGAAAATAATGATGAAAAGCATAGCGGCTGCCGTCGTCCTGCTGAAACAACAGGGGATTCCAGATCGCCAACGCCTGGGGAATGTGTTGGTGGTAGTCAGGCTCCAGGTCTGCAGCGGGAAGACCCACCGAGGGACGAATCCCCCAGGACTTGTCCCGGGTGGCCACCCAGGCGTCTGGCGTTATCTCTATCCGCTCCCCGTCAATCTCCAGCCAGCCGCTGGCGACGCCGCTCTGGTGATAGCGGATCTGGTCGGTGGCTTTGCGAAAACCATGCGGGTCTCGGCGGTCCTCACGCTCTTCTACCACGCAAGCAGCGACGGCGTGAAAGGTCAGCTCGAAGGCGATGGGTTGAACGTCATTCGGCTCCAGGCGGACCCGGACCTGCTGCAGTGGCTCAATCACCTCATAGTGTATAGGCCCCGCGTTGACGCTTTCAGGGTCACTGTTGAGCGCGCGGCTGCCGCGCACCACCCACTGCTCCAAACCCCGGGAAATCCCGGCGTACGCGTCCACTACATTGCGGTTAGTGTATTTGCCAAAGCCAAAGGCTATCTGCAGCGAACCATCTCTGGCTGCTGCCATGCCGCACACTTTTTCCGTCCACGCCGGGTCGCTCTGGCCCACGGTGGCAAAGGTTTCTATTACCTGGTGGTTAAACTGCTCATCGCTGGGCAGTAAGGGTCCTATGGTGCCGGGCATACTCAGACCCCGGGTACCGTGGCGTCGGGTGTGTCGCCTTCAATCACCGAGAGAATATCCAGATTGATACCTCGCTTCAGCCCTGAGAGCGCCTCGCGACTCTTGCCGCACATGGGCTGCGCTATTTCCAGCGCCACCTCGCGCAGCGTATCCAACGGTGCAGCACGATCCACTATCCCCCATTCCTGCGCCTCGGGGCCGCCGACGCGACGTCCGGTCTGCAGCACATCGCGGAGCACGTTACCGCTTAACTTACCGCAGACCAGCGCATTCATCCTGTAGGTCAGTGTCATGCCCAGGTCCACCTCGGGGAGACAGAAGAACCCCCGGTCCTCGCGCATCACCTTATAGTCCGAGGCCAGCGCAATCATTGCCCCCAGGCCAAAGGCATGCCCATTAATCACCGACACAACGGGCACGGGAAACCACAACAGGCGGCCCACCACGCGCATACAGTCACCGATAAACTGCATGGCATCGTTCGGGTTGGCCATAATGTATTCAAGATCCAGACCCTGGGAGAAGCTCTTGTCCTCACCCGTAAGCAACAATACGCTAGCGCTTTCATCGGCCAGTGCGCTATCGAGACCGGCATTGAAGGCAGCCAGCGAGTCCGGGTTGAACGTCCCGCCATTGGTCATGGTAAGGGTGTAAACGTTGTCTGAGTTGTCGATGATCATGCTATCCATAGGACCTCCTGAAATCATGATGGCATAGAAAGCGACGTGATCATCGGGGTAGCGCCATTTCCCCGACTGCAGTTCAAGTATCTCGACGAGCGACAGCGACCGGGCGGCTGCCTGGTCTATTCGCAGTTGAGGACAATTTTGCCGGCGACTTCACCTTTGTCGAGCAGACGATGGACGTCCGCGGCCTCGGCCAGCGGCACCACCGCTTGCAGCGCCGGCGCCAGCTTGCCTGTCTTGAGCAGGCTAAAGAGCGCAGCCACATCCTCTTTGAACTGTTCCGGCTCTTTTTCACGGCGAGTTTGAATATTGTAAAACGCCGTCGCCCGTCCGTCGGGAATCAGGCGCCAGCCGGCGAGTAGTTTGAAGAATCCCAGTAACAAGGATGGCACACGCTCTTCCCCGGTGGTCAGCTGCAACGCACCGAAGGCGACCAGAATGCCGCCGCGGGCAACACAGCGATAAGAGCGCGACCAGTTCTTGCCGCCAATGGTGTCAAAGACGGCGTCGACCCCTCGGCCGCCGGTTTCTTCAAGTATGCGTGCGACGAAGTCCTCATTGCGGTAGTCAATGGGAATCGCACCGAACTGCCTGACCAGGTCGTGCTTGCCGCTGGAGGCCGTGCCATAAACGGTTAACCCCATCTCGCGGCCCAGCTCCAGTAACGCAGTGCCTACCGCTCCGCCGGCTGCGTGTACCAGGCAGGTGTCGCCCGGCGACAGTGTTCGAATCCGGGTCAGCATCTGGTAAGCGGTGGTATAAGAGAGAATCATGGCTACCGCCTGCGCCGGGTCCAGCCCTTCAGGGGCAGGCACCACGCGATCCGCTGCCACACACAAATACTGGGTATAGCCGCCAATCACTGGCATATCCGCTACCGCTTGCCCGACAGTCAGACCCTGAACACCCTCGCCCAGTTTATCGACCACCCCAAACCAGTCGTAGCCGGGCGTAAATGGGGGCTTTTCCTTGACCCCAACATACTGGCCCTGGCGAATGATGGTGTCGGTAAAGCCCGTACCGGCAGTCAATACCCTAACCCTGATCTCACCCGGCCCGGGCTCGGGCAGCTCGGCAACGGTCTCCAGGTGCAATTGTTCGGGACCACCGAATTCCTTGAGAGTGATGTGTTGATAGCTCATGTTGTTTTCATTCCCAGTCATACCGCCGGCCTTAGGTTTCGATTTGACGCCCGGCATCCGCAAATCAACTTTCCGACCACCCCGGCAGAACGCATGTAGCTGAAAAAACTTGTGCAACCTTCGCCCGCCGGGCGCGTTAGCATAGCGATGATTGCGCGAACGGCAGTAACAGGCGTACAGCCAGCCCGCATCGACGCAATGGCATGTCGCCAGAGCGCTGGTACCGCCGTGAACCGTGACCGATCAAAACATCGTCGCCACCGACATAACAGAATGATCTGCACCGCGGATTGAACGTATTCTTGGCGACTGATTAAACTGGACAACCACCATGAGCAATCTCGTCACCCTGGACGAAACCATAGAAGTTAGCCGCCCGCTGAATGAAGTCTTCGCCTACGTTTCAGAATTCAACCGCATTGATGAATGGGACCCCGGCGTTGCCAGGGGTACCAAAACGACCCGTGGCGAGACCGGTGTAGGCACGCAATTCAAGATCGACATGAAGGCAGGCTTTTCACTGCAGTACACAGTACGCGAATTTGAAGCAGAGAAACGCCTGCTCATGGACGTCGACTCCAGGGTCTTCACCGCCGTGGAAGAAATCTCCTTCGCAAAGACGCGCAAGGGCACCAGGGTGCGCTACGTGGCCAAATTTGATTTTCCCGCGCCGCTGGCACTCGCCAACAAAATATACCCCAGCCTGATGGACAAGGTAGGCAAGGACACCATGAAGGGCCTGGAGCGGGCCCTTAACGACGCGTTCGAGCCGCCTGCGGCGTCGCCGGCATTGGCCGCAGCGGACAAGCTGATCCTGCCAGGCCTGTGGCGCTTTACGCGTCTCGGCTACCAGGAAGCCAAAAAACGCTGGAAACCATTGTCTGCTTACCAGCGCGATCGTCATGCAGTCATCACCGGCGCAACCTCAGGCGTCGGGCTCGCTGCCGCCGAGCAACTGGCTGCACTGGGCGCGTCCATCACCCTGGTAGCACGCGACAAGACCAAGGCCAGCGCCACAGCACGGGACCTGACAAAATCCACCGGCAATAAGCGGATTCGCGTGGAAATTGCCGACATGAGTATCATGAGCGATGTCCATGCCCTGGCCGACAGACTGGTCAAGTCCGGCCGCCCCGTGGACATGCTGATCAATAACGCCGGCGCCCTTTTCAACCCCCGGCAACAGACCGCCGAGGGCTTCGAGAAGAGCTTCGCCCTGCTGCTGCTTGGCCCCTACATCCTGACCGAGGGCCTGCGCCCCGCGCTCGCCGCGGCTGAGTCACCACGGGTCGTCAATGTACTATCCGGCGGCATGTACTCACAGAAAATCCGCGTCGACGACCTGCAGAGCCAGCGCGGGCGCTACTCAGGCGCGACTGCCTATGCCAGGGCCAAACGCGGCCTGATGATTCTCACCGAAGAATGGGCGCAGGCGCTGGGCTGATGAAGGCATCGTGGTCAATGCCATGCACCCCGGCTGGGCAGACACACCCGGGGTGGAGACAGCCCTGCCCGCATTCTACAAAGTCACCCGCAAGTTCCTGCGCTCCCCTGAACAGGGAGCAGATACGGCCGTCTGGCTGGCAACCTCCACCGAGGCAGGCGCAGTAACAGGAAAGTTCTGGCTGGACCGGGAGCAACACCCCAGTCACCTGAGCCACTTTACGGTTGAGTCGGCTGACGATCGCCAAACATTGATGCAGACGCTAGCCGATTTGCGCGACTCGACTCGACCGGCGCGCAAGCGTGGCCGACCGCGCAAAACAGCTTAGCCGACGCACCACTTAGACCGGCGGTCAAAAGCACGTAGGGAATGGCCGTCAGCTTAGCCGTGCATCCGCTAAGTGACGGCCGTTACCTCGCATGCCCTGCTGCTAGACAAACTTGCGAAAGTGATCAGCGCTAAAACCGCGGTACTGCATAAACCGGCTGCGACGCGCCTTTTCTTTTAACTCGGTAGCGAGCGCTTCACCGTACTTTCTCTTGAGGACGCGCTCGGCACTGGCATGCCAGTCATAGTCTTCCGCGGTCATTGCGGACTCTACTTCCGTGTCGGCTAACCCTTTCTGGCGCATTTCCTGGCGGATACGCAGCGGCCCGTATCCGCGATTAAAGCGCTGGCGAACAAAGCTCTCGGCGAAACGTGAATCTGATTGCAGGTTTTCCTGCGCAAGCAGCGTCCAGCTGTGCATCAATGATGGATTCATCATCGAAGCGCTTACTGAGTTTTTGCTTGAGTTCTTTGCGGGAATGCTCGCGGCGGGCGAGCAGATCCATCGCCGCAACCCTGACGTCCACGGGATTAAGCGCGGTTAATTTAGCGAGCTGGCGATCGCTGTAGATGTCGTCAAAAGAGCTATCAGACATAAATTAAAAAGAGGCGCCGGGGCAGAGAGTGGGATAAGTGGAGCCCCGGCGCCTCGTGGGAAAGCTTCGTGTCTTACACCACACCGAGCAGGATTACTCCTGCTCTGATGAGGCTTCTGCGCCTTCTTCTGCCCTTGGCTTCGGCTTCCGCCTTGCCTGCATTGAGCGTCTGTGCACGTATCGCCGTCTCGATTTCATTGGCCACGGCCGGGTTGTCCTCCAGGAACTTGGAGGCATTGGCCTTACCCTGACCGATCTTGTCGCCCTTATAGGCATACCAGGCACCGGACTTATCCACCAGGTTAAGCTTCACGCCCCAGTCAATGACCTCGCCCATATGGTAGATACCCTTGCCGTACATGATCTGGAACTCGGCCTGTTTGAAGGGTGGGCAGACCTTGTTCTTGACCACCTTCACACGGGTCTCATTACCCACCACCTCGTCGCCGTCTTTTACCGCGCCGATACGGCGGATATCCAGACGCACAGAGGAGTAAAACTTGAGTGCGTTACCGCCGGTTGTGGTTTCCGGGGAGCCAAACATCACGCCAATCTTCATGCGGATCTGGTTGATGAAGATCACCAGGCAATTGGTCTGCTTGATGGCAGCGGTGAGCTTGCGCATGGCCTGACTGAGCAGACGCGCCTGCAGGCCCACGTGCGAGTCGCCCATTTCGCCTTCGATCTCGGCTTTGGGCGTGAGCGCTGCCACAGAGTCAACGACCAGCACATCTACAGCGCCGGAGCGCACCAGCATTTCAGCCACTTCCAGGGCCTGCTCGCCGGTGTCGGGCTGGGACATGATCAGTTCGTCCATCTGCACACCCAGCTTTTCGGCGTACTGGGGGTCCAGCGCGTGCTCGGCGTCGATGAACGCCGCAGTACCGCCTGCTTTTTGTGCTTCGGCGATCACCTGCAGCGTTAATGTGGTCTTACCGGAGGACTCCGGCCCATAAATTTCGCAAATACGCCCCTTGGGCAACCCGCCTATACCCAGCGCGATATCCAGGCCCAGAGAGCCGGTAGAGATAGCCGGAATGGCCACCTGCTCATGGTCACCCATGCGCATGACCGTGCCCTTACCAAACTGCCGCTCAATCTGCGTCAGCGCCGCTTCGAGTGCTTTTTCTTTATTTGCATCCATGTTGTTGCTCCCTTTACTCTTCTTGACCGTCTTGCCCACTTGCTTGACCACCTGCTACATCCACCTGGTTATACAGTAAAACTACTGTATATATACTCAGTGCTTTGAAATCGAATTGCAAGCCCTAAAAGCCACTTAATTCGGCCACCAGAAATCATCTGCATGATTTGGCGACAGGTCGGCCGGGACCGGCTTGTCGCGCCGCTGCAGGGCGGCACATCGCAGCGCAAAATAACGGCGACACCACTACCAGGCGGCAGCAATACCTAACTCCTCAGTGTAGTATTCTCGCCTGCGTGGATATGTCATGCTGCAACCTTGCACAGCGATAAACGTCCGGATGCAGCCCCTCCGGTCTCAAGGATTAATGTAATGTCATCAAACACGGAAGAGCAGGAACTGCCCGAACCGGCCCGAGCAGACGGCGACAGGACGCTGGGTCGGGCCCTCACCTCTGTTATCGCAGCGGGCAGGGAAATACTCGCCAATCGACGGCCGTTCGCCGCAGCGCCCAAAGGGTCCACGGATGCGCTGGTAGAACTCTGCCATGCGCTTCTGCATCACCGAGGCGAGGCCTCTGGCCTGGCACTGGCCCAGGAAATCACCGCGGCGTATCGCGGGCTGACAGATGCAGCAAAACTGGCGTTTTTCCAGCGCCTGGCGAACGATTTCGACATCGACAAGCAAGCTTTGCTCACCGCTGCTCAGGATTATGTCGAACAACCGGACTACCAACACGTCCTGGATATTTCCCACGCTTTGGAAGCCCCCAGACAAAAGCTCTTCCGGCGTATCAATATGGCCCTGGACGGAACCCGAACGCTGGTTGCGCTGCGAGGTGACCTGTTGCGTGTGCTCAAAGCCAACCCCGAACTGAAAGCCGTGGACGCCGACCTCAAACACCTGTTTATTTCCTGGTTCAACAAGGGATTCCTGGAGTTGCGCAACATCGACTGGTCCTCGCCCGCAGTGGTGCTGGAAAAGCTGATCGCTTACGAGGCTGTTCATGAAATCAATGGCTGGGATGACCTGCGCGGCAGATTGCGCGAGGATCGGCGCTGCTTCGCCTTTTTCCACCCGGCCATGGGCAATGACCCGCTGGTGTTCGTGGAGGTTGCCCTGACTGACAGCATTCCCGACGCCATCGCACCGCTGCTCGCCCGGGGGCGCGAGACCGTTTCAGCTGAGCACGTAAACACCGTTGTGTTCTACTCCATCAGTAACTGCCATCCCGGCCTGGCCGGGATTTCTTTCGGTAACTTCCTGATCAAGAGTGTGGTGGAACACCTCAACAGGGAAATGGACGGCCTGAAAACCTTTGTCACCCTCTCTCCTGTGCCGGGTTTCCGTCGCTGGCTGGCAACGGCTGACCTTGAGGGGCTTGTAGATGAGTCGTCTTCAGGACAAAGTCAGGGAGCCGGTGGGACGGGTGGTAGAAAGTGTCGTCCAGGCGGCGCTGGTGAAACTGTGCGCGCACTACCTGTTGAACGCAAAGTCCGGCGAGTTGGCGAAAGACCCGGTGGCCCGCTTCCACCTGGGCAATGGGGCTCGGCTGCACGGGCTGCACTGGGGTGCCGACACCTCGCCCAACGGCAGGTCACAGTCGGGCAGTATCATGGTCAACTACCTCTATGATTTACGGAAGATAGAAATCAACCACGAGGAGTATTTTAACGAGGGCGTAATCAGTGCTTCCAGGTCGGTGAAGAGGCTGCTCGACTGATCACGGGCCGGGAGCGGGTCAGGCTGGATTACGCAGTAGACGAGATGGCTCAGCTCGCAAGGATAGCGTTGGTTGGTCTCTGAGGGCGCTTCATACATCGCCCAGTGACCCACCCCTGGCAGCACATGGAACTCGGCATCGGGCTGGGCAGCCATGAATAGCCTCTGTCTCGCTTCCAGGTTTGCCCGGCCGCCGGCCGTCGCGTCATGCTCCCCCCAGATACCGACCAGATGCGCCGGGATATTCGTCCAACGTTTCTGCCAGATCGTTGCTGCCGGCCATGCCCCGGCTGCGCAAACGATGTCGCGCCAGGTTATCCGCGTGAATGTGCACAGCCAGCGCATCGATTTTTGCCGGATCATGCAACATCAAACGGGACAGGTTTTCGCGATGAATCGCCTCGGCAACATCGGCTTCAGCGTCCAGTGCCGGTGGCGGCAATAAATCGGCCTGCACGTGCAGCGGACCGAAGCCGGAAGCACCGATCAGGATACAGCGCCGGCACTGGCTGCCCAGGGCAGCAGCGAGTTGACCGGCAATGATGCCACCAAAGCTGAATCCGGCTATGTCCAGTTGTTGCTCTGCAGACTGCAGTGCTCGCCACCCCGCAAGAACCCGCTCGGTGATACCGGCGGTACTCCAGGGCCTGGGCAAATCGCCGGAGCTACCCAGGCCAGGCAGGTCGACTGTCCATACGTTAAAACGCTTACTGAGAGCCTCTATATTGGCAACCCAGTGCGTCCAGGAGCCAAAGCCACCGTGGATCAGCAACAGCGGTCGTGCATTGCCCGCCTGCGTTGGCCACTGCTGCCAGGCCAGCCGGCAACCCTGCTCGTGTGTGGTGTGATGCACAGCCCGCCGGGAAAGGCCAGACAAAAACGTGTCCGGTGCCGACAAGGCTTCAGTCCTGAAGCGTTTCCAGAATACTGGAAAAGTCACGCTGGCCATTACCGGCCTGCTGGTGCTTCTCATACAGCGCCTGCGCCAGCTGCCCCATGTGGTTATCCACACCTGATTGCTGCGCTATTTCCAGGGCCAGGCCCAGGTCCTTCGCCATCAGGTCCACCATAAAGCCCGGCTTATAGTCGTTACTGGCCGGGGCGTTTTCCATCACTCCCGGATAGGGGTTATACACTTCCAGCGACCAGTTACGGCCGGAGCTGGCAAGCATGATCTCGGAAAGAACCCTGGGATCAAGACCGTTGCGTGCCCCCATCTCCAGTGCCTCACAGCTGCCGATCATATGAATGGCCAGCAACATGTTGTTGCAGCCCTTGGCAACCTGGCCAGCACCGGCGGGGCCGGCGTGGAAGATGTTCTTGCCCATGCCGGCGAGAATGAGCCTGGCTTTTTCGAAGGATTCCGCACTGCCGCCGCACATAAATGCCAGGGTACCAGCGGCCGCCGCAGCGACGCCGCCGGATACCGGTGAATCCATAAAACCGATACCGGCAGCAGCGGCAGCTTCGCCCACCTGGCGCGCGGTCGCGGCATCAATCGTGCTGCAATCAAGTACCGTCGTGCTGCCATCCAGGCTGGCAAGAAGACCCTCCTCACCCAGGTAGGTGGCAGCAACGTGTTTGCCCGCCGGCAACATGGAGATCACATAATCCTTGCCGATGCGGCTTCGACGGCAGAGCCCGCCACCGACGCGCCGGCCTCCTGCAGATCGGCGCAGGCCGCTGGCATGAGGTCGAATACGGTCACCTCATGGCCGGCGGCCAGCAGGTTTTTGGCCATGGGGCCGCCCATATTGCCAAGGCCGATGAATGCTACTGTAGACATTTTGATTACTCCTTTTCGAATGCCAACCCCCGTTAGGGCAGGCTCTTGTTATATCTTGACCCCCACCTTTTCGGGGATGACGGAGGCAGCGCGAGGTTGACGGGCCGGGTATCGCTACAAATCGGCGAGAGGATTCTTCTCCCAGGGCGCGATAAAGAAATCATCCAGCACCGACGGTGGCACGTCACGCGACGTGGGATAAAGCCAGGCCGGATTGCGATCCTTGTCAATCAGCAACGCGCGCACGCCCTCGGCAAATTCCGGGTGGCGAATAATATTCGTGGCCAACTGAATTTCCTGCTTGAACACCTGGGCCAGCCCGGAATGCCGGGTCTCCCAGAGCTGCCGATGGATCCACAACGCCGCGAGCTTGGAGCCGTGGGCCAGGCCATCGCGTGCCTTGGACAACCAGGGGTCATCTGTTTCCTGGGCGGTAATCTTGTCGATAATGTCATGCACGTCGTCCCCGTCCAGCAGTTGGGCAATGGTCGCCGCATGGGGTTCAACCTGGCCGGCAGGTGAGGCCGACAAACTGCGCTCGGCGAAGGGCCGCAACACATGGCGCACCAACGCATGGTTGCTCTCTTCCTGGGCGGACCATTGCTGGGCAAGCAGCCCATCAAACACCGCCTGCTTGTGTTCGCTGCTGATAAAACGATCGGCAATACCGATATAAATCGCATCGGCTGCATTGATGGAGGCGCCCGTCAGGGCCAGAAATTCACCGGTCTTGCCCGGGGAGTGATTGAGGAACCAGCTACCCCCGACATCGGGGAACAGGGCAATGGTGACCTCGGGCATGGCGATGCGAGTGCGTTCGGTCACCACGCGATGTGAGCAACCCGCCATCACCCCCAGTCCGCCACCCATGACAATCCCATGGCCCCAGCACACGATAGGCTTGCCATAAGTATGCAGCGTGTAGTTCATGCGGTATTCGCGGGTGAAGAAGTCCTCGGCGTAATCGCAACGCCCGCCGGGCTGTTCCACCGCAGAGCGGTACAGTGCCTGCACGTCGCCACCGGCACAGAACGCCTTTTCACCGGCCCCCTCGATGAACACCGCGGCGATGCTGTCATCCGCAGCCCAGGCGTCCAGCTTCTCCTGCAACAGGTCTACCATTTCCAGGGTCAGCGAGTTCAGGGTGGCTTCGACGCTGAGCGTGATCCGCCCAATCGCGCCACTGACTGCCGGAACCTCGGTAAATACGACCGGTTCGCTCATCAGCAGTTTTTCCATTGCGGCTTACGTTTTTCCAGGAAGGCATTCACGCCTTCACGCTGGTCCTCGGTGGAGAACAACTGGACAAACTCGGTGCGCTCATCCGCCAGTCCCTTGGAAATGGTGATATCGCTGGCGCTGTGAATCAGTCGCTTGCAAGCGGCTACGGAGGTAGGGCTTTGCTCACCCACCTGTGTTGCCAGTGCCATGGCCCTCTCCAGGGCCGCACCGGTGGCGACCACCTCTTCCACCAGACCAATCTCCAGGGCCTTGTCCGCTTTAATGCGCTCGCCGCAGAGAATGATTCTCTTGGCCCAGCCCAGGCCCACCAGTTGGGTCAGGCGCTGAGTGCCACCCGCGCAGGGCAGCAGACCCACTTTCGCTTCGGGCAGCGCCATTTGTGCCTGCTCCTCGGCAATACGGATGTCGCAGGCCATGGCCACTTCCAGTCCGCCGCCCATGGCGAAGCCGTTGACGGCCGCAATCGACACGCCGCGGAAGTCCGCCAGGGTTTCAAAGGCCTGGCCAAAGGCCCTGGCCATACGATCCGCCGTAGCGGGGTCACCATCGGCGAACAGTTTCAGGTCCGCGCCAGCGGAGAAGAACTTGTCGCCGGCGCCAGTGATGACCAGGGCATACACGTCGGCATTGGCATTCAGGCTTTCCACCAGGTCCGCCAGCGCCGGCAGGCTCTCCTCGTCCCAGGTATTGGCGGCGGGATTATCGATGGTCACCTGCGCGGTATTACCGCTGATTTCGACCTTGATCTTGTCGGACTGACTCAAACTCATTTTATTACCTCCAGTGCGCCGTCCATCAGCAGCCGGCGCGAAATGATGACGCGCATGATTTCGTTGGTGCCCTCCAGGATCTGGTGCACGCGCGTGTCGCGCACATGCCGCTCCATGGGGTATTCCTTGATATAGCCATAACCACCGTACAACTGCAGGGCATCGTTGCAGACATTGAAGCCCACGTCGGTGGCAAAACGCTTGGCCATGGCGCAGTACGTGGAAGCCTGGCTGTCCTGGTTGTCCAGTTTGCTAGCGGCCAGACGCACCATCTGCCGCGCGGCGACCAGTTCAGTGAGCATGTCCGCCAGCTTGAACTGAATCGCCTGGAACTCGGCTATGGCAGTATCAAACTGCTTGCGCTCCTGCACGTAAGCCGTCGCTTCTTCCAGTGCCTGCTGGGCGGTGCCGATTGAACAGGTGGCGATATTGATGCGGCCGCCGTCGAGACCTTCCATGGCGATGGCAAAGCCCTGCCCTTCGACGCCCAGGCGGTTGGCCACGGGTACGCGCACATTGTCGAACGTAACCATGCGCGTGGGCTGGGCGTTCCAGCCCATCTTTTCTTCTTTTTTACCGTAGGATATACCTTCGGCATCAGCCGGGATCAGCAGGGCTGAAATACCCTTGGGGCCAGCGCCGCCAGTGCGCAGCATCACCACCAGCACATCGGTATCACCGGCACCGGATATAAACACCTTGGCCCCGTTGACCACGTACTCTTCACCCTCTTGCACCGCGGACGTACGCAGTGATGCCGCGTCTGAGCCAGCTCCGGGCTCGGTGAGGCAGTAGGAGGCCAGCTTGCTGCCCATCACCAGTTCCGGGCACCAGGTGTCTATCACCGACTGGCTGCAATATTTGCCGACCATATTGGTCGCCATGTTGTGGATGGTCAGGAACGCCGCCGTGGCAGTACAACCCTTGGCAAGCTCCTCGACAATCAAACTGGCATCCAGCCGTGACATGGCCAGGCCACCGGCTGCTTCCGGGGTATACATACCCATGAAACCCAGTTCGCCAGCCTGCGCCAGTACCTCTTTCGGAAAAATGGACTTCTCGTCCCACTCTGCCGCGTTGGGGGCAAGCGCCCCCTCGGAAAACGCGCGCGCACTCTCTACAAACGCGCGCTGATCATCACTCAGGGAAAAGTCCATGTCGCTCATTCGAACTTCGCCATCACCGCGCCAAACAGCTCTTCATCGCTGGGAATCGTCTTGGTGACCGCCAGGGGCTTGGATACCCAGGTCTCGTTAATCAAATCACGCCAGGTGATGTTGTGATTGATCGAGTTACCACCCCAGGACCCACAGCCAAGCGAGAAGGTTTGGCGCATACCGTTCCAGACGTTGCCGCTATTTGACGCCGCCTGCGGCTGGTTGACCATGACCCGGGACGTGCGCGTGGCGTTGGCCAGTTTGAGGATGTTCTCATCGTTGTAGGAATAGATGCCGCAACTGTGACCCTGGCCCTGGTAGGCCTGTATCTTATTGGTCATTTCAATCGCTTCGTCGATGTCCTTGACCTTGTACAGCGCCATGGTGACGGTCAGCTTTTCTCCCGAGAAGGGGTAATCGGGACCGGCCCCCGTTTCAGGCACAATCAGGAAGGTTTTTCCCTTCCGGCAGGTCGATGCCCGCCTGGCCGGTGATCGTCATGGCATGCTGGGCGACGATTTTGGGGTTGAGGTGGCCATCTTCCCAGATAACGCTTTGCAGCCTGGCCTTGTCCTCTCCCTCAATCACATAGCCGCCCTCGTGCTGCAGCTTCTGCAGGAACTCGTCGTACACCGATTCGAATACCAGCACCGAGTTGTCGGATGAACAGGAGGCCGCGAGATCCAGTGTCTTGGAGATGCGGATCTTTTCGGCTGCCTCGTCCAGGTCCGCGGTGTCGTCGACGGTAATCACCGCGTTGCCCACGCCCACACCCAGCGCAGGCGTGCCGGAGGAATAAGCGGCGGTAACCATCGCTTCACCGCCGGTGGCGAGAACGCGGTCGCACTGCGCCATCAGTTCATTGGTCTTTTCCAGCGAGGGCACGTCAATGCTCTGCACCAGGTCAGCCGGGGCACCGCAGCGCTCCAGCGCGTCGCGCATATAGTCGCAGATTTTCTTGTTGGTCAGCTTGGCGCGGGGATGCGGCGCCACGATGATGGCGTTACGGCCTTTGAGCGCGGAAATCGCCTTGATCACCGGCGTCGCTTCGGGGTTGGTGGAGGGAGACAGGGCACCAATCACCCCCACGGGCTTGGCAATCTTGACGATATTGCGCTCGGGTAATTCCTCGATGATACCCACAGACTTGTCGTCAATGATATCCAGCAGGGTCGCGCGGGTCTTGCGGTGAATCTTGAGGTACTTGCCCTCATAGTTGCCCAACTGGGTCTCTTCCACCGTGAATCGGGCAATCTCCTCGGAGCGGTCTTCGCGTGCGACGGAGTAAACCATCGCGGTAATCATCTCGTCGACCTGCTCCTGGGTGTAGTCGGCGATCTCGGCCTGGGCGGCGCGGGCGCGGGAAATCATCTCGGCAATTTCCTGTGCGGGGCTCTTTGCGTCTGACATGTTAAATCCTCTCATGTGATTTTTTAGAGATAGCGGGCAATCCTAGCACTACTGGACAAGCAGCCATATTGACTAAATTGCTCAATACATGGACTATATTGCGACATGAGCAATCCATCAAAATGGCCTCTTCCACAGGCGGGCATCCGCTTTATCACCCCTGCCTTCATGATCGAGAAGCTGGCGCGCCACCCACTGACCAAGGACTGCTACCCCACCGCCATGGGCTACTACCCAAGGGCGATCGGCCACCGCATGCTGCGCGAGCGTCATGATGACAACCTGCTCTTATATTGCACAGAGGGCCGGGGTCGCCTGGCTGCCGGAGACTGGACAGGAGACATAAACCCGGGCCAGATAATGCTGCTGCCACAGGGCCTGACCCATGCTTATGAAGCAGATACCAGTGACCCATGGTCCCTTTACTGGATTCACTTTCAGGGCGCCAGCACCCGCGTACTGATGCAGTACCTGGGTTATCGCGAGGGGCGCTGCGTGGCCGACGCGGGCGTCTCCCCGGTGCTGATCGGCGCCTTTACCAGCCTGCTTGAGGTGCGCCGCACTGGCTACTCAACGCGCGCATTTATCAATGCCGCCAACCACCTGCGCCACCTGGTCACGCAGATGTCCATGGAAATCAGCGCCAATGCGGGTCGCCTGCAGTCGGGCTTTGAACTCGACCAGGTGCAGGCCTACATGCTTGAGCATATCGACCAGGTGGTCACCCTGGAGAGTCTTGCACGGGTCGCCAGTATGTCGAAGTATCACTTTTCCAACCGCTACAAGGAACTCACCGGCTACTCGCCCATCAAGCACTTTCTCAACATGAAAATGGAACATGCCTGCCGTCTGCTGGATTCCACCGACCTGGGCGTGGGCGAAATCGCGGGTCGCGTGGGTTACGAGGATCCACTGTACTTCTCCCGGCTCTTCCGCAAAACTATCGGCAGTTCGCCCCGAGCGTATCGCGCCTCCATGCGCAAATAGCGCGACGAGGCACAGCAACGGAATTTGATGCACAATACGGCCCTGCGCCGCAATATGATACCGGAGACCCCCATGAAAACCCTATGCAAGAACCTGTTCTTTAGCGCTGTCGCGACTGTCGCCCTGGCCGGCAACAGTGCGCTGGCCGACGGGCCCAAAATTACCTGGGACCTCGATGACGCGCTCAAGCAGGTTGACCGCCAGGCTGATGACTTCCAGACTGCGATGGCCCGTGTTGAAGTGGTGCGTCGTGACCTGGGTGGCAATGAACTGAGCCGCGAAAGTGGTACGCTGTTTATGGACAAGAAAGGCAAGATTCGCCTCGATACAGACGTACCCGAGCAGCGCACCTACCTGCTCGAGAAGAGCACGCTGTACATTCATTACCCCGGCGAAAAGCGCGTGGAAGTGTTCTCCCTCTCCAAACACAAGGACCGTATGGAACCCTTCATGCGCCTGGGCTTTACCGACAGCGGCAAGGACCTGAAAGACGACTACCTGCTGACCTCACTGGGCGAGCGAGATATCGGTAAGAGCCGCTCCCTGGGCCTGGAACTGACCCCGGAGAACGAAAAGGACCGGGCGGTGATGGGCAAGGCACAACTGTGGATTGACCAGGCATCATGGATGCCGGTGCAACAGGTTCTTACGGCCAGCTCCCGGGGCGAAGAGATCACTCTCACCTATACCTTTGTTGCGCGAAACCTGGAGTTGAACCCGGACCTGTTCAGCACCAAATGGCCACGGGGCACGGACAAGCAAAAAATGAAGTAGCTCTCAGGGCTGTGCCCGCTGCGCGGGCGCAGCCAACAGCGGCGGCACATCGGCCTATTGCCAAGCCATTGCCGCCGCGCGTATTCTTGCAGGACAACCTGACAAAATCATAAACAGGATTTGCATGAATACCAGACTGCTTTGCGCCCTGGCGCTGACCCCCTTGACCCTTATCGCCTGCAGTGACAGCAGCGACCGACCCGCGACCCCGCCCGCAGTCGCCTGCAGCGGCAGCGCGATCACGCCTGAACGGCTGTTCCTGCAGCAGGTTGGCAGTGACCGGGCTATCGTCAAGTGGCGTGGCAATACAGATGGCGGCGCTGAAGCCGAGGCGTTGTGCTTTGGCACCGACATGGATTTTCTCAATGAGGACAGCCTGACTGCCGCCGCAGTGACTGCCACCGGGCACAGTGAGGTACTGCTACAGGGGCTTACTCCGGATACCACTTATTACTATTCTGTCGGCGGTGCTGGTTCAGCGCAGCCCGGGCATAGCTTCCGCACTGCACCCGAGGCAGGGCAACTGCCCGCCGATGGCAACATTCGCCTGTGGATCGTCGGCGACTCCGGGGTCAACAGTCAGGAGAACGAGTACCAGGGTGGTGCTGACCTGGTGCGCGACGGTTACCTTAAGTGGACGGACGACAATGGCGGCGAGCCCGCCGACCTGTTCCTGATGCTGGGTGACAACGCCTATCCGGAAGGTACCGACGCCCAGCACCAGGTTGCCGTATTCGATACCTACCCCGATATCCTCGCCTCCACGGCGCTATGGCCGACGATCGGCAACCATGAGATGGGCTTTTTCGGTGCTTCGATGAGCCCTGATCCCAAAACCTACTCACTCCACAGGAGGGCGAACCTGACCCCGCGCCAGACAGCCCAATGCCCTATCTGAATATCCACACACTACCCACTGACGGCGAAAGCGGCGGTGTTGGCAGCGGCACCGAGCAGTACTACAGCTTCGATTACGGCAGCGTGCACGTGGTCAGCCTGGACTCCCAGTTGGCGGTGCGCGACCCGGCCAGTCGCGAAGCCATGCTGCAATGGGTGACCGACGACCTGGCAGCGAACACCAGCGACTGGACGGTGGTTATCTTCCACCATCCGCCCTATACCAAGGGCAGCCACGATTCCGACCTGCCACTTGGCGGCATCGACCAGCCGATATTCGATATGCGCGAGCAGTTTACGCCGGTATTCGATGAATATGGCGTCGACCTCGTCTACAGCGGCCATAGCCATATCTATGAGCGCTCTTTTTACATTGGTGGACACACCGGCCTTCCGGCTACCTTTGATCCCGACATCAACGCGGAACTGAACGACGCCGGCCAGCCGGCCAGTGGCCAGGGCGATGAGGAATACACCCAGGTGACCCGCAATGGCACCGACGACAAGGTGGTTTACACCGTGGCCGGCAACGGCGGCAAGGCCACCATCGTGGCCGACAGCTTCCCCCACCCGGCGCACTTTTTCGGTGGCCTGGTCATCGGCTCGGTGGTGGTCGATGCCGCCCAGAACAGCCTCACTGCTCGCTTCATCGACGACAGTGGCGAAGTACTGGACTCCTTCACGATCAACCGCTAGCCATGTTCGGAAGGTCATGTGCGCACTCGACTGGCGTGCGCCTGCCGCAGGGCCGCCTGCCGCAGCGTCGGCTGCCGCAGGGTCGCGCCTGCCGCAGGTTCGCCTGCCGCACTTCATAGAGACACGCTTACGCTTGCAGAAGGCTCACTTGCGTGCTTGCAATGGCGCTGACACTGGTTTCGGTACCGTTAGCAGCAGGTCCCGGGGGCGGGATCACGCGTCGATATTCTCACGACTGAGATCAGCAAAAACCCCCAGGACCAGCAGCTCTACCTGCGACGGGCACTCGCCTGGGCAGACAGCGGCAAGCCTGACGAGGCCATGGCCGATGTCGACTCTGCCGAACAACTGGGCGACCCGTTACAAGCCACGCTGGTGCGGGGCATCCTGCTGTATCGACAAGGTCAGCTAGCACCGGCCAGAAGCTGCTTTGATGCCTATCTCAGCCGCTACCCTGACCATCTCGGGGCACTGGGCTACCGTGCGCGACTGCTTGCTACAGTGGGTGACACCGCCGCAGCACTCGCCGACTACCAGCAACTGATAGCACTGCAACCGGCACAGGATCCGGGCATCTACCTTGCCGCTGCCCAGTTACTGGCAGCGGAGCCAGACCCGAAGATAGCAGAAGCACTGGCACTGCTGGACCAGCGCATGGCTGAAGTCGGCACTATTCCGCAGCTGCAACGCTACGCGATCAGCCTGGAAAAGCAGCGCGGCAATTATGATGCTGCGCTGCAGCGCCTGGCAACACTGGATGACAACATCCGCGCAACGCCGCAGTGGCATGTAGATGCAGCAGAACTGCTGCTATTGAGCGGCGACCCGGCACAGGCGCAGTCTCATCTGGCTGGTCGCGTCTGGAGCAACTGCAAAGCCTGCGCCCCACCCCGGCAAGAGCAACCACCCGGGAGAAAGCCACTACCCTGCTGCAGCAAATAAATAGTGAGCAGGCGCAAAGATAAGGCGGTCGACACCCGCGTTCCCGGGCCCACCTGCAACGGGGCCATCATCGCGTATGGACAAAACAGAGACCACGCCGGATGGGGATGTCCGCCTGAGGGAGTGTGCTTTTCGACCGAAGGCGGACATCCCCATCCAGTGTGGCCGTTTAACAATAACCTGGCCACTCACCGCAGTTACGGCTCGGGAAGCATAAAAAAGGCTCTTCGCGCATTAGCGGGGAACAGCCAGAGAATGTTCCATCTTGAAAAGCGGCCACTGTAATCGTGGGTTACCCCCGGTAGATCGAACCCCCTTTTGACGCTCTTCCGGGGGTATACCCACGATCACAGCGGCCTTCTTCCATTTCGACTCGACTATCCACTACCTATACTCCCTGTGATGTTCCAAGTCGCCGGGAGAGTGCCTGAAATCACCGTCTTATCACCTCGCCCCGCCGGGGTTCCCTCACTCAGTTGCGAGCCAGAAAAGCACTGTCTCGCATCTTCCTTCGGCGGGTGATTTGCAACGATGATTTCAGCCTCTCTCCCGCCTCACCAGCGGTGGAGCCACAGGATCGATCATATAGCCACCATTAGCGCGCTCTGGGAGGAGTCGGTGAAGCGGCTGAACTGTCCGTTGCAAGTGCGCGCCGAGGGAGAGGCACGAGACAGCGAAGCGCTTTAAGGCTCGTGACCGAGCGAGGGAATCCCGCAGGGACGCGTGTACAAGACGGGCTGTTCAGGCACTTCAGCGACGGCTTTGGCGCGTCACGGAGAGTATAGGTAATGGATAGTCGAGTCGAAATGAGGGGAGGACAGCACGAATGGGGTAAGCCTTCCAAGGGCGTGGGGGTTTGTTTCCAACCAGGGAAGGCTTACCCCATTCGTGATGTCCGCTTAGCAACCTGGAGCATTCACCTGCTCCACCACGCTAATGCGCGAAGAGCCAAAAAAAAGGGCGGGTAATACCCGCCCTCTTCGCTACACCGGTTGAACTCAGCCAAACTGGTTCATGGTGTTGTCTTTACCACCGGCCTTCAGCGCGGCTTCACCGGCGAAGTATTCCTTGTGGTCATCGCCCATGTCAGAGCCAGCCATGTTCTGGTGCTTGACGCAGGCGATACCCTGACGGATTTCCTTGCGCTGAACACCTTCAACGTAACCCAGCATGCCGGCATCACCGAAGTACTCCTTGGCCAGGTTGTCAGTGGACAGGGCCGCAGTGTGGTATGTGGGCAGGGTGATCAGGTGGTGGAAGATACCCGCTTCGCGCGCCGAATCCGCCTGGAAGGTACGAATCCAGTTATCGGCCTCTATGGCCAGTTCAGTGGCGTCGTAATCGACGCTCATCAGCTGGTCGCGATCGTAGGCAGACACATCCTTGCCTTCTTCACTCCATGCATCGAAGACCTGCTGGCGGAAGTTCAGTGTCCAGTTGAAGGACGGGCTGTTGTTGTAGACCAGCTTGGCATTGGGTACGACTTCGCGGATACGATTCACCATACCGCCAATCTGGCCGATATGAGGCTTCTCGGTTTCAATCCACAGCAGGTCGGCGCCATTCTGCAGGGAAGTGATGCTATCCAGCACGCAGCGGTCTTCACCGGTACCTTTGCGGAACTGGTACAGGTTAGAGGGCAGACGCTTGGGACGAACAAGCTTGCCGTGGTGGTTGATGATCACGTCGCCGTGCTTCATGTCGCCAGGCTCCAGCTCTTCAACATCGAGGAAGCTGTTGTACTGGTCACCCAGGTCGCCCACTTCGTGCGTTACAGCAATCTGCTTGGTCAAGCCTGCGCCCAGCGAGTCAGTACGGGCGACGATGACACCATCGTCCACGCCCAGCTCGAGAAAGGCATAACGGACGGCGCGAATCTTGGCGAGGAAGTCCTCGTGGGGGACAGTTACCTTGCCGTCCTGGTGACCACACTGCTTCTCATCAGAAACCTGGTTTTCAATCTGGATGGCACAGGCACCGGCTTCGATCATCTTCTTGGCCAACAGGTAAGTCGCTTCAGCGTTACCGAAGCCAGCGTCGATGTCAGCAATGATGGGCACAACGTGGGTCTGGAAGTTATCGACCTGGTTCTGGATCTCCTTGGCCTTGACCTCATCTCCAGCTTCGCGAGCATCGTCGAGTGCGCGGAACAGGCCGCCCAGCTCACGTGCATCAGCCTGGCGCAGGAAGGTGTACAGCTCTTCGATCAGACCGGGTACAGTCGTTTTCTCGTGCATGGACTGGTCAGGCAGCGGACCGAACTCGTGAACGCAGGGCCGCAATCATCCAGCCAGACAGGTACAGGTACTTCTTCTTGGTGGTGCCGAAGTGCTTCTTGATGGCAATCAGCTTCTGCTGGCCGATAAAGCCGTGCCAGCAACCCAGGGATTGTGTGTACTGGCTGCTGTCGGCGTCGTAATCCGCCATGTCCTGACGCATGATACCGGCGGTGTAACGGGCGACATCGAGACCAGTCTTGAAGCGATTCTGCAGACGCATGCGAGCGGCGTATTCGGGGCTGATAGCATCCCATGCGCTGCCATTTTGCTCGCGCAGTTGGGCGATATCGGAGATGTCATTCTGGTATGTGGACATGATCCTACCTCTGATTGTGTGGGGACAAGGTTTTGGCGGGCGACACAGGGTCAACCAGTCAGTGATGCGAATACTAGTCGCCACATGGGCATAAATAAAATAAATGGCAAGGATTTTTGGTATTCACCGGGCGAATTCAGGAAAAGGCCGCCCAACCGCCCAAACCGAACGCCCGCTTGATCGATAGCAGAACGAGGATCTGCCCCCGGACCGGCCCCGGAAACAGTCAGGCCACGGCTTTTTGCGCAGCCCTGTTGCCGGGGGATGTCCGCTGTGGATGTCTGAGGCCGTTTAGCGGTTGCGCCCAGCAACCGCTGGCCGAGTTACACAGCGGCCCGGCAACAGGGCGAAGCTTGTGGCCGTTTCCGGGACCGGTCCGGGGGCAGATCCGGCCCGATAAGCCGGTTAGTCAAACCATCCGACTGCATCGCCTGGCCAAGAAAACCCACCCTCAGTCCGCCAGAATCGCCGCCTTGATATCCCGCTTAAGCAACTTGTTAGTCGCATTGCGCGGCAATGGTTGCTCCGAGAAAAACACCCGGGTCGGTACTTTATAGGCAGCCAGATGGGCACGGGCAAACTCTGCGAGCTCCTCTTCGGACAGCGTCGCCCCCGGGTGCAGGTGCACCACCGCCGCGACCTCTTCGCCGAGGCGCTCATGCGGCAGGCCAATAACGGCCACTTCCTTGATCGCCTCATGCTCAATGAGGGCACTTTCCAGTTCCGCAGGATAAATGTTCTCTCCGCCACGGATGATCATATCCTTGGCCCTGTCAGCGAGGCAGAGGAAGCCATCCTCGTCGAGAAAGCCCACGTCACCCGTTTTCAGCCAGCCATCACGAAACTCCGCCGCATTGGCCTCCGGGCGATTCCAGTACTCGCGAATATTGGTGACGCTGCGCACCCAGATCTCCCCCGTCTGCCCAGAGGGCAATTCAGCGCCCTCCTCGTCACAGATACGGATATCCACAATTGGATGGGGGAAGCCCGCCGTGCGATTCTTCTCCTGAAAAGCCTTGCCGGTCAGCGATGCACCCTGGGCATTGGTCTCAGTCATGCCATAGCCAGTGCCGCTGAAGTTGGCGGGGACCTTCTCGCGCAACAGTGCACCCACCTTCGGTGGCGTCGCCGCCCCGCCCATGCCCACTGAAAATAGACTGCTGGTATCCGCCTTGTCAAAACCCGGGTTTTCCAGCAGGTCGAGCACCATTGAGGGTGCGGCGGCAACCGTGGTCACCCGCTCTTCCTCGATATACTTCAGCGCCTGGTCCACATCCCACTTGTACATCATCACGATGCGGCGACCGCCGCGAATATTGGCCAGGAACTGGGCATGGCAGCCGCTGACGTGAAACAGCGGCACCGCCAGCAGAGAGGTGGGCTCATTGCCCGCCTCCAGCATTTTGGTGATCAGCTCCCCGTTGGTCATCGCTGCGGCTATGGAGGCACATTCCATGTTGTAGATGGCCTGGGCAACAGCGCGATGGGTAGAGGTCGCGCCCTTGGGCTTGCCACTGGTGCCCGAGGTATACATGATCAGCGCCAGGTCCTCGCCCTCCAGCTCGACCGGGCTGGGCGCCTTGCCCTGATAGTCGGCGACAAAGCGCGCCAGGCTGTCAGGGTTATCCTCATCCGACGGACGCGCTACCAGCACCTGCATGCCCTGTTCTTTCAAGCGCTGGGCAACACCGTCGTAGCGCTGTTGATCACAGATCACCAGTTTGGCCTCGGCATCCTCCACCGTGTAGGCAATATCGGCTGGCTGCCCCCAGCTATTAACCGGCACCACCACGCCACCGATGGCAGTCACCGCAAGAAACGCTGCCATCCACTCCGGGATAGTTACGCATCGCCAGCGCTACCCTGTCGCCCTTGACGATACCTGCTGCCTGCAGCGCGGCACCCAGCGCATCCGCCTCATCCATCAACTGGTTATAGCTGCGCCGCTCGCCCTCATAAACCAGAAACTCCCGGTCACCGTGATTGCGCGCCACAGCCAGCGCGTCACGCAGGTTTGCCGGAGCGCCGGTGTAGTAGCGCCGGCCATGTTCATCGGTCGCAATCTCGTAGGGTGCTCCCTCGCCGATGAGCTGCGCCATCGCAGCATCGAATTCCTGTTTGAGCGCGGTCATGAATGGTTTCCTGTATCTGGTAGTGACACCTGCAGTCTAGCTTGCCTGACGGCTAACCACATCAGCGAGACTTTGCAGAAAAGATTGTCCCGATTTTGCACCAAAGCGCCCCGCTTGCCCAACACGCGGCGCTAGGCTAGAATGGGGCCAGTTCAGGAGTTCATCCCATGGCCAACACAATCCCGCTGCGCTACGCTCAGTCCCTGCTGCGCCTGGCCCCGATGCCAGCGAGCGAGCTGCGCGAGCAACTGCGGGCGCTCGAGCTCCCCATGGTACTGCTTGAAGACAAAGCATTGCCCGATGCCAGTATCTCTGTCGAGGATTACGGCCGGCTGTTTATTCACCTGGTGCGCAGCATCCAGGACACCCTTCCCGATACGATCTCGCTCCCTGAGGACACCCGCACGTTCAGCGCCTACCGGATGATGTTTCAGGCCATGCTGCATGCCCGCGACCTGGAGCAGGCCTTGCAGCGCGCGGCTATCTATTTTCGCCGGCTGCAGTCCGAGGGTGAGAGCTTTGAACTGGAAGTGGACGGAGACCAGGTGGTCTGTCACTTCCTGTTCAATGACAGCAGTGACCGCGCGCTGAGCTCCCCGGAAAACTTCAGCATGGAGTACCTGCACTGGCTACCGGGACTCACCGGCCGGATCCTGTCCATGGCCATGTGGCACCGGGTATGCGGCTGGTTCATTGGCAGCTACATCGACATCAGCGACATCGAGATGACACAAGAGGCAGAGGGTGGCAAGGACTATAGCCAGGTGTTCGGCAATCCGATCAAGTTTGGCGCTGGCCGCGACGCCTTTATCTTCAACCGGCGCTACCTGGGTTTTCCTATCGTGCAGAGCGAGGACGTCACTGGAGTCCATGCTCGCCACCTATCCCGCAGAACTGTTCCGCATCAGCCCGGAGGAGCACAGCGTCGGCCCAGCGCATTCGCAGCCTCATCGGCAGCGACTTCCAGCGGCCCATGCCTGGGCTGCAGGATATGGCGGAGCGCCTGCATATGACCACACCTACCCTGCACCGGCGCCTGCGCGATGAGGGCACTTCCTATCAACAGCTGAAAGACCAGTGCCGACGGGACGCTGCCATCGCCTACCTTACCAGCGGCAACCACACCGCAGCAGAGCTCTCAGAGCTGATGGGGTTTTCCGACAGCAGCACATTCCACCGTGCTTTCAAGAAATGGACCGGCATGACCCCGCAGGACTACCGGGCCAGGCACTGCTAGGCCAGCACCTCATCAAGGAAGTTCTCCACTGCCTGCCATGAGCGCCGGTCCGCGATCGGGCTGTAAACGGTACCGCCCGCCGGGTCATCTGCCGCAGGATTAGTGAAGGCGTGAAGCGTATTGCCATACGCATGTATCTGCCAGTCAGCCCCTGCAGCCGTCAGCTCACTGGCCAGGGCAAGAACACTGTCGGGCGGCGCCATGGGGTCGTCGTATCCGTGCAGGCAAAGCACTTTACTGCTTATGCTGGGGGCAGGCAGGTTATCCGCCGGCGTAAACAGACCGTGCAAACTGACGACACCGCGCACATCCGCGCCGCTGCGCGCCAGATCCAGCACACAGAGCCCGCCAAAACAGTAGCCGATGGCGGCGATACGAGTGGCATCCACCTCCTCCAGTGCGGCTGCGGCAGCCAGGCCAGCATTGATGCGTGCCTGCAGGTCTGCGCGATCCGCCAGCAGAGGCGTCATCAGCGCCGCGTTCTCCTCGGGGCCGCTGCCACGTATCCCGTCACCGTACATATCCAGCGCCAGTGCGATATAGCCTGCCTCTGCCAGGCGGCGCGCCTTGCTCTCCTCAAACTCACCGCGGCCCGCCCAGGTAGGGGCAATCAACAGGGCCGGTCGGGGACCTGCTACCGCGTCATCCATAGCCAGGTAGCCCTCAAAGCGCTTCCCGTCCAGGTTGTAATCAAGCAATCGTGAAGTCACTGTCATGGTAAGAACCCATCCTTTTTAATTGATTGCTCGCAGTATGGCACAGCCTCCCGGGGTCGCTTGAAAAATCCTGCAACTGTACTTTGCCAAAAGGTGCAATTGCTGGAAGCGCAGAAAAGCCTAGACTTTGATACCAGCTAACTACAGCAGCAGGAGAGAAAAAGATGGCCTACTTCATTACCGGCGGTACCGGATTCCTTGGACGATTTTTCATCGATAAACTGCGCGAGCGGGAGGGCGATATCTATGTGCTCACGCGCAAGGGCTCCGAAAGCAAATTCGAAGCGCTGCAGGAGCGCATGGGCGAACAGGCGGATCGCCTGATACCGGTGACTGGCGACCTCTGCCAGCCCCTTCTGGGCCTGGACGACGCCACCGTGGCCGACCTCAAAGGCAATGTCAGCCACTTCTGCCACTTTGCGGCTATCTATGACCTCAAGGCATCCGCTGAAGCGCAGATCGCCACCAATATAGACGGCACGCGCAATGCGGTTCAGCTCGCAGAGGCCATTGATGCCGGCTGTTTCCAACACGTCAGCTCCATCGCCGCCGGCGGTCTCTACCAGGGCACCTGGCGTGAAGACATGTTCGAGGAGGCCGAGAACATGGAACACCCCTACTTCGCCACCAAACACGACTCCGAGGGCGTGGTGCGCAACGAGTGCAAGATACCCTGGCGGGTGTACCGTCCGGGCATGGTAGTGGGTCACTCGAAGACCGGTGAGATCGACAAGATCGACGGTGCCTATTACTTCTTCAAGAGCCTGCAGAAAATCCGCAACGTCCTGCCGCCATGGTTCCCCCTGGTGGGCATAGAGGGCGGCAAATTCAACGTGGTACCCGTGGACTATGTCATCGATGCGATGGACCACATCGCCCACCTCGATGACCTGGACGGCCGCGCCTTCCACCTGACTGACCCCGAGCACCACAGCATGGGCAACATGCTCAATATTTTCGCCGACGCCGGTCATGCGCCACGCTTCAGCATGCGCCTGGACACACGCATGTTTGGCTTTATTCCCAAGTTTGTGCGTGAGACGCTGGCCAACCTGCCACCGGTCAAGCGCATCATCAGCACGCTGCTGGCGGATATGGGCTTGCCCGACTCGGTAATGATGTTCACCAACTACCCCACGCGTTACGACAACCGCGATACAGAGCGAGCGCTGAAAGGCAGCGGCATCAAATGCCCGGAACTGCGCGACTACGCGCCCGTGGTCTGGGACTACTGGGAGCGCAACCTGGACCCCGACCTGTTTATCGATCACTCCCTGGAAGGCAACGTGGGCGGCAAAATCGTGCTGATTACCGGCGCCTCCTCCGGTATCGGCAAGAACTCCGCGGTACGTCTGGCGGAGGCTGGCGCACATGTCCTGCTGGTGGCACGCTCTGCCGACAAACTGGAAGAAACGGCGGCAGAGATTGCCGCGCTGGGCGGTCTTGCCAGCATTTACCAGGCCGACGTATCCAATCTTGAAGACTGCGATCGCCTCGCTGCAGAGGTGTTGGCGAAACACGGCCACGTGGACATTCTCATCAACAACGCCGGCCGCTCCATACGCCGGTCGCTGGAATTGTCCTACGACCGTTTCCATGACTTCGAACGCACCATGCAGGTTAATTACTTTGGTGCGGTGCGCCTGACCATGGCGCTGCTGCCGTCCATGAGCGCGCGCAAGCAGGGGCACGTGATAAACATGTCATCCATTGCCGCGCTGACACCGAGCCCGCGCTTCTCCGCCTACGTGGCGTCCAAGTCAGCACTGGATGCGTGGACCCGGGCCGCAGCAGTGGAGTTCTCCGACCTTAACGTGCGATTCACCACCATCAATATGCCACTGGTACGTACACCGATGATCGAGGCGACCACCGTTTACAACTCCATGCCGGTGCTGACGCCGGATGAAGCTACCGACATGGTGGTAGAAGCCGTGATCAAGAAGCCCAAGCGCATTGCCACCAATATGGGTATCTTCCTGCAGGTACAGAATGCGTTGGCGCCGCGCGTTTCAGAGGTGGTGATGAACATCGTCTTCCGCATGTTCAACGACTCGGCCGCCGCCAAGGGCGACAAGAAACCCGAGGAGGTGCAAGTGTCGAATGAACAGGTGGCGATTGCCGCGTTGATGAAAGGCGTACATTTCTAGGCGGATGGTGTCCCTGGGTAAAGCCGCGCGCTCAACTGGCCAGGCCAAAAACCTGCATGAGTTTGAGGCCGCCCAGGCCCAGGGTCACCAATACCACGGCGCCACCGAGCGCATTGCTCAACGGCCCATTGCGATACTGACCCAGTTGCGCGCGGCTATTCATCACCAGTAGCAGAAAAATCGCGCATACCGGCAGTAGGAAACCATTGGCGGCCTGGGCAAAAAGTATCGCAGCAAGCGGACTGGTACCGATAACGGCAAACAATACCCCGCTGGCCAGCACCAGTATCCACACCAGGCGAAAGCGCGGTGACGCCATCCCCTGCTGCCAGCCCAGCGCGCCGCACACTGCATAGGCTGCCGCCAGCGGCGCTGCGACAGCGCTGGACAAACCGGCCGCAAACAAGCCCAGGGCAAAAAAATAACCTGCCGAGGCACCCAGCACAGGCTCCAGTTGCTGGGCAATGTTGGCGGCAGATACGGTACCGCTCGCACCAAAGAAAGCGGCGGCGGCGGTGCTCATAATGGCCAGGGTGATAAGGCCTCCCAGCCCGATAGACAAACCACTGTCCAGGCGCGCCGCGCGCAGCGAGGTAGCCACTGGATACTCAGCACCCCACTTTTCCTGCACCGCACTGGCGTGCAGGAAAAGATTGTAAGGCACCACGGTGGTGCCAATAAGGGCTATCGCGGTGAGCAGGGAGCCGGCCGGAATGGTGGGGTTGAACAACCCCGCGAGTATGACGCCCAGTGGCGGGCGCACCATCAGAAAGGTCAGCAGAAATACTGTGCTCATCATCAGCACCAGAGCGATCAATACGCGCTCTATCACCCGGTAGTGGCCACTGGCCAGCAACGCTGCGGCCGCAGCGCCCACCAGCAGAGACCAGACCGCTGTGGGTACACCGCTGATACTGTGCAGTCCAAGCGCAGCGCCGGTAATATTCCCCGCCTCGTAGGCGGCGTTACCAAACCCTATCGCGGCCACCACCAGTGCCACGGCGGCCTTGCCGTACCAGTGACCAGAAAGTGACTCGCGTAGTGCCTGGGCCAGGCCCCTGCGGGTAACCAGACCAAGACGCGCTGACATTTCCTGCAACACGGCGGTGGCAATGATCGAGAAGAGTAGCGCCCACAGCAGTGCGTAACCAAAGTTGGCACCGGCGACGCTGGCGGTGGTCACGGTGCCAGGACCAATAAAGGCTGCCGCAACCAGCAGCCCCGGACCAAATACCCCGGGGCGCCGCGCGCTCACCCGGTGTGCCGGATCACGAGGTACCGGGCCGCGGGCGGTCGGGCCGCGGGCGGTCGGGTCAGAGTTCAAATCGATAGCGCCGCAGGTAGACGCAGGCCGCCAGACTTGCCGCGGCGAACACAAGGCCACAGAACAGGCTGAAAAAGTCGAACTGCTCCCAGAACAGGCTGTGGAAATAGAAGCCCCCGGTGCTTTGCCCGCCAATGAAGTGTGGCAGGTGGTTGCTCACGGCGGTCAGGGTGAAATCGCTGCCAATGAGCAACCGCTCAAGCAGCACCAGGGCAACGACAGGCGCGAAGGCAACCATAAATGGTGCGCGCCTGGCCCAGGCCGATGCCAGCATCAGCCAGGCGTATACGGGGGCCACCCAGAGGGCGGTCATGAACCAGCCGCCTATCTGCTTCACCAGCAGATCGGCAACGCGGATATTGCCCAGTATGATCTCGAAGGGATCCAGCTCCATGCGCCAGACAAGCAGCATGGACAGCAACACAAACACCAGCTGCAGTAGCAGGGAGACGCCGATATAAATGGCCGGGGCAACGACTATGGCGATGGCCAGACGCGTCAGCACCTCCTCCCATTCAGAGACGGGCATGGACTTCCAGAACAGAATACTGCGGTCCTTGCGATCGTTAAATAAAGAGCCCAACAGGTAACTGATGGTCACCAGAACCAATACGATCATCAGCAAGCTGTGCACCAGGTGCAAAGCCGGGTTCAAACTGCCGACAGTCTCGGATTCGTATTCAGGCTTGTCCCGTTGCTGGGGTTCAAAGCGCCACTCACGGTCAAAGTTCCACTCCTCCTCGGGCAGAGGCTCAGCCAGGTTTTCTACACGCATGTCCGAGGAGCTGACTACCTCTGGTGGTGATACATCCGTGTCCTCGTCATCACCCAGGTTAACGGTAATGACCGGTGAAATGCCCATTTGATCTGCCATCAGCACCTGCAGAAAGGTGTCGCCCATCGCGGTGATGCGGTTGGCCAGCAACACACTGAGCAGCATCAGTACAGAGAGCACGCCAGCGAGTATAAAGGGCAACAACAACAAGGAAAGCTTGTACTCCTGTACTTCCTTTTGCAGCAGGGCGAAGAGACGCAATGAGCGAACGGATGCCATTATTGATCTCCTCCCATTATTGCCACGAACAGGTCGGACACCGACGGCGTACGCAACTCGCCCAGCGGCGCCAGGGATGCACGCTCGATGTCCTCGTAGATAACGGCCTTGCCACCGAGGATACTGTGCGAGCCCAGGTGAGGTATGCCCTGGGCCTTCACCGCACTCTCGCCCACCGCATTGAGCTGCACGAACTGCGCCTCGATTTGTTCCATTGAGCGCGACAATACCAGCTTCCCGTGGTTGAGAAACATGACGTCGGTAAGGATGTTCTGCACCTCGTCGACCTGGTGGGTGGAGATAATAATAGTGCGCTCCTGGTCGAAGTAATCAGAGATTAACTGCTCGAAAAATCGCTTGCGCACCAGTATGTCCAGACCCAGTGTCGGCTCATCAAGCACCAGCAAACGGGCATCGATGGCCATAACCAGTGCCAGGTGTACCTGCACTATCATGCCCTTGGAGAGGTCGCGAACGCGACGCGAAAGCTTCACTTCCGTGTCGCGCAAAAAGGCCTCGGCCTGGTCCCTGGCGAAACGGGGATGCACGCCGTTGGCGTAATCAAGCAGCTGCTCCACCCGCATCCAGCCGGGGAGCACCGCGGTGTCGGCGATAAAGCAAACCTGCTCCATCAGTTGCGCGCGCTGGGAGCGTGGGTCCTTGCCCAACACCTCCAGCTCACCGTCGAATTGATTCAGGCCCAGCAGCGCGCGCAACAGGGTCGTCTTGCCGGCACCGTTGGGCCCGATCAGGCCCAGCACAGAGCCTGCGGGAACCTGGAAATCGATATTGTCCACGGCTTTAAGATCACCATAGCTTCGAGACACTCCGCGCGCCTCGACCACATTTTCCATCAGTTTTCTCCCCCTGTTTGCAGCAACAACTCTGCCAGTTCCCGCGTATCCATGCCCAGCACCCTGGCACGCTCGAGGAAGGCGGGAACCTCCTCGTCAATAAACTGCTGTTTCTCATTCCGGGTCAGCGCAGTGCGGGCGCCCTGCCTGACAAACATACCCAGCCCCCTGCGCTTCTCCAGGAGGTCGGCGTCAACCAGTTCCTGGTAGGCCTTACCGACGGTGAGGTGATTGATCTGGTAGTCCGCGGCCACCTGGCGCACCGATGGCACCGCCTCACCCTCGGGAAAGCTGCCATCCATAATGCGTTCCGCCACCAGGTCCCTGAGTTGGCGGTAGATGGGTTGCTTTTCGTTCCACTCGACTGTCAAGTAAAGACCTCCCGATCAGCGACGGCGATTCAGGTCGCCGGAGCCAAGGACATTGCTATCCAACACGGGCGTACCCGCATAGAAAATATCGCCGCTGCCGATAATATTCGCCTCCAGCCTGCCCACTTCACCCACCCGGGCGTTGCCGGAACCCACGATATTCACTTCCGCAGCGTCCGCATCCAGTTCGGCGAGATTGATCTCACCGTTGCCGACAATATTGAGCTCTGCCCTGGTGGCCTTGCCGGCCGCGCTTTGCACACTGATGTCACCCGAGCCACTGATTACCGCTTCCACGGTCTCTGCGGCGAGATCGCCAATGGCCACATCACCCGAGCCAGACACCATTAACTCCAGTGTCTGGGCTTCGAGTTCCGCTGCATACAGATCGCCGGAGCCGGCTACGTTGAGTCGTACCGTATCCCCTGTCACCGAGAACAGCTTGATATCACCAGAGCCCTCTACCGTAACCCGCAGGTCACCTGCCTGCAGGGGCCGGACAAAAACATCGCCGCTGCCGCTGAGGCGCAAGTCTCTCAGCCGCTCAACGGTCAGCTTGTATTTAACGCTGGAGAAAGATTCTCCCGGATTTTCTTGCGATGCACCCAGTACCAGGGTGTCTCCCCTGGTGTAGAAAGGCAGTAGGTTGAGTTCATCCTCGTCGCCCCTCACCAGAAGCTGTACCTCACTGCCCTGGCTGATTTCAACCTCTACATTACCCACCACGTGGACTTCATCTATCGCCAGGTCGCTGACCTGCAGGGTCTCTGCTGTGGCCGCCAGGCAACAAAACGCCATGGCCACCGCTAGTACACTTCGAATTATCATCGCTCTTACCCCCATGCCGCACTTGAATCATCGGCGGTCTTTTCTCGCCCCATTAACCATTCCGCCAGCAGTGCCACTGGAATCAGGCACAGTAAACTCAGTAACCCTATACCGAGGGTGGCCGCCAGGCCGGACAGGGAGATACCCCCTCCTCCCTCAACCGCCGCTGGCCTCTCACGCTCTTCCACCGGTGCATCCAGGCAGTAGGCATCGCGTGCCTCGGCCGCGTCAAGCGGATTAGCCCTCTCGCTGGCGAGTACCGCAGTGGACAGGGTAACGATGAAAAGCAGGCAAATTCGCCACATGGCCGGGCCCCCTACAGTCGCTTGCTATGCTGCTTGGGGGTAACCCCCGAGAGCACTTCCGACAATACCGCAGCGGGAAGAAAACTCCAGAAAGCTACGGGGCCCATGCCCAGGGCAGCCAACATCGCGCATATCAGGAACAGTCCGGCGTATACCAGAACGCGTTCATCGCTGTATACCAACACATTTCTTCTCGGCTTGACACTCATGGTCGTCATCTCTCATTGATATGGTGTTATGCATAACTATAACACTATATTCTGAGATCGCAAGCGAGCGGGCAAGAAAAATATTTTCCTTACTACTTTCAACATGTTAACAGCAAAAAGAAAGGTTAATCAGGGAGCCCTTGCTGCATATTCCCGGCTATAGCAGTTGCGATACGACGCGCTTTTTCGGCATGAGGGCCGGCATAACCCTCGTCCAGCGTCTCCTCAAACAGGCCAAGCCAGCGCGTAAAATCCTCGCTGGTGAGAGCGCGTCGGGCATGCAGCTGGCGGTGAATCGCCATGGTATGACGCTGATAGCCCTGTTCACCCAGCAGCAACTTGCACCAGTAATCCTTGATATGGGGTAGATGCACCGAGAGGTCTACCGCAGCCACATCGACAAAAATGGGCGCCAGCAGCGGATCAGCCAGCAACCTGGCATAAAACGCGTCAACGAATTGCTCGACGTTAGCGCGGGTATCCAGATCAGCAGGCATGGTGTTGGGGCCTCACATACCTGTCCCCCGGGGCTTCGCCAGGAGGCCGATTACGAGGCCCAAAGGCGCATGAAAGACAGTCGCTAGCGCTTTTTCTTCTTGTTCTTTTTAACATGCGCCATCATCCGCCGCTTGCGTTGTACCTGGCGTTGAGTGAGCTTATTACGTTTTTCGGAGTAGGGGTTGTCCGACGTGCGGAACTCGATACGGACCGGTGTACCGACCAGCTTCAGTTCCCGGCGATAGATTTTTTCCAGATACCGCTGGTAGCTGTTGGGGACCTTGCCGGTCTGGTTACCGTGGATCACGATAAGCGGCGGGTTCTGCCCGCCGGCGTGGGCATAGCGCAATTTAATACGGCGACCGTTAACCATAGGTGGCGCATGGTCAAATACAGCACCCTCCAGGATCCGGGTCAGGGCGTTGGTAGACAGCTTGCGCGTGGCTGACTCAAAGGCCGCGTCGATAGACTTGTACAGGTGACCCACGCCAGTGCCATGCAGGGCAGAGATAAAGTGCGTATCTGCGTAGTCCGCAAATGCCAAACGGCGGCCCAATTCGCTCTTTATCCAGTCGCGCTGGTCCGGCTCCACGCCGTCCCACTTGTTCACCGCCAGCACCAGGCCGCGGCCGGCCTCTATGCAATGGCCCAGCAAGTGCATGTCCTGGTCCACAATGCCCTCGTGGGCATCCATGACCAGCACCACCACGTGTGCGTCGTCGATGGCCTTCAGGGTTTTAACAATGGAGAACTTTTCCACGGTTTGCCGGACATTCTTGCGACGGCGCACACCGGCGGTATCGATCAGGGTGTAGTCGCGCTCGGCCCGCTGGAAGTCGATATAAATACTGTCCCGCGTCGTTCCAGGCTCGTCGTATACCACTACCCGGTCTTCCCCCAGGAGACGATTGACCAGGGTAGACTTGCCCACATTGGGGCGGCCGACCACCGCTACCCGTGTACTTCGAGGGAAATCCTCCTCTTCCTCTTGCCTGTCTTCCTCCGGAAATGGCTGCAATACATCGGCAATCATGGCGCGTATGCCACGGCCATGACTGGCAGCAATAGCGAACATGGATTCAACGCCCAGTGCGTAAAAGTCGCTCACGGCGACATCCGGATCAACACCGTCGATTTTGTTTACCACCAGGTGAAACGCCTTGTTGCGCTGCCGGAGATGACGGGCCAGGGACTGGTCCGCAGGGTTGAGCCCCTCCCGCGCATCGACCATAAACAGGACTGCGTCGGACTCTTCGATTGCCACCAGCGACTGCTCGGCCATTTCCGAGTCGATGCCATGCTCATCGCCACTGATACCACCGGTGTCAATCACCACGAAGGGACGTTCGCCCAAACGCGCTTCACCGTACTTGCGGTCGCGCGTAAGGCCGGGAAAATTGGCCACCAGGGCATCGCGGCTGCGCGTCAGTTGATTAAAGAGCGTTGACTTACCGACATTGGGGCGCCCGACCAGGGCGATGACAGGAATCATCACTTCCTGGCGGTAATCTCATAGGCGATCAGGTCGCCATCGTTGGTAAACACGTAGAGCACATTACCGTCGTCAGCATATTGGCCCGAGCACCGCCGCCACCCGCCTTCACCCGGCCGACGAACTCGCCATCTACCTGGGACATAAGGTGCAGGTAGCCGGCATAGTCAACCACGGCAAGGTAGCTGCTCACCGGGGTAGGCCGCGACAACTCGCGATAGCCCAGTGCATCCTGCTCCCAGCGCAGACCCTGCCCGTTGCGCAGGTAGGCGCTGACGGTACCGTCGTCATCGGTGACATAGACGTTGCCAAAGCCCTGGGATACACCAGAGAAAGACGACACGTCTTTCTGCCATATCTTGCGTCCGGCGGCCACATCGATGGCCACGACCCGGCCCTGGTAGCTGGCCGCATAAAGCTCATTGCCTATCAGCGCCATGGCGCCGTCCACATCGACAATGCGCTCAATCTCCGAGCGTCCCTGGGAAATAGCCACGCGCACCTCCCACTTCACACCGCCGCTGCGAGCGTCAAAGGCTATCACCCGGCCGTTGGCAAAACCGGCATACACGGTATCGCCATTAATGATGGGGGCACTGGTGCCGCGAATGGTCAGCACAGGCACATCACTGTCATAAGTCCACAGCTTTTCGCCGGTGGTAAAGTCCAGCCCCTGCAATTTGCCGTCATAGGTCTGCGCAACCACAACCTCACCGTTGCTCTGGGGTGGGGCCAACACTTCACCCTGCAAGCGGGTGGACCATTGCAATTCACCACTCTGGGCAGAGAGCTTCAATACTGAGCCATCCGAACTGCCCACGAACAGCGCATCCTCGTACATGCCGACACCGCCAGACAGCCCGGTGTCCAGGTCAGTATCCCAAAGTGTCTTACCGCGCTCGCGGTCTATTGCCTTGACCTCACCGTCTGCGCCGGCAGCGTAGATGGTATTGCCCGCCATAACCGGTTGCAGCTTGTACAAGCCCTTACCCTGGCCGTCGCCCACGCCCGTGGACCAGAGCTTCTTGATCTTTACCGTTTCTTCGAAGTCCACAAGGTCTACGGGCGCTGTAGGGTCTTCATCATCAACCTCAAACCAGCCCTCGACGGTGCTGCAGGCACCGAGGCTGAGCACCAGCATCAGGCTCAGTAACCATTGTAATGAACGCATGCCCTAGTCCTCCTCTCCAGCGCCATCCGTTACTGCGGACGCAGGGGCAGCCAGTTCGCGCGGCGCCTGCTGGCTGAGGCTCTCCAGTTTCTGCTGCAGCATCCCCAGGTTAACCTGGCCTTCTCCACGGGACGCCAGCATCAACGCCGACTCATACGCCTGGCGCGCTTCGTCCGCGCGCTCCAGCAGCAGCAGGGTGTCGCCAAGCGCCACCTGGTAGGCAGCAGCGTAGGTGCCGGGGTCTGCACTTTGCAGAATCGACAGGGCCTGTTCCGGGTCACCACTGGACGCCAGCACCCTGGCCAGACGCAGTTGCGCCAACAGCATGGTGTCAGACCCCTGGTCAGCTCGACCCAGCACCCAACGCAACTCAGACTCCGCCGTTACCAGGTCGCCCTCATTAACCGCGAGTCTGGCAAGATGCAAGCCAGCGAATTGCGCGTAAGTACTGCGGCTAAATTCCAGCTTTATCTCCCTGGCGATATCGCCAGCAGCACTTTCGTCACCGGAGGACAGCAGTTGCAGCATGCTCTGGTAACTGTTGGAAGCGCCCTCTTCAGCGCCCTGCTGGTATTTTTGCCAGCCCTGCCAGCCCAGGCCCAGGCCCAGGGCCACGATCACGGACACAATGACAGAGCGTCCGTTTTCATCCCACCACTTCTTCAGCGCTTCTACCTGTTCTTCTTCGGTGCGGTACTGTTCCACTTTTGCTCTATCCTCTCGCTATATCTCAGTCTGCCAGCAGTGCCCGCAGTGCCTCTTCCAATTGTTCCCGGGCCACAGACTGCTGGCCCTGTTGCACACCATCGTGGCCGCGCAGCGCCTTGAGGCTGACAGTGCCTGCGGCGACTTCGTCTTCACCCCAGATCAGTGCGACCCGGGCACCGCTCTTGTCGGCTTTTTTCATCTGGCTCTTGAAACTTCCACCGCCCGTGTGCTGCACGATTCTGAGGCCCGCAAAGGCATCACGCAACTGCTCTGAGGCGGCAAAGGCCGCTGTCTGTGCCTCATCACCATAACTGACCACATAGACATCAGCCTCTGCGGTCACCGGCGGCAATTGCTCACAGGCCTCCAACAGCAGCACCAGACGCTCCATACCCATGGCAAATCCCATACCGGGAACGGGCTTACCACCCAGTTGCCCCACCAGGCCATCGTAGCGACCACCTGCACAGACTGTCCCCTGTGCACCCAGCTTGTCGGTGACCCACTCGAACACGGTCTTGTTGTAGTAATCCAGGCCACGCACCAGGCGCGGATTCTCGGTATAAGCAACGCCGGCAGCCTGCAACAGCGCCTTTACCCGATCAAAATCTGCTCTTGACTCGGCATCCAGGTAATCGCCAAGGGCCGGGGCAGCATCGAGCAGCGCCTGGGTGTCCGGGTTCTTGCTATCGAGGATACGCAGGGGATTACTCTCCAGGCGCCGCTGGCTGTCTTCATCCAGCGCATCCCTGTGCTGTTGCAGGTACTCCACCAGTGCCTCGCGATAGGCCGCGCGCGCCTGCAGACTGCCGATGGAGTTCAACTGCAGCTCCACGTCGCCGGCAATCCCGAGTTGCTGCCACAACCGCGCACTCAGCAAAATGACCTCGGCATCCATATCCGGCGTAGCAACGCCAAAGGCCTCGACGCCCATCTGGTGAAACTGGCGCTGACGCCCTTTCTGCGGCCGTTCATAGCGAAACATGGGGCCGACATACCACAGACGGCGCTGTGGTATTGAGCAGGCCGTGCTGAATAGCAGCGCGCACGCAACCGGCGGTGCCCTCCGGGCGCAGGGTCAGGCTCTCGCCGTTGCGATCATCGAAGGTGTACATCTCCTTCTCGACGATATCGGTCACTTCGCCGATAGAGCGCTTGAACAGGTCGGTCTGCTCAACCATCGGCATACGAATCTCGCCATAGCCATAACTCGCCACCAGGTCGCGCACCGTTGCTTCCAGATACTGCCAGATCGGCTGTCTCATCCGGCAGGATGTCGTTCATCCCGCGAATGGCTCGGATATTACTCACGTTCGCTCCAGTTATCTGTGGCCAGCGCTCAGGCCGATGTTTTGAGGATCAGCTTTTCATCTTCCTCGGCACGCTGCTGTTCCAGCTCGCGCCGCCTTGTCTCGGATCACCTGTTCCAGGTGATCAACAAAATCCTCATTGCTGATCTTGTGATCCGGTTCGCCGTCGACGTAGATCAGGTTACTGGGCGTGGCGCCGGTCAGGCCAATATCGGCCTCCCGCGCCTCGCCGGGGCCATTGACGATACAGCCTATCACCGCGACATCCATGGGTGTGCGCATGTCTTCCAGACGCTGCTCCAGCGTGTTCATGGTAGCGACGACATCAAAGTTCTGTCGCGAGCAGCTGGGGCAGGCGATAAAATTGATGCCATTGGCTGCGCAATTTCAGGCTCTTGAGAATCTCAAAGCCCACCTTAACCTCTTCCACCGGGTCAGCGGCCAGTGAGACCCGCAGGGTGTCACCGATACCATCCATCAGCAGCATGCCCAGGCCCACCGCAGACTTGACCGTACCACCGCGCAAACCACCCGCCTCCGTGATACCCAGGTGCAGGGGCTGCTCGATCTGCTTCGCCAGCAGCCGGTAAGCGTCCACGGCCATAAATACCTCGGACGCCTTCACGCTGACCTTAAAATCAGGGTAATTGTGCTTATCCAGGATGTCTGACATGGCGCATGGCTGATTCCACCAGCGCTTCAGCGGTTGGCTCACCGTACTTGCGCTGCAGATCCTTGCCCAGTGAACCCGCGTTAACGCCGATGCGGATAGGGATACCCTTGTCCCTGGCACTGTTGATGACTTCACGGACCTTGTCGTCGCGGCCGATATTACCGGGATTGATGCGCAGGCAGTCCACGCCGTACTCAGCCACTTTCAGGGCGATCTTGTGATCAAAATGAATATCTGCCACCAGCGGCACTTCGACCCTGGCGCGAATCTGCTTGAAACGCCTCTGCGGCCTCCATGCTGGGCACCGAGACACGCACAATATCGGCACCCGCGTCCGCAATCGCCTGCACCTGGGCCACCGTTGCGGCAACGTCACAGGTTTCCGTATTGGTCATGCTCTGCACACTGATTGGTGCATCGCCACCGACGGCAACATCACCAACATAGATCTTCCGGGAAACCCGGCGCTTGATAGGAGATTCAGTTTTCATCATTCACCTCTGTGCCCTCTGCTGCGGGCGCCGGCCCCCCAATCGAGTTAACAGGCGTGGAGGCGGCCTCGTCCTGACCCTGCCACCACCACAGGGCAAACACCAACACAATAAAATCAGCCAAACCAATAACCACGCCCGCGCCAGTGCGCTGCAGCTGCAGGGGACGGGTTTCAACACGTTTCTTCTCCTTGGCCCGATGCTCGCGCTGTCTGATCAAAGGCCCGCAACAGCTCCGCTTCATCCAGTTCCATCAGCTGGCCATAGGCGCGCACATAGCCGCGAGCGAATGCCGGGCTGCGCAGCGCCTGGTAATCATCGCGCTCCAGAATCGCCACATAGCCGGGCATCAGGTTGAGCAAGTCCTCCACCTCCCGCTCCGACAGCGCTGCTCAGCGGGCGGCATTGCGCAGCAGCGTGCCCGGCGTAACGAAGGCGTCAACCTGAAGGCGTATCTGGCGGCGCATCGCTAGTCACTTCACAGAGCCCCGTTGATACGCTTCGATACTCCGGTGACTTCGGGTAGAGGTTCGACAGCGCCAGCGCATAGCTGCCCTCTGCATCCCGGTCTCCTGACTCGCGAGCCAGGCGTATACCCAGCCACAAGCCGCGGGCCGACTGCTGCCGCACCACGGTGCGATAGGTGTCGTAATACTGCCCGGCGGTCCTGTAAATCCTGCGCATCGTAACGCAACTGCGCCAATTCCAGCAGGGCAATGTGATTCATGCGATCCATGGTCAGCGCACGCCGAAACGCCTCCTCTGCGCCCTGCGATTCAAACAGCTGGACGCCGGCACAGCCCCAGGTTGACGAAAGCGCGCGGGCCGGGCCTTGTACAGTGTATCCTGCACCACGTACTCCAGTTGCTTCTCGGCCTCCTCGTAGCGCTGCTGGGAGTAGAGAAACGCCGCGTAGTTATTGCGCGCCCGGGAAAACTTGCGATCCAGCCGGATCGCGGTCTTGAAACTCTCTTCCGCCAGCTCAAACTCGCCGGTGCTCTGGTATACCAGGGCAAAGGCCTCATGCACCTCGGCATTATTGGGATCGATTTCGTAGGCCAGCTTGCAGGTTGCGCTTGGCGTTGTCCCAGTTGCCCTCACCGATGTACTGGCGCGCCAGTTCCACACGCCGCTCCAGGCGCCTTCTCGGGGACGCCTTTTCAGTAAAACACTGTTCCGTGGTCGTTATGCAGCCGCTGCAGCAACCAGGCACCAACCAGCCAGTGCAGCCGATGCGCTAAGTTTATCCACAGCATAAATATCACAGCCTACCCCACTCTCGAGTTATTCTGCGTGTTCGTGCCGCTGCGCGATGGCGTTCGCTGCGCCGCGTGCGATCCACCACCTGGCCCACCAACTGGCCGCAGGCGGCGTCAATATCATCGCCGCGGGTGGTGCGCACAGTGACAATATATCCTGCATCCACCAGCACTTGCCAGAAACGCGACACCGCATTTCCGCTGGGGCGCTGATAATCGGACTGGGCGAAGGTGTTAAAGGGAATCAGGTTGATCTTGCAGGGAAAATCCTGCAGCAGCTGCGCCAGTTCACGGGCCTGTTCGCGCTGATCATTGACACCGGCGATCAGGGTGTATTCGATGGTTACCACGCGCTTTTTGTCGCTCTGGGCATCGATATAATTGCGGCGCGCTCTCGCAGCAGCATGGCGATGGGGTACTTGCGGTTGATCGGCACCAGCTGATTGCGCAAGGCATCATTGGGTGCGTGCAGGGACACCGCCAGCGAAGCCTCGCTGACTTCAGCCAGCCGATCCAGCGCGGGCACCACACCGGAGGTACTCAGCGTGACCCGACGCTTGGAGATGCCGTAGGCCAGGTCCTCCATCATCAGGTCCATGGCGGCCACCACGTTGTCAAAATTCAGCAGGGGCTCACCCATGCCCATCATCACCACGTTGGTGACCACCCGGCCATTGCCGGACTGGAAGGCATCGTAGGATTTGATCGCCAGCCACACCTGGCCAATGATCTCCGCGGCGCTCAGGTCGCGCTGAAAACCCTGCTTGCCGGTGGAGCAAAAACTGCAATCCAGGCTGCAACCCACCTGCGAGGAGACACACAGCGTGGCGCGATTGCCATCGGGAATCAGTACCGTCTCCACCAGGCCGCCACCTTCCACGCGAATCGCCCACTTGCGGGTACCGTCGCTGGAATCGTGCTGGCTGACAATCTCCGGCGGGCGCACCTCGGCTTCCTGCAGCAGCTTTTCGCGCAGCGCCTTGCCCAGATTGGTCATCTGCTCGATATCGGTCGACCCCGTGATGATGTATCCACTTCAGCACCTGCTGGGCACGGAACTTCTTCTCCCCGATATCCAGGAAAAACTGCTCCATCTGGCGTCAGCGGCAGGCCCAGCAGGTTTACCCTTGCTGGGGCTGGCTGCACTGGCAGACTGAACTGGCGATCATCTGGGTCACAGTCAGCTGCCTAGCGCTCGCAGATCTCGCTGGCAGCGAAGAAGTAGGCGATTTCGCGCGCGGCGATGCGGGAGAATCGGAACCGTGTACCGCGTTGGCATCGATGGAGGAGGCGAAATCGGCACGGATGGTGCCCTCTGCTGCTTCCTGGGGATTGGTGGCACCCATCAGCTCGCGGTTCTTGGCAATGGCACCCTCACCTTCAAGCACCTGCACCACCACGGGGCCCGAGGTCATGAACTCGATCAGCGCGGGAAAGAAGGACGCTCGCGGTGCTCAGCGTAAAAACCGCCGGCTACCACATCGCTCAGGCGCAGCATTCTGGAGGCCACGATCTGCAGGCCATTGGTTTCAAAACGGGAGTAAATCTTGCCGACAATGTTCTTACCAACAGCATCGGGCTTGATGATGGACAGGGTCGTTCTACGGCCATGGGGGATCTCCAGAGTTACATTTACAAAGCGGTAATTATACGGACTTGCGGGCGGACTTTCACCCTGTAGCCCGCGCGGGACAGCTGCGTTTAAATCAGCGCAATTATACGGATTTTGGGTGGAAATGGGTTTCACCCTGAACGGGGCTGCATGGGTCGGGACATAAACGCCGTCGATTTGCTCAGTTGTGTTACGGGCTAAGCCCAAACAATACCGGGGAAATCAGTCCAGTTCCTCTATCCAGGCGGCCTGGATGGCCTCGAGAATCTTTTCGCCGCAGTGGTCGGGATCGTCCTCAAACTCAGGCAGTGCCAGCACCCAGGCCCGCAGATCGACAAAGTTGACGCTCAGTGGGTCCACGTCCGGGTGGGCCTCGGTCAGCTCGATGGCATGTCGGTAATATCGGTCCAGCGCATGTTTGCCTCCTGTATCGGCTACATCAGTGACGCGCTATCCAAAGCCTGGTAAAGCATTGAACAGTTGGCATCAAAGACGGGGGTTAGTGTCGTTCAGATACCATATTGATGGTGTAGCGTGGAATTTCTACCACCAGGTCTTCTCGCGCCGACGATCGCCTGGCAACTCAGGCGGGAGTCCGGCTCCAGACCCCAGGCCTTGTCCAGGTAATCGTCTTCCAGTTCGTCGGGCTCGTCCATTGAATCGTAACCCTCACGCACAATGACATGGCAGGTGGTGCAGGCGCAGGACATTTCGCAGGCGTGCTCGATCTCTATATCGTTACGCAACAGCGCACGACAAACACTTTCGCCCGGCTCGGCCTCGATCACCGCGCCCTCCGGGCACAGGGTTTCATTGGGCAGGACCACGATCCGGGTCATTCGCTTATCTCCTCGTCCAGCTCTTCCAGGCTGACGCCCGGCCAGGGCCTGTTTGAATACTCTTGTCCATTCGCCGCGCCGCAAAGGCCTCACTGGCACGACCCAGTGCCTCAGTAAGGCGGCGTATCAGCGTCAACGTCTTCACCCTCGAGCGGCGTCCTGCAATTCGCGCATTTTGGCATGCAGCGCCTCACACTCCGCCGGCTCAGCAATGCGTCACCGTCTGCGGCCAGAGCCGCCTCCAGACCCTCCAGTAATTGCTGCGCGTCCAGACGCTGCTCCGCCAGCTGCCGGGCATGCTTATCGTCCGCGGCATGGCTGAAGGACGCCTGCAACATGTCGGTGATCTGTTCATCACTCAGGCCAAAAGAGGGCTTGACGGTGACGCTGCTCTGCGACCCCGGTGGTCTCCTCCCGCGCCGACACATTGAGCAAGCCATCGGCATCCACCTGGAAGGTCACCTGGATGCGCGCGGCACCGGCCACCATGGGCGGAATACCGCGCAATTCGAAGCGCGCCAGCGAACGAGAGTCAGCCACCAGCTCGCGCTCACCCTGCACAATATGCACGGCCAGCGCTGTCTGGCCATCCTTGAAGGTGGTAAATTCCTGGGCACGGGCTGACCGGGATAGTGGTGTTGCGCGGAACAATCTTTTCCACCAGCCCACCCATGGTTTCCAGACCCAGTGACAGCGGGATCACGTCCAGCAACAGCAGGTCGCCCTCGGGCCTGTTACCCACCAGGATATCCGCCTGAATCGCCGCACCGATCGCCACCACCTGGTCGGGATCGATATCCGTCAGTGGCTGGCGCCTGAAAAACTCCGCAACCGCCTCGCGCACCAGCGGCACACGGGTGGAGCCGCCCACCATGACGATATCGTCGATCTCGTCATCCATTCCGGCATCGCGCAGGCAACGGCGGCAAGCTCGCAGTGTGCGCTTGACCAACGGCTGCACCAGCTCTTCGAAACCTCTCGCGTGACAGGGTCACCTGCTCGCCGCCGGGAATGATACCGTCCAGTGGCAACGCCACACTGTCAGCGTCGACTGAAAGCTGCTCCTTGGCACCGCGCGCAACGGCTGTGCAGCTGCCGATGCTGACCCGGCTGCAGTGTCGGCGAGGCCAGCTCGCTGCAACACCCAGTCAGCGATAGCCGCATCAAAGTCATCGCCGCCCAGCGCGGTATCACCGCCGGTCGCCAGCACCTCAAACACTCCCCGGTGCAGGCGCAGTATGGAAATATCAAAGGTGCCGCCGCCCAGGTCATAGACCGCGATGACACCCTCGCTCAGCAGCGTCCAGGCCATAGGCGACTGCCGCCGCTGTAGGTTCGTTGAGCAGTCGCAATACCGGCAGTCCGGCCAGGGTTGCCGCATCCTTGGTGGCCTGGCGCTGGGCCTCATCGAAGTATGCGGGCACCGTGATAACCGCGCCTTCAATTTCTCCACCCAGGGTTTCACGCGCCCGCGGACGCAGAACAGCGCAGAATCTCCGCCGACACCTCAACCGGACTGACCTCGCCCGCGCTGGTCACAAAACTGCACCATGCCCTCCTCACCTTCGGCGAGCTGGTAATGGGAACGCTGCGCATCGCTGCTGCGCATCAGCCCTGCCGCGCCCCATGAATCGCTTGACCGAGACCAGGGTATCCGCCGGATGGTCACTGGCCAGGGCCGAGCAGCCGCGGCACCGACAAGCGCGCCTTCGGTGCTCGCAGTAGTTGACCACCGAGGGCAGCATCACCGTCGCCCTGCTCATCCGGCAGTACACGCGGCCGACCACCGCGCACCGTGGCGACCAGCGAATTGGTGGTACCCAGATCAATGCCCACCGCGAGCTTGACCTGGTGCGGTACGGGAGACTGGCCCGGCTCTGCTATTTGCAATAAGCGCCATTTAGCTTGTTATCCATTAATTCGGATTCGATCTGCTCCGCTTCCTGCAGCAGCTTTTCCAGGTATTGCATTTTCACGCAGGCGCTGGCCGCGGCAGGCAATCTGGCTGCCTGATAGGCTGCCTCAAACTCCGCCTGGTGCGCCCTGATATCACCGCCAATCTCCGTGACCAGGTGCTCCAGCACAGCTATCCGGATCGACCAGGTCATGCATCGACTCCAGTTTTTCACGCAATTCCATCTGTTCAATCAGGAAGCCGCCATCCAACTGCTGGCGGCGATACTTCCTCCTGACTCATGCCGGCCAGTTCCAACAGGTATAGTGCCCGCGTCAGGGGCTGCACTGAGTGTTGCATAGGCCTCGTTGACCAACGCCGAGTACTGCACTGCCATACGCTGCTCATGCGCCGCAGCGGCGGCATAACGGTCAGGATGCAACTCCTGCTGCAACTGCCGATAGCGCGCACCCAGTAAAGCCGGTATCAACCGCAAACTGCGCAGGCAGATCGAACAACTGGAAGTAGTTCTGGGAAAAGTCTGGGAAAGGCATAAAACGGGCCCGGGCGTTGGCAGCTGCGAATTATACGGTGAAACTCTCTCCGCAACCGCATTCAGCAGAAACATTGGGGTTGCGAAACTGCAAGGCCCTCATTCAAACCCTCACGCACGAAGTCCAGTTCGGTGCCCTCAAGGTAAACCAGGCTTTTGGGGTCGATGAACACTTTCACGCCGTGGTCTTCAAACACCAGGTCTTCGGGCGACCTGTTCATCGACAAACTCCAGCACGTAAGCCATGCCCGAGCACCCGGAGGTGGTAACACCCAGGCGAACACCCAAGCCCTTGCCACGGCTCTCCAGTTGCGCAGCCACATGCCGGGCTGCAGACTCGGTGATGGTAATGCCCATCAGGCCTCTCCTCGTTTCCCGCGCAGATCCTTGACCGCCGCCTTGATGGCATCTTCGGCCAACACGCTAGCAGTGAATCTTCACCGGCGGCAGGGCCAGTTCCTCCGCAATCTGGGTGTTCTTGATCTGCTCCGCCTCATCCAGGTTCTTGCCTTTGACCCACTCGGTGAGGAGGGAGCTGGAAGCAATGGCGGAGCCGCAACCGTAGGTCTTGAACTTGGCATCTTCGATGATGCCCTCGGCATTGACCTTGATCTGCAGGCGCATCACATCGCCGCAGGCGGGCGCGCCAACCATGCCCGTACCCACGGTTTCATCGCTGGCGTCCATCTTGCCGACGTTGCGGGGATTTTCGTAATGATCCAGTACTTTTTCGCTGTAAGCCATGATTGCTCCTCTGTTCCTAGTGGGCTGCCCATTCAATGGTGTTGAGATCGATACCGTCCTGTACATGTCCCACAGGGGCGAAAGCTCCCTCAATTTGCCAACCGCGTTGCGCAAATCTGCGCACGGCCAAATCCACGTCTTCTTCCGTCGTAAAACGACCAAAGCTGAATCGCAGTGAGCTGTGCGCCAGCTCATCATTCAGACCCAGTGCGCGCAGCACATAGGACGGCTCCAGGCTCGCCGAGGTGCAGGCTGAGCCACTGGAGACCGCCAGGTCCTTCAGCGACATGATCAGCGATTCGCCTTCCACGAAGGCGATACTGACATTCATTGCGCCGGGCAGACGCTGCGTCCATATCGCCGTTGACGTGCACTTCCTCGATATCCTTGATGCCATCCCAGAAGCGCTGGCGCAGAGCCTTGCAGTCGCAACGGCCTCCTCGTCCATCTCTTCCGTGCAAATGCGTGCCGCCTCGCCCATGCCAACAATCTGGTGCGTGGCCAGGGTACCGGAGCGCATGCCACGCTCATGACCGCCTCCGTGCATCTGCGCCTCCAGGCGCACCCGCGGTTTACGTCGCACGTACAAGCACGCCAATTCCTTTGGGGCCATACATTTTGTGCCCGGACAGAGACAGCAGGTCTACCTTCATCTCGCTCCATGTTAATGTCGATTTTACCCGCGCTCTGGGCAGCATCGACGTGGAACAGAACACCGGCGTTGCGGGTGACTTCACCGATGCCGGCGATATCATTCACCGTGCCGATTTCGTTGTTGGCATGCATGATGCTGACCAGGACCGTGTCTTCGCGCAGCGCTGCCGCGACCACCTCGGGCGTAATCAGCCCCTGCTCATTCGGGTCCAGGTAAGTGACCTCAAACCCTTCCCGCTCCAGCTGGCGGCAAGTATCCAGCACCGCCTTGTGCTCGATTTTTGAGGTAACGATGTGCTTGCCCTTTTTCTGGTAAAAGTGCGCCACACCCTTGATCGCCAGATTGTCCGATTCGGTCGCTCCGGACGTCCAGACGATTTCCCGGGGATCGGCGTGTGATCAGGTCTGCCACCTGGCGGCGCGCCGTTTCCACCGCTTCCTCCGCCTTCCAGCCGTAAAAGTGGGAACGCGAGGCAGGGTTGCCAAAGTTCCCTTCCATCGACAGACAGTGCACCATCTTCTCCACGACGCGAGGGTCGGCGGGCGTGGTGGCCAGATAATCAAAATAAATCGGTTTTTCCATTACTAACTAACTCCGTTACTGCGTTCAGGCCCGGCTGAGGACAAGGGTATCTTCCTGTCCCGCGCGGGCGTCCTGCCGCGCGGAAATATGCTGCACTTCACGTCGCTCTACCAGGTTGGCGAGGCTGATTTGACTGAGAAAGCTATGTATCTGCTGCTCAGGTCACACCACAGGTGGTGAGTCAGGCACACCTCACCCTGCTGGCAGTCGCTGGTGCCACCACAGCCAGTGGCATCCACTGCCTCATTCACCGCATCGATAATCTGTGCCACGAATATCTCGTCCCAGCCTCGGCTAAGGCAATAGCCGCCGCCGGGGCCGCGCACACTGGTCACCAGGTCGTTGCGACGCAATTTGGCAAACAACTGCTCCAGATAGGACAGCGAAATATCCTGCCGGCCAGAAATATCTGCCAGGCTCACCGGGCCATCACTCCCGTGAAGCGCCAGATCCAGCATGGCGGTGACGGCGTAGCGTCCTTTTGTTGTCAGTCGCATGGCATTGCCCCTGCTATTTCGATGACCAGAATTATGCAATACCCTACTATTTTGGTCAACTATAAATTGAGTGATTTACTTGGTCTTTAATCGCCCGAGTATCGGGCCTTGCCAACGGACTTCTGGGTCTCGGAGAGAATGCCACGCAGGATGTTCAGCTCCATCTCGTCCAGACGGACGCGGCTGTACAAGCGGCGCAGCCGCGACCATCAGCTGTCGCGGAGCCGCAGGATCCAGGAACTCAATATCAATCAGCGTTTGTTCCAGATGCTGCGTAGTAACGCTCCATATTTTCCAGCGTCGCGAACGGCGCATCCCACTGTTCGTCCTCTGCTCGCGGCAGGCGATCAGCATCCAGCAACATACGCAGCTCGTAGCAGACCACTTGCACCGCCATGGCCAGGTTAAGCGAACTGTAGTCGGCGGAGGTAGGGATATTGAGGTGCAGGTTACATAGCTTCAGCTCATCATTGGTCAGCCCGCGGTCCTCGCGCCCAAACAGCACCGCCACCTGCTGCGACGCCGAGGCCTCCGCCATGCGTTCAGCGCACCGACGCGGGTCCAGCAGCGGCCACGGAATACGACGGCCACGGGCGCTGGTACCCACCACAAACTGGCAATCGGCTATCGCCTCATTAAGAGAAGGCGTCACCACAGCATTATCCAGTATGTCCGCGGCAGAAGCCGCTCGCCAGCTCGCCTGCTCATCAGGGAACTGCCTGGGCTCGACCAGATAGAGACGCGACAGCCCCATATTCTTCATCGCGCGCGCCACACCACCGATATTACCGGGGTGACTGGTGTTAACCAGAACGATGCGGATATTGTCGAGATTCATGAGGTTACGGGCCTTTTCGGGGCGCGAAGTTTAGCAGATTTTTTACCGAAGTTGCTCTATAATCCCGCGCCCGCTGACCCTGAGGAAGACACCATGGAACCGATGATCAACATTGCGCTACGCGCCGCCCGCAAGGCCGGTGAAAATGTCGTGCGCGCCTCGGATGATCTCGATCGTATCGATGTGGTGGCCAAGGGTGTGAACGACTACGTTAGCGAAGTCGATATAATTGCCGAGCAGGAAATCATCTATCACCTGCAAAAGGCCTATCCCGACCACGCCATTCTGGGAGAAGAAACCGGCCTTACTGGCAGTGAGGATGCGGAATACCAGTGGGTCATCGACCCGCTGGACGGCACCACCAACTACGCGCGCGGCATTCCGCACTATGCGATTTCCATTGCCTGCCTGCACAAGGGCAAGCTGGAACACGCGGTAATCGTCGACCCGGTTCGCCGCGAAGAATTCACCGCTTCCCGCGGCCGCGGCGCGCAACTCAACGGCCGCCGCCTGCGTGTCAGCAAGCGCAACAGCCTCGATGGCGCACTACTGGGCACCGGCATACCGTTCAAGGGTCACTGCGATGACAAGCTGGAAGCCTACGCCAAGACTGTAGAACTGCTGGCAGGGGAATGCGCCGGCATACGCCGCGCGGGCGCCGCGTCGCTGGACCTGGCCTACGTGGCAGCGGGTCGACTGGATGCGTTCTGGGAAATTGGCCTGGCCAAGTGGGACATTGCAGCAGGTGCGTTGCTGATCAAGGAGGCCGGTGGCCTGGTGTCGGATATCGATGCCTCCGACAACTACCTGGAGTCCGGCAATATCGTCTGCGGTAACCCCAAGTGCTTCAAAGCGGTGCTGCAGGTGACCAAGCCGCTGTTGGGGTAGACATTGGCGCGTTCGGCGTTTTCATCGAGCTGCGGCGCAGTGCCCAAACTACCCACTTGAAACGACCGCAAGCTCCGCCACGATTTTGGGCCGCTGCGGAACTCGGCAAAGGTTGCTGACCGCAACCTTTAAGCGCCTCAGACAGTCCTCGCGGAAGGCCCCCAAAAACGTGGCTGCGCAAAAAGCGGCGGCCTGACTGTTTCAAGTGGGTAGTTTGGACCCTGCGCCTCTGTCAATCTGCAAGAACCAGCCCCAGGCAAAGCAATCAGGGTACGATTTCTTCCTGCTCCGACCCTTCCTTGACGGGGATCATCAGGTCTTCCTTGTTCACGCCCATGATCAGCAGCGCATTGGCGGCCACATAAATCGACGAGTAGGTACCGATAAAAACGCCTACCAGCAACGCAATGGCGAAGGCATTGATCATTTCGCCACCGAACAGCGCCAGCGCCATCAACACCAGCATCGTGGTGAAGGACGTCACCAAGGTTCGACCCAGGGTCTCCGACAGTGAGATGTTGATCACCTCTACCGGCTCTACCTTGCGCAACTTACGGAAGTTCTCACGAATACGGTCTGAAACGACAATAGTGTCGTTCAGGGAGTAACCAATTACCGCCAGCAGTGCGGCGAGCACGGTCAAATCAAACTCCATGCGGGTGACCGAGAAAAAGCCCAGCACCACCAGCACGTCATGGATAAGCGCTACCACCGCGGCCACAGCAAATTTGAACTGGAAGCGGAAAGCGATATACAGCATGACCAGACCCAGTGCCAACAACATGGCCAGGCCGCCCTGTTCGCGCAGCTCGTCACCCACCTGGGGACCGACAAACTCGATGCGCCGCAGCTCTACCGTACCGTCGTAAGCCTCCTCAAGAATGGCGAGCAGTTCCGCTCCCTGCGCGTCCGAATAGCCTTTGGGCAGGCGAATCAGCACATCCCTGTCTGTGCCGAAACTCACCACGATGGCCCCTGCATACCCTTTACTATCCAGCGTATTGCGTATGGCATTGAGATCGGCGGTTTCGCTGTAGTTCACTTCCACCAGCGTGCCGCCGGTGAAGTCCAGGCCCCAGTCAAGCTGTTGCACAGCCAGTGAGCCGATGGAGATTGCCAGCAGGACCACCGAGAAAACGATGGCGATCTTGCGCTGACCCATGAAATCAATTGTTTTCATCAGTGACCACCTCCAATGGACAGCTTCTGCACACGGCGGCCGCCGTAAATGAGGTTGATCAGGGCCCTCGTGCCCATGATGGCCGTAAACATGGATGTAACAATACCCACGGACAGGGTCACCGCGAAGCCCTTGATGGGGCCAGTGCCCACCGCGTAGAGGATGACGGCGACTATCAGGGTGGTGATATTGGCGTCGAGAATGGTCGCCACGGCCCGTTCAAAGCCCGAGTGAATCGCCATCTGCGGGGAGAGGCCATTGCCGAGTTCCTCCCGTATTCGGGAGAAGATAAGCACATTGGCATCCACCGCCATGCCCACCGTGAGGACAATACCGGCTATGCCGGGCAGGGTCAGCGTCGCGCCGATCAACGACATGAAAGCCAGCATCAATACGAGGTTGCAGGTCAGCGCAACAACCGCGGCGATACCAAACACCCGGTAGTAAAGAACCATGAAGATCACCACCAGGGCGAGGCCGATCTGCACGGATTTCACACCCAGGCGAATATTCTCGGCGCCCAGCGAGGGCCCAACGGTGCGCTCCTCGACAAAGGAAATAGGCGCAGCAAGCGCGCCGGCACGCAGCATCAGCGCCAGTTCGGACGACTCCATCGGGCTGTCCAGGCCGGTAATCTGGAACTGTGCGCCCAGCGCAGACTGAATCACCGGGGCAGTCAGCAGTTTTTTCTCATCGTAGGGCACCTTGATGATGACCTCGGAGCCGTCTTCCTGCACCTCATAGCGGGTACGGAACTTACGCTCTATAAACAGCACGCCCATGCGCCTGCCGACGTTGTCCCGGGTGGCCCGGCTCATCAGCATGCCGCCTTCGCTGTCCAGGCTGATCTGCACGTTGGGCTGGCCATTCTGGTCAAAGCTCGCCTGGGCATTGGCGACCCGCTCGCCGGTGAGAATCACGTCGCGCTCCAGCGACTCGCTCATGCCGGCGCGGTCGGGGCTGCGGTACTCGAAACGCTGCTTCTCTGAAGGCGCCGCTTCCAGCTTTGCCACCATGCGGAATTCCAGGTTGGCGACCTTACCCAGGATGCGCTTCGCCTCGGCGGTATCCTGGATCCCCGCCAGTTCCACCACAATACGGTTCTGGCCCTGGCGCTGCACCAGAGGCTCCGATACACCGAGTTCGTTTACCCGGTTGCGCAGGGTCGTCAGGTTCTGGCTCACCGCATACTCAGCAATTTCGCTGCGGGTGGCGTCAGACATCACCGCATAGAGATTCCAGCTGTCCTCCTCGTCCACACGATCGAGTATCAGTTCGGGATGGTTCTCAGCAATCACGTCGCGAGCCTGCTCGCGCAGGTCCTCGCTCCTGAACCTGGTTTCGACGCGCCCATTTTCATCCAGGTTTACAAAACCGCGGATTCGCGACTCACGCAGCGCACGCTTGGTGGCGTTAAAATAGTACTCCATGCGTCGCTCAATGGCGGCATCCACGTCCACTTCCAGCTTGAAGTGGACACCACCACGCAGGTCCAGACCAAGTTTCATCGGTTGCGCACCAAAGTCACTGAGCCAGTCCGGGGTGGTGGGCGCGAGGTTGAGGGCGATGATATAGCCGTCCCCCAGTGCCCGCGAGACACGCGCCTGGGCCTGCAACTGGACGGCGTCATCACGCAGGCGTATCAGTGCATTGCGCCCGTCGGGGTCGATCAGCTCGCCAAAGTATTCAATGCCCACCTCGTCCAGCGCCTTCTCTGCCCGCGCCAGCGTAGCCGCGTCGATCAGTTGAGCGCTACTCTCCCCCGTGATCTGCAACGCGGGGTCGGGCTTGTACAGGTTCGGTGCGGCGTAGAAAAACCCCAGCACCAGAATGAAGAGCACCAGCAGATATTTCCACAGGGGATATTTGTTCAGCATGTAGTTGGCTCGGTACAGGAGCCAGGTAACGGACCCGGCTCGAAAAAAGGCGTCATTATAAGGATTCGACCCCGCGCCACAAGGCCGCTAACCCTCGTCATGGGGGCGGCGGCCGCGGGTTTCAAGGCCAATGCTCTGATTGAGTCCGGCGCCATGCGTTGCGCCGGGGTGCGAATACTCAAGCCAACCATGCCCTGGCGTTGCGGAACAGGCGCATCCAGCCGCCATCCTCCCCCCAGTCTTGCGGTGCCCAGGAATACTGCACGGTACGAAATACACGTTCTGGGTGGGGCATCATAATCGTCACGCGACCGTCCAGGCTGCACAGCCCGGAATGCCGTTGGGTGAGCCATTGGGGTTGGCCGGGTACCGGCTGGCCACCGACAGGTCGTTTTCCATATAGCGCAGCGCCACGGCACCCGTGGCTTCGCAGGCAGCAAGGGCTGTGTCGTCGACAAATTCAGCGCGGCCCTCGCCGTGTGCAACGGCGATGGGAAGGTGTGAGCCGGCCATCCCCGAGAGCAGGATAGAGGGACTTTCCTGAACCTGCACCAGCGCAAGGCGAGCTTCAAACTGCTCCGAGCGGTTGCGCACGAAACGCGGCCAGTGCGCTGCACCCGGAATCAGGTCCTTGAGCGTAGAGACCATCTGGCAGCCGTTGCAGACACCGAGGGTAAAGCTGTCATCGCGGTGAAAGAACTCACTGAACTGCTCGCGCACGGCCTCATTGAAGCGGATGCTCTTGGCCCAGCCCTCCCCGGCACCGAGCACATCACCATAGGAAAAGCCGCCACAGGCAGCGAGCCCCTTGAAGTCGCGCAACTGCTGTTGACCGGCGAGAATGTCGCTCATATGAACATCGAAAGGCGCGAAGCCAGCGCGATGAAACGCCGCGGCCATCTCCACGTGGCCATTGACACCCTGTTCACGCAGCACAGCGATGCGCGGGCGAGCGCCGGTGTTGATGTAGGGCGCGGCAACATCTTCACCCGGAGCAAAGCTCAAGCGATGCTGACAGGCCCGGGTCCGGCATCTCGATACGGGCAAATTCTTCAGCGGCGCAGGCCGGATTATCGCGCAGGGCCTGCATCTGGTAACTGGTGCGCGCCCACAGCGACTGCACCACACCGCGCTGACCACTGAGAATACTGCGGTCACCATGCTTTATTTCCAGCGCTTCATCAGGCGTCGCGCGGCCAATCGTGTGGACGCAATCATCCAGTCCCAGAGCCGCAGCGCGCTCGCGAAAACCCGCGACATCGGCGTCGGCCAGTTGCACAACCGCACCCGCCTCTTCATTGAACATCCGCCCCATGTCATCACCCGGAACGGCGGCCAGATCAACAGCCAGGCCGCAGTGGCCGGCAAAGGCCATCTCCGCCAGGGTGGCCAGCAGCCCGCCGTCGGAACGGTCGTGATAGGCCAGTAGCTTCCCATCCCGCAGGTACGCCTGAATCAGGGTAAAAAAGCGTTTGAGATCAGTGCTGTCGACATCGGGGACGGTATCGCCAGTCTGCCCGCAGCTTTGCGCCAGTGCGGAACCACCCAGGCGGTTGGCACCCCGGCCCAGGTCAATGAGTAACAGGCTGGCTTCTGCCTGCGGACGCAATTGCGGTGTGGCCGTGAGCCGTGCGTCAGTGACAGGCGCAAACGCGGACACAATCAGTGACATGGGCGCGGTGACGGATTTGTCCACACCGTCGTCATTCCACGTAGTACGCATGGACATTGAGTCCTTACCCACTGGAATGGTGATGCCCAACTGCGGACAGAACTCCATCCCGACCGCATGCACGGTATCGTATAGCGCCTCATCTTCTGCACCATAGCCGGCAGCGCACATCCAGTTGGCAGAGAGTTTGATGTCGCGTATATCGGCAATGGCCGCCGCGGCGATATTGGTAATCGCCTCGGCGACAGCCATCCGACCGGAAGCGGGTCCTCCAGCAGGGCCAGCGGCGTGCGCTCGCCCATGGCCATGGCTTCTCCGGCAAAACTGTCGTAGGAAACGGTGGTCACTGCGCAATCCGCCACCGGCACCTGCCAGGGGCCCACCATCTGGTCACGCGCAACCATGCCGGTGACGGTACGATCACCAATGGTGATCAGGAAACTCTTACTGGCGACACTGGGCATTTGTAAAACACGTTCGGCGGCCTGGGCAACGGTCACATCCAGCGCCAACGGCTCGCGCGGCGGGGCCTGGCGAACAATTTCCCGGTGCATGCGCGGCGGCTTGCCAAACAGCACCGACATGGGCAGGTCTACCGGGGCATTACCGAATTCACTGTCGGTGAGTTGCAGGTGCATGGCCTCCGTCGCCTCACCGACCACGGCATAGGGACAGCGCTCGCGTTCGCAGATAGCCTCGAAGCAGGCCAGGTTCTCTGGCTCCACCGCCATGACATAGCGTTCCTGGGACTCATTGCACCAGATCTCCAGGGGGGACATACCCGGCTCATCATTGGGCACATTGCGCAACTCAAACTTGCCGCCGCGATTGCCGTCCTTAACCAACTCCGGGAAGGCATTGGACAGACCGCCCGCGCCTACATCGTGAATAAAGGCAATAGGATTCGCCTCACCCAACTGCCAGCAGCGGTCAATCACCTCCTGGCAACGACGCTCAATTTCCGGGTTCTGGCGCTGGACCGAGGCAAAGTCCAGGTCCTCGGCACTCTGGCCACTGGCCATGGAGGAGGCAGCGCCTCCGCCCAGGCCTATGAGCATTGCAGGACCTCCCAACACGATCAATTTGGCGCCGGGACGATACTCGCCCTTTTCCACGTGTTCCTCGCGGATGTTGCCATAGCCACCGGCGATCATAATCGGCTTGTGATAACCGCGAACTTCACGGCCGTTGGCACCCCATGCCTCCAGTTCGAAGCTGCGGAAATAGCCACAAAGATTCGGCCTGCCGAACTCGTTATTAAAAGCGGCACCGCCGATGGGCCCCTCCAGCATAATATCCAGGGCAGAGACGATGCGGCCAGGTTTGCCGTACTCGCTCTCCCACGGCTGCAGGTAACCGGGAATATTCAGGTTGGACACAGAAAAGCCGCTGAGGCCAACCTTGGGTTTGGAGCCACGGCCTACCGCGCCCTCATCGCGAATTTCACCGCCGGAGCCGGTACCAGCCCCGGGGAAAGGCGCAATCGCAGTTGGGTGGTTGTGGGTTTCCACTTTCATTAACAGGTGAATATTTTCCTGGCTGAAGTTGTACTCACCGCTTTCAGGATCGGGATAAAAACGCCCCGCCTTGTGACCGGCCACGACGGCGGCGTTATCCGAATAGGCAGAGAGTACGTTTTCACCCCCCTGCTCATGGGTATTGCGAATCATTTTGAACAGGGACAGGGGCTGTTCTTCGCCGTCTATGCTCCAGCTGGCATTGAAAATCTTGTGGCGACAGTGTTCGGAGTTCGCCTGCGCGAACATCATCAATTCAATGTCGTTGGGGTTACGCCCCAGGCCTGTAAAACTCTCCACCAGATAGTCGATTTCGTCATCCGCCAGGGCCAGGCCCAGCGCTCGGTTGGCCTCGATCAATGCCGAGCGGCCAAGGCCGAGTACATCTACCGATGTCATGGGCGCCGGCGCGGCCTGAATAAACAGGGCGGCTGCCTGTTCCAAGTCGGTGTACACGCTCTCCGTCATGCGGTCATGCAGCAGAGACAGCATCGAATTATAATCCCCGGCATCGAGATCCTGGGGGAAAGCGAGCTGGTAGGCCACGCCTCTCTCTATGCGTTTTACCGCGTCAAGGCCGCAGTTGTGCGCTATATCAGTGGCCTTACTCGACCAGGGCGATATTGTGCCCGGGCGCGGCACAACCAGTAGCAACTCAGCGTTATCAGCCTGCGCCACGTGGCCCGCCTCGCTAATGGTGGGACCGTACTCCAGCAACCGTGCCAGCACCGCTTCACGGTCGGCTGACAGCGGGGCAACCAGGTCCGCAAAATGCACGTATTCGGTATGCAGGAGTTTAATATCAGGGTGAACAGCGGAGAGTTTCTGTGCCAGCTTGTCCAGTCGAAAGGCTGACAGGGCCGGTGCGCCGCGCAGGGTAAGCATGCTGTGGATTGCTCCAGGAGGGAGTGATTTATCGAGGCGGTATTGTACTGTAAATGGAGGATGGCCGGTAACCGAAATTCCCCTTCAGGGCCATGGTAATTCTTCCTGTCCGCAACGACCGGTCCTTGGCTAGAATGGTGCAATGAGACGCGTTTCCTTCATTGCAGTGCTGACCCTGATAATACCCCTGATGGGCTGCACGCAGAGGGACAGCCTGGACCAGATTATGGAGAGTGGTCGCCTCACTGTGGTCAGCCGCAATAGCCCCACCACCTGGTACATCGACAAAAATGGCCCCGCGGGATTTGAGCACGCACTGGCCAGCAGGTTTGCCCAGCGCCTGGGCGTTGAATTGCAGGTCACGCCGGCTTTCAGCCTGGACGATATCTTTTTGCAACTTGACCGCAGTGACGCCGACCTGGCTGCTGCCGGACTGGCGCTGACCGGGGAGCGGGAAAGTCACTACCCGCACAGCGTGTCCTACTACACCTTGCGTCCGCAGGTCGTTTACCGGGCCGGATCCTCACGCCCCAGGACGCCGCGTGACCTGGTGGGGAAGACTATCGTCGTACTGGAAGGGTCTCGACACAGTCGATACCTGCAGGGGCTAAAAGAAAATGGTTACCCGGAACTCGCCTGGGAGGAAATTGCCGAAGTAGATTCCATGGTACTGCTGGAGCTGCTGAATAACGCAGAGGCTGAGTTGGCCATCGTCGACTCCAACGAATTCGAAGTACAGCAGCGGCTCTACCCTCGTCTGAAAGTCGCTTTTGACCTGGGCTCCAGCCAGGACATGGTCTGGTTCCTGCCACCCGGCCGCGACAACAACCGCCTGCTGGAAGCGATCAACAGCTTTCTCGAAGACCAGCGATCGACAGGCGAACTGGATGCCCTGCGTGAAGCGCACTTTGGCCATAGCCGCATTATCTCCCGTATCGGCTCGCATACGTTCACCCGCAATATGCAGCGTCACCTGCCCCGCTATGAACAGCTCATTCACCAGGTTGCCCGGGAGTACCAGATGGACTGGCACCTGCTCGCTGCTATCGCCTACCAGGAATCACATTGGGACCCGCTCGCCGAGTCACCCACCGGCGTGCGCGGCATGATGATGCTTACCCTGCCGACAGCAAAAGAAATGAACGTGACGGATCGCACTGATCCCGCACAGAGTCTGCGCGGCGGGGCGCGTTACTTCAAGCTGCTCAAACGACGCCTGCCCGACGACATTTACGAGCCCGACCGCACCTACCTGGCACTGGCCGCCTATAATATTGGCCGCGGCCACCTGGAGGACGCCCGGGTACTCACCGAACGCCAGGGCGGCGACCCGCACCTCTGGAGCGACGTCATGAAGGCTCTCCCGCTGCTGCAGAATAGCAAGTATTACACGACGGTAAAGCGCGGCTATGCCAGGGGCCGGGAAGCGGTTTCCTACGTGCAAAACATTCGCCACTACCAGGGCATTCTGGAATGGCAGGATATCGCCGAAAACCAGCCCATGCCGCCGCTTGAAGCGGCAGACTATCTGCCTGCCGTACTCAGCGGTGCCAGCCTGAAAGCACTGTAGCCGAAACCGCAAGCCGGCAATGCGGGCAGCCTACTTGCTGCGACGTTGCCGGAAAAATGCCTGCAGGCGCTGGCTGCTCTCCTCGGCCAGGACACCGCCCTGCCAACTGACCCGGTGATTGTAGCGGGGCTCGTCGAGCAGGGCGCAAGTGCTGCACACCACGCCTGCCTTGGGTTCGCTGGCCGCATAGACCAGTTTTTCGATGCGCGCATGTATCATCGCGCCGGCGCACATGGTGCAGGGTTCCAGCGTCACATACACCGTTGCCCCGGGCAGCCGGTAGTTGCCGATCAATCGCGCTGCATCGCGCATCGCCACGATTTCCGCGTGAGCGGTCGGGTCGCTCAACGCAATGACGGAGTTCCAACCCTCGCCCAACAACTGCCCGTCGCGCACGACAACCGCGCCGATGGGCACCTCGCCCTCGTTTTCTGCACGATCCGCCAGCGCCAGCGCGCGACGCATCCAGCGCTCGTGCTCAGCTGCGCCCGTCACGATACGACAACCGCGCGAAGCAGGAAGTGGCGGGCGGAGCTTGGCGGTGTGCCAATGGGTGGCCTGATAATTCTCATAATCGTTGGTGATGACCCTTGCAAAACTGGATCGCTATTATGCGACCCCGGCCTCCACCCGTAAATCCATGCCAAATATACCTCAAACGGGCTAAAACCGGGTGATCCGCGGCGCCGTATCTTCATTAGCAAGCAAACTATCCGGGAGGAAATAAAATGACCGCCGCAGAAAAACTCGAACACAAGCAGCTAATCGCCCGCACCATGCTCGAGGCCATCGTCGCCCTTAAACCGCACTTTCGCGAGCGGGCAGCCCAGGCCAAAAGTGAGCGCCGTGTGCCTGCAGAAAGCATCCGTGAACTTCAGGAGGCGGGCTTCTTCCTGGCGCTGCAGCCGCAGGAATGGGGCGGCTACGAGCTCGATCCCCAGGATTTCTTCCGCATGCAATGCACCATCGCCGAGGGTTGCATGTCCACGGCCTGGGCCAGCGGCATTGTCGCCGTGCACGCCTTTCAGCTGGCGCTGATGGACAAGCGCGCACAGCAGGATGTCTGGGGCGACGACATCCACACCCGGGTGTCCTCGTCCTATGCCCCACTGGGCAAGGTAACACCGGCGGAGGGCGGCTTCCGCCTGAGCGGCCGCTGGGGCTGGAGTTCCGGTTGTGACCACTGTACCTGGGTGTTGTTAGGCGCGATTGTACCCGGCGAAGGCTTTCGCACCTTCCTCATCCCAAAATCTGACTACACCATTGAGGATACCTGGCACTCAATGGGTTTGCAGGGCACTGGCTCCAACGACATTGTGGTCGATGACGTGTTCGTACCCGACTACCGCACCCATAAACAGATGGACGGCTTTACCGGCAACAACCCGGGTATCGACGAGTCCTCGTCGCCGCTGTACCACCTGCCCTGGGCTCAGACCTTCATCAGGGTCGTTTCCACCCCCGCCATCGGGGCAGCAAAGGAAGGACTGCGACTCTACCGTGAGACAGTCGTGGGCAAAGCCAGTGGTGACCCAACCAAGCTTTCCGGCGATACCAGCACCACCGAACGCGTTGCCGCAGCCGCCAACACCATCGACGAGATGGAAGCGCTGCTGTATCGCAACTTTGACCAAATGATGGCGGCGGTGAACGCAGGTGAACCGGTACCGGTAGCGGACCGCGTCAAGTACCGTTACCAGGCATCCCTGGTGATTGAGAAATCGATGTCGGTCATAGACAGCCTGTTTTCTTCTGCGGGGGGTGCATCCGTGTTCACAGGGGCCGAGATTCAACAGCGCTTCCTGGACATCCACACCGCCAGGGCCCACGTCGCCAACAACCCCACGTCATTCGCTCGCAACCTGGGCAGCGTGCAACTGGGCGCAGAAAACCAGGACATGTTTGTCTGAGTGGCCTTCCGGGGAACAGCGCAATCGCGGTGGCATTGACCGCCTGGCTGCGATTTTCCCGTCGCTTCCACATAGCTTTGCAACACCGCTACAAATGCGCTGTTAGCAAGCTGTACACTTTCCGTTATGCTAGTCGCCTATTCCGGCCGGACCCACCCCATATGCTGCGAAACCAAAGCCCTCCTCCTGCATCTGCCTGCACTACTATTAGTTGCCGCCTGCGCAGCACTGACCGCAAATGCACAGGAAGAAACGGGCGCGCCCGTAGTTGTGACCACGGTCAAGAAGCAAGCGGTTTACCAGAGTCCTGCAACTGACCGGCACCGTGACCTCCGCGCGCTCGGCCCGCCTGTCTGCGGCAACCAGCGGTCTGGTATCGGCACTTGAGGTCGATGCGGGCAGCCGTGTCAAAGCAGGACAGCTGCTGCTGCAAATGGATCCTGAATTGGCCCAGTTGCAGGCCCGCGGCGCCGAGGCCGCTGCGGAACAAGCGAAGCTGGCCCTGCGCGACGCCAGGCGCCGGCTGGAGGAAGCGCGCACACTGGCGCCGCAACAGAGCATCGCCGAATCGGTTGTCAAAGACCTGGCTGCAGAAGTTGCGCAGGATGAGGCAGCTGTGCACCAGGCGGAAGCAGAAGCCGGGTTTCGTAAGGGAGTGCTCGATCGTCATCAGTTGAAAGCGCCCTTCGATGGTGTCATCAGCGCCAAGTTAACCGAGTTGGGCGAATGGGTAACACCGGGGCAACCGGTGCTGGAACTCGTTGCCCTGGATGACGTGCGCCTGGACTTCCCCGTCGCAGAAGATTTTGCGGCAGATATTCAGGTCGGTGCACCGATGCGCTTTGGCATCACCGCCGACCCAACGGCCCGCCACGATGCCGTGGTCACAACCGTAGTGCCGGTCACGGACCCCGGTGCCCGTACTTTCCTGCTGCGCGTCCAGCCTGACCGATTCACAGCAGCGACTCATCCCGGGTACGTCCGTGCAGGGTAGCCTCAAGATTGCCACCGGGCGCACTGCCGTAGTGGTGCCACGCGACGGTATTGTGCGTTCTCCGGGTGGCCGCATTGTTGTCTGGACTATCGAAGACGGCCCAGAGGGCACTAGCGTGCGCGAGAACGTGGTGACCACGGGGCTTTCCTTCGACTCCCTGGTCGAGATAACCGGGGGCCTTGAACCTGACGCCCGCATTGTCGTTCGCGGCAACGAGGCGCTGCAGAACGGGCAGCGCGTCGTCGTTCGCCAGGCGGGTAAGCGCTGATGTTCGAAAAGATAATTCGCAATGGCACCCTGGTCACGGTCACCGTGTTGATCGTCTGTGTGCTGGGTATTGTCGCGGCAACCCGCATTCCCGTGCAGATGATTCCCGACCTGGACGTGCGCGCCATCGGCGTGCGCACCGCCTGGCCTGGCGCCACCCCGCAGGACGTGGAAAAAGAAATTCTGATCGAACAGGAAGACTACCTGCGCAACCTGCCCAACCTGTCACGGATCATCGCCACCGCGCGCAGCGGCGTCGCCCAGGTACAGCTGGAATTTCCTTTCGGCACCGACATCACGGAAATGCTGATACGCGTGAACAATGCCCTCAGCCAGGTGCCCTCCTACCCGGAAAATGTCGACGAACCACGCATTTTCGCCAACTCCTTCTCCAGCAATGCTTTCATGTTTTTCAGCGTGCAGCCGCTGCCGGGGAACCCACGGCAACTGGATATGGACCTGTCGCGCGACTTCCTGGTCGACAACGTAAAGCCCCGCATGTCCAGCGTTCCGGGCGTATCCCAGGCAGACGTTTACGGCGGCGCTGAGCGCCAGATTCAGATTCTCGTTGACCCCGCACGACTGGCCCAGCGCGGTCTGTCGCTGACCGACCTGCGCGAGGCCATACGCAGCCGCAACCGGGACAGGTCCGGGGGTGAGATCGAATCCGGGAAGCGCCAGTACCTGTTGCGCACTATCGGGCGATTCGAGGATTTAGCGGCCCTGGAACAGCTGATTATCGCCCGACGTGGGGACACCATCATTCGCCTCTCTGACGTGGCCACGCTGCGCCTGGATCACTTTGAAAAGGACGCCGTTACCAGCTACAACGGCGCACCAAATATCTTTATTGCCCTGCGCCGGGAATCCGGGTCCAACGTCATCGACATCAAGCGCAGGATGGTTGCGGAGATCGAAGCAATAAACCAGGAGTTGCTGGAACCGGCCGGCATGCAGATTACCCTGATGTCCGATGATGCGCGTCTATGTGCAGGCGTCGGTGCGCAATGTCTGGCAAAACCTGATCCTTGGGGCCCTGCTGGCCACAGCTGGTGATGTTTCTGTTCCTTCGCTCGCTGCGCGCCACGCTGGTTGGCGTCATGGGTATTCCGATCTGCATCATCATCGCGTTTCTCGGCCTGCTCCTCGCCGGGCGCACCATTAACGTGATCTCCCTGGCGGGCATCGCTTTCGCCATCGGCATGACCCTGGACAACAGTATCGTGGTGCTGGAAAGCATAGAGCTGGAACGCAGGCGCGGTGCCCGATCGACTGCAGGCCGCTGTTGCCGGGGTGAAGCAGGTGTGGCCAGCTGTGTTTGCGTCTACCATGACCACGGTGCTGGTCTTTATCCCGGTCGCCTTCGTGCAACAGGAGGCGGGGCAACTTTATTCCGATGTCGCCATCGCCATTTCCGCCGCCATACTCGCTTCCATGGCGGTGGCGGTTACCGCCCTGCCTACCGCGACAGCGCGCCTGGACTTTGGCAGCAGGGCACAGGACTCCGGTGTTGCCCAGCCAGCAAAGAAACACCGGGCCCGCGATGCCACCCTGGGGCTGGTCAATAGCCTGCTGGCCACGCCAGCGCGGCGCATGGCCTGTGTGGGCATGACAGTGCTCATCAGTGGACTGGTGATATGGCAGCTGACGCCAGCAGCAGAGTACCTGCCAGAGGGCGAGGAACCCAAGGTGTTCGCCGTCATGAGCCCGCCGCCGGGTTATAACCTCGCCGCAATGGCAGAGATCGGCAAGGAGATAGAGGATTACTTCAATGCCCACGTCGGCGCCGACCCAGACCTGTTCCATAGCGGCCAGAGCGATGTGCCGGCCATTGCCTATGTGAATATGCGGATCGGCTCAGACCAGGTTCGTATCATTTCCGAGCCCGTGGAGGCCGGTGACATCGAAGACCTGATGGACGCGATTACCCGCAAGTACCGCGAGTACCCGGGCATGCGTGCATTTGCCGCCAGGGGTTCGATCATTACCAGCAACGACGGCGGCACCCGCAGCATCAACCTGGATATCGCCGGACCGGACCTGGCGGGCATTTACCAGGTGGCGCTGGCGGCGTATCGACGTGCGGGGGAGGTATTCGACAACCCCCGCTTGCAGAGTCAGCCCTCGTCACTGGCGCTCTCTCAACCCATGGTCGAAATTCGCCCACAGTGGGAGCGTGCTGCCGAACTGGGCATGACCGCCGATGACCTGGGTTTCACGGTCTCGGCACTGACCGACGGCAGCTACGTGGACGAGTTCTTCCTGGCGGACGACAAGATTGATATCTACCTCTATAGCCAGGCGGGCCAGAATGCGTCGCTGGACGCCCTCGCCCAGTTACCTGTCTATACGCGTGCCGGAGAAGTGATTCCACTGGGCTCCCTTGTCGACATTCGCGAAACCGTTGACACAAGTTCGGTGCGACGTGTCAACGGCCGCCGCACCGTGACCCTGAGCATCATCCCGCCGCGCGATGTGCCCCTGGAGACGGGCGTTACCCGCGTGCGCGAGGAAGTACTGGAATACCTGCGCGAGCGTGGTGAGATCCCGGCTGACGTTAATATCGCCATCTCCGGCGCGGCCGACCAACTCGATGCGACACGCGAGGCGCTGGTCGTCAAATTACGCGATTGCCCTGCTGGTCATCTACCTGGTTATGGTGGCCATCTTCAATCACTGGGGCTACCCGCTACTGATCATGACGTCGATACCGCTGGGCATCGCCGGCGGCATTGTCGGGCTCTCGTTGCTCAACGGCATTGGCAGCCTGCTGCCGCTGGTGGGGCTCACGCAGATTGTGCAGCCCTTTGACATGATTTCCATGCTGGGCTTCCTGATCCTGATGGGCACAGTGGTCAATAACCCGATACTCATCGTCCACAGGGCTGTGCAGAACATACGCGAACAAGGCAGTACAGCCCTGGAAGCGGTCACGGAAGCGGTGGAAGCGCGGCTGCGACCCATCGCCATGTCGACCATTACCACCCTGTGCGGACTGGCGCCGCTGGTGCTGATCCCGGGTGCGGGAACCGAACTTTACCGGGGCGTGGGGGCAATCGTAATGTTCGGCATACTGGGTGCCGCCCTGGTTACGCTTACCATGTTGCCCGCTCTAACGGTAACGGTGCTGGAGAAGTGGCGCCCGGCGCCGGCATCTGTCTCCGGTCAGCCAGAAGGTTAACAGCAGCCAAACCGGAAACCGAGAGTATGCGACTGTCATTTCAAGCCCTTCATTCAAATCGATCGTTGGCGTCCAATGCAACTGCTCCTTTGCCAGCGAAATATCAGGCTTTCGCTGTAATGGATCATCTGCAGGTAGAGGCTTGTACTCCAACTTCGATGAGGAGCCTGAAATGGCAATGATACGCTCTGCGAGTTGTTTGATCGTGAATTCTCCTGGATTACCCAGGTTAACAGGGCCGGTAAACCCGTCTTCGCTGTCCATCAACTTCATAAGTCCATCGACCATGTCTTCAACATAGCAGAAGGAGCGGGTCTGGCTGCCATCTCCGTAGATTGTAATGGGTTCACTGGCCAGTGCTTGCATAATGAAATTTGACACCACCCTGCCGTCGTTAGGGTGCATGTTAGGCCCGTAGGTATTAAAAATTCTCGCTACTTTTATACGTAAATCATGCTGTCGAAGGTAATCAAAAAATAAAGTCTCGGCACAGCGTTTACCCTCGTCATAGCAAGAACGAAAACCTATTGGGTTAACGTGACCCCAGTAATCTTCTTTCTGTGGATGCACCTGCGGATCACCGTACACCTCACTTGTAGAGGCTTGCAAAATCTTCGCTCCCGTTCGCTTTGCCAGGCCGAGCATATTGATCGCGCCATGAACACTGGTCTTTGTTGTCTGCACCGGGTCGTGCTGATAATGCACTGGGGAGGCAGGACACGCCAAGTTGTATATCTCATCCACCTCAACATAGAGCGGAAACGTCACATCATGGCGCATTAGCTCAAAATGCGGGTTGGGCAAAAGGTCAGAGACATTATCGCGGGTACCTGTGTAATAGTTATCAAGGCAGAGCACATCATGGCCTTGCTGAAGCAGCGCCCGACAGAGGTGAGAGCCAAGGAACCCCGCCCCACCTGTCACAAGTATTCTCTTTCTTATATGCATAAGCGTTCCAATTAACCAGCTGTGATTAAATGTTAACGAGAAATGGCCATCACGCTGCAGTCACAGCAACGTCCAACACTGTTACCGGGATTGTTCGCAAGCTCGACCAAGACATCATAGTAGGCGCCCCAGTAAGACAGGGCAATCCCAGAGAAAGAAGCCTCAGTCGATACCTAAAGATACTTATCCGTAACCGCCCCCTCAGAGGCGGACGCCACGGTTTTGGCGTATTTAGCCAGCAAACCACGGGTGTAACGCGGCGGTGGTGCCTGCCAGTTGGCCAGACGAGCCTGAATCTCATCATCACTGAGCTTGACATCGATCTGCAGTGTCTCAGCATCGATTACGATCTCGTCACCATCCTCAATGATCGCTATCGGGCCGCCCTCACTGGCCTCGGGCGTAATGTGACCGACCACAAAGCCGTGACTGCCGCCGGAAAAACGCCCGTCAGTAATCAATGCCACATCGGCGCCCAGCCCTTTGCCCATCAGGGCGGAGGTGGGGCTGAGCATTTCCCGCATGCCCGGCCCCCCTTTGGGGCCCTCGTAGCGAATCACCAGCACATCGCCCTTGACCACGCGACCGTCGAGAATGGCCTGCAGGCACTCCTCCTCGGAGTGGAATACACGCGCGGTACCGGCAAAGCGCAAGCCTTCCTTGCCGGTAATCTTGGCAACCGCGCCGTCGGGTGCGAGGTTACCACGCAATATTGCCAGGTGACTGTTGCGCTTGATGGGGTTGTCGAAGGCGCGGATGATGTCCTGTGACGCCGGATACGGCGCCACTTCGGCGAGGTTCTCCGCCAGCGTTTTACCGGTCACCGTGAGGCAGTCGCCATGCAGCAGGCCACGGTCCAGCAGCATTTTCATCAGCGGCTGGATGCCCCCTACTTCGATAAGCTCAGACATCATGTACTGGCCGCTGGGGCGCAAATCCGCCAGCACGGGCACGTTTTCGCCAATGCGTACAAAGTCATCCAGCGACAGCTCCACGCCTATGGCATGCGCCATTGCCAGCAGGTGCAAAACGGCATTGGTTGAGCCGGCCAGCGCAATCACGGTAGTGATCGCATTCTCAAAGGCAGCGCGGGTCATAATGTCGGAGGGCTTGATGTCGCGTTCGAGCAACTCCAGCACCGCGGCACCGGCAAGCCGGCAATCCTCGGCCTTGGAACCGGAAACGGCCTCCTGCGCAGAACTGTTGGGCAAGCTCATACCCAGTGCCTCGATGGCTGAGGCCATGGTGTTGGCCGTGTACATACCACCGCAGGAACCGGGGCCCGGGATCGCGGTCTCCTCGATCTGCTTGACCTCAATCTGGTTAAGGTCGCCACGCGCATGCTGCCCCACGGCTTCGAACACGGAAATGATATCGGTATGATTGGCACCCGGTTGAATAGTGCCGCCATAGACAAACACCGAGGGACGGTTCAACCGCGCCAGGCCGATCATGCAGCCCGGCATGTTCTTGTCACAGCCCCCAATCGCCACCAGGCCGTCAAAGCCCTGGCAACCGGCCACCGCTTCAATGGAGTCGGCGATAACTTCCCGCGATACCAGCGAGTACTTCATGCCCTCGGTACCGTTGGAGATGCCGTCGGAGACGGTGATGGTATTGAATATCACGCCTTTGCCGCCCGCCGCATCCGCACCCGCGCAGGCCTCGTCGGCCAGCGCGTTAATGTGCATATTGCAGGGCGTCACCATGCTCCAGGTGGACGCTATGCCCACCTGCGGCTTGCTGAAGTCCTCGTCATTGAAGCCCACGGCGCGGAGCATGGCGCGCGCCGGTGCTTTCTCAATACCATCCACTACCCGGGATGAGTGACTGCGCTTGTCTTTCACTGCGACTTTCGCCTCCAACCGTTACAAATTGTTCAATGGCCACCTTTATACGGGTTAACCACGACCATCACAAATAGTAACAGCCGTGCAGCGGCAGATTCGTCGACGGGGGATGACGCTCGCGGTCGCTATGCCTTCCGGTTTGCCCACGCCCTTTCCGCCAGCACCCCAGTTGCTCATTCCGGGTGGCGCAGTGGAAGGCCGACAATTGACTGACTCGGGCGTAGCACGTGAGGAGGACAACAGGTCTTGTGACCATTCGCTAAGGCGATGGTTTCAGCTTCATCTCAGCCTTGTAGACAACGCCGATCACAGGTATGTCCTTTATTGCCATGGGGTCGACCTTGAACGGGTTTTGCCCAAGTAGCGTGAAAGTGGCGTCCTTACCGACCCTGATAGAACCCATGTGATCGTCCATCTCAAACGTGCGCGCCGCTGTAATCGTGATGCCTTTCATGGCGTCATACACAGGGATGCCCTGCCCCGACCTGGCCACCTTACCGCTGGCTACCTGCCGATTGACGGCCACCCAGGCCAGCAACAATGGATCTGCCGGCGCCATGGCAAAGTCCGAGTGTAACGAGACCGGCACCCCACGCCCGGTGAGTTCGCGCAAGGCCACCATGTTCTGGGCCCGCGCTTTACCCATGCCGGTTTCGGAATATTTGTCCGCCAGGGCCCATAAGTAATAGGGGTTTGCTGAGATTTCAACACCCAGGTCTGCCGTGCGCTGCGCCAGGCTCGCGTCAAACAAGCCAACGTGGTGAAAAGTGGTTCGGTGGTCCTGCCTGGGATTGCGTTTCAGCGCCCTCTCTACGATATCCAGGTATTCCTCAAAGGCCTTGTCCCCGGTGATGTGAACGTGGATCTTGTAGCCCTGGTCCCACCAGTAAGTGAATATCTGCTCGCCCATTTCAGGCGGAATAATCCACTCTGCATGGCAATCCTCACAGTTAATGAACGGCTCCCTGAGTTGCAGGGCCAGCGAGTAGATGGCACCGTCGCCGAACGTTTTGAACTGCCTGGGCATAAACTTGATATAGCGGGTATCGTAACGGGCGAAACTATCGATACGTTGCGCATAATCGGCATTGCCCATCTGCATGACGAACTGCTCTGGAAAACCGGCGATGAGGTAGATCCCGTAGGCACCCGCGCGTTCGGTGCCCTCCTTCAGCACCTGGTACTCATCGTCAAAAGAGCTTGTGGGAAAACCGGGCTCGGCCATTGCTGTCAGGCCATTCTCGAGCATCAGGTCGGAGATGCGTGCCATGCCCCGCCGCAGCATGTCCTGGTCGCCAAAGAAGGGGGCGAGCCTGGTGCTTTTCATCACCTGGTAAGCGCGCTCCCAGAAGTGATAATTATCCCAGTCCGCCTGGGCTGCGTCCTCGGGCGTCAGGTCATCGCGTTTCAGTCCATACTTTTTCGCCGCGGCGCTATTGAGGTAAATCTCGTGGGTGGAGCGCTGCCAGATGATGGTCGGCACAGCACCGGTCGCGCCATCGAGATCGGCCAGGGTCAGCTTCCCGTGCCAGGATTTATGGTAGCCCCAGATCATAACCGTGGCGGCTCGGTCCTGTTTTGAATCGACTACGGCCTTTACCGCGGTGAGGTAGTTGGTTTTACCGATCACACCTGGATACGTCATATGTGGCATCCGCCACTCATGGGGAGCGACTATGTCGTTGGCCAGGATAAACGCCCCAATCGAAACCGGGTGCGCATGGGGCTCGATAAACCCGGGCATCATGGTCATGCCCTTTAAATCGACGCTCTCGGTCACGCCGTCGAAATCTCCCCGCGCCCCCGCCAATGCACCAGCGTGGACAATCTTGCCATCGCGTGCGACGACTGCCTCTACATAGGTTGGGGAATCGCCCTCCATGGTGACAATGTCACCACCATGATAGAGGGTTTGCACCGGCTCATCGGAGGCGTTGCCATGTGCCGCGCAGAGGAAGAGCGAGGTGAGAAGGGAAAAGCACGTCAGCGGTTTGGACGCCATGGAATACCAGCCTTGTTGTTATCCGGTGCGGGAATACTGCAGGGGGAAGCTCACTCTTGGCTCTTCCCCTTTGGCACTGGCTCGCGGAGAGCGGCGGCTCATCCAGTGCAGCAGGTCGTCAGCCGAGCAACTCCGCTCTGGCCGAAAGCGCTCGCAGGCTATCCATGCGCAGGCATATATAGTGGTGCCGTGCGCTGGCCGGATCGCCCTTGGCCAGCACCAGGGCATCTTTCCAAATGCGTTCGTTGCGATTTCCGGTGTCCACTTCTTTCACCGCAATGGCCTGGAGGACAGCGTCCTCACCGGCCCTGTTGAAATCCGCATTGGCACCCGTGCTAACGCCGGCAGCGGATGCCGCGGGAATGGCGACCCTTTCGACCTGCGCCAGCTTTGGGCGTTCCGCCGATTTCGTGGTTGCTTGTTGCTCGGGCTCCTGGCCCAGTGCGTCCACTCGAAGGTGGATATAGACATACTTGGCAGCAAGTCTGTTGCCATCTGCCATATCCAGTGCTTGAGCCCAGACCGAGTCGTCCATCTGGCCTTTCTCGAACTCCCTGCACGCCTGCTGATATCGTTCTAGTTCGGGCAACATGGTTTTGTCTGCTTATGCTTATCCATTGTTGAATAGCGTCATTAACTCGTTTCTCCCCCAGCTTACCCCAGCCGGGTCCCAGCCAACAGCGCAAATTGGACGCATCGCGCCAGCAAGGCCATATCCAGATTGTCCTCGCCAGTTATTGTTTAATCAATGAAAAAAATGACCCATGGTGGTTATGGGTTTTATACCGCCTATTCTGGCCTGGAACCTGCCTTCCAGGGGCTACGCTGGTGTCACCCTGACGCGGGATTTTCCTTCTCCCACGCACGCACTCTTTTGGCAGCTGCGTCGAAAAGACGCTTGAAATTACCCTGGCGCACCTTCTCGCTGGCCTGGGGCGTCAGCGTGTCCCAGAGCGGTCGATACTGCTCGAATACCGCAAAACTGGCGGCCTTATCGGTGAGCGCCACGTTGTCGGAGCCCATCAAAAAGCGGTCGGGATACTTTTCCAGCAATGCGGCCATTAACTGGGTTGCCTCGGCGTGGCGACCACGTACTTGGCGACCTCACTCCACGAAATGTCGAAGTAGACATGCTGAAACTGGGGGTCGGACAGGATCTCCTCTATCATTTGCAGATGCTCTGCCACTGGCTGAACCACCCGGCCCAGCCCGGTGTGCGCCCAGATAATCGTTGCATCGGGGTGCCGGCCCAGCAGCGCCTTGGCCTGGTTAAAATAGAAGCGCTTCGCCTCCGGCTTTACGAAAGGCATTTGTATGTCATTGTGCATCAAGGCGAGTAGTCCACTTTCGGCACAAAATTCGAAAATCCTGTCCACGGCGGGGTCGATCAGGCTGGCCACATCCAGGTACTGCCGGGCAGTGATACCCTCCTGAATATAGTTTGTCAGGTGAACATGGGCGTCATAGTACTCATCCTGCGCGAAAACGGGGCCGTCAGGCTGAGACATGCAATCAGTAGTGCCAAGCGGGCAGATTTGTAGCTGCTCATAGAGTCCTGTCCTGTGGTTATTCCCTAGAACTTCATTTCCAGGTTGGTATGGAAAGCAACGCCATCGCCGCCCACCTGGTAGGGAATGCTCGAGTAACCTATTGGCGAGTCCTTCATATACAGCAGCTCACCGTTCACCCGCAATAACCGCTGCCGAAACGGGTACCAGTTGACGCCAATGGCGGTATCCCAGGGGTCACCATACTCCCCGAATATTTTCGAAGCGGCCACATAGCCTTGCAGGTATTTGGGCACGAACATATACGAAGACTGTAGCTGGAAACCGTGGTCGAAAAGGTCGTCTACAGGGATATCGCCCTCGACTTCCAGGTCATCAACCGAGCGCCAGTAGTACTCGCCCATCAGGGAAAAACCCTGGTATTTCATGCCGGCGTCCACTGCCAGCATCTGATAGGTGGCCTCGGTGATGCGCCCCTCGGTATTGAATGCTTGCGGCTGGAATATACGGGTACCATCGGACAGCCGAATCTGGCTATTGTTGATATCCTCTGTTCCGGGCTGGCTCTGGGGGTCCTCAACGCTGTACGTTCCGGCAATGCCGAACAGGGTCGCCAACTCAGTATGCGCGTCGAAGTCATCAAAGCCATTGGCGGGGCCGAACTCGCCCGTGGTCGGCATCCAGTCCAGTCGACCGGAAAAGGTGTCAAGGTCCTCGCCCAGTCTACTGGCGTTAACTCCAAGCTGGGACAGGTTGTTCCCGACCATGAGCTTGTAGCGCATATCATCACCGAGTTGGCCAGCGCTCCAAATGCCCGTGGTATAACTCGGCCTGAAGAAGTCGTCCGCCATGGTGCGGCTATCCACTTTGCTGAAGTACGGGAAGTTACCGGCCATGGACCGCGTGCCCGGCAGCGCGTCGATGCCAAAACCGACATCAACAGCATCATTGAATCGATACTTGAGATTACCGGCAACCACCACCTGGGCACTCTCACCCTGGCTGGTATTGGATGTCCAGGTATAGAGCAACCAACGGAAGTCGGGGTCGTAAACCCAGCCGTTAAAGGTAAGGTTGACCTTATTCACCTGGAAATCGTTGCGAATATCGATGTCGAACTCTCTGCCAAAGCTGTCGGTATAGCTGTCGTCCAGCCCCTCCTGGTTGAGGTAACGAACGTAGCTCCAGGCGCTGAAGTTCAGTGTGCCGTAGGGCGTTTCGGCCAGGCGATAACCGGCACCACCCGGGTTAAGCTTGCCAAACCCGGCCTCTTCACTGGTGGAGCCCTGCGCTTGCACGCTTTCGACTGTAGCCGGGGTGCTGACTTGCGGGGCCACTGCCACGGACTGCAGCTGTTCCTTCCCGGGGCCTACGCCAAGTCGCTGCTCCAGCTCCAGAATGCGGGCCTCGCGCTCAGCAAGCTGCTCTTGCAGACGCTGTTGATTCTGCTCCAGTGCCAGCAGTCGCTGTAAAATGACATCCTCGCTGTTGGCAAGTGCAGGCATCTGAACCAGCAATGTGGCAGCCAAAAGGCCCTGTACAAAAAACAACCTGGTGTGTTGCTGGCTCATCGGTTCTTCCCGGAGATCTAGTGAACTGTACATTGTATAGAGGCCCATACGGGATAGGTCAAATTCTGTCTACGGCAAACCCCTTAACGCGCGCAGGCTAACCCGGCTGAGGAGTCAAAGCGGCACGCTTGGGCACAGCATGCTGCGACAATTGCCAGTCGTTGTTCTCCAGGCATTATCCCGGTGATAGGGGCTGGGGCCCAGTCTCTTATCAGCGGGACCTGAGGTTGAAACGCTCGCGCAGAAAACGCGCGATACCCTCTTCGTCGTGATGCCCGATCACGGCCGTAGCGGCCGCTTTTAACGCATCCTTGGCGTTTGCGGGTGCGTAACTCTCGTCGGCCATGGCAAACATACTGAGGTCGTTATCGCTATCACCGAAGCAGATGACCCGCTCTATGCCGAGGCTTTCTTTTAACTCCGCAATAGCCCCTCCCTTGCTCGCGTCGCTATGGTGCAGGTCCAGCCAACGCATTTGCCGACCGTCACCAATAATGCCCGAGTAGGCCACCAGGTGCGGCTCATCATCAACGCTTTGCAGCACAGCATCAATGGCGTCAGTGGGGCCGACGGCGTTGACATGGGTGATCACCGCGTCTGCAGGTAAATCGTCGAGACTTCGCGCCCTGAAGTTATCTCCCAGTCCGGAGTTGTTGATCAGGTCCTGCTCAATCGCGGACTCAAGAGGGGTGTGATAGACGGTGTTACTTTCGTTCTCATCAAGGGTAAATACAAAGGGAGTGACACCTTCCCGCGTAAACGCCCGCACAACATGGTCGAGCTCACCCATGGTCAACATGGCACCGTTGGTAAAACGCATCTCCCGGGGATGCCAGGTCATGACGCCATTCTTGTAAGCTTGCGGCAGAGGGAAGTCATGCCCACCCAGGACGGAGCGCGCGCTGTGCAGGGTGCGTCCGGTTGCGACAGTGTAGGCAATTTCTTGCTCGGCAAGGAGCCGAAGCGTTTCACTGGTGTAGTCCGAGATTGCCGACTCCTTGTTGAGGAGAGTGCCATCCAGGTCAAAGACTATAAGTTCCACCTAATACATCCAAGCAGATAGAGAAGACGCCAGTTTGGCGACTGGCGCGCATCAATGCAACACGGCGGCTATTCACTACACCATGGCGCTCTGTCGTTGAGTCTTTGCGGGCTCAGGGCAGTTATGCCGGGGGAAGCTTGACCGCCTTACACAAGTGCGCTTTATCATTTGCTGCGCGGGCGCAATCCTTGCAAACGAAACGTGGCTTGTTAACCATGACGGCCAATTGATCCACACTCTTTTCGATGTCTTTCTTCTTCCATTTACACAACGATTTCGCCATGAACTGTCCCCGCTTGCACGCCCAACCGTGATTGACTGTCGTTCAGGGTAAACCAGATCACGTGAATCTCTCAGCCTTATCTCACAAAGCCGCTACCGCGCTGGTTCAACCAATTCCAGATAGTCGTGTTTCGGCGCACGATCGCCAAACACGCGTACGGTAATCCTTACATCGTCTCCTCGCAACTGGTGCCAGACGGGGGCCGGAATCTTGTGCCGATAGCCGTGCACGCCGAGTGAAGACGGCCAGGGCCAGGAAACGGGTAGCTGGTCGTCCAGAATGAAGCTGCGCTTTCTCTTCGACGCGTAGACTTTCTGCCCGCCCACGTGCACCAGGGTCTGCATGCGCAAGCTCTTATGGGGAAGTGCGGTGTTTCTGCCCCACGCACTGACCAGGCCATTTGCCGTGACAGCAAGTATTTCACCTTCGTACCGATTCCGCGGCCTGAAAATGTGTCTCTCGGTCTGGCCCAATTTCAGGCTCGGGTAGACATGTTTTCCTGTCTTGATCTGCTCGGCTATGGCGACCAGGGATTGCACAAAATCATCGCCGCCCGTGGGGAAATGCTCAACGAACTGGTCAACGCCAAAACCGCTGTTAGCGGACTGACCGGGCGCCGCCTCCATTGACCACAAGAAGGGAATAAAAGCGACGAAACGGGGATCACTCAGCGCGATCTCGTAGTGATGCAGCAGGCGCTTCTGCAGGTTGGCAATCATGCGCTGCATTCTCTGCTCGTACATCGACCGGCTTTCCAGGTCCCGGCGTTCAAAATCGCGGTACCTGACCCAGGACTCCGGCACAGCCATCAAACGCTGCTCCGGGTTCATGAGTTGCAACAGCCTGCTGTAATAGGCCGTCATCGGCTTACCATCACAGTCCCAGAGACTGTAATAGCAATCAAAGCCGATCCAGTCATAACCCTTTGGGATACGGAAACTGTCACGGAAGATTTCACTGTAGTGGAGAATGACGCCAATGGGCTTGCCGGGAAACAGCGCCTCGATTGCCTCGTTTATCTCCGCCAGATCCTGATGCATTTGCGCACGCGATGTGGCATTGCTACTTGCAGCATGGGAGAGCGGTTCGTCGACGGGATAAATCATCGCCACACTATCCATTAGCCCTTCGTAAAGCAGCCGCTGTTGCAGCGCCGCCAGGGACGCCATGAAGTCGGCTCTCTTACGGAAATTCTGGTCGAAAACATGTGGCTGAACGCTGAGCACAGCTTTCACACCTGCGTCTTTGGCCTGCTTGATGCGCCCGACGATGTCATCGGCTCGGTAGACGCTGACCCAGGTTAAATTGGTAAACGGTGACAGCTCACTGGTGAAGTTCCAGTGCTGCTGTGCGGATGCATAGAAGCCCACATATTCCAGGTGGCCGAAGCGCCGCGCCGCGTTGCCATAGATAGCGTCCGCACCCACGCCGCGGTATCCCTCATCGGCAGCAGGCGCCGCCGGCACGGAAAAGCCCAGCAGGGCCAGCATACAAAGCGACCAGGACAGCGCGCCAGTCAGGCGTTTCAGCCTACAGCTGGTTTGTACCAATTCTGTCACCATTCCCTTGATCTCCATGGATAATTGCAAAGCCCGGGACGGACTAGCCCCCACTACACTTGACTATGCAAGCTTCACCCATAACCGCGAATGGCTGATGGCGCCAAACACATGGCATTTGACGCCAGCCAGCCGCACTCACCGCAGCACAGCCTGGCCGCCACCGGTAGACAATACCCTGAAAACCGCGGGCGAGCTTGTCGATAATGAGCGACAGATTTACACTCTTGAGCACACCACCAATGCTGCCATCAACGAAGGCGATAGCTGCGACTCTTGACATGCCACCCGACGCAACAGACATCGATCGACAACCGGTCGCGACACACAACCTTTTGCGGGAACAGGTTCCGATTATTGACCTGGGGGCATTCCTTGAACACCCCTCCAGTAATGCCGCGCAGGCCGCGATAGATGCCATCGCCACAGCATGCAGGACATGGGGTTTCTTCCAGATCATCAACCATGGCATTGCCACCGCACAGATTGACCAGGTCTGGGAGCAAACGCACAGGCTGTTTGCGCTGCCCACAGAGGAAAAGCTGGCACTGCTGCGCAGCAAAAAGAACCCCTGGGGCTTTAACAACAACGAACTCACCAAGAACCAGCGCGACAAGAAGGAAGTGTTCGATTTTACACGCCAGGACTTCGACCCGATTTATGGCCAGAGTAACCGCTGGCCCCCTGGGCATCCGCAGTTCAGGGCGACAATGCTGGCCTACCAGGATACCTGCACCGCACTGGGAATGCGCTTGCTGGAGGCGTTTAGCCTGGGCCTGGACCTGCCGGCCGACTTCCTGCGGCCGCATTTCCACAATAACCACACGGGCTTCACCCGGCTGAATTATTACCCCACAACCGACCCTATGGCCGGACTGCCGGCCGAGCACCAGGAGACGGCGGACCTGGGCATTCATCATCACAGCGACGCGGGCGCTTTGACGCTTTTGCTGCAGGACCAGGTGGGTGGACTACAGGTTTACCGCGATGGATTCTGGTACGACGTACCCGCGGTCAATGGCGCGATTACCGTCAATACCGGCGACATGATGCAGGTGTGGTCGAACGACATCTACCGTGCGCCCATACATCGTGTTCTGGCGATGGATACCTGCGAACGCTATAGCATTCCGTTCTTCCTCAACCCGGCGGCAGATTGCCGGGTAGAGCCGCTGCCGTCGCTGATCGACGCGCAACACCCGCGCCGGTACCGGGCGATTGTGTGGGGTGAATTCCGTGGACGACGCTCAGATGGGGATTTCGCAGATTATGGCGCCGAAGTCCAGATTTCCGAATATCGAGTCTGAAAGCGACAAGGCACCGCCACGACTCAGCGGTAAAGGAAAAGATTCCAGTCACCCCAGAACGGACTGCAGCCAGCGACTGATTTCCCGTATTTCCTCAAGACACACCTCGTGTCCCATCGGGTACTCCCGCCATTCCACTGCGTAGCCCGCTCCCTTCAAGGTTGCGAAAGATGACTCACCCAGTGCCATGGGCAACACCGCGTCCCGCTGACCGTGGCACATGAGAATCGGAATCTGCGCGTTCGCTTGCGCTTTATCTGAGCCCAGACCCTCGCCATCGGCAAGAAAGGTAGACAGGGCAAGAATGCCTGCCAGCGGCCGGGGGTAATATAATGCTGTTTGCAATGCCAGTACACCGCCCTGGGAGAACCCCGCCAGCAGAATACGCTCTGGCGGCGTCCCGTTATCTATCTCGTTCTGGATCAGGTCACGGACCTGGCGCACAGACTTTTCCAGCCCGGCCGTATCAACACCACCTCCCGGGTCGAAGTCAAACCACGCTCTCGCCCGCTGCCCGCCAAAGGCTGTCACCGGCCTTTCCGGCGCATGGGGAAACACAAAGCGAACCGGCAATTCGGCAGGGAGACGGAGCTCCGGCACGATAGGTTCAAAGTCATGCCCATCAGCACCCAGGCCGTGTAGCCATATCACCACCGCAACAGGTGTCGCCGGCGGGTTTATCTCAACTGTTGGCAATGGTGCAGCAAGCATCTACCGTCTTCCCTAATCTCAATTATGAATGCGTTCAAGCCCGGCAATGGGCTTTACCATATTTACAGTCGGTATACCCGACGGTGGTCAAGTTTACCTGCATGTATTCACCCGCTACAGAGGCCATCAGGGGAAGCCTTACTTCCCGGCGGTGCGCAAGGGTCAGGAAGCACTCTCCGTAACGCCATATCTGTATCGCTCCAGCCTTGCATACAGCGTTCGCAAGCTAATGCCCAGGGCCTTCGCAGTACGGTGCTTATCGCCGGAATAATTTTCCAGATAGCCGCGGATCATTATTCTTTCCGCTTCCTGTAATGAACAGTCGGCTGGCAGAGTGATGCCATCAGCTTGCTTTGGTTGGTCTGGTAAACCGGTATTTTGCTCCAGAGGCAGATCATCAATTTCTATTCTATCCCGGGCAGTCGTACAAGCTTTTTGGATTACATTCCATAGCTGCCTGACATTTCCTGGCCAGTCATGCCTGAAAAGCGCTTGCTCCGCCGCCTTTGAAAGCCTGAAGCAGCGGTCGTTCTCCTGATCAAACCGGGCAACGAACAATCGTGACAACTCGACGATGTCCTGACCACGTTCGCGCAGTGCAGGCACCCTCACCTCCAACTGGCTTATCCGGTAATAAAGATCTTCCCTCAGCTTACCCTGGCGAATAGCCTCAAGCGGATTGCGATTGGTCGCTGCCAGTACGCGGGCCTGGTAGTTTCGATCCACCTCACCGCCTACTCGCCTGAAGCGTCCACTTTCCAGTACACGCAACAGCTTCACTTGCATCGCATGCGGCATTTCGGTGATCTCATCCAGTAATATTGTGCCGCGTCCCACTCGCTCAAAAATACCGATATGTTCAGCGACTGCTCCACTGAAGCTACCTTTCTCATGACCGAACAACTCGCTCTCTACCAGGTCTGCAGGTATCGCAGCACAGTTGATGGCCTCAAAAGGGGCATCGCTATGGACCGAATAAGCATGCACCGCCTCCGCCACGAGCTCCTTGCCCGTTCCGCTTTCGCCATGAATACACAGCACCGCCTCACTGGCAGCCGCTTTGCGCAGAAACCTGTACATCGCCCTCATAGGGGGCGAACTGCCATAGAGTGAACCGAACTGGTCCATTGCAGCTGCCTGCTGCTTGCGCCTGCCCCGGCGTGCTGCGGCCTCAGCGTCCTGATAGATATCCCTAAAAAGCTCAATAAGGTAGTTTTTATCCAACGGCCTGCGGATATACATTGCCCTCCCCGCCACCACATCTGATGTGAAACTGGCCTGCTGGCTCTCATCGCCCAACAGGAACAGTTGGGTGCCATGCCCTTCGATAGCTGTGAGTATAGAGGTGAGTTCGTCTCGGGAAATATCCGCATCAACCGACAGCACCAACGGCGCCTGCGTATTGACCTGATTGACGAAAGCGTCGGATTCGTCCGGCGACATTTCGATGACACTGAAACCAGCGCTGACCAGAGCTTCACCTGTCAGGCCGTCTTCAGCATTTCTGGTGAGCACGAGTGCAGCGTACGTCACGATGCTTGCTTCCTTAACTTCATAGCCAACAGTTTATGCTAAAACTACAATATTTTGCACATTTTGCACATAAAACACGGAAGCCAGACGTCGCCCGTATCGAGAGCCATCGACGAATAGGCCATTAATACCATTAAAAACAGAGGGTTAGCATGCCTCTATAGCAAAAAAACGGTTACTGGCATGGAACTTGTATGTTCACAGTGGAGCCACTAACCAGGAGAAAGAAGTGTCCACCTTTGAGAAAGCCTTGTCGTCCTACCTCGGGAGCACCGACCACTGTGCCACCATCGACAGCGCAGAGCCCTCTGAGATCGTCAGGCGAATCCGTTCACGTAGCTCGACGCCTACGCGCCAAAACCGCAAATCACAACAGAGCGACCACACCCGTCACAACTCACCGAGGTCAAATCGATCTTGAAAAGATTGCCTTTGGGGGTAGATTAACAACCCCCATGCTGTGCTGCAGGCTTCGGCATATCATGATTCCAGTCGCGCCGAAAAACTTTTCTTGTCGCTCATGCGCCGAGTGCAACTGATGCGGGCTAGAGGTCGAGTATAAAATTCCGCAGGGTATCTGCATCGATATCAGCCAGCTTTTCTTTGGGTGTATCTACGTTCATAGGAAAAATTGGACTTCGTTGAATTGTCCATGCTTGTGCAGATAAAATCTGCTCGCTCCAGAGCGAAGAGTATTAGTTCCTCATCAGAGCAGACTGTGCCGGTTCAACAAGCGTCAGCTCATATCGGGTCGTTCTGCCACCACCGGGCAACGGGATAATGATCCCCTTGGCAACCAGGTCAGAAAGATCACGGCTGGCCGTTCGGTTGGGACAGTTGGCAATCGTTTCATATTTTTTAGTCGTTATTCCGCCTTCAAAGCCCTTCCGGCCTTCAGCGAATACCCGCGATACCATCCTGGCCTGCCGGTCATTCAACTGGTTGCCATAAACTTCATAAAAACGTGTCTTGGCCAATACAAAGTTCACTTCCTCCCTGGCAATTTCCTGCGCATTGATGACCCTGTCGGCAAAGTAATCAAGCCAAACGTCAACAGCCAGGCTTCCACGGCTGGCCTTCTCCAGCTGCAGATAATAGTATTTTTTATCTGCTTCTATCGCCGTGGCAAGACAGGCCGTGGTCGGATAACCCAGAGACTGGGAAAGTGCATGGTCAGCGATTGCCCTGCCGACTCGCCCATTACCGTCATCGAAGGGATGAATCACCTCGAACCAGAGATGGGCAATACCTGCCCGGGCGATTCCGGGTATGGTCTTATCCCCGCTCAAAGGACTGGTTTGGTTGTACCAGTCGATAAGCCTCACCATTTCATCAGGCACCTGAATCGCTGGCGGGGCCTCATAGTGGACCTTTTCCCGCCCAAAAGGCCCGCTCACTATTTGCATCGGTGAAGGATCGTTGCGGTATGCGCCACGCAGAATAAGCGTGTAGCGCTGTTCCGGGATGGCCATGGATTGCCACTTGCCCAACAGACCGTGTGTCAGCGATGTTTGCCAATTCTTGCGAACGTCGACCAACAACATCGCGGCCCCCGCCGCCTTCTGGTCTGGGTTGTCTGGTAGCGTATCCGATGTGATTAAAGATAGTAGCGACGACCTGACCGATTCTCTGTCCAGAGCCTCACCCTCAATGGCGCTGGTTTTGATCGCCTCGGAAAGCATCAAGTCGATCGTGGGATCCTCTCGAGATGCCATCGGTAGCGCATCAAAGCTGCCGGCCAGGCGCTCTGAGTTCAGACGAAATTCAAGCTCCCGATCATTGAGCGCGTGATTGTCATAGCGAAAATCTGGCCAGTCGGGTTGTTGCCATATCCAGTTCATACGGTACAGAGCCTGACCGATGAGCGCAGCGAGTGCTTTGGGTATCCATTTACCGCACCCTGACGGGCGGCTTTCGGCCGTGCAAACTGTCTGTCCTGCCACTTTGTCATGGCGTAATTGTAGTGCTTATTCACGCCATATTATAGCTAAATTCGGCGTGATTTAAGCCCTGAATCACGCCGTAGCCTTTACGTCGCCGGTTGCACCGTTCTGAACAGGATTAATTGAATCTATTTTTTTCGTAGACCTGTTTCCCTTCTTTGATGGTTTCTACCACTTTTATGGTATGAATCTTCATGGGATCAATTTTTAACGGGTTTCGGTCCAAAATCACAAAATCAGCCAATTTGCCAACGGTAAGCGTTCCTTTGTGGTCTTCTTCAAAATACTGATAGGCGGCCCAACGCGTTTGTGTCAGCAAAGCTTCATAAGGAGTCGTTCTCTGTCCGGGACCGAGTATCAAACCACTTCGGGTTACTCTGTTTGTGGTGGCATCGATTATTCTTAATGAATTGGGTGGTATGACTGGGCAGTCTGAATGACTGGTTAAATTAATTCCCGCATCTATAAGGTCTCTGGTGGGGGAGATGTATTCTGCCCGTGGTGAGCCTAGCACGGAGTTTAAATGCCAGTCTCCCCAATAGAAGGTATGTACGGCGTACTCAGAAGCGAGCACGTTTAAATCAGCGATTTTTTGGATCTGATCTTTTCTAATCACCTGGCCGTGTATTATTACTGAACGATGATCATCGTAGCCATGATTTGATAAGGCTTCATTGATGTAAAAAAGAAAGTCATCTACCGCAGCATCTCCATTGGTGTGAGCCAATAATTGCCATTGATTTTGAAACGCCTGATTAATAAACGTTTCCTCATCTTCTTTTGAATATTTAGGATACCCATGATAACTATGATCTTTCCCTGAAGGCGGTTCTAAATATGGCTCGGTAAGCCATGCTGTTTTGCCCTGTGGTGACCCATCCAGGACCAGTTTTACCCCGCCCACACGATAGTGGTTCGAGTAACTATGATCTTTTGTATAGTACTCACTGGTCATGGCTTCCAGGCCCATATCCATGACCGGGTAATTGACCAGATCGATGTACAGTTCTCCCTTGTTTGCCGCTTTTTCCAAAGAGTTATTAAAAGCCGTATTGCCGCCCCCTTCCTGTGCCGTTGTGTACCCATATTGGGCATACATTTTTTGCCCGGTTTCAATAATTTTCCGATCTACCTCATCGTCTATTTTGGGCAACATTTGCAGCTGTAAGGGTTGAAACGCGGTTTCTTCAAGAACACCGGTTGGGTTGCCATTGGCATCTTTTCTGATGTGACCTCCTACGGGATCTTCACTGGCTTTGGTGATATTGAAAACTTCCAATGCCTTATGGTTCATCGAACCCAAATGACCTGATTGATGTATAACAATTACTGGAACTTCGGTGCTTACTTTGTCCAGGTCATCTGCTGTGGGGTGGTCTTTTTCTGTCAGTTGAGAATCGTCATACCCAAAGCCGACCAACCATCCAAATTTGTTTAAGAAGAACTGACCCTTTTCTGAATCTTTCCAGGCATTCATCTCATCCACAACGCCTTGAATACTATTACAACCTCCATCTGGTGGGGGTAATAGATTTGCCATCATATTGTAAAAACCTGTTAGATAAAGGTGTCCATGCCCATCTATAAATCCAGGCAACAGGGTTTTGCCTTGCAAATCTTTTTTGCCGGCTTTTGGAAATTGTTTTTCTGCGTCCTCTAAATTACCGACGAAAGCGATTTTGCCATCCTGCTGAACCACTGCTTCAGCAGATTGAGCCTCTTCTCCTTCCATAGTAAGAATGTCGCCACCAAAATAGATTGTTGTTTGGTAGGGAGATGTCGGAATATCTTTACTTGCTTCACTATTGTCTCCACAAGAAGACATCAACAAAAAGATTCCCAAAAGTGGTAACAAGTTCTTTTTCATTTCAATTACTCAATCTATTTCATTGGTTAAATATCATAGCTCGGAAATGTCCGGTTGTTTGTCATTTCGACTTTGGTTTTCAATTTACCAATGCTCTGGTTATATGCACACGCCTGTCTCGATGTGAGCAGGCAATATAAAACTAGCTCAACAATGGAGACATTCAAGATACGCGCAGTAGATGGAAAGTTGTGGGTGGGATCAGTCAGCACCATCAAAACCGTGGGGCGACCTGTCCGGGACCGGCCGCATGAGACTAGCGCTTGCAACCGCCAAAGCAAAAGCGCGGTTCGGTAAAGTAGATGAAGCCGATTTCAAAGCCCGCACCGCCGGAGCCGTCAAAGGCATCCGAGTAGGTCCCGGCCACGATCCATTTCTTTCCTTCCCAGCGCACGCCAGCCCGGTAGCCTGGCGGTGCATAGGCCAGTAGTGCAACGAACGTCATCGACCTCCGAAAGAAGAAATAGCCTGCAGCTACTTGCCGTGAACTACTGCTCGGAATGAGCCTATACAAACGAATGTCCCGGTGCTACTTTTACAGAGTCGGTTCGATTTAAGGTCCCGTCCCGGCAATTTGCCTGGTTTAATGAATCCAGACAGGTGTTCCAGCCGGGCACGAGGAATTTGAGACTTATTAATTGCGAAAAGGAGAAAGAAATGGGACTTGCGTACCAGGAACACAGGGTCTACGTGGACATCGCGAAAGGTTTTCGGGAAATTCGACGCGCTGAAAATGCTTTTAACAAGGATAAGGTGGACAGTGGCGTCAATCACCTCACCAAAGCCCTGAATGATTTTAGCGCGGCCGTGGACCATGCGGATAAAGCTTCGGACGACGCGTACGACAAGGCGGCCAAAGACGTCGGCAAAGGTAACACTGAGCTACAGAAAAGCATTGATGCGTATGGTGATGGCGACTACGAAAAGGCTGTGACGCATTACGATCGGGCAGTGGCACAATTCGACAGTGCGTTGGATCTAATCGTCTAGCGGTTAACGGTTTTCCACGGTTCATTATGGTCGCAAACGCCAGTGGCAGCTTGCCACTGGTGTTTGCGACCCAGACGCTGAAACATCAGCTTGTGAACCACAAAAATATCATCTTTTAGTGTGTCCGAAATGTAAAACGCCTTTTGGGCCAATCAACCGGATATCAAAGCGTCTAACCCCACAGTTGGGTCGTGTCCCCTTCCCTTTTCCGCCTGGAAGCCGCCGCTTGTGCTACTTGCTGAACTGTCGCATTACTGGAAAGATAGGTAATCCGCGACCTGGTTATTCGCCCGTTGGCCGGGCTCAAGCTCACAGTCGTGGCGCAACGATGTGGCCTTAACCCCGCTAAAGGACCAGACCATGATCACACTCCGAGTTACATCTTTGCCGCTTGCCTGTGCCCTATCGCCGCTCGCATTCGCCGATAACTGGCAGCCCATTACGGGCGCTGACGCCCTGCGCGACATGATTTCCGGGGCCGCTGGCGCTGAATTTATCGGGGAAGCACCGGTGGGCAGCGCGTCAGCCGTGTGCTGGATCGACTGCGAGATGAGGGACGCCTGCCTCAGGTCCTCGTCTGTGATAACGGCACCGAGTTCACGTCGAGAGCTATGCTGATGTGGTCGCAGCGCACAGCCACGACCTTGCACTTTATTCAGCCCGGAAAACCAACGCAAAACGCTTTCGTTGAGAGCTTCAACGGCAAGTTCCGTGACTACTGCCTGGACCTACATTGGTTCGCAAGCTTGGAAGATGCACGGGAGGAAATTGAGACCTGGCGTAACCATTACAACCATGTCAGACCACACCTTTCCTTAGGTAAAAAACCACCTGCGGTGTTCGCCCAGGAGGCGGCCTGATATGTTCAAGATCCCACATTCAGCCATGCTCGAAGAAAGGGGTACGGTCATTTCTCTCAACAGGGCGATCCTGGTCGCGTTTCCGGCAAGTTTTGCCGCAATTGTCGTGGATAGCTTCAGCAAATGACCGAGAACAACGAAATACTCGTTCCGAAGAAGCCAAACAAGCGCCGGATTATTTCAGCAATTATTACCCTTTTTCACGTTCTGGGTCTGTTGTCTTCGATTGACGCCATCATGAGCGCGCGCACCGAACAGGGCGCCGTCGCATGGGCGGTTTCGTTGAACGCGATCCCCTACGTGGCGGTGCCGGCGTACTGGGTACTGGGAAGAAGCAGGTTCCAGGGTTACGTCAGCACGCGGCAGGACGAGATGGAGGAGATCGCCGGACTGGAACAGGCGGCCATCGAGCAGGCTCTCGACTACGCTCTGCCGATGGATCAGATCAGCCCTGCTGCCCGGGCGGCGGTCGGCCTCGCGGGCATGCCGTTTCTGCGCGGCAACTCCCTGGAGCTTCTGATCGATGGCGACACCACCTTTGCCAGCCTTCTCAAGGGGATCGATGCCGCCGAAGAGTACATCCTTTTCCAGTTCTTCATCGTCCACGACGACGAGATCGGGCGACAGGTCAAAGCGCACCTTATCAAAAAGGCTCAGGCCGGGGTGCGGGTTTTTTTCCTCTACGACGAGATGGGCAGCCATGACCTTCCGCAGGCTTACATCGATGATCTGCGTCAGGCCGGTGTCGAGGTCTACAACTTCCATACCCAGAAGGGGCCCGGTAACCGGTTCCAGATCAACTTCCGCAACCACCGCAAGATCGTGGTGGTGGACGGCAAGGAGGCATGGGTCGGCGGCCTTAACGTGGGCGACGAGTATCTGGGCCGTGATCCGAAGTTCGGTCATTGGCGTGACACTCATATGCGGATCGAGGGCCCGGCAGCACTCGGTGCTCAGCTCTCGTTCGCCGAGGACTGGTATTGGGCGAGCGAACACTGGCTGGATCTGTCGTGGAATCCGGTGCCCTCCGAGGAGGGTGATATCCCGGTTCTGATCCTTCCCACCGGCCCAGCCGACGAACTCGAGACCGCCAATCTGATGTTCGTGCATGCGATCAACAGCGCGCAGGAACGTATCTGGATTGCCAGCCCCTATTTCGTCCCCGACCGACCTGTGATCACCGCGCTCCAGCTCGCCGGCCTGCGCGGGGTCGATGTACGAATCCTGATCCCCGACACACCTGACCACCTCGCAACCTGGCTGGCCGCCTTTTCATACTTGGACGAGTCCGCCAGCACCGGCGTCGACTTCTACCGCTACCAGGACGGCTTCCTGCACCAGAAAGTGATGCTTGTCGACGACGAGGTCTCCACCGTCGGCACGGCCAACTTCGACAACCGTTCCTTCCGTCTCAACTTCGAGATCACCGCGCTGGTCGAAGATGGCGATTTCGCGGCCGAGATCGAGCACATGCTCGAGGCCGACTTCGCCAAGTCAAGGCTGATGCAGCCCGGCGAGTATGACACCAAGCCGTGGTGGTTCCGCTTCGCGGTCAACTCGCGCGGCTGACGGCACCGATTCAGTGAACTCATGCCGGGTTGAAACGGCCATTATCGCTCCCGCTATCTGGTAGTTGCGATCATCGCGAAATGAAAGGTCACCCCGGGTTACCTCGGGGTTATCGCTGGCACCCCCGAAAACAGTACCTCGGCTTGGTGAAGTACATAATGCCGAGGGAGCCAACATATGTGAATGAGTCGCGGCTTACGAGTCGCCGACTTTCTGTACGGCATTCTTGGCGAGGCTACCAACGGCAATCAGTGTCCAGCCGCTCATTATGAGCTGGATACCGACCAGGGTGCCGACGGCCCAGATACCCGACAACGGGAATTGTCGCCAGAGCATCACGCCGAGAAGCATGGAGACTACGCCACCAAACAGCAGCCAACCCCATCCCTGCTGAGGTCTCGCCCCGAAGGCACCGATGACCTGAACCACGCCGCTGGCGACAAAATAAGCCGCGAGGAAGAGGGTCAACGTGGCCAGCGCGGCTACCGGTTGCGATACCATGTACGCACCGGCGATCAGGCTGAGTATCGCGAAGATCGCGAGCAGGATGCCTTCACCAAAGGAGCCTGCCTTGAAAACCAGCAGGAGCTGGGCAACACCACTGAATAGCAGCAGTACGCCGATCATTAAGGTTAAGGAAAGTCCGGTGCCGAGTGGTGCGATAAGGGCCAGAAATCCGGCTATTAACAAAAAAATTCCGACCCATTTCGAGGTCTTTGCGTCTTTCTTGATGGTTTCTGTCAGGGTCATTTGAAACTCCTCACTGCTTTAAAGTTCTTATTGGAGAGCACGGCGTGCCTTGCCCGCCACACTCGATAACCTGCTTCACCGCTTCTTCTTTGAACTCGTTGCTGTACCGCTTTTCTAACATATCCACCTCCTGTTTTTAGTGCAAGCAGTTTGGTGTCTGGGAAAGCGGGTGTTAACCAATCACTGCAGTTTCTTTAGGGAGTTAACGGCCAGACGCTGCGCAGGCAGCGAACGATACTTCGCCGATATCATCGCGGACCGCACCCTCCATCGCCTGCACCCCGGACATCAAAAAACCAACCGCGCGCGAAAGCCAAAAACCAGGATGTTATCTGTTGCCGGATCGTAGGCGGGGTTGGCAACACCGCCCAGAACTGCCCTGTGCTCATTCATCCGCCACTGGATTGCCGCCCCCAAACCTTGATCCGGTGCGGGAACCGTGGGGCGACCTGTCCGGGACCGGCCGCATGAGACTAGCGCTTACAACCGCCAAAGCAAAAGCGCGGATCGGTGAAGTAGATGATACCGATTTCAAAGCCCGCACCCCCGGAGCCGTTGAAGGCATCCGAGTAGGTCCCGGCCACGACCCATTTCTTTCCTTCCCAACGCACGCCAGCCCGGTAGCTTGGCGGTGCATAGGCCTCGCCAGCGGTGCCAAAGACCTCGGCGACAATCGCCGACTGGGGGATCACATCGTAAATTGCGAGCCTTGACGCGTAGGTAAAACCCCAGGCGGTTTCACCCGTGTCGCCCTGATCGAGGTTGGCCGTGAACCCGGGCAGTACGTCGAGCCGGAAGCGGTCATCATTCCAGGCATAGGTAGCGGTCAGGTTGGAAAAATAGGAATCAAAGGCTTGGGTGACCTCGCCCTGATCGAGATGGTCCGGGTTTATGCCCGTTCCGACAAAGACGGAATAACCGGCGGTTCCTGCATCGTTCTCTGAGAATCGATATTTGGCGTAAAAAAGGGAGGAGGTATAGGATTCCGTACGGTCGCGAGGGTCGTCATAGTAGTGGATAAATTGCGCGTTCAACTCCAAGTTTTCTATGGCGGCGAGCACAAAGTAATACATAGAAAATTCCTCACCGACCGTTAGGACCTGAGTGGACACGCCATGCGGCGCCGTCCACTGGTTGTCTCCCGCAAACTGCTGCGCCTGCGCAGGCGCCATCAGGGCCAGCATTGAAAAAGCACCGATTAGCCACCCGGCAAAACGGGCTGGTGTGATTTTTGAGAAAGCAATTTTAAGCATGTTTCTTGCGTTCGTTTCGAGTTTTTCTGTGATCTTCATTTTAAATCAAAATGCTGTTGTTAACTAAGCTAACTTTGCGCTGGTTCCTAAAGAGCCTCTCGTAATGCTCTCAATCTGCTGGTTGTGAGTCCCGATTCATTCACAACCGGGGTTCCGGGCGAGTGATCGTGTAGCCGATCATGATTCCAAGGATAATAGTGACAGCCACGACGGCGTAACCCAGCATGCTCGCAAGCTTCCCCCACGGGGCGGCATCTTATCAATGGCGTCGAGTCGGGCAGAAGAGTCAGCGAGCGACATTGTGCCGGTTTGCAAGTCCTGCATCACGTCGCCCAGACGCGCCAATTTAAAGCATAATACCCAGGCTATTCCAGCGTGTTCTTGTAGATGACACCGTCCTTCATAATGATGACGAAGTTCGTATGCGGGTCGGCGATCAGGTCGATATTCTCGAGCGGATTGCCGTCGACCAGAAGCAGGTCGGCATAGGCACCCTCCCGAACCACACCGTTGTCACCGGGATAGGGATCGCGCGGCCCGGAGCGCTTGAAGATCTCGTAGTTCTGGCTGGTCGCAATCTTCAGCACTTCCCAGGGCTCGTAATAGCGGGTGAGCTTTGCCAACTGCGCCCCCTGACGCTCGGCGAGCGCGGGTGAACCCTGAGTGTCAGTGCCGAACCCGAAGAGCAGGTCGTATTTATTCGCTAACTCGAAGGCTGTATCAGTTCCAGAGATCAGCAATTGGTACTTTTGTTCCTGAAACGAGCCGGCAGGTAACGGGATCGCATCCTCGTCGTTATAGAAGGGCTGCATGCAAATCGAAGTATTCGTCTTCTTCATCAGTTTTGCGGTTTCCTCGTCAATCATCTGGCCATGCTCGACATTCCGGACACCGCCGCGGATCGCGTTCTGGATCGCCTTCGCGGAGTAGGAGTGAACCGTCACGTAGGTGCCCCAGTTCTCCGCCACTTCGACCGCCGCCTCGATTTCCTCGACGGTGTATTGCGAGACGTCGAGCGGATCCGAGGGCGAGGCGACCCCGCCCCCACCCATGAGCTTAATGAAGGCCGCCCCCCGCATCAGGTTCTCGCGCACGCGCTGCATGACTTGCGCCTTGCCGTCTGCGATGGCGACCGACCCCATCCTTTCCTGCGGGGTAAGATCCCTCGAATAGCTCTGAGGTATCTCAATCGGGCTACGGAAATCTGCATGGCCCGACGTTTGGGAGATCATCGACCCCGCAGCGTACATCCGGGGACCAACGTACATACCCTCGTCGATCACCGACTTTAGATCGAAGACATTGCCGCCCATGTCCCTGATCGTGGTGAAGCCCCGCATAAGTGTCTTTTCCGCCCCATCGGCCGCCACAAGGTTCAGCTTGCCCTCACCAAGCGCGAACGCGTTGCCACTATAATTGGCCGCCATGCTGTGCCAATGGCAGTCTGTCAGGCCAGGCATCAGCGTACGCCCGCCGCCGTCGATCACCCTGCCACCGGCGACAGCAAGCGGTTCGGTCGACACCGCGGTGATCAGGTTGTCCGTCACCACGACATTGGCGTTTTCGATCAGGGCTTCGTTCACGCCGTCAAAGACGTTGACGTTCGTGAACAGGATCGGCCCGGAGGCGTCCTGAGCAACCGCCGGCAGGGCGACACTCATAGCGACGGCAAGCGCCGCAATCAAGCTCTTTGAGTTTGGTTTCCGCAATAGGTTTCTCCTATTATTGCTTCGGTCGTTTGTTTGCTGTTTCCTTATTCTCCGTTGAGCTTTTTCGCCGCGTTGCGCAGATATCCCGGCGAATGATCGATCCCCGAGATTTCATCCGGGTTGGGCGCGAAGACCGAAGTACATGCCACAGAAATCACGGGCCGGGTCGACATAGATACCCTGTCCCATGTTGCCGTGCTTGAACATGGCGCCATCGCTGAAGACATGGTCCCACTGGGCCGAGTTGTAGGCAGGGACTTCGCCGAACCAGTCGGTGCCGTATTGCTCTTCGGTCGAGCCCTTGTAGGCCTCGGGATTGCCCATGGTCTGGATGCTTTTCAGCAGCCTGTCCGAGATGATCTGCTCATCCGACACGACATTCCAACTGGGCGTGTAAATCAACGTGTAGCGCAACAGGTCCTCGGGCGTCGTGTTGTGCAAACCGGCGGCCAGAGGAGTTCCGTCCGGCGCGAGCCCGCAAATGAACGGGTTCTTCGCCCCGATCTTCGACCAGACCCGCTCGTTCCAATAGTCCTGCCACCGCATTCCGGACACATATTGCGTCGCCAGCACCAGCGTCTGGGTATTCGCGCCGGAATAGCGGAAACGTTCGCCTGCGGATTCACCCGGCAATGGCTTGGCATTCTTGGACATCTCGCGGAAATCGCCCTTGTTCGGCTCGAAACCGGCCGTGAACCAGTTTGCGATCCACGAATCAGGGTTCAGTAGGTTCTCGATGGTTTCCTCAATATTGAGGCCGGAGGACATGTTCATCACGTTCCTGACCGTCGCCTGCTCCCAGGCCGACCCTCTGATCTCGGGCACGTAGGTCGGGACCGGCTTGTCCAGATCGATCTTGCCCTCATCAGCAAGCATCGCGACAAGCAGGCCAACCGTCGGTTTGGATGCCGACATCCAGATGTGGATATCGGTGGGATTCATGCCCGGATAGACCTCGAAGACGACTTTGCCCTTGTGGGCCATCATCATCGCCTGAACCTGGCGCTTGCCGACCAGATATTCCTTCAGCGGCGGCGTCGGTGTGCCGTCAGCAGCCGTATAGGTCAGATCCAGAATTGACGGATCGATCGCCCGCTCAAGCTTGGAAAACTCCTGCGGCGGAGGGACGTAGGAGCAGTGGAAGAACTCGGGGAGATTGAGGTTGTAGTAGATGGAATCTTCGTTGCCCGACTGCCAGTTGGGAAAACTGTAGTTCTTGGTCGCCTTTGCGATGAATTCCGGGGACTGGGGCTTTTTCCACCTGGCCATCGGGCTGTCGACTTCAAGCGGCTCGAAACCCGATGCACCAACCCGGACTGGCCCGCTCGTTTTTGCCGCGGCAGGCTGGCTGTGCAGCCCGAGCCCGGCGGCACTCGCCACCGCTCCGACAGCAACTCCGCGCGCCATAAAGCTGCGCCGTGAAATACCCTTCGGAGCGTCGTTATCCCTGTCGTGTTTGTTGCTCATAAATATATCTCCACAATAAAAAACGCTAAATCACAAACTATGAAACCTATTCCTCAAGACGGAAAATCCGGTGTTGCATGCTAAGGAACGCCGGCTTTCCAGACTTGTCACGCAGCAACTCACCAGCCGTTCCTTTATAGGGACCATCTGTCATGATGACCATGTCTTCACCCGCGCTACTCATCGAAATCGGTGGAGGGTTCTCATAAAACGAGACTCCACCTAATGGCTTGAATAAGCGCTCAGCCATGAGCTGGTCGTTGTCAAAATAGATTTTGTAGTCTTCATTGTCCCCTATCCAAAGACCTTCGAAAGGTTCAAGGGCACTACGATCGGCCGTGACTGCAACCAGGGGTATTTTCTCAATATCCAAATACTTTTTGAGGGCCGCTGCGATTACCTCATCGTACACTTCAATACCGCGGTCGCTGTTGGTGAGAACAACGATCCCGAATTTCTTATCCGGTGCAAACAGCATCTTGGCGGTAGCCCCTGCGGACCGACCGGCATGGAAAACGGTTCGCACACCGCCGATATCCTCAACGAACCACGTGACACCGTTGTTTTCACTCAGCTCGCCTTCGACCAGGGGACTGTGCGCCATGTCCAGCAACTTTGGAGACAACAGTTGACTGCCGTCCTTGTCCTTGCCGTCAAACTGAAATTGCAGCCACTTCATCATATCGCTGACATTACTGAGTATGGCTCCGGCCGGATAGACGCTGCGGGGAAAAGGCGCAAAGCTGACCTGAGGTTCGGACGTCCCGTCGTAGACTCCGGCATGGCCAACGGCAAAACGTTCTGCCATTAGATCCGCCATGAAGAAGGAGCTGTGCGTCATGCCCAGGGGCAGAAACAACTCGTCCTTCACTTTTTGTTCATAAGATTTTGCACGGCTTACGACTTGAATGAGGCGTCCTGCAATGATGAAGTTGTTATTGTTGTAGGCCCAGACCTCGCCATAAGGTGTGCGTTGCGGTAGAAATCGAAAAGCCCGCACGGCCTTCTCCAAGGCGTCTTCCCCCGAACTGGGATCCTCAAAGTAGTCGCCTTGCCAGCCAGTCCGGTGCTGGAAAAGATCGATGACCTTCGCCTTCTCTGAAGCCTCACTATCCAGGACCGAAAACTCCGGGAGATACTTCCGAACCGGGGCTTCGAGGTCGAGCTCTCCGCGTTCTGACATTTTAAGAACCACGGTAGACGTAAAAGACTTCGATATGGAGCCGATATAAAACACGGTGTCTTCAGTGACAGCCTGGGGATCATCAAGATTGGTAATGCCGAGGCCGGCCATTTCGACCTCGCCATCGTGCATGATCCCAATGGCTATACCCGGGACTTTGATCTCGTCCATGAGTCGCTGAGCTTCACTCTTAATTTCCTCAAACCGCGTGTCCATGTTTTCCTGGGCAGTTGCCGGCAGGGCGACACTCACAGCGACGGCAAGCGCCGCGATCAATTTCCTGGTGTTTAGTTTCCGCATTGGGTTTTTCCAATTATTGCTTCGCCACCGGAGCCAGGTAGAAGTAGTCGAACAGCATGCGGGCGATCTCGGCAATTGCCCGATCCCTGTCCGCCGTGGATGTCTCGCTGCTGTTCGTGAACACGGCGATGGCAAACCGCCGACCGTCAGGGAGCGTGACATAACCGGCGTCGTTGGCAACTCCGCCTAAGGTTCCGGTCTTGTGCGCGACGGGCGTTCCCTTCGGCAACAGCCCCTTGATACGGCCATCGCCGGTGCGCGTGCGCGACATGACGCCCAGCAGGAACTCGCGGCTTTCCGGGCTCATCGCCGTGCCACCGTCGATGGCAAGCAGGAGTTTCAGATACGCATTGGGCGTTGTGTGGTCGCGGGGATCCGCCTCGAAGTCCGGATTGGGATCAGCCTGGGCCGCCACCAGTGCCGGGTTGTTGCTGATGGCCTCAACGACAGCTTCTGGGGTGACCGATGGCACGCCGTAGAAATCCATGAGAATCTCGCGGACAGTCCGATCGACCCTGAAGTCGGTGATCCCGAGCCTGCGCAGGTTCTTGGTCACCGCCGCTGGTCCACCTGCCAGCCCCATAAGGACGTCGGTCGCCGTGTTGTCACTCTCTGTGATCATCGGATATATCAAGTTCGCTAACGAGAACTGGACCCCGGGGTAGGGGAATCTCTCGGCAATCGCAACTACGCCGGCGACATACATGTCGGGCGGGACGTCGACCATTTGGTCGAGACTGAGTTCCCCCTTGTCCACGAGATCCATCACTTTCGTGGCGATCGCCACCTTGTAGGTGCTGGCCATGGCGAAGGTCTCATCACCATTGAACGCGATGACCTCGTCGCCGCCGATTTCCTGCGCCGCGAAGCCTATGCGCCCGGCAAGCCCCGACGCGATCTGTCCGATCGCCGCTCCAACGGACTGTTCTTGCGTTGTCTGGCCGTATGCCGGGCCGAAGGTAGCCGCCGCGGAAACCGCGAGGGCTGCGATAACATTGACGAAATTTCATTTTTTGTTTCTCCTTACTGTGAACAGATTATGTCTACTGTATCCAAGTGTCGGAAGTAGTGGGAAGAGCTATTAGCCATGTCTCCGCCCCACTTGTCCTCATATTACTTACTGGTTAGGGTCAAACGTCCTGGGTTCGATAGAAATCTGGTCCAGCCGGCCCTTTTCCATCACCGGGAAACGAATCGGCTTGCCCGGAAAGACCTTCTGCACGGTGGAATCTTTTACGACCACCACACCGTTCACCAACACGTAAGGAATGCCGGTGGAGGGCAGCGCGCCCTTGCCTACCTCGTAGGTGCTGTTGTCAGTAACCGTGTCCGGGTTGAAGACGACGATGTCGGCATCGGCACCCACCTGCACGCGTCCCTTGGTCCTGAACTGGCTAATGCCGCCCAGCTCGTCAAAGTACTTGGCGTGCAGGTAGCTCATCTTGGAAATGGCTTCCATCAAAGTCTGGTTTTTATCTTCACGCACCATACGCAATACTTTAGCCCGCGTACCTGAGCTGCGCGGGTGTACTGTCTTGCCTTCATAAGGGGAATCCCAAGGATAGAATTCTCCTTTTTCATCGATGATGGCCACACCGTCTGAAACTACTGTTACGCCTGGCTGAGCCATCCATTTAGCGATGTCATCAGGGGAGTTGTTGAAAATCAAAATCATTCTGCCGGGATCATTCTTGCGAACGTCGTCATACATCGCTTTATCCCAACGGGTGCCATCGAGGTTAGAAACATCTGAATAGGTAATATTCATCTGAGCCATGCCCGACTCTGTGATGATATCTGTCGCAGCCATGGTACTGCCCGCTGCATAGGGGTAAACCTCACCCCAGACTTTAGCCCCGCGTTTTTCTCTTGCGTCGTTGATGAGCGGGATCGTGTACTCCCAGTCCATGTTGCTGTTCAGGTGTGAAGCCAGAAAAACTGCGTCCAAAACCATGGCATTGGCCAACATTTCCTGAATGCCCAACTGCCCTTCTGTTGGAGGTCTAACACCAGCAAATCTTACATGCGCATTCGAAACACGACCGTATTTTGATGCCAGCTCCTGGTATTTATACAGTTCGTACTGCGTAACTCCTGTGGTCATATAACCCACTGGTATACCAACACCTAAGGCGCCCTGGCGAAGGCCTTCATCAACAAAGGCCATAATCTGGGTCATTTCCTCCTTATTGGGCAAGGTGGCAGTCCAGCCTGGCTTGCGCCCTTCTTCCGCAGCCTTTGCGGCCGCGCGACCCACCATAGGGAACAGGCCGCTCATGTCATTAGCATCAGCCACTACTTCAGGACCGTCCAGCACCATTCCACGGCCAAGCAAGGCGAGCACGACCATGCCGTAGTTGGCCTGGGTTTTACCCTCGGCCTCTGCATACCATTTAGCGATATCCCCGGCACCTGCTTCAAAGTCCATCATCGTGGTTAAACCGTCACGTAAATTAACCTTGCGACTGAATGGATCTGTGGCGTGCTGGTGACTGTCAATAAATCCTGGGGCAACTACGTGACCCTTGGCGTTGATGGTTTCCTTACCCTTGATTGCGTCCTCGGTGATGATGACAATCTTTCCATCTTTCACCCCAACATTACGCACGCCATCAAAGTTGGTCTCGGGGTCCATGACCCTGCCGTTGTTGATGACAACATCGTAATCGGCGGCCATTGCCGGCGTGGCTATGGCCAGGGCGAGTACCGCCAGGGCAAAGAGATCGCTAAGTCGTTTCATCTTCATTATCCAATGACCGCGGCGACGCGAAGCGCCGTGGGCTGCAACCAATTGTTAAGCATGACAAAGGTTATGTGTCTTGTGCCGCTAAATAATAACGACGAGGGGTGCATAAGCTGCTTAGAGTGCATTTTTTGCCAGCGACCTTAGCGACAACATCGTCACGCCCACAAATAGGAGCTTGATGCCGAGGAACACCCCAATCGCAACCGTCCCGGCCAGCGGAAAGCCTGTAAAAAGCATGATGCCCAGGAGAACCGTCACCACTGCGTCGAACAGCAGCCAGCCTTTACCCTCCTGTAATGAGAATGCCGCGAAGAACTCGGAGAGGCCATCGACGAAGAAGTAGATACTCAGCATGATGGTCAAGATTGCTGACGACATCAGTGGACTTGCGACAACGGCAAAGCCCGCCAGCAAGGTCAAAACACCGATCAGGAAAACCAGGACACCCTTGCCCAGGCTGCCTGCCTGGAAGGCCCAGATCATGCGCATGATACCTGCGGCGATGACCAGTATGCCGACCATCAGCAGTATCGATTGACCTGCAATCCAGGGCATGGCGATCGCCAGGGCACCAAAAATGATGGCCAGCCAGCCCATGAGTCTCATACTGCTGCTCACTTTCTGTAAATTGGGAGTTTCTGCATTCATTGTTTTATCCTTTTATTGCGTGAAATGGACCTGACGTCTACTTCCAGACAAGAGGTCACTCGATGGTATTCTTGTAGATGACCCCGTCCTTCATGATCAGGTCGAAGTTGGCCTCGGCATCGCCGACCAGGTCAAGGTTTTCCAGCGGATTGCCGTCGACGAGGATCAGGTCGGCATAGGCACCTTCGGCGATCACGCCGAGCGGGCCTTCCTGGTAGGGATGGCGCGGACCGCTCAGCATCAGCAGTTCAGCGTTGTCCGAGGTCACCATCTTGAGCGCCTCGTAGGGGGTGAACCAGTTCTTTAGCTTGGTCACCATCTTGCCCTGCTTCGCTGCGGCCGCAGGATCGAACAGCATGTCGGTGCCGAAGGCGATCTTGACGCCCATCTTCTTGGCCGCCTCGTAGTTCCTGCCGGTTCCATCGGTGGCTACGATCCACTTCGCGTTGCTCGCGGGATTGTCAAACACCAGCCGGTCCTCGTCGTCGATGAGCGGCTGCGCGCTCAGCCAGACGCCGTTATCCTTCATCATCTTGAGCGTTTCTTTTTTCATGATCAGGTTGCCGTGTTCGATCGTCTTGACCCCGGCCTTGATCGCCCTCTGGATCGCCTCGTCCGTAAAGATGTGCGCGGCGACATAGGTGTTCCAGTTCTCCGCCGCACCGACGATCGCCTGCATCTCCTCAAGCGAGTACTGGGTGACGTCCAGCGGATCATAGACCGAGCCCACGCCGCCGCCGCCCGCGATCTTGATCTGGGTCGCGCCCATACGCAGTATTTCGCGCGTTTTGCGCGTTACATCCGCAACACCGTCGCCAATGGCGACCATTCCGTTACGTTCCAGGTAAGGCAGGGAGTCCGATGGCTGACGCGGCACGTCATTATAGGGAGAAAAATCAAAGTGGCCCCCGGTTTGACCCAGCGGCGGTCCGGACACCAACATGCGGGGGCCGGGAAATTTTCCGGCATCGATGGCTTTGTGAACGGCAAACGGGTTGCCACCAATGTCGCGGACGGTTGTGAACCCGCGCATCAGCACCTGTTCGTTGCCCAGCAATCCGGCAATCGTAATATCACCCATATCAGCGGAGTTCAAAAGCTGTCCCAACTTCATATTCGCGAGGTAGGTGTGCCAGTGTACGTCGATCATGCCCGGCATCATCGTTCGTCCGCCGCCGTCGATGACCCTGCCACCGGCGACAGCAAGCGGTTCGGTCGACACCGCGGTGATCAGGTTGTCCGTCACCACCACATTGGCGTTTTCGATCAGGGCTTCGTTCACGCCGTCAAAGACGTTGACGTTGGTGAACAGGATCGGCCCGGAGGCGTCCTGGCCAACCGCCGGCAGGGCGACGCTCGCGGCAAGCGCAAGCGCCGCGCTTAGGCGCTTGAATCTGGAGCTTTTCATTTATTTACTCCTGTCATTCATTTACTCCGGATCGACGACGCCAAAGATGGCCGGAATCCTTGGGATGTTCACTGATTCGGATCAAACACTCTGGGCTCAATCTCAATCTGGCCTAGCCGGCCCTTTTCCATCACCGGGAAGCGAATCGGCTTGCCTGGAAAGACTTCCTGCATTACGCACGCCATCAAAGTTGGTCTCGGGGTCCATGACCCTGCCGTTGTTGATCACAACATCGTAGGTCTCGGCGAATACATTGGGCGAGATTGCCGTCGCCAACACTGCGGCAACAGTAAACAGGGCACACTGGATGTGCCCTGCCCCCGCTCAATTACGACCATGCTTGAATAAAGCCTTCATTTAACGATCCCAGGGAGATGAAAAGGGCCAAAAGCGCATGGCCGTAACGTGTCGCGCTGGTGATTTACGATCACTTTCCTCCGTCCGCGGGGATTGAATAAAAAACGTCCTCTGGCAGAGGCATACCGGTCGAGAATTCGGCATTCCACGCCTCTTCCGAGATCGGCTCGAAGCGCGGCTTGTCTTCCGGCTCAAATCGGACCGGCTGACCGGGGAAGACAGGAAGCAGCTCATCGTCACGCACAACAATCTGACCGTTGACGATCACGGCTTCCATGCCTGTCGAAGGGACAGCGCCCTTTTCGTAGGTCGAATTGTCCGTGAAGGTTTCGGGGTCAAAGACCACGATATCGGCAACCATCCCAGCCTGGATGCGGCCGCGCTCCTGCATGAACGTCAGCCCCGTATCGCCCAGATGCTTGGCCGCGTTGTAGCTGAGGATCGATATCAGCTGCATCATCGGGATGTCGTTTTCCCGACCAAGTCTTATCGTTTTGGCTCGGGTGCCAGCCGTCCGCGGATGGGTGCCACCCATTTGGTCCAGCGGGTAATCCCACGGTGCGTCGTACGGTGTGGCTACAGTTGCATCGCTGGCCACGGTCACACCTTTCAACGTCAGCCACTTAGGCTCGTTTTCTTCGGGCTGCTTGAAGATGACGATTAGCGTGGACGGATCGGATGCGACGGTTTCCTTGTAGGTCTCCAGGGTATAGAACTCATTCGTTTCCGGATTCAGCATGGTATCTTCGTAGCGGTGGCCTAGATCGTCGACCCAGCTCTCAGGTTCAAGGAACGAAGCATTGATCGTGGTGGAACCCGCAGCGTAGGGATAGACTTCACCCCAGATGTTATGACCCTGTTCCTGAAGGTTGGTGATCATCTCATGGGCAAGGCTGCCAGCCGTCATTGTTGAAGTGCAGCACGATCGCCGGCGCGTCGAGCGCCAGGGCGTTGGCAACGAGTTCCTGCGCGCCGTTGTTCTCCGTCGTGTCGGTGCCGAGCGTGTAGCGTGTATGCGCGCCGGTCGGGCGGCCATACCGTGCGCCGACTTTCTGCACCTCGTACATCTCGCGTGAAGAGACGCCATCTCTCATGTAGCCCACGGTGACGCCGATGCCGGGGGCACCAGCCTGCAGGCCTTTGTCAATCTCCTCGAGAATCGCGTTGCCCTGTTCCAGGGTTGGCCGCGTCACGCTCCAGCCCGTTTTGTTCCGGGTTGTAAGAGCTGCGATGGGGCCCTGTGACAGGTAATCGGCGCCGTCTGACCCGTCGATGACCATCGCCCGGGCTAACTCGTGGCTGACCGCACAGCCGTAGTTGGCCTGGGTCACACCGGCACGCGCCTCGTACCAGTCGGCCATATAGGATCCCGCACAGCCCAATTCGAAATCCATGCTGCTGGTCAACCCGTCGCGCAAGCCGAGGGAATAGCCGGCCGGCATCTGAAAGTGGAAATGCGTGTCGATGAAGCCGGGGGCCACGATCTTGCCGGTGGCATCCACGGTCTCGGCGCCCTTCAGCGCCTTTTTGCTGATCTTGACGATGCGGCCGTCCTTGATGCCGACATTGGCAATATCGTCATACCGTGTTTCAGGGTCGATGACCCTGCCGCCGGTGATGACCAGATCATAATCCTTGGCCAATAGCGTGGGTGCTGCCAAAGCGCCTACAACAAAAGTACTGACTATCAAATATTTTTTAAACATGAGTCTGCTCTCTTTTCTTCCTATGTCTCGTTAGGGTTTATTAATAGCTCTCTATAATCCATTTGAACGATATTTAAAACTCAAACTTTGCCATCAGCTGGAGGCGCGTGGCGTCACCGGTTGCGCCGTTCTGCACCCGCGTCTTGCCATACATAATCTCGGCGCCGGTTGAGAAGTACTCATTGTCCTTGGGGTTCCAGATAAGATTCAGATGCCCGACACCGCCTCGCTCAAGCTCAAGGTCTGCGCGCGAGTCCGGTGTATCCAGCACGCCGTAGGCGTACGAGCCCTGTGTCGTCAACGTCGGCGTCCAGTCGTAGCCAAATCCAAATACCGCAGCAAATGCCGGGAACGTTTCGAGATTGCCGTCGACGTCCAGTACCGCATTGGCGCCGGTACCGGCGAAAGCCATGATGTTCTCACCAGCGCCTTCGCTATAGGAAAAGTGATACGTCGCGTAGGCTTTATCGCCCAGGTTGTGGCGGCCGCCCACAAGGACTGCCAGCTGTACATCGCTATCGGAGGGGCCGTTCGCGCCGCCGTCCCAGTGAAGCTGACCGACACTCCCACCAAACGCAACCATGCCTCCGTCGTATTTAAAGTCAGCCCGAGCCGCGAATAAAGGCCACTGCGACGTTGCTCTGCCGGGGAGGTTGTTCGCGTTCTGTATACCGAGATACTGCAGCTCCTCGGCGGCAACCGAAAGTTTCCAGCGATCGCTGAGTGGCGTTGTATAGCGCATCTGCAGTGCGCGGCCGCCAAACAGGGCGTCTCCTGCAGCAAAATCAATCATGACCGGTATCGCTTCCATAATTGACAGGGTAGTCCAGGTCTGACCGATAGTGAAATCACCCGCGGTGATATAGCCATGACGTAGCCGAAACTGGTCTCCAGATGAAAAGAAATCGCCCTCGACAAAGCCCCGCAGGGGGACCGACCCGGGAATAATCCGGCGGACGTCGAAATTAAGTCGCGTCTCTTTGGCAAAGGCATCGACGTAGGAATCACCGCCATACTCCGGCGTCCCCTCCACCGGAATCGTGCGCATAAGGAACTGCGTAGGGTCGAGCGTACCGTCAAAGTCTGCGACAAAATCGGCTTTAATATAGCCGCCAATTTTCATCCGCATATCAGTGCCGAACATCGGCCAGGAAGCCGGGAATTCCTCCGAATTGAGTTCATCACTCGTCAGAGGCTGATGCGCATCGCGCAATTCGCCGTTTATGCCATCTATGTCATCCAGTTGCTCCGATGGCGTTGGCGCCGCATCAGGTGTCGCCGAACGGGCAATCTGCGGGCTTGCTGCAGCTGCGCCGCTCACTACAGCCTCGCTGCTCATTTCAGGCTCGTCATCACCCATTGCCGCGGCTTCGAGCTGCCGCACGCGTTCTTCCAGGCGCTTGATCATCTGCAGCAGTTTGCCTACATGCTCATCCGAATCCGCAACGGTGTTTTGCGAGCCCTGCGCCTGAACTAGCGAAGTGGCTACCAGAAGCGCGGCAGCGAAAGCACCGGGACTGGCGAGACGGAAACAGGCTAATTTCAATTCAATTCCCTACAGGCAACAACACCCTGCCTCACCAAATGGGAGGCCGGCTTCAAAGCAGGCACGAACTTTCTTGACTGAGCTCCAGGCGCAATGCGCCCCTCTTTCGAACGAAACCACTCCCATGGACATTAGACTAAGTCAGCAAAGACGTGGTACAAATCACTATCCAATTCTTTAAGTAAACGGGCTATTTGGGATGACCAGGTTCTGGAACGCGGACTCCATGCTTGGATTCGTCGATGTTCGTCGCAAGCTTCCTGTTAAGAACCAATCGCTGACCCAATTGGGTCGCGGGCTTCTTGAGGCGAATGCAACGGTAATTTCCGGGTCTGATGCCGCAGTCTACTATGCGACTATCGGCAACCTCTCCCACGTAATGACCGAATTGAATAGCGGTTACACCAGCATATTGGTTCCTATTCGGTGGCGCGGAGAGCTTATTATTAATGGCGCACAGGTCCGCCCAGCCGAGATATACCTTCCTCAGGAGAAGGTTCTGTTCGAGGCGCATGGCGAGGAACGGACGACCCTGGGGATCAGCATGCTGCGAGAGCACTTTATTGCTACCGTCGCAGCACTCCAGGGTGTCGCCCCGGATGATGTGCCGCTCGACGAAGGCGCCCTGGAACTGTCGCCCGCAGACATGACCAGCGGACGCCGTTCGCTGACTGAGCTACTCAATCGATACATCGACTCTGGCAACCAGGAACCGCTACCTGTGCACTCGGCAGAACAACTTGCCCGCCAGGTCACTCAAATACTCATCAGTCTTTACCTGCAGGCGCGACCGGCAAAGACACCAGCGGTGCGCACCGCTGCGAGATTGACAAGGATAGTGCGCACCGCTGAAGAACGCTTTGCTGCAGCGCAAGCCGGGCCCGTATCGCTAGCGGACCTGTGTGTTGCGGCCGGGGTCAGTAATGTCACGCTTTGTCATGCTTTTATGGTTGTGTGCGGCTCCTCGCCGATGGCCTATTTCAAAAAGCGGCGCCTCACGGATGCCCGGCTTGCGCTTTTGCGCGGCGACCGGGAAACCGACCTCGTAAAACGCGCTGCTCTTGGAGCAGGGCTTACACATATGGGTCGGTTCTCAGCGGAGTATCACCAGCTGTTCGGCGAGTTACCAACAACCACGCTTAACCGGGCTCCAGACTAATTCCGGGATAAATCTTGCGCGTTAACAAGCAGACGATGCGCTTGTTGAATCTCACTGCACCGGTGATGAGAGGCGCGCCACCTTAACTGCAACGCGCAACCACCAGGGTTTATCCAGAAGCTCGCGGGAAGGCACTTCCCGGGACTTGGCGAAGTCTCGCTCAGCAGTCCGGCCACATGACTGACGACGATCAGAGTCGCAAGCAAACGCAGTTTCCGATTTACATGAGTAAGTACAATAATGCTAGACTACGATCGTGTAGAAGAAAAAAAGTATACCGATCAACGCGCTCATACATCTCTGTAATCCCCTGACTTATAAAAAAGTGCCCGACAGTTCCGGTGCTGTCCATGGCCAGTGAATCGCCCCGTGTTGGTGGGAGGCTCCATACCTTGAGAGAGGAGTGCCCCCGGTCTGATTGAGACTTCCGAGCTATGATATAAGCGATGCCTTTGGACTCAGATCAGTTGAAACAAAGACAGGCTCTGGCCTAAACAAAGCCTGACCAAAGACCAATGGAGAACCTACGATGACCACTCTTTCCGCGCTGAATGCTTTGTTCGATCGGCAGAAAAAAGCCTTTGCCGCCAATCCCAATCCGACGTTGAAACAGCGTGAGGATCGTCTGGATGCGGTTACCAGCGCACTGGTTGCCAACCGAAAACGCATTCAGGATGCGCTGCGTGAAGACTTCAGCGTACATCCGGACGCACAAGCAGATTTTGTCGAGATTTTCGGTGTCGCTGGACGTTTGCAATTTGCCAAATCGATGCTTGCGGAGTGGACGAAACCCGATTCCCGCGATCTTGACCCCGCCATGTATGGTAAGAGCCGCGCGTTCGTAACGCCACAACCCAAAGGAGTGATCGGCAATATGGTGCCGTGGAACTTCCCCTTCGACATCGGCATCGGGCCGCTCGCGGAGATGCTGGCGGGCGGGAATTCGGTGATCATCAAACCTTCTGACATGACGCCTGCCTGCAGCATCGTGATGAAGGAGATGCTGCTTGCGGCGATCGACGAGGATATCGTTGCCGTGGTGCCGGGTGACATTGATCTGGCGAAAGCCTTTCCCACACTTCCCTGGGATCATCTTATGTATACCGGCAATCCAGATGTCGCGCGGTCAGTCGCCATGGCCGCTGCACAAAACCTGGTGCCACTGACGCTGGAACTCGGCGGAAAGTGCCCGGCTTTACTCGCCGAAAGCGCCATCACGCGGGAAAATGTCGCCAGCGTGCTGCGGGCCAAGATGGTTAAGAATGGGCAGATGTGTGTAGCGCCTGACTATGTAATGGTGCCCCGCTCAAATATTGGCGTCTTTGTAGATCATGCCCGCGCGTATATGGCAGAGGCTGCGCCTGACTATGTGAACAGTGATAATGTGACGGGCATCATCGCCGACCGGCATATTGCGCGCATCGAAGCTCTGGTAGAAGGCGCCGCTGCTCAGGGCTCTGAAGTTGTATCTCTAGGTGATGATAGCCAGTCAGATTACCGCAAGCTGCCATTGCGGCTGGTCATTGCCCCCTCGCTTGATTCCGAACTGATGCGCGAAGAGATATTTGGGCCGGTGTTGCCGGTCGTTCCCTATGACACGATTGATGAAGCGATAGACTATATCGCTCGTCATGATCGTCCGCTCGGTGTGTATGTGTACACAGATGACGACACGCTAAAGTCTCGCATCCTGTCAGATACCCATTCCGGCGGCGTTACTTTTAACGGCTGCGCGCTTCAGGCAGCGCAGCCCAATATCGGCTTTGGTGGCTCAGGCCTCAGCGGCTACGGACGGCACCATGGGATCGAAGGTTTTCGAGAATTTACTAATCCGCGCGGCGTCGTGGACTTTGATCCGGATGCGCTCGCGCAGAACATTATGCCGCCCTATGGCGATGTAGCCTCGGGCATACTCTCTGCAATTACGGGAGAAGGCGCTTAAGTTCTGCGGATAGGGGGCAGGTCACCCGGGACTCCGGTGGATATGTTGGTCATTCGTTTATTGCTCCATCCTTTCAAGGTCTGGAGCCTCCGACAAACCAGGAACGATTCATTATTCAGGGCCAAGAACAGGTTGTCGGAAAACGTCGGAAATAAAAAAGGGTTACCAGCGTGAAACTCTGTAACCCTTTGTGTAGTACTCGAGACATCACTTACAGCATATACTGGAGACATGGTTTACACATCAGGTATTTGAGGGAGGACCTCAAATGCACTGGAAAGAGTGTAAACCAATGGATGAACGCCTTAAGTTTGTTGCCGGGCTGTGAAGATAATCGGTAAATCCTGAACGAAGGCTGAGGCTGGTGAGAAAAATCAGAAGAAAGACTACGGTTACATGGATTGCTTTGGCCTTCTATGTCTCTGGAATCATTGCTGCCATCGATGCGGTCATGACGACACGCACGGCGCCCGGTGCGATCGCCTGGTCTGTTTCGCTCGTTAGTTTCCCCTTCGTGGCAGTACCCGCTTACCTGGTGTTCGGGCGCGATAAATTCGAGGGTATGGCCGAAGCGGTGGAGCAGAACCAGGCGGAGATCGATGCCCTGACGGTCGAATTTCGCAACAACCTGCAACCATGGGCGGTACCAGATAACGAGCGTCTGCCTGAGTTCGATGCCATCCGTCGTCTGGTTGGCATGGAGCTGCTGCAAGGTAATAAGGCAGAGCTGCTTATCAACGGTAACGATACCTTTGACAGCATCCTCGCGGGTATTGGGCAGGCGCAAGAGTATGTGCTCATTCAGTTCTATATGTTTCATGACGACGAGCTCGGTCGCCGCGTGCAGCAGGCATTGATTGAACGAGCAACGGCCGGTGTTCGTGTCTACATGCTCTATGACGAAGTTGGCAGCAGCGGCTTGCCGAAGCGCTATGTCGAAGAGTTGCGTGCCGCCGGCGTGGAGGTCAGCTCGTTCAAGCCCACGCAGGGTGCGCGCAACCGCTTCCAGCTTAACTTCCGCAATCACCGCAAGATAGTGGTTGTCGATGGCGAGGTCGGCTGGGTGGGTGGCCATAACGTCGGCGACGAATACCTGGGGCTAGACCCGGACTTCAGCCCCTGGCGGGACACCCACGTGCGCCTGGAGGGGCCAGTCGTTATGCAGCTTCAGGCGGCCATCTTTTCTGACTGGTACTGGGCGATGCGGGAGATCCCGGTTGTCGACTGGACACCGCAGGCGGCGGCTGGCGGCGAGATGCGCGCCATGATCGTCCCCTCGGCCCCCAGTCAACGGCACGAGACGGCCGGGTTGCTATTCGTGACAGCCCTGCACTCGGCGAAGCAACGAGCCTGGATTTCGGCACCGTACTTCGTGCCCGATGAGGCCGTCATGAAAGCGCTAGAACTGGCCGCCCTGCGCGGTGTTGACGTACGCATCATCACAACCGGCAAACCGGACAGTCTTCCCGTGTACCTGGCTGCGTTCCACTACATCGACCAGTTGCGCGACCTGGGAATCCGCTTTTATGCCTATAAGCCAGGATTTCTGCATCAGAAGGCCATGCTTGTAGATAGCAAAACCGCGATGGTCGGTACCGCCAACTTCGACAATCGTTCGTTCCGCCTCAACTTCGAAGTGACGGCCATTATTGTCGATGCGAAATTCGGCCAACAAATGGAGGCGATGTTCGAGCAGGATTTCGCGCACGCCGTGCCGATTGAGGCAGACGCGATGCAGAACAAACCGTTCTGGTGGCGCCTGGGGGTCGCTCTGTCACGCCTGGCGGCACCGGTTCTATAGTCAAATGTCGCCCGGGGCGCACAGCAAGTACAAACCGCCTCTATAACCAATCGGCCAGATGACAAAAATGTCGCCCCCAAGTGTCACGGCGCAACGCCCAAGGTGCTGTCCGTGGCGGCGGAGGGGCTTGCTATTCCGGCCACGGGTAGTCAAACTCGGGCGATGAACTCGCCGTCAGAAGAATCACCGGCGCCATGGACAGGGTTCGGGTCACTCGCCTGGCTGCGCCCCGTAACGGGCAAACGCCATGACCGCTAAGGCCACGCAGCGCGCATTCTTCAGCATTCTGCTGCTGATCGTCACGCTCGCTTTCTTCTGGCTGATTGGCGAATTCATTCAGCCGATCTTCTGGGCGACTGTGCTCGGGATCGTTTTCTTCCCGACCTACAACTCCATCAAGGGTCGGTTGGGAGGACGCGAGACCGTCGCATCTGGCGTGACGCTCGTCGTCGTTTTGCTTGTCGCGATTATCCCCATTACGTGGATCGTTTCGGTCGTCGCCAGCGAGGCCGCCGGGTTGTACGCAAATATCCGCAGCGGCGAAATCGATGTCGGCGCCGTTTTCGACTGGTTCAATGCGAAACTCCCCGTCGTGGTGTCATGGCTCGAATCGATAGGCATTGACGCCGAGAAAATGCGTGCCATGGCATCGTCGTTCGGCCTGCGGGTGAGCCAGTTCCTGGCCAACATCCTGGTGGGCTTTGGCCAGAACGTCGTGCAGTTCTCGCTCATGTTCACGCTGATGCTCTACATCCTGTTTTTCATGTTCCGTGACGGCCGACGCATTCTCGACGCAGCGATCCTGGCCGTTCCGCTCGACGAAGACAAGAAGCAGGAGTTGCTCATGCGCTTTGCCGAGGTTTCACGTGCGACGATAAAGGGCACAGCCATCATTGGCGTCGTCCAGGGAGCGATCGGCGGCATCGCCTTCGCGGCGCTTGGCATTCCCTCGGCGACGCTCTGGGGTGTGCTCATGGTGCTCCTGAGCGTCGTGCCCGCCGTTGGCCCAGCCCTGGTGTGGATGCCGGCCACTCTTTACTTTTTCGCAGTCGGGCAGTATGTCCAGGGTGCCATCCTGCTCATTGTCGGCGGTGTTTTCATCAGCTTGGCGGACAACGTGCTGCGCCCGGTTCTTGTCGGCCGCGACACGCGTATGCCCGACTACCTGGTGCTCGTTTCTACCCTCGGGGGGCTCGTCCTGTTCGGGCTCGCCGGTGTAGTCATCGGCCCGATGATTGCTGCCTTGTTCATCTCTGTCTGGGGCATGGCAGCGAAGGAATACGGAGAATGAAATGTCGAGAGTGAATAACCAACCAAAAAAAAGAAATGACGGGCACTCATCGATGACACGGGCCCTGGTGCTGGCCGGATTGATGGCGTTCGTGCTCCAGGCCTGTGACACCGATGTCGAACCGAATTGCCAGGCAACCAACGCACCCACTGCCAATTGCCCTGAACCTGGAGCGGTCGACGACCCCTTCATTACGGACCTGGCGAAACGACGCCAGTGGTACGATTCCCGGGAACTCGGAGAGGTCGGAATCGAACCCGCCGAAGTGGCACGCACGTTCGATATGCCAGTCAATAACGCGGTCGGGAAGGTGATTCCTCCCACGGACGACGGCTCCCAGGATTCGCTCGCGCTGAAGATCTGGATGATCGAGCAGGCGCGCCATACGGTGGATGCTATCTATTACATCTACCAAGACGATCTTGCCGGACAGGCGGTGCTGGGCGCCTTGTGCGACGCCGTGATTCGTGGCGTGGACGTTCGCCTGGTAGTTGATGCGGTGGGGTCCTTCAGCTTTCCAAAGTCGGCCCTGAGGATGCTGGATTCCTGTGAGGAAGACGCCGGGTACATCAGGAATGCCGAGGGCCAGCCGACGCGACAACGTGCGCGCGTCCAGGTTGCCGTCTTCAATGCGCTGACGAACCTGTCCGCCAGCCCCAACCGTCGCTCACATGACAAGCTGCTGATTACGGACGGGGACTTTGGAGATAAAGCACTCCTTATCACCGGGGGACGGAACATTGCCCTCGACTACTACGGGCTTACCGAAGCCGGTGAATTCGACCCCCTGACCTATCGCGATGTGGAGCTGCTGTTACGTCCCGCCGACGCTCCCGGGAAAGACGATATCGGCGTATTGACCAGTGGATACTTCAGCGCGCTGTTCCTGTTCAAGGGCAATCACCTGCTCGAGGCACATGACAACGGGCCTGCCCGGGCAAGGTACCGGTCGAAGCGGACCCGCGCGCGCGAGGCGCTGGCAAAACTCAAGCAGTTTCCAGCGATGCGGGAACGGTTCGCGAAAATGCCTGAGTACACGAGCGAGGGCTTCGTCGAGACCAGGGTCCGGCTGGTCGAACAGTTGTCGCATGTCGTCGACAAGCGGGTTGTACGCGATGCGGTGGACAACTATCTGAACAGCCCCAACTCCGTCCTGTTCGTTCTCAATGAGGTCCTGAGCCAGACATCCGCTGGCGGGCAATCGCGTATCTGCTCGCCCTACCTCTTTCTGGCGCGCTACGAGGACTCGGACGGCCAGGTCGTCGTAGACGAAGCCGATGAGATCCGGGCGTATATCGATGCGAATCCGGACGCCGAGATCGAAATTATGACCAATTCGGCGATGACATCGGACAACTTTCCGGCACAGTCCGTCATCGACTTCGACACGGCGCCGCGACTGCTCCTGGATGCCGAACTGCGGCAGCGCTGGCTGGACCTGGGATCAGAAGACGAAACGCTTGCCGAGTTAACCAACAGCGACGCCTGGAAGCGGCAGGTCAGCCATCCGCGAATACGCATCTACCAGTCAGGCCTTAACGATTCCAATCTGTTTCCCGGGGGGACCAAGACCTATGGCAAGCTGCATGCCAAGTTCTGGCTAGCCGAGCCCTACGGATTCATCGGCACGACCAACTTCGACTACCGATCAAGGTTGTACAACAGCGAGATGGGCTACTTCTTCGAAGCCGAGCCGCTGGCGGAAGATCTGAATGCCGTGTTCGAGGAACTGAAATCGCAGTCCTACCGCTGGGGTTCTCCGGAGTGGCTGCAAATGCGCGAGAACCTGAAAGCCGCGGGTGGGATTAAAGGCCAGACGCTGCGCAGGCAGCGAACGATATTCAAGACTTTGCGGGCCACTGGGCTCGAATGGGAGTTTTGAGCTGTTATCAGAGCCCCCGTCAGAGCCGTGATTCTGCCCCGGGAACGTGTAAACCCCGCATGACCAAACCACGTTATGGCTGAGGGGCGATTAGCAGCGATGCCAAGAATTCTTCTGATCATTCTTGGTGTGTTCTGGTTCGGAGCGGTCTCAGCGGCAGGCTGCAATGGAGACGAAGCATTGCCAGAAGTAATCGAAGGTGAAACGCTGCGCGTGGCCACGTTGAATATCGCTCATGCCCGCGGCACTGCGATCAACCAGCTGTTTGTCGGCCGCGGCCGTATGGAGAGCAATCTCGATGCGGTTGCGCGCCTGCTCGCTGCCGAACGCGTGGATGTCGTGTCTTTACAGGAACTGGACGTCGACTCCCTGTGGTCTGGGCAATTCGACCACGCTGCGAGGCTGATGAATGAAAGCGGATTGCGTTGCGCGGCTCTGGGCATGCACGCACAGACATGGCTTTACCGATTCGGTACGGGGCTCCTCTCAGGCACACCACTGCACAGACCACACGTGGTCGATTTTGAAAGCACCCCGCCGACGACGACCAAGGGATTCGTAGCAGCAACGATTCGGTGGCGACACAATGGCCGGGTTCGTCCGATCCGGCTGGTTTCTGTACACCTGGACTTCCTGCGCAAATCGGCGCGCGATAGACAGCTGGACGTGCTGGTTAATCTGGCGCAAAGCGCGATGCGCCCCCTGGTTATCATGGGCGACTTCAACGAGGGCTGGGGAGGAGAAGACTCGGTCGTGCGCAACCTGGTAGAAAGAGCGGGCATGGTCGTCTTCCAGCCGAAATCCGCAGACCTCGCCACCTACAAGTCCGATCGCCTGGATTGGATACTGATCTCGAGTGAACTTAAGTTTTCGGATTATCGTGTGAGCGACGAAGTGGTCTCGGACCATCTCATGGTGATTGCAGAGCTGAGTTGGAAGGACCGTCAGTAACGGGCCTGTTCAGGATGGGTGCCACGTCACATTTGTTGATTTGTGCGGCTGAGTAGGTAGAACCTGTTTGTCCTGTCCGCGCATAGGTGGATGCCGCCCAACTGCGGTATCGGTTCTTCCGTCGCTGGTACCGACCCTCTTCTCGCAGCCGGGCCAAAGACCACGTGAGAATCTAAAAGACGGTTATCCTTCCTATAGGCACTTCACCGTCTGTACCGCGAGCAGAGCGCTCATGACTATCTCCGCAGCCGCCATTGTAAACCTTAGCTTAGCTCTTGGCTGGAAGTTCTTGCAGTACCCCGAGATCGGTTAGACCCCAAATCATCAACTGAATCGCCAAAGCGACTAGCAATAATCCCACAATACTTGACACCACTTTAAGCGCTGCCGGGCCTATCGCGCTAAGAATCCGATGAGCGCCGAGAAAAAAGATAAAGTTGAATGCCATGATCCCGAGTATCACTCCTATCATTAACACCAATTCACTCGTTCCGGGTGCGGCTGCAGTTAAGGTAACAATCGCAACAAGGCCCTGAGGGGTTGCCATCAATGGCATGGCCAGCGGGGAAACGGCGATATTGGTCGATGCTGCCGAGTCGGTCTTCGGCTCTTCTTGTGACTTGCTGCCCATCACCATTTCGAGTGCATAGAGCAGCAAAATAAGTCCCCCTGCCAGCTTCAAAGCGGGAATCGATACGTGAAACGCATCCAGCAGGAATTCGCCGGCAATCACAAAAAGGATTGCTACGACAGTTGATGTTAGCACCGTTCTTATAGCGATGCGGCGCCTAAAGCCGGCATCGGCATCAGCTGTCAATGTAACATACACGATCGCCGATTTGAGCGGCCCCAGGGTGATTAAAAAAATCACCAACAAATCCGCTATTCCAAAATCCATCTTTCTACCTTATATGTTTACGTGTTTTTTTATTTTCTCATGAGGTCAGCTCAAGGCTGAAAACCGATGACTATTTAGCCTTCCAGTCTGGTGCAAGTTTTTCGGCAAAAGCACGGGTACCTTCTGTGCGTCGATACGTCCATTGGTGCCTTATCGATAAGCTAACCCCAATGCAAGAAGGCCGAGATCCTCGGCCTTCTTGCGCAATTCGTTCGCCAACTCAGGCCTCACCGCCTGAGTCGACCCCCGCTTTGAACGGGGCGAGTTTATTTTGGAAACATGCAACCAACGAATTTTGAGGTGTCCAGCGGGTCTTGAAAATTCGCTTTGCGCTTATTAATGAAGGCGTCGGCTCCCTCGTGAAGGTCCTGCGTACGGGATAGCACATCGAGCACGTCAAGCAGCTTCGCGATCGCCTGTTCCTCGGGCAAGTACATGCCATACCGCAACGCCTGCTTTGCGGCACAGATGGCCTGCTTCGGAGCGCTTGCAAGCCTTGCAGCAAGTTTTTGCGCGTGTTCGAGCACCTCGCCCTTGGGCTTAACGTGATTGGCGTAGCCCCACGCGAGCGCTTGCTGCGCATCGATCATATCGCCCAGCAAAAACAACTCACTGGCGCGGCCAATACCGATACGCCGTGTTATACGCACGGTGCCTCCACTGCCGGGTATGGCGCCAAGGTTTATTTCGGGTACGCTGAATTTTGAATTTTCGGCGATCACTATGATGTCGGCGCCGGCTGCGAGTTCCATGCCGCCGCCTAGCGCATAGCCTTCAATGGCCGCGACTGTGGGTTTCGGGAAATTGGCGAATTTGGTGAATGTTTCGTTCTCAGGAGCGAGCTTGCGAGACACGACGGCACCGTCCGCCAAGAGTTCGGGAAATTCCTGAATGTCGGAACCGGTGCCGAAAGCGCGGTCACCGTCACCTGTGAGTACAATCGCCCCTATCGCTGGGTCAGCCTCCAGGCGGGTCAGGGCCGCGTCCAACTCTCGTCTCATACCCAGTGTCATCACGTTCATCGGCGGGTTAACCAGAAACACGGTTGCCACGCCGCCATCGACCTCCACGCGTAATTTTTCGTCGCTCATTTTTTCTTCCTCTAGTTGCTATGATGTGCTACGGTTCGTATGCTTCCAGATCATACTTACTCGCACGTCAATTAGTTTTTGACTACCATTCGTATGCGATTGACACCCAAATCATTTTAGGTTCTTGTGAACACTGGATGTCTTTTCTCTACAAATGCTTTGGTCCCTTCCGCCTTATCATTGGACCTGGCAACTACTCCAAAGACTGCGCCTTCCTGTGCTAGACCGTCTTTATTTGACATATCATTGCCAGCAATCATTACTTGTTTTGCACTGGCAACAGCTAGTGGGCCATTTCTGCCTATCACTTTTAAGCACTCAACGGCTGCTTCCAAGCAGCTTGCTTTATCGTCTGTTATTCTGTTCACCAAACCCCATTCATAAGCTTTATCAGCATCTATAAAAGTGCCTGAATAGATAAGCTCTTTTGCTCGGTTTCGACCAATGTATTTTGGCAGTCTCTGGGTTCCACCAAAAGCAGGCAACACGCCCCATTTGACCTCAGGCTGTCCAAAAACTGCTTGCTTCGAAGCAAAGATGAAATCGCAAGACATTGCCATTTCACATCCACCGCCAAGTGCAAAGCCATGAACACAGGCAATCATAGGCAGGGCCAAATCTTCCATTGCCAGAGTGACCCCCTGCCCTAATTCAGCAAAGGCTTGTGTTTCTTCCGGAGTCATTTCAGACATAGCAGTTATATCTGCACCTGCGATAAACGACTTTTCTCCAGAGCCTGTGAGGATAGCGCCTTTGTATTTCGCAACATCGATATTGTTTATCGCATCCAACATCTCTTCTAAAACTTTTTTGTTCAATGCATTCAGCTCGTCGGGCCTGTTTACTTCTAAATAGAAAATATCATCTTTCTCAAATACATTGATTGCTTCGTAACTAGTAGTCATATTTTCATCACCTTTTTTAGTGTTTGCGCTTTTGCCAGCCTAATTTCGCCTCGGATTTCCTCCAGCCGCGTCTGCGGCTGGAGGTGTCAATTGCATTCATCCTCGTTGGACGATTCCTCGTAACCCGAGTACACCGTCACTTAAGTCAAACAGGACACTCATCCGGCGCCCTTTTACTTATCGTCACCTGCGGACAAACCAAGCTCACTAAGGATCTCTTCAGTGTGCTCACCGAGCTGTGGCGCCATTATTCTCGTAGTAACAGGAGCGTCGCTTATATGAACAGGGCAACCAAGGGTCGTCAATTTTCCAAGAATTGGGTGATCAATATCGATTATCATATTGTTAATCTTCGTTTGTGGATCTTCCATTACGTCACTTAATTTGCGGACTTGTGAACAAAGTACATCCTGCCCTTCAAATCGTGCCAATGCTTCTTCCATGGTATATTTGGCAATTTCATTGCGCAGTGTATCTTGTATAAGCTTTTTGTTTTTGATCTGAGAAGCCATATCTGGGTAAGGAATGGTAAGATCATCTATTTCCATTGCAGCGCACATAGCCTGTAGCGGGTTGGGCATAAACGCTCCAATCACCACAATTGGTCCATCCTTGGCCTCGGCGTGAATAGCGAGTGGCATTGCCGCCCAGTTCAGCACTTGTTTGTATTTGCTCCAGTAGGCCGCTTCCTGCAGTTGCGTATGAATCATCGAATCATAAAGACACACATCCACTTTTCGACCAAGGCCGGTTTTTTCACGCCCAATCAACGCGGCCAAAATGCCCTGACAGAGATGCATTCCGCCGGTATAGTCGCAGATAGCTGTTGGAACTATCGATTGTGGAACTGACGGGTCCGCGGTCTCATACATGAAGCCTGTTACAGCTTGGGCCACCATGTCCTGCCCAGGTTTTTTCTCATTTGGTCCGACAGGTCCGTAGCCTGTTGCGGACGCAAAAATAATGCGTGGATTAATCTCTTTTAGCTTCTCATAGCTGAAGCCAAGCTTGTCCATCACACCTGGGCGAAAATTGTTTACGACCACATCCGATACTTTGACGAGTTCATAAATAACCTTCTTTCCTTCTTCACTTCTCGTATCAAGTTCCATCGAACGCTTGTTGCGATTCATGGCTACATATGTCGGATTGTTCGTTGCCTCCAGAGAGGTCCCGCCAACGGTATGCCGACTCAGATCACCTACGCCCGGGCGCTCGATCTTGATTACATCGGCACCAAAATCAGCGAGCTGTAGAGTACCAACGGGGCCCTGCTCGGCCTGCGTGAAATCTATAACGCGAATTCCGTCTAACGGAAGGTTTGAAGTATCTGTCATGTTCATCTCCTTAGATGATGGTTAGATGATGGTTAGATGATGGCTCGCTCACCCTGTGATATCGAGTGAGCGAACAGAGCCGGCGGTAATCTTAGTCTTCGACTTCGTAGTAAAGTATCCATTCGCAGTACAGTGCTGGCTTTTCCTCACCTTCAATTTCAACCGTCACAGCAGTGATGAACTTGCAGTTGTACTCATCCTTCCACTGAACATCCTTAACCTCGCCGTGTATGCGTACCCGCTTACCAGTGTGTACCGGGGCCAGGAAACGAACCTTATCATAACCATAGTTGAAACCATGTGGCATATTCTCAGGCACTGGAAAGTTAGCCATTATGTAAGGTGTCAACCCCAGCGTCAGTAAGCCGTGAGCAATGGTTCCACCCATATCCGTTTTTCCCGCTTTTTCGGGATCAACATGCATAAAGTAGTCATCCCCTGTGCAGTGGGCAAATTCGTTAATTCGATCCTGCGTAACTTCATACCAATCGGATGGTTCAACCTTGGTCCCGATAAAATTGACGAGCTCTTCTTTAGGTACGATTTTATTTGACATGTTGTGTCTCCTTAGTTTTTTAAACTGAATCATCGTTCGACGCTTTTAATGGATCCCATGCCTAACGGTAAGTACTCGGTCATAATCTGAATCCAGCTATGTGAGGGCCGTATCTCCGAAGTCCTGTCTCGACACTTCAAAACGTTAGCGTCAGGTGCCTGCAATTGGCCAGATGTGGTCAACCTTGAAATGTCGACTCAGAATATAGTATCTGTAATGAGTTTACATCGTATTTGCATGCCAGAGAAGTCATATCTATATCCATGGATTTAGTCTGTTTCTATCAGATATGGTATGGCCAACGGGGACAGCGGCGATATTAGTCGATGCTGCCGAGTCGATTTTCGGCACTTCTCATGACTTGCTCAATGCCATTGTTTCATCCTCATCACCCATCGTGCGTCAAAGCCTGTCGTAGACTGAAAGCCGTTTTCGGCAGAGGCGAAGAATCTCGACTGGCGTCTTTTGTGTCTTCATATGAGGTTGACGTCATTTTCACTTATTACGTAGACTCGACTTGCCGCAGAAGGCCTCGGAGTGGTTTTGGGCGAGTGAAATGGAGATGACGAATATGTTCGATGACGACGCGTCCAGCCTCGCGCGGCTGTGCGACACCGGCCTATCCCTGGACCCGCAGCGAGTCGCCCTCATCCAGGGCAAGCGGTCGATGACGTATGCAGAGCTCGAGCAGCGCATCAATCGGGTCGCCAATGGGCTGATCTCGCTCGGAGTCGAGCGGTTCGAGCGCGTCCTCGTCATCTTCGAGAACGACATCCGCTTCCCCGAAGTCCTGCTCGGTATCGTCAGGGCCGGCGCCGTAGCGGTCCCGGTCAACTTCAAGTTCCCGCCGCCGCAGCACATCGATCTGGCTCGAGACTGTGGGAGTCGCATCGTCTTCGGCAGCGCCGGGAAGGCCGAATCCGTCCTCGCCTGCCTGGCCGACGGGGTTGCCGAGGTCGGTATCGTCGTCGATGCCGACCGGGGTCCGCTTCGAAGCTATGAGGACTGGCTGGCCTCATCTTCGCCCGAACGCTGCGATCATGGGTCGGCCGGCAGCGACGTCTGCATCCAGGCGTACACCTCGGGCTCGACCGGACGGCCCAAGGGGGTTCTTCTCGCGCACCGTGGGCTACTGCGTAACGCTCAGCTCCAGGCGGAGTCCAACCGGATCGACGAGAACTCACGGGTCTTGTTGTCGACGCCGCTCTTCCACATGAACGCCACTGGCGCGGGGCTCCTCCCGTGCCTGAGCCAGGGCGGCTCGGTGGTCATTCTCAAGGAGTTCGACGCGGAGCGCGTGATCGATGCGATTGAGACGCACGGCTGCACGTACACCACCGGTGTACCGGCCACGTACAAGCTGATTCTGGATGCCGCGCGACAAAGAACGCACGTGGATGTCTCCAGCCTCGAGTTCATCGCAGTGGGTTCTGCTCCCATGACACGCGCGCTTCTCGACGAACTGGTCCAGACTTTGCCGGGTGTCGATGTGATCGAAGGCTACGGGCTGACGGAGTCTGGGCCCATCATCACGCTCAACCCACGCGGCCGAAACAAGCTGGGCACGATCGGTCCCGCTCTTCCGGGCTTCGAGTGCAAGGTCATCGACTCCGACGGGAACATTTTGCCACAGGGAGAGGCGGGGGAACTTGTCGTGCGGAGCGAGTGCAACGCCCTCGGCTATTACAACCGGCCGGACGCCCAGGCGGAACGCTTCCGGGACGGCTGGGTGTATACCGGGGATATCGTGGCGTGCGACCCTGACGGCTGGTTCACCTTCAGGGGGCGCGTCGACGACCAGATGCAGGTGGGAGGCGAGAACGTCTTCCCGGCCGAAGTCGAGAACATCCTCGCCACTCATCCGGAAGTGCGGGACGTCAGTGTCGTTCCTGTCCCCCACGAGGTAAAGGGCCAGGTTCCGGTGGCCTTCGTCGTGCGCAACGTCGGGTCGAAGCTCGGCGAAAAGGAACTCATTGACTACTACATGACGCGCGGACCCGCGTATTCCCATCCGCGCCGTATCTACTTCATCGACGAGATGCCGCTCTCGGCGACCGGGAAAACCGACCTGCAGGCTCTTGCAAGGCAGGCTCGCGAGCCAGGACCAGGAACGGGGCCATCTCCCCTCGCCCGCTGACTTGCCATAGCGAGTGCTTATCGGACTTGGAGCCCGGGACGGGGCTTGAATCGCCTACCCACGAAGATAATCGATCAGGACATCGACGTTTAGGGCCTCGGCCCCCTATCGGCAGCGGCCGAGGGGCCGGGACGATTTGTGGGGCCGCCGCGCAATGCCCTATCCCATAACGGTATACGGATAGGAATTTTCTTTTGGACACCACTGCACAGACCACAGGTGGTCGATTTTGAAAGCACCCCGCCGACGGCGACCAAGGGATTCGTAGCAGCAACGATTCGGTCGTGCGCAACCTGACTTACCTGCGCAGATCAGTCCGATGCCCGGACCAGGTCGGAGATCGTGTCCATCTGTTCGCCCCAGGTCGCGTAACACCCGGCCCAGGCGCCGGTTTGGCAGGTTTTCTTGCCCTCGCGTTTAAGTGCGAAGATACGCTGTGGGCTTATTCCGACGCTCGCGTAGGCTTCAAAATCGGAACTGGAGTCGCCGAAGGCGGCGACGAAGTCACAGCCGCCCGCTTTGTAGGCCTCCAGCACCCGTTTCTTGAACGCGGCGTGATCTTTCCGGTCGTCGCGCGATTCGGTCAGGTGCAGCCTGCCCGGCGGGAACCCGTTCTCCTCGAGCCAATGGCGAATACCTCCCTGCAACAGCGGAATTCGGGCGCTAAGGTAGAGGATGAGGTATCCCGAATCGGCAAACGCCCGAACAGCGGTTGCAGCGCCCTCCCGAGCGGTCTTAATGGACAGGACTTTCGGCGTAAGGGTTCCGTCGATGTCGAATACCACACATTCTGACTGCACATCCGTTGCCAGCTCCGGCTCGTCGACGCTGCGGAATATCGCTACGCCGGCCATGGTCAAAAACAGAAAGAGTAACAGCCAGCCCACCGCTGGTATTTTTATTGCGTGCATGATCCCGGGCCCGACCCGCACTGCAGGCGCCGTCGGACAAACACGGCCCTTCGGTACGGCACGGGCCTACCGAAAAACATCATGGTATGGCGTCGACCTGGCAATTCCGCTGGGTTCAGAATTGCCATTCGAGTCCCGTGGCGCGCAAGGTCTTGAATATGGTTCGCTGCCTGCGCAGCGTCTGTCCTTTCACACCACCCAGCTCCATCAGGTTTTTGCGCATTTGCAGCCATTCCGGTGAACCCCAACGGTAGGATCGCGCCTTGATGTCCTCGAACACGGAACCCAGGTCTTCGGCCAGCGGCCCGGCGTGGAAGAAATAGCCCATTTCGCTGTTATATAGCCGTGAGCGATAGTCGAAGTTGGTCGTGCCGACAAATCCGTAAGGCTCGGCCACCCAGAACTTGGCATGCAGCTTGCCATAAGTCTCGGTACCGCCCGGAAACAGGTCAGAGTCATTAAGACCAGTCTGGTAGATGCGTATTCGCGGGTGGCCCACCTGTCGCCGCCACTCGTCGCTGCTGGTCAGCTCGGCGATCGTTTCATCCTTCCATTTCAGATCCAGCCAACGCTCCTGCAGTTCCGGATTGAGCAGCAGGCGGGGCGCCATGTCGAAATCGATGACGGACTGAGCCGGAAAGTTGTCCGAGGTCATCGCCGAATTGGTCAAGATTTCGATTTCGGCATCCGGATGTGAATCGATATAGGCCCGAATCGAGGCTGCCTCGTCGAGGATCACCGTGCCATCGGAGTCCTCGTAGCGCGCCAGAAACAGGTAGGGCGAGCAGATGCGCGAGTTTCCGGCAGCGTCCGTTCTGTCCAGGATTTTATCCAGGACGAAAAGGATGGAATTGGGACTACTCTGGAGGTTCGCGATTGCGTCACGCACGACTCGCTTGTCGACAACGTGCGACATTTGCTGGGCCAGCAGAACGTCCGCCGGCAAAAAACCCTCGGACGTGAAATCCGAAATCTCTGCGAAGCGTTGCCGCATTATCGGGAAGCTTTTCAGTTTCGCCAACGCCTCACGTGCCCGGGCGCGCTCCGATTGGTAAATGATGCGGGCATTATCGGTATTGACCGCCTCGAGCAGGCGGTTAGCCTTGAACAGGAACAGCAGGCTGAAGTACCCACTGGTCAGCTCCCCGACACTTGGCTCATCGGGAACCACTACGGGCCGCAACAGTATTTCGAGATCGCGGTAGGCCTTGGAATCAAATTCACCGGCTTCGGTGAGCCCGTAGTAGTCGAGCGCGATGTTCCGCCCTCCCGTGATGAGGTATGCCTGCTCCCCGAATTGCCCATCCGTAATCAGCAACTTGTCGTGGGAACGGCGATTGGGACTGGCGGAAAAATTGGTCAGCGCGTTGAACACAACGACCTGGACGCGGGCACGTTGCCGGGTCGGAAGACCCTCGGCGTTCGTCATATATCCGGCGTCCTCCTCGCAGGCGTCCAGCATTCTGAGCGCGGACTTCGGAAGACTGAATGAACCGCCTGCGTCGACAATCAGGCGGACGTCCACGCCGCGAATCACTGCATCGCAAAGCGCGCCCAGCACGGCATAACCGGCGAGGTCGTCCTTGAAAATATAGTAGGCCGCGTCCACGGTATGACGTGCCTGCTCGATCATCCAGATCTTCAGCGCCAGCGAGTCAAGTGCGCCGGTATCGGTCGGAGGCACCAGTTTACCGACGGCGTTCTGTATCGGAGTTTCGTATGTCCGGGCCGTTTCCGTGGGCTCAATCGCGAGCTCACGGAGGTCCCGGGACGAATACCACTGGCGCCGGTCGAGCAGTTCCGAGATGAATGCGTCGTCTACCGCGCCCGGTGCGGGGCAACGGGCCGCGGGCAATGTACCTGCTTCGCAGGACGGTGCGGGCGTCGTGGCACAGGCTTGCAACAAAACCGCCACGACCCCAGCCAGGAACACGGCAAGCAGTTTCTTCAGAGGGCCGGTGATTCTGTCCTTAAGCTGGCGCGTTGGCGTTGGATGTGGCATTTGCTTATCATGCCCGATCAGGCTGAAATTTTCTATCGTCTCGCACTTAAGATATCCTTACATTTCCTATAGCCCCGGGCTGTCGGCAATTTTGCTCCAGGCTTGTGATACGCGCGTTTCGCCAACGTGTGAAGGAGACAGTATGGCCGATGCCAATTGCCCTGCGCCGGAATCGATCGACGACCCGTTCATTGCGGACCTGGCGAAACGACGCCAGTGGTACGATTCCCGGGAACTCGGAGAGGTCGGAATCGAACCCGCCGAAGTGGCACGCACGTTCGATATGCCAGTCAGTAACGCGGTCGGGAAGGTGATTCCTCCCACCAACGACGGCTGCCAGGATTCGCTGGCATTGAAGATCTGGATGATCGAGCAGGCGCGCCATACCGTGGATGCGATCTACTACATCTTCAAAGACGATATTGCCGGACAGGCGATGCTCGGCGCTCTTTGCGACGCCGTTATTCGTGGCGTGGACGTTCGCCTCGTCGTTGACGCGGCGGGGTCAATCAGCTTTCCGGGTTCGGCGCTACGGATGCTGGATTCCTGCAAGGACAATGCCGGTTACATGCGCAATGCCGACGGCCAACTGACGAGACAGCGTGCACGAGTCCAGGTTGTTGTATTCAATGCGCTGACGAACCTGTCCGCCAGTCCCAACCGTCGCTCACATGACAAGCTGCTGATTACCGACGGGGAGTTTGCAGATAAAGCACTCCTTATCACGGGGGGACGGAACATTGCCCTCGACTACTATGGGCTTACCGAAGCCGGTGAATTCGACCCCCGGACCTATCGCGATGTGGAGCTGCTGTTACGTCCCGCCGACGCTCCCGGGAAAGACGATATCGGCGTATTGACCAGTGGATACTTCAGCGCGCTGTTCCTGTTCAAGGGCAATCGCCTGCTGAAGGCACATGACAACGGGCCTGCCCGGGCAAGCTACCGGTCAAAGCGGGATGGCGCGCGCCAGGCGCTGGCAAAACTCAAGCAGTTTCCAGCGATGCGGGAACGGTTCTCGAAAATGCCTGAGTACACGAGCGAGGGCTTCGTCGAGACCAGGGTCCGGCTGGTCGAACAGATGTCGCATGTCGTCGACAAGCGGGTTGTGCGCGATGCGGTGGACAACTATCTGAACAGCCCCAACTCCGTCCTGTTCGTTCTCAATGAGGTCCTGAGCCAGACATCCGCTGGCGGGCAATCGCGTATCTGCTCGCCCTACCTCTTTCTGGCGCGCTACGAGGACTCGGACGGCCAGGTCGTCGTAGACGAAGCGGATGCGATCCGGGCGTATATCGATGCGAATCCGGACGCCGAGATCGAAATTATGACCAATTCGGCGATGACCTCGGACAACTTTCCGGCACAGTCCGTCATCGACTTCGACACGGCGCCGCGACTGCTCCTGGATGCCGAACTGCGGCAGCGCTGGCTGGAGCTGGGATCAGAAGACGAAACGCGTGCCGAGTTAACCAACAGCGACGCCTGGAAGCGGCAGGTCAGCCATCCGCGAATACGCATCTACCAGTCAGGCCTTAACGATTCCAATCTGTTTCCCGGGGGGACCAAGACCTATGGCAAGCTGCATGCCAAGTTCTGGCTAGCCGAGCCCTACGGATTCATCGGCACGACCAACTTCGACTACCGATCAAGGTTGTACAACAGCGAGATGGGCTACTTCTTCGAAGCCGAGCCGCTGGCGGAAGATCTCAATGCCGTGTTCGAGGAACTGAAATCGCAGTCCTACCGCTGGGGTTCTCCGGAGTGGCTGCAAATGCGCGAGAACCTGAAAGCTGCGGGGGGAGTTAAAGGCCAGACGCTACGCCGGCAGCGAACGATATTCAAAACTTTGCGGGCCACTGGGCTCGAATGGGAGTTTTGAGCTGCACGCGGCTGGCGGTTCATTCCCACCCGGCGCCGGGTCCGATTTCGGCATAAACCGCAAGATGATCGGCGACGATGTCCGGCAAGACCCGGTGGTCTATAAATTCGAGGCCCTTCGAAATCAGGATCCAGTCCAGTCGCTTGCCGTTACGCCCCTTGTAAGTGCCCATGCCTTCTTTGCCGGGCGCATGGGCGTGAAGGTCGAGTTTATCGGCCAACCGCCTTACCTGTGACTCCGGATCGTTCCACTCGCTGTTGAAATCGCCCATGACGACAAGCGGGCCATCGATCTTCGCCAGCACGTCAGAGAGCTCATCGATCTGTCGATCGCGGACACCGTCGCGCAGGAAGTCCAGGTGAAGCGAGACAAAAGTGACGGACCGGACCCTGCCGCTAACCTGCCAATCGAAGGTTGCCCAGACAAACCCTTTTTGCTTGGAAGGCCAGGACGGTTCAAAAGTCACCGACGCGTAAGCGCTCGGCCGGCTGCTCGTCAATAGCGCGGTGCCGTAGTTCGAAATCCAGGTCTGTGAGTGGAGTCCGTGCAACCGGCATTTGAAACCGGCGCGCTCACCGATACGCTCGACATGGTCGAAATTACCGCTCCAGCGCGACGGCGCGTCCGCCTCCTGCAATGCAACCACGTCCGGGCTCTGATCGACGAGCAGCGCAGCAATCTCGTCGAGGTTATCGTAGGTGTTGTCCAGGCTGACAAACAGCTGGTTCAGTGCGGTGCTGCGCCCATGGCTGATATTCAGGCTGAGCACACGGATGCGGTCCGCCGGCAGCGATGCAATTTCGTCCTCCGGTTCACACCATTCCGACGACTCGCTCTGAGACTGTGTTGCCAGGGGCAATAACATCAACAGGGCTGAACCCAGGATTCGAAACATTGCAGATGCTCCCGCATGATTGGCTTTGCCGAGTTCTCGCGGCATTGCAACGTCTCGGCGTTGCTGCGTATCATCGCATATCCGGCGGCGGATGTAGCTCACTGACAATACCCATCCAGACTGGGCAAGGCGATCCGCAAGCGATGGGTTAGTACGGTTACTGAATGGGTGACGTCAGTCGGGCCAGCTGAACCATGAACTGAAACCACACAGACCTGGAAGCGAGTTCGTCTGACGGTACTTCACGCGAATGCTCGAATTCGTTCAGAAACATTCCTTCGACCTCATCGATAAACTCCGCATTGCCCGCAATCGCAGCGGTGATCTCGAAATTCAGCCGTAAAGATCGATTGTCCACATTTGCAGTGCCGATGGTCGCAGCCCGATCGTCGATCAACATGACCTTCTGGTGTAAGAAGCCGTCGGTGTAACGGAAAAAACGCACGCCGGTCCGGCCGGCATCCTTGAGGTACGAGAATGCCGAGACCTCAATACCGGCAGCGCGCAGCCCATCGAGATAGCTTATCCAGCGCGGCGGCTTGATTATATTTTCATCAGGTTAAACGAATGTCCCGATGGTATGTTTTCATTCGGTCGGCTTGATTCAAGATTTCACGAAACCGGCAATTGGCCTGATCTGCTAAACCCAAACAGGTGTTCCAGCCAGGCACGAGGAATTTGATAATTATTAATCGCGAAAAGGAGAAAGAAATGGGACTTGAGTATCAGGAACACAGGGTTTACGTGGACATCGCGAAAGGTTTTCGGGAAATTCGACGCGCTGAGAATGCTTTTTACAAGGATAAGCTGGACAGTGGCGTCAATCACCTTGCCAAAGCCCTGAATGATTTTAGCGCGGCCGTGGACCATGCGGAAAAAGCTGCGGACGACGCGTACGGCAAGGCGGCCAAAGACATCGACAAAGGTAACACTGAGCTACAGAAAAGCATTGATGCGTATGCTGATGACGATAACGATAAGGCTGTGACGCATTACGATCGGGCAGTGGCACATTTCGACGATGCGTTGGATTTAATCGTCTAGCGGTTAACGGTTTTCCACGGCTCATTATGGTCGCAAACACCAGTGGCAGCTTGCCACTGGTGTTTGCCATCCAGACGCTGAAACATCAGCTTGTGAACCACAAAAATATCATCTTTCTGTGTGTCGGAAATATAAAACGCCTTTTGGGCCAATCAACCAGATATCAAAGCGTCGAACCCCCAGTTGGGTCGTGCCCCTTCCCTTTTCCGCCTGGACGTCGCCGCTTGTGCTACTTGCTGAACTGTCGCATTATTGGAAAAGTAGGGAATCCGCGGCCTGGTTATTCGCCCGTTGGCCGAGGCTCAAGCTCAAAGTCGTGGCAGCAACGATGTGGCCCTCACCCCGCTAAAGGATCAGATCATGATCAAACTCCGAGTTACAGCTTTGCTGCTTGCCTGTGGCCTATCGCCACTCGCATTCGCCGATAACTGGCAGCCCATTACGGGCGCTGACGCCCTGCGCGACATAATTTCCGGGGCCGTGGTCGAGGTCGAGCTGAAAGCCGGCGTCACGTCCATTGCCACTTATTCGGCTGACGGTACCGCGGTAGTCAAGGCCTGGGGCGAGACCTTCCAGCGCACCTGGGAGATCGTGGGGGATGACCAGGTCTGCTACACGGATATCGAGGCGAACTGTTTCATCCTGGAGCGGAATCCGGATGATCCGGGGGCGCTCAGGGCCACTGATGTGGAGAGCGGGGAGGTCTTCATGGCGCAGGTCTCCGGATCCCCTGGCGCTGAATTTATCGTGGAAGCACCGGTGGGCAGCGAGGGCGCGCTGGGTGAACCCTCTGCAGCGGAAGTTGCCGCTGCCCTGCTAGATCCGAACAGCACCATGGGCACCCTGAATTTTAATCTTGATTACGTTTCTTACAAGGGTGATATTCCCGGAGCCGGCAGCGCGGACGCCTGGCGCATGGTCTTTCAGCCCGTGTTGCCTTATGCGCTATCCGACACCACCAACTTCTTTGTGCGTCCGGCGATTCCGGTAATTTTTTCCCAGGACGTACCGCAGGCGGGCGGCGGCTTCAGCTCCGAGGGGGTTGACCTGGGTGATATCGGCTTTGATGTGGCGGTGGGCAAAACCCTGCCCGGTGGAATCGTGGTGCTCGGGGGCGTTGTGGGCGCCTTGCCAACGGCCACCAATGATGCGCTCGGACTGGATCAATGGCTGCTGGGCCCGGAGTTCGCCATCGCCAAGCTGGCGGATTGGGGTGTTGTGGGCGTGCTCCTGACGCACCAGTGGGACATCGCCGGCGACGACGACTTCGACACCAGTATTACCGGTGGTCAATACTCCTATGCCTTCAACCTCAAGAACGGGTGGCAGATCTTCAGCGCACCGACCTTTTCCTATAACCACGAGGCCAGTAGCGGCAACAAGTGGACGCTCCCCGTGGGGATCGGTGTCGCCAAGACTTCGATCATCAGCGGCCGGCCCTGGAAATTCAGTGCCCAGTACTGGCAGTTCGTGAAAACCCCGAAGGACTTTGGGCCTGACTTCCAGTTGCGTTTCACCGTTACGCCGGTGGTTAGTTTGCCCTGGTGAGCGTAATACCGGGTGGCTTTAAAACGCCAGTGACGAGGTGTGTACTTGACGGGGAAGCTTAAGGACTAATTGGATTTATTTTTTTCGTAGACCAGCTTTCCTTCTTTGATGGTTTCGACCACTTTTATCGTATGAATCTTCATGGGATCAATTTTTAGCGGGTTTTGGTCCAAAATCACAAAATCAGCCAGTTTGCCAGCGGCGAGCGTTCCTGTGTGGTGTTCTTCAAAATACTGATAAGCGCCCCAACGCGTTTGTGCAATCGGGGTCAGCATGTAACAATTGCTTATTTTTTGGCCCCGGTTTCCCTGCCAGGCAGATTTATAACAATCAGACGCTACCGTAATAACGATTGGACGATATTAAAATACCCAATAGAGCTTTTTAACCATCAATTAGCCGGAAGCTCATTCATGTATCCTCGTTATTTCTGAACACAATGTCAAAGAAGCGCTGAGTGATACGCCGGTGGTGTTCATCATGGGCCCTCGCCAAGCCGGTAAAACCACCTTGGTGAAAACGCTGATCGCGGAAACCGAGGCTGACAACTGGACCTTTATCACCCTGGACGATCAAGCCCAATTTGAGATCGCCCGGGCTGATCCGGTTGGATTTATCCGCAATCTGCCACCCACCCGCATTGCACTGGACGAAGTACAACGTCTTCCCGAGCTGTTTGTCTCCATCAAGCAGGCCGTGGATGAACAGCGTACTCCCGGCCGTTTTTTACTGACGGGTCCGCCAACGCTCTGTTGTTGCCCCGGCTATCCGATTCCCTGGCAGGCCGGATGGAATCGATACGCCTGATGACGCTGTCGGAGTGCGAAATCCAGGGTCGACAACCGGGCTTTCTGGCCAAACTCCTGGATCAAGAGGCACCCACCACCCAGGACATCCGCGTGCGGGAGCATCTGGTGAAGACACCCAAACTGCACTCGGTCGATACCGGCATGATGTGCGCCGTGCGGGGCCTCAATCGGGAGCGTCTGCTGAAACAGCCCGGTGATTTTGGGTTGGTGCTGGAGTCCATCGTCTACAACGAATTGCGCAAACAGGCGGTGTGGATCGAGGAGCCGTTGAACTTCTACCACTACCGCGACAAGGACAAGGTGGAGGTCGATGTGATCATCGAAAACGCCATGGGCGACTGTTTTGCCATTGAAGTCAAAGCGGCGGCAACGTTGAGTACGAAAGATTTTACCGGCCTGAAACGCTTTCAAAGTGTGGCCGGTGATCGCTTCAAAATCGGTGTCCTGCTTTACGATGGCGATCACACGACCGCCTTTGGTGACAACCTCTATGCCGCACTGCTGGGAGCGCTCTGGTCATGAGCGAGAACTACACCATTGACCAGTTAGCCAAAGCTACTGACGTGAACGTCGAAACCATACACGACTACCAACGCCGTGGTTGATCAGTCAACCACCCAATCCCGCCGAGGGATACCGTACCTACCCTCAAACAACCTTAACGAGAATTTTATTCATCAAACGTGCCCAGGAACTGGCGGCGCCAGCCTGTGTTGTGTCGGGCCTTTTGTGCTCCTGTCATTGGGTATCAGTGGTGCCTGGATTGGTAATTTGGGTTCTTCTCCCGTCTTGTGAGTGAATATTAGGCTGCGATATAGAACATCGGGTCCTTGTCCGGTAGCGATGACTGTCTGATCTTGAGTTTGAAATACTCGGTATCCCTGATGCCCCTGGCGCGCTTGCGGATCATACCGATACTGATGTTGCCGGCCTCAATCCGGGCACTGGTGAGCTTGTGTTTCGCGGAATTACAAATGCCCACACAGTGGCGTCTCAGCGACGTTGCAAACTTCTTCAGGTAGAGCATCGTCGATTGATCGGCTATCTGGCACCAGGCTTCCAGGCGCTCCTGCATCAGGTCGACTGTCTCTGATTCCCCCAGGGCCTGAAGCTGTTCCTTCAAGATATACAGCGTATTGAGATTGGCATTTTCATCTAAGGCAACTCTGATCAATTCGGTAATGCTTCAGCGGAGCCTCTGGCGTTCATTGGCAAGGCGCGCCGCGAAGGTCAAGGCTGGTTGTCCTTGACGAGTGTATGACATGAAAACGGTCATGTAGTCGTGGCCTTTCGCCCTGGCCACTTCATCAACACCCAGATACTTCAGGTCAGTCAGCTGTGTCGGGTCGAGCGCCGGGAGAGTTTCCTCCAGATACGCCTTATCGATATTTTTTTACCGTCTCCCAGCGTAGCCCCAGGTGCCTGGAGACCGCCTGAATGCTCATGTGATGGCACAGGCCGCTGATCATGCGGCAGAAGCGGTGTGTGAAACGACACCCTTTGTCAACAAATTCACAGTGCTCCAGTCGCCGCGCACGCTTGCTGATAAACACCTGTGCCAGCCAGTACCAGACGTGGAATCACTCCCACTCGATTGTAAACAAGCCATTTTTATCTTTTATTATTAATGGCTTAATTTCCTGCTAAACGGTAATACCATAAAAAATACCATGTTCAGAAAATCCTTCAAAAAGTTTCATTTCTTCCACAAATACGTAAGCACTGAATGCCTCATTCGCACACTAATTCAAGAGGATATGCAGATTGCATGATGCCAGCCAAGTCTATGTGCGGCCAAAATTTTTATTGCAGAAGTCCCATTTTGGGACTAGGATATCGGATACATGAGAATCATCGCATTGTCGACGCTGAAAGCCTTTTGGGTAGAGAACCCGGAGCATCAGGATGCCAAGGAGCCAACATTGGCCTGGCACCGTCATACCTTGCATGCTGACTGGAACTCCCCTGCCGAGGTCAAGCAGGACTTCAGAAATGCCAGCATCCTTAAGGGTGGCCGAGTGGTGTTCAATATTGCGGGAAACAAGTATCGACTTGTCGTCTGGATCAACTACGCCTACAAAGTCGTATACATTCGCTTTATTGGCACCCATGCGCAGTACGACAAAATTGATGTACAAACCATTTAACTGCCGGAGGATTAACCATGGACATCAAACCGATTAAAACTGATGCCGACTACCACGCGGCATTAAAAGAAATTGAAAGCCTTATGATGGCGGGGCCAGACACCCCAGAAGGCGAGAAGCTGGATGTCATGGTCACACTTATTGAGGCTTATGAAGCCAGGCATTTCCCGATGGATTTGCCTGATCCGGTTGAGGCGATCAAGTTCGAAATGGAGCGCAAGGGCTTAACCGTAAAAGACCTGGAGCCGATGATCGGCAAAAGTAATCGCGTTTACGAGATCCTTAATCACAAGCGTTCGCTGACTTTGAAGATGATCTGGAATCTACACGAAGGCTTGGGTATTCCGGCTGAGTCACTGATCAAGCCACCTCAAGTTCATGCCTAATCAATCTCGCAGTTGAAGTAAAAGCCTCTGCCACCGTCAAAGACCGCGATCTGCGTGGATTGAAAAAACTCGCCAGCCTGGCCGGTGATGAGTTCAGAGCAGGTGTACTACCCTACGATGCCGAAGAAAACATGCCCTGGGTAGCAACCTATGGGCGCCCCCTGTCCACACTCTGGGGCTCGTAAAGCGGTCATCAAGATGCCTACTCTGTCGAGCGCCATAAATACCATGTCAGCACCAAATTGCCACTCATGGTATCGCTCAACCTCTCATACTGATAAAGACGGATGCGACCACTCGCTCGGTAACAGTTGCTGACACATTCAAGTCCACACTCAATCGCTGTAAATCTGTCTTGTCGTTAGTGCCTGTCGTTGCCAGTCAGTGCCAGACATTGCCTGCCAGTACCGGCTACTCCCACTCGATTATCAATAAGACATTTTCATCTTTTATTATCAATGGCTTATTTTCCTAACAAACGGCGATACCATTAAAAATACCATGCTCAGAAAATCCTTCGAAATACTCGAAAGATCTGCAAATTGAGCACCGCCACACTTCACTCTAGGCCACCTTCCGGGCTTTGACTTCCAGGTGTATCCCCTCCTGCACCTGCAGATAATGGATGACCGCGAACAGGTTACTCGCCTGGGGATTCCCTTTTGGCCCGAACATGCGCATGAGGCTCTTGCTCGATTTGTCGAAGACTTGGGAGAGTTCCTCGAATCCCATCGTCGCGTTGATATAGTCACGCAGCACTGCCTTGCCGGTATCGACGTCTCCGGAGAGCAGGCATTCGACCCCTTCCTGCAGCAGGGCCTTACGGAACGCAGGTTCCCGCTGGGCGCGTGCCTGAATGGTGTCCTTAAAATCTTTTGTCAGAGCCATCAATTACACCTCTTGCCGTTTTCGGCGCTTGTAGTCGCGCCAATGCCCTTTTGCAGCCGAAATATCCGCATCCTGGCGCTTTTTCGTGCCGCCCGCGAGCAATATCACCAGCCGGTCGCCGTCCTTGCCGAAGTAAATCCGGTACCCCGGACCAAAATCAACCCGCTACTCATAAATCCCAGCACCAACACCTTTAACATTAGAGAGGTTACCCTGCTCCATCCGATGGATCGCTGTCGCCACCTTGACCGCCGCGGCTACATTCAGACGATCGAACCATTTGGCATATGGGCTGCTTCCCTCGGCATCAAGGTATTCTCTAACCTCGATCATGCAATCCAAATGGTAGCATATATGTTACCTTTATCAACGCCCAAATAGTCATCCATTTTCGCCCACGGGGGAATTGTCGTCCCCATGGTCTCGCATTCGCCCCTGCAAAGCCTGGCGAACAAACTGTCTGGCCGCGTTCTGTCTTCCGGCATTGTCGTTCACCTCGACGAGCAGCCGAATCTGTTCGCTGACTTCGTCAGCCTTATTCAATCGGATGGCAGAGTCCATCGCCCGGTAATACGCGTCCACCACATCGATGCTGGTCACCTCGTAACCCCACCCTTCACTCAACCAACGCAGCGCCGCCATGGCGGTACCGAGAGCAAATGCCGGTGCCGAGTCATGATAATCCCTGGCCGCCCTGGTCAGCGTTTTCGGATCACAGGGACTCTGGTTGGCGAGTTCCAGTGCCAGATCAAACAACTCGAGTTTCTTCGCGGTTGCAAACCACTTCCCCTCTTCCCCCGGCGTGGTCTTGATTAGATCAGCAAGTATTTCTGCCGGCTCCATCATCGGATAGCGCTTCGCCACAGCACGATACCGCGCGAGATACGAATTCCCCTGGGCCGCGCTTAACCCATAGCGCCGATAAGCCTCGTCCTGCAGGCCGGAGGAAATCAGGATTTCTTCGCAGACTTGGTCAATCGCCGAATCAGGTTGGTTGAGCCCTCTCGATGCCTCGGCGTATTTCAGGGCTTCCGACTTCTTGCCCATCGCCAGCATTGCTTCAACACCATAGCGGCGATAATGCCAGAAAGGTTTGCGGTCCAGCGCCAGCAGGTCAAGCAGATCCTGGTGACGTCCGGCCACCAACAGACAGGACAGACAGGCCGTTGCGCCATGAAAATAGTTACCCGGATTCGGGTCAGTCCAGCACGACTTCAGCGTTGGCATCAATTCCTCTGCCCACTGATTGGCTGTTTCCAACGATCCACATAGCTCGCCCCAGCGGTCACCCACCGGGCCAAGGTAATCGACGCCATCATCTTCCATGGCCTGCCATACCCGTTCGAGCCATTTGTCGCGCGTTTTGGCCTCAGCCGGCGCATTGATGATTACGGGAATCAGGTCATAAAGTGTTTTGTTCACCGCGGAACCCAAGGCACCGGTGGAACTGTCCACATGCTCCAAGGCAGGCCAAAGCTTTTCTATCAGGCGAACCGCGCCTTCTGCGGCGAGAACAGGCTCCTTCTTCACAACCTTTTTGATTTCGGAAACAGCTTCGCGAAGTCGTTGGCAAGCTAACCTGGAGGATTTCCAGCTATATGCTCCAGCACGGAAGCGTGCGGGAAAGATCCATTTCTGTTTCGAGGATTCCGTCATGCCCTCACCCACTGCGTTGTGCGGTCGGATTCAACTCCCTTCCTGTCGAGAAGTTTCTAAAAAACACAGGATACCCTGACTCAGGTTAGGAACCGCGGTGTTGCACTCTATGACTCTTAGCCCGGAAAATTCATAAAAAAGGCAGACCTCGCCTAACCCATTGATACGATGGATGTTACGCCAATAACGCTTCGGAAGAAGCTAAACAAGGTCTGCCCATGTCTGATTTTACGCCAAAGCAATTGCGATTTCCTGCACTCAATGGTTACACGGTGCGTGCCGACTTCGACGGGGGCGCACTGTCCTCCGATTTTGGCCCCTTGTTACTACGCGGAGTCGATCAACAGATCGGCCTGATTTCCCGCTTGAGTGCCGCGATTAAGGATCAACGTCACCCCTCGTATATTGATCACTCGCTGAATGATTTGCTGTCCCAGCGTGTTTTCCAGATGGCCTGCGGCTATGCTGACGCCAATGATGCCAACAGTTTGCGCAATGATCCGCTGTTCAAGATGGGCGTTGGACGCACTCCGCTCGATCCCGATGAGGACCTGGCCAGTGCACCGACCTTTTCACGCCTGGAAAACGCCGTAACACCTCGTGACCTGTACCGCATGGCACAAGCGTTCGTCGACCAGTTCATCGCCAGCTATGCCGAGCCTCCGCAGATGATTGTTCTCGATATGGATCACTCGGAAGACCCCACGCATGGCCAGCAGGAACTGGCTTTGTACAATTACTATTACGGGCATCACTGCTACCTGCCCCTGTTTCTTTTCGAAGGTCTCTCCGGGCGATTTATCGCCGCGGCCCTGCGCCCCGGCAAGCGACCCGCCGGCGCGGAGAACGCCGCCATCGTCAAGCGCGTCTTACGACAATTACGCCAACACTGGCCAGAGAATCGCATCCTGCTGCGTGGCGACGGTCACTTTGCCAATATCGAGCTGATGCAACTGGCTGTGGATGACCCGTATACCGATTTTATCTTCGGGCTCACCGGCAATGCTGTTCTGCAACGATTGGCGCGCCCGCATCGGGTCGCCACACAGGCCGCTCATGATACGCGCTGCCACAACGCCGCTCGCCATCAACGCCTGGAGCCTCACAGCACTCGCACTTTTCACGCTATCGATTACACCGCCGGTTCCTGGCCTCAGGCGTTTCACGTGGTACTCAAGGCCGAGGTGATGAGCCAAGGTGAAAACCCGCGCTTCATCGTCACGTCTCTGGACACCACGACACCCGATATCCTTTACCAGGATATCTATTGTGCACGGGGTCAGGATGAGAACTTTATCAAAATGATGCAGAAGAACGACCTGGCCAGTGACCGGACGTCAGACCAGCGCTTTCTGGCCAATCAACTGCGCCTCTTTTTCGCCTGTGCCGCCTATGTCTTGCGCCATACACTGAGAACCGAGACGCTGGCCCATACAGAGCTGGCTAACGCACAGCCTTCAACCGTCATCATCAAATTATTCAAACTCGCCGTGCGCGTGATTCAGTACAAGGATCGTATCAAGCTGCACTTGCCCAGTAGCTGCCCGGTGAAGCACCTGCTGCATCGTGTCACCGAAATACTGTATTGCTCCAAGGCTCCGCTCAGCAATACATCCTGATTTCTGGTCTGTGTATCTCGCCAGACACTGTCATTCCTGCCCCGGGAAAGTCGCTCCTGCCTGCCCGAGTCGTACGGGGCGCTTGGTGGCGATCCTCAAGACAGATTTACTCTGAAAAGCGCTAAAAAAGACTGCAGTCCTGCCGACTGATTGAAATTTGTTGCATCGGTGACACCTGGCTTCAGGGAAAAGAAGGCCGAAAACTCCGTTTATGAAACATCCGGGCTAATATTATCAACCCAATTATGCACTGTCCTGCGTCAACAAACTCAGCGCAACAGCACTGTGAAATGACCACACTGATGGGCGAAAGTACGTTGTAATGATTAGGCGTTTTCTTTCATACTCACATCAAGATGAAGATCTGCGGAAAGAGGTGGAAAAGCACCTTGCAGCTCTTCGACGAGATGATGTGATTGATATCTGGCGAGACCGCCGGATCGGCCCAGGTGACCAATTCGACTGAGAGATCAGCAACCAACTGGAGTCGGCGGACATCGTGCTGCTGCTCGTGAGTTCAGACTTCCTTCATTCTGACTACTGCTACGACATTGAGATGAAACGGGCGTTGGAGCGTCATGCTGAAGGCTCCACCAGAGTCATCCCTGCCATCCTCCGCCCTTGTGACTGGCAGAAAACCCCACTCGAATAACTCAACGCTAGCCCCACAGACAGGCCTTCATGATCGAATCACTCGTTATGCATTGATTCCTTCCCGAAGCGCCCGGAGCACTGCCAAAATCTGACCGAAATCCGGTACCTCGCCGAAGATCATGTTTTCCATTGCTCGATAGCTTGGGGAAACGTGAGCCTCTGGCGTTGGAGGCATACTGTCTGGCACGAAGACAATTAGTTACGCATACGCCGGTCAATTGCCCTGATACCATGCCAGACTTAATTTTCCTCTCATGGTATCGATGTTATCTGCGTTGCTACACGCGATAGATACCATTGATGATGCAGATCATATTATTGATTGGTGTTCTCTTATTATTATATTTCAATATGTTATGAGTCCTTCCTACTCCCACTCTATTATCAACAAGCTATTTTTATCTCTTATTATCAATGGCTTATTTTCCTTCTAATCGGCAATGCCATGAAAAATACCATGTTCAGAAATTTCTAGAAAAATCTATTTTTAAGTACTATTCGCGCGATACTCGCCAGGGGTGATATTAAGTTTTTGCTTAAAGAGACGGCTAAAATAACTGGCGTCTTCATAACCCACGCGAAAACCGATCTGGTCAACACCCAAGGTACTGGTAGTCAAAAGTTGCTTGGCGGTCTCAAGGCGAATTCTCTGCAGATAATGCATTGGCGTTTCACCGGTTGCATCCTTAAAGCGTCGACGAAAACTCCGCAGGCTTAGGCCCACCTTGTCCGCCACCTCATCCAGCAAGAAATCCGATGAAAAGTTGGACTCCAGCCACTGTTGCGCGGCGTGGATGCGAGAGTCATTGTGGTTTTTCTGCTGATCCAGCGCCAACTGGAATTCCATCGGCGCCCTGGGGATATCCATCAGAAAGTGGCGCGACACCTTGGCTGCTATGCTCACTCCCCAGATTTTCTCCAGTAGATAGATGCCCATCTCTACACCCGATGTTACTCCTGCGGAACAGAACAGCTTGCCCGCGGAGGTGATATTTTTTTCCGGTTGCAGAATAACGTTGGGATAGCGCGACTTGAACTCGTCCACCATGCGCCAGTAGACGGTGGCGACCTTGTTGTCGAGCAGACCAGTCTCGGCGAGCAGAAAAGTACCAGTGTGCAGGCAGGCGATCATGGCTCCCCTTTGGTGTTGCTCGAGTAAGCAATCGATAGTGATCCTGTGTTTCGCGATAAGCTGCTCTACTTCACACCAGATACCGGAGACCACAATCAAGTCTGTATGCTCGACATCTGCAATTGAACAGTCAGGTTGGTACCGTGAGCCGCTAAAGGTTCGCACCGGCTCTCCGTCCTGAGTGGCAACCAAGACCTGCTCTCTGGGGCGAATGGTTGTTGCGGGCTCGGCGTGCTGCTGTGCCACTGCTCCGGCGTGGAACAAATCCCGTGCCATCACAATACTCATCTCCATCGAGCCCTCAAATGCCAGGATGGTGACGGGATTCCGGGGGGGAGTTGGGCGCGCGGCACTCATAAGGGGGCATTCTCCGGCTCATGCGGCTGCGTCGTTGGGTAATTGCACTGAGAATATTACTATTTTTGGCCGTTTTGTCCTATCAGAGGGTGTTTTTATCCAGGGCCATACTTGTTCGTCCTCCCTATGATGGTTCCTACATCAGTTATCCATCAAACCGATCTACCCTGACAAGGAGGCTGCAATGCCCGTTGTACTCTACGAAAAACGTGGAAGAATCGTTTACGTTACCCTGAATCGTCCCGAGGACATGAACGCCATTAACGAAGAAATGCACAAGCTGCTGTGGGAGGTGTGGCAGGAGTTTGCAGCCGATGATGGTGTTGATCTTGCCATCGTGACCGGTGCCGGGGAAGAGGCATTCTGTGCTGGAGCCGACCTGAAAACCCATGCTACATCATGGGTAAATCGTGCGAATGCGTTATTCCCCCGGGACAAAATCAAGGACGGCTTGGGCGGGCTGACGCGCGGCTTGCATCGCACCTATAAGCCAGTGATTGCCGCCGTTAACGGCTGGGCACTTGCGGGAGGACTGGAAACCGCAATGGCCTGTGACATTCGTATCGCCTCGGATAACGCCCAGTTCGGTTCCTTTGAGCCGCGCCGCGGTTACCACCATGGTGATGGCGGCATTGTCCGGGTAGTGAATACCTGTGGTGCGGGTATCGCCCTGGAAATGAACCTCACCGCCGAGCCTATCGGTGCCCAACGCGCGCTGCAGTGCAATATGGTGTCGAAGGTGGTACCCCGGAGCCAACTGATGGACACCGCCGAGGAGATGGCCACGCGTATCCTGCGCAATGACCAGTGGGCGGTGCGCTCGGCCAAGGAGACCATCCTCAACGTTATCGGCCGCCCCCTGGACGACCAGCTCGCCTACGAGGCCTTCACCGGCTATTCGGGCGCAGCCAACCCTCCTGTGGTAGAGCTGTTGAAAAATTTTGCCGACAAGACTGACAAGGGACGCGCAGGGAAAAACAAAACCGAGCTGTAGTTGGCTTGGCCCGGTATCACACTACCAAATCAGTGTGGTACGGGGCTACTGCAACCGATACTCACGCTTCCAGTTCGTGACACACAATACCGGGCGTTTTGGCCTGTCCCTTAAAGCGATCGGGGTGGCCGCGATCGGTAAAGCGCTCAGCCCCGCCATCACCAGAAGTCATCCCGGCTGGCCATCCTGGCCACGACTGGGGGCATGACCCGCATCCTTGCGATACTGTATGGTTATACCGTCTCTCGCCTGGCCGCCAGATCTTGGAGCCTCAGCTGTGATACCAGCCAGTGCCAGACATTGCCTGCCAGTGCCGGTCACTCCCACTCGATTGTAGCGGGAGGCTTGCTCGAAATATCGTAGGTAACCCGGGACACGCCGCTGATTTCATTGATAATGCGATTGGAAACACGTTCCAGAAACGCGTAGGGTAAATGCGCCCAGCGCGCGGTCATAAAGTCGATGGTCTCCACCGCGCGCAGTGCTATAACGTATTCGTAGCGCCGCGCATCGCCCACCACCCCCACCGATTTTACGGGCAGGAATACCGCAAAGGCCTGGCTGGTCTTGTGATATAAATCGGCGGTGTGCAATTCCTCAATAAAAATGGCGTCGGCCTCGCGCAGGATATCGGCGTATTCCTTGCGCACCTCACCGAGTATGCGAACCCCCAGGCCCGGGCCCGGAAAGGGGTGGCGATACACCATATCGTAGGGCAGGCCCAGCTCAAGACCGAGCTTGCGCACTTCGTCTTTGAACAATTCGCGCAGCGGCTCCAGCAGCTTAAGCTTCATATGCTCGGGTAGGCCGCCGACATTGTGGTGGGATTTAATCACATGGGCACTGCCGTGTTTGCTCGCCGCCGATTCGATAACATCCGGATAAATTGTGCCCTGGGCCAACCAGCGAACGTCCGTTAGTTTTTCCGCTTCGGCATCGAAGATATCGATAAAGGTGTTGCCAATAATCTTGCGCTTTTGCTCCGGCTCATCCACCCCGCGCAGTTTATCCAGAAATTGGTCCTCGGCCTCGACCCGTATAACATTGACACCCATATGGCGGGCGAACATTGCCATCACCTGTTCAGATTCATTCTTGCGCAACAAGCCGTTGTCGACAAACACGCACACCAGCTGGTTACCAATCGCCCTGTGCAGCAGTGCAGCGGTCACCGACGAGTCGACGCCGCCAGACAAGCCCAACAATACATTATCGGCCCCGACCTGGGCACGAATGGATGCGACCGCATCATCAACAATATTGCCCGGAGTCCACAACTCCTCGCAACCGCAAATACCGTGCACGAAGCGCTCGAGGATACGCCCCCCCTGCAGGGTGTGAGTGACCTCCGGGTGGAACTGCACCCCGAACAGGCGACGCCCGGAATGGTACATACCGGCGATGGGTGCGCTTTTGGTAGCCGCCATCAATTTAAAGCCCGGCGGCAGTTCAACCACCTTGTCGCCATGGCTCATCCACACATCCAATAGCGGTCCACGCTCGTCTTCGTGGTCGATGATATCCCGCAACAATTCGCTGTCGCCGCGCACCTCGACCTGGGCATAGCCAAACTCTCGCTCATTGGAGCTAGCGACCTGCCCCCCTAACTGTTCGGCCATGGTTTGCATTCCGTAGCAGATACCCAGCACGGGCACGCCGCTGTCAAACACCGCCGCCGGCACCCGGGGAGTTTCCTGCAAGGTAACCGTCTCCGGCCCGCCTGAGAGAATAATCCCCCGGGGCGAAAACGCCTGCAGTTCATCCGGCGCAATATCGTAGGCTCGAATTTCGCAGTAGACGCCGATCTCGCGTACCCGGCGGGCGATTAACTGGGTATATTGCGAACCGAAGTCGAGAATGAGGATGCGCTGGGCGTGAATATTCTGGGTCATGGCTACCTTGTTGGATGCTTTGAGATACCGGGGTCGGCAATAATATCCAGGTGGGCAGCTCCGGCAGGGCCCGCCTGTTCTACCCCGGATATCCTGTTAACGGTTCAAATAGGCCGGCCATTAGCGGGACGTCGGATAATTGGGGGCTTCTTTGGTAATGCTGACATCATGGACATGGCTCTCTTTCATACCTGCCGAGGTAACCCGGATAAAGCTGGGCCTGGAGCGCATGGTTTCGATGTCGGGAGAGCCGGTATAGCCCATGGCGGCGCGCAGGCCACCCATCATTTGCATCACGATCACCGAAAGCGGGCCCTTGTAAGGCACGCGACCTTCAATGCCCTCAGGCACCAGTTTTTCAATACCGTCAACCGCGCTCTGGAAATAGCGATCGCTGGAACCCTGGGTCCGGGACATGGCGCCCAGGCTGCCCATGCCGCGGTACGATTTGTAGGTTCGACCCTGGTACAGTTCAACCTCGCCGGGCGCCTCTTCGGTGCCAGCAAACATGCTGCCCATCATGACCGCATCGGCACCGGCGGCAATCGCCTTGGAAATATCGCCTGAAAAACGTATGCCACCATCGGCAATCAGGGGCACACCGGTGCCTTCAAGCGCGGCAGCCACGTCGGCAATAGCCGTAATTTGCGGCACACCAATGCCGGTGACAATACGGGTGGTGCAGATAGAACCCGGGCCAATACCGACCTTGACCGCATCAGCACCAGCCTCAACCAGTACCTTGGCGGCTTCGCCGGTTGCAATGTTGCCGGCGATCAGCTGTAGCTCTGGATAATGCTGCTTGACCCATTTCACCCGGTTGATCACATTCAAGGAATGGCCATGGGCGGTATCGACGACCAGCACATCGACACCTGCCTCGACCAGCGCCGCAACGCGATCATCGGTGTCGGGCCCGGTGCCAACCGAGGCCCCGACCAACAGCCGGTCCTGGTCGTCCTTGGCGGCCTGGGGATAGGTTTGTGCTTTGCTGATGTCTTTGAGGGTAATCATCCCGCGCAGGGAGAAGTTGTCGTCGACTACCAGCACTTTCTCCACTCGATGTTTGTGCAACAGTCGCTTCACTTCATCAAGATCAGCCCCTTCGCGCACGGTCACCAGCCGGTCCCGGGGTGTCATAATACTCGACACCGGCACACTCAGGTCGGCCTCAAACAGCACATCGCGATTGGTGACAATGCCCACCAGGTCGCCCTTATCGAGCACTGGCACGCCGCTGATCTGGTGCTGTTCCTTGATCTCGAGAAGATCCTGGACGGTGGCACTGGCCTCGATGGTAATCGGGTCTTTCACCACGCCGCTTTCGTACTTTTTGACTGCACGTACCTGGGCCGCCTGCTGTTCAATCGTCATACTCTTGTGGATAATGCCGATACCGCCCTCCTGGGCCATGGCAATCGCCAGCCGTGATTCGGTTACCGTATCCATGGCCGCCGACACCAGCGGTGTATTGATGGCGAGAGTGCGAGTCAGGCGGGTTTTCAGGCAAACGTCCCTGGATACTACGGTGGAATACCCGGGAACCAGTAGAACGTCGTCGAATGTCAGTGCTTCTTGAACTATGCGGAGCATAAATCTCCTCAACAGGCGGGGTCTGTAAAATAGACGCGGCATTATAGCTGTCCGGCCCTATGGGGTAAATAACAACAGGATGACGAAGTGAATACAGATCTGAATACCGAGCATGGCGCCAGCCGCCGCGTGCTCAGCGTAAGCCAGCTAAACCAGCGCGCCCGCCAGTTGCTGGAGACACACTTTTCCCAAGTCTGGGTAGAGGGTGAAGTCTCCAACCTGGTAAAACCTTCATCCGGGCACTGGTACTTCACCCTCAAGGATGCCGGTGCCCAGGTGCGCTGCGCGATGTTTCGCAATCGCAACCAGCTACTGCGATTTCCGGTCAGTAACGGCAGCAAGGTGACCGCCCGCGGCCGCCTCAGTCTTTACGAAAACCGCGGTGACTACCAGCTCATTGTCGAAAATCTGGAGCCCTCGGGAATTGGCGCGTTGCAACGTGCTTTTGAGCAGCTCAAACAGGAACTTTCCGCCCGGGGCTGGTTCGACCCGGAGCACAAGCAACCGCTCCCCGACTTACCCCGTCACATCGGCGTCATCACCTCGCCTTCCGGTGCTGCCATTCGGGATATCCTGGTGACATTGCGACGGCGGTTTCCCTCGATTCCAGTCACTATATTCCCGACCCCGGTCCAGGGCACGGGCGCAGGCACGCAAATTGCGGCGGCAATCGACACTGCGAACAGCATCGGTAACAGCCTGCAACCGCCATTGGATGTCCTAATTGTGGGCCGCGGTGGCGGCTCACTGGAAGACCTCTGGGCGTTTAACGAAGAAGTGGTGGCCAGTGCCATTTACCAAAGTCAACTACCCATCGTAAGCGCGGTGGGCCATGAGATCGACTTCAGTATTGCCGACCTGGTGGCAGACCAACGCGCCGCGACACCCACCGCTGCCGCTGAATTACTCAGTCCCGACCAGCGCCAATGGCTGGACGCCATTACCAAACGCAGCCGCAGGCTCGAAAACCTGCTGCGCAACAACATTCAGCAGAAACAAGGGCAACTCGATGCATTGCAGCGGCGACTCAAGCATCCCGGCGCGCGGCTGCAGGACTTCGGCCAGCGACTGGACGATCTGGAGCTGCGCCTGTTGCGCTCCCACCGGCGGATGCTGTCCCAACAACATTCGCGGCTGGAGCAATTGCACCAGCGCATGCTGCTATCGTCGCCCCAGGATCGCATTGATCGACAACACGATCGCTTGCAAGGTTTGCAGCAGCAACTGTTGCGGCAGTGGCGGCAAACCCTGCACAACAAGCAGCAGGCCTTAGCGAAGCACAGTGAACTGTTGCATTCGGTCAGCCCACTGCAAACGCTGCAGCGGGGCTACGCCATTGTCGCCAATGCCGACGGCGCAATTGTCAAAAGTGTTCGCGAACTTAACAAGGCTGATCGCATTCACATCCGGATGAGCGACGGCGATGTTGAAGCCAGCATACTGTGAGCGAGGCAAGCCATGTGGCTGACGATCAAGTACCTGCACATGACCCTGGCGCTGGTGTCTGTCTGTGGCTTTTTACTGCGCGGCATTCTTATGCTGCTGCAATCCAGGCTACTGCAGCAACGCTGGATAAGGCGGCTACCTCACCTGATCGATACCCTATTGCTTGCCAGTGGTGGGTTACTGGTGTGGCATCTGCACCTGTATCCTTTTGTTAATTCCTCTTGGCTAACCGCCAAGATGCTGGCATTGCTCGCCTATATCGGCTTTGGCATGCTGGCCCTGAACTACGGGAAAACGCGTTTCATTCGCGGCCTGGCCTTTGTGGTAGCGCTGTGCTGCGCGGCTTACATACTGACGACCGCAACTCTCCACAATGGATTGGTGTTAGCCAGCCGGTAATCAAGTGACGGCGGATGGCAAATGATCATATCCCCTGATCGTACTATGGATATAGTGCCTGGTGAGACGCTCGTCGCCCTGGCAAATAGTCGTGAAATCCAGAATAAAGTGCATTAAACTCCTCCGCCATAGACGTTTCACAACGCGCTTGTGTAATGGGGGATGACGGCGGGAGAGCTTGTGCCCCGCATCGATAATTGGTTTCCAGTACTCGGCTTGAACAGGTCCGGTGACTCAAACCGCCAACAATAATAGTCCAGGTCGACGTATGAACACGAAAAAACCAGAACGCACCCCCGGCTGGCTCAATTTGCCATCACTGGGTCTCCCCCTGAGAATGCTCTTTACCGGCTACCTGTTGGTAACCGGCGTCGGCCTGATGATGGCCGGGGTCCAGATTTTGCTGACCCACGGTATGGCAGACGGCAAACCGGGCATCTCGGTCAACGATATTGTCTACAGCTATTACGGCAATCGCGGCAGTAGCCGGATCGAATCCAAGCTGGATGGATCGATGAAGGACAAAGCCCCCGTCGATGTCCGTGCCAGCATTGTGCAATGGGTCCAGGCCGGTGCTCCCGAAGATCAGTGGGAGTCAAAAATGAAAGCCAAGTTTCAGGCCAACTGTGTTCAGTGCCACGGCAACATCCCGGGCTTGCCCAATTTCAGCACCTACCAGGGCGTGCTCGCGGTCTCAGAAATCGACCGCGGAGCCTCGATCGACTCCCTCGCCCGTGTCTCCCATATTCACCTGTTCGGAATCTCGTTTATCTTTTTGTTTGTCGGCTTTATTTTCAGCTTTGCAATCGGCATCCCGCGGGTCATCAAGTCGGCTGTCATTTTTATTCCCTTCGCCTTTTTAATTGTCGACGTCTTGTCCTGGTGGGTGACCAAGTGGTATCCCAATTTTGCTATTGTCACCATTGTCGGTGGCTTCGGTTACACTCTGGCATCGGCTTTCATGTTGCTGACGTCACTCTACCAAATGTGGGTGATGCCGATGATGGGCAAGCGACCGGATATTGATGCCTGGCACGATGACTAGCATGCATCGGCACAGGCAACAGCTGTGCCGCTTTCTCACTATTGTTGATGAGCTGCGTGTCTATAGCATTCGCTTACAGGGGCCTTGGCCTCACCAAGAGGACAACGAAAGCATGACTAACCCCATGATTAGGGCGTTCCTATTGGGCGCTATTTTTCTTCCTTCGATGGCGTTTGCCCTGACCGATGCACCATCTCAGGTCGATACCAATGCAGCCGGTGCGAAAGTGTACGAAACCCACTGTGCGGCCTGCCATAATGATGCCAATAACAAGGCGCCGGAGAAGGCATCACTGGAAAACATGACATTCGATGCCATTATCCAGGCCCTGGAATTCGGCGTCATGCAACCCCAGGGAGCCGCTCTCGACAAGAGCCAGAAAAGCGCCGTCGCCAGGTATCTCGCGGGTGACACCAAGGTCGATGAAAGCTGGATTACGGCCTCGCAGTGCAGTAACAAATCTGTCGATGCCACCCATGTCATCAGTGGCAACTGGGGGTTGTCCCAGGGTAACCAGCGCCATGTCGGTGCCGCGGTTTCGGGGATTACCCCAAACAACGTGGCTTCCCTGCAGGTGAAATGGGTCTTCGCCTACCCCAAGGTTACCGATGTTCGCACCCATCCGGTCCTGACCCGGGATACCATCTTCACGGGCAGCAAGTCGGGCAACCTGTTTGCACTGGATAAAAAGACCGGCTGTATCAAGTGGCGCTATAAAGCGGATGCCAGTGTCCGCTCCGGCCTGGTGATCGGCGAGCGCAAGGGTGCGCCGACCCTGTTTTTCGGCGACTCATTGGGGTCTGCCTACGCGGTGGATACCAGCTCGGGAGAGCTGCAGTGGAAGCAATCACTGGCGCTGTTCCCCACCTCCATCATTACCGGGGCCCCGGCCTATCACGCCGGTGTGCTGTACGTGCCGGTCTCGTCTTACGAGGTAGCCGCCGCCGGCATGGCGCAGTACCCCTGTTGTAAATCCCACGGTGCGGTGGTGGCGCTGGATGTTGCCAGCGGCGACAGGAAATGGATCTGGCGCGCCACCAGGGACGCAGTACTGCAAGGCAAGACCGAGTCCGGATTGCAACAATTCGGGCCCTCGGGCGCGTCAGTATGGTCCAGCCCCACCGTGGATGCAAAGCGCGGCCTGCTGTATTTTGGAACTGCTGAAAATTTGTCGCTGCCGGCGACGGATACCAGCGATGCCATCATTGCCGTAGACCTCGCAAGCGGCAAGCAGGTGTGGTCGTACCAAGCCACCGAAAACGACGTCTGGAATGCGGCCTGTCTCAGCGGCGGTCCGAACTGTCCCGCCAATCCCGGTTCCGACCTGGACTTTGGCGCCTCGGTGATTCTCACCGAGCGCAGCGATGGTAAGGGCATTCTCCTGGCGGGCCAGAAATCCGGCGCGGTGTATGCCTTCGACCCGGATGGATACCAGGATGGCGCGGGCAAGTTGCTATGGAAGAACAGCGACACCGAGAACACCGTATACAGCCCCAACCCGGGTGTGCACTGGGGCATGGCGGTGGAAAATGGCAAGGTCTTCGTTCCCATTGCCGATGTCGACCGCGACTTCGAAGGTTATGTTCCCCGCCCCGGCCTGTATGCACTCGATATCGACACTGGCAAGCGAGTGTGGGCTCATCCGGCTGAACGTGGCTGCGAACTGAGTGAAGAGCAACGATCGGCCGCCTGGGGACTCGAAGCAACCCGCCAGGGTGTTAAACCCAGGGAAGGCGACTGCTCAGTCTTCTTCAGTCTCTCGGCTGCCGCGACCACCACCGATGGGCTGGTTTTTGCCGGACGACTGGACGGCAAGCTGCAGGCCTACGATACGGCGACTGGCAAGGTAGTCTGGGAGACTGACACCAAGCGCAAGTACAAGGGGGTCAATGGTGTCGAGGGTAAAGGTGGATCAATCGATGTCGACGGACCGGTATTGGGCGACGGCATGCTGTTTATCCACTCCGGCTACAGCTTGTTTGGCCAGATCCCGGGCAATGTGTTGATTGCCTATGAAGTCAGCGATAAAAAGGCAGCACAACAGTAAGCTCGACCGGTCTGCCGGACAAAAAAATACCGGACTGAAGTCCGGTATTTTTTTACAGGGTGGGTTTCCGGCCTCGTGTGACTTACCGGACTCGGGCAACCTCGCCGGCCTTAATAACTGGCGGGCAGCTTGCCGTTAATCACAATATTGCGACCTTCAAAACCGATATACTCACCAATGGTCAGGTCCTTGAGAATACGCGCAACCATTTCTCGTGACGCCCCTACCCTGTCGGCAATATCTTGTTGCGTCAGGCGCTCTTCAATGAACAGACTTTCGTCTTCCCTCGGGCGCGCCATAGTGGTCAACACCTTGGTGACACGGCCGTAGACATCCTGCAGCGCCAGACTTTTGACTTTATCCGTCAACTTTCTAACACTTCGTGTCAGGTTCCGCATCAGCACCTTGGCGATATTCGGATGCTCAGTGATGACACGCTGAAAGTCTTCTTTATATATGATGCGAAAGGTGCACTTCTCCATGGTTCGCACCGAGGCAGACCGACGGTCGTCATCCAACAACGCCAACTCGCCAAAATAATCTCCGGGCTCCAGGGTATTCATAATAAATTCTTTGCCATTCTTGTCACTGCAATAAACCTTCACCCTGCCCTGGTCAATCAGGTATAACGAATCGGCGTGATCGCCGTCATTAATAATGACCGTGTTCTTGGGGTATTGCCGGGTAACGCTGCTACTGGCCAGTACTTCAAGCTCCTGCTCAGACAGCCCATTAAAAATTCCTACCTGTGACAGTACATTCAACATTGTCGTTCTACCTGTTTGTCATTGTCTCGATACCGGTGGCCAACAATTGGCGCGGCTAGCTGGATAAAAGTGTAGACAGAGGCCCGTGAGGGCGCAAACAACGCCGTCGCGTCGCGCTGGGCAATTGGGCATTGCCATCTATACTCTGAATGTCCCAAATCTTGCAAGTTGAGGAACCGGTGCCGCAGGATAGTGCCCAATTCGCCGCGTTAATGAATATTGCCCATGCCATTGCGGAAAATACCCGGCGTGTGCAGGACCAATTGCGGCCACTTCAATGCGAGGAACTGGATGGCGAAACCGGCACCTTGAATAGCGCGGCTTCGAGCTTATTCAACACCCTGACCGGCGCAGCGGCCAACGACGATTTCGATGCTTCTGATCGACTGGTTTTACATCGAATTCGCCGGGATTTGCACAGTATTATCGGAAGTTCCAACCTGCTGTATGATCACCATCAGCTGCTACCGCGCTATCGCCCACTGGTGGAAGAGTTGGGCAAAGATGCCCGCATGTTGTTGCAGGAACTTGAAGAAGCTCACAAAACAGCAAAAAACCTACCCGGCAATAACAAGACAGCACCCGGCCGCATTCTGATTATCGACGATGACGATGCTAACCGTCTGGTGTTAGCCCGTCATTTACAGCAACTGGGACACGATGTTGAAACCAGTTCCAGCAGCAAGAGAGTGTTCGATCTGCTTGCCAGCTCAGTATTCGACCTGATCTTCCTTGACTTGACTATGCCCGAAGTCGATGGCCTTGCCATTCTTACCCAGCTTAAGGCCAGTGAGCGCTGGCGTGCGATCCCGGTGGTAATGATATCGGGCATTCACGACGAAGACTCAGTGATTAACTGTATCGAGGCCGGCGCCGATGACTTCCTGATAAAGCCCATTAACCGGGTTCTGCTGAACGCCCGCCTCAATGCAGGCCTCGAGCGCAAACGCTGGCATGACCGTGAACTGCGGTATCTAGAAGACCTGGAGCAGAATCATAAATTTATCCGCGATACCTTCGGCCGCTATGTTTCGGAGGAAATTGTCGACAGCATACTGGCCCAGCCCGACGGCTTGCACCTGGGTGGAAAAATGACGCGGGTGTCGATTCTAATGGCCGACATTCGGGGCTTTACCACGGTGGCAGAACAACTGGCGCCAACCCAGGTGGTTACCATGCTGAACAATTATCTTGGGGTCATGTCAGATATCATTATGCGCCACCGGGGTACGATCGATGAGTTTATCGGCGACGCGATCCTGGCAATTTTCGGCGCACCGATCAACCAGCATGATCATGCTGACCGGGCCCTTGCCTGCGCCCTCGACATGCAAGGCGCCATTGGCCAGATCAATGCCGAGAACAATCGCCTGGGATTGCCGGACGTGGGAATAGGCATTGCCGTCAACAGCGGCGATGTCGTGGCCGGCAATATTGGCTCGGCCAAGCGGGTAAAATATGGCGTCGTTGGACACACCGTGAATATGACCGCACGCATGGAGTCTTTCTGTCGAGCGGGTGAAATTCTCGCCTCCCAGGAAACCCTGAACAACGCTTCCGGCCACTTCAAGCAAAGCTACCAATTCGAAATTTCTCCCAAGGGTATGGTCGAGCGACTTCGGGTTTGCAATATCACCGGGCTAGCGCAACTTTGATAGTCGCAACTATTCACCTTCAAGACAATCACCACATGCTCCGTCAATCAGGCCGCCATGACTTTTTTAGTCTTGGCTAACAAACGTTTCAGTTCCGGCACGCAGGACCCGCACTCCGTACCGCAGCGCAGTCGCTCACCCAACATTTCAAGCGAGCAAGCTCCGCCAGCAATCGCCTTGTTGATCTGTCCCTCAGCCACCTCCCAGCAAGTGCAAACCAGTTGACCGGTATTCTCGTCACTGAATTCCCTTGCGGCCAATATAGCCGAGGTGGGTAGCGGTAACTCCCTTGAAAACAAGCTTGCCAACCAATCCCGCTGCGGCAATCGGCTGTACTGGGCATGCGCATAGAGAGCATACTCCAAACGGGCATCGAGATAGATCTTGCTGCCATCGGTCGGCTTGTCAGGCACTACCTGGCGGACCCCGAGATAACGAAAATCCTGCATCGCCTTATCTTCGTAGCTGACAAGATGCAGATCTGAACGCTGCAAAAGAGATGCCAGACTATCGCGCAGGGCTTTGTTCTGCCCAATCGCTAGCAGGGTGAGATATCCCCCTGCCACGGTGATACGTGACCAATATGCAGCCTCGCCAATATCCAGCGGCTCGCGGGTAAGCACAAAGGCCCAGCCGCTGGTGGCAACCGGAGACAACGATACCCAGGCGAATTTTGACTGGGGCTGGCCGGAAACCGGGTCTGTAATCGCAGCAAATAACTGGCTGATAATAGCCTCGCCCGAAAACTGGTCGCTCCAGTGAATGGGAGCAAATAGCTGACCGGGCGCCAACTCCGGGTCAGGTTGTAAGACGCCGCGAACTGCTCCCAGGGGATTGCGCAACTCGACTAATTCGCCCGCTTGCAAGCCCCGCTGCAGAGCATCACCCGGGTTGATGCCAATACTGAAAAAGTCCCGGTGGCGCATCAATTTCGGCACTCCACCGGTTCGCGTCATGCTATGCCACTGATCTCTAAGCCTGCCGCTATTGAGTAGCAGAGCGTCTGCGTGCCAATAGTCCGAGCAGGCCGCCTGTGGCGAGACGGGGACAAAACGTGCTCTACCCGAGGGTGTAAAAAAGGTCCCGTCGGCCAACGGCTGCGCCCCATTGGCATTAGTACTAATGGGCCAGTAGACCGGTGCCATGGCGGCATATTCGGTCGCCGTTAACTGCGCCAGAGGACCAATATCAAAGTCGCGCAAGCCATTATTCTCAAATGCCGACAAGGCAGCGTGTTCGGCAAAAATATCAGCGGCAGACGCATAGGAAAACTGCCGTGCAAAGCCCAGCCGGTGAGCGACCTGGGTTACCATCCACCAGTCGGGGCGCGCCTCCCCCGGGGCGGGAAAGAAACGGCGCTGACGCGAGATACAACGCTCCGAATTCGTCACCGTGCCATCTTTCTCTCCCCAAGCCATCGCCGGCAACAACAGGTCGCCCAGGGCAGTGGTATCGGTATCGGCAACACAATCCGATACAATCACAAATTCGCAATTGGCAAGTGCCTCCCGCACCCTTGCACTGTTGGGTAAGCTCACCGCCGGATTAGTCGCCATAATCCACAGCACACGAATTTTTCCTGTCGCCGCAGCCTCAAACATATCGACGGCTTTCAGTCCGGGCGCTAAAGCCATTGCAGGTGCATCCCAAAAGCGCTGCACGCGGTCGATGTCTTCACTGGTAAAGTCCATGTGGGCTGCCAGTTGATTCGCCATACCGCCTACTTCGCGCCCGCCCATAGCATTGGGCTGGCCGGTAATAGAAAACGGTCCACTACCGGGTTTTCCAATTCGCCCGGTGGCGAGGTGGCAATTGATAATGGCGTTACACTTGTCAGTGCCCGAGGCCGACTGGTTAACGCCCTGGGAAAAAACGCTTACTGTCTGGTCTGTATCTGCGAACCATTGATAAAACTGCACCAGCACAGCGGGCGCCAATTGAGTGTGCGCCGCAACGGTTGCTACATCGCACTGCGGCTGTGAGGCCAACACAGCATCGAAGCCCTCGCAATGCGCCTCGATAAAGGCGTTATCTACGGCATTGTGCTGTATCAGCCACTGCAGCAAGCCAGCAAAAAGAAACGCGTCACTACCAGGAGCTATTGGCAGGTGTAGATCGGCTATATCACAGGTGGCTGTTGCGCGGGGGTCAATCACCACGATGCGCTTTCGCGGACATTGGCGCCGCGACTCGGCGATGCGCTGATACACTACCGGGTGGGTCCACGCCGCATTTGAGCCGACCATCACGACCAGCTTTGCCTCTTCAAGGTCGGTGTAGCTGCAGGGCACGAGGTCGGCCCCAAAAGACCGCCGATGGGCAGCCACAGCCGATGCCATACACAAGCGCGAGTTGGTATCGACATTCGCGCTACCGAGAAAGCCCTTCATCAATTTGTTGGCGACATAATAATCTTCGGTCAACAATTGACCGGAAAGATAACAGGCGATAGCCTCAGGGCCGCTTTCACCAAGCACTCTCTGGATGGTTTCAGCGACCAGGTCAAGAGCATTGTCCCAACTGAGCGGAGCACCGCGCAATTGCGGCAGCAACAAGCGCCCGGTGCCAGACAGGGTGTCAGCCAGCGTCGCGCCTTTGACACACAGTCGCCCATAGTTCGCCGGGTGATCATCATCACCGGTAATGCGTATTTCGCCGCTATCCTCAATGCTGGCCACAACCCCGCAGCCTACCCCACAGTAAGGACATGTCGTCTTGCAGGTGCTCATGGGGACAGCGCGACCAGCACTTTGTCACCATCCAGGCGGGCCTTGAAAACTGGCACTGCGATGTCGTCGCGTTCGATACAAGCGCCGGTACGCAGGTTAAAATGCTGCTTGTACAGGGGAGACGCTATCACGAGCTCCCCGCCCACATCACCCACTATGCCACGAGACAATACATTGGCGCCGCCAATAGGATCATGATTGCCAAGGGCAAACACCGGTGTCTCGAGTTGTGGCAGGTAAAAAATGGCTACCTGGACTCCCCTCACCAGGGCACAAACCCCCGACCCCGCTACCAAATCGTTAGAATCACAGACCACTTCCCAATCGCTAACTGCGACAGCCGTCATTACTGCTACTCCTCTGTGGGGGCAAACCCTTGCGTGCTGCAGGAAAATAACACGCGTTTTGTTGCTTGCTATTCGACCAACTCAACCAGACGTAGTCGCTCATGGACTTTGGCAGGGCGAACCTGGTCGCGCTCACGCACGAAAACCACACCACTATCCTGCTGGTCGGAATTTACAAACTGGCGGAAGCGCTTGATCTTTTCCGGATCTTCCAACACGGCTTTCCACTCGCATTCATAGGTGCCGATAATATGCGCCATCTGCGCTTCGAGTTCATCGGCAATACCCAGCTTGTCGTCTATTACTACCGCGCGCAGATAGTCGATGCCGCCTTCGAGATTTTCCATCCACACCGAGGTTCGCTGCAGGCGTTCTCCCGTTCGAATATAAAACATCAGAAAGCGATCGATATAGCGAACCAGGGTTTCGTCGTCTAGATCCGTGGCAAACAAATCAGCGTGTCGCGGCTTCATACCGCCGTTACCACAAACATAAAGATTCCAGCCATTTTCGGTGGCTATCACCCCAAAATCCTTGGACTGGGCTTCGGCGCATTCCCGGGTACAACCGGAAACAGCCGACTTGAACTTATGCGGGGCGCGCAGGCCCTTGTAGCGATTTTCCAGATGGATGGCCATGCTAACGCTGTCTTGCACCCCATAGCGGCACCAACTGCTGCCAACACAGGATTTGACGGTACGCAGTGCTTTGCCATAGGCATGGCCGGTTTCGAACCCTGCGGCCACTAGCTCACTCCAGATCGCAGGGAGCTGGTTCTGCCTGGCTCCGAACAGGTCAATGCGCTGGCCACCGGTTATCTTGGTATAGAGGTTGTACTTCTTGGCTACTTCCCCTAACACAATCAACTTGTCGGGGGTTATTTCGCCCCCGGCAACCCTCGGCACCACCGAATATGTTCCGTCCTTTTGCATGTTGGCGAGGAAAGTGTCGTTGGTATCTTGCAAACCCACGTGCGGCTTCGCCAATACGTGATCGTTCCACAAGGAAGCCATAATAGAGGCCACCACCGGCTTGCAAATATCACAGCCAAACCCCTTGCCATGGGCCGAGATCATCGCGTCGAAACTTCGCACCTCCCCCACCCTTGCAAGATGAAACAACTCCTGCCGGGTATAGGGAAAGTGTTCACAAATACTGTGATCGACCACCACCCCGCGACTGGCCAACTCCTGATCCACAAGGTTCTTAACCATTGCGGCACAACCTCCACAACCGGTGCTGGCATGGGTTGCGCTTTTGACATCGGCAAACGAGCAACAGCCGTTGTCCATTGCCACCAGCAAGTCGCCTTTGGTGACATTGTGACAGGAACAAATCGTGGCGGTAGCGGGTAGTGCCGCCATACCCAATACGGGGGCATCACCTGCCGCGGGTAAAATCAGCGCCAGTGGCTCAGCGGGTAACTCTATCTCGTTCAGGTGGTACTGTAGCAAGGTGTCGTATTGCTCACAGTTGCCTACCAACACAGCACCGAGTAACTTTTTACCATCGGACGTGGTCACCAGGCGCTGGTAGTATTCCTCTCGCTCATCACTGAAAACATAGGCAATAGAGCCCTCTGTGCGACCGTGGGTATCGCCAATTGAACCCACGTCTACGCCGAGCAGTTTCAGCTTGGTGCTCATGTCGGCACCACTAAATACACCGGGTTGCCCCGCCAACTGTTGCGCGACGGCTTCTGCCATGCGGTAACCCGGCGCCACCAGACCAAAAATCCTGCCGCCAAAAAGTGCGCACTCACCAATGGCGAAAATGTCAGTATCGCTAGTCTTGCATTTGTAATCGATGACGATGCCACCGCGCTCACCGACTTCAAGACCACTCGCTCGCGCCAAATCATCCCGGGGCCGGATACCGGCTGAAAAAACCACCATGTCGGTTTCGAGATGGGTTTGGTCGGCGAAATCCATACGCAGGGCGCAGTTCGAGCCAGTGACAATTTTTTGGGTGTTCTTTCCTGTGTGGACAGTAACACCGAGCCCTTCAACTTTACGACGCAACATCTTTGAACCACCGTCGTCCAACTGCACGCCCATCAAGCCCGGGGCAAACTCTACAACATGGGTCTGTAAGCCAAGGTTTTTCAGGGCATTGGCGCATTCCAGGCCGAGCAGACCACCGCCAACCACCACCCCGATCTGACTCCCCTGGGCGTTGGATTTGATTTCACCCAGATCGTCTATGGTGCGATAGGTCATGCAGCGCTTATGGTCGGCCCCCACAACCGGCGGCACAAACGGATATGAGCCGGTGGCCAGCACCAGCTTGTCGTAGCTGAAACAATGACCGTCCTGGGTCGTAAGCTGTTTCGCAGCCCGGTCGATGCTGGACACCGGGTCGCCAAAATGCGCCTCGACACTCCACTCCCTGTAGGTGTCTCGACTGACCAGCGACAACTCGTTCGGCTCGCGGCCGGCGAATACGTCAGACAGGTGAACCCTGTCGTAAGCCGGCCTTGGCTCTTCACCGATCACTGTAATCGTATGGCCGGCGTTGCTTTCAACCAGCGTCTTAACGAAATGGTGACCCACCATGCCATTGCCGACGACAACGATTCTATGTTTGCTCATGCATTTTCTCCAGACACGTTAGAACAACTCGGCTGTACCAGGTGTCGCCCCGGTAGCTCCTTGCTACAGGTCCCTGCAAGTCAGGCTGCTCGCCTGTCGGGTTGCGGCGCATTGCTCATTTCCTTAGCAAACATTAAGTGGGATCGAATAGCAGAAATATCGGCACCGGAACGAATCAACTCGTCATACCAATTACCGCCCCGCTTGTCACCGACCAATACTGCTCCGGTCAGCCGCCCATCCCGCACAACCAGCCGACGATAGACTCCCGCCAGCGAATCTTGAAACACCAGATTCTCTTCATCATCGGCACTGTCGATGGTGCCGGCGCTATAAACATCGACACCGGACACCTTGAGTTGGGTTGGGTAATTGCGGTAACGAAAGCCGGGACCCTCAATAGCCAGCAGCTCGCGACAAAGAACTTCGGCCTGCTGTCGAATCGGCGCGACCAGGCCAAAATGCTGCTGTCGATACTGGCAACATTCACCCAGTGCATAGACCTGTGGGACACTCGTCCGCATGCAGGAATCAACTACAATGCCTGCTTCGCAACGAATACCCGCTGCACTGGCGACATCAATCGAGGGCACAATCCCGGTGGCGAATATCAAGCGCTCAGTCGCAAGGCGTTTTTGGCTTTGCAACAAAACCCCACCCAGCTTATTACCTGAAGGAATAAGTTCCTCGATCGCATCATCAAGCAGGAAACGAATGCCCTGGCGCTCAAGCACACGCTGCAACTGCTGACTGCCGCGCAAGTCCAGCTGTCGATTCATAATCCTGTCGCGCCGGTGCAGCACGGTAACATCGCAGCCGCGCTGGACCAGGCCATGGGCGGCTTCAAGACCAAGCAGTCCAGCACCCACCACCAGCGCGCGCTTTCCCGGGCCTGAAAAATCGATCAGCGAGCGGGCGTCGGCCAGACTGCGGAACACCCCGATATTGGGCGCATCCATACCGGGCAGTGACGGCAGCACTGGCGCTGCGCCAGTGGCAAACACCAGCCGATCATAGCCCAGCTTTCTGCCGTCATTGGTGCAGAGACATCGCTGCCCTGGATCGACAGACTTGACGCGACACGAAGTCACAAATTCAAGTCGTTTGCTTGCCGCAGTGGCCGCTAACATAGCAAGGTCTGTTGCGGCGTTCTCGCCGGCTAACAAACGCGACAGCAATACCCGGTTATAGCAAGCCTCAGCCTCAGCACCAACCACGGTTATGGCAAAGCTATGACGCTGCTGGGCCAGTTGCCGCAACAGGTAGGCGCAGGCCATACCGGCGCCAATAATAAGTAATCGCTGTGCCATGCTAAGCCGCTTCAATACGATTTGCGGGCGCCGGCTCAGCAGTTGGCGACCCGGTGGCGCACTCTTTTACGGGATCCTCCGGCGGCGCATCAGCGCTCTTTCTAGCCGTTGCAAGATCATCGCCGACCCCGACAGCCGCCCGCTGAACGGCAGAATCAGAGTTCCTGTGTTTGGCATATAGAAACTGTAAAACCTGCTGGCGAAGATGGACAAAATCGACATCTTCAGCCAGCTCCAGTCGATCGCGAGGGCGCTCTAGAGTTACGGGCAGGATTTCGCCAATAGTCGCCGCCGGACCATTCGTCATCATCACGATGCGATCTGACAGCAAAACCGCTTCATCGACATCGTGGGTAATCATCACCACAGTACAACGCAGCTCAGCGTGAATACCCATCAGTGAATCCTGCAATTGCGCCCGGGTAAGCGCATCCAGCGCGCCGAAGGGCTCGTCCATCAACAGTACCTTGGGTTGCATGGCAAGTGCCCGGGCAATACCCACACGCTGCTTCATACCCCCGGATATTTCGCCGGGTAATTTCTTGATTGCATGCTCCATATTGACCAATCGCAGATTGTGCTCCACCCACTCACGGCGCTCTGCCCTGGAGCGGGTTTTTCGAAACACCTGGTCAACCGCCAGCGCCACATTGTCGTAGACCGACAACCACGGCATCAGCGAATGGTGTTGAAACACCACCGCTCGCTCGGGACCCGGCCGACTAACTTCCTTGCTCTCAAGTATGGCGCCGCCCTCGGTCGCACAATGCAGACCCGCAATAATATTGAGTACCGTCGACTTGCCGCAGCCGGAGTGGCCAATCAAGGTGATAAACTCACCCTCACCAATTTTCAGGTTGACATCACGCAGGGCGCGAAAGCTCTCTCCATTGGTTCGAAATTCGATACCGACACCGCTCAGTTCGAGAAAACTGTTGTTCATGTTGCATAGCTCCGTTTTAACGCAAGGTTGCCTGCTTGTCCCAGCTCACGCGTTTCTGCAGTGTCAGCATCAGCTTATCGAGCATAAAGCCAATAAGGCCGATGGTGAGCACCGCCACCATGATGCGCCCCATGGAATCCGAGCTGCCGTTCTGGAATTCATCCCAGACAAACTTCCCAAGACCAGGATTCTGCGCCAACATTTCAGCTGCGATAAGCACCATCCAGCCCGTTGCAAGCGACAAGCGCAGCCCGGTAAAGATCATGGGGATAGCCGCAGGCAAGACAATTTTGCGAACGTACACTGTCGGCGACAGGGCCATAACCCTGCTAACGTTAACCAGGTCTTTGTCGATCCCAGCGACACCGACAGTGGTGTTTATAAGGGTTGGCCAAATACAACATAGTGCGACCGTTATGGCGGAGTTGACAAAGGACTTGTCGAACAGAGGATCACTGCCACTGTAGGTCGCGCTGACCACCATAGTCACCAGCGGCAACCAGGCCAGTGGTGAAACCGGTTTCAGGAGCTGGATTAACGGGTTCACAGCACGATATACATTGGCGCTTAGTCCACAAATAATACCCAGCGGTATCGCGATGATATTGGCGAGAAAAAACCCCGCCGCCACCGTTAAAAGGCTGGTCTGGATCTGGTCAAAAAAGGTTGCTTTACCGGTATAGCTGCGCCATTTAATTGTGGCATCAGGGTTTTCTGCCAACTTCTTGTCATTGCGCAACTGCTGGCGCTGGTAAAACCTGTCTGCCTTTTCACGCGCCTGCCGATGCTCAGCCACCAGGTTCTTGCCCTGCCCCCACACCTGCACCGGGCCGGGAAATTGACCCAGCGAAGTTTCAATGCGATTGGCGCTGAACTGCCAAAACAGCAGAAACAGTAGCACTCCCAGAACCGGCAGTACCACGGTTTGGACCAGTTGAACCAAATCGAGCCTGTGCAGGGGGTGGAAAAACCCTGGTTCGCTACCACGCTCTGTATCGGCCACCGGGCTAGACATAGTTGCAGCTCCTTTCAGACTTTGCATTGACGCCCTCTTCGCGTACCGTACAGTCGTTTGCTATGCCACGATGACTCATAACGTCTCGTCGCCTTTCAGACCGATAGCAAACTTCTCGAGGTAGGCATTGGGCTGGCTACCGTCAAAGCTGATATCGTCGATAAACTCTTTCTGTGGTGGCCGAATACCGGTCTCATCGGCAAAGTTCGGAAAATCCTCAACGCTGAGCAGTTCCTCTTCAATCAACAGCTCCGCCGCCCGCTGGTAGATATCCGGCCGGTAGACGCTTTTCGCCACGTCGAGATACCAGCTGTCCGTTTGGCCTTCCGCAATCTGGCCCCAGCGCCGCATTTGGGTGAGATACCACACCGCATCGGAGTAATACGGATAGGTGGCGAAGTAGCGAAAAAATACATTGAAATCGGGGATATCCCGTTTGTCGCCGCGCTCGTACTCGAAGGTGCCAGTCATGGAGTTAGCGATGACGTCATAATCGGCTCCCACATATTCAGGCCGCGACAAAATCTTGACCGCGCTAGCGCGATTGGCGTTGTCATTTTCATCCAGCCATTGGGCGGCTCGCAACAGGGCTTTTACAATTCGCACCGAGGTATTGGGATAACGTTCGGTAAATTCCGCTGTCATGCCAAATACTTTTTCCGGATTGTTCTTCCAGATCTCATAGTCGGTTATCACCGGCACCCCGATTCCCTTGAACACCGCCTGTTGATTCCATGGTTCGCCGACGCAATAGCCGTGGATCGTACCGGCCTCGAGGGTTGCCGGCATCTGCGGCGGCGGTGTTACGGACAGCAGTGCGGTTGCCTGTATCTGGCCCGAGGTGTCACCTTTGCCCGGGGCATAGAAGCCAGGGTGAATGCCACCTGCCGCCAACCAATAGCGCAGTTCGTAGTTGTGGGTAGACACTGGAAACACCATGCCCATCTTGAAGGGCTTGCCTTGCTCACTGAATTTGTCCACCACCGGCTTGAGATACTCGGCACTGATCGGGTGCACAGGTTTCCCATCCTGATGGGGAATATTGGGTTTCATCTGCTGCCAGACTTCGTTGGAAACAGTAATACCATTGCCGTTAAGGTCCATGGAAAACGGCGTCACGATATGGGCTTTGGTACCGTAACCAATGGTGGCGGCCAATGGCTGACCTGCCAACATATGCGCGCCATCGAGCTGACCGTCGATCACACCGTCGAGCAATACTTTCCAGTTGGCCTGGGCCTCGAGGGTGACATACAGTCCCTCATCCTCGAAGTAGCCGTTTTCATAGGCGACGGCTAAGGGAGCCATGTCCGTCAGTTTGATAAAGCCAAATTTTAATTCATCTTTTTCGGGTTCACCGACAGCTGCGCTGCTCCAGGCCATATTGCTGAGTAGGGTTGCGCAGACAACCCAGAGCATCCTAACCGCATTTCTCGACGACCCAAAACGACACGAGCTTGCTACAGAATTGATAAGCTTCATTTACTGCCCCGGCAATATCTAACGTTCAAACACAGGCGACCAAGTGGCCACGATTCAGTCAGGCCAAACGTCGAGACTCCGTTACTCGGCAAGAATGGGTGTAAAAAATTGTTACCTGAGGTAACCAATACAAGAAGCGTGCCATAAATTGTAATGTTGGACCGAAAATTGGTAGCTCTCGCCCGTGCCAAGGCTGCGATCAAGGGCCGGTGCGGGCTAATAGGAAATTGCTACAGAGGGTTATTATCGGGTGGTGCCAGATAAGAATTACAAACTGCGTACAGGCAGTCGAAACAGGAGGAGGTGTTCAAACCGGAGCGCACAATAGCGGACCATTGTGATCATCTATGGTGCAAAAAATGCGAGATACTTTAGCTCATCAGCGATGGTGATTCCCGCGCCGGTTTCGAAAACGCAGCCTGGTGAAGGTTCTCGAGCTGCCTATGACTGGCACTGAGACCCTGCGGCTGTCGCGACCGGCTGCCGCAAAACTCAGAAATAGCACAATAGCTTACCCCAGGAACTGGATCAGGGGGCACTGCCAGCGCAGCCCGCCTCAGAGAATGCAGCCAATGCTCGCAGCTTTTCAAGATCGGGCGTCACCTCCATCGCTGCTTCTGAATATAATAGCGCCCGCCGGGACTGTGTGATTGCAGCGTGCCGCATCCTGTCCACAGCCAGCGATTGCAGGGCCTGCTGCAGGCGCCCCGCCACCTCGATCAAAGCGGCGCCGTCACGAGCAATTGCGCCGAAAGCATCGTCGAACATGTCCTCCACATTGAGCTGTGGTACTTCTACCCGATCGCAGCTTGGCGCCTGTAATTCGTGTTCACCAAGGGGTTTGTTCGACAGTGACAGTAAGCGCACCAAGGTGGTGATCACCCCGATTGCAGTGCCCGGGTCATTCACCGCAGGCGATAGCGCAGTACTGGCAATTTCGGACAGCACTACCAGGCCAAAGCGCGGGTCTTCGTCGAACAACCGCTCCTTGCCAATCAAGAATCCCTTGACGATCGCTTGAAAATCGACGTCGGCATCCTGCTCAGCCAGGCCGCCCCTGACATAAGCCAGCACCCGACCAGGCATCATCAGCGAGCCGGGCAGTGCTGCTACCACGATTACGATTTGCTGTTTCTCGGCAAACGCCTGCAGGGCAGACACGTCGACCCGCTGCACATAGCCAATAGTGTCTGAATAGACCGGCGTACTACCAGCGGATGGCTCTCCACGCAGCGGAACCCCCCGCAGATTGGGAGCACACCTGCGATGCTGCAGGGCAGCAGCGGTAGCGGTTTCAACCTTGCCTATAGTGCTACCCCTGCGCCCCAGGCGAGCAATACGGTCTACCCAGCGCACAAAAATGAGCACCACCATTACGAGGTTTATCAGGGTAAAAAGAAATATCGCAAAATGTCCGGCCCTGCCGAAGTAGCCGTTGGTCAGAGCAATCAACGCCACAATACTAAAGATAAATGCGCCAACAAAGGTCGACAACGCATTTTGGGAAACGTCATCCGCCACGACCAATGAAAACGAGCGCGGGGTAGTGGTATTGCCTGCCGCGTTATAAGCCGAAAGCATCGACCCCACCGCAAAGGTTGCAATAACCAGCATGCTGGAGGACATGATTGTCAACAGGGTTTCGATCGAATCGGGACTGATGTCCGGCACAAAGCGCGCCATACCCAAGTCGTCAGCCAATCGCGCCAGGAAAACTGCAGCTATAGAGGCCAGGCAAACAAACAAGGGCTTGACCCAAAGCCGCTCGCCCAGGCGATTAAGCCAAAACCTGATCCTGTCAAGCATTTACAGTGCCTCAAATAGCGTGTGGCCAGCAGACGGGAGCGCCTGATGACGCCAGCACAGACCAACTACCCGGATTAAATAACTTACGGAGCCAGGCGTTCAATATGCCACGCAGCATCGCCGCTCGGCGTATATTCGAAGCGATCATGCAGACGCTGCTCTCGCCCCTGCCAGAATTCGAGGCGATGGTGGCGCACTCTATAGCCGCCCCAGAACGAGGGCATCGGTACTTCTCCTGCGGCAAACTTGCGCTTGATTTCGTCGAACTTCTGCAACAGCGCCTGGCGCGAACTCAGCGGCCGACTCTGGTTCGAAACCCACGCCGCCAATTGGGAATCGTGGGGGCGGGTCATAAAATAACGCACTGAATCAGCGGCGGAAATTCGCTCGGCCACGCCGTCGATAATAACCTGGCGTTCAAAGCTCAGCCAGGGAAACAACAGGCTCACCTTGTTATTTTCGGCAATATGTTTTGCTTTGGTGCTTTCGAGGTTGGTAAAGAACACAAAGCCGTGGTTATCATAGTACTTGAGCAAAACAGTACGTTGGCGCGGTTGGCCCAGCTCGTCAACCGTGGCCAGGATCATGGCATTTGGATCGTCAATGCCAGCATCCCGAGCTTGATTAAACCAGTGCGAAAATTGCGCCACCGGATCAGCCAGCAGTTCAGCACGGGAAATGCCCGACAAACAGTACTCGCGCCTAAGGTCACTGATATCCATGGGGTTTCATCCTTACAGTCGTTGTCGCCGGGTGCAGTTGCAGCACCGCAATTCAGGTCTGCTAACGCAGATGCGGAAACAACAAAACATCGCGGATTGAAGGCTTGTCGACAAAAAACATTACCAGCCGGTCGATACCAATGCCCTCGCCCGCCGTCGGCGGCATACCGTATTCCAGTGCCGCAATATAATCCGCGTCAAAGTGCATCGCTTCATCGTCACCCGCAGCCTTTTCTTGTACCTGCTTGCGGAAGCGTTCAGCCTGGTCTTCCGGGTCGTTCAACTCGGAAAAGCCATTGGCGATTTCCCGACCACCCAAAAAGAATTCGAAGCGGTCGGTGACAAAGGGGTTCTGGTCATTGCAGCGCGCCAGCGGTGACACCTCGGTGGGGTACTCGGTAATAAAAGTTGGATCGAGCAGGCGCTCTTCCACCGTCTCCTCGAAGATTTCAATCTGGATTTTCCCCAGGCCCCAGCGCGCTTTGACATCAATACCCAGTGAACAAGCCAGGCTGCTGGCACTGTCAATGTCCGCTAGTTGCTCGGCGCGAATAGCCGGATTGAAGTGGAGGATAGATTCAAGCACCGACATCCGTGCAAACGGCTGGTCAAAGTCGTAGTCCCGCCCCTGGTAGCTAAGTTGACGACTACCATTGACCCGCTCCGCAATATAGCCAATAAGCTCCTCTGTCAGATCCATCAGTTCGTGATAATCAGCATAGGCCTGGTAAAACTCGAGCATGGTAAATTCGGGGTTATGCCTGGTAGAAACGCCTTCGTTGCGAAAATTGCGGTTGATCTCGAATACCCGCTCAAAGCCGCCGACCACCAGTCGCTTGAGGTAGAGCTCGGGAGCTATGCGCAGGTACATTTCGAGATTAAGGGCGTTGTGGTACGTCACAAACGGCCGCGCTGCCGCGCCCCCGGGAATCGCCTGCATCATCGGGGTTTCCACTTCCAGGAACTCGCGATCGGTAAGATAGTCGCGAATGGCGTCGATTAGTACCGCGCGCGCCCTGAACACCCGGCGAGTTTCCTCGTTCATAATCAAGTCGACATAGCGTTGCCGATAGCGCAGCTCCTGATCGGTCAGCCCGTGGTACTTGTCGGGCAGGGGACGTAAAGACTTGGTCAACAATTCAACGCGGTCCATAAAAACGTATAAGTCACCTTTGCCCGAGCGATGCACCGGGCCCGTCGCGCCGATGATATCGCCGATATCCCAGGTTTTGATTTCAGCAAGCTGTTGCTCAGGCAGCCGCTTTTTATCGACATAGGCCTGAATCCGCCCGGTCATATCCTGTAACACCAGGAACGGGCCACGCCGCGCCATGATGCGACCGGCGACACTAACACAATGATGTAGTGACTCCAGCTCCTGCTTGTCTTTATCACCGAGCAAGCGCTCTATCTCCTCAGCATGACTGTCCCTGCGGAAGGTGTTGGGAAATGCCTGGCGCTGTTCGCGAATCGTGGCCAGCTTGGCGCGGCGCTCGGCGATAAGGCGGTTTTCGTTCAGGCCGTCGTTCTGCTCGGTCATATGCATTGGCTCCAAATACCGCTAACGAGGTCTACAGGCCGCTTTTCAGCGCGGCCTCAATAAAAAAATCAATATCGCCGTCAAGTACCGGTTGGCAATTGCTGGTCTGCTCGCCGGTGCGCAAATCCTTGATACGCTGGTCGTCGAGCACATAGGACCGAATCTGGCTACCCCAACCGATATCCGACTTGCTGTCCTCTAACGCCTGTTGCTCCATCTGGCGCTTTTGCATCTCCATCTCGTAGATCTTCGACTTGAGCTGTTTCATCGCGCGATCACGGTTCTGGTGCTGGGAGCGCTCACTTTGGCACTGCACCACAATGCCTGATGGTGCGTGGGTAATGCGCACCGCTGAATCGGTTTTGTTAACGTGCTGGCCGCCTGCACCGCTGGCGCGATAGGTGTCGAAGCGCAAATCAGCGGGATTGATCTCAACCTCAAAGGAATCGTCTATTTCGGGAGCAACAAACACCGAGGCAAAAGAGGTGTGGCGGCGATTGCCGGAATCAAAAGGAGACTTACGTACCAGTCGGTGAACCCCGGTTTCGGTGCGCAACCAACCAAAGGCATACTCGCCTTCGAAGCGCACGGTTGCGCTTTTGATGCCGGCAACATCGCCGTCAGAAGCTTCGATCAGTTCGGTTTTAAAGCCTCGACGCTCGCCCCATCGCAAGTACATTCGCAACAACATTTCAGCCCAGTCCTGGGCCTCGGTACCACCGGAGCCGGCCTGCACGTCGAGATAAGCGTTGCTGATATCGGCTTCGCCGGCAAACATACGGCGAAATTCAAGCAGCTCCAGTTCTTTCAGTAAGCCGTTGGTTTCGCGTTCAATCTCGGTGACGGCATCACTGTCGTCTTCTTCAGCGGCCATCTCCAGCAGTTCAGCATTATCGTCGGCGGCACTGGCAAGTTTTTCAATGACCAGCACCACTTCTTCCAGGCGGGCACGCTCTTTGCCCAACTCCTGGGCTCGCTCCGGGTCTTCCCAGACTGAAGCTTCTGATAGTTCGCGCTCAACTTCGTCGAGCCGGTCCTTCTTTTCTGCATAGTCAAAGATACCCCCTAAGCGCCTGTACGCGCTCGTTGATATCCTGCAGGGTGTTTCTAAGCGGGTTAATTTCCATGATAATTCCGGCACCGAAAGCTGGCGATTTTAGCCCAAAGCCCCACGCTTCTCCAGACAATCACGCAATCACGCTCGCGATTAAGATCCACACGGCGTCAGCCATCAGCATAGGCTTGGCTGAGGTTGTACCGTGTGACCAGCGGCGCCTTAAAGTACTTCAAGGTGACTCACCATCAATTGCAGGTTAACCAGGCCGCGAAACTCATTGGCATCGATTCGGTAGGCGATATGTGCCCGCCGGATAGACGGATTGGGCCAACATTGGGTATCGACATTAAACCATATCGCATCGAGACTGCGCCCCGGCTGCTCGAGCGGGACCAACACCAGCTTAAGGTGATGCCCACCCACCAGCTTTTGTTGCTGGATGATGAACTCGCCATCAAACACTGGCTCAGGAAAATGCTGGCCCCACGGACCTGCTCCGCGCAGGGTTTGGGCCAATTCGAGCCCCAGCAAAGCCGGGGGCAATTCTCCATCACTGAGTATTTCACCCCTTAATTCGCTGTCACCGAGCTCCGCCCTGACCACGCTATCGAAGGCTTGTGAGAAGCGCTCGAAATCAGCCTGTCGCAGCTCCATACCCGCAGCCATGGCATGGCCACCAAATTTGTTGAGCAGACCCGGATGCCCGGCGGCCAGCTTATCAAGGGCGTCACGAATATGCAGCCCAGGCACCGAGCGGGCCGAGCCCTTGATAATGCCATCGCCCGCATCGGCAAAGGCAATCACCGGCCGGTGGTATTTTTCGCGGATGCGCGCCGCCAGAATACCGACAACACCCTGGTGCCAGGCCGGGTCGTAGAGGCACAGGCCCACAGCTAATGCAGCGGGTGAGAGCTCTACGCTGTCAATATGTGCCAGGGCTTCGCGCTGCATGGATTTTTCGATTTCGCGACGCTCACTATTGAGGCCATCCAGCTCCAATGCCAGGCTTTGAGCCTCTTCAATGGAATGGGCTAACAGACACTGTATGCCGTGAGTCATATCATCGAGCCGACCGGCAGCATTGAGGCGCGGCGCCACCGCAAAGCCAAGATCAGCAGCAACCAGTTGGCTCGGATTACGACCGGCAATGCTCAACAGCGCCATGATGCCCGGGGACGATTTGCCGGCGCGAATCCGGCGCAAACCATGGTGCACCAGAATCCGGTTGTTATAGTCCAGTGGCACCACGTCGGCCACAGTACCCAGTGCCACCAGGTCGAGATAGTGAGCCATATTGGGCTCACTCAGCCCGCTGGCGGCAAACCAGTTTTGGTCGCGCAGGCGCCGCCGCAGGGCCGTCATCAAATAGAACACCACGCCAACACCAGCCAGCGCCTTGCTTTGAAAACTGCAACCGGGTTGGTTAGGGTTAACAATAGCGGCCGCGGCTGGCAGCGTGGCTCCGGGCAAATGATGGTCCGTAACCAGTACTGCAATGCCCTCGGCGTTGGCAGCGGCAACCCCGTCGATACTTGAAATGCCATTATCGACGGTGATGATCAACTCGGTGCCACGCTTGGCGGCCATAGCCACAATATCCGGGGTCAGGCCATAGCCGGTCTTGAAACGGTTGGGCACCAGAAAACCGAGCCGCTGGAAACCAAATGCGCGCAGGGCCTGCAGCGCCAGGGCGGTACTGGTGGCGCCATCGACATCGAAATCCCCCACCACCAGGATTGCCGATTGACGCTGCAATGCCAGCCACAAAAGCTCGACCGCCTGATCCATGCCAGCGAGATCCTGTGGCGCCAGCAGGGCACTCAGGGGATAGGCCAAATCCTCGCTCGCGGCTGCGCCGCGACTACGGTAAAGACGCGACAATAAACCCGCGAGGTCCGTCCCATTGGACGGTGCCGGGGCCGGCGTCTCGCGCCGGCGGATGGTGGTACTCACGAACGCGCAGTAATGTTGTTCGCTATAAACGACTGGACAGCTTCCAACTTACCATCGAGCACCTCGTAACGCTCCTGGCGCTGGTAGAGGTCATTCATATGGTGTGGCAAGCTCGGCTCTTCAGCCTGGCCGGCCTGAATAACGGCGTCGGGGAACTTGGCTGGATGCGCGGTAGCCAGGGTTACCATCGGTGTGGACAAATCACGGCGACATTGACGCCCCGCCTCTACCCCGATAGCGGAATGCGGATCGAGCAGGTATTCGTTGCGCTCGTAAACCTGGCGAATCACCTCGAGGGTCCGGGAATCATCGACGGCGTAGCTGTCGAACACGGCCCTGGCGCGCTGGAAAACCGCATCCGGGACCGCGACGGTTTCGTGGCTGAAGCGTTGCATCAATTCTGCGACCGCCGCACCATCGCGCTGATAGAGATCGAACAGCGCTCGCTCAAAGTTGCTGGATATCATGATATCCATGCTCGGTGACAAGCTGTGTATCAGTTCGTGCTTCTCATATTGGTTCTGGCACATAAAGCGATGCAGGATGTCGTTGCGATTGGTAGCGATAACCAGTTGCTCTATCGGCAGGCCCATATTTTTGGCCAGCCAGCCCGCGTAAATATCGCCAAAGTTACCGGTCGGCACCGCAAAGGATACCGGTCGATGCGGTGCACCCAGCGACAGCGCGGCATAAAAATAGTACACGATCTGGGCCATGATTCGCGCCCAGTTGATGGAGTTTACCGCCACCAGCTGCAAGCCCCCGGGCAGGAAAGACTGGTCGGCAAAGCTTTGCTTTACCAGCGCCTGGCAGTCGTCAAAATTACCTTTAACCGCCAGGTTGTGGATATTGTCGCCGGCCACCGTTGTCATCTGTCGGCGCTGGACTTCAGACACCCTTTGGTGTGGATGCAGGATAAAAATATCGACATGTTTGCAGCGGCGACAGCCCTCAATGGCTGCCGAGCCGGTGTCGCCAGAGGTTGCCCCCATAATCACAACATGTTGTTGGCGGCGCTCCAGCACGTAGTCAAACAGCCTCCCCAACAGCTGCAAGGCAAAGTCCTTGAATGCCAAAGTCGGGCCATGAAACAGCTCCAGCACCCACTCATTGTGGCCCAACTGCACCAGCGGAGCCACTGCGGCGTGGCGAAACTGGGCATAGCTGTCGTCGATAATCGCGCGCAGGTCAGCGTCGTCAATAGCATCGGCAACGAAGGGCTGGATAATCCGATAGGCCAGCTGCGAATAATCAAGGCCACTCCACGAGGCAATCTCGGCGGCACTGTAATGCGGCAGTGACTCCGGGACATACAAGCCGCCGTCGCTGGCGAGCCCGGTCAACAGCACTTCTTCAAAACCAAGTACGGGGGCCGTCCCGCGGGTACTGATATATTTCACAACTTTTGTCCTGTTAGCGGGTTGGTCTAGCCTTCGAGTGCTTCAACCCGCATGCGGGTAACGCTGCCGGTCACGCTGTCGAGTGATTCGATATTGGTCACTGCCCGCAACAACAAACCTTCCCGGGCCGTGTTGGTGAGCAGGATCAGCGGCACGGTTACGGCACCGTGTTTGGGAGCCTTCTGGATCAGGGCTTCAATACTAATGCCGGCATCGCTCATGATCTGGGCAATGTTCGACAATACCCCCGGACGGTCGATGACTTCCATCCGCAGATAAAAAGCGGTTTCCACTTCCTCAATAGGCAGAATCGGCTCTGCCGACAGATATTGCGGATGAAATGCCAGGTAGGGCACACTGCTGTCAGCCGGATCTTCCAGGCCACGGGCGACGTCAATAATATCGGCAACAATTGCCGACGCGGTTGGACCGCCACCGGCGCCAGCGCCATAAAAAAGGGTTGGACCAATGGCATCACCTTCCACCATCACCGCGTTCATCACGCCGTTGACATTGGCCAGCAAGCGTTCTGCGGGAATCAAAGTGGGATGCACCCGCAGCTCTATCCCCCTCGTGGTGCGCCTGGCAATACCCAGGTGTTTGATACGGTAGCCGAGTTCCTCGGCATAGGTAACGTCGCGCAGATCGATGTTGCCGATACCCTCGGTGAAAACCTTGTCAAACTGCAGCGGAATACCAAACGCGATTGATGCCAGTATCACCAGTTTGTGGGCGGCATCTATCCCCTCGACATCAAAGGTCGGATCGGATTCCGCGTAACCCAGTTGCTGGGCCTCGGCAAGTACGTTGGCAAAGCCGCGTCCCTTTTCACGCATTTCGGTGAGAATAAAATTACCCGTGCCGTTGATAATACCCGCCAGCCATTCAATACGATTGGCCGCCAGCCCTTCTCGAATCGCCTTGATAATCGGGATTCCACCGGCCACTGCGGCCTCAAAAGACACGCTAACGCCCTTCTCAGCGGCACGACGAAATATGTCGTTGCCGTGTTCGGCAATGAGCGCCTTGTTGGCGGTCACAACGTGCTTGCCGTTGTCGATCGCTCGCAAAACCAGTTCCCGCGCCACCTCACAACCGCCGATGGTTTCCACCACAATATCGATATCCGGGTCATCGGCTACCGCAAACACATCGCGGCTGACACGCGTGCTACCGGTGTCACAATCGGGGTTGTCACGGCGCGCCCCGACATGGGTCACCTCAATGCCGCGCCCAGCGCGGGCCTTGATTAAATCGGCGTTGTCCTGCAGCACCCGGTAACTGCTACCTCCAACCGTACCCAAGCCACATATGCCGATTCTGACTGCCTTTAACATGGAAACCTCATCATCTGACAGCAGCCGAAACTGGCTGGCCATAAACAACGGCGGCGCCGGTTCTTGCCGGCGGTGCCAAAAAAGCGCGTATTGTCCCTGAAAACCCCGCGGCGGGCCAGCGCCATCAGCTAAAACCGAGCCAGCAACCAGGCAATGCGCGCTTGTTTACCCGGGCTGCAAGCCGAGCTGCTCAGCCAATTGAGCCGGCTCGACATACCCCTTCAGCAGGGTGCCATCGTCGAGCACAATACCTGGCGTACCGCTCAAGCCGAGCTTGCGGGCAAGTGCGAACTGGGCATCGATTGATTGGTCGGTGCAGAGATTTTCCGGGATTTTACCGCCGCCTTTCAGAGTAGACATGGCCTGCCTGGGATCCTTGGAGCAAAGGGCACTGACCATCTCCTCGCGCGAACCGTCAAAAATGGGGAAAGAGAAATAACGCACCTCGATGCCCATTTTATTCAGCGCGGGCACATCCGCATGGAATTTGCGACAGTAGCCGCATTTGACGTCAGTAAACACCGCCACCCAGCGCTTGGCCCCTTGCTCAGGCGTGAACACAATCAACTGGTCTTTGTCGAAGCCGGCCACTTCCGCCAGACGCTCTTTTTGCCGCTTAACTTCACTGACATTCTCAAGCTTGCCCGAGCCCGTGGAGAACACATCGCCGCTGATAAAATAGTCGGCATTGGGTGTCACCATTAGCAGAGGCCCGCTGCTGATCTGCACATCGTACAGGCCGGTCACGGCACTGGGCGTTACGGATTCAACTTCAAAGGTTGGCATCACAGCACTGAAGCGAGCCCTTATCTGCTTCTCGACAGCGGCGTGGTCGGCGGACATCGCCGCCAACGGAGACAGCATGGCAGCCAGCAAAACAATCGATCGGTAAACATTTTTCATTAGACAGCTCACATTGTGAATAACATAATCGGGACAGCAGCGGGGGCAATATGTTCCCCAACCGGCTCCCATAATGAGTTCGCCCCGGGACAGGAAATCGGCACCTAGCCCCGGGGATGGTGCCGGGCATGCAGATCCTGCAAGCGCGCGCGGGCGACGTGAGTATATATCTGCGTGGTAGATAGATCACTATGACCCAGTAATAATTGCACCACCCGCAAGTCGGCCCCATGGTTGACCAGGTGGGTGGCAAAGGCGTGGCGCAGGGTGTGCGGTGAGATTGGCGCTCTTATATCGGCCTGGCTCGCATAGTGTTTTATTCGATGCCAGAAGGTCTGGCGGGTCATCATATCGCCGCGCCGGGAAGGAAACAGTATATCGCTCTGCTTGCCCACCATGAGTTGCAGCCGGGCGGCGCAACAGTAGCGCAACAAGCATTCTCTGGCTTCTTCACCCATAGGCACCAGCCGCTCTTTGGAGCCCTTGCCCATAACCCGAACCACACCCTGGTTGAGGTTGATTTGCGATAGTTGCAGCGACACCAGCTCGGTCACCCGCAAACCACAAGCATACAGCAATTCCAGCATGGCCTTATCGCGCATTCCGAGTGAATCTTCCAGATCAGGGGCTGCCAGCAATTGCTCAACATCGTGTTCCGAGAGAGTCCTGGGCAGCGATCGGCCAAGCCGCGGACTGTCGATTTCGAGGGTTGGATCGAGCGTGATACGTCCTTCGCGCTGCTGATAACGAAAGTAGCCACGCAAACAGGACAGCAGGCGGGCACAGGAGCGAGCCGAGCTGCTACTTTGCAATTTGTACGCCAGGTATTGCTCGACATCTTCCCGGGCAACCATGCCCAGGGAGACTCCCCGGGGTTGCAACCACTCGGCAAACTTAAGCAGGTCCGAGCGATAGGAATCGAGCGTGTTCCGGGCCAGGCCCCGCTCCATCCACAGCGCATCGATATAGCTCTCTATCTCGGCACTTGCTGTCAGCATCAGCGCTCCTTCACGAGCCATTTGCGGCCAAGCCCGAAAACAGAAAAAGGGTGGAGAACCACCCTTTTTATTGTTGGCAAAGACTGCAATTACCCTTAGTTGAGCTTTTCTTTGATGCGGGCGGCACGACCAGTCAGGTTACGCAGGTAGTAAAGCTTGGCGCGACGCACGGCACCGCGGGTCTTCACCTGAATCTCTTCAACGGCAGGACTGTAGGTTTGGAAAGTACGCTCAACGCCCACGCCGTGGGAGATTTTGCGCACGATAAACGATGAATTCAAACCACGATTGCGCTTACCGATGACCACGCCCTCGAAGGCCTGCAGACGCTCGCGGGTGCCCTCTTTAACTTTTACCTGAACCACCACAGTGTCGCCGGCACCAAACTGCGGCACCTGTTTGCTCATCTGTTCATTTTCGATCTGCTGGATAACCAGATTCTTGTTACTCATGTTTTGCTCCTCTATCTGTGTCTATCATTGCGGTCTCCGGCGATATGCCTTGCCGCTTGTAAGAAGCACTGAACCGAGAGGACGACTAGTGTCTAGCCTTCATCAGCCAGCTCGCGGATATATTCCGCTAACAGTGCCTGGTGCTCTTCATCGTGCTCGAGTTGTTGCCATAAATCCGGTCGGCGCTGCCAGGTGCGTCCCAGGCTCTGCTTCAGCCGCCAGCGACGAATCTGCTCATGATCACCACTGAGCAACACTTCCGGTACTTCTCTCCCGTCCAGCGTTGCCGGGCGAGTGTAATGCGGGCAGTCCAACAGACCCCCTGCAAATGAATCCTGCTGCGCAGATTGTGCATGCCCCAGCACTCCCGGCTCGAGTCGCGCCATGGCATCGACCAGGGCCATCGCCGCAAGCTCGCCGCCGCTGAGCACAAAGTCTCCCAGCGACAGCTCTTCATCAACCTCGGTTGCCACCAGCCGCTCATCAATACCTTCGTAGCGGCCACACAACAACACCAGGTGTTCTATCCGGCGCAGGCGCTCCACCGCTTGCTGGTCGACACGCTGGCCCTGGGGTGACAGGTAAACCACGTGACGCCGGTCGCCGCAGGCTGCCAGTGCCGCCCGCAGCGGGGCAACTTTCATCAGCATCCCCGGGCCGCCACCGTAGGGTCGGTCATCGACCGTGCGGTGCTTATCCGTCGTAAAATCACGGGGGTTCAACAAACGCAGTTCGAGATCGCCCTGGCGACAGGCGCGACCTATAACACCATAATTTGAAAGCGCCTCGAACATCTCCGGGAACAGGGTAACAATGGTAACGGTTAGACTCATTGTTGCGGGCCCGCTATGCCGCTAAATCCTACCCTGAGCCGGCGCTCTAAAACTCCGGATCCCAATCCACCAGGATCCTTTTACCAGGCCGGTCAAGCTCCAGCACAAACCTGTCGAGCACCCAGGGAATCATCCGCTCTCTGTCATCAATACTGCCGGCTGCAGGCTCAACCACCATCACGTCGTTGGCACCGGTGGCAAAAAGATGGCCCACACGGCCCAACAGCAGCGACTGTTCGCCCGTCACGCTGTATACCTCCATGCCCTCCAACTCGCGCCAATACACCTCTTCAGCGGCTGGCTCTGGCAACTCCTCGACACTGACCGCGAGTTCTCGCTGGGTCAATAGCGCCGCAGCATCTCGGTCGTCACAGCCCACGATATGGGCCACTAGCCCCTTGCCGTGGCGCCGACCCTGGTCAATATCGATGGCGGTCCACCCGGAGTCGCGCTGCAGACGAAGCTGCTGGAATTCGAGAATATTGGTATCGGGATCAGTGTAGGAGTGGATTTTTACCCAGCCCTTAACCCCGTAAACCGCCGTGATCTTGCCGACGATCACCTGCTCAGGTGACGACTCGACCATCGCCGGGCTCTATCAGGCTGCTTTCGCAGCCTCTTTGACCAACTTGCCGACGCGCTCGGACAACTGCGCGCCCATGCCCACCCAGTGGTCAACGCGCTCGCTGTCAATCCGCAGGCGCACTTCCTGTCCGCGCGCTTCAGGGTTAAAGAAACCCAAGCGTTCAATGTACCGTCCATCACGCGACTTGCGACTGTCTGTCACAGTAATGTGATAATAAGGACGTTTCTTGGAACCACCACGTGATAAGCGAATAGTGACCATTACTTGTCTCTGTTCCTGTTTTAATCGATCAAAAATGAACACACACCAGACCCGCTGGCGGCTAAAGGGCGCGAATTATACGGTAAAACAAGCCGACTTGGAAACTGCTATTTCACTGACCACGCCGCTGACCGGCGATGGCACTGGCGCGCACCGGGCCCGGGCTAGCGTGGACCGCCCCCGGGCATACCGCCACCGGGGGGCATCATGCCCCCCAGACCCCGCATCATCCGGGTCATACCACCTTTTTTACCCACTTTCTTCATCATTTTCTGCATCTGCTTATGTTGCTTTAACAGGCGATTCAGATCCTGGATCTGGGTACCGGAACCCTGGGTAATGCGGCGCTTTCGCGAGCCGTTGATCAGGTCCGGACTGCGGCGCTCGGCCGGCGTCATGGAGTTTATGATGGTTTCCATCTGGGCAAAGACCGTGTTTTCAACATTGGCCTGTTGCGCCATCTGGGCGATATTGCCCATACCCGGTAGTTTCTCCAGCATGCTGGAAATGCCACCCATATTTTTCATCTGTTGCAATTGGTCGCGAAAATCTTCCAGATCAAAACCCCGACCTTTCTTCAGCTTGGTCGCGAGTTTCTCCGCCTTTTTGCGGTCGAGTTTTTGCTCCGCCTCCTCGATCAGCGTAAGCACATCGCCCATACCGAGGATGCGCGAGGCAATCCGGTCGGGATAGAATGGTTCGAGGGCATCAGTCTTTTCGCCCATACCCATAAATTTAATCGGCTTGCCGGTAATCGCGCGCACCGACAGCGCCGCGCCGCCGCGGGTATCGGCATCAGCCTTGGTAAGGATGACCCCGGTAAGTTCCAGCGCCTCGTTAAATGCCTTGGCCGTCACCGCGGCATCCTGCCCGGTCATGGCGTCAACCACGAACAGGGTTTCGATCGGGTTAATTGCCGCATGTAGCTGCTTGATTTCTGCCATCATCGCTTCATCGATGGTCAGGCGGCCCGCGGTATCTACCAACAACACATCGATAAACTGCTTGCGGGCGTCGTCGATCGCGGCTCTAGCGATATCCACCGGCTTCTGGTCCGCCGATGACGGGAAAAAGCGCACACCCACTTCGTTGGCAAGGGTTTCAAGCTGCTTGATCGCAGCAGGACGGTAGATATCGGCACTAACCACCGATACCGTTTTTTTCTGCTTTTCCTTCAGGAAGCGCGCCAATTTGCCGACGCTGGTGGTTTTACCCGCGCCCTGCAAGCCCGCCATCAGGATGATCGCCGGAGGCTTGGTTGTGAGGTTTAGTTCGTCGTTGGCATCTCCCATCATTCCCTGGAGCTCGTCCTGGACGATTTTGACAAACTGCTGACCGGGATTGAGGCTCTCGGATACCTCCATGCCCATGGCTTTGCCCCGGACTTTTTCCACGAAATCCTTCACTATCGGCAGTGCAACATCGGCTTCAAGCAAAGCCATACGCACCTGGCGGAGGGTTTCCTGGACATTTTCCTCGGTCAGCCGGGCTTGGCCGGCCACCGTTTTCAGCGATTTGGAAAGTCGATCCTGTAAACTGTCGAACATGGTGCAACCTCTTTAGCAACCGCCAGCCGACCTACTGTCGCTGGTAAAGTATCCCCGGGCAAGCAAACCCACTAATGCTGAGCAGCGCCGCCTATGCAACGGCACCAAAACCACTCAGGGCGCGCAGTATAAACCATCGGACACATAATCGGCCATGATGCCAGCTGGCAGTCATAGAAACCCGTCCGCAGGACTTCCAAGGCCCCCCGCTGTTATGCCACACTTATAGCAATTAAATTGCCACAATATCATGCGGACCCCATGACCCTATTCCTGGCCCTGATAGCAGTTTTGCTCTACATCGGCTGCGCGGGCACCATGGCCGTACGCGCCCTGCGGGGCGAATCGTATCGACCGGTTGCTCCCGCCATGACCGCCGCCGCCATGGTTGCCTTGGCCTGCCATGCGGCAATTTGTTACCGACTGCTATTTGTGAGCGGGGGTCTCAACCTTTCGTTCTTCGCGGTTGCCACCACGATTGCCTGGTTTATCGGTCTAATAGCGCTTTTCGGCAGCCTGCGGGCACCTATCGACAAGCTGCTGATCCCGGTGTACGGGCTGGCGGGGCTGACACTGCTCGGCGCACTGGCGTGGCCAGGTGGAGAGGAAGCCCGCAACCAAATTAGCCCGGGAGTTGCGAGCCACATCCTGTTTTCGATACTGGCCTATGCAGTCATGACCCTCGCGGCTTTCCAGGCCGTCACCCTGAGCGTGCAGAACCATGAGTTGAAAGCGAGGCACATTCGCGGCGTCCTCAACGCCCTGCCACCCCTGCAGACCATGGAAACATTGCTGTTCGAAATACTCTGGGTAGGCATGGTATTACTGACCCTTTCGATCCTCAGCGGCATGATTTTTCTCGACGATATCTTTGCCCAGCACCTGGCCCACAAAACATTTTTCGCGATCATCGCCTGGATGATTTTTGCCATGCTTTTGTGGGGCAGATACCAGTTGGGCTGGCGCGGTCTCACTGCCATTCGCTGGACTCTCGGTGGCTTTGCCGTGCTGATGTTGGCCTACTTCGGCAGTAAATTTGTGCTGGAGCTAATCCTGCAACGCTGAGCAAGGGCAACTCTGATTAATTCGGTGACGCTTCAGGCTTTGCGTCGGGTTTGGCCACTAGGCGCAGTCGTGCAGGAAGGCTGGCGGCCTTTCAAACGGCTGTAACGCAGTAGACAAACGCGACGCGAAGCCCCGCAGGGCGGGCCACTGGCGCCCATTGGACTGCGTTGCACCACTCGTCAAGGACAACCAGCCTTGACCTTCGCGGCGCGCCTTGCCAATGTACGCCAGTGGCTCCGCTGAAGCATTACCGAATTGATCTGAGGTGCCCAAGTATTGCTTAAGCGCCGATTTCGCTGCAAGATACACCCGTTTTAACCGTCAGGACACCTTGCTTGAACGATACACCATTGGGGATGCTAATCTCCGCACTGCTTATTCTTGTTGTAGTTTCTGCGTTTTTCTCCAGCTCTGAAACCGCCATGATGGCGCTCAATCGCTATCGCTTGCGGCATCTGGCCAATACCGGTAACCGTGGCGCCAAACGCGCCAGCAAGATGCTCGAGCGACCCGACAAGCTGCTGGGACTGATCCTGATTGGCAACAACCTTGCCAACAACGCGGCGGCTGCACTGGCCGGTATTATCGCCTACAACCTCTACGGCGATGCCGCGGTAGCGGTGGCAACCCTGATCCTCACTCTGGTAATGCTGGTGTTCGCCGAAGTCACACCCAAAACGATTGCAGCCTACCGCCCGGAGCGCATTGCCTTCCCTGCGACCATCGTTCTCAAACCACTCATGTTCGTACTGTATCCTGCGGTATGGCTAATCAACCACATATCGGGAGTACTGGTGCGACTATTCGGCATCAATCCCAAGAGCACCCGTGAAGATGCTCTCAGTGCCGATGAACTGCGCACCCTGATGGGCACCACCAGTCATCGCATCCCCGATAAAAACCAGGGCATGTTGATCAATATCCTCGACCTCGATACGGTGACTATCGACGATATTATGGTGCCGCGCAATGAAGTCTACGGCATCGACCTGAAAGATTCCGACGAGACCATCAGCCACAAGATACTGACCAGCAACTATACCCGCCTGCCGGTTTACGAAGACGATATCAACAATATTATCGGGGTCATACACTTACGCAATGCCCCCCGACTCTACAACAAAGGGCCATTCAACCGTGCCAAACTCATGCAACTGCTGCACGACCCCTATTTTATTCCTGAAAATACCCTGCTACATGTGCAGCTGCACAATTTCCAGAAGGCCAAACACCGCATGGGGGTTGTGGTAGACGAGTACGGTGCAGTCACAGGCATAGTCACGCTGGAAGATATTCTCGAAGAGATCGTGGGCGAATTCACTTCGGATATTGCCGACACGATCGACGACATTGTGGTTCAGGAAGATGGCAGCTACCAGATTGACGCCGCCGCCACGGTGCGTGAAATCAACAAAGCGCTGGGCTGGAAACTGCCGACGCAGGGACCGCGAACCCTCAATGGTCTGCTGCTGGAAGAACTGGAAGCGATCCCGGACAATTGTGTCTGCGTGGTGATCGGCGATTATCGCTTTGAAGTCACCGAGATGGGCGAAAATCGCATCCAGTCGGTACTCGCCTGCCAGCCCTGAATCGCCATGTGATCTACATGGACGCGGTATCGCGC
>CAWJQW010000011.1:0-7254 GCA_963845135.1 uncultured Gammaproteobacteria bacterium | reverse complement strand
ATGCGCTGAATCCGCTGCTACAGCAGTCTGCCGCATACGTCGAATACCGGGATTTCCTGAGCGTGCAGTGTGGTCTGGGCGTTACGGGGCCAGCCCTGGCCGACGAGCCGGAAACTGGCAAAAGTCCGGCTCTTGCAGGTGAACTGTCTGAGGCGCAATTCACCAACCGAGAGCGTGACATCCTGGAATTGCTGGCCCAGCGCTTTCGCAACAAGGAGATCGCCAGCCAGCTCTATATCTCAACGCATACGGTCAATTACCACCTCAAGCACATTTACCAGAAACTGGATGTCTCAGGCCGCCGCATGGCCGTATCTCGCGCCATTGAGCTGGGCATTCTGTCGGCTTAAGCCCTGCGGCCGCGCTACAACTACTCATTTAACCCCTGTTTTTGGGAGTGTCGATACCTCGACTCCTGGCTACTATAACGATAGCGTTTTTATAACAGGTGTGAGGAAAGTATGCGGCCTTTAAATGTTGAGTGGATGTTTGTCCTGGTCTTGCTTTGGTTGCTGCCAGCGGCGGCCAATGCCCAGTTCCTGGGCCACAATATGGTGGGGGACTACGGTATGCAATCGGCTACCCAGCCGGCCCCGGGCATGTATCTATCGGCCGTCTATATTGGTTACGACGGCGACCAAATCCTGGATTCAGACGGCAACGAGATCAGTGTTGACCCTGCGAAGCGGGGAGATCTGGATGTCAACGGATATGCAGTGGCCTGGTGGCATGTAACGGATTTCCAGCTCTGGGGTGGTAACTACAGTTACATGATCGCCCCGGCCTGGTCCGACAATCGCCTGCGCGCGCCCATTCTGGGTATTTCCGAGGGCACCAGCACTCTGTTTTCCGACACCTATATTCAGCCGGCGAACCTCGGTTGGACGACGCCGCGGGCGGATTTTACCGCTGGCCTGGGTGTGTTTGCTCCCACCGGGAATTTTGAGGAGGGTGCGGACGACAACGGCGGCCTCGGGTTCTGGAGTTATGAACTGTTTGGCGGGGCAACCTATTATTTTGACGAGGCAAAAACCTGGCACATAGCCGGTATGCTGTTCTACGAAACCCACGGTAAGCAGGACGATACCGGCATTACCGTAGGCGATATCGTGACGATTGAGGGCGGGATAGGTAAGTCCTACATGGACGGCGCGATCAATGTCGGCCTGGCCTACTACGGTCAGTGGAAGGTGACCGATGATGACTTCGGGCGGCTGCCAGAGCCGGGCCTTGATTTCTTTGGTCGGAATCGCGGTTTCGGCATTGGGCCGGAGATAACCTTGCCGCTTGCTTCAAAGAGCAAACTCTACGGATTCTTCAACTTGCGTTACTTCTGGGAAACCGGCAGTCGCAGTACCGTGGAGGGGCAGAATCTCGTCGCTACTTTCACCTTCCCTATTCCGAGTGTGCCCCTGCAGTAGTCGCCAGTCGTCGTGGCGGGCAGCCCCGACTACCCATTTCCCCCTCATTCCGCGTGATTCCATCCAATGGCAAGGGTGCAATCATTAAGCAGAATTCAAGATCATCAGAGGTTCCTGTTAATGATGGCGGGCAAAATATCAGGCGAGGAGCCGTGCTTTGACTGTCCAGCGACGTACAGGATCGTAGTGCAGGGCAACATACCTGAAAGCTGGGCAGATCGACTGGCGGATATGGAGGTTATGCCATGCCAGAACGGCGACCCGAATCGGCGATCGACGTTGCTGGGTGTGTTGAGAGACCAGTCGGAATTAAACGGTGTACTGGAAACCTTGTATCGTCTGCATCTGACCATCGTCAATGTGGAACAAGTGGGCGAGTAGTGCTGGAATTTTTTGATGGTGTGCCGGACAAGGCAACGGCCGTCAAAGTCTATAATAAATCGCAGCGGAAGTAAGCTTATGAAACGTTTACAGAAAAGTTTGTCAGTGGCTGTAGCCTCAGGATTGCTGATCGGAGCCGTGCCGGGTATGGCCTCTGATTGGGAATATGGTGTCGAGCTCTATGCACTGGCGGCCGATGTCAAAGCCACTTCCGCGACAGGGGAGGACATCAGTGCGGACTTCGATGATATCCTGGATGATCTTGAGTTTGCCATGTTTGGCTCATTTGCAGCTCAGCGTGACAAACTCACCTTGTTTGTCAACCTTTTCTACGTCGATACTGAGTCTCGGGAGCGGGAAGCACTGGGTCCAATCAAGGCTGAGCTGAAAGTGGGTTTGACAAATATTGTCTCGACCCTGGGAGCAGGCTGGCAGATCGCTGACACGGGTAGCACCCAAATTGACGTCATGGGCGGCGCCAGGTACCTCTCAATGGATACCGATATTAAACTAACCCTGGACCCCCTGGGTTCCGTCAAGGAAAGCGAGTCAGCCAGCAATTGGGATGGTGTGGTAGGAATCCGGGGCAAGACGGAATTGTCTGAAAGGTGGTACCTCACCTATTACGCCGATATTGGTGCCGGCGAATCTGACCTGACCTGGCAGGCTACTGCCGGTATCAACTACAGGTTTGAGGCGCTTGATGTTGTCCTGGGGTACCAGCATCTAAAATGGGAATTCGATGATCAGCTTCTGGATGATCTGGAGATGTCTGGCCCGGCCCTGGGAGTGAAGTTTTTCTTTTAATCCCCTAATCTGAGCACCTCTAGCACAAATCGTTGAGCGCCTGAATTATCAGGCGTTCTCGTTAAGGAATATCACATGCTCACTCGCCTGATAGAAATTCTCCTGTGCTCATTTCTCCTTCTGTTCTCCGCCCAACTCCACTCCCACGCCAAGGTCGACAATATCCGACTTGCCAACGGCAACGACATTACCGGCGAGATCAAGCGACTGCTGCGCGGCAAATTATCCTACGGCACAGACTCCATGGGTACTGTGACAATCGAGTGGGAAGATGTCACTGCGGTAGCAAGTGATTTCCACTATGAGGTTCGGCTGGAAACCGGTAAGCGTTACTACGGCTCCCTGGGTCTGGCCGACAAGAAGGGTGACGTGCGTATCGTTACAATAGCGGGCGAACAGGTGGTCAGGGCAATCGATATCATCGAATTGCGGCCCATAGAAGATACCCTGGAGCAGCGACTGGACATCCGGCTGGGCGCGGGGTACTCCTATATCAAGGCAAGCGATGTCGCGACGTTTAACCTAAATTCCGATTTTGGCTACGAGGACGAGAAGGGTATCACCAGCTTGCAGGGCCGAACTATAAGCACAGATAACGACGGCGAACGCATTGACAGTAATCGCTACCAGATAACGCGGGAAATGTGGACTCCACGACCACAGGTTATTCGCTGGTTCGACGGTAGTTATGAAGATAACGAGGAGCTGGACCTGGATTATCGGTACACGGTTGGCTTCGGTTACGGCCGGGCATTTGTAGATAGCAACGATTTGTCGCTGGTGGGTTATCTCGGGCTGCAGGCAGTGACAGAGAAAGACGGAAGCGGCGAGAAACTGGACAGCGTAGAGGGCGTGTTGGGTGCGGCCTACAGCATGTGGCGATTCGATACGCCCGAGTTGGACCTGGAACTGGATTTTACGCTTTATCCCGGCATCTCAGAAAGTGGTCGTCTGCGCGCGAATACCGACCTGCGCCTGAGTTGGGAACTGGTGGAGGACCTGTTCTGGGACATCACCGGCTGGGCCTCCTACGACGATGCCAGCCAGAGTGGCTCAAACACTGACTACGGCATTACAACTGGAGTCAGCTGGAAGTATTAGACGGTTATACACGGGTAACTTCAGCTTTAGGGTAAATTAGCCGCATTCATTCGCGCCCTTTGTTGATATTGATCAACGATAACCTCGCACCGGGAATTGAGACTACCTAATACCTACCGATAGTGAGGGATGTTCAGAGTGGGGTTTTGCAGCACGCTAGCGTTGCGTTCTGTAGAAAAATAAACCTCGGACACGACAGAAACGAAATCGGGGAGCGGAAACATTATCTGGGTTACCAGTATGGGAGCTTGGACAAAATTTGGAACAGTCTGCATTCCATTTCTCCCGCATAGTCCAGAAGCGGGAATCAACTATAGTTTTTCTGGGCGCATGAACATCCATTCTTTTCAAACAGGTTTTAAACGGATGGCTCGCAGCTACTGGCTATTTGCAATTCTCTTCATCGGTGGCTGCGCCACCGTAGGTGTCAGCCTTCAAGGCCTTTACGGCAAGCCGGAGCCCCGTCATCGTGTCGTACAGACACTGACACCCGGCACTGTGGACTACTGGAGTGAGGTCAAGCCGGTTGTTGATAAGCGCTGTATCGTCTGTCACGGCTGCTACGATGCACCCTGCCAGCTGAAAATGACATCTATCGAAGGTATCGAACGCGGGGGCAGCACTGCGCGGGTGTATGACCAGTCTCGAATTAACAAGGCCACGCTCACTCGTCTCTTCGAAGACGCGCAAACGGTCACGCAATGGCGTCAACTCGGTTTCCATCCCGTTCTGAATGAGTACGCACAGACGACTGAGGCAAATCGTGATGCCAGTGTGCTCTATCGGATGCTGGAGCTGAAACGCACCAACCCTCTAACGGCGGACAAGCGTCTTTCTGGCGAGTTCGAATTAGGTCTTTCGCGCACGGAAAGCTGTACCACTGCAGAGGACTTCGATGATTATGCGACGGATCATCCGGATTGGGGTATGCCCTACGCGCTGCCGGGGCTCAATGATGAGGAAGAGCAAGTGCTGATGAGTTGGGTCGAGCAGGGGGGCAGCTATACTCCGCGCCCGCCACTCCCTGCTAACTACCAGCAAGAAGTCGCCCGCTGGGAGAGGTTCCTTAATGGCAATTCCATGAAGGAACAGTTAGTCAGCCGCTATATCTATGAGCACCTGTCCTACGCCCACCTCTACTTCAGCGACTTAGAAGAAGGTCGTCCGCGGTTTTTCAGTATGGTGCGCTCCAGCACCCCCCCGGGCGACCCCCTGTCTGTCATCGCCAGTCGTCGTCCGTACGACGACCCGCGCGTGGAGCGCCCCTACTACCGGCTGCAGGAGGTGGTGAGCACCCTGGTCGACAAGACCCATATGCCTTATGTACTTAACAAGCAGCGCATGGATCGTTGGAGTCGGTTGTTTTTTGAGACTGATTACGAGGTCACAGGGCTTCCCTCCTATGACTCTCAATCCGCATCCAATCCGTTTATCACCTTCGCCGAGCTGCCAGTGATCTCGCGTTACAAGTTTATGCTTGATGAAGCGAGATTCTCCATCTCTACCTTTATCAAAGGCCCTGTCTGCCGTGGAGAGGTGGCCGTGGATGTTATCCGGGATCGTTTCTGGGTGTTTTTCACCGATCCTGACAACCCCAGCGAGCAGCGCCTGGAGGTTTTTCTCCAGTCCGAGGCCGAGGGCCTGCAGCTGCCTGCCAGTACCGAGACGATTTATCGCCCTGCACACTATTGGCGAATATACCGCGAGCAGCAGACTAATTTCCTGGCCAGTCGCGACCAGTTCCTCGCTGACAACTTCGGTGGCTCCGGCGAGCTCAACCTGGGTACGATCTGGGATGGCGGCGGCATCAATCCGAATGCCGCGTTGACTGTATTCAGGCACTTCGACAGTGCCACCGTCGAACAAGGCATGATCGGTGGGCCGCCCAAGACCGCCTGGGTTATCGACTACTCCTTGCTCGAACGTATTCATTATCTACTGGTGGCCGGCTACGATGTCTTCGGGAATCTGGGCCACCAGTTAAATACCAGAGTGTATATGGATTTCCTGCGCATGGAGGGTGAGTTGAACTTCCTGGCCATGCTGCCTGAGTCGGCACGCAAGGAGGAGCAGGAGCTCTGGTATCTCGATGCTGATAAAGACCTGCAGGCCTACCTTTCCAGTCCCGCCTTCGAAAGTGCTACCAGGCCGAATATCAACTACCGTACCGACAAGCCAAAGCAAGAACTCTTTTCACTCTTACGCAAGCAACTGACGCCGGCGCTTCCAGACACACATAGTCTGGCGGCGATAAATGATCCTGGGTTGCAACGGGAACTGGCGCGGATGTCGGAGATAAAAGGAAAATCTGCGACTTTATTGCCTGAGGTTGCCAACGTTCTAATCCAGTCGGGTTCGGACAGTGGGGATTCTGAGGATAGATTTGTCACGCTGCTACGTAATAGCGCCTACACGAATATGACCGCAGTCTTTGGAGCGAAGAGTAACCGGCGGCCCGATGAAGACAGTATCTCCGTTGTTCCCGGCTTCATCGGGGCCTACCCCAATGCTTTTTATCGGGTGAATAACGCCGATATCGCCGATTTTGTCGAACATGCCGGCAACCTGGAAAGCGAATCTGACTACAGTGACTTTCTGGACAGGTGGGGCGTTCGTAGAACTAACGAAGGTTTCTGGCAGCACAGCGACAGGGTGCACGCTGGTTACCGGCGATATAGCCCTGCTAACTATGGTGCACTTGATTACAACCGGCTGGAAAACCGCTGACGGCAGAGTTGACATAAGTCAGCACCAATCTATCAGTCTGGGAGACTTTCCACATGCGTGCACTTTTGTCCGCTGTGTTGATGCTTGGCCTTTCACTTCCAGCGGTTGCAGGCGATCCTGACGATCAAATCAAGGCCAGGCTTGGCTATGTTTACAAGCACGGCCTCAACGACAGGACGCGCGTCTTCGGTGACTGGAAGTACGAAGAACTGCGCGATAGTGACTATCTGTGGGGGGCGTCCAGCAAGCTCAGTACTTCAGGGGGCGCTGCCTATGACCTAACTCATCGGCTGCGTGCCGAGGCTGCTTTGGGTTTGTACTACACCTGGCGACAGGATCTTGAGGATACAGGTGAAACCCGTCTGTGGCAGAGCCTGACCCTGGACTGGCCTGAGGTTCACGGTCCCCGCCGTCGCTTTATGCTGCAACATCGCTTGCGTCTGGAAGAGCGCTTTCAGGAGGAAGACGACTGGGATATGGCGCTACGCGCTCGATATCGCCTTTCCTATTCCTGGCCAATCAATCGCTACACAGTCGAACCCGGTGCTTATTACCTGCCCATAGCGGCTGAATTTTACGCGGACATTGAAAGCAGCGAAGAGTTGCTTGCCGATCAGGCGGAGTACACGGTTGGCATCGGCTATGTACTCAATAAGACATGGTCGCTCGAATTGCGCTACACCCGCCAGGAAAAAGAGGCATCCTCCGGTAGCGGCTTTGACAGCACTGACCACGTCATAGATTTTCAGGTCAAAACGGCGGTGCTGGTGCGCGACTTGCTCAAAGCGCGTTGATCGGTGCGGAAAACCCATGCCCA
>CAWJQW010000010.1:0-58802 GCA_963845135.1 uncultured Gammaproteobacteria bacterium | reverse complement strand
ACTGTGGGTTTGCTCACGTTACGGCGGTTCCATCTTCCCTGGTACTATTGTGGGGCACATCCACGCGACTTCAGTGCCGGACCCGGCGGACAAAGGACTGTTAGCGTCGGGAGCTTGCTGGCATGATAGCTAAAATTATCTTACCGTGCCTGCCATCATTGCGCAGGGTCGACGATTTATCTACACCGGTGCACCCGGGTCAAACCGGTGCCGGCGTTTTACGGCAACGAGCCAGGTAATGCACACACTTGTTACACCGCTGGATTGGGGCATTATCGGGTTTTACCTGGCCGGACTGATCCTGCTCAGCGCCTGGCTCTCGCGCGCCCAGCACTCGCGCGGCGACTATTACGTGGCGGGGCGCGAGACCGGGCCACTGGCCCATCGCCATTTCGGTGATGGCCACGCAGTGCTCCACCAACAGCATTCTTGGCGCCCCGGCCTTCGTCGCTTTTGCCGCCGGTGGCGGACTGGTCTGGCTGCAATATGAGTTAGCGGTGCCCATCGCCATGGTGCTGGTTATGGTGTTCCTGCTGCCGCTGTTTCGCAGCCTGTCGCTGATCTCCGTTTACGACTACCTGGAAAGACGTTTCGACCTGTCCACGCGCCTGTGGCTCAGCGGCCTGTTCCAGGTCTTGCGTGCCTTTGCCACGGCGGTCACGGTGTACAGTATTTCGCTGGTGATCGAACTGATCTCCGGCCTGCCGTTTTTCTGGTCGGTGATGTTGCTGGGCGTGATTACCGTGGTGTATGACGTGCTCGGGGGCATTCGCGCGGTGATCTACAGCGACGTGATTCAGATGGTCATACTGGTCACGGTGCTGTTGCTGTTGTTCGCCACCCTGCTGCAGGCCATCGGCGGCGCCGACCAACTGCTGGCAGGCCTGCCCGCAGACCGCCGCAATGCGGTGGACTTCGCGCACCATGGGCTGGGCGACGGTCAGGACTTTGCCTTCTGGCCCATGCTGCTGGGCGGCATCTTCCTCTACGTGTCCTACTACGGCTGCGACCAGAGCCAGGTGCAGCGTGAACTTTGTGCGCGCACAGTCGATGACGGCAACCGCGCCCTGTTCATCAACGGGCTGCTGCGCTTTCCGCTGGTGCTGCTGTATTGCCTGATCGGCGCCGGGCTGGCGGTTTACGCTGCCGCCGAGCCTGCCTTCCTCGGCGGCTTGCCCCGCAACGGTGACGCGCCCAACTACAACCTCGCCGTGCCCCTGTACATGCTGCAGAACCTGCCGCAGGGCGTGGTGGGCCTGGCGCTGGTGGCGCTGTTCGCCGCGGCCATGTCCTCACTGGACAGCGTTATCAACAGCCTCAGTGCCACCACCATGGAAGACTTTGTGCGCCGCCTGCATAGCGGCGATGACCTGGTCGGACCAGCGCGAACTGCTCTATTCACGCCTGCTCACGGTCGCCTGGGGCGGCGTCACCCTGGTGATGGCGTTTTATGTGGGCGACATTGCCGACACGGTGCTGGTTGCCATCAATAAAATCGGCTCGCTGATCAATGGGCCGGTGCTGGGTGTATTTGCGCTTGGCGTGCTCACCCGCCGCTGCAACGGCGCCGGGGCCAAAGCGGGCCTGGCGGCAGGTTTTGCCCTCAACCTGCTGTGCTGGCAGTTCCTGCCGCAGGTATCCTGGCTGTGGTGGAACGTGTTCGGCCTGTTTGCCACGGTGACGGTTGGCTACCTGGTGAGCCTGGTCGGCGCCCGGCCAGCGCAGGACCTGGGCGCCCTGGTATGGAGTCGCCAGCGCTATGCGCAGTTCGGTTTCAAGGTCAACTGGCTGCCACGTTACGCCCTACTGCTGGGCTGGTTCGCCATCCTGGTATTTGCGCTCACCCGGTTCTGAGCCGGGCAAAGCGGCAGCGACCGGCGTTCTGTGCATTGCGCCATGGGCTCCCCGGGATGGGGGCCAGCATGACTACCCAAGCTTGTACTTCTACCGTGGCGACGGATGTGGCACCATCGGCACTTTCCCCTGCGGCCAACCAGCACCCATGTCTATCCGATATCGCAGTCACGATACCGCCCCTCCCGACGAGCGGGCACGGGGGTGCGCTCGCTAGATGCGCGACTATTTCATCAGGCGTTTGCTGCTGGTGCCCCCCACCCTGCTGGGCATTACCATTATTGTTTTTGCCATCACCCGCCTGGTGCCGGGTGGCCCGCTGGAGCGCGCCATCATGGAAGCCCAGCAGATGGACGCCAGCTCGGGCATGAGCAGCCAGGCCGCCGGCCAGGGCATGGCCATTTCCGAGGCCCAGCTGGACAGGCTGCGGGAATACTATGGCTTCGACAAACCTGTGCTGCAGAGCTATGCCGAGTGGCTGGGCAAGGTGGTATCGGGCGACCTGGGCACCTCCTATCGCTATAACGAACCGGTGTGGGACGTGATTGTCGACCGCTTCCCGGTGTCGCTGTATTACGGGCTGGTGACCCTGGTACTGACCTATACGGTGTGCATACCGCTGGGCGTGGTGAAAGCGATCAAGCATCGCACCCCGATCGACAACGCCACTTCGGTGCTTATCTTTATTGGTTACGCCATCCCCGGTTATGCCCTGGGCTCGCTGCTGTTGCTGTATTTCTCCGTACGCCTGGAGTGGTTTCCCATGGGCGGTTTTGTCAGTTTCGACTTCCAGGACAAGAACGCGGGCGAAAAAGCGCTGGACCTGCTCAATCACTCGGTGCTGCCGCTGATCTGCTACATGGTCGGCGCCTTCGCCCTGGTCACCATGCTGCTGAAGAACCACCTGATGGATAACCTGGCGGCGGATTATATGCGCACCGCCGTGGCCAAGGGCGTATCCTTCCGGCGCTCGGTCACCCGCCACGCCATGCGCAACTCGCTGATTCCCATCGCCACCACCTTCGGCCAGAACATTACCCTGCTGGTATCCGGCTCTTTCCTGATTGAGACCATTTTCGATATAGACGGCTTCGGACTGCTGGCGCTGACCGCCATGCTGGACCGCGATTACCCGGTGGTCATGGGCGTGGTGCTGCTCAGCAGCCTGCTGCTGTTGATCGGTAACATCCTCTCCGACCTGCTGGTCGCGGTGGTCGACCCAAGAATCCGGTTCCACTAGCGCATGTTTCGTTTTAATCCACAGACCCTGAAGAAGCTGCGTCGCTTCCGCCAGATCAAGCGCGGCTATTACAGCTTCCTGTTTCTTGCCGGCCTGCTGGTGGTGCTGGCCTTTGGCGAGTTACTGGTCAACAGCCGCGCGCTGGTGGTGAGCTACGAGGGCGAGCTGTATTTTCCCACCTATACCGCGTTTCACCCGGGCACCGACTTTGGCCTGGACTACAGTTACGAGGTCAATTACCGGGACCTCAAGGAGCACTTTGCCGAACAGGGCCAGGGCAACTGGGTGGTGATGCCGCTGGTGCCCTACAACCCCTACGAGAACAACGCCGCCAATGGCATCTTCAGGCCCGGCGCGCCGTCACTGGACAATCAACACTACCTGGGCACCGACACCACCAGCCGGGACATCCTCGCGCGCCTGTTCTACGGCACCCGCATCGCCCTGGTGTTCTCCCTGGTATTCACCGCCTGGGTTTACCTGATTGGTATCTCCGTGGGCTGTGCGATGGGTTACTTCGGCGGGGTATTTCGACCTGTTTTTCCAGCGCCTGATCGAGATCTGGTCCAACATCCCCTTCCTGTACATGGTGATCATCGTGTTCTCGGTGATCCCCTCCAGCCTGTCGGTTCCCTCACGTATCGGCATTCTGCTGTTTATCATGGTGCTGTTTTCCTGGACCGGCATGACCTACTACATGCGCACCGAGACCTACAAGGAAAAGTCGCGGGACTATATCGCCGCGGCGCGCATTCTCGGCGCCTCGGATACGCGCATCATCTTCCACCACATCCTGCCCAATGTGCTGGCCACGCTGGTGACCTTTATGCCCTTCGCGGTGGTCGCCGCCATCTCCGCCATCACCGCGCTGGACTTCCTCGGCTTTGGCCTGCCGCCGCCGACACCCAGCCTGGGCGAGCTGCTCAAGCAGGGCACCGCAAACCTGAGCACCGCGCCCTGGATCGTGTCCGCCGCGTTCACCACGCTGGTGATACTACTGACCCTGGTGACCTTTATCGGCGAGGCCGTGCGCGAATCCTTTGACCCGAAGAAATTTACTGTTTACCGATAAGGAACCTGGTATGAGCAAAGCAAGCATTGAGCACCGCTGGTGGCGACTGCTGGCCGTGGGCGTCACTACCCTGGCACTGGCAGCCTGCGGCGGCGACGATTCCGCGTCCGGGGCGGACAGCGCCGCCAGCCCCGTGCACGACAATACGCAGGAAGTGCTGGACTACTATGCCGCCAACCCTGACTTCTTCATCTTCAAGACCCCGGCAGACCTGCCCGCAGACCTGAACTGGGAAAACGGCGAGGGCCTGCCGGAGATGGGCTCCCCCGAGGCCAAAAAAGGTGGCACGCAGTTTCGCGCGCTACAGGATTTCCCGCGCACCCTGCGCACCATCGGCCCGGACTCCAACGGCGGCTTCAGGCCGCTGCTGCTCGATGACGTGGACATGCGTATCGGCTTCCGCCACCAGGATGCTTTCGACTTCATTCCCGGGCTGGCCACCGAGTGGGCAAGGGGTGACGACGGCAAAACCTTCTACGTGAGCCTGGACCCGACAGCGCGCTGGTCAGACGGCGAGCCCACTCACCAGCGACGACTTCCTGTTCATGTTCTGGTTCCACCACTCGCCGTATATCACCGCGCCCTGGTACAACAACTACTACAGCCCCATGTACACCAATATCACCCGCTACGACGATCACACCTTCTCCATCACCACGGCAGTGGCCAAACCCGATGCCGACTCCAAGGTGCTGGAGCTGACGCCCAAGCCGCAGCACTTTTACGCCGAGGTGGGCGACGACTTTGTCGAGCGCTACCAATGGCGCGTCGCACCCACCACCGGGGCCTACACCGTGCGCGAACAGGACATCAAGAAAGGCCGCTCCATCGCGCTGACCCGGGTTAAGGACTGGTGGGCCAAGGACAAGAAGCACTGCCGCTACCGTTTCAACGCCGACCGCTTTCACTTCACCGTGATTCGCGACACCGAGAAAATCTTTGAAGCCTTCCGCCGTGGCGACCTGGACCAGTTCGGCCTGAACCTGGCGGAATACTGGTACGACAAGCTGCCCGACGATGCACCGGACGTACAGGCCGGCTACATCCACAAGTCCGTGTTCTACAACCAGCGCCCACGCCCCAACATGGGGCTGTGGATGAACACGGCGCGGCCGCTGCTGGACAACCTGGACGTGCGCCTGGGCATCCAGTACGCCACCGACTTGCAGCTGGTCATCGACAAGTTCTTCCGCGGCGACTATGAACGCCTGCACACCGCCCAGGACGGTTTCGGCGAGTTCTCCGCCTCCGGCGTGCGGTCCGCGAGTTCGATATCGACAAGGCCATGAGCCACTTCGCCAAGGCCGGGTTCACCGAACGCGGCTCCGACGGCATGCTGGTCAACGCAGAAGGCCAGCGCCTGTCCTTTACCGTGTCCACCGGCTACCAGACCATGAAGGACGTGCTCACCATTCTCAAGGAAGCGGCGGCCAAGGCCGGCCTGGAGTTTCGCGTGGAAGTGCTGGACGGCACCGCCGGCTGGAAAAAGGTGCAGGAAAAACAGCACGACATTCACTTCGCCGCTTTCGGCGTGTTCCTGGAAATGTATCCACGCTTCTGGGAGCACTACCACTCGGACAACGCCTACGACGACGCCTTTCTCGATGACGGCAGCATCAACCCCGAGCGCAAGATAAAAACCCAGACCAACAACCTGGAGACCTTTGCCGTATTCGAGGTCGACGGCCTGATCGAACGCTACCGCGCCTCGCCAGACACGGACGAGATGATCGCCATCGCCAACGCAGATGGCCGAGCATCCTGCACGATCACGCGTCCTATGTGCCCGGCTTCTACCAACCGTTTTATCGCGTGGGCAACTGGCGCTGGATTCGCTATCCGGAGATTCTTCAACCACAAGCACAGCAGCAGCGCCGGCCAGCTGTTCGTGCACTGGATTGACGAGGACATGAAACAGGAAACCCTGGACGCCCTGAAGGCAGGTAAAACCTTTGAGCCGCAGATCCGCTACTACGACCAGTGGCAAGAGTAAGCCGCGCCCATGCCACTGCTTGAAGTAGACCAGCTGGTGACCGAGTTCGACACCGACGAGGGCCGCGTGCGCGCCGTCGACGGGGTCAGCTTCTCGCTGGAGCCCAGGCGAGACGCTGGGCATTGTCGGCGAGTCCGGTTGCGGCAAGAGCGTGACCGCACTCTCCATCATGCGCCTGCTGCCACAGCCCACCGGGCAAGATCGTCAGTGGCGCGGTGCGCTTTGCGGGCCGCGATCTGACCACGCCTGCCCATTGAGCAAATGGAAAAGATACGCGGCAACGACATCGGCATGGTGTTCCAGGAACCGATGACCGCCCTCAACCCGGTGCACACCATCGGCAACCAGCTGACCGAGGTGATGCTGCTGCATCGCGACATCGGCGTCGACCAGGCCATACGCGACGGCATCGAGCATTCTCGACCACGTGGGTATCCCCTCCCCCGATATCCGCATGGGCGAGTATCCGCACCAGCTCTCCGGCGGCATGCGCCAGCGGGTGGTGATCGCCATGGCCCTGGCCTGCAAACCGGCGCTGTTGATTGCCGATGAACCGACCACCGCCCTGGACGTGACCATCCAGGCGCAGATTCTCGAACTGATCCACGAACTGCAGGCCGAGATGGGCATGGCCGTCATCCTGATCACCCACGACCTGGGCGTGATCGCCGAGACCTGCGACGACGTGGTGGTGATGTACGCCGGCCGCGTGGCGGAACAGGGCAGCGTTTACGACATCTTCGACCGCCCCGCCCACCCCTACACGCGCGGCCTGCTGGCTTCCATTCCGCGGCTGGATACCGCAGCCCAAGTCACGCCTGAGCATTATCGAGGGCATGGTGCCCGGCCTGCACGACCTGCCGCCCGGCTGCCGCTTCCAGAACCGCTGCCCCCATGCCATCGCCGCCTGCGGCGAGCGGGCCCCGGCCATTGAAACCATCGCCGACCGGCACCAGGTCGCCTGCTGCCGCTGGAGCGAACTGTGAGCACGCCCCTTGCTGGAAGTGAAAGACCTGCGCATGCACTTCCCGGTGAAGGAAGGCTCTTGCTGCGCGCGAGCAAATCCAACCGCGCGGTGGACGGCGTCTCCCTGACCATTCAACCGGGTGAAACGCTGGGGCTGGTGGGCGAATCCGGCTGCGGCAAATCCACCCTGGGCCGCTGTATCAGCCGCCTGTATACACCCACCGGCGGCAGCGTGCTGTTCGACGGTGACGACATCACCCACCTGCGCGGCAAGGCGCTGATGCCCTACCGCCAGCACATCCAGATGATCTTCCAGGACCCGATGGAGTCGCTCAACTCGCGGCACACGGTGGGGGAGATCCTGGAAGAGCCCTTCATCATTCACAAACTCGGCGACAAGGCGTTTCGCAGCCAGCGCATGCGGCAACTGCTGGACATCGTGGGCCTGCCGGCGCGCTCGGCTGACCCGCTATCCCTTTGAATTCTCCGGCGGCCAGCGCCAGCGCATCGGCATCGCCCGCGCCATTGCCCTGAATCCGCGGCTGATCATCTGCGATGAACCGGTGTCCGCGCTGGATGTCTCCATCCAGAGCCAGATCCTCAACCTGCTCATCGACCTGCAGCAGGAGTTCAAGCTGTCCTACCTGTTCATCGCCCACGACCTGGCGGTGGTCAAGCACATCTCCGACCGGGTGGCGATCATGTACCTGGGCAAGGTGGTGGAAACGGCCGACGCCGAGGCGATTTACCGACAGCCGCGCCACCCCTATACCCAGCTCGCTGATTTCCGCCATCCCCGTGCCGGACCCGCACCGCAAGGTGCAGCGGCAGTACTGACCGGCGATGTCCCCTCGCCCATCAATCCGCCCAGCGGCTGCCACTTCCACCCCCGCTGCCCGGAAGTGATGGCGCAGTGCAGCACCGACGCACCTGAAATGATTGCCGTGGACAGCGACCACTACAGCGCCTGCCACCTGGCGAGTAAGTCACAGGACTGAAACTTCGGCCGCTGCCCCACCAGCAATCGCTTTGCGTATTCCACACGTAACAAGCACACTGCTTACCCGTTAACAGAATATAATCGGAGCCCATGCCCCGCAGGATACTCAAGCGCCCCCTGCACTCAGCGACAATTATGCTGAGCACGCTACTATCGGCCTGCACCGAGATCGGCCTGCGTGCCGTCAGTGTGCCCTCTTACCTGTTTGCCGACATGCAGGTCGAGACCGACCTGCACTACGGGAACAAGCCACATCAGCGGCTGGATCTCTACCGGCCTGCAGCTGCTGCAAACGACTCGGATGTAGCGGGCAGCAAGCGCCTGGTCGTGTTCATCTATGGCGGCGACTGGACCTCGGGCAGCAAGGACGGCTACTACTTTGTGGCCGATGCGCTGACCACCGCCGGTTATACCGTCGCCATACCCGATTACGCCAAGTATCCACAGGCGGTATTCCCCGATTTCGTCGGCGATATTGCCCTGGCGGTGAGTTGGCTGGCCGGCGCCGGCGGCCAGTTCGAGCATGCCGAGGAGATCATTCTCATGGGGCATTCCGCCGGTGCACATACCGCTGCGCTGTTGATCACCGACCCGCGCTACCTCGGTGCCCATCAATTTCCGCTGCAACGCATCGACGCGTTTATCGGCCTGGCCGGCCCCTATGCCTACCTGCCGGAGACGGAGAGATACCGCAAAATTTTCGGCAACCTCGACGACTTCCAGCAAATGCAGCCACTGCACTTCCTCAGTGGCAACGAGCCGCCGATGCTGCTGTTGCACGGGGAAGACGACAGCACCGTCCTGCCGCTGCACACCCGGCGCTTTGCCGAGAAGGCGAACTCACTGGGTTTAGACGCCACCAGCCACTTCTATCCCGGCCGCGGCCATGCCAGCCTGGTGCTGGCGCTGTCCCGGCTGCAACAAAACGATAACAACGTAAGACAAGACATCCTGGCGTTTCTACAGCGCTGATTCGCCGCAGCACACGCCACCCTTGTCGCCCATTGCCATGCTGCTGTCGCCGTTAGCAATGCCGCGCTGACGGCACATCCATCACTATTGCAGCATCGGTGTTGGCAACAGGCGTTGACTGTCCTTCAGTTTCGTTTCAGCCCCAGCCGTATACTGCGCGCTTTCGCGCATCTGGCCGACAGGTCGCGACTTACAAAATCGACATACCAACGAGACGAAGCAATGAAGACATTGACGCAACTCACAGCATTGGCGCTGTTACTGGCGCTGGGCATGCTGTCCGCCTGCTCCGACGGCGGCAGCAGCTCCCGGCAGGCGGTTGAACAACCCGAGGTTGAGCAGCCAGAGCAACCCATAGACCCCAACCTGGTCATCATCGAGGCCGGTGATGACTTCCAGACCCGCCTGATGGAAGCGATTATCGGCGCCCAGCCCGGGCAGATTATCGAACTGCCCGCCGGCGAATTCGAGCTGGACAGCGCGTTGATCCTGGACGTGGACAACGTCACCCTGCGCGGCCAGGGCCAGGAGCAGAGCGTACTCAACTTCGGCAGCCAGACCAGCGGCGGTGAAAGCCTGCTGGTGACCAGCAACAATGTGGTGCTGGAAGACTTCGCCATGATCGACCCGCCCTCCGACGGCGTTAAATTCAAATTCAGCAACGGCGTGACCATACGCCGTATGCGCGTGGAGTGGACCTGCGGCGCCTGTGAAGAAAACGGCGCTTACGGCTTGTACCCGGTGCAGACAGAGAATGTATTGATTGAGGACAGCGTGGTGATCGGCGCCTCCGACGCCGGTGTTTACGTGGGCCAGTCAGACAAGATCATCGTGCGCCGCAACACCGTGTCACTGAACGTGGCCGGCATCGAGATCGAGAACTCCACCAACTCCGAGGTTTACGACAACACCGCGGTGGACAATACCGGTGGCATCCTGGTGTTTGACCTGCCCAACCTGTCTCGCGAGGGTGCCCGCACCCGCGTTTACAACAACACGGTACACGGCAACAACACCCCGAACTTTGCCCCCGAGGGCAATATCGTCGGCGTGGTGCCCACCGGTACCGGCATGCTGATCATGGCCTTCTCTGATGTGCAGGTGTTCGACAACAGTATTCGCGACAACCAGTCGGCGGCGATTGTGATCGTGCACTACGATATCAGTGGCTTCACCACCGACGACCCCAACTATGACGGCGCCCCGCGCCGCGTCTACATTCACGACAACAGCTACAGCAACAATGGCTACGAGCCCGCCGACCTGGCGACCGACGTCGCCGGCCTGTTCGCCAACGCCGGCGGCATCCCCAAGATCGTCTACGACGGCATCGGTGAGGTAGGTGGACGCTTTGCCGAGGAAGACCGCGTGTGTATCGATGAAGATCCGGCGGTCACCCGCGGGATCGTCTTTGGCGCCAACGGCGCTGAGATCACCGAGGAGTACTTCGACTGCGCCCATGCCTCCCTGCCGGAAGTCGTGCTGGATACTCCGGACGTGATTGCCGAGGGCGAGAAGCCGCTGACCGAGGAAGAAATTGCCGCCCTGTGCGCACCGTCAGGCAATGGCGCCAACTTCGACGCCCTGGAAGTGAACTGCCCGACGCTGGAAGGCTACAACCTGTTCAGCGACGCGCTGGAGCCACGCCAGGCGGCCAACGACGGCATTCACTACGACCTGATCACGCCGCTGTTTACCGACTACGCCGAGAAGTATCGCTTCATCTTTGTACCGGAAGGCAAGCAGGCGGCCTACTCCAGCCGCGAGACCATGGACTTCCCGGTGGGCACGATCATCGCCAAGACCTTCACCATGCCCAATGACTTCCTCAATGAGGCCGCCGGTGAAACATTATCGAAACCCGCCTGCTGCTGCACCGCAAGGACGGTTGGGCCACCCTGCCCTACACCTGGCGCGAGGACGGCTCCGGCGCGGACCTGACCCTGGCCGGTGGCACCCGCGAGCTGACCTGGATTCACAGCGACGGCAGCACCCGCAGCACCAACTACGTCATTCCCGACGCCAACAGCTGCAAGACCTGTCACAACCGTGACCCGCCCGGAAACCGGCAGCGGCCGCAACAATGAAACGGTGCTTGTGCCGATCGGCCCCAAGGCGCGGTTCCTCAACAGGGACAATGTCTACGGCGGCGAAACCTTCAACCAGCTGGACTACCTGTGGCAGCAGGAGTGCTGGTCGGTGTTCCCGCGGACCTGGACAGCATCGACACGGTACCGGTCTGGGACGACCCGTCACTGGACCTGGAGAACGCGCCAAGGGCTACCTGGACATCAACTGTGCCCACTGTCACCGCCCCGATGGTTTTGCCAGCAACTCGGCACTGAACCTGGAATTCTGGCGTGAGGTGGATACCAACTACGGTATCTGCAAGCAGCCGGTCGCGGCGGGCTCTGGCTCGGGTGGCCTGAAGAACGACATCGTGCCGGGCGACGCCGACGCGTCCATCACGGCCTACCGCATGAACTCCAACGAGCCGGATGTACGTATGCCGGAGATTGGCCGCAGCCTCGTTCACGACGAGGGTGTGGCGCTGATTCGCGAGTGGATCAACAGTATGTCGGGTGGTTGCGAGTAATCGCCACTGCTCTACTTTTCAGGCCGGTCGATGACCGGCCTTTTTTTTTGGTTATCGCTGCGGGGCAACCGGTCACTGCGCACGGGCCGCGCCTTCCTTGGTTGGAACCCCACGCCCTCGGAAGGCGCGGCCCGTGCGGTGACCTCTGTTCGTCATCGAGGCGGGACCATCGTTAGACCTTACTCGCGTAACACTCCTAAGTGCCTGCGGACAAAGCCAACGGCGAGTGGCACGCGACGGAACGAGGCCGCTGTGGTGCGGGTTTACCCCAAGGAGTGAGTGGGGTTCCGATCGACTGGGGTAAACCCGCACCACAGCGGCCGCCTACCATGAAAGAACCCATTAACCCGCAGCCCCCAGTCCCCCAAACCCCAGGGGTTGATTTTCGCGCAGTGGCAACGCAACCTGTGCATCCGCTTTATCTAGGGCAGGCCCCCATGAACCTGAACCAGACCGTCGTCTTGTCACCCGAAGTCATATCACAGGAAGTCTCCGGGGAGACCGTGCTGCTGGACCTGGACAGCGAGAACTACTTTGGCCTGGACGAGGTGGGCACGCGCATCTGGCAGTTGCTGCAGGAAACCGGTCAGCTGCAGGCGGTGTATGACACCCTGCTTGCCGAGTACGCGGTGGCCCCGGAGCAGCTGTTGCAGGACCTGGAAAAGCTGCTGTCCGACATACAGGCCGCTGGCCTGATCCGCCTGACGGAGCCTGAATAAGCAGACCCGCCATAACAATAACCCTTGAAGGGAAACACTATGCCGACGACACATTACCGCGCCTGCCACCTCTGCGAAGCCATCTGCGGGCTGGTGATCGAAACCCGGGGAGAAAATTCTCTCCATCAAGGGTGACAAGAACGACCCCCTGAGCCGCGGCCATATCTGCCCCAAGGCGGTGGCGCTGCAGGACATCCATGAGGACCCGGACCGGCTGCGCCAGCCGGTGAAGAAAGTCACCGCGGAGGATGGCAGCGTCGACTGGCAGGACGATCAGACTGGGATGAGGCGCTGGACACTACCGCCGACGCGCTGGTGGAGACGATACAGACCACGGCGTGGATGCGGTGGGCGTGTATCTGGGCAATCCGTCGGTGCACAACTACGGCATGATGACGCACCAGGACAACTTGTTCCGCCATATCCGCACCAAGAACCGTTTTTCTGCCACCTCGGTGGACCAGCTGCCCCATCACCTGACCTCGCTGTGGCTGTTCGGGCACAAGTCGCTGTTTCCGATGCCGGACATAGACCACAGCCAGTACTTCTTGATGCTGGGGGCCAACCCGCTGGCCTCCAATGGCAGCCTGTGGACGGTGCCGGACGTGAAGAAGCGCATCAAGGCACTGAAGGCCCGCGGCGGCAAGCTGGTGGTGGTGGACCCGCGGCGCACCGAGACGGCGGAGCTGGCCAGCGAGCACTTCTTTATCACCCCCGGTTCCGACGCGCTGCTGTTGCTGGGGCTGCTCAATACCCTGTTCAGCGAGGGCCTGGTGCAACCGGGTCACCTGGCGCCGTTTACCACGGGCCTGGCGGAGGTGGAGCGCGCCATCGCCGACTTCACGCCGGAGTTCGCGGCGCCGCACACCGGCATCAGCGCAGACGATACCCGCCGGCTGGCGCGGGAGCTGGCGGCGGCGGATGCGGGCATTTGCTACGGGCGCATGGGCCTGTCTACCCAGCGCTATGGCGGCCTGTGCCAGTGGCTGATACAGCTGATCAATATCGCCACCGGCAACCTGGACCGGCCCGGCGGCAGCCTGTTTACCACTGCCGGCGGTAGACGCCGTTGCCAGCAGCGGTCCCGGCGGTTTCAATCGCCACCAGAGCCGGGTGCGCGGCCTGCCGGAGTTCGACCGCGAACTGCCCGCCGCGGCGATGGCAGAGGAGATCACCACCCCCGGTGAGGGCCAGATACGCGCGCTGTTTACCGCCGCCGGCAACCCGGTGCTGTCCACCCCCAACGGGCGCGCAGTTGGACAATGCGCTGGAACAACTGGACTTCATGGTGTCCCTGGACCCTTACATCAACGAGACCACGCGGCACGCAGACGTGATCCTGCCGCCCACCTCACCGCTGGAGCACGACCACTACGACCTGTCTTTCCATCTGCTGGCCATGCGCAATACCACCCGCTACAACCCACCGGTATTCGCCCGGGCAGAGGGCGCCCTGCACGACTGGGAGATCTTCAGTGAGCTGGGCAAGCGCGTGGCCGCGGGACTGGGCCAGGAGGCGCAAACCGCCGTGCCTCCGCACCAGATTATCGACATGGGGCTGCAGGCCGGGCCCTGGCGGGATCGCGGCCTGAGCCTGGAAGAGCTGCAAGAAACACCCCTCGGGCATCGACCTGGGGCCGCTGCAGTCACAGCTGCCGGACAGGCTGCTCACGCCAGACAAACAGATTCGCTGCGACACCCCGGAGCCGATGGCAGACCTGGCCAGGCTGCGCGAGGAATTCGCCGGCGATGCGGGGCAACAGCTGCGCCTGATTGGCCGGCGCCACGTGCGCTCCAATAATTCCTGGATGCACAACTACCGCCGGCTGGTGAAGGGCCGGGACCGCTGCACCCTGCTGATGCACCCGCAGGACATGGCGGCGCGCGGCATCGACGATGGCGGCGCCGTGAAGGTGCGCTCCCGGGTGGGCGAGGTGGCGGTGGCCGTGCAGGCCAGTCGACGAGATGATGCCCGGCGTGGTCAGCCTGCCCCACGGTTACGGCCACAGCCGCAAGGGCACCCGCATGGGTATCGCCGAGGCCCACGCCGGCGTCAGCTGCAACGACCTCACCGACGACCACTACCTCGATGACCTGTGTGGCAATGCCGCCGTGAACGGGGTACCGGTAGAAGTCGCGCCGGCGGTAGCGGGTTAGCGGGTTAGCGGGTTAGCTGATGTAGCTATGATGGCGGGACCGCTGGATCGATAATTACCCCATGACCTGTCTCGTCATCCCGCGCAGGCGGGTACGTCAGTGCGCATGAAGTGCGAGATACAACTTCGGCAGGCGCAATGCCGGCCGCGTAGTGCAGAAATCCCTGCCTCGCAGACCCAAACCACTTTTCCCATGATTTTTCTGCGACCCAAACCCCGTCACTTGCTACTATTGCGGCAGCTGCAAACTGAACCTGTCCAAAAAAACACAACTGCAAGGGGAAAACAGCATGTCCGGATTCGTGATATTCCTGGCTGGTCGCACTGGCGCTGGTGATCTATGTCATCAGCATCTACAACAAACTGGTTAGCCTGCGCAACCGCTTCAAGAACGCGTTCGCGCAGATCGAGGTGCAACTGAAGCGCCGCTATGACCTGATCCCCAACCTGGTGGAGACCGCCAAGGGCTACATGGCCCACGAGCGCGAGACGCTGGACGCAGTGGTCACCGCGCGCAACGACGCCGCGGCCGTGCTCAAGGCGATAGAGGGCGGCAACCTCGGCGGCGCGGACATCAGCAAACTGGCCAGCGCAGAAAACGCCCTGCAGGGCGCGCTGGGCAAGCTCAACGTGACCATGGAAGCCTACCCGGACCTGAAGGCCAGTGAGAACATGCAGCAGCTGTCCGAGGAACTGACCACCACGGAAAACCGCATCGCCTTCGCTCGCCAGGGCTACAACGACGCGGTGATGGTGTACAACACCTACCGCCAGAGCTTCCCGCCGGTATTCTTCGCGGCCTCCTTCGGCCACCCGGAAGATGCGCAGCTGCTGGAGTTTGAAGACAGCGCGGCAGATCCAGGCGGCACCGACGGTGTCGTTCTAGCAAGTACGGCGTCTTCGTATTGCTGACCCATGGACTTCTTCGAACAACAGGACATCGCCCGGCGCAACACGCGCACGCTGGTGGTGGTATTCAGCCTGGCGGTGCTGGTGTTGATTGTGCTGACCAATGCGGTGGTGGCGGCATTCCTGTTCTTCGCCGATGACTACAACGTCTACAGCGGCAGTCGCGCCAGCCTGCAGGGCTTTCTCTCCTACTTCAGCTGGCAGCGCTTTGGCGGCATTGGTATCGCGGTTACCGCCAGCAGTGGCGCCTGGTGATACTGGTGCGCTGGATACAGCTGTCCACCGGCGGCAAGGTGGTGGCCGAGAGCATGGGTGGCGTGCGCATCCTGCCGCAGACCCGCGACAAGGGCGAGCGCCGCTGCCTCAACGTGGTGGAAGAAATGGCGCTGGCGGCGAACATGCCGGTACCGGCGGTCTACGTGATGAACCACGAGCGCGGCATCAACGCCTTTGCCGCGGGCATCGTGCCGGCCGATGCGGTGGTCGCGGTCACCCGCGGCACCATCGATCACCTCAAGCGCAGCGAACTGCAGGGCGTGATCGCCCACGAGTTCAGCCACATCCTCAATGGCGACATGCGCCTGAATATTCGCCTGGCGGCCATGCTCAAGGGGATTACCTTTGTCGGCGATATCGGCCACATCCTGCTGCGCAGCACCAGTCGCGTGCGCACCGGGGCGCAGTTCCAAGGGCCAGGGCGCGGCGCTGCCGATACTGGGCCTGCTGCTCTGGCTACTGGGCTGGCTGGGCGGGCTGGCCGCGGGGTTTATCAAGGCCGGCATCAGCCGACAGAAAGAATACCTGGCCGATGCCAGTGCCGTGCAGTTCACCCGCGACCCGGAGGGCATTGCCAACGCGCTCAAGGTCATCGGCGGCTATATCCCCGGCTCGTTAGTGCACGCGGCACGGGCCGCCGAGATGTCGCATATTTTCTTTGGCGAGATTGAGCATCATTTGTGGCAGGGCTTTTCCACCCACCCGCCGCTGCAACAACGCATCAGGCGCCTGGACAAAAACTGGGACGGGCGCTACATACAGCGCAAGCCCAAGCACTACCCCAACCCGCTGATAGACCCCTCGGCGACGACGGGACACGAGCGCGCGTCCATCGTGGCGGCGGCGATGGCATCGCTGGCGGCGGCCGAACGACTGCAACCGTCCAATGACCGAGGCCGACGCGCGACTTCGCCGAGGACGCGGCCGATCCGCAGCCGACTGACTACGAGGAGCAGACCGCCGACCAGGAGGGCATCCCGGTGGCGCTGGTGCGCCACAGCCATGAACCGCTGGGCGCGCATGCGCTGGTCAGCGCACTGCTGATGAACCCGGAAGAAGCAGTCTACCAACGGCAAATGGCGGTACTGCAGGGCTGCGACACACGCGGCCTGGCGGAGCTGGCCCACACCCTTTACCCGGCTGTGGCGGCGCTGGGTGCGCCGCGCCGGCTGCCGCTGCTGGAGCTGTGCCTGCCGGCGCTGAAGAGTATCTCCTTCAAGCAATACCAGAGCCTGAAGCGCAACCTGCTGCGCCTGATACAGGCGGACGCCCGTATCGAACTGCATGAATGGTGCCTGTATCAACTGGTACGGCACTACCTGGACCCGGAATTTATCCAGGTCAAACCCAGCCAGGCCCGCTACCGTCGCCTGCAAAAAGTAGCGGAGGAACTGCAGCTGGCGCTGTCTGTGCTGGCCCACGAGGGTGGCGGCCACACCGAGACGGTTTACCAGCTGGGCATGGCGGAGTTGGCGCTGTCGGGCAGGCCGCTGCTGCCGCGCGAAAAATGCAGCGTGGCAGCCTTCAGCAAGGCGGTGCATACCCTCGCCAGTTGCTATCCGCTACTGAAACCGCGTGTGCTCAAGGCGATGGCCCTGGCCGCCGGTGAAGACGGTAAACTGACCCCGGAAGAAAAAGAAATCATTGCCGCCATGGCGGCGGTGATGGACTGCCCCTCGCCAGAGCTGCTCTAGCAGGCCACTGCGGTGCAAAGCGGTCCGCGCGGTTCGCCCCGTCAGTGCGTTAAGCGCAGAACGCTGTAATTGGCCGGCACTGCCCGGCAGTACAATCAATTCCGCTCCCCGTCTTTGCATGCGCAAATCCTGTGCTAGTCTGAATCATGCGCCGCCTGAATGCGGCGAACAACATTTACTCCATACACCACGACAAGGATGTTTTGGCCATGGAACAGACTATGCCCCTGAGCGCGGGGCAGCCGCACAGCTGTCCGCGCGCAACCCGTTTCCCTCCTGAAAACCGCTACCGCACCACCGACCGGGTATTAAAGATCCTGCTCGCCGGTGACCTGTCGCGACTGCGCGCCGAGTCGGTTGCCGAGAGCATGGGAATGAGCACCACCACCCTGCGCCGGCGCCTGCGCGCGGACCACACCCACTACCAGTTTTTGCTGGACCGGGCGCGCCAGTATCGCTGCGAGCAGCAACTGCGCGACCTGTGGCTGCCGGGCAAATGCCTGGCGGACCAGCTCGGTTACCTGGAGGTGAACAGCTTTTACCGCGCGTTCCGGCGCTGGACGGGAATCACGTTCAGCCAGTACAAGGAGCGGTATCACAATTAGTGGCGCGTGAACGCAGGGAAACCCCGCCGCGCGCTATGGGTTGGTGTTTTTGACGTGGCTTGATGGCGGTCGCGGGGCCCCGGGCAACGCAGGGACCTGGCACTGTGCCGGTGCTAGTTAACCAGCTTGAGTCCCTTGTAGCTGCCGATCATGACCTTGTTGCGGCCATTTTCCTTGCCGTGATACAGCGCCGTATCGGCGCGGGCGATGCAGGCTTCTACTGACTCGCCCTTGCGGAAGGACGCAATGCCAAAGGTCATGGTGATGCGCAGGCGCTGGTCGCCGAACTCGAACAGGTTATCGGCGATGGCTTTACGCAGCTTCTCGCCGATGACCGCGGCACCGTCGATGTCGGTCTCGGGCAGCAGCAGGATAAATTCCTCGCCGCCCCAGCGCGCCACCCGGTCTACGTCGCGCAGGCGTTCGCGCAGCAGTGAGGCCGCCCGTTTGAGCACGTGGTCGCCGCAGACGTGGCCGTGCTCGTCGTTAAAGCGCTTGAAATTGTCCACGTCTGCCAGCATCACCGAGAAGGACTTGCCGGAGCGGAAGGTGCGGCGTATTTCCGCCTCCGCCTCTTCAGCGAAACCGCGGCGATTGAGCAGCCCGGTCAGGTGATCGACCCTCGCGGCCTGGGCCAGGCGCAGATTGGCCTCGCTCAGTTCGGCGGTGCGTTCCGCCACCTCCAGTTCCAGCTTGCCGTACATGGTGGTGAAGCGATTGGCCAGTGACACCGCCATGGCCACCAGCACGGCGATAAAGCCCAGCGGCGCAATGCGCGCGGTTTCCAGGTGCACCAGGTCGATCAGCATGTCGTTGACCGCGGTGCCGATGAAAATAACCGTGCCCAGCAGCACCGTGCGCGCCTCGGTGTTGCCGGCGCGGGACTCGCGCAGCAATACCCAGGGGGCCCAGGCCATGATGGGGATAAGCCACAGCTGCCAGATATTCAGCGTCTGGTAGTGGACGGTGTGTCCGGGAATCAGCACCACCAGTATGGAGGCCGCCACAAAACTCAGCTGGTAGGCGCGCAACCAGCGGTTGATCGGCAGTCGCAACAGTGCCCAGATCATCTGTATGCCCACCGCCGGGAACAGGTAGATGGCGCCGAACTCGATCTTTTTCATGGTCAGGAAGGACAGGTCGGTAACGTACTTCCACTGGGTGATCATCACCCCGTACACGGCGATATTGCAGGCCATCAGGCCGAACCAGAGAAATGCCTTCAGTTTGCGATTGCGGCCGTAGAGATACAGGTGATAGCAGCCGAAAAACAGGGTAATTGCCGCGAATATCAGGCCCGGCACCTCGGCAAGGATACCGTCCAGCAGCAACTCCCGGTAATAACCCAACTTGAATTCGCCGGAAACCGGGCCTGCGCCCCAGGTATCCACGAGTGCGCTCTCGCCACCCCACACACGCAGCGCCAGCACCAGCCGCCCGTCGGCCGCAACGGCCGACTGATCGATAGCCAGAACGCGCTCGCGGTCGTAATCGACCTCGTTCAGCGGCGGCAGGCGGCCGACGCTGCCGATCAATTCACCCCCCGCGTAGAGCTCATAGGCGCTGAGTACCTTGCCCATTCTCACGGCCAACTGATCCAACAGGCGCGTTTCGCGCAGGCTGGGGTCGACAATGAGGGTCAGGCGATACCAGCCCATCTGGTCGTGGTCGGGGTAGCCGCCCATGGGCCAGCGCTCGGGTACCCCCAGGGACTGCCATTGGCTGTCATCCAGGGCCGGGTGGGCCCAGTCCAGGTCATCTCCCGGTTGGAAGCGCCACTGGCCGCGCAGTGACAGGCCCTGTACCAGGTTATCGGCGCTGACCCGGGGAATTTCAGACGTGGGAGCTTGCGCCTGGCCGGGCAGGCTGACCAGTTGCAGGCAGGCAGCGAGGGCCAGCGCCAGCAGTGGCCGCCAGCGCAGCCTTTTTGCGGCTAGCGACCGCAGCCTTCCCTGCCGGATCATACATGGCGTCGAAGAACTGCTTCTTGTGGTTTTTGTGAGGGGCATTGAAGTGTGGCAATCACCCTTTTTTCAGCTCCCGGCCAGTATAAAGTGCCGCTGGCCATGATCCCTTGCAGGTTGCCCGATACTTGAGCCAGTTCACACAAAAATCACCACTTAAAGCCAATTCCTGTAACGATAGTAGAAGTAGCCTACATATTCCCTGATGGCATAAGTAGACCGTGCCAGGTCGTCCACCGTGGGCAGCCAGCGCGGCAGGTGGGGCTCGGTGACCAGGCGCTGGAAATCCGTGGGTGCCGGAATCACTTCCAGCCCCTCGCGCTCAAACAGGGGGATCGCCCGGCGCAGGTGAAATGCCGAGGTCACCAGCAGGATGCGCCTCGCGCCCGCGCTGGCCAGCAAAGGCGCAGAGAAGCGGGCATTCTGGCGGGTGTCGCGGCTCTGCTGCTCCAGCAGCATGGCCTGGCGCGGCACCCCCATCAGTGCCAGGTAGTCCGCCATCTGCTGTGCCTCGGCGCGATTGCCCGCTGCCGCCCCGCCGGACAACAACACCAGGGGCGCCTTGTTGGCCCGGTACAGCGCAACGGCATGGGTCAGCCTGTCCGCCTGGGCATTGAGGTCGGCCATGCTGCTGAGGTGCGTGTCGCCACGTGTTGCCCCGCCCAGCACCACAATCGCGTCTGCCGCGGGTAGCACCGACAGGGCTTTGGGTGGGTAGGCGTCCTCAAGCGGTGCCAGCAGCGCATCGGCCACCAGCGCGGTAGAGCAGGCATAGAGCCAGGCCAGGGCTATCGCCAGCACGGCGCCAGAGAAGCGCCGCCAGCGCCGGCACAGCAGGGCCACCACACCCAGCAGCAGGGCCAGGCTCAATGGATACACCAGCAGCGACAGCAGCTTGGTCAGGGCAAAAGAAATAGCGTGCCTCCCGTGTTTATATCGCGTCCATCCCGGAGTTATCTCGATATGATCTCAAGGGGATCTGGTGTGCCAGCCGGTGTAATGGTCGCGCGGGCAGCAAGCCCGATAGCGGGCGAAATAACCGCCGCGAGGAGCAACCCAGAACACCGCCGGCAGTAAACGCTCAGCCATAACCCGAGGGATTGGCTTCCTGCCAGCGCCAGGTGTCGGCGCACATCTGTTGCAGGGTACGCGTGGCCTTCCACCCCAGCAGGGACTCGGCCATGGCCGGGTCTGCCCAGCACTCGGCTATGTCGCCAGCCCGGCGGCCGACGATCTCATAGGGAATGGTTTTGCCACTGGCTGACTCGAAGGCGCGCACCATGTCCAGTACCGAGGCCCCCTGGCCGGTACCGAGGTTGACCGTGAGCAGGCCGGTATTGTCGAGCACAAAGCGCAGCGCCGCCACGTGCCCCTCGGCGAGATCCACCACATGGATGTAATCGCGCACGCCGGTACCGTCCGGCGTGGGGTAGTCGCCGCCGAACACCGACAGCTTGTCACGCCGGCCCACGGCAACCTGGGCGACAAAGGGCATGAGGTTGTTGGGCCAGCCCTGCGGGTCCTCACCGATGCGGCCGCTGGCATGGGCGCCCACCGGGTTGAAGTAACGCAGGCGAGCTATGCTCCACTGCGGATGGGCAGCGTCCCAGTCGGCCAGGATCTCCTCCACCATCAGTTTGGAGCGGCCATAGGGGTTGGTGGCCGAGGTGGGAAAGTCCTCGCGGATAGGCACCGATTCCGGGTCGCCGTACACCGTTGCCGAGGAGGAGAAGATGATCCGCGACACCCCGGCCCGCTGCATTGCCGCCAGTAACACCAGGGTGCCGTTGACGTTGTTGTCGTAGTACTCGAGCGGCTTTTCCACTGACTCACCCACCGCCTTGAGACCGGCAAAGTGCATGACCGCGGCCACCTCGTGCTTTGCGAATAGCGCATCCAGACAGCCGGCGTCGCGCACGTCGCCCTCCACCAGGGCGATCTCCTGTGCGGTAATTGCCTCTACCCGGCGCACGGCCTCGGCGCTGGCGTTGCAGAAGTTGTCCAGCACCACCACGGAAAACCCCGCCTCAATCAGCGCGATGCAGGCGTGGCTGCCGATATAGCCGGCGCCGCCGGTGACCAGAACAGTGGTGGACATAGCATTCCTTGCGGTTCGAATTTGAATGCCGCCATGCTACACGTCTCAATTACATGCTCCAAGGGCGGCGATGAAAGTGCCTGGGCGCAGATCGTCCGCGTTGCATAACAGAATAACCATTTCACGTTCAGCGCCCAAGCCGTAGAATCTAGCAAAACCGGCCAGGGATAAAAAAGCCCCGGCCCCATCAAGTCGCACACCGTGGAGCGCACCCATCCGATACGTCACCACCCTGCTGCTTACGTTCCTGCTTGGTTCGCCGGGCTGGGCCGCATCCACCATGGACCAGGGCTACGACGCCTACGAACGCGGCGACATCGACATGGCCATTTTGATCTGGCAGGAGCTGGCGCTGGACGGCAATGCCACTGCCCAGCTCAACCTGGGCCAGCTCTATCGCCTGGGACAAGGGGTGGAACAGGACGACGAAGAGGCGGTGAAGTGGTACATCATGGCCGCGCGCAATGGCTCGGAAATCGCCTCGGTGACCCTGGTGCAGATGGAGCAGGACGGCCGCGCCAGCAAGGCAGACGTCGCGGCAGCCTTCCCCGGTAGCGAGGGCACCCTGGTGGACAGTCTCAGCACACTGGCAGACACCCCACCGGCGGCGACACCGGCGACACCCAAACCCCGGCCGAGGCAACCCGATCCCGCCGAGGCGAGCCCGCCCGCTGCCACGGTTGCTGCGGCGCCAGTTCAACCCTCGCGTGAGCCGGTGCCTGAGCCAGTGCCGGTGCCGGTGATAAACCTGGATTTGGAGCCGAAACCGGAGCCCAAGCCCGAACCAGGCACAGAGCCGGAGCTTGAATCCATCGTCATTGCCAAAACCACCGCCGCTAGCGCACCGACCAGCGCTGCGCCGCCAGACAGCGGCAGTGACGTCAGCCGAACCGCCACCGGCCCCCGTTCCCGCAACGGCTGCCCCAGTCGCGGACACTCGACCCCGGCAACGATGGCTGCCAACAAACCGGCTCCGAATGCAGTGCCCGCGCCGACGGTCGCCGTAGCAACCGGGCCGGCAACGCAAACGATTGCTGCCGAACCTGCGCCGGAGCCCGCGCCCATTACCGCACCGGCACCCGCGGTCATCGTGGCATCTGCCCCGGCACGGGCGCCCACCCCTGCGCCCCCGCCGGCACCCGCGCCAAAGACAGCTGCGCCAGCGAAACCGGCCGCACAGGCAGTAGCAGCCGCCCCACCCGCAACCACTGTCGCCGCTGCCAAACCAACCTGGCCCAGAGCCGGGCGACCCCCCGCCACCAACACCCCGGGCCCGCATCAAGCCGCTGCCGCGCGGTGCCTATGTCATCCAGTTACTGGCCTCCGCCGACAAGGCCGCACTGGAGAACTATGCCCGGCAAAAGCTTGGCGGCGTGCGCGCTGAACAAAACATTCTTTTCACCCGCCGCGGAGCCAAAACCGAGTACCTGCTGATGCTGGGACCTTACATCAGCCAAACTGCCGCCGAACGCGCAGTCACTCGCCTGCCCAAGTCGGTGCAGCAGGGCATGCCCTGGGTCGGCGGCCAACCGTGGGTGCGCACCACAGACTCGGTGATGCGCATCGCGCACTACACGCCGGGCTAGCGATAAAAAGCGCGTCCCCATCGACACAATACGGTGCCCGGCGAAGGAGACCCACAGTAGCGGTGGTTGTTGCAGGGTCGAAACGCGCCGCGGCCGGAGAGCCTGTGTGATGGGTGTGGGAGTTTGGCTAAAACGTCAGTCGGGTGATTTCAACCGCGCCGGCGGCGCTGCGTTGCACCTCAAAACCGACGTCGGTCGCCAGGCTTGCACCTATCCCGCGCCGCGCCGGTAATGCAGTGATACTGACGCGCGCAGACCCTTGCCGCGCGTCGGTGCCCGCAGACGCCCACGCCACCTCGCTGAACTGCAGCTCCAGCACGCGGATATTATTGAATATGCTCTCGAAATAGGCGCCTATATCTGCCCTGCCCTGGGCCCGTGGGGTATAGGCATCTGTTGCGAACAAGGCTGCAAACGCCGCGACGTTCTCCGCCTGGTAATACTCACCAAAGTTCTGCAGCAGGGTTGCCAACTCCGCGTCGGTGATCGCGTTGGAGCCCGCCGCCGGTGAGGCGGGCGCTTCCACGCCGGGCGCTCCACGCCGCGCTTCCCCGGCGGGTGCTTGCTCTGCCGTTACTTGTTCCGCCTGTGTTTCGGCAACCGTTGCCTGTGCTGTCGGCGCTGGCTGGATCGGCGCCTGCTCTACCGGTACTTGCGCGACCGCTACCTGCTCCAGCCGGTATTGATTCAGCCAGCGTTGATTCAAGCGAGCTTGATTCAGCCGGTGGTTCCGCGACCGGGGGTAACTCGGCCGCTGTTTCCGTGGCTAGCTCTTCCTCAGCTGCTGCCACATCCCGAACGCCCTCGTCCGGTGTCACCTCCGTTACTGCTAACGTCGCTGCCTCGTCCTGATTACCCGCTTCAGCCTCTGCGGGCGCAGCGGGCAATAACGCGGGTGGAACCTGCGCACTGGGCGCTGCCTGCTTTGAGGCCTGGTTGAACGTGTACAGGCCAAACACCATCACACCGACCAGTGCCACGGCCATATACAGCCAGGGGCTGAGCAACAGCGAGGGGGGCTCGGTCGTCGACGCGGGCCCGGTTGTGGCACTGGCCGAGGGGTTTGATGCTGTCGCCGCGGCGGGCGCGCCACGGGCAGGCCCGGTATCAAAGACCGGCAGCGGCTGGTCTTCCTGCGGCGCCGACGGCGCAACCTTGCTCACTGACGCCGCGCTGGCGGCACCGCCAGGTGGCGTGGCCTCCGCTGGTTGGCTTGTGGATTGGCTCGTGGACTGTGTTGTGGCTTTGCTTGTTATTGCCGTCGCAGTCGCGGCGGTATCCTTGGTCGGTGCCCCTGTGGTGGAGGGGCGCTTTTTCTTCTTCCGCTTGCCCCACTCGATAATGATGCCCCCGCCAGCCAGCTTGGCGTCATAGATAGCGCGGTCACCCTCATCACCCAGTACGGCATAGGCCTCCTCCACCCGCGCTGCGTGACGCTGCCCCCAATCGCCCTCGCCCACATCCCAACCGCTGTGCAGCAGACGGGACAGGTACTGGTAGTGCTGGTCAATTTGTTCGGCGCTGGCGTTGCGTGGCAGGCCCAGCACCCGGTAGTGATCCCTGGGGGCGTCGAACATCAGCAGCTGGATGTAACGCAGCACGGCGGCGCGGCAGTCATCCTCGGTCACCGCCAGGGCAACAGCGGTCTCGCTGATGTTGTCATCACTGAGGCTTTTTTCCGGGGACGCCAGCAGCTGCGTCACCCCTGGCGGCAGGGGCGCAGACGAACGCTGCTCATCGTAGGCGCTGGGATACCGGTAATGGTCCAGCGCCAGGAAGAGTAGTTCGGGAATCTGCTGCATACTCAACGATCCATGCCTGTCCAGGCGGTGCCTGGGGAAAAAAACTGCCTACATTCTTGAACATAGCACGCCCGCTCTCAAGCAGCGGTGCGCATTACTGCATAATACCTCACGAATAAGCAGCAAAGCAGCGCCGGCGTCATAGTGTTGACTACGCGGTTCCAGTGTAAAATTGGCATATTCATCCCCAGTACGCATGCGACGGAGCCCATGGAACGGAAAAAAGCCCTAATCACCGGAATCACTGGCCAGGACGGCTCCTATCTCGCAGAGTTCCTGCTGAAAAAAGGTTACGAGGTACACGGCATCAAGCGCCGTGCCAGCTCCTTTAACACCGAGCGCATCGACCACATCTACCAGGACCCGCACACGCAGGACCGGCAGTTCATCCTGCACTACGGCGACCTGACCGACACCTCCAACATCACCCGCATTATCCAGCAGGTGCAGCCGGACGAGATTTATAACCTGGGCGCCCAGAGCCATGTGGCGGTGAGCTTCGAAGAGCCCGAATACACCGCCGACGTGGACGGCATGGGCACCCTGCGCATACTGGAAGCGGTGCGCCTGCTGGGACTGGAACAGAAAACCCGCATCTACCAGGCCTCCACCTCCGAGCTGTACGGGCTGGTGCAGGAAACGCCGCAAACGGAGAAAACCCCCTTCTACCCGCGTTCGCCCTACGGCGTGGCCAAGCTGTACGCCTTCTGGATTACCGTGAACTACCGCGAGTCCTACGGCATGTATGCCTGCAACGGCATCCTGTTCAACCACGAAATCACCGCGCCGCGGCGAGACCTTCGTCAGCCGCAAGATCACCCGCGGCCTGTGCAATATCAGCCAGGGCCTGGAGCAGTGCCTGTACATGGGCAACATGGACGCCCGCCGCGACTGGGGCCACGCCCGCGACTACGTGGAAATGCAGTGGCTGATGCTGCAGCAGGATGAGCCAGAGGATTTTGTAATCGCCACCGGCCAGCAGATTTCCGTGCGCGACTTCGTCGTAAAAACCGCCGCCGAGCTGGGCATCACCCTGGGCTTTGAGGGCGAGGGCCTGGACGAGGTCGGCAAGGTGACCGCCATCAACCCGGACGTCGCCGACGCCAACATCACCCTGAAGGTGGGCGATGTGGTCATCGCCGTGGATGAAAAGTACTACCGCCCGGCCGAGGTGGAGACCCTGCTTGGCGACCCGACCTACGCCAAGAACAAGCTGGGCTGGGAGCCCACCACCACGCTGGATGAAATGATCGGCGAGATGGTCGCCGGCGACCTGGGCGAGGCGAAGAAAAACCGCCTGCTGATGAAAGAGGGTTACGAGGTGAACCAGGCCCGTGAGTAAACGCATATTCGTTGCCGGCCATGGCGGCATGGTGGGCGCCGCCCTGGTGCGTCAGCTGGAACAGGACAGCGGCAACGTTATAGTGGCCCGCAGCCGCGCTGAGCTGGACCTGACCAACCAGCAGGCGGTAACCGACTTTTTTGCTGCAGAGCAGATTGACGAGGTGTATATGGCGGCCGCCAAAGTCGGTGGCATTCACGCCAACGACACCTACCCCGCCGAGTTTATCTACGACAACCTGATGGTACAGGCGAACGTGATTCACCAGGCCTGGCGCCACGGCGTCAACAAGCTGTTGTTCCTGGGCAGTTCCTGTATTTATCCACGCATGGCGACGCAACCGATGCGCGAGGATGCCCTGCTCACCGGCCCGCTGGAGCCCACCAACGAACCCTACGCCCTGGCCAAGATCGCCGGCATCAAGATGTGCGAAAGCTACAACCGCCAGTACGGCACGGACTATCGCAGCGTGATGCCCACCAACCTGTACGGCCCCGGCGACAACTTTCACCCCGAGAACAGCCACGTGATTCCCGCGCTGTTGCGGCGTTTTCACGAGGCCAAACTGGCCGGCGCGCCCAGCGTCACCATCTGGGGCACGGGTAGTTCACTGCGCGAATTCCTGCACGTGGACGACATGGCCAGCGCCTCGATTCACGTGATGAACCTGCCTGTTGATGTTTACCAGGGGGCAACGCAGCCCCGGCTCAGCCACATCAACGTGGGCTCGGGCGTGGACTGCTCGATTGCGGAACTGGTCGCCACGGTGGCCGATGTCACCGGCTTTACCGGCACAATCGAGTGGGACCACAGTAAACCCGACGGGGCACCGCGCAAGCTGATGGACAGCAGCAAGTTAAGAAGCCTGGGCTGGCAGCCGGCGTATGATTTGAAGACCGGGCTGGAAGACGCCTATCGCTGGTTCCTGGAAAACCATTCCTGCGCGCGGCTCTGACTCGACACAAAGTATCGCTCTCATCCTGAAACCTTCAGCGCGCATAGATCCATATGCTCACGCGTTAAAAACACCTTCTGCAATAGTGTCTGATACCCACAATGGGCCAAAAAAGTCGAGAAAATGGCTAAATTGTTGATATTTCATGTAAACATGCGGGGTAAAGCATCGACCGAACACTGCATACTCGTATAATTATTAAGCAAGAGCTGCCAAAGAGTGGCTTGTAATCGGGGCGCGTTAAACGCGTACAAGTTCTAATCCTGCTACTGACTTAACGGGGCAGGCTCAGCGAACTGGACGAGTGATATGGTTTTCATAGCTGTAGCGTTATCTGCTTTTGTGATCGCACGACTGTGCGTTTGCATTGGCTTTCGAGCTGGCCTGGTAGACCACCCGGACGCCCGCAAGCAACACAATGGGGCAGTGCCGCTGACCGGCGGCGTGTTTATTTTTCTGACTATTCTTTTGGGCAGTGTCGCGTTAGACATTGCCCCCTACAGTACCGGTATGCTTGCGATTGCCACGGGCGTATTCCTGGTAGGGGTGTTCGACGACGTCAAACATATTAACCCCTGGTTGCGCCTGGGAATTCAGTACGGCGCAGGCATGCTTCTTGCGACTTACGGAGCCGTCGCTATCTACAACGTGGGTGACCTTCTCGCCATCGGCAATATACCGCTGCTTGCCCTGGCCATGCCGCTGACTGCGCTGGCAGTTGCCGGACTTTCCAATGCCTACAACATGATCGATGGCATAGATGGCCTCGCTGCTTCCACCCTGGCTTTGCCTCTGTTGGTGCTGTACCTGCTGGCGTTGCATAACGGGCATCCTGACGCTGGATTCTTGTTGCTGGTGCTGATACCACTAGCGGTATTCCTGCTGTTTAACCTGGGCCCAGACAATCGCCTGCTACCGAAGATGTTCCTTGGAGATGGTGGCAGCATTACGCTAGGCTTTCTGGTTACCAGTTCGACTGATTTACTTTTCCCAGGGTGAAAATGCCATCATTCCACCGGTTACTGCACTGTGGCTGGTAGCCGTGCCCTTGATGGACATGCTTTCCACAATGCTACGCCGCGCCAGGGAACAACGCCCGCTCATGAGTGCGGACCGGGGACACCTGCACCATACCCTGATAGATATGGGCCTGAGTCGCCGCAAAACGTTGCTCGTCATGGTGTTGTATGCCTGCGGTTGCGCGCTGACTGGCCTGCTGCTGCAGAACGTGCCGGCTTACCAAAGCCTTGCTGCTTACATGTTGCTGTTTATTGCCCACTGCCTTTTTGTAATTAAGCGGCAAGAGGTGGGCGATCGAGTGCAGGTACTGCGCAGCCGACAGGCCAGCTAAGCGGGGCCGTATACTCGGCTAAGCCATCAACCTGGACCACCAACGACGCCTGGCAGGTCGTTTATAAGGCACCTTCGCATTCAAGCCGGGCGGTAGTGCCAGTTCTGCGGCATCCTCATTGTTTATTATCGCGAGCGGCCTCGCCTGCACCAGCAGATCTGCCTCCTCTTCGCCAATAATTTGCGCTGCCGCGTTACGGGCTTCGGCCAGCACAGGGCTACGATTCTTTAAGTTATGCCCGTCGGAGGCAAGCAGGTGAATCACCCCGTCTGCCAGGAACCGCTCTGCCACACGCTGCACGCGTGAACCAAATACACCCAGTAAGCTTCCACCCGTGAGCTGCAGCCAGGCACCCTGGCGTGCAGCCTTAATAAACAGATCGTAATCATCTTCGATATAACTCAAGCGCTCCGGGTGGGTGATGACCGGCACATAACCCGCCAACAGTGCCGCGTGGATAAGATCCGCCAGACGTGGCAAGGACACATGATGAGGCGGCTCAAAGAGGAAATAGCGACTGCTGTTAATTGTGGGCAGGGTTTTATCCTGCAGGCTCTGAACCAGCGAAGGCACCACTTGAACATCAGCGCCGTAACTGACTTGCAGCGGAATACCCGCAGTTTTCAGCCCCTGCTGAAAATCCGCCATGGCCTGACGAATGCTCTCGTGGGTATTCTCAAACAGTCCAGGATAAATATGGGGGGTACACACGGTATGAGAAATACCATCAGCCACAGCCATCTCGGCCATTTTCAGAGCCGTGGAGAGGTCGCGCGCGCCATCATCGATGGCCGGGAGCATGTGGCAGTGTACGTCAATCATGGGACATTCCGTGATGGGTAGGGCAATGATAGCAACACTGTGCCCAAAACCGGATACAAATCACGATATTCCCAACGCAGTGTGACAAGAACCGCTATCGAAGATGAGAGACTCGACTATACAACAGGCCTATCATCACTAACGTCGTTGTCTCCTACACCCTGAACGGGATAAAAAATCTCCGCGGAGACGCCATTTAAACGAATATCGAAGCACCCGCGGTGCAGCTGCCGATGATGAAACCGACACAGCGTCACCAGGTTATCCAGGCGGGTCTCGCCGCCCTCCGCCCAGTGGTGGATATGATGGGCGTCCACGTATTCTGACTCCTGACACCCGGGATACTGGCAGACCCCGTCACGCTCGCGCAGCGCCCGGCGAATGGGCGAGGGCACAATGCGCGACCTGCGCCCCACGTTCAGCACGTTACCCGCGTCGTCTTCCAGCACGGTGACCAGGGAGGCATCGCAACTAAGCCTTCGCGCCGTGGCCGGCGACAGCCAGGGTTTATCTTCAAAATGGGCCTTGCCGTGGGTGCAACACACCCCCGACCGCTGTTCACGCAGGGTATTTACGTCCACGTGCATCACCACCTGGCAGCGCTCTGACCCTTTCAGCCCCTGCAAGCCGCGATAGTCGGGCCCCGAGGCAAGAAAGTGCTCCACCATGGCCACCAGGGCATCTGCACGGGTCTGGTTCATGTGCTGGGAAAACGTCTCCGCGGAGATTTTTTCTTCCGCGCGCTCAAACGCAAGATGATCCGGCAGACTGCCCGCCGGGTGATCAGCTGATGCGCTGATTGACTGCCCGAACACAGGCTTTTCGACACCAGACCCTGACTCTTCAACGCCCGACCCTTCAAACCCTGGCGCACCAACCACCGCCCCCTGTTCGTGACGGGCACATACCCGCGCCGCTAACGTCTCCGCGGAGACGTCTTCCTCAACCTCATTGCGCCCGCGCTGCATTATCTTGCGCGCTACTTCCTGCATGCGCGCCTTCTGTTTTGCCTGCCATTCTTCCTGGCGTTCTTCCTCCAGCGGCCTGACCACCGCCTGTAGCGCCTTGATGACCAACTGCCCCTGCTCCGGCGGCAACCGGGCATGGACGACCCACATGCCGTCCTCGTCCTGAAACCAGTAAAGCTCACGGTTTTGCTCACGCAGGGCCTCTGCATCCAGCGCCGGCCCGGCGTCGTCCCCGCCTGGGTCGCCCTTGGCAGCATTACCCGTTGGCGGCTCATCCAGCAAGCCATCCAAGCCGGGCTCTGGCACCGGCTGGTACCTGGCGACCAGTTTCTCCAGGTGGCCGGCACTGTTTTGCTCTGCCAGGTGCACCATAAAACCCTCGTTGTCTGGTGTGGCAACGCGGGTGATGGCGCGCACTTTGGAATACGAGAGTTCGCCACCGGAGAAGGCCTGGTTGATTTCCGGCAGGGCACAGAGCTGACGGGCCACGCGCAGTTTCTCGCGCGCGGCGCCCAGCGCAAGGCCGCAGTGCGCCGCCAGCCAATGCGCACAGGAGCGCATGGTGCCACCCTCGCGCCAGCCACCGCAGCGGTCGAACTCGGCGATCATCCGCAGCAGGCGGTGGTTGGCCACGTTGATCTGTGCAGAGAGCAGGGTAATGGCCTGCCCCAACTGCGCCCCGTCGAGCCCGTGGCCCAAATCCTCTACAACTGCCGGTAAGCCCATAGCCATCACCTTTAACTGTATACATATACAGCTTAGCGCCCCGTCACCCCTCCTTACAGCACCGCGACAAATCAAATGCGACCACCCGCCCCGCACTCATGTCACAATGCTGTTAACACCACACTGCAAAACGCCAACCTGAGTCCATCGCACATGCAAAACCGCCCACGAAGAGTCCGCCGACCCGGCAAGCCCACGGCAAACAAGACTCGCTACTACCGGCCCAAGGGTGCAAGCCGCCGCGGCTCAGGAAAAGGCAGGGCCTGGTACCTGCCGGTTGCCCTGCTGCTGGTTGGCCTGTTCGCTCTTTTCGACCACAACAGCATCCAGCCCGCGGTACTGCAAAGCATTTCCGACGGCGACACCCTGCGCGTGACCCTGCAGGGCAAGCCCTACAAAATCAGGCTGCACGGCATAGACACACCCGAATACGACCAACCTTTCGGCGACGCCGCCAGGCGCGCCCTGCAGGACCTGGTTTACAACAAAGAGCTAACGATAAAGAAGCGCGACGAGGACCAATACGGCAGGCTGGTCGCCATCGTGTATGCGAACGGGGAAAACGTGAATCTGCAGTTGGTGGAGGGTGGCTACGCCTGGTGGTACCGGGACTACGCCAGTTTTAACATGCCGCTGGCTTATGCCGAATTCAGCGCCCGGCGTAATGACCGCGGCCTGTGGCAGAACGAAAAGCCTACGCCGCCCTGGGAGTGGCGGAGGAGCCGGGTCAAGACACCCAGGTGAGCGGAGTCCGCTGCCCTGGTTAAGCAGCACTCCCCGTTACAAACCACACCGCGCCGGCCAGCACCAGTTTGCCGCCCTGGTAGAAGGGGGCCATTACCTCGGTGGCGTCGTCTATTATCCGTGCCTTGGTCTCCGGCGACTCGTCCACCAGCAGCCTGGCCACGGGGCCGAGCATCATTAATTCCGCCACGGTTGCACGCAGGTCACCACCGCTGCCGAAGGTCATGGTGACAGCATGCGGCGCGATGGCGATGTCGCCAAAGCCGCTGTCAGTGAGAATTGATTCAAGCCGCTGCGGGTCGGCGAAGGCAAAGGGCCCGGGGGCATGCGGGTCTGGCGACTCGGGCGGTGCCACATGGCGCAGCGCTGCCTGCACGGGCAACATCGTCCACTGGTTTTCCCGCATTCCCTGCCAGCAGCAAAAGCCCAGCCGGCCGTCGCTTTTCAGTGCCTGGCGCATATTACTGAACGCGGCGACGGGATCGTCGAAAAACATGACGCCGAAGCGGGAGAACAGCAGGTCCAGACTTGCGGCAGCAAAAGCATGGGTGGCGGCATCTGCCTCCAGGAAGCTGAGCGAAGCCGCACCGGCGGGCACTGCCCTGCCCCGGGCAATCTCCAGCATGGGCGCAGAAATATCCACCCCCAGCACCTGGCCGCCGGCGCCAATGCGCTCTGCCAACTGCACACTCTGGCTACCGCCACCGCAGCCGATGTCCATGGCGGAACAAGCGGGTACAGGGGCAAGGTGGTCGAGCAGGTCCTCTGCAATGGGCCGCAACAGCGTCGCCATTGTCTCGTCTTCGGCGGCCCAGCGCGCGCCGGCCTCGCCGTTCCAGTATTCGTGTTGTTGTTCATTGGCCATGTTGAGTCGCTCCCGCGTCAGGACACCCAGGCAAAGAGAGTTTGCAGCATGGGAATGGCCACCGCGACCAGAATGACCCCCAGCAGCACGTTGATACGAGCAAAGCGCACGTCCACTTCAGCGAAGCGGCGCTCCATTTTTGCATCCATCTCCGCAAAACGGGCGTCTACCTGCGCAAAGCGCCGCTCCATCTTCGCTTCTATTCGCGTTTCAAATTCAGTAAACCGCGTATCCAGGTAATCCCGGGTGACCAGGGCATCCATATTGTGAACAAAGACTTGCGTCATGGCTTTGGCGTGCACCTCCGCCTGCTCTCGCGAAACCCCCGAAGATTCCAGCGCGCGGGCGTATTCCAATGGATCGAATGCTATGGCTGCCATGCTACTCGCCTGATAACTTATTGACCAGCCTACACAGGCACCACCCCGGCGGGAACATCAAAACCGACCATACCAAACCACCGCCCTCGCCAGCTATCTCGTACTCCAGCGGCAGCTTGAAAACATCTTAGTCAGCGTCGTCGGTGTTGAGTCGCGACGCACTGATGTTGGGCTCAATGAAAAAATTAAGCATGTACGCATAGCCGGCGCCGATGTTCGATCTACCCACATCCTGCTGGATATTCACCCGTTCCTCAGCGACAACCTCATCGCTCAGGAGATTGCGCCAGCCCACCAGGCGCGTAAAGCAGCAACGCTCCCATCAACAGCGGCGGGCGCACCATGGCAAACACCCTACGACTTATCGCCACCCGTGACCCCATTCCCCTGCGCCAGCGCCGCAGCAGCCGGGTCACCCGCCTGGTCCACCACGTGAATATGCATATCCGTCTGCGGAAACGGAATAGAAATGCCATGGGCGTCGAAGGACTCCTTCACCTCGCGCTGCAGGTCCCAGTAAACGGTCCAGTAGTCTTCGGTTTTCGTCCACGGGCGCACAATGAAATTCACCGAGCTGTCGCCCAGCTCGCTCACCCGCACCACCGGCTCCGGTTCTTCCAGAATCAGCGGATGCCGGGCCACGATGTCTTCCAGCACCTTATGCGCCTGCTCTATGGAGTCCCCATAGCCAATGCCGAACACCAGGTCCACCCGGCGCGTGTCCGAAGCGGTGACATTGGTGATGACGTCACCCCACACTTTGGAGTTGGGAATCACGATAATCTGGTTGTCTGGCGTGATCACCGTGGTAGACACCACCGACACATGCTTGACCTTACCGGTCAGCCCGGCAATGTCTACAAAATCGCCCTCGTCGAAGGGCCGGTTGATCATGATCATCAGGCCAGAGGCCAGGTTGCCCAGCGTGTCCTGCAGGGCAAAGGCGATGATAAAAGACGCGCCACCGAGCACTGCGAACAAGGGCGTAATGTTCACGCCCAGGGCAGCCAGCACAATCATCAGCCCAAAGGCGATGGTCAGCCAGTACACCAGCTTGACCAGGAAACCGCGCAGCAGCTTGGACAGGGTGGAGGCCCGGTTAACGGCATGCCGCGCCCAGCTGCGCACAATGCCGGCCACCACGAACAAGGCGAACAGGGACGCCAGGATCACAGCAATGCGGAAGCCTATCTGCAGCCCCCCTTCCGACGACGTCAGCCACTGGAAGAAGCTGTCTGCGAACTCCTGCGGCGTCTGCCGCGACACTTCCCGGCCTTTTATCGCCTTGACGTACTTGCGCAGCACCTCCACCTCGGCCGCGTCGCCGCCCTTGCCTTCCAGGTCGGACACCACGTCCAGGAACTTGTCGAAAATGCCGTCTCGCTGCACCACCAGCTGCACCCGCTGCTCGCGCAGGGCATCTACTTCCGCTTCCGGCGCGGCACGCACTTCCAGGCTTTTATCCACCACCGCCTGCGCCGCCGTGCGCGAGAGATCCTGCCAGGCCTCCGCCAGGGGACGCAGGTCGTCCAGGGTGAGGGGAATAAGCTGCAGGCGCAGCTGATCGCGATCTATGGCCGGGTCGTCCAGGCCCGCGGGGTAGGCCGGGGCCCGCTGGGCGGCCTCACCCTCGGCAGCGGTAGCCGCTTCCTGCGCCATGGCACTGAATGGCACCAGGCACAATGCCAATAACAGGCAGATGGCAAACAGCCCCGCCCTGTGACTATCGACCGCTGCCACCAGAGCGGGGCCGCACCGTGACGCCAGTGAGTTCCTCGCCGTATTCCCTGTTACCGTGGTGAACATGCTGATACCTGCCTCGTCTTATTGCACACTGTAACTGTCATCTTAACTACGGCTGTCTACGAAGCCAGATGCCTGCGCCAGCCCGGTGGGCGCGGAGAAGAATAAATATAAATAAGGACAATGCGCCAGGACTGGCGCGACAGGGTGGAAAACCTCAGCCCAGCAGACGGTGGATAACCGGGATCACCACGCATACCAGGGTGATGCCCTGCATCCAGTAGAGCAGATTGAAACGGCCATCCATACGCTCAAAGCGCACATCGACCTGTGCAAAACGCCGATCCATCTCCAATGCAAGATCAACAAAGCGCTTATCCATCCTCGCCTCTAACTCAACAAAGCGCTTATCCATCCTCGCCTCTAACTCAACAAAGCGCTGGTCTATGCTCGCCTCCAACTCAACAAAGCGCTGGTCTATACTCGCCTCCAACTCGGCGAAACGCTTATCCACCTCGCCAAAGCGATTGGCTATGCTTGATTCCAGATCGGCGAAGCGTTTGTCTATGCTTGATTCCACCTCGGCGAAACGGCTGTCCACAACACCAAAGCGCTTGTCTATTCTCGCCTCGAACTCAGCAAAGCGCTTATCCATACTCGCTTCGGCCTCAGCAAAGCGCGACTCCACGCCCCCAAAGCGCCTGTTCATCTCACCTACGATCCGCGTTTCAAACGCGTCAAAACGGGAGTCCAGGTAGTCTTTTGTGACCAGGGCATCGAAATTGTGCAGAAACATGGCGGTCATGGCTTTTGCGTGCACCTCTGCCTGTTCGCGGGGAACCCCCGACGCTTCCAGCTGGTGCGTGTACTCCAGCGGATCGAATGCGATAGCAGCCATATTACACCCCGGATTTGCTGTACACCAAGCGTACCCAAACCCGCCGTGCGAGCGAACATCAGATGTGGCCATGTTGCAGACATGCCGCGCACCAGCACATCACCCGTGCTGCCCTACCCACTGACAATAGCCCGGCCGCCGCCTTCCCGTGTAAACTCAAACGCCAATAAACAAGGCCACGAGGTGAACCCGCGCCATGAGTAAACGCAACTCCGCAGCCGGCCGCCGCGGCATGCTCGGCGCTACCCTGGCGCTACTGCTGTTCACCGCCGCCACCGCCCTGGCCACCCCCTACGACGTGGTAATAGCCAATGGCCGGGTAATGGACCCGGAGACCGGCCTGGACGCCCTCCGCCACGTGGGCATTAGCGGTAATACCATCAAGGCCATATCGGCAACGCCACTGCAGGGCACCCGCGAAATAGACGCCAGCGGCAAGGTCGTCGCCCCGGGCTTTATCGACCTGCACACTCACTCGCCCACCGAGCTGGGCCAGTACTACCAACTGTTCGACGGCGTGACCACCGCACTGGAACTGGAAGCCGGCGCCTACCCGGTCACCGAGTATGGCGGGCAGATTAGCGACACGCCGCTGATCAACTTCGGCGCCTCCGTGGGCTACCTGAACATTCGCATGCGGCACAAAAGCGGCATCGAACTGGCCGACACCGCCGCCACCCCCTGGCCGCAAACCCTGCAGGGCTGGCTGAATGCCTGGCGCTTTTTGACCTCTGGCGCTGACGTGGCACTGGCAGACACCTTCAAGGCCCCGGCCACCGAGGAAGACCTGGCCGCCATGCGCGCCATGCTCAACGCAGGTATAGATGCTGGCGCCCTGGGCATAGGCCTGCCGCTGGACTACGCCAGCGAGGCCATAGACGCGCGCGAGCTGCGCGGCGTATTCGAAGTGGCGGCAGAGCGCGAGGTAACGGTATTCATTCACGTACGCCGCGGCATCAACGGCGACCCAGGCGGCCTGCGCGAAGCGCTGGCCATGGCAGAAGACACCGGCGCCAGCGTGCACATTTGCCACATCAGCCACAACGCCATGCGCAACACCGAGCTGTTCCTGACGGAGGTCCGCGCGGCCAGGCAAAGGGGTGTAGACGTCACCACCGAAGTGCTGCCCTACAACGCCGGCTCCGCGCCCATCTCGTCCGCCGTGTTCGGCCGCGACTGGCAAACCGTATTCGGCATAAGCTACGCAGACGTGGAATGGGCCGCCACCGGCGAGCGCCTGACCGAGGACACCTTCAACCACTATCGGCAGGACGACCCCCGCGGCACCGTGATTCACCACTACCTGAAAGAGGAATGGACCCGCCGCGCCATTGCAGAGCCGGGCGTGATCATCGTGAGCGACCTGATCGCCATGCAGGAGCGGGAGAAAAACGTTGCCCCGCACAACGGCGCCTTTACCCGCATACTCGGCCGCTACGTGCGCGAGGAAGGTGTGATAGACCTGATGACGGCGCTGGAGAAAATGACCCTGTTGCCCGCACAACGGCTGGAACAAGCCGCCCCGGCTTTCAAACGCAAGGGCCGCCTGCAACCCGGCATGGATGCCGACATTACCGTGTTCAACCCGGACACCATCATCGACCGCGCCACCTACAGAAACCCCTACCAGGAGGCGACAGGGCTGGAAGCGGTGCTGGTGAATGGCACACCGGTGATACTGAAGGGGGAGTTGGTAAAAGAGACCTGGCCGGGGGAGCGGTTGTTGGCCGAGGGTAAGTAAAAAGCGGGAAAAAATCTCCGCGGAGACGTGATAAGTGGCCACTTACGCTTTAAAAACGAGCCAACAACATCTCCACGCTATTTTTGGCTCGCCCTGAGATTTCCGCATCATTAACAATGCGCCCCACACGGTTTCTGTGCTCAATGTTGCCTGCCAACAAGTGGGCACGGCGCAGGTAATCTATTGAGAGTAGTGGGTTTTTCTCGAGCTCATCCGCTAGCTGAACAAAATAGTCTTCCAACTGGAGGGTAGAATCCAGGAAGGAACCGAAGCGTCTATTGAAATGCCCATCGGCCAGGATGTACTCAGTTCTAATGAAGTCCGATGGGATAGCCGCTCCGGGAGATTTCACGACCACCGTATGCTTGCCGAGCGCGTCCATCATGCCCAACTCATAAAAAATATTCGCTACGGTCTTTTGCGACATGTCTTCGTGGATGATGGCCACGCCAATCGGAACGGAAACGATCAAGCGCCAGATCTTGTCTAGAAAATCCGTGCCCGTCACCACACTGTCGGCATCGATCAGTTTAATTCTCTTCCGCTTCAATTGAGCTTCGATATTGGTGCGAATATCGGAAATTGCACCAGGGATAGGAGACCCCAGCTGAGTCATTAGAAAACAGGTTCTTGGCCGCGGAGCTACTGCCGTTGTCAATACTTCCCCATCCGTGGGTCTGTAAAGGATCATTTTTTCGACTTCCTCGCGACAGGCACACCTTTGTAGGGTCCTTCCGACTTTTTATGGGAAAGGATCCGGCCTTCGGTCCGGTCAATTTTTACATACCTCTGAGTGACAGGGTTTTTGACCTGAACGATATCCCGTTGCTTGCTAGCCATTAATACCTCCATAGCGCATTGCAAAAGCATGCCAGTTTTTCGCAGTGTCATCCATATCAATTCTGATCACCGGCGATTCCCGCACAATCACGCGGCAGCTGACTCCAACTCCGCCGGCCTGACCAGTTCCCCTGGCTTTAAATCACGGACCCTGGCGCCCAGCTGATGCACAATTCTGCTATTTTGCTCCCAGGCCGCCTGCAACCCGGCATGGATGCCGACATTACCGTGTTCAACCCGGACACCATCATCGACCGCGCCACCTACAGAAACCCCTACCAGGAGGCGACAGGTCTGGAAGCGGTGCTGGTGAATGGCACACCGGTGATACTGGAGGGGAAATTGGTTGAGGAGACCTGGCCGGGGGAGCGGTTATTGGCCAGGGGAAGTAAAAACCGGAAATAATCTCCGCGGAGACGTGATAAGGCACACTGCCGTCACAGCTTTTAAAGAACAGACTGACCAACTAATGCGCTACAGCACGTCACTAACCACTCAGTGCTCAAAGGCTCAGGGCGTCGTGATGGATGCGCTGATTCTAACCGCTGGTTTGTATGTGCTGGTAAACGTTTACGGGGCTATTATGCGCATACAGCCGCTTATAGAAACGCTTGAGATCGCGTTTTTCTCTGTTCTTGTTCTGCTGATGCTGGCTGTGTATCCCGTCGGTGGCGAGTCCGGACTGCTCCGAGGCTGGTAACTCCCGGGCCCCGTCCGCATACCTCTGGGCTGACCTCCGCTGTCACCTCACGCCGGTCATTCTGTCCTGGGGTGCCTGACATTCCACATGAACACCAAGGCAGCTAACATTCCAGATGACCATAGTATTAGTACAAACCACTTTCTTGTGGATTCACTCAGGAGCGGCTGTACTTCTGCGGATTGCAACATTTCGCGCCCAATTTCGGTTGCGCTCTGTCCGAGGGTAATAATCATCATCAATTCCCAGGCACAAGCAGCGACAAAAATGAATGTAGCTATGGCCAATTGAAACCTGGTGAGATTCGATCCAGCAATATATGCGACCACGATATAGGCAAAGACAATCGTTAAATAGATTGAAACATGAGTCGCCTGGACATCGGCTATTGCCATCACCGACTGCAACGTATTTTGCCGCAAGCTTTCTAATTCGTACTCCGTCATTACAAATCTCCAAGCGGATTAAAGGTTCAAAAAAGGATAGAAGAATGTCACAAAATAGGCGAAGCAGACACGAGAAGTCGCTGCCGTGAGGTTCTGTTGATACACATCATTTCCGTCCAACGTTTCCGCGGAGTTGACAATCTACGCAACAGTTGTCGAATTCCCGGGGCACGGAGTGGCACCAGCGAGGAATTGACATTGAATAGTCCGCTGCCACCTCACAAGGGTCATGGTCTAGTCTCCCCATGTCCAGTACGTACACAAGCTCAGGGCATGACGAACTCGTCAGCAAATAGAATAAATCCCTCGGTATTGTCTGTACGATGGCGAATAATTTTTTGGTAATCGCTAGAGTTGTACCAATCACGCGCTGCTTCCTTGCTCGGGAACCTCAATACTATAGTCACACTAGACGCCTCGCCCTCAACCACTTCGCTTTCGTAGTCTGCGACCAGCACATCCGCACCACATGCGAGTAGCGTAGCAGTCACAGCTGGAGGGTAAGCTTCATAACCCTCTGCATTAGTGATTCGGTAATTAGCAATTAGGTAACCTGCCATTCTTATCTCCCTATCGTTGAACATCCTACAAGCATAGACTCCCGACCGCTATCAGGCGAAAGCCGTCGTTGAGTTGCTGTCCGCGAGAGCCGATCACGCGTCCTTGTTATAGATAACCGGCATCTTACCCTTCCACTGTCTCCAGACCTCTTCATCGCAGATAAGATCAGCCATGAAGCAAGCTACGTTGATTCTGCTGGTCTTGCCCGGGTCGAAGATTGCGCTTCTGGTGGGTGAAGGTTGAACCGAAATTTCCGTCGGCTCAGCTTCATCTATCAGGGAATCCGGACGAACCACCGCCCATTGGATGGTGTCGTCGTTTTGGCCAATTTGGGTGCGCAGATACTCCGCTGCGTCTTCGTTGTCAGCATGCGGGGGCAGCAATAGCCGAATGAGTCCGATCACGAACTTTTGTCTGGTCGATATCTGCTCGTTGAGGTCACGGTTGCGGTTGCCCGTCGTATTCATGAGCACGAACTTGACTGGATACAAAGGCTCGTTCGCCTTGACAGCATTGCACAGTCGTCTGGTGGCATCGGTGACCAGCCTTCGCGGGGGTAAGAACATTCCCTTGAAGCTGAGGTTGTGGCCCAGGCAGGACGCTATGGCGTCACAGCCGCCAACGTGCCGGATCATCTCCTCATCCGAGAGATCCAGTACGCTGGCCTGAATGATCGACACAGCATCGCTGCTGGCGATTTCCTCTGGAAGGGACTCCTTTGATCGAACGATGACTCTTACGTGTTCCCCACGTTGAAGCAGCTGTTGCACCAACAGCCGTCCGGTAGCCCCACTCGCTCCGACTACAAGTGTCGTCATCTTTATGGCTTTCCTGTTGAGCGTACCTGGCCGAAGTGGCCCGCCTTGTAGGCAGCCTGGGCATCTGCGATTTCCGCTGCCGAGCCCATAACGAGCGGGCCTTGCTGCACGTAGGGCTCCTGCAGCGGCTCTGCTGCGAGCATCGCGAAGTGGGCAGCCTCTTCCCCGTGGCTCTGCAGCCGAAGGTCTATCGGGTGTCCTGCTTCAGGATTACTGATGGTGAGCGCCTCCCCCTGGCCAAGCGCGTGGCGCACACCCTTTACCCACACCACCAGGTCGCCATCGATGGCATGTATCCAGGCGTTTCGATGGGTGTCCAGGCGATGCACGAAACTACCTCGCCCACTGACATAGCCATCCAGGATGGTCATCGACGCGTCCGGCGCAGCGGTGCCGACAACGCCGTTTGAGCGACCCAGAGCAATACGCACACGATGGTTTTCGCCGGATATGACCGGCATCTCGCTGCCGCGTACCAGCAGCGACATCGGGGAGTCGTATCGTTGCCGCTGCGGCAAGTTAACGAATACCTGAAGGCCGTGAATCCGGGACCCGGGCCGCGGTGCTTCATCATGTAACGCGCCGCTGCCGGCCTTCAGCCAGTAGAGATCACCTGGTTGCAGGTCAAAGTCGTTCCCGAGGGAGTCTCGATTGTGAAAACGCCCCTCCCCATCCTCGAATAGCAGTGAAACGGCAGACATGCCGGCGTGGGGATGAACGCCGAAGGTTGGCTCTGTCATCACATAATGATCCACCATCACCAGCGGGTCCATTGCCGCCTCAAGCTCCTTGGCACGAAAGCTTCGAGCCGCAAAACCACTACCCTTGGAAAGCGCTGCGCCAGAGAGAGGCGGACTCACCCGAGGCGCTGCAGCGCTGGCCTGACGGGCGCGGTGCTCAGTTGCTCACTGGTAGTGCTGACGGTTGCGTTGATGTTTGCGTTCATGGTGGCGTCCTCCGATGGGTTGTTGTTACGCTCCATAAATATATATGGAACAATGATTATCAGAAGAGCCATAAATTGAAATCTCTGTTCTATTTATGGAACTATCAGGGTTCGCTGTTGCTACAGGATGCGCCCTTGACCATGACCGCCATTGATTTGAACGACTACTTCTACTTCGTGCACGTCGTGGAAAAGCGAGGGTTCTCATCGGCCGCCAAGGCCCTGGGGATGCCCAAATCGAGATTGAGTCGACATATCGCCGCTCTCGAGGAGCGCCTGGACACGCGCCTGATTCAGCGGACAACCCGGCAGTTTAACGTTACCGATATCGGTGAGGTGTTTTACCAGCATGCCCGCGCGTTGATCGATGAGATGGAGACCGCGGAAGCCGCGGTAAAGCGGAAAAAGAACACCTTGTCGGGCAACGTCGTCCTGAGCTGCTCGGTTGGCGTTGCGCAGTTTGCGGTTAAGGAAATCCTGGCTCGCTTTCTCGCCGACAATCCACTCGTCACCGTCGCTCAGCAGGTCACCAACCAGAACATTGACCTTGTCGGGTCCGGCGTTGACCTGTCAATTAGGGGACACACCGGCCCCTTGCCTGACTCCTCCCTGGTGCAGCAGAAACTCGCGGCGGTAGAGTGGAACCTTTTCTGCGCAACTGGCTACCAGGATCAGCATGGCGCCATCAATAACCCGGGGGATCTGGCAGGTCACAATGCGCTTGCCCTGGGGTGGCAATCGACCAGGGGCAAATGGTCCCTGGAAAAGTACTCCGGCGAGAAAGTCGAGGTAGCCATAACTCCACGCCTCAAAAGTGAAGACATGTCCACTCTCAAAGAGGCCGCCATTCAAGGCCTGGGGGTCGTTGCACTGCCGGCGTATACCTGCCGGCAAGAGCTAAACGGTGGGCAACTGGAAAGACTGCTGAGCGACTGGCATGCCGGTGTCGCTCAACTGAGCCTGCTGCAGCCCAGCAGAACGGGCCTGTCACCACCGGTGGAAGCGCTAAGGAGCTTCCTGCTGGCGGAGCTTGCAGACGTCGTTAGCACTGCTCGCGATGCCGGGCAGCATGAGGCCTTATCTTGATTGCAGCTACATCACATACGAACCTGCAGCGAACCTTGACCTCAACAACATCACGCAAACCAGGCCATCACGGCCTGGAGGGCAGGTATTGCAACTGCCAGTAAAATGATGCCCAAAGTGACATTGATTCGCGCCAGTTTTACCTCAACCTCAGCAAAACGTTTATCAACCGAGGAATTCGATTCTGTAAAGCGCTTGTCGATTGAGGATTCCATGTCAGCAAAGCGCTTGTCGATCGAGAAACCCCATTCAGCAAAGCGCTTGTCGAGCGAGGATTCCATGTCAGCAAAGCGCTTGTCTATCGAGAATCCCCATTTCAGCAAAGCGCTTGTCGAGCGAGGATTCCATGTCAGCAAAGCGCTTGTCTATCGAGAATCCCCATTTCAGCAAAGCGCTTGTCGAGCGAGGATTCCATGTCAGCAAAGCGCTTGTCTATCGAGAATTCCATTTCAGCAAAGCGCTTGTCGAGCGAGGATTCCATTTCAGCAAAGCGCTTGTCCATCCTGGCGCCAGTCTTCACCTCAAGCTCATTCAGTCTTGAATCGAGGTAGTCCTTGGTAACAAGGGCGTCGAAATTGTGCAAAAACATGGCGGTCATGGCCTTCGCGTGCACCTCTGCCTGCTCCCGGGGAACCCCCGAGGCTTCCAACTGATGGGTATATTCCAGTGGATCAAACGCAATTGCTGCCATGGTACTCGTCCGGTCAGTTTTTGAACAGTCTAACGAGCAGGTCGACTACCAGGAACATCAAAACTGGCCGCGAGGAGCACAGGGATATTAAGGTCAGAGAGATAAGGGCCCTATGCACCCGCGATGAACCACACGCCCACTGTTACAGCACAATCACGCCGTAGCAGCTTCCAACTCCGCCGGCCTGACCAACTCTCCTGGCTTTAAATCACGCACCCTGGCGTCCAGTTGGTGCACAATTCTGCTAATTTGCTCCCCGGACACCATCATCGACCGCGCCACCTACAGAAACCCCTACCAGGAGGCGACAGGGCTGGAAGCGGTGCTGGTTAATGGCACACCGGTGATACTGAAGGGGGAGTTGGTAAAGGAGACCTGGCCGGGGGAGCGGCTGTTGGCCAAGGGGAAGTGAAAACCGGAAAAAATCTCCGCGGAGACGTGATAAGGCACACTGCCGTCACAGCTTTTAAAGAACCGACTGGCATGCCGGTGTCGCTCAACAACATCACGCAAACCAGGCCATCACGGCCTGGAGGGCAGGTATTGCAACTGCCAGCAAAATGATACCCAAGGTGACATTGATTCGCGCCAGTTTTACCTCAACCTCAGCAAAACGTTTATCAACCGAGGAATTCGATTCTGTAAAGCGCTTGTCGATCGAGGATTCCATGTCAGCAAAGCGCTTGTCGATCGAGAAACTCAATTCAGCAAAGCGCTTGTCCGTCCTGGCGCCAGATCTTCACGTCAAGCTCATTCAGTCTTGAATCGAGGTAGTCCTTGGTAACAAGGGCGTCGAAATTGTGCAAAAACATGGCGGTCATGGCCTTCGCGTGCACCTCTGCCTGCTCCCGGGGAACCCCCGAGGCTTCCAACTGATGGGTATATTCCAGTGGATCAAACGCAATTGCTGCCATGGTACTCGCCCGCTCAGTTTTTGAACAGTCTAACGAGCAGGTCGACTGCCAGGAACATCAAAACTGGCCGCGAGGAGCGCAGAGATATTAAGGTTAGAGAGAAAAGGGGCCTGATCCCACTTCTGATGGAACATGAATTCAGATGTCGAGATCTAGAGAGAAGCAGTCAATTCTCTTATGATTCTTGTGGAGTTTATGCTTGTGGTCAGTGAGGGGGTCAGGCGCGGGGGAGCGAAAATGCCAGAGCCGCACGCGGGAGACTTAACTCCACTTGGAAGGCACGTGCGGATGGCTTTTTTCGGAGAGCCAATCGGCAATGTGAAGAGTCTAGCGAAACAAAACATTGGTATCAAGCTTCCACAAATCACCATGACAGCCTGACCTCCGTTGGCACTGGAGAGGCATTTTCTGCCCCCGGCATCGACCAGACCAGCTTACGAATGCCTCATGCAGTGGAACATCACATGTGGCCATACTGCAGCCTAACTCGCTCAGAAGAATCTGCAGGTAGACGCTGCATGTCCCAGCCTACCTCTTTACAACCTCGTCCTCTTAGCGGATCGACTCAGCCCAACAATATTCTGGAGCGACAGGAGAGAGATAAGGGGCCTTATCGAACTTTAGTTAACTCGCTGTTTTTATTACTTTTAGTCGATATTCGTTTCGCAAAACTATGTGAATCACAACATAGTTCTATTATGAAATTAACTAATCTTGTGTTTTCGCTCCAGCCTGACAAAAAATGACGTTACTCTGTACATGTATACAGTATTAATAGGACATCAAATGGCGACTTCACTTCCCAAAATTTCAGGCCCCAAAACCCCCAAAGGGAAACGTACTTCATCTCGTAATTCGATGAAGCATGGGTTAACCGCGGCGCAACCCATTACCCTGGAAGAGGACAAGCGGCTCGCCTATCTCATCAAGCGCTTGCGGCAAGAATACAAGCCTAAAACCATCACCGAAGATCTGCTTATAGATCGTCTGGCGAACATTCAGCTGTGCCTGGAACGTATCAATAAACAAGAGCGCGCATGGTATGACCTTGCCAGAAGAGAAGCCCAGGATATGGATAAGATCCTCGATACGCTCGATGAATCACATGAGGCAAAGCGTGCTTTTGCATTCTACTTAAACCGGTTAGACAGCGAGGATTACCAGGACCGACTCGCGTCACTTCCGTTTTTAGTCCATCGCGAGCTATTCACCGAGATCGCTGAGAAGCTGGAAGTTGAACGGCCACCGACTTCTTACGACGAATTTGTTCTGGACTATCCAGAGCTAAACAAACGCATTGGCACCTACTGTGAAGCCTTTGAATCGCCACCAAAGGTATTCCTGATGGACTTCAAAGAAAGTGCAGACCGGACCGCGAAATGTCTGGCAGACCTGCCAGCATTAGATGGAATTTTGACGGAAGAAGACCAGGAAACTTTTGAGCATGAGATGTCAGAGGCATTGAAAGAAGATGACTTACATTTCAGGTCATTGATAAGAATGACTTTTGAAAAGTTACAGGAGAAATTGCAAGTCGAGTCCATTCAAAAGCGAATCATCGAACAAATGGAAACGATGCCGGCGGTAGCCGGACCGAGTAAAGAAAAAATGGATCAACTAATGCGTTACAGAACGTCACTAAACAATCAGTTCTCAAAGGCCCTGGGCGAACTGCGACACGTTATTCAGGAACGAAAGCGAGAACAGCTACTGTAATCTAGCTGCAATAATCACTACCCGATCTGAAAGACTATGTACGACCAAGTCCAAACTTTAGTCTCCGCTGTCGATAGCCGAAAATGACGTTGAAAACTTCCGCTTCCCACCTCATATCGACTGTAGTCCACCCGTACCGATAAGTATGAAAACGAATCCTAGCAGCTGTAGAAGGAATGGATTTTTGGCATCAGTCCAGTGAAGAACCGTAAAAACCAGTGCAACAGGGGAAAACAATAACACCTATCCCCCACAAGATGTTCGCCTTAAACGCTGCAATGAGAAGGCCCAATCCACCAACAACGAAAACGATAAGGCCAATAACTAAAAATACTTCCATGTAATAATTTTCCGCAAATTTACGATGCTTAGCCTGACATCGCTGAAAGATACCCCTCTGAGTCACAACGGGCATTGCGTAAGATTCTAGCTCATGACCGCCCTTAGGCGAAATGCGACGTACCACTCTAACAATATCTGTCAGATCAAGCCTGAGCTACTACATCTAGCTGATCATGACCAATGTCACACCAGGATTAATATCCGGATCACCGGTGAACTCAATGCCCTGAGATTCCAGCGCCCTTCTGATCACGCTCAGCGTGCTGGCGTTCGCTTCTGGCACCCCCTCAAAAGCCTCTACTCTTCGCACTGTAGCGACACCGACACCGGCTTGCTCCGCCAGCTCTTTTCCACTCCACCCCAGAAGCGCTCGAGCACCCCTAATCTGAGCCGATGTGATTGCTTTTGACATATATGATTCTTTTGATATCATAAGAGTGCTTTCTACACAGGTACATTACCATGCTTGACGAAATCTTTGCCAAATTCGAAGGCGCCTTCGCACAAAACACGCTCCGGGCCTACCGATCTGATTTCGCCAGGTTCCAAACCTGGTGCAAAGAAGTTGGTAGCAACCCATTCGAATGCCCTCCCGAGATGCTCGCCGAGTATGTCGAATCGATCTCAGCTGTGCTGGCACCCGCTACAGTCAGCCGCAGTCTCGCCAGCCTAAGTACGGTATTAAAGCTGAGCGGTCATGACGACCCAACCAGAGCGCCGGAGGTCGTCCTTGCCATCAAGCGTATGTATAGAAAGAAAGGCCGATTCCAAAAGCAGGCCACCCCCCTAACCCACGACATCCTTGAGCAACTATTGTCAGTCTGCGGTGACGACACACAAGGCAAGCGAGACGCCATAATGTTGCGCCTTGGCAACGAAACCATGCGTCGTCGTTCCGAACTCTGCCAAATGAAATTTGAGGATCTAGAGCAGTTACCCAATGGGAGGACGGGACTCAGGTTAAAGTTTTCCAAAACAGATCAGCTAGGCAAAGGTAAGCTAATCCCCATCAGTAATAGCCTGTATCAGCAAATCACCCACTGGGGCGAGAGCATTGGCGGGGATGGTTACATTTTGCGCAGCGTAAACAGGTATGGGCAGATAGGTAAGAGGCTCCATCCCGCCAGCATCAGTCGCCGCCTTCAGCAGCTTCAGAAATTGGCCAACCTAACGGACATCGGCGCGCTTAGTGGACACTCCTTCCGAGTAGGAGGCGCGCTAGACCTTTTGGACCAGGGAGAATCACTAGAGAAGATTATGCTACGAGGAGGATGGCAGGCCGAGTCGACTGCTATCCGTTATCTGCGAGAGTGGGAAGGAATTTGAAGACTGCCTACATTCGATCGGTGATAAACTGAAAGCCCAACCCAATTGAAGTTCTATTAAATGCCAGGGAGCAAAGATCTCTACCAATTGCACCGCGCCGCACTTAGGCCTCTCCTGCCTAATGCCGCACCATCGGCGCTCGAGCAGGCGTGGACCGATGTTGTTAGATTGGGTGAAGATACCTTTACTGAATTTTTACTGCAGCAAGGCCTTGGCCCCTTATGGGATGACCTCATAGACCGTCACCCATCCGCTTGCCTCTTCTCGGAAAACAACCGAACGCTTCTGCACAACAGCCGCCTGACAGCAACAGCCGAATACCTTCTGCAAAGAGACTGCCTGGACCAGACTCGGAGAATCCTCGATCAAGCCAATATCCGACACGCTGTCATCAAAGGTTTACATACGCGTGAACGCTACTTCCCCACGCCGTCACTGCGAGTGGCAGTAGACCAGGACGTGCTGATAAATCCCCAAGACAAAATAAGAGCGATTCAAGCCTTCCAAGACGAGGGCTTCACTTTTCACGGACCGCCACAAAATATCAGCCACGAGTGCAGCCTGATTAAAGGCAAGCGAAGCATAGACCTACATTGGGATGTACTGCGCCCTGGAAGGACTCGGATACCAATGGCCCCCCAAGTACTTGAATCTACACAGGACTACGGCAGCCACTGGGGCCCTGACGACAACGCAACTCTCTATCTATTACTCATTCACTCTGTATTCACCAAGTACCTCACCACGCCCCAGGCCAGTCTGGTGAGGCTTTTGGATCTAGTCTACGTATTGGAGAAGAATGAAATAGACTGGGAGGTAGTTTTGGGTTGGCTGGACAGTTCCGGCCTAAAAACCGCGGCCTGGCTAACCGTCACATGGCTGGGGCTACTAACAAATATTGCGGTTCCCGACTTGGTAACCTCAGAATTACAGCCAGGCCACATCAAGAAGCGTTATCTCGAATGCTGGCTAAATAAAGACCTATCTTCGCGATGGCAGGAAAAGAATACGATAGTGCAATTAGGTTTCACGCTATTCGCCCATGACCAAGTAGCCGATGCCCGGCGAGCAGCACTTACTGCACGCGTCCTGTCAAAAATCCGGCCCAGAATTACTTCACTCAATTGAAAAAGAGTTAACATTGGTCGAAGCGAGACAAATCAAATGTGTGACGAACCACAATCAGAGCCAGCCTGAATGTCCATCACCCTGATTACCCCAGTTTGGAACAACGCCAGCACCATCAGGCATTGTATCCATTCGATCAACAGCCAAACGCAATCCTGCCAACACATTCTTGTAGATGGCGGCTCTACCGACGGCACCCTGGAGATAATCGAAAACGAAAAAATGGCCGACGCCATTTTGATCAGCGAACCCGACCAGGGAATGTACGATGCGATCAATAAAGGCATCGCACTAGCAACAGGAGAGGTTATCGGCGTACTCAATTCGGATGACTTCTATGCCGATGAATTCGTGTTAGAGAAGGTAGCTAAAGCATTTGAGGATCAGGCGATAGATGCGAGCTACGGGGACTTGCTTTACGTGGATCGTGATGACACGAGTAAAGTCATTCGTAATTGGCGCTCGGGAGATTACAAGCGGGAGAGGTTTTACAACGGATGGATGCCACCCCACCCCACGTTCTTTTTGAGAAAGAAGTTATATGAGAAGTTTGGCGGCTATCGACTGGATTTGGGATCAGCAGCGGATTATGAGCTGATGCTGCGAATGCTGTTAAAGCACGAGGCGAATGCGGCTTACATTCCTGAAGTGCTGGTGCACATGCGCAACGAAGGAATGAGTAACGCGAGTTTTAAGGGTAGGATTAAAGCTAACCGAAACGACAGGAACGCATGGCGGGTAAATGATATTCAGCCGCGACCGTGGACCCTGGTAGCTAAGCCGCTAAGTAAGCTAGGACAATGGTTTTCAAAGGCCTGATAACCTACGTTACCGCACTTCGATTCTGGGCCCGAGCTAGTAGACGATTTGGTAAGCCGTGGTATAGCTCTATGGGAAGGTGATCAGGTATTTCGCCGCAACTGCTCAACCTCTATGCCTAGAACATCCTTCATGGCTAGCTCTACAGGGCAGTTGTTACGCTGCATATATCGCTTTACCTCCGCCAACTTGGCATCCACCAGATACCGATACCAGAACCCCTGCAGAACGTGGAACGCTGTCCCCTCCTTGCCATCCAGAAAGCCCAGCCGTAAGAAATAGCGGTAGCAAAAATAGGCAAATGCCCTGAAGCCACCCGGGAGTCGGGCATACACCTTCTCCTTGATCCAGCGCTTTAGAGAGGCCTGCGATCCATCCGACAGACTGGCCACGGTATCGTGCGGCATAAAGCCATACTCAAGATTGAGCAGGTCCACCACTTCCCGGCTCGCATAGTTGTTGTGCTTGTTTATCCACCAAGTGAGCGAATTCAGGTTGTCGTCTATCAGCTCACTTTGAGAAATTGACAGTTTTGCCGGCCACCTTAATGTGCTCATCCATCCAGCGATTTTCGCACTCGCCAGCTCCCGCGACGAAACAGCCGCAATATCTGCACGGGAAACACGCCGCCATGGCGAATCAACCGGCCCATGAATGTCATCCGGCGCGGCAAGATGAACCCCATCCACTTCGACCAGATAGCCTGACCAATCCTGCTTCGAATCTCAGCGGCCAGACGCTGGGGTAAGATATTCGTCCGCATCGATACGCAGCACCCAATCCACATCTTCCGCTCAACTGTGTAAGAGCATAGTTGAATTGGGTCGCATAGTTCACCCAGGCCTTCTGTAGCACGCGCGCGCCGAGTTCCTCAGCAATCTCCAGCGTGGCATCAGTGGAGTAGCAATCCATGACGAGAACCTCGTCCACCACACCGCCGAAGCTCTCCATACAGCGGCGGAGATGTCTTCCTCATTAAAAGTGAGAATTATGCGCGACCAGTTTCACGGCTTGCGCGCCACCGCGATCATCGACTTGGCCAACATGGCGGATGCGCCCGACACGCTCGAAACGGATATCGACAAAGCCCGCTTCCCAGAGCAATGCAGACAGGTTTTCATCGACCAGAACTTGATGTGCCCGTGGTCCCACAGGGCGGTGAAATGCGCGTCCATCTTGCCGGATATCGCCATGGCCAGGTTTTTCCAGTAACCGTGATAGGGCGTGGAGATTATCGCAGTGCCGCCGGGCCGAGCAGCGAAAACACCGTGGCGGCATATCGCCTTGGATCGTAGACGTGCTCCACCACCTCCAGGCTCAGCACCACGGGAAACTGGCCGTACTGCCCCGCCAGATTCATCGTAGGCCGAACCCGGTTAAGCTTCGATATCCGGGTAGGCTTGCCGCGCATAGCTTGATGCCCTGCTCGGATGGGTCGACACCGGTGACGGACCATCCCGCCGCGGATAACGCAGGGCCACGCTGCCATTGCCGCAACCCACCTCGAACAGCCGCTTTTCACAAGGCCGAGGCCTTCCGAACCTCGCCAAGTGTTGCCGATTACCGCAGGCAGCAGGTAATTGTGGCTGTGATTATGCTCAGCGCCCTGATAGACATATCCCGATATTTCTTCCAGTTTCACGCCTGCACCCCATTTGGCCCGCTCTTAATTACCCTCGGCTTGACCGCTACCGCCGGGTTGCCCCGGGCCACCACCCAGGGTTCTATATCCGCAAACACACTGGAACGAGCCGTCATAACCGCCCCGTTACCAATGGTGACCCCGGCCCACAAACACATCCGCAGTGATCCACGCATTTTCACCGATTACAATAGGCGCCGCCAGCAACGGCATTGCCGGGTCGGTATAGTCGTGGCTGGCAGTGCAAAGGTAACTGTACTGGCTGACGGTGGTGTTGGCGCCGATGGTGATTTTCGCAACGCAATAGCAATCGACACCATCGGCCAGACAGCTTCTGTCGCCCATCTACTAGGTTCCACGGTGCCCAGATTTTGGCGGCTGGGGATACGGATGAGCGTTTCGGCCGACTGCTGGCGCCAAACACCTCAACAGAAAACGCCGCCAGCCATGCATTACTCCTGGGCGAGGGGCGATAAAACAGCAGCCACACTACACCCCACAGGGCCCGCGCCGCGCGGTTTCTGGTGGTGATTTGCGCGGGCTGCAGCTCTTCAATCCAGCCTCACGCAATCCGCCGGTCTGCCTGGCCGAGCAGCCAGCGGTACACATCGGCGGTTTCGTTCGGGATGTGGCTCCAGTCGAACTGCCTGGCATACTTTTGGCCACGCACTCCCATCGCATTCCTTTCCTCATCGCTCAACGTCATGGCCTGGGACAATGCGTCCCCAGCGCATCCTCTCCAGGCGCGACCCACCAGCCGCAACCTTGTGGCTACTAGGCCTTTCCAAGGCGTTCCCAGCGTCGCGATTACGGGCACGCCATATGCCAGTGCTTCCGCTACCACCACGCCGAAGTTCTCACTAAAACTAGGAAGTACAAAAACATCTGCCATACTTAGCAGGTTTTCCTTTGATTCCCCTCCACAACCCCTATATATTCAACCGAATCGGCTACCCCAAGCGTCCTGGCACAAACTGTAACCTCTTCAAGGTGTCCAAGCTCATCCGGACCGGACAATAATAACTTCCACCCTTCGCGTTCCAGCCTAGACCAGGCTTTTATCAACTCCAATAGACCTTTCTTGGGATGAATTCTACTCATAAAGACCACATAGCGTTCGCGGACCACCGGGAGCGTTGATCGTTTTTCAACGACATTTTAAAGGGATATCGACGCCATTAGGAATAACCGCGATCGGCTGGTCAAATCCTAAACTTCTTATACTCGCAGCTTCCGCTTCTGACGTTGCAAAGAATGCAGTCGCGCGCTTTAGACTCCTATTCTGATAAGTTAACCAAGCCATTTTTTTCTTTAAGTACATTAAAGTTCAGGGACCATGGCTCCAACATTCCTCGGGTATGTATGACGTATGGAATAAGACTTCCTGAGCGCTAAGGAGCAGGAAATCCTGTTTGCAGGCAGCCATATTCCATGATCGTGCACTATATCGGGCTGATACTCATCTATCATATGACGCATTTTCGCCTTAAAGGCTATGCCAATATGAAACGCCAGTTTCGACCGATACTCTGCAAGATCTACTACTTTAGTATCAAGACTATTCGTGCATATAGGCTCACCATGTAGTGTTTGACTCAACAACCGAACCGATACGCCTTGCGAGATAAGGCCGGAGCATAAGCCTGGGACTGTGCGTGCTGGGCCGCCCGAATCTGGATGTAAGCCAGCAACCGTATGAATAACTTTAGTCACAATGATAACGCCGAGATTTGAACGGCTTTAACTTTAGGAGCAATTGTCGACTCCAATGAATACAAATCACCAACTCAAACTAAATCTGTATCTCTCTGGGCGTCCAAAATCTTGATCATAAAAGCCATAATTAATTGTCAACTTCACCAACCAGCTTCGCCGGATTTCCTGCATATATTTGGTTAGCTGGCACGTTCTTGGTAACAACCGACCCTGCACCTATCACTGCATTATCTCCGATCTCTTGACATGAGGGCATGACAATAGCTCGACTTCCAATCCAAACCTTCTCACCAATCTTCTTTGGGAAAAGTTGCGGCGGAGTATGGGGATCGTAGCCATGATCATGAGTGAATATAATGGCTTCCTCAGAAACGAGACTATCGCTTCCAATTCTTAGACCACCAGAATAATCAATTCGACACCCTATGTTTAACTGTACTCCGTCAGAAACCTCAAGACGCGCAATATTAGTTTCAGTAGAAATCACCACTTCATTCCAAAAAAAGCAGGAAGAACCAATGCTCACGTTTTCAGGATTAGCGATTACCACATTCCATCTTATTTTCGATTTTGACCCTAAACTATTCAATTTAACTGCATGAAAAATAGTGGACAGCTCCAACCTAGCCCGTCTTAAGACCTTTCCCATTAGACTTAACATTAGGTCCCCCAGTGGCTTAAAAATAACGGAATGTTAAGCTTTTAAAGAAAATCATTGTCTACAGAGTGAATCCTCAACCAAATTTTTGTGACTGACGTTCACCCAGAGAATCAAAATACCGAAAACAATGAAAATACGAATCATGTAGAATACAAAGCCAAAGAAACCAAAAGAAATCAGGTAAGGAATGGCGAAGAGGAATGACAACTGGATAACCTTAGCTAGAACTTTTTTTGACCTGCTCAACAACGAAACGCACACCAAAATAATAAATAACAGAATAGGGCCAAAAAACGGACTAAAAACATATAGTTCAGAGGTAAAGAATGCTGCTGCTCCTGTAGGCTTTGAATAGCCGACCAGCCTGGTATCAACGTAGCCATCGTCTAGAATTAGAGACTCTTTAAACGCATATCCGACGAGTTGCCCTGGCACAAGCACCGCGACAACGTTGTTCCAGACTTTTGAGAAATTTATTAAATTTTCACCGGCAGTATTATTCGCAGCTTGCTGGTAGATTGCGTGCTCAATTTCCACGACCGGCCCAATCAAGACCTCATCGCTTTTCACCGATGAAGAAACGGAAGAAATCTCGTAGCCATGTTTTGTTATCAAGCGATACTCATGCACGAATACTGATAACGTAAATAGTGAAAACGAAAGAGCCGATACGAGTGCAATCTTTTTAAAAGAAAATTGGCCTTTAGATAAAAGCAAATAGCTCACTAGCAGCTCATAAACGCCTGTTCGCTTACCCTGAAAAAGAATAAAGTCCAGATAGTAAAAAGAGATGGCGATGAGCGCTATTTTCTCAACTCGACTAAACTTATGCTGATTTGCTCTCAAAAGAATGAAAGATATCAACCCAATTTTCCCGAAAGACGCAAGGAAATAATATATGGTTATCAGTCCACGTTGTTGACCAATCGATCTAATTTCTTCGGGAGTAGTGATCGTGCCAAGAACTCCAGCCAGTGAAAGCATAGAACTTATAACAAGTACGATTCTTAATTTTATAAATTGATTACTCCAATTTAGGATCAAGATATCTTTGGCTGACTTAGGCCGGGTGAATGTGAGTGCAATAAACGACAACGAGCAAAAAAGAGGATCTAGGTAAAAGTCGTATAGATAATTTGCACGAATATATCCCGGGGTCTGAAAGCTGAAAAAGGCGATGAACAATAGAGTAAAACTGCTCAGCAAAAAACCAGGCGACGTCAATTGCCGATATCGATAAAAATCGATTGCGCTTGTCAGCCCAAGAACAAGCATCAGAACAAGAAGCACAGTCTTCTGCGGTTCCATATAATCCCTTTAGAGATCAACCATCAAGAATCGAGAAACGCTTGCGTAAGCGATATAACATCTTCAATATACCGTTCCAGACTTAGTTCTCTTCTCTTTTCAAGTAAGTTTTTCGAATAGCCTGCAAGAATATCCGGATTTTCTATATAACCAGCCAGTACCCCGGCTATCGATTCATAATTTTGAGCCTCAACAATATCGCCATCATGGCGATCCTTAACAAGTGAGCCCGCATTATCTGTGGTTAGCACTGGAACTCCCGACAGCATCGCTTCATAAGTCACAGTAGCGGATCCTTCTACGAGAGTTGGTAGAACTAGAACATCGGCCCACTCCAGAAGCGATCTTACCGCAGTCCGCGGCACCGGACCTAAGAAATCGACAAGCTTCTTGTACGACTGAATTTTTTCTGCGGAAATGTTCACACTACCAGCCATTTTTACTTCAATTTTATTACGAGGCAACATCTCCAGCGCCTTTACCATATATGGCACTCCTTTCCTTAAACCAATCTCTCCTAAAAATAGTATTTTCAGAGGCGAGTCTCCCTTCCTCTTGAACGCTTTTGCAGGAAATTGTCTTTGATCCACCCCATATGGAATTACATGTATCTTGTCACTGGCTAATCCAGAGTCTTCGAGTCCTCTTTTGACAAAGTTGGACCCAGCAATCACTGTGTCTGCAAGTTTCCATTCAGTTTTTTCTCGAACTAGTACATCCTCGAAGGCATCTTCGAGAACTAGATTGGGCTGCCAGTCACCATGACGCTCGATTTCGCTCTGAAAAATGCTGTACTTTACATGCCTAGGCAGTATCGTCTGCTCGAGCATAACTTTCATACCGCTGGACTTTGCCACCTCCATCGTCTCGAGCGAAGTACTGTCATATACCCAAAGGCAAGACGCCTCTACATTGGATCGAGAGAAATGTGCAGCCAACCGTTTTGCCGCTTCAATATATACGTTTTCCCTTTCTCGGTGTGTTTTAGCTCGCTGCATTGCTATAACAAACCAAACCCCCAAAACCTCTGAGCTTGAGATAGGACTACCGACTAATCTTTCAGAACATCTAGCGTTCCAACTTGCCAACAGTCGAGGGGGACTTGGAAAAACATTTATTAATCTACGAATAAGAGGTTTGTTGCCTGAATAACTGTCAGTCACAAGTCTATCCAACATTCCCGGCTTGATTCAGAGCAGATGGAATCGCGTAATGCATTCTCGCTCCTAGCATAGCGACGGCTACAGAATTTTTCTTACTATTCACTTTTCATGGACTTTTTGTAGTTAGGTGATCCGCATCTTGACTAGTGAAGAAACGTTTTGAATTGAATAGCTGATATTCTCCGCGCCCCCTCCCAATCAAATCGAGTTCCATTTCGTTGTAGTATTTTGATTTGGAAATATACCGTGGCAAGCATGGAAAAAGAGAGGCCGACCGCGACTGCTTTGAACCCCAAGGATGCGATAAGAAACAGACTGATAATAGTGGTAGAGAGAACTTGAAAAACTGAAATATAGATCAGCGCAGCTGAGAGTTTCGCGTGCTTAAGCATTTCGTCGAGCAAAGCCCTAACTATCCCCAAACCAAGTCCGATGGCCAAGATATTTGACACTTCAACTGACGGTGAAAAGTTCACACCAAATAGAAGAGGAATAAAGAATGATGACGAAATTATGATGAAAAAGATGCTAAGCGCTGATAGTAACATGCAGACAATGAATACCAGTGTGTACACCCCATTAATAGTACTTGGTTTTTCTTTCGCCAATATCGGAAGCACGAGCAGTCTAAGTGCTGTTACTAAGACGCCCGCCACCACTCCGGAATATGTGTACGCGACCACGTAGAAACCAAGCTCATCAATCGAACATAGAAAAATTAGTAGAAGCTTGTCTATTTGCGAGGAGAGAATCACTAAAATCTTGTGAGCATAAAGGCCGAATACGTAACCTATTTCAGGCAATGAATACCTCAGCTTGACCGGCAAGAGAAACTTGTAACCTGCTGTGGATATTCGCACTATAAAAACGAACAGCATCGCCAAGATGTTTCCCAACAAAAATGCTTCGACACCTTTCTTATATATCCATATTAGTAAAAAAGTACTAAGTAGATAGGTTATAGGCTGTAGCATTGTAAAGTAACTGACCAAATGAAACCGGCCCTCTGTTCTAAACTTTCCTCTATATATTTCTCCAGGAACTTGTACCAGAACGCTAACAAACAATACTACTAACCCAAGTGTAAGCGCGGAATTTGAATAGTCTTGAAATGATATCGCAGTTGGAATGATTGCAATTGCACAAACCGCAAAGCCAAATAATAAAGAGAAAGAAAAACTGTTATGCATGTCATCCGCTAGTTCATTGTTCTTCGATCTAACCACCAAATAGTCAGATAGAGGCAAAACACACACGGAGCTAGCTATAGTAGTAACAGTTAAAATGCCGGCGAGCACGCCTCTACCTTCAGGTCCTAGAAGGCGCGCAGCTAATATACCGGTACCAAGGCCAGCCAAAAGAACAACTGCTGAACTTAGTAGCGAAAGAAAAGCTGCTTTAGACCAGCGCATAAAAGTGGTTGTGTCAAAAAAATGTCGGTGAATATTTCATAATTCAATGCTTCCCTGAAATCTACCCTGAGCCAGTTGCTTATATTATCAAAACGCTGGTTCAACTTATCTTCATCGATTGTCATAAATCCCTTTTTGCTTAAAATCGGCGCTTCGGCAAAAATTTCGTACCTGCTATCTAATGCCTCAATTTTCACGGGCTTGCCATAAGATAAAGCCACAACCCCTGCATGCACACGATCACTTACAACACCCGCGCATGATTTATATATCGAAAGGAAGTTGTCCGGATTGTAAGTAATATAGCTATTTTTCTTGCTAAAGATAAGATGTGGCAGAGGGTAGAAACTGTGAACTGGCCGGACAATTTTCCAGTTACCAAGATATTCAGGAGCATCTCCAAGAAACTCCAGGTGTCTTCTTAAACGCCACATGCTTTTTTTTACTTTGCTACAGCTAATGTCGGCATCTAATAGATCTTCAGCTAGTTCATTTCCCATTAAAACTTCGGCTCAGGGCCAGAGTCGTAG
>CAWJQW010000009.1:0-99576 GCA_963845135.1 uncultured Gammaproteobacteria bacterium | reverse complement strand
TCTACGACGTGGCCCGGGCGGATTTCCATCGCTTTCTGAAGGGCTGGAGCCCCGGTCACTGGAAAATCAACAGCTATAGCGAGCAACTGACCCGAAGAGTTATAGAGCGGCTGCAATGCTGATTCTTTCAGCCCAGCATGCAGCGCACGCCGGTGGTAGCCAGTTGCTGGTAACACGCGAGCAGTGACTGCAACCTGCTGCGCTGGCGGTTGTCGTCGCTGTCGATTAAACGCAGCAGTTCCAGCAATTTTTCAAGTTTGCTACTCAGGCTCTCAGTGCTCCTGCGATACGCCTCAAGCACTGCCTGACGCGGGTCTTCGATGGGCAGCGAGGTGTCCAGAATAAAGTAACTCCAGCACGCCAGGCTCTTCATCAGCAAGCTCTCTGCCGGTAGAGTGTTGAGCGTTTGCTGCCAGCGTAGCGGAATTTTTTCACTGCCGTCCATGGCAATTTGCGCACAGCGATGGTGCAGACAGGGGTTGGCAAACCGCTGCAGTAATTCTTCGCCATAGGCCTGCAGGTTAAGCCCGGGCGGAGGAGTCACCGACGCAATCAACTCGGTATTCATCAAGCGGCGAATGTAAGCGCCCAACTGCGGGTCGCGCATAACATCGTCCACCGTTTCCAAACCCGCTACCAGACCTACGTAGGCGATAGCCGAATGACTGGCGTTGAGCAAACGTAACTTGGTGCTTTCAAAGGGCGCAATATCCGGCACCAGCAACGCGCCAGCGCGTTTCCAGTCTGGCGTTGGCGCGGCAAAGTTGTCTTCTATCACCCACTGTCTGAACGGCTCTGTGACTACCGTGGCCTCATCGCGTACGCCCAGCAGTGTGGCCTGTTGAGCCAGTACCTGCTCGCTGACGGCAGGGACGATGCGGTCCACCATGGAACAGGGAAAGCGTACACACTGATCCAGCCAGGGCATGATCTGTGGGTAGCTGCGCTGCAGGAACTGTGTGAGGCACGATTGCAAGCGGCGGCTATTCTCGGTGAGGTTGTCGCAGCTGATAATGGTAAGGGGAGCGCCGCCATTGCGGTGCCTTAGCAGCAGGCCTCTGGCGAGTACGCCAATAGCCGTTGTGGCCACGGCTGGCTCACTCAGGTCGCGGATGACGCCGGGTAATTCGGTATTGAGTGACCAGCCATCGTCTCCCAGGCAATAGCCTTTTTCGGTGATGGTCAGTGTAATGACGTGAATTGTAGGGTCGGCGATCAGGGCATCCAGTGCCTGCGGTTCGTCTGGCGCCACCAGCACGCGTTGCACCGCGCCGATCAGACGCTGTGCACGCCCTCGCTCACTTTCGGTACAGACGGTATACAGGCCATCCTGTGGATTCAGCTGGCTGGCGGCATGAGGGCTGCGCAGGCTGGCGCCGATAATGCCCCAATCGCCGCCGCTGTGTCCCATGGCGTCGTCTGTATAAACCGCCTGGTGGGCCCGGTGGAATGCGCCGGTTCCAAGGTGCACGATACCGGCCTTCGTTCGAGTGCGATCATATTCGGGTCTGGCGACGGAGGCGGGGAGCAGCTTTAAGGTGCCATTGGCTAAGCGTTGCATCAGAGGCGATACGCTTGTTTGGCAAGATGATAACTGAGGTCGTGGATAAGTGCCTGGGCCTCGTCCAGCGCCAGCCGATGCTCGGCGACTAACTGTGCCAGAAAACGGGCATCCATGCGGCGGGCAACATCGTGCCGGGCCGGTATGGAAAGGAACGCCCGCGTATCATCGTTAAAGCCTACGGTATTGTAAAAGCCGGCTGTTTCGGTGATCTGTTGCCGGTAGCGCAGCATGCCTTCAGGGCTGTCGTGAAACCACCAGGGCGGGCCCAGTTTTAGCGCGGGGTAATGTCCGGCCAGCGGCGCCAGTTCCCGGGCGTAGGTGGTTTCATCCAGGGTGAACAAAATCAGGGTGAAGTCTGAGCGATTGCCTACCCGGTCCAGCAGTGGTTTCAGTTGCCGCACAAACTCACCCGGTAGCGGGATGTCAGCGCCCTTGTCGCGACCATAGTGGTTAAACAGTGACGGGTTGTGATTGCGATACACCCCCGGGTGCAACTGCATCACCAGTCCATCATCCAGGCTCATCAGGGCCATCTCGGTCAGCAGCTGGCCCCGAAACTGCTCGGCCCCGGCGGCAGTAAGCGTGCCGGCCAGAGCGCCCTGGTAGAGACGCTCACAGTCGCTGGCTGACAGGTCTTGCGTATGGGCGCTGGGGTGGCCGTGATCGGTGGAGGTGGCGCCAAAGGACTTGAAGTAGTGGCGCCGCTCGCGCAGCGCACGCAGGTAGCCCGCGTAACTGTCGCAGTTTTCGCCAGAGAGGGCGGCCAGCTGCTCGATGTTCTCGGCAAAGCCTTCGTAGTCCGGATCCACTACCGGGTCCGGTCTGAAGGCGGTAATGATGCGACCCGGCCAGGGGTCATCCTGCAGACTTCTGGTGCGATGCCAGCGGGTCCAGCGGTGACTCGGTGGTTGCGATCACCTCAATGTTGAAGCGTTCAAACAGGGCGCGGGGCCTGAAATCAGGCGTTTTTAGCCGTGCGTCGATGTGCTGGTAAATATCGATGGCGGTTGCGCTGTCCAGACGCTGATCAACACCGAAAACCTCCGCCAGCACATGGTCCATCCACAGGCGCGTCGGGGTGCCGAGAAACAGCTTGTAGTGATCGGCAAAGCGCTGCCAGACCTGTTGCGGGTCGGCCTCTACCGCGGCATCGTCTTGCGATTTGACTCCAAGCTGGTTCAGATCAACGCCCTGGCTGTAGAGCATGCGCAGCAGGTAGTGGTCCGGCTGAATCAATAGCGCCGCCGGGTTGTCGAAGGCGTCGTTATCCGCAAACCAGCGGGGATCCGTATGGCCGTGGGGGCTGATGATAGGCAGGTTTTTTACCGCCTCGTAAAGCCCGGTGGCGATCTCGCGCTGCTGCGGACAGCTGGAGAACAAGCGTTGGGGGTGTAGCTTAAGCGCTTTACTCATAACGTCATTATCTTGCCGACAGCAGTGTGTTTATCACCCGCTTGAGGTGTTTGCGCATGGCGCGCTTTGCGGCGGCAGCATCGCGCTGCTGCAGTGCGTTGAGTATGCGCCGGTGATCTTCAATGATGGGGCGACTGCCTTCACTGCGCACCCGCTCATGAAAGCGGGTGCTGATTTCAGATTCATTGCGCAGCTGCCACAGCCAGTCCACGGTGGAGGCAATGGCGCTGTTGCCGCTGGCTTCAGCAATCATTCGATGGAATTTTTCATCGGCTTCTTCGGTGACGGTTTGCTGCAGGTTTTCCTGTTCCATCTCGGTGAGAACGGCGTTGAGCTCCTGCAGCTGCGCGTCTGATATCCGTTTTGCGGCAAGGGCACAGGCCTCGGCTTCAAACAGCATGCGGGCTTCGAGTATTTCAAAGGGGCCGGGGCCCTGGTCAGTCGTTGCCGGGGCGGCCTGGCCTGTGGGTTCCAGCACATAGACACCCGAACCGGAGCGTATTTGCACCAGCCCGGCAATCTCCAGTGCAATCATGGCCTCACGGACGGTGGGGCGGCCTACGCCAAACTGCTCAGCCAGTGCTCTTTCCGCTGGCAGCCTTTCCCCAGGAGCGGGTGTTCCCTGTCTGATTAGGTCGCGCAACTGGTCTGCAACCTGAAGATAGAGACGCCGTGCTTTAACGGCCTGTATTTGCATGAGAGCTCCCGCTGTTGGCGACAAACGGTGAAACGGGCCCGCTTGCCAGCTCCGATAGAATATCGCAGACTCTCGGGATCGGTAAAGTGGTCAGACCAAAATGGCTGCCTTACCTGTCGTTCAAGCAATGCCGGAGAAGTCTATGTCTGGGGCGCCCAGGGTGTGTTGTGCAGGCGAGGCCATGATCGAGTTTGCGCCCGCAGCGGGTGGCACCTACCTGCGAGGCGTCGCTGGCGATACGCTGAACACTGCAGTTTATTTGCGCCGTGGGGGTTTGCAGGTGCAATACCTCTCAGCGGTGGGGGACGATGTTTTCTCTGCCGCCATTATTGACCTGTTGCGCGAAGAGGGTATTGACCACAGCACTGTTGCCGTCTTTCCCGGTCGCCAACCAGGGCTCTACGTCATACACAATGATGCTACTGGCGAGCGCTCTTTCAGCTATTGGCGCGATCAAAGTCCGGCAAGGGAACGGTTCGACAGACCGGTGCATCTTAAAGATATCGATGCCTTTTACTTTTCCGGTATCACCCTGGCGATATGCCGTTCTGGCCTGGAAAACCTGCGTCACTTGCTGGAGGATCTTCGCCGCCGCCATTGTAAAATAGTGTTTGATCCCAACTTCCGGCCTTCGCTCTGGGATGACGTCAATCAGGCGCGAGAGCACTACCGCGCAATACTGCCGTTGTGTGACACGGTGTTGCCCACCCTGGAAGATGAAACAGCTCTTTGGGGTTTGGATTCTGTCGATTCCTGTTATGACTTTTATCGTGATCTTGGGGTTGGGGAACTGGTGATAAAAACACCCGGGCTGCAGGCTATCGGGTTTCTGCACGATGAAAGCTGCCCGATACAGGCCACGCCGGTCGAGGTGGTGGATACCACCGGCGCTGGCGATGCCTTCGCGGGCGGCTATCTGGCCGCGCGTTTGCAGGGGCAGGGGCTGGGTGAGGCCATTGTCGCCGGCCAGACGCTGGCGGCGAGAGTGGTCAGGCACCGCGGCGCGATTATCCCCCGCTAATGATTTGATTCAGTCAGGGTAGTTGGCGCTGCAATGAGTAGCTTAGTCTGCAACCCGGTCGGCAGGGCGTTGTCGTATAGACGTCAAAGCGTGTATCACGCCGCGGAGCTCGGCCAGGCCTTTCATGCGCCCGGTGTAGGAGTAGCCGGGGTTGACGCCGGGTTTGTCCATCTCGTCAGCCATCAGGTGGCCGTGATCGGGCCGCATGGGAATGCGATCCTTGCGCCCCTGTTGCCGCCGCCGATCTTCTTCATCCAGCAGCGCGCTGATAAGCCCCACCATGTCGTTGTCGCCGTCCAGATGGTCGGACTCGTAAAACGAACCATCGCTCTCACGCTTGACGTTGCGCAGGTGCACGAAGTGGATACGGTCGCCAAACTCCCTGGCAATCGCGACCAGATCGTTGTCGGCACGGGCGCCGAAAGAGCCGGCGCAAAGTGTCAGGCCATTACTGGGGCTGGGCACGGCGTCCAGCAAAATTCGGGCGTCTTCGGCGGTGGAGACCACCCGGGGCAAACCAAACAGGGAGAAGGGCGGGTCGTCGGGGTGGATGCACAGGCGCACCCCGGAGTCTTCGGCAACGGGCACCACTGCCCGCAGGAAAGCCAACAGATTTTCGCGCATGCCGTCGGTTCCCAGGGCGATAAACCGGGCAATGGCTTCACGAATACCATCTCGGTCGTAGGAGCCTTCACCTCCGGGTAGTCCGGCGATAATGTTTGTTTCCAGCGCTTCCCGTTCCGCTTCCGCCATAGCCTCAAAACGTACCCGGGCGTGCTCCAGTACCATGGGGTCGTAATCCTGCTCGGCGCCTGGGCGCTTGAGCATATACACATCGTAGGCGGCGAAGTCGGTCATTTCAAAACGCAGCGCCTGGCTGGCGTTGGGCAGCGTGTAGTTGAGGTTGGTGCGGGTCCAGTCCACCACCGGCATAAAGTTGTAACAGACCACGGGTATGCCAGCGCGGCCGAGGTTGCGCACCGATTGCTGGTAGTTCTGCAGCAATTGCTGGTAGCTTCCGCTGCGGGTTTTCAGATCGTTGTGCAGTGGAATACTCTCGACGACAGACCAGGTCAGCCCGGCATCCTCGATCATTGCTTTGCGTTCAAGGATGTCCTCCATTGGCCAGGCATCCCCGGTGGGGATGTGGTGCAATGAGGTAACAATGCCCTGGGCACCTGCTTGAGCCACGTGTTTCAGGCTCACCGGGTCGTTGGGACCGAACCATCGCCATGTTTCCTGCATATAATCTACACTCTATCTAACGCTGCGGCCGTCAACGCGCCGAGCTGGTCCGGTCATGGTTTGGCTTGACAGGCAGTGACGCAACTGAGATTCTGGATTGGTATTACCACCTTGCCAGTGTTTGAGTTTGCCGGAGATCAGCAAAAGTGGCAAGTCGTCCACCCGTCCATAATAAGTAATATCATGATTGACCAACCAATGATTCGTCTGGGCGTCATCGGGCTTGGCAATATCGCCCGCCAACATATTCAGAATATCGTCAGCGGCGAGGTGTCGGGCTGTCAGCTTGCCGCCCTGTGCAGTCGCACAGCTCATCCTCTTGCCAGCGAATTGGGCGTTCCCCACTTCCAGGATTACCGCGAGCTGATTGGCAGCGGATGCTGTGACGCCGTGCTCATTGCCACACCCACATTTACCCATATGGAGACCGGCATCTGCGCACTTGAAGCGGGGCTGCACGTGCTGATGGAAAAGCCGATAGGCCTCTCGGTGGGGGAAGGGGAGCGGCTGTTGCGCGCCTGTTCGCAGGAGCAGATATTTGCCTTGATGTTGAATCAGCGCACCGACCCGCTGTTCCTGCGGATGCGCGAGATTCTGCAGCGCGGCGAACTGGGTGACACGGTTCGCTATCATTGGAGCATGACCAACTGGTTCCGCCCCGAGGTGTATTTTCAGGTTAGTGACTGGCGTGCCACCTGGCGCGGAGAAGGGGGCGGTTTGCTGGTCAATCAGTGCATACACAATCTGGATATATTCCAGTGGCTGTGCGGCATGCCTAACCGCGTGCGCGCGCACTGCCAGTTTGGTAAATACCACGACATAGAAGTGGAAGATGAAGCCACCGCTTACCTGGAATATGCCAATGGTGCCACTGGCATTTTTGTTGGTTCTACAGGCGAGGCCCCAGGTGTTAATCGCCTGGAAATTGTTGGTGATGGCGGCGCGCTGCTGTTCGACGGCGAGCGCCTGTGGCAGACCCGCAATACGCCTGGCACAGCACAGTACAACCGCAGCACCAGAGAGATGTTCGGGATGCCCGCCAGCGAGGTCAAGGACATAACGCCCGAGCGTGCGGTTAACCAGCACGCGCTGGTAATGAGCAACTTTGCCGCGGCAGTGCTGCAGGGCGAGCCTTTGATAGCTGCGGCTGAAGAGGGCCTGGCCTCGCTGTCGCTGGCCAACAGCATGCTGCAGTCGACCTGGGAAGACCGTGCTGTTGAACTGCCGTTGGATAGCGCGCGCTACGAGACGCTGCTGAATGACAGAAGGCGTACTTCCAGCCTGCGGCAGATCGCGGATATCGAAGCCAATATCGACATGAGCCAGTCCTACCGTTAGCGGCCAGAGCCAGAGAAGGGGAACCACCTTGAGCGAAGTGACTCAGGAAATACAGCATCTGCAGGCGCTGGCCGCAAAACCGGCACTGGCGAGAGTTCCCGGCTACCTGCGTCTGAGTGGGCCGGGCTGGTTGCAAGGTGCAATGACGCTTGGCGGAGGCAGCGCCATTACCTCCCTGACGATCGGCGCCGTCTTCGGTTATGAATTGCTCTGGGTGCAGCCTGTATCCATGATTATTGGCTGCATCATGCTGTTTGCACTGTCTTACCAGACCCTCAGCACCGGTGCGCGGCCCTATGCGGCAATGCGTGAGTTTGTCAGCCCGGCGCTGGCCTGGGCCTGGGCGGTTGCAGCGCTGGCATCGAGTATTATCTGGGGCTTTTCCCACTACCCGCTAAGCGCCGGTATGCTGGAAGAGGTGATTGCGGTCGGTACCGGGTTCAGTCTGCAACAGGAGGCCGGCATAGGGCGCGAAATTTATCTCTTCGTGCTGGCACTGCTGGTGTGGGCCGTGTGTGCCTTTACCGCCTGGAACTATGGCGCTGGCGGGCGAGCAGTGAAAGTGTTCGAGACCGCCATCAAACTGCTCACGACCATGATTGTGCTCGCCTTTGCCTGGGTGGTGATCAGCGCATCCGGCAAGGGTCAGGTGGATTGGGCAGCGGTGATGATGGGTTTTGTGCCGGGCTCGCTGCCCACGGATGCGGCCGGGGTCACCACCGTCATGGCGGCATTGGGCACGGCAGTGGGCATTAATATGACCTTTGTTTACGGCTACACGCTGCTGGAGCGTGGCTGGCAACGTGAGCATCAGGAGTTGGCGCGCTACGACATTGTGATGGGTCTGGTGCTGCCCTATATTCTGGTCACCAGCCTGGTAGCGATCGCCGCAGCGGCGGCGTTTCACGGTAGTGATTTGTCGATTCAGGGTAAATTAAGCCCTTCCCAGGCCGGCCAGATGTTTGTCGATGCGGGCATGGGTCCGGTGACGGGGCGCTTGATATTCGCCCTGGGTGTACTGGGTATGGCAGTGGGTTCATTGGTGATGCACATGCTCTGCTGCGGCGCTGCCGCGGGGGCGTTGTTTAACTGGGAGCCGCACTCGCGCAATTACCGACTCGCGCTGTTGCTGCCTACGCCGGCGGTACTGGGGGTGTTTCTCTGGTCTACCATGGGCGCGTATCTGGTGCTGCCCACGTCGGCGATCTGCGGGTTTCTGCTGCCCATTGCCTACCTTGGTTGGCTGGCGCTGAACAATCGTTCGGACTATCTGGGCGAGGATCGCCCGGTGGGTGGCCGCGCGTTGCTGTATAACACTGCCATGGTGCTGTGCATTCTCATTGTTTTGGCCAGCGTGTGCTACAGCACGGCGGTGGCGCTGGATATCATCTGAAAAGGTTCACCTGTGGCAAATATCAAAGACGGCGCCAGTTACGCCCCTACCAGTGAAGCAGAGAAAGTGGTTGCGCCGGGTGAGTTTGTCATCGCAGCAGCGTTTCTCGATCACGGTCATATCTACGGCCAGGTGAACGGCCTGTGTGACGCGGGTGCCACGCTCAAAACTGTTTACGACGCAGACCCCGAACGGTTGCAGGCATTTTGTAACACCTACCCCGGGGTGAAGGTCGCAGAGAGTTTCGAGGCAATTTTGCAGGACCCTGAGGTCAGGATGGTTTGCGCCGCCGCGATTCCCTGTGAGCGCGCTGCTATCGGGATGCAGGTGATGTCAGCGGGGAAAGATTATTTTACCGACAAATCCCCGTTCACCACCTTGCAGCAACTGGATGAGGCGCGCGAGCTTGCGTCCCGAACGGGGCAGAAGTATGCGGTGTACTATGCCGAGCGGCTGCACAATGATGCGGCCTGGCGGGCGGGCGAGCTGATTGGACAGGGCGCTGTGGGTAGAGTGCTGCAGGTATTGAATCTGGCGCCTCACCGGTTGGCCAAGGCAACTCGCCCCGAGTGGTTTTTCGACAAGCGCTGTTACGGTGGCATTCTCACCGATATCGGCTCACATCAGGTGGAGCAGTTTCTGACCTACGCGGGTTGCAGCACTGCGACTATCAATTTTTCCCGGGTCGCCAACTTCGCCAACCCGGACCGGCCTGGCCTGGAAGACTTCGGAGAGATGTCGATGACCGGCGATAACGGCGCATCGTTTTACAGCCGCGTAGACTGGTATACACCCGAAGGGTTGCGGACCTGGGGTGATGGTCGCACTTTCATCGTGGGCACGGATGGCACCATCGAACTGCGCAAGTACATTGATGTGACGGCAGCCGCACCGGCCTCGCGCCTGTTTTTGGTTAACGCCCGGGGAGAACAGGTGGAGGATTGCCTGGGCAAGACCGGCTTTCCGTTTTTCGGGCAACTGATTCTCGACTGCCTGAACCGTACAGAAGAGGCCATGAGTCAGGAGCACGCCTTTACCGCCGCCCGACTCAGCCTGCAAGCACAGGCCCTGGCGGATTCCGTCGGCGAGAGTCAGCAGAGGTAGACCTGTTTCAATGCTTGTTATGAAGAACGAATTGATGGAAACGATCCGGGCAGGGACCGCAGGGTTTGCTTTTGCTTTCGCTGTTATCACGACAGTTACCGGGACAGCAAACGCTGCCCCTGAACTGGAGACGATAGTGGTGACGGGCACGTATTCGCCGCAGTCACTGGATGAGCTTACGGCTTCGGTGACCGTGCTTGATGAGGCACGCTTGCAGCAACTGAATAAACGTCAACTGGCGGACGCGCTCAGAACAGTGCCGGGGCTGCTGGTGGAAGCGGAGGGCGGTAGTGGTGGTTTGACTACCATCTCGGTCCGCGGAGGGGAGTCCAACTTCACCCAGGTATTACTGGACGGGGTCCCGCTCAACGACCCCACCAACACCCGCGGCGGCAGTTACGATATCGGCAATATCAGCAGTCAGAGTATCGCCAGAATTGAGGTTGTGCGGGGTCCCCAGTCCGCTGTCTATGGTTCCGATGCACTTGCGGGTGTGATCAATCTGATATCGCATGATCCGCGAGAAGGCCGCTCGCCAGAACTCAGGGTGGAACTGGGCGAAAGCGGCTACCGCGATTACCGTTTCGCCGCCGGTGCCGCCTCGGATGATCTGGGCGTCGCGGTGGATTTGGGCAGGCGTGACGATGACGGCTGGCAGGCCGGCAGCAGTCGGCAGGTCGATAGCGCCAATCTTCGCCTCAACTGGCGGTACAGTGATGCGCAACAGCTCAGTGCCCAACTGCGATATCTGGACGGCGAGCGCACCAACTATCCCGAACAGAGTGGCGGTCCGCTGGTGGCAGTTTCCGACGCGGTAGATGTCAGCGACTATCGTGATCTCAGTGCCGCCCTTGCCTGGGAGGTTCAGATGAATCGACTTTGGCACAGCCGGTTGGCAGCGGACTACTTTGACCACAGCGAGACGTTTGACTCGCCCGGTGTGGCCCCTTACCAGGCCGTGCCTCCCAACGGCAGCGACACCGATTTTGATCGCGGTCAACTCAGCTGGGTGAATACGCTGCAGCTGTCTCCGCGCTATCAGCTCAACCTGGGTGCAGACTATCGCGACGAGTCCGGCGATAGTCGGGGTTATCTCGATCTGGGCGCGCGTATTCCCACGGACTATGCACTCTCAAGAAGTAGCCGGGCGGTATTTGCCGATGTACACGTGCGGCCACTGGATGCGTTGCTGCTGCAGGCCAGTGCCCGCTACGATGATCCGGATGACTTTGACAGTGAGGTCACGCTGCGTTTTGGAGCGAGTTACGCCCTGCTGCCCTCGCTGCAACTCCTGGTTAACTGGGGGGAGGGCTTCAAGTTGCCCAGTTTCTTCGCTCTTGGTCACGCCCTGGTGGGAAACCCGGGCTTGCAGCCAGAGACGGCCCAGGGCTGGGATGCCGGTTTGCGGTGGATACCTTCGGCTGGCCTGGAAGCCAGTGTCACGGCTTTCGGCAACCGCTATCGCAACCTGGTGGACTTTGATCCCGACGCGTTTACCAATATCAATCGCCGCGAGGTGGAAACCCGGGGCGGCGAGGGCCAGGTCAGCTGGCAACCCGTCGCGCAGCTCTCACTGCAGGCATACGCTACCTACACTGACATCGATGTGATCGGCGAAAACGCCCGACTGTTGGGCCGGCCTGAGTGGCAGGCCGGTGCTTCGATAGACTGGCAATTTGCAGAGCATCTGCACGCAGGCCTGGATTACGAATATACGGGCACAGTTGATGCATCTTCCCTGTATACCGGCCAGACAGTGGTAACAGAACTGGACGCTTATCGCCGTCTGGACTGGCGCCTGGGTTGGCGTGTGCTGCCCGCCCTGGAACTGGAGCTGGCAATGGACAATGTGCTGGACAAGGACTACCAGACTGCCGTTGGCTTCCCGGGGCTCGGCCGGAGTCTGAGAATGGCGGCTACCTTGCATTTTGGTCGTGGCTGACCGGCTTTATCGTGCGCAGTCTTTATTTGAAAATTCCAAGTCACCGTAGCAGTTAATCAGGAAACGCTATGAAAAAATTGATAATCACTACTGTTGTGGTCGCTGCTCTGGCAACAGCCGGTTGGTGGTTCGCAACGTCAGTAACAGGCCCTGCCACCGATGATAACCGCGTGGATTTCTACAAGACACTCGATACCGAGCCGGCTCCGGTGTTGTCGCCCGAGCAGGCGCTTGAGCGCTTTCGCATCGCGCCGGGTTTTGAGATCGAGCTGGTGGCGGCAGAGCCGTTAGTAGAAGACCCTGTTGCCATGGCCTGGGATGAATACGGTCGCCTGTACGTGGTGGAGATGCGCGGGTATATGCCCGACGCCTTCGGCAACGGCAAAGATGAGCCGGTGGGCAGGGTAGTGCGACTCAGTGATGCCGACGGTGACGGACGCATGGATGAGTCTGAGCTGTTTCTCGACAAACTGGTGAATCCCCGTGCGGTGGCGGTGACCAACGACGGCATCCTGATTGGCGAGCCACCCAACCTCTGGCTTTGCGAACTGGCCGATGCCGCGGACCTGTGTACCGCTAAACGGCGGGTAGGTGACTATGCGCCCAATTTCGAAGAAGGCAATGTGGAGTACCTGGAAAACGGCCTGTTAACGGGCATCGACAACTGGATCTACAATGCCCAGTCAGAGCGCAGTTTGCGTTTACAGGGCGGAGTATTGCAGCAGCGCGATTCGCCGCCGCGTGGTCAGTGGGGTATCGCCCAGGATAACCATGGGCGTCTGTTTTACAACAACAACTCCAGCTGGGTGCAAGCGGATTTGTTCGCGGGCGAAGATCTGGTGGAGTCTGGCAGTGGTGCAGAATATCTGGGGTTAGGCGTAAACCTGAACGATGTTAACGAGGTGTTTTCGGTGCGAGTGAACCCGGGTGTAAACCGCGCTTACCTCAAAGGGACCTTGCGCGAGGACGGTCGCCTGCACAAGACCACCGGTGTCAGCGGGTTGACGATTTATCGCGGAGATCAGTTCCCCGCTCATTACGCGGGCGATGTTTTTGTTCCTGAAGTCGCGGCCAATGCTGTGGCCCGTTTGCGGCTGAGTGAAAACGGCATGGAGCTTGGCGCCGAGCACATGCTATATGACGACCCCGATTGGGGGCAGCGCGAGTTCCTGGGTTCTACCGATGAGCGCTTCCGTCCGGTGGACGCTTTTAACGGCCCCGACGGGGCGCTTTACATCGTCGACATGTATCGGGGAATTGTGCAGGACGTCCACTTCCTTACGGACGAACTGCGCGAACAGATTCTGCAGCGCCAGCTGGACAAGCCTTTAGGCAAGGGCCGAATCTGGCGGGTTCGGCACACAGAAGGCAAAACAGCACCGGGCACCGTTAACCTGGCCGATGCCGATAACGCCGCACTGATTGAGCTGCTTTCCAGTGGCAATGGCTGGCAGCGCGATACCGCTCAGCGTTTGTTGCTGCGGCGCTCCGGAGAATTGATCCCGCCACTCAGGGCGATGGCTTTGGGCGACAACACCATTACTGCGGGGCACGCGCTGTGGGCCCTGGCCGGGCGCGGTGAACTCGATGCCGAGCTGGTGTTGCAAGTCGTACAGCGCGATGATCCCTGGCGTCAGGTGCAGGCTTTACGCGCGGGTGCCGAGCTGCTTGGCGAGTCGGACATGATCGCTCTCAGTGATGTGCTGTCCGGGGCGCCGGAGAGAGTCCAGCTGCAATGGGTGTTTGAGTTGGGTCACTTTGCCGCCAGTCCCGCACTGCGGGAACGACTGCGCGACAATCTACACGCCAATATCGACAGCCCTCTGGTGCGCCAGGCCGCAGTGCGCGCACTGCGGGGACAGGAAATGACGGCCATCCCGGAAATGTTGGCCGATAGCCGAATGGGTTCAGCCGCCGAGGCAGCTGAGGTCGTGGCTGCTCTGGCGGCCAACGCCTACCGGGACTTGCGTGGTGACATGGCCTCTACAGAGCCGGCAAATACTGAGCTAAACGATTTGTTGGCATTGGTCGCTCAAGCAAATGTGACGCAACAGATCGCAGTGATGAATGCCTTTCGTGCACTCACCCTGCGCACGGGTTTTGAGCCGGCAGCTCTGGCGGCCATCCCCGCTATCTTCGATAGCGTCGACGCAGGTGATAACGCGGATAGTGAAGCCTTGGCGGTGGCCAAATTGTCTGGCCGCCGGGCGTTTACCTGGCCAGGCGACCCGCTGGCACTGGGTATCGAGCCCCTGACGCGTGAGCAGAAAAAGCTGATGTCGGCGGGCGAGGTTTTTTACGGTCAGTGCGCTTCCTGCCATGACAAAGATGGCAGCGGTACACCCGGTTTGGCGCCACCACTGGCTGGCTCCGAGTGGGTGGCCGGTCCCCCTGAATGGCTGGGCCGTATCATTCTGCAAGGTAAAAGCGGGTCGGGTGAGGGAGGCTATAGCGCAGTGATGCCGCCGCATGGTCATCTCGCGCAACTGGATGACGCCATGCTCGCTGGTCTGATGACTTACCTGCGCCGCGCGTGGGGTAACGCCGCCCCGGCGGTGTCCGTGGAAAAGGCCATGGCTATCCGCAGTCAAAGCGCCCAGCGTGAGCAGCCCTGGACGGCCGATGAACTGCGCGAGGTCTATGTGGATCGTGGCTTTGCCAAATTTGTCGGCGAGTATTCTGTGAGCTTTATCACCATCACCATCAGTGAGGAGCCCGAAGGTTTGTTTATGGAGGCCACCGTTGGCGGTGAGGGTTTGCTCACCCGTCTGGATGACCAGTTGTTTGAAATCAGCTCCGATGACGGTAGCGCACAACTGGAATTTGTCAGTGATGCCAGCGGGGCGGTCAACCAGCTGATTATTCACCGGGATGGTCAGAAAATCCCTGCAACACGCGACGATTAAAACAACGTGTAGCAGCTGCAGCGGTTTTCAGCGGGGGCAAGCCTGTTGGCCCATCGTATAACTATTTGTCACGAATGGAATTCTGACAGGTCACCGTAAGATCGCATCCATTTTGCGCTTGCCCTCATAGGCCAAGGAGGGCATATTAGGGCGGCGGTAAGGTGGTAATACCAAAAGAGACAGTCTAATAACTATTACAGGGTACTCATTATGATCCGCAATTTTCATTGTAAGGCCGCCATCGCCGCGGCTCTGATACTGACCCAACAATCTCACATCGCATCAGCGCAGACGCTGGAAGAAGTGATCGTCACGGCACAAAAGCGTGCGCAGAGCGCCCAGGATATCCCCGTGGCGCTGACGGCAGTCAGCGCGGAGACTATCGAGGCAATGGGTATCGAGGAGTTTTCCGATGTCACCCGGATTTCGCCGTCACTGACTCTGGGAACGGGCAACAACAAGCAGCAGGCATCGATATCCATCCGCGGCATTGGCACCAGTGTTTTCAGTATCGGTGTTGAGCCCAGTGTCGCCGTGATCATCGACAACGTATCGCAGGTTCAGCCGGGTCAGGCGCTGAGCAATCTGGTAGATATTGAACGCATAGAAGTATTGCGCGGCCCCCAGAGCACCTTGTTTGGCAAAAACGCGTCCGCTGGCCTGGTGAGTGTTACCACCAAAAATCCGTCAGACGAGTTTGAGGGTAGCCTTGAGCTGGTGGCCACGGACGATGACCAGATACGCACAGTGGGCACTGTTTCCGGCCCTGTGAGTGATAGCTTTGGTTATCGCATAATGGGATATTACGATGACCGTGATGGTTATATGACAAACCTGACCACGGGTGGCGACCTTAATGGCGGGCTGTCGAAAGGGGGGCGCGGCAAATTTGTCTGGAATGCGACCGACAGTTTCACGTCAACGCTGATCGTCAATTACAGCGAAGACAAGCTTAACTGCTGCGGTATCAACTGGTATGACCTGGACCCGGAGGCGCGCGTGCTGGGCTTCGTGCCCGATCAAATCGACGTTGGCATTACGCCTGGCAAGGACAATCGTAAGATACGCCAGGACGATGCCTCGCTGGGCACGAGTCGCGACGTATCGGCCAGCCTCGAATTGGCCTATGAATTGAATGAATTTACCCTGACATCTATCTCTTCATGGAATCGTTGGGAGTACCAGAATAATGAGGACGTCGACTTTTCCGACGTGGATGTGGCCGGGGCTTTAAGCGGCGGCCTGCTCGAAGGTGGTATCAATTCGCTGTCGGATGTAGAGACGAACTTCTTTGCCCAGGAATTGCGTTTGGATTCCCCCATTTACGACAATTTCGATTACATACTCGGCCTCTATTATGCCGATGCCGATACCGACCGCAGTTTTGAACGCGCCATTCTGGTGGCGGACTGGGTCGCGGAGGCCGGCACCGAGAGTATGGCGGCTTACGGCCAGGGCAACTGGCGCTTCGCCGAAAACACCAGCATGACGCTGGGCCTGCGCTATAACTACGAGGACATTTCTGCGGATTTCGTGGACAACCCCTCAGCCTCCCGTTTCAGCGGTGACGACTCTGATGGTGTGTGGTTGGGTAAGGTGTCTGTTCAGCATTTTCTCAATGAAGACTCAATGTTGTTTGCCAGTTATTCGCGGGGCTACAAAGGGCAGGCCTACGATATTTCCACTGGTTTTAACCAGGGTAAAGCCGACAACCCTGTGGCAGCGGAAGAGTCCGACGCCTACGAAGTGGGTATCAAGACAACCCTGCTGGACCAGCGCCTGCAGCTCAACGTGGTTGGCTTCTATACCGAGTACGACAATTATCAGGCCCAGAATACCAAAACTAATGAGGACGGCACTTTCGAGCTTGATATTTCCAATGTGGGGCAGTTGGAGACCCAGGGCATAGAAATCGACGCGGTAGCGTTACTGGGCGACAACTTTGTGCTGCGCGGCGGATATGCTTGGATCGATGCCACCGTAAAGAGTTATCCCAATGCCCGCTGTTTTCCAGGCCAGACAGAGGCCCAGGGCTGTGTAGAACTGGCGCCCGGTGTGACAGTGCAGGATCTGGCCGGTGAGGATCTGAATAACTCGCCGGACCACAAGCTCACCCTCTCGGGTGAATATACGCTGGCCCTGTCCTCCATGCCCTTTGAAGGCTTCGCCAACTTTTCTTACCGCTGGCAGGATGAAGTAGTCTTCGGCCTCAATCAGGACCCCGAGCTGCAGTACGACTCCTTTGACGTAATGGACCTGAGTATCGGCATTGTCGAACGCGAGCGAGCTGCCTACCGCGTTACCCTGTTCGTGAATAACGTGTTCGATGAGAGCTACCTGGTGTCCAAGGCTAATCTCGGGCAGCTGTACGGTGGCAGGCAGGCCATAGGCCAGATACTGGCGCGTGACAGCCAGCGCTATGCAGGGGTCAGAGTGAAGTTTCAGTTCTAAGTTGAACCTTGATGGTTAAACCGCCGTTAGTGCTTTTACTGCTGGTTTCGCTACTCGCACCGTTGACCGTGGCGGCGTCCGGGCCACCGAATATCCTGGTGCTGATGGCAGAGGATCTCAGCCCTCGAATCGGTGCGTTCAACGACAGCGTCGCCCGCACGCCTCGGCTGGACCAGTTGGCTACTGAAGGGGTGCGGTATGACCGTGTGTTTGTTACCGCTGGTGTTTGCGCACCCAGCAGGGCCGCCCACATTCTGGGCATGCATCAGGTGGCCGTGGGTGGCCAGCATATGCGCACCAGCACGCGCCCCGAAGGCGCCTATACGGCAGTGCCGCCGCCCGATGTTAAAGCCTATCCAGAATTGCTGCGTGCTGCCGGGTATTACACCTTCACCGACAACAAGCTTGACTACCAGTTCAGTGGTCCCTTCAAGGGTAGCGGCCCTTTCAGTATTTGGAGTGCAGAGGGTGTAAGCGATTGGCAGGGCCGTGAGGAGGGTCAGCCGTTCTTCGGGCTGATCAATTTCATGGTCACCCACGAGAGTGGTGTGTTCTCACCGCTGGGTACTCTGCCAAACAGCCTCACTCACTTTTTAATGCAGCTGTACCGATGGTGGGCGCTGGATGATGACGTGCCGGAGGTGGTTGCTCCGCAGGAAGTGGTCATACCGCCTTACTACCCTGACACGCCGACGGTGCGTCACGATATGGCCACGCATTACAACAACGTCGCAGCAATGGACCGGCAGGTGGGCGCCATTCTCGACCGGCTTGAGGCAGAGGGCCTGGCGGACGATACCATTGTGATCTGGACAACGGACCACGGTGACGGCCTGCCCCGCGCCAAGCGTGAACTGTTCGACAGCGGTATCAGGGTGCCCATGATCATTCGCTGGCCCGACAGTTATCGGCCCGATGGCGTTGCGCCGGGTCAGCTGGATGAGCGCCTGATCAGCTTTGTGGATCTCGCGCCTACCGTGCTGGCCCTCGCCGGCGTGCCGGCACCTGGCTATCTTCACGGTCAGGATTTCACTGACCCTTCGCAGTCGCCGCGAGAGTATGTCTTTGCTTCGCGCGATCGTATCGACGAGGTAATGGACAGACAGCGCGCCGTGCGCGATCAGCGCTTTAAATACATTCGCAGCTGGTATCCGCAGCAAGAGGGCGGCCATGCGCTGATGTTTCGTGACAACATCGACATGATGCGGGAGATGCGAGCCCTGTATGCCGCCGATAAATTAACGCCAGCGCAGCGTCAGTGGTTTGAGGCTCCCGGTGAGGAGCGACTGTACGATCTGCACACAGACCCGTTCGAGTTACACAATGTCGCCACGCTGCCAGAGTACTCGACAATGCTTGCGCGTATGCGCATGGCGCTTTCGCAATGGACTCAGCAAATGGGGGATACCGCTGAAGACACGGAGGCGGCAATGGTGGCCCGCTTTGGCACCGGTGAAGATAACCACCTTGTTACTCTCGCGCCGCAGTTGCGCGTCAGTGAAGGGGAATTGACGTTGATACCCTCTACAGAAGGCAGTTCCATGGCCTATCGACTGGATGACGGCTCCTGGCAGCTTTACGTCACTCCGGTTTCAGTGACGGGTCATCAAAAGCTGGCAGCCAAGGCGGTACGTTACGGCTGGGAAGCCAGCGAGACGCGCGAGCTGGTGTTGCCATGAGGTTTAGCCGCCTGCAACAACGCTTACACGTCTCCCTGGTCTGCCTGCTCTGTATCTCCGCCACAGTTACCTGGGCCGATTGTGCCGACCGCGAAGCCGGGCGTCGCGCATACTTTGGGGATATTCATGTTCACACGCGCTTCTCCCAGGATGCCAACTGGCGCATGGGTAATACAGAGGTTGGTCCGGATGAGGCCTATCAGTTTGCCCGCGGTGCGCGGCTGTCGTTGCCACCCTACGATACGCAGGGTGGGAGTGTACGGAGCTTGCAGCTGGATCGCCCGCTGGACTTTATGGCGGTAACCGATCACGCCGAGGCACTTGGCGAAGTCAGATTATGTGAAGACCCTGCCTACGACGGACCCGGCGCCTGGTTGTGTGGTGCCGGTGTGTGGAAACGCTTGTTCGCGGGGTTTGCAGCCAAAGCGCTGCCGGTTTCCACGCTCTGTCCTCCCGGCAACGAGGCCTGTGATGCGGCCGCAAGAGCGGCATGGCGCGATACACTTACCGCGGCAGCAACGCATAATAGCCCCTGCGAGTTCAGTACATTTGTTGGTTATGAATGGAGCGGGCTGGCCGGCATGGCTAATCTGCATCGCAACGTTATTTTTCGCTCCAGCAACGTTGTGTCCAGCCCCATCAGTGCGCGCGAGGCACGCACTCCGGAAGCACTGTGGGACGCACTGGATGCCGCCTGTCGTGACGGCGTGGCAGAGTGTGAAGCGATAACTATTCCCCATAACCCGAATCTCAGCGAAGGGCTTATGTTCGCGCCAACCCTGACCTCTGGTGACGCGATGACGGCTCGTGTCGCACAGCAGCGTCAGCGTTATGAGCGGCTGGTGGAAATTGTGCAGCACAAGGGGGCATCCGAGTGTTTTGGCGGCGTGGGCTCAGAAGACGAACTCTGTGCCTTTGAGCGCTTGCCCTACAGCAACTTCCTACAAAAATACCTGCCTTTTATGGGTGAGATGCCGGCGGACGACAGTCGCTATATTCGAGAGGCGTTGCGAGAGGGCCTGCGCCAGCAACAGCGGCTGGATATCAACCCCTTCATGACCGGCTTTACAGGCGGCACCGACACCCATACCGGTACCGGCGGTGCCGTGGATGAAAGCGGTTATACCGGTAACCACGGCGCGCAACATGTCAGTGCTGAGGCGGGTGAGGCGCAACTACCGGACAGGGTAGAGCAAAACCCTGGCGGACTGGCAGTGCTCTACGCAGAACAAAACACACGTGAGTCACTGTTTAAGGCGATGCAGCGCAGAGAGGCTTACGCCACCAGTGGCACGCGGATACAGCTGCGCTTCTTTGGCGGTTGGCGCTATAGTGATGACTTATGCGAACAGGCCGACCAGGTTGGTCAGGCTTATGCCGGGGGTGTGCCAATGGGTGGTGAGCTGCAGAGCGCCGATGGCAACGGGCGGGCGCCTGCGTTTATGCTTTCGGCGCAGGCCGACCCGGGTACAGCGGCGAGCCCTGGCGGTTTGATACAGCGCATGCAGGTTATCAAGGCCTGGGTGGATGAGCAGGGCAACAGCCGCGAACGGGTGTTCGACGTGGCGGGGACTGCGGATAACGGCGCGGGTGTAAACCTTGCAAACTGCGAAGCACACGGAGAGGGATATCAAAGCCTGTGTACCGTATGGCGAGACCCGGAATTCAATGCCAGTCGCAACGCTGTCTACTATAGCCGCGTGGTGGAAAATCCCTCCTGCCGCTGGCAACAGCGTATCTGCGTCGATAACCAGGTGAGCTGTGAGGCGCCGGATTCACTGCCGGAGGGCTTGCAGGGTTGCTGCGACGACAGCGTCCCTCGTACTGTTCAGGAGCGCGCCTGGTCATCGCCTATCTGGTACAGTGCCCGACCAGCCAGCGTTCAGCCGTAACAAACAAGATTGTCAGAACCCGCAGGCGCAGCTTGCGTTAATTAAATGGATAAAAAAAGCCGAAGGTATTGCTATGTCAGTCTCTTTAAAAGGAATTCTTAAACTGGTCGTTGGGGTTATTGTGCTGCTGGCGGTGCTGGGCCTGGCAGGCATTTATTACATCGGCGCCTGGCATATTTTGTTCCCCTCGTCGCATCATGATACGACCCCGCCCGAAATCAGCGCAGACCTGTCCTCTCCGGCTATCCTGGTATTTAGTAAAACCAATCGCTTTCGCCACAAGGAAGGCATTGCCGGCGGAAAAGAGGCGCTGGCAAATATAGCGAAGGAGCAGGGCTGGGGAATCTTTACAACGGAAAATGGCGCTGTGTTCAACGCCGACGACCTCGCTCTGTTTGATGCTGTCGTATTCTTGAATACCACCGGAGATGTCTTCAATAAAAGTCAGGAAGCCGCCTTTCAGCGCTGGCTGGAGCAGGGCGGGGGCTGGTTGGGTATTCACGCTGCCGGAGACGGTTCCCATGCCGAGTGGGACTGGTATATGGAAGAACTCATTGGCGCGACTTTTACCGCCCACATCATGGGGCCGCAGTTCCAGACTGCAACAGTTGTCACCGAGAAGGCAGCCCACCCGGTCAATCAGGCAATGCCTGCGCAATGGCAGCACGAGGAGGAATGGTACTCCTGGGAAGATAGCCCACGCCTGCGCGGGTTCAATATTCTGGCTACAGTAGATGAAGACTCCTACACCCCCAGTGCGAAGTTGCTCAACACTGAGACGGATTTACGGATGGGCGATCACCCGGTGGTCTGGTCTAACTGCGTAGGGGAGGGTCGTGCGGTCTATTCGGCCATGGGGCACCGTGCTGAGGCTTTTGCTTCGGCTAACCACCTGCAATTATTGACCAATGCGTTGTCCTGGATAATGACCGAAGGTGCTGCCGGCTGTGCAGCACAGTAGCGCACTGATAGATGCGGTGAGCGTTAGGGTTTTGCCAAATTAACTATACGACGTCGTAGAAATCCGTAATCAGATCTCAAGCAACTGCCCTGCTCCATTCAGCGAACGCAATGACCCGAAGATTCCTGTAGTGAGTGGCAGTCACCAGATGTCTACCGAGATTGAACAAGTTGCTGACGGCAGCGTGAGTACTCAAGAATGCGCCACGCATGACCGAATGATTTGAATTTTCGCATCCCTCGCTCCCTCACCCGGGTATTCTCGTGTGATTGCTCTGCACGATTATTTTCATATTGCTTAGTGCTATGAATGACATCTGGCATAAGCTCTCGATGTGCGACCGGGTAGCTGCGCAGTTTACCCGTAACGATCTTCCTGGGTTCACCGCCGTGTCTGCGCAGTCGGCGCTTGAAGAAGCGCTTGGCGGCGATGCCATTGCGCTTTGACTGGAGATAGACATCCACCACTTCGCCATCTTGATCCACTGCGCGCAAAGATAGTGCTGCTTGCCATTGATCTGAATGGTCCGGCACGCCGGGCGCGTGGTAACGGCGAAAACTTCATCGATGTAAAAGGTATCACCGTATCCTTGATGTCTTGGTTTCAGTCGCCTGGCGTACAAAGAGCCAAATTTGTTGCACCAGAGGCGTATGTCTTCTCTGGATACGGTGATGCCGCGTTCAGCCAGGAGATCTTCAATATCCCGATGGCTCAGATTGAATCGATAGTATAGCCAGACGGCGTAGCTGATAATATCGGGTGGAAATCGGTGTCGTTTGTAGGTATTCATTGGCAGATTCTACCAATTACGGCGACTTAACTTGGCGGTGCCGCCCAAGAAGACCCGCAAAGCCTGAATAGCGTCAACGCTTTCCAATCGGGAACACCAGTCCTTCACCGCGGCCGCGTGGATCAGCTGCCGCTTCCACTTCACCCCCCTGGCCGACGGTAATGAGCTGGACGTCACCCAGTGGCCCCCAGCTGTTGGGTTCCAGGGTATAGCCCATGTTCGTGAGTTTACGGCTGACCGTCGGCGGGATTGACCTGCCCGGGTCATGGCGAATCTGGCGGGCGGGCGATGTACCGACAAAGTCGTTCCCGTTCGTTCTTTTGATGCCCTTCGCAGCTCACCCCCGCGTGCAGTGAGAAGCCATTGGCCTTGGCTACTCGCTCCAATCCTGGATCAGGTTTGTCCAGTGGGCGTATGGTGCGAATCATGAATGCCTTGCGTCCTTGCTGAGGACCAACGGCGACGCGGTAGGATACCGAACTGCCCAAAATCTGTGGCATGGCATCGGTATCCTCGACAGGCTCGAGATCCAGCCAGGCGCTCTCGGCATTTCTTTCCAGTAGCCCTTGGCGTTCCAGGCAGCGGCCTACACGTTTACTGATGCGCTGAACCAGAGCCTCCAACTCGCTTTTGTCCGGCGCTTTGACTCGGAGAAAGCGGGGTGGCTGATCGTCGCGATACACATAGACGCCGTCCGGAAACAGAACATGAAAGTGGATATTGAGGTTGAGAGCAGAGCCGAAACGCTGGATCAGCGTCACGGCCCCGGTGGCGGGTGAAGACTTTCTTCCCGAAACTCCAGCCGCTGCCGGGTGTATTAATGACTGGCTGTTGGAGCATCGGCCGGAGGCAGGGGCGGCAGCGATAGGGCGGTCGGCCAGTCCGGTCGGCAATGCTCAATTTGACGGACGACTTCATTAGAGCATTAACTGTTTACGCGCTTCTACGATGGCCGGGCCAATTATCATTTGCAGGCAGGGAGTACGAGCACGGCGTTCCGACTTTGCAAGTAGTTGCAGCGATGGTTTTCACTGTGCCGATCTCAAATGGCTTGGCGCCGTTCCAAAATGCTCCTTGAAGCGGCGGGAAAAATATAGCGCATCCGGGTAGCCAACACTGTTGGCGATAGTCGCGATCGGCTCGTGGCTATGCTCGATTAATTCCCTCGCTCTGTGCATACGGATTTGATCTCTCCACTTGATAACGCTGATACCAAAATGTTCGCGGAAGAGGGCGCTCAGCCGACTCGGTGAACTGCCAACGCTCTCGGCAATCATTTCAAGCGTAATCTCCTGCCCGTAGTGTTTCAGGATGTAGTCGATGGCTCCCTGAACTTTCCGGTTGGTCTGGAATTCTCCGCCAGTCGCTTCCTCAGCCAGCATCCGGATACGTATCAGAATGTTCTCAATAACGTTATGGCACAGTCGCTCTGAGAGTGTCTCAGGCAAGTAGGTGGTGGACTCCAGCTGCTCTGTCTGTTGGGTCAAAGCGGTGAAACTGGCTGCGTTGTTGATCTTGAGGGATACCGGTCTGGTGAGCTCGTTCGCCCAGCCCAGCAGTTCAATCCAGTTCAGTCTGGAGCGAAAGCTGAGCCAATCATAACTCCAGCTTGGCGCATTATCGTGTCGGGCAATAACGCAATCGCAGCCAGGCGGAATGATGGCGATGGAATTTGATTCAAGAATCGCGGATTCCCCGTCGACCGTAAGAGTCGCTGTGCCATCGATGGTGATATAGATAGCCCAGAACTCAACGGAGATGGGGTGTTCAATCGCAAAATCCAGAACGCCATTGTTAGTGACCTCTCTGCGCTGGCAGACGAAGTTATGATAATCGCGTGGGTGATGAAGGTGTACGCGAAGTACGTCGGAGATAAAGGCTCTGGCATGGTCGGGATCTCTGGGGTTATTGCCTTCATCGAAACAGGTTTGCCAACGTTCAGTCAGTTTGGTCGCATTACCCATGTCGTAAAGGGCTTCGAAGAAACGTCGTCCATAAGTATTCGTCGCCGCATCCGTTTCATCCTTCCAGGGAGTATTCCAGATATTTTTGCTATAGGTGACTGATAGAGAGCGCGTTTCCTGGTCAACTTCTATACCACGCAGCCCGCAATAGAGCGCCTTTGCCATAGCCATCCGTGTTTTTATTACAGTCGAATTATCCATATTCATAATCCAATCCTATATTCCGGCTTCAAAAAACTCCAGTCATTATCCAGTCATCAACAGCCCTGATTAACGGTGAACAGGGTGTGTCCAATTCGGCACAGACTCGGCTGGAGCTGTGGCTCCATTGCCGATACACAATCGAGCGCTCCTATATGGCGGATGAACAGCAAGAACTTGCCACTCAACTGATGAGCGACCCGATCGGGTTCTTCCATCACTCAATCACGCAGATGCATATGATTCCCGAGAGGAACTGGAGGCACTGCAGCGCACAGCAATGGGGCTGCGCTTCGCGCAGCATTACGAGAGCATAGAGATGCTACGCACTCTGGCTGACCGTCTGGGTATAACGGCGCTGCAAGAATTCAACGATGTGGTGCCGCTTTTCTTCGCCCACACCGCTTTCAAGTCCTACCCGGCCTCGCTGTTGGACAGCAAGCGCTTTGACCTGATGACCAAATGGCTTAACAAACTCACCAGTTATGACTTGTCGAATGTAGACGTAAGTGGCTGCAACAGTATCGACGAATGGATCGACAGGCTGGACGAGCAAACACCGCTGGAGACAATCACCTCCTCAGGGACCACCGGCACCATTTCGTTGATCCCCAAGTCAAAGACAGGCGCGCGTTACAACATGCAACTGTGGAAGATGTTTCTCTTTCAGACGTTTGGCCTGGAGCCCACTGAAGCAGACCTGGACCCGCAAGTGGACGTCATTTGGCCTAATCATGCCAAGGGAAAGCTGGGTCACTTGCGACTGGCCAACCTGATTAAAACCGCCTTTACCGGCGGCGATGAAAGTCGCTTTCATGCGCTGTATAACGATGCGATCGATACCGACCTCATGTTTCTTGCCAGCAAGCTGCGCGCTGCTGCCTCGCGAGGTGAGCTAGACCGCCTGGAAATAGACCCCAAACTGCTGGCGCGCAAGGATGAGTTTGAGGCGATGCAGGCCCGGCGGCCAGAAGAGATGTCCCGGTTTTTTGAGAAGTGCACAAACGAGTTGCGTGGCAAGCGCATCTTTATGACCAGCGCCTACCCCATTATGTATGAAGTGGCTCAGGCGGGACTGGAACGGGGTGTTAAAAACGTGTTTGCCGCGAACTCAGCCATATTGACGGGCGGCGGCACCAAGGGCGTAGCGTTGCCAGAGAACTTTATGGAAACGATCAACGAGTTCCTGGGTGTTGATGAAATTCAGGAGGGCTATGGCATGTCTGAGATCAGTGCCTTTCACTGGGCCTGCAAAAAAGGGCACTACCACGTGCAGCCGTGGGTTATCCCGTTTCTGTTGGACCCCGATACCAGTGAGCCTCTTCCCCGCGAGGGTGTGCAGACCGGGCGTGCCGCCTTTTACGACATTCTTAACGAGAGTCACTGGGGCGGTGTCATCTCTGGGGATGAAATCACTATCGATTGGAGCACTCCCTGCGATTGCGGGCTGAACAGCGTTCATATTCATCATGACATCATGCGCTACAGCGAAAAGCAGGGCGTGGAAGATGATCGCATCAGCTGTTCAGCAACCGAAGACGTTCAGAATGAAGCGATAAACTATATGCGAGAGTTTGAGGGGTGAGTCGTTTTGACGTTCCTCTTTTTATTCGCGGAAAGCTCATTCAGGAGAATTGGGTAGAGTTTGGTGGCCGCGGCTCCGGAAGTGAATTTCGGGCACCTGACATCCATCAGTATATTGACGAGCTGCCACTTAAAAACCCCATGGCAATGGCTGATCTCTATAGCGTCTCGTTCGAGGAGATTCTGGATGTATTAGAAGAGCTTGGTCACGCTTTGAGCTTCGACACCAATCCCTATATCAAAGAAGCCTATGAAGCGGGCCTGGTCGCCACCAACTACCCGGCGGAAATCCTCAAGAGCAGCTATGTTCAGCTGCCGCTGGCGTTTGATCGTGAGTCCATGCGTGAAATTGCTGAGCTACGTATCGGTATCGATTACCTGGAGGGTTGGGTCAATCAGACCCTGAAAGATGGCAGGGACCTAAGGGTGAGGGCGTTTGGTGCCCGCGCTTTGCATATTCCTGCGGGGAATGGCGGCCTGGTTTCGGCGATTACGATTATCCGCAATGTAATCACCCGCAGCGATGCCATTATTAAGGCACCATCCAACGACCCGTTGACGGCCATGGCTATCGTTCGCACCCTGAACGATATCGCGCCCGATCACCCCATTACCAAACACCTGACGGTCGGGTACTGGAAAGGGGGAGATACAGCACTGGAACAGAGGCTGTATCAGCCGGAAAACATTGAAAAAATTGTGGCCTGGGGCGGATTTGCCTCGGTGAAGCACGTTACGCAATACATACAGCCCGGGATTGAACTGATATCGCTGGACCCAAAACGCAGTGCCACGATTATTGGCCCCGAAGCGTTTGCAAGCGAAGAAAACCTGCACGACGTAGCGGCGCGCGCAGCCTGCGATATCGGCGTGGCCAATCAGGAGGCCTGCGCCAGCGCCAGAGTGATTTATGTACTGTGCGGGACCGATGCAGAAGGACTGGCGAATATCAACCGTCTGGGCGAGCTGGTGTATCAGAAACTAATGCAGCTGCCGGAGAATATTACCTCCAAGGCCAAGAGCTTTAACCGCGACCTGGCTGAACATTTAGATGCCACGCGTATGGACGATACGTTCTACCGCATTATTGGCGGTGAGCATCTGGAAGGCGCAGTGATTGTCTCCCAGTTTGATGAACCGGTCGATTACTCTGCCATGCTGTCTGGTCGTGTTGCCAACCTGGTGCCCGTCGACAGTATTGAAAAAGTCACAGCAGCGGTGACGGCTTTAACGCAAACCGTGGGTATTTATCCGGAGAGCCTCAAGGAGCAGCTGCGCGATCGATTACCCCTGTTTGGCGCCCAGCGAATGACCTCGCTGGGCTATGCCTGTTCGCCATCGGTAGCTATGCCACAGGATGCGATAGAACCGCTGCGGCGCATGTGCAAATGGATTGTTGAGGAGACCTGTGACCCCCGTAAAGTCTATCCACTATGGGGCGATGCGGGTTCGCAATGAACAGTTCACACGCCCAGTTCAGTCGCCGCAGCACCGCCGAGTGCGTTACCGAAGGCATTGATCTTTCCGGCAAAGTTGCGCTGATTACAGGCGTTAACTCCGGGCTTGGGTTTGAAAGCATGAGAGTGCTGGCGCTGCGTGGTGCCCATGTTATTGGAGCCGCTCGCACGTTAGAAAAAGCACGGGAAGCCTGCTCGCTTGTGGAGGGGAAAACCACGCCTGTTGCCTGCGATCTGGCCGATTTACACAGTGTGGCAACCTGTGCGGATTCGTTGCTGGAAACAAAGGTTACGCTGGATATTCTGATGTGTAACGCAGGTATTATGGCCCTGCCTGAGCTGATCCAGCAAGACGGTATCGAATTGCAGTTCATGACCAACCATCTCGGTCACTTTCTTCTGGTCAATCGCTTGCTGGAACAGGTCATAGCAGCAGATCAAGGCCGCGTAATAATGCTCTCCAGTGCCGGGCATACCTACTCGGTACCCGCTGGCATCGATTTCGACAACCTGTCTGGTGACACGGGATACAACGCCTGGAAGTTCTATGGGCAATCGAAGTTGGCCAATCTTCTGACCTCGAACGAGTTGGCGCGACGCCTTCAAGGCACCCGTGCAACCAGTAATGCGGTGCATCCGGGCGTGATCAGAACCGACCTCGCGCGCAGTACCAAGGGGATGTTCGCGAACCTTATATCAGTTTTTGCCAAACCATTTGAACGCAATGTTGAGCAGGGTGCCGCCACGCAGTGCTATGTGGCGACTCAGCCCCAACTCAATACAACCACCGGCCAGTACTTCGCTGATTGCAAGGTGGCGCCGTCTTCTGCGCATGCTCAGTCGCAAGCGTTGGCCAGCCAGCTCTGGCAGGTATCCGAACGCCTGGTGGCAGAGCGATTGTGAGACCGCAACAGACCAGTAACTTCTAATTCAAGGTAGTGCTCTCAATAAAATAATGACAAATGTAGCGACAGGAGTTCAGAGATGAAAATGCAGAGAAAATTCATAACTGGTGCCTTAGCCCTGCCCATGGTGGCAGGCATCACAAGCGTGACTGCACAGGCGCAAACTACGCTTGAAGAAGTAATCGTAACAGCGCAGAAGAGAGCGGAAAACTTGCAGGATGTGCCTATCAGCATCAACGCATTCAAAAAGGAAAGTTTGAGTAATCATCGGCTCGACAGCCTGTCGGACCTGGGGCCTTACACGCCGGGACTGGTCACCGCGCCTGCCGCAGGTATCGCCAGTGGAACCAGAATATGGATCAGGGGTATTGGCACAGCTGAAGTGGCGATTGGTATTGACCCACGGGTGGCACTCTACACCGATGGCATTTATCTGGGTAAGACACCGGGGCTGGCATTTGATGCGCTGGAACTGGAGCGAATTGAAGTCGTGAAGGGGCCGCAGGGTACGCTCTACGGTAGAAATGCAGTGGGCGGAGCCATCAACCTGGTCAGTTCCAGAGCTTCTACAGAAGCGATGACTGGCAAGATTCAAATTGGTGCCGGCAACTATGGCCTTGAGGAGGCAAGGGGGCACATCAACCTGCCACTGTCTGAAGCATTTGCTGCCAAGTTATCCGGTATGACCAGATCACGGGATGGCTGGGTAGAAAACAACGGGCCCGGGCCTGATTTTTTCGGCTACGAACGACAAGCGTGGCGCCTGGATCTGCGCTGGGCGCCTACAGACACATTGGTACTGGACTATGCCTATGAAGAAAATGAGTCAGACCTGGAGCCACAGTTTTCACAATCCGTTTTTGGGAAAGGCGAGCTGGGCGGTCTGGGTGCGCTAATCAATCCACCCGTGACCAATAGTCGCGTGGATAAAGTCACGTCAGCTTACGCTCTAGAGGAGTCTCAGTTAGACCTGAAAGCACACAGCTTATTTGCAGAGTGGGACTTTGCCACTAATCACTCCGCTAAGTTTCTGGGCTCCTACCGAGAGGCCGACGCTACGGACTCCCGAGGCTTTTGGCCTGAGACCGATGGCTCACTACTGCCCTGGACTGACCGTATCGTATCAAATACGGGTTTGGATCCTGTGCTGGATGGCCATGAACAATACAGCATGGAATTAAATTTTAAGGGCACGATCTCAGAGGGCCTGGACTACACAGCAGGGGTGTTCTATTTCAATGAGGATACCGGCGCCGGTCAAGAGTACACCGTAACCAAAGACGTGGTGGATTTCTTTAATGACAACGCAATCAAGTCCTATGGCCGTATCGAAACCGAAGCGTACGCTGTTTTCGGCACTTTGAATTGGAGCCCCAGGGCTTTTGAGGATCGCCTGCACGTCATCGCTGGCGGTCGATACTCGCAGGATGAACGAGAAGGCGATGTACAGACTTTTGTGAGTCAGGGCCCACTGCCTGACCTTTCCGCAATCGTGTTCACCTATGACGTCATAACCGGGTTACCTTTTTCGGACACGAGGGAATCCAACACCTGGGACAGCTTTGACCCGCAGTTGATCCTGCAATACGACTTGAGTGATGCGGCCAATGTTTACGCCAGTTATACCACTGCATTCCGGTCTGGTGGATACAACACTGGCGCTACCACCCTGGATGGCTTCACTTTCGATAAAGAGGACATGCAGGCGATAGAACTGGGATACAAGGGAGAGCTTTTGGAAGGCCGCGTGCGGCTGAACATGGCGGTATTCTATTATGATCAGAGTGACATACAGGTGACCGAGCAGGACCCCGCAGACCCTCTGCGTCAGAACGTCTTCAACACAGATGGCGAAAGTAAAGGGTTTGAATTTGAGGTCACAGCACAACTGACAAACGAGCTCACCGGCTCTCTGGGTTATGCCTACCTCGATGCTGAGCAGGATGGCTACGATGCAGTGTTTCGTGCGGGAACGCCAGATGAGGTTACTGTAGTGAACGAAGGTGGCAGCGCCGGTGCGCCGGAAAATTCAGTGTTCGCAAACTTGAATTACGTTCATCAGATGAGCTGGGGCGAGTTGACGGCAAACGTCAATTATTCCTATACGGATGCATACGATGTAACACCAGGCACAGAGAGAAACAGCGCCAGTCTGTTGGCTGCGCGACTAGCGACGCGATGGGCTGTGGGTGATTCTGGAGGTATTACACTGGCACTCTGGGGCAAAAACCTGCTGGATGATGAGTATCATTTAGACAGGATAAACTTCTCCGAAATCGATGGCTTTAATGCACCGGATGTCGTGTGGTTTGGCGACCCCCGCACCTATGGCCTTGAGCTTGCATACGAGTTTTGAAAGATTAGTCTCCAAAGATTGCGCAGAATGGCGCTTTGAGATGAAAAAGGCAGCATGGCGAAGTTCCCGCTTTCTTTGACAGATCTAGAGGGCAGGGCGGGGGCTCTAACAGCTAACATTCAGGCTATTTACCCACCTGAATGGCCTGCTTTACTTTGGGCATTAAGTATAGTGGGGATAAAAGAGGTGTTGTGAGTAAATTTTCTGCGCTAGCTTAGTTGCTGAGTCTTAAATCCTCGCGAAAAATTTGCCTATTCTCCGGGACGCCGGACTGCTGAAATAGTGCCCGCATCGGTTAGCTTGCAGTTCATGTTCGTCCATCCCTGGACTGCAGCACGCAGGAGGGCAAGCAAGGTTGTTTCTCATTGGCCTCCCTGCTGATTGATTGTTGTTGAGCTGGAATCCTTTCCAGCGAAAAGATGCAAGAGCCTGCCCCGGTTTATCGGGTATGTCTCCGGGGGTGCCCTGGGAGGCGCTTCGCACCTTTGCCTCGCTTTGCCGGCGTAACCAGCAAGCGCCAGCGATGATTTGGGGCGAGTACGCCATGATAGCGGGTGTTGTTGACGGACCGCGCTCATACCAGCGCTGCCAATCACGCCATGAAATCCACCGGCGGATGGCCGCCCCGCTCGAATGCCACCTGTGTCGTCCCATAACCAAAGCACTCGCTGCGCTCATGGTGCAAGCTTTCCCGGTAAGGCGTCTTCAAAGTGTAAAACACCTTGCCGGTGGAGATCTGTGAAAAATTCAGTTATACCAAAAAATGCTAGGGAGCTCTTATCTACTGTGCTCAATCATCTTCGCCGAGCCGACCAACCCCACAATATTGCAACAACCTGAATTTAAGAGATTTTTATTATTCTTTCGTAGCCACAATAAATTTCAAAAACCTTAGTCCCAGGGAAAACATTTTGCCGAAATATTTTTATAAAAAATCAAGAATGAAATTAACTTATTCTTCTATTTCGTCTCATTTATTTTGATAGATGGCTATCACTTAACGCCTCAATCAGTGGCGCGCGTTAGCGCGTCCAGTGGAGGCCGTTTTTTTGTCCGTAACAAACTGCATTGACTTGTTAGCTGCATTAACGGTATTTGCTGTTAAGACATCCAACAATCCATTACCTTTAGAATAAAAATCCAATAGCCAGGCCCCAGGCCAATGCTTAGTGAACGAAGGCTGCCCCTTGTCTGCCAGCAGCGACTAACCAAGTCCCTGACCTTCTTACCATTACCACGGTAAACGGGCCCTTCATGTTCTCACCCAGCGTCCACGTACCATCGACAAGAGCAACCTCTGGAACCAGAAACCTAACTTTGTAGTCGAATTTTACCGACATGTCTTTAAGTATGTTTTGTGTAGTTTGCTGGTACATTTTCTCAATTTGCGCTCGTCCGTCTGCCCACTCACCGGATCCATTTCTTCGGTCTGCATCAATTTCATACAAATCGGCAATGGCTGCAGCATCTCCTGAATTCAAGCTGCTGACAAGAAGATCCACTGATTCTCGGATTTTCTTTTCATCGGGTGATTGCGCCAATGCTGAAAATGGCAAATAAATGGATAGCAGTACGACAATCGCTACTTTATTTTTCCACATAGTTTTACTCCCTGTAAGAACAGCTAACGCCGGATTCCTCGGCTTGTCCGCTGCAATGCCTTGATACTTATTGAGCCTTCTCCCCCAGCCACCGCAGTCGCGGTAAGCGGGAAGGCAACCAAACCAACAAAGGAGAAGACCCATGAATTTCTACAATACCACTCATCTCCATTATTGTGGATTCGACCTGCATGCCCGATCTCTGTATGTCTGCATCATCTTAATGATTGCAGATAGCCACAGAGACATGGAGACCTTGCTGCAGAGCCGACTGTTGGCGGTTTAGCGGTAAATCGAGTCGGTGGAAGGGAAGCTTTGAGATAAAACCCTATAAATGCAGCGGGGAAGGGCAGGTAATAGCCCCGAGGCTGTTCTGATCAATCCCTTGCCCGGAGTCCCGAAAATACCCCGACCGTCCCTCCCGCAGCCTCAGACGAGGTCAGCCTCGTCCGGATAGGGGCCCATCATCAAAAACAATATGCTCGCTACTATGAACAGCGGGAAGATGCCCCACAAAACGGTCTGGTAGGTCAGCGTGACATCATAAATCGCGTTTGCGAGTAACGGAGATATGCCTGCGCCGACCCCGGACAAAGCGCCGATAAGTCCGAACAGTGCGCCGAAGTTTCGGCGCGGGAAGTGGCGAGTGGTGAGGTAGGCACAGGCATCATATTCGGCCCCGGCAGCAAGGCCGAGAAAGAAACAGCCCGCCATGGCTGCGCCGACGGATTGATCTGTCGCTAGCAGTACCGCCGCCATCAACGTCGCCGCAACCCCACAGCCTACGGCCACAAAGCGGCCGTCAATATGGTCCAGCAAAAACCCGCCCACGATCCGGCCGGTTATCGTGCCGATACCGATAAGCCCGGCGAGGTCTAAGCCCTCGGTAACCTCCTCCGCGGTTGAACGGCTTCCGAACCGGCTCGGAGTCGGTTCACGGGTGACGACCTGCGCCAGTAGTGAAGATGGCAAACTGCCAAGTATGCCCAACGCCGCCATGCGCTGCAGGAAGTCCCGACGGCCCGCCAGCCTGGTGTTCACGGCGATACCTCGTGCTGTCGATATGTTTTTCCGGATCGCTGGTTGCATAAGCCACTGCCTCGGTAGAAGTCACTTTCGGCGATAATCATGCCTGATGATCGACGCCTGGTCTTGAATAATCGCGCCAATCGCGGCCGGCTCCGCGCGCAAAGTCCTAACGGGGCGCAACCATCTCGGCAAACTTTGAGGGCGACATGTTGAAACGCTGTTTGAACTCGCGACTAAAGTGCGCCTGATCCGAGAAACCGCAGGCATAGCCCGCTTCGGCCAGCTTGAATCCATAGGAGGAAATAAGCGCAGCTGAATGCTCTACCCGAACGGTTCGGAGAACTTTCTGGAAGGAGGTGCCTTCTCTGGCAAGTGATCTCTGCAAGCTCCTGGCGGAGGTTTCGAGATACCGGGCAGCAGTATCGAGCCGCCAGTTTCGACCCAGGTCGTCGCCGATGATCTCCGACAGTCGGTCCGCTACGGTACCGGAGCCGGAGTGCAGGCTGGCCCCGAGGTTTCGGAGTGCGAATGACCGCCATCGGATAGAGCAGTTCGAGGTATTGGAAGGTGTTTGTCGACAAGTCGTAAAAACATCATTCCTGATGAACCGCACCGCGGGTTCACCGATATCCAATGAGAGTCCCCTGCACCCGATCTGCTGTAAAAGTGCCGCGAGCAGCCCTGCAATGACGAGATCTTCGCCCGCGGAAGGTTGCCCACCCCCCGTAGAGTAGTGCTCGAGGAGTATTGCACTCTGGCCCATCTCGAGAATTCTTATACGGTGCTTCCCGTGATAGTAACGCTCCAGACGCAGCCATCTCTCCAGTAAATCTCCGGGCGAAATCGACCGGGTCAACACTTCCAAGGTAGGGTTTGAGCCCATGGAGTGGATCTCCTGACCTATCCCAACGATTGCCGATGCACCCAGTGACGCGAGAGCATCGCCGAGCAGGTCAGCCTTCTCGGACCGATCAATTTTCCCGTCGAAGCGACGGGTAGGCCTGATATCCATTCCCAGCGTCTGGAGACGCGATGCAATCAGGTTATATAAAGCAGTACTCGCAAAATCATCCATTTTTCTTGCCTGCCTCCAGTCAGCTGGCAGTATTGGCTTTACACCCGGCGGACCGAAATTCGGAGGGGGTTCGCAGTGCAGCCAACGCACTTCCTCGCGTGCAATTCTGGCGACCGGATAAATTGGCGGTGTTGAAACCGCATCGAGCGCAGAGCGTCGGCCAGAGGCACGCAGCTGCGATATCTTACCCCTGGATGTCGTTTTGCAGTCAAATTTAACCCTCCACTTGCATGGAGAAAGGTACCACCCTCTGCCTGCCAACCAGCCGTGATATAAGCAGATTCTACGATTTAGCTGGGTCAGAATTCGGCGCAAGTATTCTGCAAAAAAGGATCAATATTCAGTGCAATTCAACAGTTGGCCAGATCATCAGTATCCAGGGGGTTGGCAGCAGCATCTTTGATGCTTAGAACAAATGAACTATCGTAACCGAGGCCTGTTACTGTCCAAGGCACTATGATGAACCCTGAGTATTTGAAGTCGCTTGTTTACAACACGATAGAAAATATTGACCTTGTCCATGGGGTAAAACCTGACGCCTTCCCCTGATCGGGTCCTTTTTGTACCCATCTGAGGGTTATGGCAGAGAAGATCGAACGTCTTGAAGGCCTGGCTTGCGAAACTCTCGGCATAGCTTTGATAGCTTTCAACAGCGATATATAAATAGATTCCCTCGATATCGGCCACTGCCTGGTCGGTGATCTCAAGTGTCAGCATTACTGGCTTCGTTCTTCATACCGTTTGCGGGCACTGGCCAATATGTCATCTCTCACTTTCTGGGAAAGAGGGCGAATACGCCCTTCGTCAGCAGCAGTGATGCCTTCTTGTATGAGGGCATCAAGGTGAGCTTCTCTCATTGCCTCGATGCGCTGTGATTCTTCATAGGAATACATTACTGCTGCGGGGCGCCCGTTGCGCTCAATGGTCACTGACCCGCTTTGCACGTCATCGACCAGTTGGCCAAAGGCCTTGGAAGCCTCTGTTGCGGTTATTTTCTTCATAGGGTGAAACTCCGTATATTCCGTATATTCCGTATATTCCGTAATTTACGCATGTCTAGCATGGAGTAGGCTTGAAAGCAACAGAGAGTCATGTCGGGGCGCACCAGCAGATTTTAACTATGAGGCCACCATGGGGCCATCTGCCCGCCCTTTAAGGCCGCCAAATGCCCACCCCAGTTTTTTAAGTCTTTGATTTTAAGAGCATTGGAGGGCATCTGGTGGCGTCAGATTCACCCTGTGAAGTTTCGAACCCCTCGCTCTCCGCCATACAGTCTGCGAGATAAAGCGCGCAATGACGCCGGTGACATCGGGTGTTAAATCCGGATACATGGCCTTGCCCACGGCAGCGACAGTTCGCCTGCTCTGGTGGGCGCGGCGCTGACCTTTCTCGCAGTAATTCGCAGTATCGCCCGGCCGGGTAGCAGGGTAACGGCGCCCAGCGGTCCCAACGGAGAATAAATGTGTCTCTATTAATCACTTGACGGACCGACAGTACAAGACCATATTAGGACCATATTCAGTCTTCCGCATACCGCTGCCCACGAGACCAGTGCAAAATGAAGCCCTCTACCAATATCAAACCCATCTCCTATCTCAAGGCTAATGCATCAGATGTAGTCAATCAGTTGCAGGAACAACGCGAACCGATGATCATCACACAAAACGGTGAAGCGAAAATGGTGGTGCAGGATATCGAGAGCTATGAGAAGACTCAGCAGACTCTCGCACTTCTCAAGATCCTTGCCCTGGGTCAGCAACAGATCGAGACTGGGCAAGTAGTCGAGGTATCGGCGGCCATAGGGCAGATAAGAGCCCGTCGCACTGACCCGGAATGAGCTACCAGGTTTTCCTCACCCGGGATGCAGTGAGGGATCTCGAAGAACTTGACGAATATCTTGCGACAGGCGATTCCGCCGAGAAAGCGGATTACGTCCTGAATAAAATTGAAGCCGTCCTGCAGCGTCTATCCGAATCACCCGAGCGAGGCAACCGCCCCAGAGAACTGCTGGCGCTAGGGCTAAACGACTATCGCCAGGTTTTTTTCAAACCTTATCGAATCATCTATACGATTCGGCACAAGGATGTCTACGTCTTACTGATTGCAGATGGCCGCAGAGACATGGAGACCTTGCTGCAGAGCCGACTGTTGGCGGTTTAGCGGTAAATATCTTCCTTACTGCGGTTACCCTCGCGGAGTGAATATCACAGTTTATAAGCTGTCCTGCCCCGCTGCGCCGGCGATGCGGTCGCGCACGTTCGTCAGCCTGGCCCGCGTCGCACGCTGCTGTTCCACCGGCACCTCTTCGATGAAGTCACCCTGCATTAGTGGCTGCTGCAAACCCGTGTAAACAACCTTGCGCGGCCGGTCTATGGGCGGATACGCGCGGTGGAGCGTATCACTGCAGTGGACTGTCAGGTCACCGGTTTGTGTGACCAGCTTGATCGCCGGCAAGTCCAGGCTTGGGTCCCTCCGCGCAGTTTGTACATTGGCCCGGTGTGAGCCCGGCACGACCCCCAGTGCACCGCTGCGCTCGTCTGCGCCGGTGACGGAAATGCCAATGGTAAGGCCGTTGCAATAGTAGGAGTGGCGACCCTGGCCGCAATCCTTGTGCCACGGAAGGTCTGACAGACCGGTCTTGATATCCAGGGGTTTGATCAGGCCTTCAGCGCCCATCCAGCCGGAACCTTCCACACTGCCAACGAGATTGTCCCCGGTGATATTTGCCAGCCATCCCAGTCGCGAGTCCCTGAGCAGTTCAGCCAGCGCAGCTGACTGCTCATGAAAGAACAGGACGCGCACCGCTTGCTGCACGCCCTGCGAATCCCCCGCCCACCAGGATGCTCCGTCATCGGGTTCTGCCCTTGCCAGCGCACTATCGAGGTCTGCGGATACGACCGCCATTTCCTCTTCCGTAAACACGCCACGCAGGTGCAAAAAACCGGCCTCGTGCAGGAAGTGTGAGATTTCGTCGCGATCGTCATTGAGTTCAAAACTGCGACTGAGGTCCAGGTCATTGCCATCCCTGTCGACGACAGTGACAGCACCGGCTTCATGGACCGGCCGACCGTCGAAAAGCGCGCGAAATACCGGCTCCCATCCGATCCAGTCATCAAAATTGCCGCGGGTCATCCTTACCCGTGAGTTCATGGCGAGCCCCATGGTACTTGACCAGTCCTGCACGAGGTCCGAAAGCGCATCGCTGCCCAGGCTGACTGCAGCGCTATCGGACGTATCTCCCTCCTCGATGTGCAGCGCACCATGGCTTTCACGTAGGGTAACGCAGCGGCCATTCACCTCCAGCGTAAGGTGGGGCAGAGACTTGTAGCAAAGGCCGCGTCCGGCGAGTTCAGCATGTTGCGCAGTGCTTCGGGGATCAAGGAATCAAAGACAGCGTCTCTCTCCAGGTGCACTCGCTCACAGAGGCGACGGGTTCTACAATCTATGGACATGGCTTGATTCTCGCTGGGCAGACCCCATGATAATAGCATCTTCATCGCCTTAGCCATGGCGCGGAGGCTAACTGACGCCGCAACTGGGCCAGTGGTCCATCAGGGAAAGCAACTTCCAGAAGGCAGTCCCTCGCCCAAAATCCCAAGATCTTGCCTATTATTGTTGCCCATCCGGGTATGCAGGGCACTCATAAATCTCTCGTGCGCGCCATCACCATGCGCCTGAAACCCCTGGTCGCACTCCCGGTGCTTCAACACTGGTCAATCAGCCTGTTTGAGTGGGCGTGAAGCGTACCCATCGCGTAAGTCCAATCAAAGCCGGCGGGCGTAGTAAAACCATAAGCCTAGCTCTTCGAGAACCCGAGAAGCCAAGCCACCCAATGCACTCGCTTCATTATACCCTCGCCGATGAGCCGGCAGAGACGCCACCGGCCTGTCCCGGGGTGTATCGCTTTCTCGACCAGTACGACCAGGTGCTTTACGTCGGTAAGAGCATCAACATGCGTAACCGGGTGCGCAGCCATTTTGCCGAATCCAGTCAGACAAAGCGTCAGCGGAGGTTACTACATGCCACGCGACGGATTGACTGTGAGCCCACCGCAGGCGAGGCGAGTGCGCTGTTACTGGAGAACGCCGCAATCAAACAACAGATGCCGACCTTTAACCGCCGCCAGCGCGCAGTCCGGCGAATGTGGTCTATCGTCCTGGAGCCTGATGATTCTGGCTCCGTGCGCCCTGTGCTGAGTTGCTTCACCCTGGACAATCCGGACATACGCAGTGCTTACGGCTACTATGCCAGTCGCTTCGCGGCCCGCAGAGCGCTGGATACGCTTGCGCGCGCAGAGGCGCTGTGCCCCATTATGCTGGGTCTGGAAAGCGGCAAAGGCCCGTGTTTTCAAAGGCAGATTGGACGCTGCCGTGGCGTGTGCGAGGGCAGTGAATCCCTGGCCGACCACGGTGCGCGGCTGCAGCAGGCACTGGCATCCAGACAGCTGTCGGCATGGCCGTCCACGGAGCCACTGGTGCTACACGAGCGCGCCGTGGAGCCGTTGGCCTGTCAACCGGTTGAGCAATGGCATCTGCTGCACAATTGGATGTACCTGGGCGCCTATTCCTCTTTGGAGGCAGCACGCTGTGAACGGCAGGACAACACGTTCATGTTCGATCGGGACACACATCGAATTCTGCGCGGCATTTTGCGTCAGGGTGATCTCGCGCTGTATCGGCTTGATTCCGCAGAAGCGGTGGTCTGGCCAGAGGGATAGTCCGGTATGAGTATCTCGCTGGTTTGGTTCAAACGCGACCTGCGGCTGCAGGATCACCAACCGTTGGCAGATGCGATAAAGGCTGGTCGTCCTGTGCTGATGCTCTACTGCTTTGAGCCCGAGCTGATGAATGACCCGCACTACTCAGACCGCCACAGGCGTTTCGTTGGCGAGTCGCTTCGGGATATAAACGCCCAGCTCCGCCAGTACCAGTGTCGTGTCCACGTGTTCCAGGGCGATATGCTGGACCTGCTGCACAGGCTGCATGCCGCGTGCGAGATAACTGCCCTCTATAGCCATGAAGAGACTGGCCTGCGATCCACGTTTGACCGCGACAAGGCCGTGGCCCGATTCACCGCCGCCAACGGCATTGCCTGGCATGAGAGTCCAAGCAATGGGGTGCAGCGAGGCAGGCTTAACCGTAAAGGCTGGAACCGACAATGGCGCGAGATCATGTGCGCACCGCAGGCACAGCCTGAGCTGAGTGCGCTTCAGCCCGCGCACCTGGATCTGTCGGGCGATCTCGGACGTTTGTTGCTGCGCAGGGAAAACGCGCCCTGGGCCGATGCTGATTCCCGTTTGCAACCGGGCGGGCCTGGCGCCGCTGCGGAGTGCCTCGCCAGTTTCTTTGCCGAGCGCGGTCGAGGCTACCAGCAGTTTGTCTCCAAGCCCCTGGGCAGCCGCGTTCATTGCTCGCGCCTCTCACCTTATCTTGCCTGGGGCAACCTATCCATACGCCAGGTCTACCAGGCACTCGAAGCCAATCGCCAGCGCTTCGGGTGGGACAGGCCTATGGCCGCCTTTGAATCACGCCTGCACTGGCACTGCCATTTTATCCAGAAGTTTGAAATGGAATGCAGGATGGAATTTGAGGACATTAACCGCGGCTACGAGGCGCTGCAACGTCCTGCCGATCAAGACCTGCAAGCGGCCTGGCGCGAGGGCCGCACGGGCTACCCGATCATCGATGCGAATATGCGTTGCCTCGCCGAAACGGGGTACATCAACTTTCGCTCACGGGCGATGCTGGTCAGTTTTTTTTGCCACCATCTCTGGCAGCACTGGCTGGATGCGGCTACGCACCTCGCGTCGCTGTTTCTCGATTTTGAGCCGGGTATTCACTACGCGCAGCTACAAATGCAGGCCAGCGTCACTGGCGCGAATACCATTCGTATCTACAACCCGGTAAAGCAGTCCCGCGACCACGACCCGGAGGGCGAATTCCTGCGTCAGTGGCTGCCTGAACTGCGCGACGCGCCAAATCACCTGATACACGCCCCCTGGGAGGCGACGCCCATTGAGCGTATGAGCTGGACCTGCGATTATCCCGACCCCATTGTAGATTGCGTCACCAGCTACCAGGCCGCGCGTGACCGTTTGTGGGCCATGCGCAAGCAACCTCTGGTAAGGCAGGAGGCGGAACGCATACTTAACCGTCACGTGGACAGGCGTAAATGAAAAGCGGCGCCTGAATCTATCAAAATGCTTTGTCGACCAGCAGCCTCCTGATTTTTATTTACGATGACTTGCTCCGGAGATTGAGCTGAACATTTGTGGATTCACCGTTATATTGGTGTCATGCATACAGCGATCACTAACACAGTCCTTACAGCAACGGGTGCGCAGACGATTAGCAGCACCAGGGTTATTCAGTCGCTCTGGAATGGCTACGGCGAAATCGTTCGCCTTGAGTTGGAAGGTGGATCCTGTCCGTCGGTGATTCTCAAGCACATCCAACTCCCTGAAGCGGATAGCCATCCCCGTGGTTGGAATACGGCACGTTCCCACAATCGTAAAATCCGCTCATACCAGGTGGAGGCTAGCTGGTATCAGCACTACGCGCATCAATGCGACAGTGATTGTCCGGTGCCAGGCTGCCTGGCTGTCAATGTTGTAGAGGGTGAGACCGTACTGGTGTTGGAGGACCTGGATGCTGCCGGTTTCGATCGCAGGAAAGAGAATGTGGCGATCGGGGACATACATGCGTGCCTGGACTGGCTGGCGAGTTTTCATGCGACGTTCCTCAATAGCCAGGCGGACGGGCTGTGGGAGTGCGGTAGCTATTGGCACCTCGATACCCGTCCGGATGAATTGGCCGCCCTTGAGGATGTTGGCCTGCGCGAAGCCGCTTCGCTGATTGATCAGCAATTGCGCCAGTGTCGCCATCAAACCTTTGTCCACGGTGACGCCAAGTTGGCCAATTTCTGTTTCACCGGCGATTCCCCGATACCCGGCGTCGCAGCGGTGGACTTCCAGTACGTGGGTCGAGGCTGCGGCATGAAGGACGTCGCCTACTTTGTGGGCAGCTGTTTGCGTGAAGACGAATGCGAAGCGATGGAAAGACAGTTGCTGGATTATTACTTTTCCGGCCTGCGTCAGCGTGTTAACGAGAAACAACCCGGTGTTGATACGAGCGAGCTGGAAAACGAGTGGCGAGGACTCTTTGACGTAGCCTGGGCGGACTTTCACCGCTTTCTCAAGGGCTGGAGCCCCGGCCACTGGAAAATCAACAGTTACAGTGAGCGACTCACCCGCAGGGTTGTCGAGAGATTGCAATCATGACTTACGCAGCCCTGCCTTTACAGCAGTTGTGTGATGTGGCCATCCACGCTGCGCTGGAGGCGGGTCAGTTTGTGCAAAGTGCGGACCGCAGCAGATTGCAGCGACAGTTCAAAGATGCCGGCAGTAGCACTGCATCCCAGCTTGTGACCGAGGTGGATGTGCGCAGCGAAGCCATCATCCGCCAGTGCCTGCAGGCCCCGTCTGAGCAGTGGGATATTGCGTTCGTTGGAGAAGAATCGTCACAGAATGTACCCGGTGTGATTCCAGCGCGCTTGCTAAAGCCCTATCACTGGTGCGTAGATCCGCTCGATGGCACCCTGCCTTTTGTGGAGGGTCGCCCCGGCTATGCGGTTTCAATCGCGCTGGTCGAGCAATCAGGCGTGCCCCTGATTGGTGTTGTATACGATCCTGTGGACGCCACGTTGACGCACGCCATCAAGGGGCAGGGCGCTTATCGAGATTACGTCCCCATCACCCGGGCAACATCTGCATCTACCAGGTTGGTTACATTTGCAGACGTAAGCTTAAAGGCGCATGAAAACTACGCTGACATACTCTATATCCTGGACCAGTGCGCCCGGGATTCACGTCTGGATGGCGTTGAAATGGTCTATGGCAGCGGTGCCGTGAAAAATGCCTGCCAGATTTTGGACTACCTCGCAGCCTGCTATGTAAAGCTGCCCAGGTCTGGAGAGGGCGGCGGTAGCATTTGGGATTTCGCTGCTACCGTTTGTATCGTCGGTGAGGCGGGGGGCTGGGCCAGCAATATCCAGGGTGAGTCGTTGGAACTCAATCGCAAGGGTTCGACCTTTATGAATCACCAGGGTGTGGTTTATGCGTCAAGTGAACGGATAGCAAAATTTCTGATCCATGCGCTTCAGGACGGTTTTCCTGCAAGATGATGTCAATTATGGCGTTCGCGCAGCGCCTGTCAGGACGGCTGCGGCGCTGAGACAATAACAGGCTGGCTATCTCCGATCCCGCGCAGTAATCGCCCCAGGATATCAGCGCCAGTAATCACCCTACGATCGCCTTCCACCCAGACCAGAATTACATCCTCGTCCAGCACATCGTCAGAGCTGTTACAGGATTCCTGCGAGTTCTTGAGTAGTTTCATCGCCATTGCAAGCGTGGTTTTCGTGTCTTCCACGATTAGCGGGCGATGACAGAATCGGTAGGCGTCGACCGGGTCGTTGTCGAGCAGCGCCGCGCGCAGGAAACCGTCTGCATCCATTACCAGAAGAGGCTCTTGTTCGTCGTTGACCAACACGACCCATTTCAAGCCCGAAGCATGGGCCTGCCGCAAGAAGTCCTCGAAGTCCTGACTTCCCTTCTGCGGCAGAAGTGGAAGGTCCAGGGTTACCGGACGGGTAATCATACTGCTGGGGTTAAGCGTTTCGCCTTCCTCGGTGATCAGGATATCGTCGATGCCGAGGAAATTGAGAGCGCCAATACCTTCCACATGTTCTACTTCCGCCTCCTCAGCTTCCACATGAGCGTGGATCATCGCTTTTAATTCCTTCTCCCGAAAATAGGTAATACCTTCCTTGCCCAGCCATGCGTCAAGAAGTTTGGCAGTGGGCCGGGTCACAGGGAATAGCAGGATCTGATAAAGGCGAATCACCGGCGCAAGGGCAGAGGCAACTCGCAGGGCGTTGCGCGAGAAATAGGCCTGGGGAAATATTTCCCCGAAGAAGGTAATAGCGATAGTCGAGAACAGGAATGCATTGAGACCCAGCATCACTGAGTCGGACAGTAGAGTCAGCAGTACATTGATCGATACGTTGCCCCATAGCACTGTCGCCAGGAGAAAGTTCGAATCCTCGCGCAAGCTGAGTATGGTCTCGGCATTAACATTGCCGCGTTTGCTCTCTACTTCGAGTTGCAGGCGACTGAGGCTGAAAAAAGCAATATTAAGCCCGGAAAATATAGCGGACTGTGTAAGGCAAAGCGCGATGCCGCACCAGACCAGCGTGTCCAGATTCATGATGTCACTCCATGCATGAGACTAATAACGGTAAGCTTTGCGAGCCGGGGGAATAGGCAGTAATTGTAGCGCTAACGTTCGGCACATTGATACCATGGTATAGTCCTGACTGACTTGGGTCCTGGGCTGCGAGAGGAGTAGGGCAGTGGTTTTTCCTCTGGGTGATCTCTGCCTGCAATTACAGGTGGCCTGGTCAGATTATGACACTGGGCACGGCTTGCAGAAGGTATTCAATCTTATGGTCAAACCCGTATGACATTCCTCATGCTGCTCGCTGGAATTGCGCTATTACTGGCGGGAGGCACCGCATTAGTGGCCGGCGCATCGGGTATAGCCAGTCGCTATGGAGTGCCACCGCTGGTGGTGGGTCTGACGGTGATGGCTTTCGGTACCAGCGCGCCTGAACTGATGGTGAATGTGGTGGGGGCTCTGCGCGGAGAAACCGAGCTGGCGTTTGGCAATGTCGCAGGGTCTAATTTGGCGAATCTTGGCCTGGTTCTGGGTCTTGCAGCCCTGATAAAACCGGTGACCATAGAGGGCCTGCTGGTGCGCCGTGAGCTCCCCTTACTGTTGCTGGCTACCTTGATCCTGATGGTGATGATGTTGGATGGGCCCTTTGAGGGTGCCAGCGCGATAGTGAGTCGATCGGACGGCATGGTGCTGTTGCTGCTCTTCACCGTGTTTTTCTACATCATGCTTGAGCGACTTTCTTCGCACCCGGCAGGACGCGCTGATAGAGAATATGCGTGAACTGAAAGCGGCCTTGCCCGATCCTCCAGAGATTAGCACAGTAGCCCATTGGCTTTATCTTGCGGCAGGTATCGTGTGCCTGGGCATAGGTGGGCAATTAACTATCGTCCATGGTTCCGCCTTGGCCACGTCTGTTGGTGTCTCCCCGGTGGTGATTGGCTTGGCCGTCGTCGCAATTGGTACCAGCTTGCCCGAGCTGGTTACCTCCGTAGTAGCCGCTGTGAAGAATGAGTCGGACCTCTGCGTGGGCAATGTGGTGGGGTCCAATCTCTTCAACAGCCTTTTCGTGCTGCCGATAAGTGCACTGCTGCTGCCACTGCCAGTCCCTGAGGGTGGCCTGGTGGATGTTTCTTTATCGCTTCTTTTTGCCATTGCAATTATCGCTGTTTTCTATTTTGGAAAAGCGCACATGGGACGAAGAATGGGTTTGCTTTTTGTCTTGCTTTACCTCGGCTATATGACGCAACGGGTTGCGCTCGGCTGAACTTTTGTGCGCTGAAATCGAAGAGGTACTAATGACTATGCAGGTTGTTTTATGAAGATTCTGTCTATTGTGGTGGGTGCGGTGATCTGGTTTTTTGTTGCCAGAGCGGTGAGTATTGCGATTCATCGCCTGGGCGAAAGCAAGGAGGTTACACAAGTCAGGATAAAGTACCTTGCCAAGACGGCCAATATTTCCATGTTTGTGATATTTGTGTTCGCTGTTTGTCTGATACTGGGTCTGGGTTACAGTGAAATATCACTGTTTCTGTCTTCAGTTTTCGCTGTGGTAGGTGTTGCGCTGTTCGCGCAGTGGTCAATTCTGAGTAACATTACCGCGAGCATGGTCATCTTTTTTGGTTTTCCCTATCGAGTAGGCGACCGTATAAAGGTGACGGACGCCGACTTTGATCTGTCTGGTACGGTGGAGGAGATAAGTCTATTTCATGTCCTGATCCGCACTGAGTCAGGCAATATAATCACGTACCCGAACACGCTCATTCTGCAGAAACCGGTGATTAAGCTTGATAACGGCAATGATGTATTTCCGCAGAAATTGTTCCCGCCGCCGCCATCACCACCACCCAAGAGTATTAAGGGGCGTAATGCCATCCGTGATAAAAGACGATTATGATGGTCTGGTATCGGGCGGCGGCGAACACTAACATGGGGAGAGCCCCGAAGAGGTAGGTCAAGATATGGTGTCTGAACTGCTCAACGATCAACCGGAAATTCTGGCGATTATTATTGCCATCAGCGGCTTCCTGTTTGCCGGCCTTTTAGGTCGAATAGTAGAGCGATGGCTTCTCATCCTGGAAGATTACCTGCGTCGACGGGCGCCCACTCGTCTGGAAAACATTGACCTACGGTTACTCCGACAAGTGCTCCGTGGGATGGTGTATTACGGTACGTTGCTAATATTCCTGCTGGCGTCATTGCATACCCTTAGTATTTCCGTAGTGAAGGAGTGGCTGTCGCTGCTGCTTCAGTACGTGCCGCAGCTGATCCTGGGCGGTCTCATCATCCTCTCCGGTTACCTGATCGGAATCGTTGTTCGTAGCCTGCTGGCGGGAATAATGGGCATCAGCTCCGATCACCTGGTGCCCCGTTTTGCGCAGTTACTGGTCATTACTGCCGCAGTACTGACGGGACTCGCACAGACCGCGATCGATATATCATTCATCTCCGACGTCATGGTCATACTTTTGGCTTTTTTCTTTGGTGGTTTGTCGCTGGCATTCGCCCTGGGTAGCCGGCAGTTAGTGGAAAACCTGCTCGCACGGCGTGCTCTTGACCGTTACCGGGTCGGCGACACTATCCGTGTCAACGGCACCGAGGGTAAGATTATTGAGATGCTGAGCACCGCTGTAGTGCTTGAATCGACCCAGGGACTGGTGACTTTACCCACCGGCCGATTTATGGAGTCCGAAGTGCTGCTGGTAAATGAGGACACTGAAGATGACCCAGCCAGTGCTTGATGACCCCTTTTTACTGCAGTTTGCAGCTGACAGGCCTGACGGTATGGCGGCCTTGCTCGGTAACAGCGACCGTGCCGAATTGTGCGAGTTTATCGAAAGCCTGCCTTTGCCAGACGCGGCCAGCGTGACTGTTCGACTGCCGAGCTGGCAGCTTACAGCTTTGATGAGCACCCTTGCTCCAGACTTTATTGCACAAATGGTGACTTCGGCTCATAGCGACGACGCCGTAGCACTGGTGTCGCATATCAACGAGTCCCGTTACAGTGCCTTGCTGGAAGCGGTGCCTGCCGAGCATAGACGAAAACTCTATGAATTACTGGAGTTTCCCAGTCACAGCGTCGCGTCAATTGTCTCTACGGCATTCATCAGAGTTCAGGAGGATGTGACCTGCGGAAGCTTCAGTGAGCAACTCTCCGCGAACACGGACACCCAGGTGCGCCCGGTTCTGGTAGTCGATCGACACGCCCGGTATGTGGGTATGCTGACGTTACAGGCTGTTTATGCACGCAAGAATCGCAGTCGTAAAGTGGGTGACGTGGTACTCCGGGTAGAAGCGCTGAATGGACTGACCGATGCCAGTACAGCATTGACGTCTCGTCACTGGATGGCGCATACCGAGTTACCGGTGATCGATGGCAGGCACCGAGTGCTTGGCGTGGTTAGCAGGGGAGCTCTGGCGCGTGTCGCCGGCGTATCTGAAGCGCTCGAGTTCGATTTTGAACGCGTTATGGCTGAGCTGGCTACCGGCTACATGGAAACGTGCGCCAAGGTGCTGGAGTCAGTGCTGGGTAAACGCAAATGACGCTTCGTGATGAATTACGTGAACACTATGTGAGTGCCTTTCCCGCTGATGCGGCCCGTGTGGTCGAGAAGAAACTGGAGTTAACCGAGGGCCTGGAACAGCTGTCAGTAGAGAGTTATACGCAGCTGCTGGAACACGTTGACCCCGGGCGTCTTAAACCCCTGTTTTTGGCACTGGATGAAGGCCGGCGCGCCATCGTATTGCAGCGAGCGAGTATCCGTACCGCTATGTTGATTCTGCGTAGTCTTTCGGAGGCTGAATTGGAGTCTGCGCTTGGCAGTATGCCACGCCGTGTCCGTGGTGAGTTCGAGGAATTACTGGAGTTTCCTGAGCGCACTGCCGGTCGCTTCATGGACCGTTTGCTGGCCAGATATCGAACTGACCAGACGGTCGGCGAGGCCTTGGCTGAGCTGCGTCGGTCAAAGGTTCGGCGAGTTCGATCCCTCTATATTGTTGATGATCAGGATGTGCTGGCCGGGCGCGTTGACTTGCAAGACATGGCGCTCGCTGAGCCGGATACGCCCATGTCCGAGCTGCTTAACCCTGTGGAAGATGTTGCGCTGCTCACCTCGACAGAGGAGGACCTGGTGCAGTTGTTTGACCACAGCAAGGTCGATTCCATACCGGTGGTCGATCACGACCTGAAGCTATTGGGAATTATCCGCTATGGCAATTTGTTTCAGGCGGCTGAAGAGGCAGCGACCGCAGGCATACAGCGCATGGTCGGCGTCAGCGCTGATGAAAGGGCGCTTTCCACCCCGATGTTTGCCGTTAAGAGGCGATTGGTGTGGTTGCATATTAATCTTTTGACCGCCTTTCTTGCGGCGGCGGTGGTTGGTTTGTTCGAGTCAACCATTGCCCAGTTCACTGCATTGGCGATTCTCCTGCCTGTGGTTGCCGGCCAGTCGGGCAATGCGGGCTCTCAGGCCCTGGCGGTTACGATGCGTGGGCTGGCGCTGCGCGAGATAACAACCCTGCACTGGCGCGCTGTTCTGAGCAAAGAGGTGCAAATTGGCCTGATCAATGGTTTCGCCCTCGCGGTCACTTGTGGCCTTGGTGTCTGGGCGTGGAGCCAGTCATGGGGTCTTGCCCTGGTGATTGCGATAGCCATGGTGACGGCGATGGTAATGGCGGGTATTTCCGGCGCCCTGGTGCCGATGGTGTTATCACGGTTAGGACAGGATCCGGCAACGGCTTCATCAATCATCCTGACGACAGTGACAGATGTGGCCGGGATTTTTGGCGTTTCTGGGAACCGCTACACTTTTGTCCAGCATTTTGTGAATACAGGCACCTTCTGCAGCACGTGTTGATGTTTCAATTTCGCTTTTGCTGACCCCACTGATTCTGCTGCAGCTATCCTATGGCCGCGCCTGCTATGACCAGGTGAATAAAGTGCAGCTTGCGCACCACGTCCCGCGGCATCACGAAGGGGTAAAAGTCTGGTTGCCCCATGCTGCGAGACATCTCATTGAGTACGGTAATCATCTCCAGCCATGCATTGAGCAGCACCAGGAAGCGCTCGGCGCCTTCCGCGTCCGCGTCATAGAGGTCCTCGCTGGTGAATGGCTCGGCCTCCATTTCCAGGTCGGCGGCGTCGAGCCCGTGTGCCATGGCGGTATCCAGGCTGTCGATAATGTGCAGGTAGTGGGCCCATGTTTCCGCCCAGTCTTCCCAGGGGTGGGTGCTGGCGTAGGCGCTGATAAAGTGCTGGGGCCAGTCCGCAGGCGGACCCTGCTCGTAGTTTTTTTGCAGGGCCTCTGGCGTAGTCGTCGCGCTCATCGCCGAACAGCGCGCGAAAAGGCTCTAGCCAATGTGTATTCCAGATCAGCAGATCCCAGTAGTAGTGGCCGATTTCATGGCGGAAGTGGCCGATCAGTGTACGGTAGGGTTCATTCATTGCCGCGCGAATTTCTTCGCGCCTGGCATCATTGGCTTCCTCCGCGTTAAACGTGATCAGGCCGTTGGCGTGTCCTGTCATGACCCGCTCGCCGTCATCATTGCTGCGCAGGATATCGAAGGCCAGGCCCTGCTCGGGGTTCTCCTGTTTCGATTCAACCGGCAGGCGCAGGGCCAGCAGTTGTGACACAAGGCGCCGCTTGGCATTCTCGATAAGGCGCCAGTTGCGCTGGTTTTCCGGATCATCCAGGTCGGGTATCTTTCGGTTCAGGCGACAGGCGATGCACAGTGTAGCGCTCTCGTCGTCGGCGACCAGCCAGTTGCAGCCAGCAGCGGAATGAAAATTCGCGCAGCGCCGGTAGTGTTTTTCGTCTTCATCGCCTATTAATCGCCAGCTACCCTCTGGTTCGCAGGCTTGCAGTGCCCGCACGCTACCCTCCAGTGGCTCGTAGCCAAGCGGGGTCTCACAGGCCAGGCAATGGCTGTTGCGGAAAAAAACCGGCTTGCCACAGACGCAGTGGAATCCGCGCTTGCTGACGTGCTCCGGTGGCTGTTTCCAAACGCTGCCGAGACGCTCAAGCAGGGCATCGAATAAGGGCATTATCAGACCTGGTGGATGTGGTACACGATCCCCTCCGGTGAGTCAGGTGGCAGACGGTAATGGGAAGCTGTTTTGTCATTACCGAGTTTAGACTACACCATCAACTTTCTGGTGAATATCTACTGGTGCGAAATGCATCCGACATGGGGATAGATCAAGGCGCTTTCTGCTACCCTATATCGCTTAACCCCGCGGCCGGCTCCGACTCGTCAATGATTTGAAAGTACGCCAGCCGTTCTCATGTTCTTTACTCACGGGTCATTGAATACTTAACCTTCATGTCGCTTTCCCTGATTTACGCGCGCTCCCTTAATTACTGCATTGGCCGTGACGGTGTATTGCCCTGGGTGTTGCCGGCTGAATACGCGCACTTCAATCGCGTAACGACGGGGCATACCATCATCATGGGGCGCAGGACCTACCAGGAAAATAACCACGCGTTGCCAGGGCGCCTGAATATCGTTGTCACGAGAAGTGACGACTGGCACCTTCCGCGCGAGGTTTTGCGGGCAAAGTCGCTGGCGCAAGCCATATCACTCGCCGATAGAAAGAAGGGCAAGACCTTCGTGCTGGGTGGTACCGGCCTTTTCAGGGAAGCTTATGAGCTGGCGGACGAGGTCTATGAAACGGTGATTAATGCCAGCTTCGACGGGGACACGTTTGTCGACGCCTTCAGTTTCGAGAACTGGCAGACAACCACCATCGCCAAGCATGGAATCGACCCGCAACATGCGGCCGGGTTCACAGTGCTTCATCACAGGAGGAGGGATCCTGCAGCGGCGTGAACCTCGATTTTGGCTGTTAGCCATTGCCCTGGCTATTTTCGTTACTGACAACTACCCGCTTTTTGCCCGGGTAGTTTTCGTATAATCGGGTATGTGCGAGCTGCGAGAAGGTATCAGTCCTGGTCGAATACTGCGATATCCAATCGACAAGCATATCAAGGTTATTATCCTGTGCCGCTTTTGATTCGTATTTATGCGGCTCCCACGGGCGCTTTCTTGCATTTTCTATGCAGGCCTCAACTGGCAGGTTCATGAAAATACATTCGTTGGAATACGGCGCGGCGATTTCCAGCAGGTCTGAGTAACAGCCCTCGATAACCCAGGCCTGGTTTGCTTCAAGAAAGCCTGAAATTGCCTCTGCAGACTCTTCCAGTGAAACCCTCTCAGGAGGCGTTGTGGGGCGCCATGCCAGAATATCGAGATCCAGGTGAGCCATGCCTTCGGTGCTGCAGATTCTTTTAGCCAGGGTGGACTTCCCTGAGCCCGAGTTGCCAAAGATCAAAATTTTTCTCAATGCTGGAATTCCCTGTTTTCTGTAGCCCACTATCTACTGCATTCCTGCGGCCCGCGGTTTCCCCTTGTATACCAGCCACACTGCTGAGTGCAAGGTGGTGATCTACGCCATTATCGCCGGCGTATCGGTTTAGGTACTATATTAAGTAAAGAAGATTCGTATCCAGGGCAAGTGGTACGCTCTGTCGCGTTTCGACCAGAATAACTAACCATCAGGATGCCGAAAATGAAATTTGCCTATCACGCCACTATGTGCCCGCCAGACCAGTACCTGCCCCTCGCGCTTGCCGCCGAGGAAGCCGGGTTCGATACGTTCACATTCCCGGATAGCATTTGCTACCCCAAAGAGGGCTCCGACGTTTATCCGTACAACGACGACGGGACTCGTGAGTTCCTTGACGGTGTGCCCTTTCTGGAGCCTTTCGTTGCCATTCCTTACCTGGCTGCGCGCACGGAGAAGCTGCGCTTCACCACCTCGGTGATCAAACTGGCCGTGCGCCAACCTGCGATTGTCGCCAAGCAGCTTTCCACGTTGGGCGTGATGATTGGCGATCGCTTTGGGTTTGGAGTCGGCATCAGCCCGTGGCCCGAGGACTTCCTGGCCTGCCAGATTCCCTGGGAAAAGCGCGGCAAGCGCATGGACGAAATGATGGAAATCGTCAACGGGTTAATGACCGGCGAGTACTTCGGCTATGACGGTGAGATTTTTCAGCTCGACCCTATCAAGATGACCCCTGTGCCCGACCACCATATCCCGCTGTTGGTCGGTGGTCACGCCAAGCCGGCCCTGCGTCGCGCAGCGAGACTCGGTGATGGCTGGATCTCCGCCGGATCCTCACTGCAGGAACTGAACGACATGATCCAGCAGATTGAAACCTTCAAGAAGGACTACGGCCGTGAGCAGGAACCCTTTCGAGTATCACGCAATGACGGAAGCGGCCTACTCAGTAGAAGGGCTGGGCGGTCTCGCCGACGCCGGGGTCACAGAAGTGATCATCGCCTTCCGCAACCCCTACGATGCGCAGCCGGACACGCAGACGGTGGAAGAGAAAGTGGGGATGATTAACTGGTACGCTGAGAACGTGATACACCCCTACAGGAAGGGCTGATGACTCTCGCTCCGTGCGTCCGGGCCGCGTCCCGGCGCACTGGCGCCTGGTATGCATAGCCCTGCTCTGCGTCACTGGATGATGTTGGCCTACCTCAGTGTGTTCTGGGGTCTGGCGTTTTTCCTGATAGCGGTTGCCCTGCGCGGTTTCCCCCCGTTGACCATTGTCTGGCTGCGCCTGGCCGTAGGCGCTGGCGTGCTGTACGTATTGATGCGTTGGCAGGGTGGCCGGTTGCCTGTGGAAGGCCAATGGTGGCTGCGTTTCCTGCTGCTTTCATTGTGTGGCAACCTGCTGCCTTTTTCGCTGATCACCTGGTCGGAGACGCGCATCACCAGCGGGCAGGCAGGTTTGCTGATGGCGCTGATGCCCCTGAGTACGGCGTTGCTGGCGCACTTTTACGTTGTCCACGAACAGTTGACCCGGCGGCGGCTGCTGGGTATCGGTCTCGGTTTTGTGGGTGTGCTAATTCTGGTAGGTCCCGGTGTATTGCAAGAATTTGGCGCTGCGCAGATGATTGCGCAGGTCGCCGTTCTGGCGGCCACATTTTCCTATGCCGTAAATTCGGTCTATACCAAGCGACTGCCGGCGATTGACACGCTGGTGGTGGCAACCGGGTCACTGATCGCCGGTACCTTCGTGTTGTTTCCGGTGATGCTGGTTTGGGAGCGGCCGTGGCAACTGGCGCCCACTTTGGATGCCTGGGCCGCCGCTATCGCCCTGGGCGTTTTTGCCACCGGGCTGGCGACGTGGGTTTACTTCAAAGTGGTGTCGGACTGCGGGCCTGGCTTCCTGGCCATTATCAACTACCTGATTCCCGCTATCGCCTTTTCCGCCGGTATCGTGTTTTTGGGGGAGACAGCAGAGGCGCGCCAGTTTATTGGGCTACTGGTTATCTTTGCTGGTATCGCGCTAAGCCAGTACAGGAAAGCCTGAGACGAGGTGTGCCAGAGCAGCTCAGTCGCGGCGAACGACCAGCACCTCGTAGCGCCCCCTGGCGCCAATAAAGCGCGAGCACAGGCCGCTGACAATGCTGACGATGATGGCGCCAAAGACAGCGCTCCAGAAGCCCACCACCTCGAAACCGTCCACAAACCACCCCGCCAGATTAAGCATTCCGGCGTTGAGAATGAGCAGGAAAACGCCCAGGGTCAGGATGGTGAAGGGGAGGGTGAGCAGCACCAGCACGGGCCGCACAAAGGCGTTGATCAGACCCAGTGCGATGGCGGCCCAGACCAGTGCTGAGGTAGAAGTGGCGCTCACCCCGGGCACCAGGTACGTGGCTAGCCAGATACCCAGGCCAATGATAACGGTGCGTAAAAGAATTCCTATCATGTAATCACGGTACCATTGACGGGGCCAGTGCACCAGATGGTGAGGATCAATTCATTTCAAGGGAGCGTTGGCCGATGGTGGCGGGGGTGCCTCGCTGTTCAATGCCGGACTGACCTGAGTCCGGGCGGTTCTGGTTGTTGAGGGTGCGTGGCAGGAGATCCAGGCCCAGGCCACCCCAGCGATGCTGCGGCATGGCCTGCAGCAGGTCATCCACATCTACCAGGGAAACGCCGATGAAGGGTTGCAGGGCGGCGCCGCCGCCGGCAGCTGAGTCCCAGGAAGAAAAGGCAGCTGAGGTCAGTTGATGTTCGTGGTCAAAGGCAGCGATGATAAACTCTCCGCGCATGCGCGCATTGCCCCAGTCGATCGACAACATATCGGCGCCAAGTGAACCGAGGCTCACGCCAATGGCATCCTCGCTGATGTGCCAGTGTTCCCAGGCCAGCACGTAACCGTCTGCGGTGGCAGACAGCCGCATGGGAGGACCCAGTTGCAATAGTGCCTCGGTCAGTGAGGGGGTTGTTGACGGGCTTGGGGTGAGCGCTTCAGACAGTGGACTACCCAGGCTATGGCGCCATTGACTGCAGCCCTGCAAAAATATGCATAGCAGTAGAGCTCCCAGTAATCCTGGCCTACTGGCGAATGTGTGTCGCATAGTCGCTCAGCACATCGTTTTCATCGAAGAAAAACACGGCCCGGTCATAGCGTGTCTGCGTATCGAAGCGATTGTAGACAACGAGAATCAGGCCGTTGCCCTCTGCATGCTCGAACAGGTAGTAAAGTGCAGTCTCATCCTGCAGCGCGATAATTTGCGAGGGTGGACCCAGCTTGGTCAGTACATCCTGGCGCGTGCTCTGGCCCTTCACCAGTGTATCCGTGACCGATGCTTGCCAGGAGACGTCGACCCCCCGCTGGTTATCGTATTGGGCGCAACCGCCAGACAAAGTAAGGGTGACGAATGCTACAAGTAGCCAGAGTGCCCTGTGCATGATGATGTGTTCTCGGATCAGAAGGGGAGTATCGAGCATAAGCGAAATGGTCGTTTATGCCTACTGTTGTTGAGGGCTCACTGCGTGCGGTGGGGATCACTCGGCAAGGTAGTCATCCTCTGTCATCCCTTCATCCTGCTCAGCCACGTCGTCGTCGTTGGACAGGTGCCCATTGTCTTCGAGCTGATCGGGCTGTTTGGTGGTCTGGGTGCCGATACGGTAGGCGGCGAAGCCTGGCAAAACCACCTGATTCAGCGCCATGCCCAGTATGCGTCCTGCGTGCGGGGCCCGGATGTCGACGCGCATGTTGGTGATGGGGTCGGTCACCGTGCCCAGTAGCTCACCGAAGGCAACCGACTGGCCCAGTTCCACGGTATTTAGCAGGATTCCGCCCTGGTCTGCCCGCACCCAGCTGGACTCGTAGTACACAGGCTCAGGGTTACCCCAGAAACGGAAGCGCTTCATCATCTTCATGTGACCCAGCAGCGTCTCTATACCCATCACGCCCTGGTTGACACTGTCCTCTTCCAGACGCATGGGTGCGCCGGCTTCCAGCGTTACCGTGGGGATGCCGTGCTCAGCGGCAGCGCGTCTGAGTGTGCCAGGGGAGCCCTCGCTCTGCAGCACAACCGTTGAGCCAAAGCCGTGAGTCAGCGACAGGATAGCGGGGTCTTTCAGATTGGCGCGCAGCTGCGGGAGGTTGGTGCGATGGAACGAGCCCGTGTGCAGGTCTACCAGCGCGTCGCAGTGCTCGACCACATCGTGGAAAAAAGAGTGAGCGATACGCGCTGCGGAACTGCCCTCGGGATTGCCGGGAAAGTGGCGGTTCAGATCCCGTCGGTCGGTCAGGTAGCGTGAGCCGCGTTGAAAGCCCTGCAAATTGACAATGGGAACGCCGATCACAGCGCCGGACAGGGTCTGCGCATCAAGGTTGTAGAGCACACGCCTGACAATTTCAATGCCGTTAAGCTCATCGCCGTGAATCGCCGCCGTAAGGCACAGCGTGGGGCCGTTCTGCGCACCATTGACCACCAGCACCGGGGTGGGCACCGCAATACCCTCAAAAGACTGGCTCGGCGACCACGCCAGCCTGGTTGCCGTCCCCGGTGGCACTTTGGATCCTAACAGCAGCAGCGGATTGGCGGCGTCCAATTCAGGAAGTGACTGTGCATAGACCACCTCGTTTTCGAGCGTGTCCACACGGTAGTGAGCTTCGGTTTGCACGGGCGGAGGTGTGGTGTTGGCAGAGCGTTGCGTGTTGGCCGATTCCATTAACGCCTCCGCGCTAACTGGCTGGTCAAGGTCGACGCTTTTTGCCTCAGGGATGGTCGCGGGTGACGTTGACTCATCACCGAAGGCGGTGACTGGCGCGCACAGGCTCGCAGCCAGCACAAGGCAGGCAGCATCGATACGGATCTCCAGGAGAACCCGTTTTAGCCCCGAGGTGGACAACACATCACCCCTATATTGTTTTAGTGAAATAGTTTTGTCAGTTAATCTTACTGAATTGCAGCGATTTTGTCTCGGTCTGCTTAATGTGAAAGTGTCGCCTTTTGGGTCTACCAAGAGGGAGGTGGCAACAGGGGCTTCGGCAGGGTAAGTCGGCCCCTGGATCGGTGATCTATGCGTCGGGGAGTGGGTGTCGCGCAGCAAACGTCCTGCGGGTTTGGTTAAGTCGTTCTCGTCTGCCCCAGGCGATCATGCGCTGGCGTGGCCAGATGTTCAGGTAACTGGTAGGAATGTATTTGCCTTCCTCAAAAAGTCGGCGGCGCGTGTTGGAGCGGGTCAGGGCGCCACCATGGATATCCTCCCCCACGCGGAAGTACTCGCAGCCATTTGCCTCAGGAATTTCTCTCACCCAGCGCAGTTTCGGACTGATCCGGGAACAGCGGGGTCTGTCAACCAACTCGCACCGCAGATGCCCTTTACGTGAGGATTGCGTTCCAGCATCTCCACCAAACGAAGGTGACATGCCTTGCGGTCCTGCGCAGTGTGGTATTGCGTGAGGTCGTTATGAATGTGCAGCCCGTACATCGGCTTGTGTCCACGCGTCACCAAAAGGTAGAGCCAGGCAAGGCGAAAGAACTGTATGGCGCCACCGCTGAAAAGCGTAGACCGGGCGAAGCCTCCCTGTTGATCAACCACCCAGGCGCCGCCGCCGGGGAACGCGGTTTGCAGGCAAATTGCGAAGTCTTTCAGGAAAGTGTCGCCGTCATGCGAATAAGTGCCCGCTGCGCCCTGCAGGATTTTTCTTTCGATACGCGCAAAATTGAGGCGGAATTGGCGAACGATGCTGTCCGGGTAATGGTGACTGACCGCTCTTTCGCTGAACGCGTCCATGAGAGAAAACATGGCAACACGGTGATAAATCTCCATGCAGCTCGGGCCCCAACTATCGATAACACTTTGCCGAAAGCGCGCGACATCAGATGAGATGGCGTACATGGATTCGCCCTGCTGCGTGGAATCGATCAGAGCAATATAGGTAGTGACCGGGTGTGCCGAAAATAGATCGGGAAGGAGTTCGCAAAAATAATCGCGGGCAGTCTCCCTGAAGGCAAACCCGCGCGCCCCCAAAGTATTCAGGGCATTTTCTGCTTTGCGATTAATTTCTGCGTTCATTTCATTTGCAACCTGATAGCCTGATCCCTGTTCTAGCAGTTTAGTTCAGGACTGGCTATGCTTCTTCTACCCTAAATATGGTATACGGTGTGGTCAGTAGAAACGATCACGATTGTATAAAAAGATGAGTTTTTGCGGGTAGCAAATTCTGCAGTCGATGCGCCCAGCCCGCTAGCGTTTTCGTTGCAATGACCTGGCCGAATTTGGTTCGTCCAGGTCGGGCCCGGTTGCGCAGGGAGTTCCGTGTACAGTTTTTGTCTGCTCGAGCTGGTGGCTTCGCGCAGTTCGTGAGCATTCAAAGGAGAGACTATGTTTGATTTTACCGACAAGGTAGTACTGATCACCGGCGGCAGTCGCGGACTCGGCAAAGCCATGTCCCGGGGCTTCGCACGGGCAGGAGCGAAAGTGATCGTCGCCAGCCGTAAACTCGACGGTTGCCAGGCGCTGGTTGACAGCATAATCGCCGACGGCGGTGAAGCTTTCGCGTTTGCGGCAAATACCAGCTCTATCGAAGACCTGGATCGACTGGTCGCGGCATCGCTGGAACACTACGGACGCGTGGACGTACTGATTAATAACGCAGGTACCAATATTGCCCAGGGGCCGCTGACTGACGTGACGCCCGATGCTTTTGACAAAATGTACCAGATCAATCAACGCGGCCCCTGGTATCTCGCGTCACGGCTCGCGCCGCACATGGCAGACAACGGTGGTGGTGTGGTGATTAACGTGTTGTCCGTTGCCGGGCTCAAGCCACCCCCCTATATGGGTTTTTATGCGGCCACCAAGGCGGCACTGCAGGCGCTGACCAAGGTCATGGCGCAGGAGTGGGCGCCCATGAATATTCGCGTGAATGCTATTGCGCCGGGTACCTATCACTCTGATCTGACAGACAGTGCAATTGCAGCCATTCCCGGTTTTGAAGAGGGAATGCTGTCTGCCAATTTGATTAAACGCATCCCCGAGAGCGATGAGATTCTGCTGCCGGTCTTTTATCTCGCGGCAGAGACGTTACACCACCGGGTGTACCCTGGTGGCGGACGGCGGCATGACCGCGACCTGAATGCAGAGTTGGGTTTTGGAGACAGTATGAAGTACGCATCGCGTTACCTCGCCCCTTTACTGATTTGCACGCTGGCGGCCTGCGGCGGCAAGTCGCTATCAGAACAGGCCAATGACTTTGGCGGTCGCGGTGGCGGGCCCAATAGTCAGTTGCCAACAGTAACCGAACTCATTGATCGCAGTGCACCCGCGGCCAACCCCCAACGCAGCGCCTGGTTCGGCGACTTGCATGTGCATACTGAATACTCTTTTGACGCATACAATTTTGGTACCACGGCAACGCCTTATGACGCCTACCGTTATGCCAGGGGCGAGGCGATTATGCATCCCAGTGGTTTCGAGGTGCAGTTGCGTACGCCGCTGGATTTTTACGCCGTTACTGATCACGCTATGTTCCTGGGCCTGGTCAAGGAAGCCGCGGATACCCGCACTGAGTTTTCCCGCTATGACGTGGCCAAGCCGATACATAACATCAATGATCCCGATAACCTCTCTTCCAGCAGCCTGATCCAGCGGGTCGGTAATTTCGGTAATTTTATTCCCGATACACTGGAAGGTATTCGCAGTGGTGAGATTGACGGTGAGATGGCCACGGATGTTACCCGCAGGGCCTGGCTGGATATTATTGAAGCGGCTGACCAATACAATGACCCCGGGCGCTTTACCACTTTCGTGGGTTATGAATACACGACCGCAACAGATGAGCGCGGCAACCTGCACCGCAACGTTATTTTTCGCGGCAGTGACAAACTGCCGGCGGTACCTTTTTCTCGCCTGAACTCGCAGAACCCGGAGGGGCTCTGGGAATGGATGGACGATTTGCGGGAGCAGGGTATCGAGAGCCTGGCGATACCGCACAACTCCAATGGCTCCAATGGGCAAATGTTCAAGCTGGTCGACTGGGCCGGTGACCCCATTGACGATGCCTACACGCAGCAGCGCCTGCGCAATGAACCGCTGGTAGAGATAACCCAGGTCAAGGGCACATCCGATACACACCCGCTGCTGTCGCCCAACGACGAGTGGGCGGATTTCGAGATCTATCCACTGCGCGTGGGTACCAACCTGCCCAGTGAACCCAACGGCAGTTATGTGCGCCAGGCGCTGCAGCATGGACTTGCGCTGGAGGCGCGTGGTCTCAAGAATCCGTTTCAGTTCGGTCTGGTGGCCGCCAGTGATACACACGTGGCCGCAGGCAGCGATGATGAGTCAACTTACTTCTCCAAGGCAGGTATTCTTGACGGCGAACCGGTAGGAAGGGGCTCCGTACCCGTGTCACTGCTTTATGGCGCAGTAGTGCGCATGCTGGCGCCCGAGAACCTGGTCGACGTGGAAGGTCGCAACTATATGACCGGCGGTGGATTTGAAACCTGGAGCGCCTCCGGTATTGCTGGCGTTTGGGCAGAGGAAAATACGCGGCAGTCTATTTACGACGCGTTTCGGCGTAAGGAGACGTTTGCAACCACTGGCCCCCGCATCAAGGTGCGCTTCTTTGCCGGCACCGACTTTTCCGACGACATTATTGGCTCAGGTAAGCTGGCAGCCCTGGCTTATGAGCAAGGTGTTCCCATGGGCGGTGAGCTCTTTACCGGCGGTCGCGCGCCATCATTCCTGGTGTGGGCATCAGCAGACCCGCGCGGCACCCCACTGCAGCGCTTGCAGGTGATAAAGGGTTACCTGCGCGATGGGGAACCAGCGGAGCGCGTCTATGATGTCGCCTGCTCAGGCGGTTCATTGCCTGACCCCAGCACTCATCGTTGCGCCGACAACGGTGCACGGGTCGACCTGTCCGATTGCTCGATCAGCCAGGATGTAGGCGAAGCAGAACTGCTGACGCGCTGGCAAGATCCTGACTTTAGCCCCAATGTCGACGCTTTTTACTACGTACGGGTGCTGGAAAACCCCTCCTGCCGCTGGTCCACCTGGGACGCAATACGCGCAGGTGTCGCACCTCGTCCGGACCTGCCAAAAACCATTCAGGAGCGCGCCTGGAGTTCTCCAATCTGGGTTCGTAAAGGCTGAATTGCCTAAAACTTGATCTATTCGATTCATCCACTGGTTCGCTTGGGTTAGCGTCTTTATTCTCTAATAATGAAATGGAGTCGCGCATGGATAAGCTCAGCGCCCAGGATGCAGGTTTCCTGAAAATTGAGTCCGCCCACTGCCCCTTTCACGTGGCCGGCCTGATGATCCTGAAAATGCCGGATGACGCGCCGCGTAACTTCATCCGCAAGCTGGTAGACAAGTGTGGCAGGTTGAACGAACTGTGGCCTGTTTTTGGCCGCAAACTGAGCGACCCCGAAAGCACCTCTGACCTGGCCTGGGTGCCGGCGACGGATTATGTCGCCGAACGGCATGTGTTTCATTATGCTTTGCCGCAGCCGGGCCGTATGGAAGACCTGATGCGTCTGGTAACGCGTGCGCATGAGCGGCCACTGGATCGTGCCAGGCCGCTGTGGGAACTGCATGTTATTGAGGGATTACCGCGCAACCGCTTTGCGCTCTACTGCAAGGTACATCACGCGCTGGTAGACGGTGTGGGTGCGATGCAAATGCTGCAGGGCATGTTCAGTGACTCGCCCACCGGGCGTCTCGACGTCTCCCGGGAGCAGCATGCGCAGCGCCACAGTCACGACTCCCTGCTCGCGCGCATCGGCAAGATGCGACAGGGGGTCTTCAAACAGTACAAGGCACTTCCCGAGGTTTCCAGGTTACTGGCACATATGGGCCTGGATGCCCTTAAAGGCAAGACTGACGCCATGCGTTTGCCTTTTACTGCCCCTCGCTCCCTGTTTAACACTGAACTGGACTCGAGGCGCTCGATAGTGATTTGCGATCTGCCCTTAAACCAGGTCAAGCGAATGGCGCGAGCCATGGGTGGGTCTATAAATGACGTGTTGTTGGCGGTTTGTGGTGGTGCCCTGCGTGCTTACCTGCTCGAACAAAAAGCATTGCCGCGGGGTTCCCTGGTGGCGGGCATGCCGGTTTCCCTGAAATCCTCTGCTGCGGACGAGGGCAACAAACTCAGCTATATCATGTGCCCATTTTTTACCCAGGAAGCCGATGCGCTGAAGCGGCTACGCCGCATTATCAAGGTGACTACAGCGGCCAAGCAAGAGTTGGCCAGCGTGTCCTCGACGGCTGCCGAAGACTACTATGCGCTGATTATGGCACCCACCATACTGTTAACCGTCACCGGCAATGCCACCAAAGTGCGTCCGGCAATTAATGCAATTTTCTCCAATGTGCCGGGTTCACGCGAGAAACTTTACCTGGAAGGCGCAGAGCTGGAGGCGCTGTATCCGCTGTCGATTGTGACCGACGCCATGGGTCTGAACATTACTGTCGTCAGTCATGTGAACAAGCTGTGCTTCGCTGTGGCCAGTTGCCCACGGGAACAGCCGGGCATTGAGGGCCTGGGCAAACTGATCAGGTCAAGTTATGCCGAATTGCGCGAGGCGGTGCAGGCCGCTAACTGAGCCTAGCGGCGGGTGGTGCGTTTAGGCCTGGCTTTGGCCTTGGTTTTAGCCTTCGCTTTCGCTTTCGGTTGCACCTTCTTTTTTGGCGCCGCTTTCTTGTTGGCCGCAGCCTTGGCTTTGCCTTGGGTTTGGCTTTCGTCTTTGGCTTTGCTTTTGCTTTTGTCTTCGCCTTCGCTTTGGCCTTCGCCTTCGCCTTCGCCTTTGCGCCTTTGGCTTGGCGCGAGATTTCTCAGCCGGTTTCCGTGCGGGGGCGACTTTTTTATCCGCCCGGGCGCTGATTCCTGCTGCGTCTTCGAGTTCCACCAATGCGTCTTCCATATAGTCGATCATTCGCTGCACCTGGGGCACGGAGCGGCGACAGGCAATGATGCCAAAGTCCACATTCTGGTCGTACGTCACCAGCGTGATGTTCATGGAGATACCATCGGTCACAATCGACAGGGGGTAGTTGCCATCCATGCGCGCGCCGTTCCAGTACATGGTTTGCCTGATGCCTGGTACGTTGGAAATGACCGTGTTGTAGGGTGGCAGTTTCGACATCAGCCCCATGGGCTGTAACAACAGCGATGGCGTTTGCATCAGCAGCGTGAACAGCTCCAGTTCCTTGGGCGTCATACAGCGGTAGTATTCTTTGCCCGCCTGTACCGAGGCCTGTATGGCGCGAAACCGTTTGCCGGGGTCGGTAATGTTGGTCGCCAGGTCAGCACTGATGGCCGCCACCGCGTTGCCCGCATCGACGTCACCCTCGCTGCGCAATGACACTGGCACCATCGCCTTCAGTGACTCGTCCGGCAGCTCTGCGTGCAGTTGCAGGTATTGGCGCAGCGCACCAGCACACATGGCAAGCACCGCGTCGTTAAAGGTGCCATCGAATGCCTTGGCCACGGCCCTGATACGGGCAAATGGCCAGGACTGGGCAACAAAACGCCGGGCGCCGTCTATTGATGTGTTCAGGGAGCTGCGCGGTACTTTCAGGTGTGGCAAGTACAGGTTTTCATCGCGCCCTGTCCAGGCACGGCTGAAACCCCTGACGGCGTTAAACAGGTTCGTACTGCTGTCCAGGCTGGACTTGATCATATCCGTGACAGTGCGCAACTCGGAGTCGCTGTAATCCGGGCGTTTGCCCATCTTCAGACCGTCCTTGTAGGCCTGCCAGGCGCGTAGCGATAGGGGTGAATCCTCGCGAATGAAGTTGGGATCCGAGGACAGCATGCAGCGGGATACGTGAATCGAGCGGGCACCGTCGACAGCTGCGTGGTGGGTCTTGGTGTAAACCGCAAACTGGCGGTTGCCCAGCCCCTCGATAAGGTGCATCTCCCAAAGCGGGCGGCTGCGTTCCAGCAAGGTTCCATGCAGCCGCGAGACCAGCGTGAACAGCTCTCTGTAACGGCCCGGCCTGGGCAGCGCCGAGTGACGCACGTGGTATTCCATATCCAGAGACGGGTCGGGCTCCCAGTATGCCGCGCCCGCCATACCCAGTGGACCTGTTTTCAGCCTGTCCCCGAAGGGCGGTAGCAGGGTGTCGGCTGAACGCATATTCTGCGCCAGGTCAGCCAGGAATTCCTGCTCGTTAACACCCTCAGGTAAGGTATAGAGGCTGAGCCCGCCGACATGCATGGGCATCTCCCGCCGCTCGGCGATAAGAAAACCCTTGTCCATGACACCCAGTTGTTTCATACGCAATACCCGTCTTCGATCCCGTGCTACCAGTGAACGCCGCGCATGACTTGCGCGAACATTTTTTGAGCGAGTTCCAGCTTGGAGGAGGGCACGCTTTCCCGCTCCTGCGCTGCCTCGGCATCCGTTAGCCCCCTGGCGGCGGCGGAGTCCGGGAACAGGTCATAGGCCTGGCTGAGGAAAGCTTCAGTCACGCTGGGGATAGTGGCCTGGGCAACCGCCCCGGTCACGCCCAGGCGCGTAGACAGACGCTTGGGTCTGGAAATGATTGCCTTGATCACCAGGTCTCGCGCCTGCTCCGGGGAAAGCGTGGGAAAGGCCTTGTACAGGCTGGTGGGCGCAATCATCGGGGTGCGCACCAACGGCATGTGAATGGTAGTGAAAGAGATGTTCTGCGCAGCAAATTCAGGCGCCGCACACAAGCTGAAGGCGTCCAGTGCCGCTTTTGAGGCAACATAGGCTGAGAAGCGCGGCGGGCTGGTCAACACGCCAATTGATGAGATATTGATGATGTGGCCGCTTTCGTTTTCCTCCATGGAGGGGAGGAAACCCAGGATCAGGCGCAGGGCACCGTAGTAGTTGAGTTCCATGGTGCGCTCAAAATCATGGAAGCGCTCGTAACTGTAACGTACCGAGCGGCGGATAGAGCGGCCCGCGTTGTTGATCAGGATGTCTACCTTGCCGTGATCACGCAATACATCGGCGACCAGCTTCTCGCAGTCAGCGGCGCTGGATACATCGCAGGAATAAGCCTCGCCCACGCCCCCTTGCTCGGCAATCTCGCTCAGGGTCTCGTCAAGCTTTGCCACCGTTCGTGCCACCAGGATGACCGTCGCGTCTGCACGTGCCAGACGTAAAGCGCACTCCTTGCCGATTCCGCTGGTGGCGCCGGTGACCACGACAACCCGGCCTTTAACCTTGCGCCGCAGGGCGGCCAGGCTGGGTCGCCCGATCATTTCGTTGAACAGGCCGTCAACCTCGCGTATCAATGATTCCTTGTCCGGCCGCAGGAACTGCAGCCAATAGTCCCAGAGCACCTGGGCGTAGTCCTCATAGGGCGGGCATTCGATATTTGCCTCGGCCAGTAGCTTACGGGTCTTGCGGGAGTCGAAGTGAGTGGGGTAGTTGATATAACCGATCACCTGCGGCGGTATGCCCAGCCGCGATATGGCTTTTTCACCCAGTGATTTCAGTGGTTTGACCCGACTTATACCCTCGCCAGCCAATTGCGTGGCAGTGTCGAGCAAGCCGACCTCTACGGATTTCAGTTTGGGCCCCCCTGACACCTCCATCATGACTTTCAGCAAGTCCCCAACGCGGATGCCATCCGGGTCGGTGATGAAGAAGCATTCCTGGTCATGCCCGGGTACGTGCGCCAGGTAATCTATGGCATCGACCACATAGTCCACCGGCACGATATTCAGCAGACCTGCCTTGTTCATCAGCAGCGGTAGCCATTTGGGGGTCACCTTGCTCAGGTTCTTCAGCGTCTCGAAGAAGTAATAGGGACCGTCCACCTTGTCCATTTCGCCGGTTTCGGAATGACCCACGACCATGCCTGGACGATAGATGCGCCACTTCATGCGCTTTTCCTTGCGTACCAGGCCCTCGGACTCGTGCTTGGTGGCGAAGTAGGGGTGTTCCATGTCACCCGCTTCTTCAAACATGTCTTCCGTGAAAGTCCCCTCGTACAGGCCTGCCGCCGCAATGGACGACACCTGGTGGAAGCAACCGGACTTCAGGGCCTTGGAGAGGGCGATAGCCTGTGCCGTGCCATTGACGTTACTGATGCGCTGGCTTTCGGCGTCGGCCTTCATATCGTAGATAGCTGCCAGGTGGAAGAAGTGGTTAATCTTGCCGGCATGTTTTTTGATCCATGCTGGCTTTACGCCCAACCTGGTTTTCCCCAGGTCGCCTTCCACAGCGATTACCTGATCTTTGCTGGCGCCCCAGAGTTCGCGCAGCCCATCCACTTTGGGTAACGAAGCAGGCCTTACCAGCAGGTAAACAACGCCTCCGCGATCAAGCAGTTTAGGTACCAGAAAACGGCCGATGAAGCCGGTGCCACCGGTGACGAAGTAATTCATTGTGATCCCCTTATTAAGATTTTATGGGTTTGTCGAAGTTGCCATCAGAAACAATACAGTATGTTAGTACAGAACGCCTTATTTCGCTGTGCTCGCGCGCTTGCGTCGGCGAGCTTTCTTTTTCTTTACAGCGTGCGGCTTCCAGGTCTTGCGTGCCAGCAGCGCCCTTTCCCGTACCCGGTCGATGTCCTCGTCTGAATAGGGACCGTTGACCCCGGATATCGCCGCCAGTTGCATGCCGTGCTTCAGGCCGAGCTTGTATATTTCATGCACTTTCTCCCACTCAAGATTGCGCCCCAGGGTGAAGTTCTCAAAGCGGCCTTCCAGTGCCAGTACGATGGTTTCCGCAAGGCAGGCGTAAACCACGTTGCGGTCCTCAAAGCCGATTGACTTCATGTGCACGTCGCCGGGGAGGGAGATCTCCCCGGACTCTATCACCAGTACGTCGGGCCGGCTGGCCACATCCTCCGGAGACAGGTCCAGTGGGCGGGCAACGTCGGTAATCACACAACCGGGCTTGACCCGGCTGATATCCAGAATTTTTTTACCGGCACCGGAAGTGGCGGTGACAATCATATCCATGTCGCCGATGCTCGCATCGGAATCGGCGTAGGAAGCAAGCACCAGCTTTACATCAGGGGATTCCCGGCGAATTGACTTTTCCAGGACCAGTAGCTTGGCGGCCTCGGGCGACACCAGGTGCAGTTCTTCTGTGGTGCGTGCCAGCAGTCGCGCGCAGGCTGAGCCAATAGCCCCGGTGGCACCCACCACCATAGCCTTGCCCTTGACCTTTTTACCGCGCTCCAGTTTTACCAATCCCAGTCGCTGCACCGCGTCGTGTGCAGCCCAGAGTGCGCCTGACGCGCTATAGCTGTTGCCCGTAGTGATCGGTAACGGCGCGCGTTTGGCAACGGTGACGCCGGCATCACCAACGACCTTGGTGAAGGCGCCCAGCCCCATAATTTGTGCGCCCAGCCCCTTGGCGATGTCCGCTGCCGCCAGCAGTCTGCGGTAGGTGAACTCCGGTGTGTGGCTCATGATTTCGCGCGGTGTGCCGCCAACAATGATCAGCCAGCCCTCGGCCTCGGTACCGTCTGGTGACTGGATGCCCTGGACTTTGCTGTAAACAAAAGGCGGGCTGTAGGCGGCCGCCTTCTCGACCAGGTTCATCACCGGCTGTGGCGATATCCTTGACAACATTTCCAGCGGTTTCAGGTGGTTCAGGTATTGCTGCGACAGGGGGTGAATCACGAAGGCGAAACGGTTTATCTGCTTGCGTCCCGGGGTGGGGTAGAGCAGACGTGGCTTGCAGCGCAAGGTCGGTGAATATTTCCAGATAATCGTCGTGGGTGATCTCAGCCGCCGGTTTCTCCAGCGCAGCGATGATCATGGCGTCGACAACATTGAGTCCCACGATCTGCTTGAAGGGCTGGATACTGCAATCGAGCACCAGGCGCACACCCCAGTCCCTGAATTGTGCCAGGCGCTCGTCTGAGACCGTCGAGGTGATGACGGTCTTGCCTTCGAGTTCTGCCCTGCCGTAATGCTGTAACTGCTCGTAAGTTGCTACGACTACCTGCGCGTCTTTGACCGCCCGGCGCAGTACCAGGTGATTGAAAAATGTGAAGGGCGCCAGTGCGGGCACCCTGTCCTTACCGGTTTCAAAGCGCAACACGGGGTGACTGCCGCTGGCATAACGCTCCAGAGTACGCAGTGAATGCAGCAGGTTGGGCAGGCCAAACTGGGCCACCGGATCGGCGAAGGTGAGGTTGTCCGTGTATTCCGCAAGAATGGCGGCGAGACGGTAGTTAAGGGTGCCGGAAAGGAAGAGTACCTTGGCATTATTGAAAATGCCGCCCAACTCCAGCATGGCTGAGCGCACCGTCCACTCCTGCACAATCTCGCGCAGGCGGGCGCCACTGGTAATGGGTGTGCTACCCGCGCGCTTTTCCAGTGCCCTTGTCTCCGGGCGGACAAAGTGATCAGTGCCTACGGTGTAGTGTTCCCTGACCTGGCCCAGGCCGATGGCATCTGCTTTTATCCGCCAGTCCTTGACCAGGGCGGCCGCGGCTTTTGCATCGCCGTCGGTACCGATTCTTGTGACCCGAAATTGCTCCCCGAGAAAGCGTGCCGTGAATTGGCTGTCCTGCTCACTGGCGCCCAGGCTGATGCTGATGATTTTTTTCATGGGGGGTTCTCGCTACGCAGTGGAGCAAGGCTACTGCATGCCCGGCCACGCCGATTTGATGGATCGCAAGAAAAGTGGCGGTAGACAGGGAAGCCTGGATGGACTTGCCGGACGCAAACGGGGCCGTCGGCGATTAGTGATGGCGCTGATTATGCGTGTCTGACATACCCATCATGGCTGCCGCGGTGCGCAACAACTCGTCAATGGCCTGGCTGGTGGGCTCCTGCCTGTTGAGTGCAAGCCGGCCCTGTTCCACCAGTGACAGCAGCGTATCCAGTTCGTGCCGGTCCAGGTGTATGTCGACGCTCTCTGCAGTGTGGTCCAGTAATTCCATGCGGTACCGCTCCCGGGTCATCTATGAGTTATAGATCATCCCGCGGGGAATGCAAAAAGAATAGTGATCGCCACGATTTCAGGTCCAAGTTGCCTTCTTAACGCCTTGATTATATTGCATATTACTGAAATTCGGGTGATGCAGTACTGACCCGGTGTAGCGCCGGGCCGGTTTCAACCCAGGGCGCGCAGGATTATCTTGCGGGTATCTGCCGGGTCGATTACCGCGTCAATTTCGGTGGCTGCCGCAGATTCGGTCGCACGGCCCTTCTCGTAAAGCGCATCCAGCAACTGGTTAAACAGCGCCAGGCGTGCGTCATCGTCTGCCTCTGCAGCCAGCTCTTTCTTGAAGCCCAGCCTGACCGCGCCTTCCAGGCCCATGGGGCCGGTTTCGCCGCTGGGCCAGGCGGCTGTGAAGACGGGATCTTGAAGCTGCCGCCAGCCATGGCCATGGCGCCCAGCCCGTAAGCCTTGCGCAGTATGATTGTCACCAGCGGGACGCGCAGGCGCGCACCTGCCTTGAATAGACCACCCATGCGCCGCGGTGCGCCCTGTACTTCACTCTCTGGTCCTACCATGAAGCCCGGCGTGTCACACAGTGAAACCACGGGCAGCGCCAGTTTGTCGCACAGGGCCAGGAACCGGGCGGCCTTGTCCGAGGCATCGCAGTCCAGCGCGCCGCCAAGACCGCGACAGTCGTTGGCCATAACACCCAGTGCCCGTCCCTCAATACGCATAAACCCGGTGACCAGGGCCGTGCCATACTTTTCGGTGAGTTCCAGGAAGCTGGCATTGTCTGCCAGCGTATTAATGATGTTGCGGACATCGTAGGCAAAGCGACGGTCGGCGGGGAGGGCGGCGCGTAATCCGGCCTGCTCATCGCAGTCCCAGTGCGCAAGGTCGCCCTGGCGATAGCTGAGCACCTGTTTCGCCAGCGTCGTCGCATGCGCTTCGTCAGTCGCCGACCAGATCCACGACAGCATTGTCTTGCTGAACGTCAATCGGGCCAATGTCCCTGGGCGAAAACTGGCCCAGGCCGCCGCCTTCGATCATGGCGGGGCCCGCCATGCCAATCCACGAACTGCGGGTGGCGATACGCACATCGGCGCAGCCGAACAGTGCCGCGTTTCCGGCAAAACAATAGCCGTTATTCACGGCGATGGTGGGCACCTCGTCACACAGGCGTGCCCATTCCACGAACGAGCTGACGTCCAGTCCACCGCCGCCGATTTGCACGTCGGTGTCCCCGGGCCTGCCACCGCCGCCCTCGGTGTACATGATCGTGGGCAGTTGCTTGTCCCGGGCGACGCCGATAATTCGGTCCAGTTTCATGTGGTGGTAAAAACCCTGGGTACCGGCGAGCACGGTATAGTCGTTTACGATCACTGCCGCCGCGGCAGCGGGTTCGCCAAAAATGTCAGCATTGACGGTCGCCAGGCCGGTAATGATGCCGTCTGCCGGCGTGTTGGTGCGCAAGTCTTCAAGGCTGCGGCGCCCGCGCTGGGCGGCAACGGCCAGCTGGCCGTATTCCACGAATGAACCTGCATCAACCAGGTCCTCCAGGTTTTCCCTGGCAGTGCGATAGCCCTTTGCATGTCGCTTGCTCACCGCCTCGGGTCGCCGCGCATCGAGGGTCATTGCCTGCTGTGCCTGCAGTGCAAGCAGCTGTGCCATATTGCCGTTTTCACCTGACTGCGACGGTTGCACCGCCTCAACGGATCCAGTTCCAGCCAACAGCTGCATCAGTACCGCGTCGGTTTGTACCGTTTGCCCGGGGCTGACGTGAATTTCACCAATGGTGCCCGCGTGCGGGGCCTCCACCGGAGATTGCAGTTTCATTGACTCAACTGTCGCCAGTCGCTGGCCGGCGTGCACCACATCGCCGGTCTGGACCTCGATACTGACGATAGCCGCGGCCATCGGTGAGTAAATGGGGCTTGCGTTACTTTCCATAGAAGCTCGCTCTTTGACTATTGGGCCCACTCACGCTATCACCCCCGCTCAGCTTGTCATCCCCGCGAAGGCGGGGATCCAGTAAGCCGTTGATCTACCCGGTTCACGTTTGTGCGGCAATGAGCAAACAGTGAGCATCCGAATGGACATTCCTTATGCTTTGCCAGCCAGTTTAACAGTAGTTTGTTGACGGCATCAGGCTGCTCCTGGTGCAGAAAGTGTCCAGCCTCCGGCACCTGCGCCACCTCCAGTCCCCCGGGGAAGTCCTGCGGCAGCATCATCTTTGCGAATACCTGGGTGTTGATGCAGCGGTCTTCCAGTCCGCTCAGGGCCAGCGTGGCTACCGGCACCTGGTATGCCAGCCTTCCGGCGCGCGCCTGCCGACAGCGGCAGGGCGCTCGGCGACAGCTCGATAACCTGCCTTGGCCAGAGCGGGTAACTGGTAACGCCAGGATCGCGCATTGTCGGGAAAACCGTGCAGCAGTAATATCGATGGGGCCTTCCCCGAGGGCGAGAGTGCTGAACTGCAGCGCCCCGCTGGCCAGTGTAATGGCTTCGACATCAGGCATGCAGTTTGCTCCCGTCAAGCTCTGGCGATGCGGTCTGGCTAGAACGTGTGCGGATAGGACTGCCAGTAGTACTGTTCATCATTGCTCTGCCAGTCGGCATAGATGGACTCCCAATCGAGGCCCTCAATCCGCCAGCCGTGGTGCGGCTGCAGATTGGTAGAAAATACCGGGGCGCCATAGTCGCAGAAGCGCGTGTCCACGCTGAGCCGTACCTTGTTTTCTGCGGTATTGGGTTCCGCTCGGTGTACCGTGGCCGAATTGAAGATCAGTATGTCGCCCTTCTCAAAGTCCGAGACATGCCAGTGGGTTTCCCCGGGGTAAATCTCACACTGGACGCCGCCGACGCCCTGTGCCTGGTGTACCTCGCGTACGCCCCCCTTGTGTGAACCGGGCAACACGGTGACGCGCCCCATGCTGCTGTCCACATCGTGCAGCGCCACCCAAACGCCGGCCATGGTAGGGCCAGCGTGGTGTGAGTAGGCGTCCTGGTGGGGCGGGGTCTCGTAGCCCAGCATGCGGGGCGTGGCGATGCGCGCCATTTTGATCGGGTAAACCCAGGGCTCACAGCCCTGTATACGGCGCATCAGTTGCAGCATCCAGGGTTGGTGAAAGAAGCGGTGAAAGGACTCCAGCTGCTGAACTTTCGGATAAATGCAATCCCAAATGGCGTCAGTCTCGTAAAAAGGGGCACCGTTGAGAATCGGCTTTGCTGTATTGTCATCCCAACTGACATGGGGTGCCAATACCTGCAGCAGGTCATCGCGCAGTGCGTCACAGGCAGCAATATTGGCGCCATGCTTGATAAACAGGTAACCGTCCCTGGCAAAGCGCTCGCGCAACACCGCGTCGGGCTCCTCCCGCCGGGAAAGATGGTAATCGGAAGATGTGGTCAAAACGGGGATGCTCGCGTCCAGTGATAGAGTAATGAAGTGCCGGTTGTTGCCTTTACTTCAGGGTTGGCATTATCCCGGAAACACGGCCAAAGAAAAGCCGCACCGGCGGCACAGTGGAACTGATCTGAAATACCGCGGTCAATTTTAATTCAATTCTGCCAGGGGCAAACCATGTACAGGGTATTTATTGTTACAGCGCTGATTTCTTCACCGTCGGGGTAAAGGCAGACACGGCCGAGGCCTATTTTGCCGGTGGTTGTTTCTGGTGCATGGAGTCCAATTACCAGGAAAAGGCCGGCGTAATCGATGTGGTGTCGGGCTTTACCGGCGGCACCCTGGAGAACCCCACCTATAAGGGCAATCACGAGGGACACTTTGAAGCGATCAAGGTGACCTATGATCCCGGCGTCATCAGCTATCAGCAGTTATTGGACCTGTTCTGGGTGAGCATTGATCCTTTCGACAACAGGGGCCAGTTCTGCGACAAGGGCTTCAGCTATCGCAGTGCTATCTTTACCAGTGATGCCCGCGAGAAAGCGCTGGCGCAAAAGTCACTGCAGGCTGTCCAGGCGCGTTTTCCTGACCAGGTTGTCTACACCGAGCTGCGCGACGCGACTGCGTTCTGGCCGGTAGAGGCTTACCATCAGGACTACTATCTCAAGAATCCGACGCGCTACAAATACTACCGCTGGAACTGCGGTCGCGACCAGCGTACCGCAGAGATCTGGGGCGAAGCCGCAGCACACTGAGCGCAGAATTGATCTATAAAGATACTGTGTGACGTCACGGGGTTGGTGCCGAGCAATCTGGACCCGTCAGGCGGTAAGCACATCGGTTGGCTGTAACGGACTTCTGCGGCGGTATTTGCGCAAAGCGTGAAACCGAATGGCCATCTCGCTTATAATTGCTGATTTTTCAGGAGCCTCCCATGGGCAGAGCCTACCAGAACCGCAAGGAATCCATGGCCAAGACCTCGGACCAGAAGGCCAGGGTCTACAGTAAACATGCGCGCGTTATCTACGTCACCGCCAAGCAGGGCGGCGTGGATCCGGACGGCAACCTTGCCTTGCGCAGTGCGATTGATCGTGCCAAGAAGGACCAGGTGCCCGCGCACGTGATTGATAAAGCGCTGGACAAGGCCAGCGGGAGTGCCGGTGAGGATTTCGCCGCCGCACGCTACGAGGGCTTCGGCCCCGGTGGTTGCATGGTCATAGTGGATTGCCTGACCGATAACCCCAACCGCACCATTGGCGATGTGCGCCAGTGCTTCACCAAGACCAAGTGCAAAATCGGCACGCCCGGCAGCGTCAGCCACTCGTTCGATCACAGTGCCATTTTCGTGTTCCCGGGAGAAGATGACGAAGCCGTGCTGGAGGCGCTGATGATGGCCGACGTGGATGTGGAGGATATCGAGTGTGAAGACGGCAAGATCACTGTATTTACCCCCCATACCGAGTTTGCCAAGGCCCGCCAGGCCCTGAATGAAGCGCTGGGTGATATAGAGTTTGAGGTAGAAGAGATTCAGTTTGTACCGCGTGACACAGCGCCTATTCCCGCCGCCGACGAAGCCATGTTCGAAAAATTCCTCGACATGCTAAATGATGTCGAGGACGTGCAGAAGGTCTATCACAACGTGGGCTAGTCCGGCGTGGGCAGGCGGCGAATCACCAGCAGCAGCTCACCCACCTGGAAGCCGAACTTGTTCAGGGTGGACTCATTGATGAGGATGTCCGGTGTCAGCAGGTACATCCTGTCGTCGACGCGCAGGTCGATGGTGCCGTCCCGATAGGGTACCTGCAGCACGTAGTCCAGAAACACAGCGTTGCCTGACTGGCGCAGGGTGCCTTCGCCGGTCACGTCCCCGGCAGTGCCGAGGTAACTCCCATCGGGCTGGCGGCGCAGCGTCCAGATGCGCTTTTGCTCTTCTCCGTCATTGAACACGAAGTCCTCATCCAGTGTCCCCACGCCGTTTTCCCAGCTGGCATCGATAGTCGCATTGAATGTGCGAATGACCTTGCCACTGCGGTTTTTCACGACACCGTGCGCCGCCAGTGAGCCCTGGAAGAACTCCTCAACGTTGAAGGCGGGCGCCAGCTCGCTGTAGTCGGTGACCTTAACGGAGGTGCATGCTATAGCCAGGATTGAAAACACCGCCGCTGCAGCGATGCGGCAGACGCCGCTGGCCAATAGTCTTTGGCGCAACTGCGCTGAGAGAGAGTGCGTCATGGCGTATTCGTATTCTGCGAGGGCTGTCGCATCCGCCACGGTTTGCCATTGCACCGGTCGCGGTTGCTGCAATCGGGCAGGCAGCCACGGCATGGCAGGCGCTGGGCGTCGGCAGGGTGCGCTGCTGGTTGGGGTGCCTGCCCGTCATGTCCAGGTTTGTCTGTCATCGGAAGCTCCGGTCATTTAGGTTGATACGGGAGAACGCAGAGACAGGACTACCCGGATCTATCGTTTTTTTAGTAGGTATAAGACGCCTGCAAGCCCAGTGGTATTCCCAATGCCCAGTAAGCCAGCAGGAACAGGCTCCAGACGACGAGGAAGGTGATCGAGTAGGGCAGCATCATTGCCGTGACGGTGCCAATACCCGCATTCTTGATATAGCGCTGACAATACACGACCACCAGCGGGAAGTAGGGCATCAGCGGGGTGATGATGTTGGTGGTGGAGTCGCCCACCCGGTAAGCGGCCTGGGTGAGGTCCGGAGAGATGCCCAGTTCCATCAGCATGGGCACAAAAATGGGCGCCAGCAGCGCCCATTTCGCAGAGGCTGAACCAATGAACAGGTTCAGTAGCCCGGTGAGCAGGACTATGCCAACAATGGTCATTGCGCTGGGCAGGCCCGCTGCTTTCAGCGCTGCGGCCCCTTCAATGGCCAGTAATACCCCCAGGTTTGACTGTGAGAAGGCAAAGATAAACTGGGCAATAAAAAACATGATTACCAGGTAGTAGGCCATGCTCTCCATGGCCTTGGTCATGCCAGCGATGATGTCGCGCGCACTGTTGACGGTGCCCGCTCGGTAGCCGTAAACCACACCGGGAATGAGAAACAGGATAAAGATAAGCGGCACGATAGAGCCCATCAGTGGGGCGCCCAGTTCGGTGAGTGAGCCGCCCTGTCCGCGCCAGGGAGAGGTGGCTGGCCAGGCACTGGCCAACAGCACGGCGATGGCGATGGCCATGGACCAGAGCGCGCTGCGCAAGCCGCGGCGTTCCCTGTCATCAAGGGGCTCCATTGTCGGCAGGTCCTCGAGGTTGTCATCGAGCGCGGTGCCCTGAAGACGCGGTTCCACCAGCTTGTCGGTAACCAGCCAGCCCACGGCGATGATCAGTAGTGACGAGGAAGCGGTAAAGAAAAAGTTATTCAGTGGGTTCAGGCTTATCTGCGGGTCGAGGATCTGTGCACCAGACTGGGTAATACCCTGCAGCATGGGGTCGATGGCTGAGGGAATGAAATTGGCGGAGAAACCGCCGGAAACACCGGCAAAGGCGGCAGCGATACCCGCCAACGGATGTCTTCCCGCAGCATAGAAGATCACGCCACCCAGCGGAATCACCAGCACATAGCCGGCGTCGGCAGCGGTGTGGCTGACAATCCCGACCAGGATAATCATGGGTGTCAGCAGCCAGCGTGCTGTGACCGTCATCATGGCGCGCAGGGCGGTATTGATGAATCCGGTGTGGTCGGCGACGCCGATACCCAGCATGGCAACCAGTACCACACCGATAGGGTGGAAATGGGCAAAGGTCGTTACCATCGATGAGAAAAACAACACCATGGACTCACCCGAGAGCTGGTTTACCACCATCAATGGCTGCGCCGCTGCGCGGGTCGCTGACGCCCCAGTCAACATAGGAAAGCATCCAGGACAATAGCCACACGGCAAACAGCAGCGCAATGAACAAGACAGTGGGGTCTGGAAGCCGGTTGCCAATGCGCTCTACGGCCGCGAGTGCGCGACCTGTAAAACCGGGTTCGGAACGTGGGGCGGTGTTCATCGTGTTACCTGGGCAATGACGTATGCCGCAGTCTAGTGTGCCCACTGGCGCCGCACAACCGGCTATCAGGGCATGACCGCAACCTCACGGGCGAAACGGCTGTTGCACTACTCCCAACTGAACTGAATCAGTTGCCAGCGACCATCAATCAAACGCCACTGGCCAGTAAACTGGTAAAGACGTGCTGTTTCCGGCAGCCGGGCATTGCCGCCGGTTAACGCCGCAGTGCCGCGGGTCGTGGCCAGCGCAGGCTCGTAGGCATCAACCTGCACTGAAAGCGAGGGAATGACTACGCCAATGTTCCGGTAGCGCAGGAAATAGCCGGCAAGCATTTTGCGGACTTCGTCCTTGCCAATATTGCGCTGGCCCTTGTGTCCGCCAAGAAATGAATCTGCCAGGTGTTCACTGAACGCGGCATTTTTTCCTTCCTCCAACGCCAGTTGCATCTCCGCGATGGCTTTACTGATCTGCTTCTCTGGATCGGAGGAGCTGGAACAGGCGGAACCCAGCACCGCAAACAAACCGATAGTGAGAACGTGTGCGAGGCGCATAAAGTGTGTCCGGTGATTGCTTGCGTTGCAGTTTAAGCCGGGACACGACACTATTACAGCGTCATTATCCAGAGAACACCAATGCCGCCCAACGCCAGTCCAGTCGCCCTGCAGGATGTCTATCGCCTCGGGCAGCAACTTGCAGCCGATCAGGATGTTGCTGCAGCGGCGTTGGCTGAACGCGATCACGCGATTGGTCGTCAGTGCGCGCAAGGAGGTGATGCAGGTCGCCTGCTCTACTGGCTCGATAAGGTAGCGCCTGAGGATGCTGAATCGGCTTGGCTCACAGAGGCACATGCCGCGCTGTTGCTGCGTTTGTTTGCCCTGGTTGCCGGCGCTTTGGCGGTCGGTGGTTTCCTGTTGGCCAGTGACAGGGCGCTGGTGAATGTGTTCCTGTTCCAGTTGCTGTTTGTGTTTCTGCCACTGTTTTTTTCCCTGGTGGCCGGCGTGGTGATGCTGCGCTCTGCCTTTGGCCGCCCACCGCCGGTTTCCCTGCTAAATCCTGCGCGCCTCATTGCCAGTCGGGCGTTACCAGCAGCGGCTGAATTACGTGAGGCCAGTGCGGCGCTGCGTTTGTTGCTGCTGCGCTATGGCCAGGAGTTGGGCGTTTTGTTTGCGCTGGGCGTGATTGTCGCTTTTCTGGTATTGCTGGCATTTACCGATTTCAGTTTCGTGTGGGGATCCACCTTTGGCTTCACCGACGATGCCGTGAATACGTTCAACGCGGCCTTGTCCTGGCCATGGTCCAGCTGGCTGCCGCAGGCCGTGGTGCCTGCAGAGGTAATCACAGCCACCCGCTTTCATGCGGCGCAGCTTGACGTAACTGAACTCAATGAGGCCAGTCGGCGTGGCTGGTGGTCCTTCCTCACGATGTGCCTGGTCACTTATGCACTACTGCCCCGGGCGCTGCTCTGGTTGCTGTCGCGTCGCCTCTATCGTCGTGAGGTGACCCGTTGCTTCCTGACACTCCCGGGTGCCGCTACGGTGTTATCAAGGCTACGCGCGCCCGTGGTGAAAACACAGGCCGGCGATGCCGGGCATGTGGATGCAAGAACAATCAACCTCGTACCCGATGAAGGTGCGCTGCTATTGGAATGGGCGGGCGCAATGGCGCAACTGGGTGCCGCCGGCCTGCAATTGACAACATCGGCCAACCACTTGCGGGCGGGGCTGGGTTCCCCCGCCGACGATGTCGATGCCATTGAACTGATCAATCAGCGTCGACCGCAAGCGCTGTGGGTGGCGGTGAAGTCATGGGAGCCGCCGATGGCGGACCTTGCCGATGTGCTCAGCGAGGTGCGTGGTGTGTCGCGCTGTGTTTTGCAATTGGTTCCCTTGCAGGGAAAGTCGGTAAGTGAAAATAGTCTTCGCGACTGGCAGGGCTTTGCCAGGGAACTGGGATTCGCCGAAACTGATGTGCGGGCACTACAGGTGGCTGTATGAGTTCACCGCGGGAAGTCGACACGCCGCACTTCGCCGTTGTCGGCAGGCCCAATAAGGGCAAGTCATCCATCGTCGCCACGCTGGCTCGCGATGACACCGTGCATATTGCTGAGCGGGCCGGTTCAACCAGGAGTACGCGGCACTTTCCCATGACGGTTGACGGCGAAACGCTGTATGAATTGATCGACACTCCGGGTATTCAGCGTTCCCGACAGGTACTGGACTGGTTGCGCAGCCACTGTGCGGACGCGGCAGCGCGTCCAGATGCGGTGCGCCAGTTTCTTCTGGAGCATGCGGGTCAGGAGCGATTTGCAGATGAATGTCACGCGCTGGAACCCATCGTTGCCGGGGCAGGAATCATATACGTGGTAGATGGGTCGGTGCCCTTTGGCGGCGACTATGAGGCGGAGATGGAAATTTTGCGCTGGACGGGCCGCCCCAGTCTCGCCCTGATCAACCCTATCGCCAATAGCGACTACGTTGCTCAATGGACCGCCGGTCTCGGCCAGTACTTCCAGACCGTGCGTAGTTTCGACGCCCACCGTGCCGAGCACCGCAAGCAACTGGACCTGCTGACCTTGTTTGGCCATCTCGATCCCGAATGGCGCCAGCCCCTGCAGCGTGCGGTCGATGTGCTGGAAGCCGATCGCGTACGTCAACACCAGGAAGCGGGTGAGACCATTGCCAGCCTGATTTACGCGGGTTTGACGGTCACCGTAGAGCAGGCCGTTCCCGAAGGAGCCCCCGAGGAACCGATTCGCAAGCTTCTGTTTACTCGCTACCAGCGACAACTGATCAAGCGTGAGCGCGGCGCCAGGGCCCGGGTGGAAGAGTTGTTTTACTACCGTGACCTGAGCAAGTCAGAGCAGGGTATGGCGTTTGAAGAAGACGACCTGTTTCACCAGGAAAACTGGTACCTTTGGGGTTTGAGCCGAAAGCAATTGTTGTTGGCTGCCGGTGCCGCAGGCGGGGTAGCCGGCGGTGGCGCCGGCGTGGTTGTGGATGGCATGACCGGCGGTTTGCTCGGAGGCCTTGCTACCCTGGCGGGCTCCATTGGCGGTGCCGTCGCATCGACACGCAGCGTGTTGCGCCATGCCGATGATATTGCCAAATGGACTGTCAGCGGCGTGCCCACAGGTGGCAACCGGCTGTCCTATGGCCCGTCGCGCAATGCGAACTTTCCTTTTGTGCTGATGGGGCGGGCGATGCAACACCACCGAGCTATCAGCCAGCGCACACATGCGGTTCGCGATACCTTGAAACTGGATGAACCGGCATTGGACTGGCTGGAAGACAAGGACAAGCGCCTGCTGGCGCGCATCTTTGATGACATACGCAACGGCAAGCGCGTTAGCGAGCGGCGGGCCGAGCTGACTGCGCTGTTGCAGGGATGGTGCCAGTGCGTCGACGACGCGGCGCGGTCATGAGTACCCGAGGCTTATTACATTTGCGAACTCTGCTGGCCAATGCCATTGGACTAACGCAGAGTTCGCCCATTCGAATTTTAACCAGAGCGGGAGTAGAACAATGGATACCAGCAAACTGTTTTCACTGGAGGGGCGCATTGCCCTGGTCACGGGCGGTTCAAGGAACCTGGGCAAAACTATCGCCGAGGCTTTTATCGCCCAGGGTGCCACGGTGTATATCAGCTCCCGCAAGGTGGCAGACTGTGACTCTACTGCCAGCGAATTAGGGCCAAAATGTCATGCGCTGCCCCAGGACGTGTCGACAGTGGCCGGTGCGAAAGCACTGGCGGCGGCCTTCGCCGAAAAAGAGCAACGACTGGATATTCTGGTGAACAATGCTGGCGCAGCCTGGGGCGAACCCTTCGAACAGTTTCCGGAGCAGGGCTGGGACAAGGTGATGGATTTGAATCTCAAATCCCCGTTCTTCCTGACACAGGCCTTGTATGAGCTGCTGAAGGCGGGTGCTCGCAGCGGTCATCCGGCGAAGGTGATCAACATCACCTCTATCGATGGACAACGCCTGAATCCATGGGAAACCTATAGCTATCACGCGTCCAAGTCAGGGCTGATTTACCTCACCAAACGGCTCGCGGCGCGGCTGGTCAAGGACAATATTATTGTGACCTCCATCGCGCCGGGAGCGTTTGCATCTGACATGAACAAGGCCGCGCGTGACAGCGGCGATACCGTGGCCAGGAGTATTCCACTGGGCCGTATTGGTACGCCCGAGGATCTGGCCGGTGCGTCGATTTTCCTCGCCAGCCGGGCCGGTGATTATGTTGTTGGAGACACCATTACCGTTGACGGCGGTCTGGTCCATGCAGCACTGGGGAGCTCTATCGACGCGTAGTGCGGCGCGTGCGGGGCACTACAGAGTCCGCACAGTGCAAACAAGTGTTTGCCGGGGCGTGTGGATACTATCCCCAGGCCCTAGTAGTCATAGGACAGTGAAAGTCCATAGGTTCTGGGGTCACCGAACGTGCTCACATCATTGGCCCCAACAAAACCCCAGGCGGCGGTGGAGATGATTGCATACTCTTCATCGGCCAGGTTTTTGCCCCATAGCACGGCTTTGAACGTGCCGGGCAGACTGCCCAACCGCACGTTACCCCAGCTCAGGCTGGCATCTACCAGGGCGTAGTCATCCAGGGTGATGTTGTCGGTCACATTGACGGAGGTTTCTGCCTCGTCCTTGTAAGCATAACCGACCCGGCCATGGAGTTCGCCATTGTTGAGCGAACGATGGTAGTCCAGCGCAATGGTAAAGCTGTTCTTGGGTACGTAGCTCATGCCCTCGGTCAGGAAAAACGTTGCCACCGGCGTGTCCACCTGGCTCTCGCCCAACTCAGTATCGGTATAGCCATAGTTGAAACTGGCTTGCCAGGCATCAGTCAGTGCAGCGGTGAACTCCGCTTCAAAGCCCTTGATCGTGTTGCCGTCGATGGGCAGGAAGTCACGTTCTCCCGGCGTGCCACCTGTTTGCAGGCTGGTCTGCAGCCCGTCGATATCCATGTAGAAGACTGCCGTGTTCAGGCGCAGCCGATTGTCCATGAAGTCGCCCTTGAAACCCAGCTCGTAGGACACAACGTCTTCCTCTTCGAACCCGGTGCGAAATAGCTCCGCATTCGCCGATCGCGTGGAGGTACCACCAGACTTGTAGCCGCTGACAACTTTTGCGTACAGGTTGCTGTCATCAGAGAGGTCAAAGGCCACGGTTAAGGACGGGTTGAAGTTGGAGAAGTCTTTCTTGTAAGAGGCGCCGTCTGGTGCAGTGGCGGCAAACTCCTCGGAGCGCGTATTGAGGCGAAAGGCTTCGCGCTCATCCTCGGAATAGCGGGCTCCTGCAGTAAAATGCCACCGACCCTGCATGGCATCAGGTGTCCAGGTGGCCTGCGCATAGATCGCCAGCGTTTCGTTTTCGGTCTCGGTGATGTCGAACTCAGGTGGCGCCAGCCCCAGTGATGTTGTGGCTGCGGAGTCGTGAGTCCCTTCATCTTCATAGTAGTAGATGCCGCTGGCCAATTCGATATTCTCCCAGCTGCCCAGCAGCTGCAGTTCCTGCGAGAACTGTTCAAAGTCAATCTGGCTGCTGCCGGTACTGACAGAACCGCCATCGGGCGTGAGGTTGGCGCGCCAGTCCGGTGCGACCACGGTGATATTGAACGAGTCCAGGTCCCGCCAGGCACTGATGGACTTCAGGGTGATCGCATCACCGACCTGCCAGTCCACGTTCAGCGTATGCGCTTCGATATCAACCTCGGTCGGTCCGTTACCCCAGAGCGAGGTTACCTTGTCCTGTCGGTCGGTAGAAACGGTGCCGGGCGTGACCAGGAAGGAGAGGTCCGGTACGCCGGGGGCGAGGTCTGCTTCTTCACCCGCGCGCACCGCCTGCTCCAGGCGTCCGGTATCGTTTATCTCCGCGTTTTCGTAGCGGTAGTCGAAGGTAAGTGTATCGGTCGCTGCGTAGCGCAGGTCCAGCACGGCGCTCTCACGTTCTTCTGTACCAAAGTCTTCGCCTATTCCCTTATTGTCTACATAGCCATCGCGATCGGTGAGCATGTAGCCGATTTTGGCGGCGAATTTTTCACCCAGGGGTACGTTGACGAAAGTGCGACTCTTGAACAAGCCCAGGTTCCCCGCCTGGAACGTCTGGCTAAACTCAAATGCATCTGTACTGGCGCGCTTGGTGATCAGGTTGATTGCTCCGCCGGTCGCGTTGCGACCGTAAAGCGTCCCCTGGGGGCCGCGCAATACCTCGATTCGTTCAATGTCTACGCCCTCGAAACCCGCACCGAAGGATGTACCGATATAAACGCCATCAAGGTAAAGCGCCACCGATGGGTCCTGCGTCAGCTGCAGGTCGTTCTGGCCGATGCCGCGAATAAACATGCGCACGGCCACCGGGTCGTTGTTGAAGTTATTCACCACCAGGTTGGGAATATTCGCGCTCAGATCATCGAGCTCGTCGATTTGCTGCATCTCCAGTGCCTCCCGGCCTAGCGCGATTATGGAGATAGGCACATCCTGTATCGATTGCTCACGTTTCTCCGCGGTAACAATGACTTCTTCCAACGCCTGGCCGTAGCTAACTGCTGCCGGCAGGCACAAACAGGTAGAAATGAGGGTAGAGGAGAGAGCAGGGCGGCTGGGGTATTTCCGTGTGGACATGATTATTCTCCGGTGCATTGTGGCGATGATGATTGTTGTTTTATCAGGTGTTTCGCGCGCTGTACTAACTGGGTCAGCACGAATTCAAGCAAACTGTGCCCCTCCGTGGGGGTATGACGGTAAAGCAGATCGGCCCCATGGCGGGCATCCATCGCCAATTGTGAGAGGTCGGGAACCTGCAGCGATTGCCTGTCACGTATGTTGCCGGCGCCCATTATGCAATCGAATATCAGCGCCTGGCTGAGCAGGTTGGCGGTATACACACGCTCGGCGTCACTCAAACCTGACGGTTCCAGCAGTGCGACCAGTTGCGCCTCCAGCCGTATCCATTCCACCGAGAGTTGCTGTCCTTCACCCAGCAATTTGACTATCTGGGGGTAGCGCGCAAAGTGCCCGCTGTACCTGCTCAACCCAGAGGCGAACATTGCCGTCCCAGGTGTCGGCATTCAGGGTTAGGTGCAGTTTCCCCAGTACCAGTTCGGAGACCCCTAGCAACAGGTCGTCACGGTTTTCTATATGGGTATACAGCGACATTGGGCTTACGTTGAGCGTGCGCGCAACGCCGTTAAGCGTTACCTCGGCAGCGCTCTTTTCCAGCAGCTTCAGCGCGGCCTCGAGAATTTGCTGGCGCGACAGCCGCGCAGGGCGACCCCGCTTGGCAGTCTGTTTATTGTTATTCATTGAACCATCAAAAATGTGGTGTGCTTGATATAGCGTATAGCATACGGTAAATTTCAGCGCGATGGATGTCAACCTGTGCCGCTCGCAAATCAATAAGAAGGATAAAGTGATATGACGATTAAGACCGAATCACGCAGCGCGCTGCGGGAACTGATTGCATTACTCGAGGAAGTGGACGCGCGTTGGGCCGGGGAGGAGTGGAATCTCGCATCACCGCAGGACATCGTGGGCGCGCACCGCAATCTCATGCACCTGCTTGAAGGCGCCCTGGTGGGCCACTTCGAGTTCGATCCAAAGCACCCGGACTTTCGCCGTATTGTCACCCCCAGCCGTAAATTTACTGGCGACAATGCCGATGCGATTTACTTTGATGCCGCGGTATCACCTGAGTGTGAATATCGCGTACAGGGTGAGATGGCCGGCGCTGTATATGTGTCAGTGACGGTAGAAGTGGGCACAGAAGACGGTGGTATGGGTACGCGAACAGCCGGCGTGCTCAATAATACCGAGTTTGACGTGTCTGCCGACGGCCGCTTTGAGCTGAAACTGGGCGGTGAGCCGGAGCCGCGTAACTGGCTGGGGCTGGAGGATGCCTCACGGGTGACCGTACGCTATTACTTTGAGGAAGAGCTCTCCGTGGCGGCCGATACCAGCCGCGTTCCCGCGCTGCTTATAGACCGGTAACGCCGGGCGCACCCACACCTGCGCCATCGGATGCATCAGTGGCCCGTGGTATTCGTCGCGTGGCAGAGTTTGTGCGCGCGCGTACGCTGGGCATGCCACCCATGGCAAATGCACCGGACTTGCCGCCATTTGTCGGTCTGCACGCCGAACGCATTCCCGCCGCCAGTGACGCCGGGGGACTTCGCGCTCGCAGCGTTTGACGCAGCGTATTCCATGGCGCCTTATTACCTGGGCCCGGACCAGGCGCTGGTGCTGACCGGGCGCTGGCCTGATTGTGTTTTTGCCAACGTGTGCCTGTGGAACCGCTTCCAGCAAAGCTATGATTTTGCCACCCGGCAAATATCGCTCAACCGGAAGCAGACGACACTGGAAGCCGATGGCAGTTTCAGGATAGTGCTGGCGCACAGCGACCCGGGCGTGAACAACTGGATTGATACCGAGGGCGCGCCGCTGGGGCTGGTGTTCTGGCGTTTCATGTTGCCGGAAGGTGAGATAGAGACACCGCAGGCAGAGGTGGTGGCATTTGCAGATATTTGCGCAGACGCGGAGCATCCGCCATCGTGAAAACGCCACCTGCTATTCGCATTACTGACCTGGCCGCGCCAAAGCACTCCGACTTTGCCCGGGACGTGCTCGCAGCCGTAGGCTCGACGCAGACCGAAATTAGCGTCGACGCAATCTACGCCGAGTCGGCGCAGCAATTGGGCAGTATTGTTCCCTATCGCGACGCGGGTGTGGTCGAACGATTAGCGTTGATCTGCAATGCCATGAATGCAGATCAGCAGCTTAGCCCCCTGGGACGTATCACCAATAAAAATATTCTGGTGCGCTACCTTGTGCAGCGCAGTCGGCTGGAAGACTTGTATCAGCGCCACCCCGAAATTGACGACGTTGAGATTGAACGGCCCATCATCATCGCAGGACTGCCGCGCAGTGGCACCACGCACCTGCTAAACCTGATATCCGTTGATGATCGACTTCGCTCACTGTCCTATTGGGAGTCACTGGAGCCGATCCCTTTGGCAAGTGAACAAGCAATGGGCGAGGGTGGTGAAGATCCTCGCGTTCAGCGCTGTCGTGACTCCCTGGCTCTGCAGGACCAGATTATCCCGCTGTTCAAGAACATGCATGAGATGTCGCCAGAGCATATTCATGAAGAGATCGAACTGATGGGCATGGACTTCTCCATGATGCTGTTCGAAAACTATGCGGTAGTGCCAGCATGGCGTGATTACTATCTGGCTCATGATCAGACGCCGCACTACCGTTTTCTCAAGCGAGCGTTGAAGGCACTGCAATGGCTGCGCGGGCCCAAGCGGTGGATACTCAAGTCGCCCCAGCATATGGAGCAACTCATTCCGCTAAGTACGGTATTTCCTGACGCTACCTTTGTCTTGCCCCACCGTGACCCCGTGTCGGTGATTACATCCATGGTGACCATGCAGGCCTATGTCAGTCGTATGAGCCGTGACCCGGTCGACCCGGCGCAGATAGGGGCTTACTGGACGGACCGGATCGTGCGCATGCTGGTGCAGTGCGCCCATGACCGGGACAGGCTTCCTGCCGAGCAGACTATCGACATCATGTTCGATGACATAACCGGCGATGACGTGGGGGCTGTGGAGCGCATTTATGCCCTGGCCGGGCACCCGATGACGGCGGCCGTGCGCCAGAAGATGCAGCGCTATGTGGTGGATCACCCCCGCGGTAAACACGGCCAGATTCTGTACGACCTGCAGGCTGACTTTGGTATTGACCCGACGGCCTTGCGCGAGCAACTGGGCTTCTACTATGACCGGTTTCCGGTCAGGCAAGAGGCGTAGTCCCTGCGGGTGAACACGCGCTTTGGTGTGCGGCATGCACGGGATGGGGCCTGCCCGTGGGTGCCAAACCCGCAGAGTCGGCCTGCTAAACGGGCAGGGACGTTTCTGACTTCAATTCCTGAATCACAAAGTAGGTGTGTGACTGGCTTACCTCGGGAATTGCGGCCAGTTTCTCCCCGAGAAAGAGGTGGTATCCCTCCATGTTGGCAACGCGAATCTTGAGAATAAAGTCGAAACCTCCAGCCACCATATGACACTCCTGTACTTCAGCGAGCGCGCGCATTCTCGAGGCAAATGCCTGGAGGTCACGAGTGGCAGTATTCACTAACGTGACCTGAATGTAAGCCAGCAGATCCAGGTTCAGTTTGCGAGGGTCCAATAGGGCTATGTACTCGCTGATATAGCCCGACCGCTCCAGTCTCTTGACCCGTTCAAGGCAGGGTGTTGCCGTCAGGTTTACCTGTTTCGCCAGGGCGACATTGGAGATGCGCCCGTCCTTCTGCAGTATGCGCAGGATCTGCCTGTCAATGCGATCAAGTGTGTGGGTTTCCTTACTCATGGCGTGCTCAGTATATTTATCTGTTCTCGATGCCATAATACAGCTAAAAATACTTTTATTATCGGAATAATGGGGCTAAATATCGCCTCAATTGTCCAATAATAAGCACGATTAATTAACACTATAGGTGCAGCCCTGTGCTTTTGGCCCGGTTGAGAAAACAGATAGTAGAAGCGACTTACGCCGACGAACACAGCAGTGTGGTCAGGCTCATTGCCGAGCCCGCGCTTGGCCCCGAGCAGCGAGCAAAAGTTCTGGAGCAATCCAGGGTGCTGGTCAATCGTTGCAGGCAAGACAAGCACGGCAAGGGCACGCTGGACTCTTTCCTGGAGGAGTTTGGTCTTTCCAATAAAGAGGGCGTGGCGCTTATGTGCCTGGCGGAAGCGCTACTGCGAGTGCCTGATACAAGAACCGCGGATCGGCTGATTTCTGAAAAAATACTCTCTGGCAACTGGGGTGATCACCAGGGCAAGTCTGATTCGGTGTTCGTGAACGCCTCAACCTGGGGACTTATGCTCACTGGCGCATTGGTAGAGCTACCCAGCGAGTACAGCCGGAGGCCACGCAGCGCGATCAAGCAACTGGTGTCCCGGCTGGGAGAGCCGATTGTGCGCGCGGCGGTGCTGCAGGCGATGCGTATCATGGGTGGCCAGTACGTGCTGGGGCGGTCGATTGGAGAGGCCGTCAAGCGCGGCAGGAAACAGAATACCACTGCGACGCGATTCTCTTTTGATATGCTGGGTGAGGGTGCGCGCACCGAGACCGATGCACGCGGTTACTTCGATGCCTATGCGCTGGCGATTGAGCAGATAGGCGCTGCCCGTTCTGGCGCTGACCCGATCACTGGCGATGGCATTTCGGTCAAGTTGTCAGCGCTGTATCCACGTTACCACTACTCGCACAAAGAGGCGGTGCTGCGGGTTTTGCTGCCTCGTATTAAAGAGCTCTGCCTGCTTGCCGCGCAGTACAACATGGGTCTGAGTGTTGACGCGGAGGAAAGTGAGCGGCTGGAACTATCGCTGGATATCTTCGAAGCCCTGGCCAGGGACAGCGAACTGCTGCACTGGCAGGGCCTGGGAATTGTGCTGCAGACCTACCAGAAGCGTGCGCCTTGTGTAGTCGACTGGCTAGTGGCCTTGGCGAAAGACACTGGCCGGCGCATTCCCGTGCGCCTGGTGAAAGGAGCCTACTGGGACGCCGAGATCAAGCGCGCGCAAGAATTGGGTGTTTCCGATTATCCGGTCTTCACCCGCAAGGCGAATACGGATGCATGCTACCTGCACTGCGCTGAGAAAGTGCTGCGCGAGCCGCTGCGGATATTTCCCCAGTTTGCCACCCATAATGCTTACACAGCGGTTATGGTCATGGAACTGGCCGGTGACGCCGAATTTGAGTTTCAGCGCCTCCATGGAATGGGGCATATTCTCTACAAGCAGTTGGCAAAAATGCTGCCGCACAAGAACATGGCTGTGCGCGTGTATGCGCCTGTTGGCTCCCATAAAAACTTGCTTCCCTACCTTGTTCGCAGGCTTTTGGAAAACGGCGCAAATAGCTCTTTCGTCAACCGCTTCCTTGACAACGATGTGCCGGTAGAAGAACTGGTAGAGGATGTCGTCGAGCAAGTGGCTGCAGTCCCTCGCTATCAGCACCGCGGTATTCCCAGGCCCCCGGGCCTGTTCGCCGCGCAGCCTGATCAGCGGGAGAATGCTTCGGAATAGACCTGGAGCTTTCCTCACAAGCCTCTCGGCTGCTCGAGGCCATTCAAGGCGACACCGAGTGTATTCAGGCCGGCGCAATTGTCGACGGCGAGACGATAGTCGATAACGCGGTCAGGGTCGTCAGTCCCGCCGAGTCCGGCGCTACAGTAGGCTGGATTAGTGAAGCGAGTAGGGAAACCGTGATTCACGCCCTTGCATCAGCGAATGCGGCGCAACCGGCATGGCAGGCGCTGGGCGCCAGGGCGCGAGCGAACAGGCTGCGGTGCGTCGCCATGCTTTACGAGGAAGCTTTCCCGGAGTTGGTCGCGTTGTTATGCCGTGAAGCAGGTAGAACGCTGGCCGATTGTGTGTCGGAAGTGCGTGAAGCGATCCACTTCTGCCGTTATTACGCCAATCAGGCCGAACAGATATTAGCTGAAGACAGCGCCCTGGAGGGCAGGGGAGTATTTCTGTGTGTCAGTCCGTGGAATTTCCCACTGGCGATTTTTACCGGGCAGGTTGCCGCCGCACTGGTTGCCGGCAATACCGTTCTGGCCAAGCCTGCCGAGCAAACGCCCTTGATCGCGTTCAAAGCCGTGCAGATCTTTCATCAGGCCGGTGTACCTGTATCCGTTCTGCACCTGTTACCGGGTGATGGCGCCAGAATTGGATCTGCACTGCTTAAGGACGACCGCATTGCAGGCGTCGCGTTCTACCGGTTCCACCGCCACCGCAAATAGTATCTATAGACAGGCTGCACAGCGCACCGGCCAGGGCATTCCGGTGGTTGCAGAAACCGGGGGCCAGAACTGCATGATCGCTGATTCCACAGCGTTGCCCGAACAGTTGGTAGATAGATGTGATCGAGTCCGCGTTTTCCAGTGCGGGACAGCGTTGCTCGGCGTTGCGAGTACTGTTTATCCAAAAAGATGTCGCTGAGCGTGTGATCGAAATGCTGCGCGGTGCGCTGCTGTGCCGGCAACTGGGTGAACCATGGCTATTGTCAACGGACATCGGCCCTGTCATCGACGCGGACGCAAAGCGTATGCTGATGCAGCACATTGACCGCATGCATGAACAGGCATCGTTATTAGGGTGCCTGGACGTGGATGTGGGCAAGTTAAATGGAACCTATGTGGCGCCCCATATCTTTGAAATAAATAGTCTGGAGCAATTATCCGGCGAAGTGTTTGGCCCGGTTTTACATGTGATCAGGTATGCGGCTGGCGACATCGATAGGGTAATTGACAGTATTAACCAAACGGGATTCGGCTTGACCCTCGGTGTTCACAGCAGGATTGAAAACTTTGCACAATACGTTTTCGCGCGCACGAAAGGCGGGCAATACTTACGTCAACCGTAACATGGTGGGCGCGGTGGTCGGGGTCAATCCCTTTGGCGGTACCGGGCTCTCCGGTACCGGCCCCAAGGCAGGCGGACCGCACTACCTGTATCGCTTCATCCGGCCTGCTGCTTAGCTCTGTTCGATGAAGCGGACTTTACTGTCCCGCAAAGCGATGCAGGGGCAGCTGGGGCGGTTAATGACAAGCTCCGCGCGGCGCTGCCAGGCACAGGTATTGTGGCAATCCCGTTCTGGCGAGGAGCGCGCCAGTGTGTTGCGGCAATACGCAACCAGTTCTCTCACCGGGGGTTGCGCAGTGTTTTGAACAACTCGCCGGGTTGGTCGAAAGGGTGATCAGTGTGCCTCAGGTCATGCCCGGGCCCACCGGGGAAGAAAACACCTTGCGGCTCTTCGGCCGGGGTGTGGTCGCCGTTGTCGCCGCGCCGCACGACACCGCGAGCACCCTTGCGCAACAAATTGGCCTGGCACTCGCCGCAGGCTGTGCCGTTGCCTTGGCGGCAGACGCAGAGCATTGTGAATCAGTGCAGGCACTGCGCCAATTATTGGGCGGATGCGGTTTAGAGGCACTGGTTTGTTCCTTTATACCTGAATGCGCGACGCAACTGCTGCAAAGCCCGTTCATTGCTGCGGCATCGGTTACCGGAAATGCAGTTGATTCTGGCGAAATCCGCAGGCTTTTAGCCGCACGTGAAGGGCCGCTGGTGCCACTTGTCGAGGTGCCCTCTCAGGCGAGTTTTACCCAGCCCTCGGATTGGTTGAGTGTGTTGATTGCGTTGATGGTGGAGCGAACCTTTACTGACAACCTGGTCGCCAAAGGCGGTAACACGCAGCTGTTCAATCTTGCAGAGGAGTTTGGACAGGGTACTGATGCCAGTCGGGTCTGTTAGTCCATTTTAAAAATGCATGCAGCGGTACGCACCCGTCGCGCGAAGAGCGATCTCCAGCAGACCGATGTTAAACCTGGCGAAACAGCTGCAGCAGGCGTTGGTCAATCCAGCTGTCGAGTTTCCAGTTCATTAAAAAGCCGCAGTGTCCACCGTAGGTTGTGGTTTCAATAGTCAGGGCGTCTGCGCGGGCGACCTGTTGCAGGTCGTCACAGGGGATCATCGGGTCGTCCCGGCTGAGTATCAGCTGGGACGGAATTTGCAGGTTGGCGAGTGTGTCGCCGGTCAGCGCATAGGCCTGGTAGTAGCTGCGGGCGTCCGGGTAGGGCGTGTGCTTAGGCACAAAGTAGTCGTTCATGTCGGCCAGCGTTTGCATTTCCAACAGGCTGTCGGCGTAGCCCAGTTCAGGAAAGTGATCGAGCTTGATGCGCAAGGAGCGCTTCCAGCGATGCACGAAATACCGATGGTAGATCGGGTTGCCCTGCTCAAGCGCATTGATGGTACGCCAGGGGTCGAGTACGGGGCAGACCGCGACCACCCTGTCCAGGCGGACATCGTGCTCAGCAGCCTTTGCCGCCACGCGTAAAGCGAAGTTGCCGCCCAGCGAATGACCCGCGAGAAAGCATTGCTCATGTGGATAGCGTTTTCGTATGTCTACCACCGCATCAATGACCTCCTGCAGGCGAGTGGAATTGTACAGCTCGGGGTTGAGGTGGTGACTGGGACCGTGGTCGCGCAGATGCAGCCTAAACACATCGAATCCCGCTTGATGCAAGGTGTGGGCCGTTGACAGCTGGTAACTGGACTGCGCGTCGCCTTCCCAGCCGTGGAGTAAAATGGCCAGGCCACGAGCAGGGTTGCTGTTAGCGTTGTACAGTCCATGCAGGCGGATACCGTCACTGCATTGCAGGATCACGTCTTCAGCCGTCTGCTGCAGCTTGCGTGTACGCCACCATAGCGGCCAACTGCGTAGCGGTGTGCTGGAGATCAGTGTTTGCACATGGGTGTTACGCAGGCCCGCAGGCGGGTTGAAAGAGGAGTCCATTTGCCTGTGGTTCAGCCCAGCTCCGCCTTGGCACTGGCAAAGGCCTCCAGGGCCCGTTGCAGGTCATCGTCTGTGAGTGCGGCTGACATCTGGGTGCGAATACGCGCTTTGCCGCGCGGTACCACGGGGAAAGAGAACGCAACCACATACACGCCCCTGGCCAGCATGGCCTCGGCAAAACGCGCCGCGGTGCTGCGTCGCCCAACATCACCGGCACGATCGGGTGCTCGCCGGGCAGCATTTCGAAGCCGAGCTCGTCCAGGCCGTGGCGGAATACTGCCGTGTTGTGCCCAAGCGTTCGCGTAATTCGGGGGACTCACTGACCAGCTCAATGGCCTTGATCGCCCCGGCGACTACTGGCGGGGCCACCGTGTTGGAGAACAGGTAGGGGCGCGAGCGCTGGCGGAGCAGCTCGACGATCTCCTTGCGGCCGCTGGTGTAGCCGCCGCTGGCGCCGCCCAGCGCCTTGCCGAGCGTGCCGGTGATGATGTCGACGCGGTCCATCACGTCGCAGTGCTCGTGGGTGCCCCGGCCGTGGCGCCGATAAAGCCGACGGCGTGGCGAATCGTCAACCATGACCAGCGCGTCGTACTTGTCGGCCAGGTCGCAGATTCCGTCGAGGTTGGCGATGTTGCCGTCCATGGAGAACACGCCGTCGGTGGCGATCAGCTTGAAGCGCGCACCGGCGGCTCGGCCCTGGAGCTTCGCCTCCAGGTCGGCCATGTCGTTGTTGCGGTAGCGGTAGCGCTGCGCCTTGCAGAGCCGGACGCCGTCGATGATGCTGGCGTGGTTCAGCTCGTCGGAGATGACCGCGTCCTCGGCGCCGAGCAGGGTCTCGAACAGGCCGCCGTTGGCGTCGAAGCAGGAGGAGTAGAGGATCGTGTCCTCGGTGCCGAGGAACTCGCTGAGTGCTGCTTCCAGTTGCTTGTGGAGGGTCTGGGTGCCGCAGATGAAGCGCACCGACGCCAGGCCATAGCCCCAGTCGTCGCAGGCCCTCGTGGCCGCGGCCGCGTAACCTCGGGATGGTGCGGCCAGGCCCAGGTAGTTGTTGGCGCACAGGTTGAGCACCTCGTGCTCGCCGACGCCGACTGGGCGCCCTGGGGGGTGGTGATGACCCGTTCGTCCTTGGTCAGGCCGGCCTGTTCGATTGCAGCCAGTTCGCTGGCCAGGTGTTCGCTGAAATGTTGCCGTACATGCGTGTTCTCCTACACTTCCCAGTTGAGAATGACCTTGCCGGACTCGCCGACTGCATGACGTCGAAGCCCTGCTCGAATTCGGTGTAATGGAAGCGGTGGGTGATGACGGGGGCGATGTCCAGCCCGCTCTGGATCATCACCGTCATCTTGTACCAGGTTTCGTACATCTCGCGGCCGTAGATGCCCTTGATGGTCAGCATGTTGAAGACCACCTTGTTCCAGTCGATGGCGATATTCTCGCCGGGGATGCCCAGCATGGCGATCTTGCCGCCGTGGCACATGTTGTCGAGCATGTCGCGAATGCCTGCGGCGTTGCCGGACATCTCCAGGCCCACGTCGAAGCCTTCCTTCATGCCCAGTTCCTTCTGGACGTCCGTCGATGCTCTCGCTGCGTGACGTTCGACGGCGCGGGTGGCGCCCATCCTCTGCGCCAGTTCCAGCCGGTAGGGGATGACGTCGGTGATGACCACGTAGCGGGCGCCGGCGTGCTTGCACACGGCCGCCGCCATGATGCCGATCGGGCCGGCGCCGGTGATCAGCACGTCTTCGCCCAGCACGGTGAACGACAGCGCGGTGTGCACGGCGTTGCCGAGGGGATCGAAGATCGACGGCACGTCGAGGTCGATGCCGGGCTCGTGGTGCCAGACGTTGGTCATGGGCAGGGCCAGGTACTCGGCAAACGCCCCGGGCCGGTTCACGCCGACGCCGGAGGTGCTGGTTGCACAGGTGGCGGCGGCCGGCCAGGCAGTTGCGGCAGCGGCCGCAGACCACGTGCCCTTCGCCGCTGACGATTTCGCCGGGTGAAAGTCGTTGACGTTGGAGCCCACCGCGACGATCTTCCCCGACAAATTCGTGGCCGACGACCATGGGCACGGGGATGGTCTTCTGCGCCCAGGCATCCCAGTTGTAGATGTGCACGTCGGTGCCGCAGATCGCGGTGCGCTTGACCTTGATCAGCACATCGTTGATGCCGAGCTCCGGCTCGGGAACGTCTTCCAGCCAGATGCCTTCCCGGCGCGTCTTTTTTACCAGTGCTTTCATTACCAGGGGTCCCAGAGAGCGTTGCCTGCATTCTAGACGCAATTGCCTCGGGAAACGGGATTCCGGCGAAAAAAACCTTGCGTTCAATAACCGGGGGGCAGGTATCCGCTGGGGTAGGATTTGTCAGCGCGGTGCGGCGCATCGCTCATATTGGCGCGACCAGAGACGCTGGTATCGCGATCGCTCTTCCAGGCGCCATCGTTGCTGCTGCGACGCGTGCCGTCGCCAAAGTTGGTGGGCTCTACTTTTACCGTCTTGCCGCTGCCGGCCGTTGGGCAGGCCTTGTCAGTGAACGTTTTCTTGCCGGTGACGGGGTCTGTGCACATAACAATGCCGGCGCTGGCATGGGCCGCGCTGAGCAATATAGTAGCCAGGAGCAGTGCTCCAACGGTCCTCTTGTGCATTTTAAACATCCGTGTGTCTCGCTTATTGGGCTACACTAGGGGTGGGGAGCAATGGAGGTCCAGATAAAACCGGACTTTTCGCCAGAAAGTGCCCTGAAAACGAATAAACCAGCCGCTGTTAACGCTATTTGTACATGTCAAGGAAGAAATCCCAGCCCGCACCTATGAAATCTTGCTGTCAACCCGTTTTACTCCTGCTTTGCCTTGCTATTGCCGGCTGCACTGCAACAGAGCGCATGCCTCGCCCCCGATGAGACACCACCCGTCCAGGCAACGGTGCCCAGTTGCCCTGAGCCCGAGCCCTGTCCGCCCTGTGAAGTCCTGCAATGCCCGGACCCGCAGGTGGTGGAAAAAATCGTTGAGGTCCCCGCGCCCTTGCCGCCGATGGCGACCACGGCGGGGAAGATGCATTTGCCCATTGTCGGCGGGGTGGAGTGGGTTTTGGTGGAGCCCGCGGGCCTGCAGCTGGAGGCGCGCATTGATACCGGCGCGGAAACCACGTCCATCCATGCGGAAAATATCCAGCTGGTGGAGAAGGACGGCAAGCGCTACGTGCGTTTTGATCTACCTGACGAGTCAGGTGAGCTGGTTGAACAGGAACTGCGCTTGCGACGGACGAGTGCTGATCAAGCAACAAGTGGGTGAACCCGGAGCGTCGCTATGTGGTGCGCATGTGGGTTAGCCTTGCCGGCACCCGCTCTCGTATTGATGTCAACCTGTCTGACCGGGAGGATTTTGAATACCCGTTGCTGGTGGGGCGCAACTTCCTGGTGGATACTGTGATTGTTGACGTCAGTCGTCGCCACACACAAGGTCGATAGAACGACAATGCTTTCCTCTCGAGCACGTATTGCAATACTTTCCGGTTGCCTCGTGCTGGTCGGCCTGGGCCTGACGCTCTATAAAGTAACCGTGTTGGGTTTTCCGCTTATTCCCGGTGAGTCCCGGGATGTATGGACCATAGAAGGCAAAATCAGCTTCAAGCCGGGAGAGGGCCCCGTGGAGGTGGAGCTGAGGCTACCCCGTGGTCAGGCCGGGTGGGAGGTGCTTGATGAGCATTTCGCCTCATCGGGTTTTGGCTTTGGTGTGCAGGGGGACGACGACAAACGCACAGCCGTATGGACTCGCAGTGCCCTGGCGCAGCCCACCACGCTCTACTACAAAGTTCAGGCCTATCGACTCAGTGAACAGGGGCTTGAGGACAGGTCTGGCCGAGCTGCGATTGAACCCATGCTGGAGAAAGACCAGGCCGTGGCGGTGGATCGGCTTATCGAAGTGCTGTCTGCCAAGTCCTCGAGTCCGGAGAGGTTTACGGCGCTATTGATTCAGTCGTCTGCTGCCGGGCTCTTCAGACCCGGACGCCCAGTTTCTGCTCAGCACCTGGGAGGAAGAGCCGCACAAGGTCATATATGGCGGTACTGGGGCGTGCCGGCATTCCCGCCTATGAGATTCGCGGCATTCGCCTTGAAGATGGACGCAGGCGGCAGACGCTGTCGGCCCTGGTGGAAATCTACAACGGCGATAAGTGGGTGGTGTTCGACCCTGTCACGGCACTATCCGGGCTGCCCCAGGACTTTTTTATCTGGCAGCGGCGCGGCAAGGAAGTGCTTAGTGTCGTTGGTGCACGTGACTCGCGTCTGGAGTTTGCCCTGGTCAGCAACAGCTTGCCGGCACGGACGGTGGCCGTAATGGAAGAGCAGGCGGAGCAGTTTGCGCTACTGGACTTTTCTATTTACTCGCTGCCTGTGGAGCAGCAGGGAGTTTTCAAAGGTTTGCTGCTGATCCCGGTCGCCGCTCTCGTGGTGGTCATTATGCGCTTGCTGGTGGGTGTCAGTACATCCGGTACGTTCATGCCCATCCTTATCGCCCTGGCATTTATGCAAACAACGCTCTGGCTTGGCCTGGCTATATTCCTCGTGCTGGTTAGCGCGGGCCTGGTGATCCGCTCCTGGCTCAGTCATATGAACCTGCTGTTGGTTTCGAGAATATCAGCAGTGGTTATTGTGGTGATCTTCCTGATGGCAGCGCTGGCCCTGGTCAGTTATCGCATGGGCCTGGACCAGGTACTGTCTGTCACTTATTTTCCTACGATTATCCTGGCCTGGACTATCGAGCGTATGTCTATCCTGTGGGAAGAAGAGGGCGCGCATGAAGTGCTTGTGCAGGGGGGTGGCAGTTTGCTGGTTGCCGTACTGGCCTACGCCGCCATGTCCAGCAACTGGGTGGGTCACCTCACATTCAATTTCCCGGAACTGACACTGAGCTTGCTCGGCGTGATCCTGCTGCTGGGCAAGTACACGGGTTATCGTCTTAGTGAGTTGTACCGCTTTCGCAACCTGGGTCAGTCGCAGTGATATCGCTGGCGTCACCTGCAGCCCTTCGCCGTCGTGGCATTCTGGGCATGAATGAACGCAATGTCGGCTATATCGGTAAATACAATCCCCGACGTTTTTATCCCCTTGTCGACAACAAGCTGGAGACCAAGCGCGCTGCACGCGAGCGAGGTTTGCCCGTGCCGGAGCTTTATGGCGTGGTGGAGTACCAACACGAAGTCAAACATGTCACCAACAGGTTGCAGGCACTTGAGAGTTTTGTGATCAAGCCCGCCCAGGGCAGCGGCGGCAAGGGCATACTGGTGGTGGTGGGGCGCAACGGTGACCGCTATATCAAGTCAAGCGGGCAGGAAATCACGGCTTCGGAAGTGCGCAGGCATGTTTCCAACGTGCTCGCCGGGCTGCACAGCCTGGGAGGGCGCAACGACATTGCCATGATCGAAGCACTGATCGACTTTGACCCCGCGCTTGCTCAATATAGCTATGAAGGTGTTCCGGATATTCGCGTTATCGCCTTTAGGGGCGTACCTGTGATGGCGATGATGCGCTGCGCGACCCACGACTCCGATGGCAAAGCCAATCTTCACCAGGGCGCGGTGGGCGTGGGCCTGAACATTCAGTCCGGATGCGCGGTTCGCGCGGTTCAGCACGGCCAGTTGGTGGAGACGCACCCTGACACCGGTGCTGTTTTCAGTACGCTGGTTATTCCGCACTGGGAGCGGGTCCTGGATATGGCGGCCAGCTGCGTGGAGATGACTGGCCTGCATTATATCGGCGCCGATGTCGTGCTGGACAGGATAAACGGCCCCATGCTGCTGGAACTTAACGCGCGCCCGGGGCTGGCCATTCAGGTGGCGAACCAGGCGGCCTGCGTCAGCGTCTGGCGATCGCGACCGAGATCGCACAGCAGACTGACGATCATGATACGCGCATAGCCATGGCCCGGGAGCGTTTTGGCTAAATGAAGCTCCCAGTTTGGCTGGAGCAGGCACTACCTGAGCTGATTCTGTGGGGGACGATTCTCTCCCTGGCGACGCTGTTGGCTGTCGTCGTTGTCGTGCCCCTGGTCGTGCAGCGGCTGCCGGCGGATTATTTTAGCGATCCGCGGCGGCATCTCCCTGCGAGAGCAGGATGGCGGGGTCGGACAATGGCTATTTACGGCTTTGAAAAATCTTCTGGGTGCTTTTCTGGTGACGTTGGGGCTGCTTATGCTGGTCACGCCCGGGCAGGGGTTGGTGACGCTATTGGCCGGCCTGTTACTGATGAATTTTCCCGGAAAATACCGGCTGGAAAGAGCAGTGGTATCTTATGAGGGCGTCATGCGTGCGCTTAACTGGTTCCGCAGGCGACAAGGTCGGCCACCGTTTGACCCGCCGGAGGTCTGAGCGTGGAGCGCTGGGAACCAGTCTCCGCCGGCTTATAATCTAGCCGTTGAAGGCTGAAAGAGAAGTTTTGATGATTGGGAAATTGATTGCAATGGGCTTGGACCTTGCCACCATGCCAGCGCGCCTCACCTGGCGCAGCGCGCGAGCCGTCAGCATGTCGCCGGCGCAGTTCCAGCGTTTTACCAGTGAGCTGCGCCAGGCTTCTGATGAGGCCGCGCGCGAACTCCAAGCGGTGATTGCCGGAGTGGACGCGGAGATGAGCCAGAAGGCAGGCCATCTCAGCGGCGAGCAAAAAGCGCAGGCGGCGGGCCTGGCACTGCAGGCGGCAGAACAGCATTTGAGTATGGCGGCCGTGAACCTGCTGCGGGCGCTGTGGTTGTCCTCACATGCCAGCCACGAGCTGTCGCAAAGAGAGTCCGGCGTGACGATTGATCATGAGCGGTGATGACTGCGGCTCTCATAACTTGATACAAGGTAGGCTTATGAAAAAGTTGACGACACTGCTGGGCATCGCCGTTCTGGCATCATCGGCAGCAGTAGCGCAGGAGGGGACATCGCTGGAGTCGGACTGGATCGAACTGGTGAAAGGTCATAAGGGTGAGGCGATAGGGGTTGAGCTTCGCGATATACAGGAGCAGGACGGGGAAGGCGGACGTACCATTACCCTTGCAGTTCCCAAGACTTCCATGGCTCACCCGGACACGATTGAGGAGGTGCTGGTGGTGGCGCGCGCGCCGGAAAAGCCCGAGGCACCCCAGCCGGTGAAAGTTCAGTATCAGTGGCTGGATAACTACGATGAAGACAACTACGGGTTGGTCATCAAGTTGGGTGAGGGCAACTGGCCTATTCGCCTGTACCTCAACTCCAGCCCGGGCTATGTTCGCGAAGCACAGACACCTTGAGCTGCCTGTTCTTCGCGAAGAGGCAGCCCCTGTCATTGCACTGCAATCATCGTTAGCTAGTCTGGTCTTTTATTCGTTGAGGAAGTAATCGTGGCAGAGTTCACCGACACCGCGCTGGAGGCCGTTAGCGCAATTCAATCCGGAGAAAACGTCTGGTGTCACTCCATGGCGGCCACGCCCACTGTCCTTTTGGATGCGCTCGCCATCCACGCCAGATCCCTCAGCAATGTCACCATGATGCAGTTGCATCTTGAGCATGCCGAGGCTATCGCTGATCCGGCGCTGGAGGGACATCTGCGCAACCGCTGTTTCTTCGCGGGCAAGGCAACGCGTGCATTGATTAACGAGGGCAGGGCGGATTACGTGCCCATGTTTCTCTCGGAGATTCCCAAGGAGTTTCGCAGGCGGCACCAGCGTGTTGATACCGCGCTGGTGCAGGTCTCAACGCCAGACCAGCATGGCAACTGTTCTTTGGGCATATCGGTGGAAGCGACGGCCGCAGCCTGTGATGTGGCGGGTAAAATAATCGCGCATATGAACCCGAATATGCCGCGTACCCATGGTGACAGTTTTATTAATTTGCGCGATATCGCTTTCGCATACGTGGAAGACACACCGCTGATCACGCTGGAACACGGTGAGGGTAGTACCGTGGAGCAGCGCATCGGCGAGATCGTCGCCAGTCGCATCCATGACGGAGACTGCCTGCAGATGGGCATAGGCGCGATTCCCGATGCAGCGCTGTCTTTCATGGGGGACAAGCGCAACCTCGGAGTTCACACGGAAATGTTTTCTGATGGCGTGCTGGACCTGATTGAGGCTGGCGTTATCACCAACGATAACAAGAAAATCGCTCGCGGACGTACGGTGACAGGCTTTGTTATGGGCAGCGAACGGCTCTATCGCTTTGTTGATGACAACCCCGAAGTGACCTTCCTCGATATTGAATTCGTCAATAACCCGGTGGTGATTGCCAAAAATCCCCAGGTGACGTCTATCAACAGTGCTATTCAGATTGACCTGACCGGCCAGGTTTGTGCTGATTCCATGGGACACAAGATCTACTCCGGCGTGGGCGGCCAGGTGGACTTTGTGCTGGGCGCCACGTTTTCCGATCACGGCAAGTCGATTATTGCCCTGCCCAGCACGGCCAAGCACGGCACCCTGAGCCGGCTGGTGCCCGCACTGGAGCGTGGCGCCGGAGTCGTCACAACCCGCGCCGCAGTGGACTATGTGGTGACTGAATATGGCATCGCGGAACTGCGCGGCCGATCCATCGCAGAACGGGCCAGAGACCTGATTGGTATAGCCCATCCCGAGTACCGGGAGACCCTGGCCAGGGCCGCGCGAGACGATCTGGGCCTGACGCTTTGATCCCGAAAAACGCCCCACGCGCGCTTGACTCAAAGGGACTGAATCCCTATAGTACCGCCCCTCTACGCGCCTGTAGCTCAGCTGGATAGAGTACCTGGCTACGAACCAGGCGGTCGCACGTTCGAATCGTGCCAGGCGCG
>CAWJQW010000008.1:0-183743 GCA_963845135.1 uncultured Gammaproteobacteria bacterium | reverse complement strand
CCATACAAACAAAAAAGGTCACCCCTCGGGGTGGCCTTTTTTGTTTGCGGGGCGTACCTAGCCGAAAGACGTGCCCCCACGTTCGACAAATGCGCAGCATTTGGACCAAGGAGCGAAGCGACGCAGCCCCGGAGGGGCCTAAGCAGCCCATAGGCTGTTTAGGGTCAATCGTGCCAGGCGCGCCAAATTTTTCAAAGACTTACGGCTCTTCCCCATTAAAGGGGGATACACCGATATTCACTAAACCCGGTTAATAATGCCATCCCACCCGCAATGGGTTAAGACGCGCAATCGGCAGTTATCGGCTCTACCCAATTAACGGGCGACGGGCATTCACCCGTACTCGATTGATGATCCCATCCCACCCACAGTGGGTCAGTACTCTCAATCTATAGTTCTCAGAGTTTCTAAAACCATAGGCCCTTCTCGAGATCATTTCCATCTTGTTGTGGAAACCCTCGGTAATGCCATTGGTTTTGCTGAATCGCTGCATGGCAACGATGGGTTCCAGCCAGCTGGTCAGGTTCTTTGCCAGGGTCCGCAAGGGGCTGTCACGAAACTGATCCAGTAACTGGCTGGCCTCCGCGCTGTATCCATATCTGCCAGTCAGTCCCATTCTGCGGCGCACTGAAGGCGAGATGGTCGCAGATCTTTCCTTCTACATAGGTTGCGCCAAGGTGCATGGCGGAGTCGACGCCGTCCATCAGGATTTTGAACGCGTCCTGGTGTATGAAGTCCTGGGCGGGGGCGACGATATCCAGTGTGTCCCGGGCAAAGTCAAGCATGCCGTCAAGCGTATCCGGTGCGGCCAGGGTGGCGTGATACCCGGCTCGGGCATCCTGCAGGCGTTCCACTGCTTGTGGGTCGATTGTCGGCTCATCGCTCTGTGCCAACGAAACGGGCGTGGCGCAGGCAAGTAATGCTGCGTGCGCCAGGCAGCTGAGCGTCTTCCTGGTATCTCTCATAGGGTCACCATATTGGTCGGAAAAATCATTACGCCCATGCGGCGGCGGACGTCATTACTCTTAGGAGAGCCAAACGCATCGGGATTGGTATTTAAGGACAATAAGTTGTCATGTCCACGGGGAAAGGAGGCTATCGCTGTGCTATTTGATTCACGTCATGATTCGAACTGTCACCGGCGCCGGCAGCCGCATCACAGTGCAGCTGGACAGCGTCCGCCGGATCGGTCAGGCATTACTATGTCAATGGATGCAGCACCACTGGCAGCTGGGTGTAACCCATCACAAAGTTCGAGTGCACCCGCTCGGGCTCACCCACCACCTCGATGCGGTCAAAGCGTTGCAGAAGTTCCTCCCACAACACCCTCAGTTGCATTTCTGCCAGGCGATTACCCATGCATCGGTGAATGCCAAAGCCGAAGGACAGGTGATTGCGCGGGTTCTCGCGATCAATAATAAAGTCATCGGGGTGTTCTATGGCATCTTCGTCCCGGTTGCCGGAAACGTACCACATCACCACCCGCTGTCCCTTCCTGATCAGCTTGCCGCCCAGCTCGACATCCTGTGTCGCTACCCGTCGCATATGCGCCAGCGGTGTCTGCCAGCGAATCACTTCCGAAACCATAGACGGGATAAGGCCATGATTGGCCTTGAGTTTGGCGAACTCTTGCGGGTGGCGGTCCAGGGCCAGCACCGAGCCACTCATCGAATTACGTGTGGTGTCATTGCCACCGACGATGAGCAACATCAGGTTACCCAGGTACTCCATCGGCTCCATGTTTCGGGTCGCCGGATCGTGTGACAGCAGGGAGATAAAGTCGTTGCCCCCGGGCTTTTCGGCGCGCTGTCGCCAGAGCTCGTTAAAGTAGTCCAGGCACTCCATCAGTATTTCCGCCCGCTCCTCCTCTGAAATGTTGCCGCCCACGTTGGGTCCGGAAGTCGCCACGTCGGACCAGTAAGTCAGTTTGCTGCGCTCCTCGAAGGGAAAGTCAAACAGGGTTGCCAGCATGCGGGTGGTTAACTCAATGGAGACCTTATCTACCCAGTTGAAAGACTCTCCCGGTCGGCAGCGCGTCCAGCACTTCCACCACACGACTGCGAATCAGCGCCTCCATCTCGGACAGCCGTGGCGGGGCGACCGCTCCCTGCACGGCTTTGCGCTGCTCGTCATGTTTCGGCGGGTCCATGGCGATAAACATCGGCGGTTCGAAGTCGGTTTTTGGCACGCCGATACCAATGGAAGGGCAGGATGAAAAGACCTCATGGTGAGAGTCGACAAACATAATGTCCTGGTAACGCGTGATTGACCAGTACGGGCCAAATTCGCCACCCTCAACAAAGTGTACGGGGTCCTCCGCGCGCAGGCGTTTGAAGTAATCCAGGTGATATTGCTGCTGGAACAGCGCTGGCACGGCCGGGTCCAGTTCGGACAGTTGCAGGGAATAGGGGTCAGACGGCAAGTCCATGGCGGTGTTCATAAGGGCAGTCCCAGGATTATTTTTAGAGTCTATTGATACTAGACCTTCAATCAAGGTTTGCCAGTCTCGGTACGCCGGGACCAGCCTTGCGGGTCACTGTTTCGAGAGCAGCCCGGCTATCTCGCTTTGCAGCATCAGTTGCTGCGCTATATTGCTGGCGTCCAGCGGATCGAGGTCGAAGATCCTTGCATGCAGAGGGGCCAGCGTAATGTAGCCGAGCAACATGCTGTGAAAAGCCATGATGACACCGGTGATCGCGCCGGTCTGCTCGAGAATGCCGGCGAAGAAAGGGCGGTACCAGTCATCGACCAGCTTGTCGAGGTGTTCACCGGAGCTGAGTGTGGCCTGTTGAATGATGCGGGAAATATTGGGGTGGTCTATGTGGTGTTTGACCAGTTTTTCCAGCAATTCAAACGACTGGTCGTCGGCCAGCGCATCGCGCCCGCTCAGGTAGGATTTCATGGGCACGAACAGGCGGTCTACGACGGCGTCGTAGACCTCGGCTTTACTGGCGTAGTGTTTGTAGATTGCCGGCCCGCGCACGCCCACGATGTCGGCGATATCAACGATGGATGTAGCCTCGTAGCCTTTGTTGGCAAACAGGTCCTCGGCGGCATCGAGAATTCGGGTTTTGGCGGGGCTGGTCATTATCTTGTCCTGGGGAAGTCTGGTTTGCGATGTTGATCTGCAAGCTGTTGACGACCACTGTCTGATTGATTAGGTTACATGTTACTAACCTGTAACTGCAAGTGCCGGGTGGTTCCTGTTTCAGGCAGGTCGCCGGATTTCAGCCTTTTTGGACGTCAGTCATGAATGAATTTGGGAAAAAGACAGCGGTGGTCACCGGCGCAGCCAGTGGTATCGGGTTGGAACTGGCCAGGCTGTTTGCCGAGCAGGGTATGAATGTGGTCCTCGCTGATATCGAGCAGGACCAGCTTGATGCCGCTGTCGACGCGGTAGCGGCCCTGGGTGCAGACACTCTGGGTGTGGTGACTGACGTGGGCAGTGGTGCATCCGTGGCAGCCCTGTGCGCGGCAAGTGTGGCGCGCTTCGGTAGCGTGCAAGTGCTGTGCAACAACGCTGGCGTCTATACCGGCGGGTTGCTATGGGAGCAGACGGAAGACGATTACGAGTGGTTGATGCGGGTAAACCAGTGGGGCGTGATTCACGGCCTTCGGCACTTCGTGCCGCAGATGATTGCGCAGGGTGACGAGTGCCATATCGTCAATACCTCATCCATGGCGTCCCTGTGTACGCTGCCCTTTGCCGGCATCTATCATATGACCAAGCATGCGGTGCTGTCCCTTAGCGAGTGCCTGTTCCACGAGCTGGCGATGACGGCGCCGCAGGTCGGTGTCTCCTGCCTTTGCCCGGAGCTGGTCAATACCGGTATCGCCACGTCCGCCAGGAACCGGCCGGTGGACCTCGCGGAAGAGAACGTGACCGAGATGCAGAAAATGTCCATGACCGCGATTACTGACGCTACTGCAGGCTCGCTTGCCCCACGGGTGTTGGCAGAACGCGTGCTGCAGGGGATTAAGGATAAAACCTTCTACCTGCTGCCTCCCGCAGGTAACCCCTGGCGGGACACGGCAAACGTCAGGCAGGAAGACATTCGCCTGGTGCGTAACCCCACCTTTGCACCTCCGGCGATTTGAGCCGGTAGCTGTGATAACACGGACTCGGGAACGATATGTCGACAACTAAACGCTATGCAATCCACGAAGATTTCGCAAAGTTCCCGGTGATGAACTTTCGCTTCAATTGGCTGGTGATTGGCCTGTTGAATCTGCTGATCCGGGTGACGCGCATTTTCCGCAAGCGCTCCGATGGCGTCACGGTTGCGCGCCACAGGATTGTGGGCGAGGGCGGCCACCGCTTTGAGGTGAAGGTGGTTACTCCCAAACGTGTTGCCGCGGCAGCGCCGGCGCTGGTCTACTATCATGGCGGCGCCTTCGCCATGACCTTTGCCAGCCTGCACCTGGAAAACGCCGAGCGCTACGCTGAGGCAACCGGCTGCGTTACCATTTTTGTTTGTTACCGGCTGGCCATGAAGCACCCTTTCCCCGCTGGCTTTAACGATGCCTATGCGGCACTGGCGTGGGTTGTAGACAATGCTGATCAGCTAGGGGTTGATACCACCCGCATCGCCGTGGGCGGCGATAGCGCGGGAGGTGCTCTGGCGGCGGGTGTTGCGCAGCGAGCACGGGATGAGGGCCTGGCCAGATTGTGCGGACAGATGCTTATCTACCCGGTACTGGATAGTCGCTGCAATACCGTATCTGCCACCGAGTTCACTGATGTCCCCCTGTTTACCGCGCTGTCCAACCAGCGCATGTGGACGATGTATTTGCGTGGTTACGAAGCCGTTGCCACGCCACGCTATGCAGCGCCAGGCCTGGGTGAGGTAAACGACCTGCCGCGGGCGTACATCGAAACTGCGGAGTTCGACCCGTTGCGCGACGAGGGTCTTGCTTACGCCAGGGCGCTGGCGACGGCCGGTAATGAGCCGGTGTTGAATCAGACCAGCGGCACCATTCATGGTTATGACGGCGCGGTGAACAATGAGACTGCCATTGCCTCCATGCAAAAGCGCATTGAATTTCTGCAGTCAGTGTTCGCCTGAACATGGGCCTGGGCGTAAAGCGATTAATATTCAGGGAGTAACAGAATGAGTGGGCGATTAAGTGACAAAGTAGCGCTGATAACGGGAGCGGGCTCCGGTATTGGTTTTGCCTGCGCCCGGCGCTTTGCCGAGGAAGGCGCAACCATAGTCGGCCTTGATCTCAACGCCGGTGAGCAGTGGCACGAGATTGAGGCGATGGGTGGCAAGACCTTGTTCATGGAGGGTGATGTGACCAGCCTGGAGCGCCAGCAGGCAGTTGTGGCCAGGGCCGTCGACATGTTTGGCTCGCTGGATGTGCTGGTCACTTCCGCGGGTATTGGCGATGCCGGCCCGGTGCATATGGTGGAGGAAGCCGCCTGGCAGCGGGTTATTGATATCAATCTCAGCGGTACCTTCCTTTCCGCCAAGGCTGTTCTGCCGCAAATGATGCAGCAACGCAGCGGCAGTATCGTCACTATTGCCAGTTGCGAAGGCGTGGTCGCCACAGAGGGCGGCAGTTCCTATAACGCGTCAAGGCGGGTGTGGTTAACCTCAGTAAGAATATCGCAATTGATTATGGCCGTATGGGTATCCGCTGCAATGCGCTGTGCCCGGGTTTTATCGAAACACCCATGTTCGACGACGTGCTGAACCAGGACTTTATGGCTGACGTGAAGGCGGATATCAAGGCGCAGACCAAACTCGGGCGTTTTGGCGAGCCAGTGGAAATGGCTAACGTTGCGCTGTTCCTGGCATCGGACGAGGCCTCTTTTGTCACCGGCCAGGCGATTGTCGCGGACGGCGGTTATATCGCCGGGCACGGCCACGGAATCGTCGAGATGATGGGACTGACCTGACCTACATCGCCCACACATTTTTTTATCAGCCTCCAAAATGAGCACGTTTTAATGACAGCTTCTCTTTCATCCGTAAGCTCTCGGCACCGAACCCCGGGTCTGTATTGTAGGCGCCGGCATGTCTGGCATCCTCATGGCGATCAAGCTATTGGAACAGGGTATCGATAACTTTGTACTCTACGAGCGCTCCGGCGCGGTATCGGGAACATGGCGGCAGAACCGCTATCCCGGTGTGGCCTGTGATGTGGCTTCTTTTACCTACAGCTACAGCTTTGAACCCAATCCTGACTGGACCCACCGTTTTTCCCCGGGGCCCGAGATTCGTGCCTACTTCGAGCGGCGTGGTCGACAAATATGGCGTACGCCCTTTTATTCGTTTCAACACAGAAGTCACAGCCGCGCGCTTTGAAAACGGTCGATGGCACGTCACCTCTGATGATGGCGCAGAAGAGCTTTTTGAGGTCTATGTTGCCGCCACAGGGCCACTGAATAACCTGCACTATCCCGATATCAAAGGGCTGAAAGATTTTACCGGCGCCTGCTTCCATACCGCTGATTGGGACGATGAGTTCGACTACACTGGCAAGCGTGTAGGGATCATTGGTACGGGCTCTTCGTCTGTGCAATCCATTGACCCGCTTTCCGCCAAAGCGGAGCACCTGACGATTTTCCAGCGTACGCCGCAGTGGGTGATCAAGACGCCAAACCCGGAGTACTCTGCTGCGGCCATCAAACTAAAACACGCCTTCCCTGTATTGGGAAAGCTCACCCGCTGGTTCTATAGCTGGGTTGGGGAGCAGTTTGGCCTGGCGGCGCTGAAAGACGGTTTCCGTCGCAAGTTTGTATTCAAGGCCTGCCAGAGTGCACTGGATTCGGTAAGGACCCGGAGCTCAGGAAAAAGCTGACACCTGACTACCTGCCCATGTGTCGGCGCATGATTATGTCAGGTACGTTCCATGAGGCGGTGCAGCGCCCCAATGTAGCGGTGGAAACAACGGGTATCGAGTGTGTCACCGCCGATGGCGTGCGTACGGTAGACGGCAAAGAGCACAAGCTTGACCTGCTGATTCTCGCCACCGGGTTTTTCTTCAATGCGCAGAACGTAAAACATGTGACCGGTGTTGATGGTCGGTCTTTGTCGGACTACTGGCATGACGGCATCAAGACCTATCGCTCGATTACTGTCCCCGGGTTTCCCAACTACTTCATGCTGGTTGGCCCTAATAGCCCGATCACCAATTTGTCCCTGATCGAGATCGCCGAAATCGGGGTGAATTACGTGATGCAGTGCATTGGGAAAATCCGCAATGGGGAGGTTACAGCGATGGCCCCCCGGGAGGAGGTGACCGTAGCGTATATGCAAAACCTGCGCAACGCCTTTGGAGAAACCATCTGGACCTCCGGGTGCTCCAGCTGGTACCTCGATGATGAGGGCATACCGGCCACGTTCCCGGGACCGCCGTCGGAATACCGCGGTGAACTGGACGAACCGATTCTTCGTGAATATGAACTGATCAGTGCCTGATGGTTTGTCTGCCTTCGGAGTACCGTGTTCATCTTAAAAAGAAATACAGGATGTCTCGCCTATGACCAATAAAGAGCAATTACGTATAGCCATTATCGGCGCCGGGCCGGCGGGGATTGCTGCGGGCCGGGAACTGCTGCGCAACGGATTTAACGTATTCACCATCTTCGACGCCCTGGATGCTCCCGGCGGGACCTGGCGCTTGCACAGCTACCCCGGCCTGGCCTGTGACGTATGGGCACACTCCTACAGTTTTTCCTACGCGCCCAATCCGGACTGGAGCGCGAACTTTGTCGATCAACCCGAGATCCAGGCCTATCTGGCAAAGTGTGCCACCGAATTCGGGCTGGACCCGCATATCACGCTTAATACGCGTATCGACAGTGCGCACTACCAGCCCGGTGGAACCTGGCAATTACAGACCAGCAGCGGCCAGTGCAGTGAGTTTGACGTGGTGATCAATGCCATGGGCAACCAGCACACGCCGCTGTTCCCGGACGTACCGGGCATGGAGACATTTGCAGGCGACAGCTGGCACGGTACCCGCTGGAACCATGATGTCGACCTGTCTGGCAAGCGTGTGGTGATCGTGGGCTCTGCAGCCAGTGCGGTGCAAATTGTGCCGGAAGTGGCCAAGGTGGCCGGCCATCTCACCGTGTTGCAGCGCTCCGCAAACTGGATCATGCCCCGCGGTAAAAAGACCTATTCCGAGCGGCGCAAAAAACTGGCCCGGCGCTTCCCGGCGCTGATCAACGCGACCCGCAAGTGGCAACAGACGCTGATGGGGCAGGTGGAGTATGCCGTTACGCTGGGCCACAAGCGAATGGGTCAGTTCGAGAACGTCGTCAAGAAGTATATCAAGCGTACAGTGAATGACCCCGCAACCCAGGCAGCGCTGGTGCCCGACTCCCACTATGGCTGCAAGCGTGGCCTGGTGTCGGATGACTTTTATCCGGCGCTTAATCGCGAGAATGTGGAGCTGGTCGCCTCCGGTCTGCAGGAGGTAACGCCCACCGGTCTGGTCACGGCAGATGGTCGCAGTATCGATGCGGACGTTATTATCTATTGCACCGGGTACCGCATTCTGGATTTTGATCGCATTGATGTGGTGGGTGCCAGCGGCAAGTCGCTGGCAGATACCATGGCCGATGATCCGCGGGCACACAAGGGTATTTCGGTCCCTGATTTCCCCAACTATTTCTTTGCCGTGGGCCCCAATGGGCTGGTACTTAACGTGTCTTACTTCATGACGGCTGAAAAAAATGTGGAGACAATTGTCAGGCTACTCGTCGAAATGCAGTCGGCGGGTGCCAGCAGCATTGAAGTCAGCGAAACCGCGTTCAGGGATTACAACGCCTGGATGGATGAACGTTTCGGGCGCTTTTCCTGGGGCTCCAGTGATTGCCACAGTTATTACCGCAACGCGGCCGGTCACGCACCGTTCCTGTTCCCCGGCAACTTCAAGGAATACCGTCGTTTTCATGAAAACACAGGCCTTGATGAATATGAACTGGCCTAGCGCATGGCGGGGGAGGGCACCCGTTTGAGTCAGCAGATTCTCGGCCTGGAGCAAATCGATGATGAGTCCGTAGGTGGCAAGGCCTATGGTTTATCTCGCCTGGTGGCCATGGGGTTGCCCGTGCCGCCGGCGTTCGTAGTTTGCAATGCGCGGGCCGGTGACTATCCCGCCAAACTTGACGAGCAATATCGGCAATTGAATTGTGATCGCGTGGCAGTACGTTCGTCTGCGCAAGGGGAAGACGGCGCTGAGGCTTCCTTTGCCGGTCAGTATGACACCGTGCTCAACGTAGAAAGTGAAGACCAGCTGCGCGAGGCCATTGACCACTGTGTGGCATCGGCAGGCGCAGATCGCGCCCGACAGTATCTGAACGAACAGGGCGGACTGGCTGTGGCCACGATGAACGTGGTGGTTCAGCGCATGGTTGATGCCAGAGTTGCGGGCGTGGTGTTCACCGCAGACCCCGTCAGTGCCCGCCGCGACCTGGTGATTGTCGACGCCGTCGCCGGGCTGGGTGAGGCGCTGGTCAGCGGCGAGGCAACACCTGACCATTATGCGGTCAACCTCGACGGTGACATCGTGCGCAGGCAGCTGGTGGCAGACACCGCGCTGCTTAGTGACGAGGAACTGCTGCAGATAGCCGTCCAGGCGCGTGCAGCAGCAGCGCATGAGGGCCGCCCACTGGACCTCGAATGGGCGATAGACCAGGGCGGTGAATTGTTCTGGCTGCAGGCCAGGCCGATTACAACACTGCCTGCTGACCTCAATGAATTTGATACGGCGCTGCCCCGGCCAGACGATGTGCTCACGATCAGTAATGTCAGCGAAATGATGCCGGGAGCGGTGTGCCCCCTGACCATGTCGTTTACTGGCTGGGGCATTGATTACGGTCTGCAGCATATGCAGGTCACCGTGGGCACCCGCGAGCGGATCGACAGTGACTGGCAGCTCACCGCGTCTGCCTATGGACACTTGTTCCTCAATATGACCGGTAGCCTGGTGATGTCCGCCGGCGTGTTGGGATCCAGCGCCGAGCAGTCGGCGCAAACGCTTTGCGGGCGCATTGTGCCTGAACTGAAGGAACTGCCGCCGTTGCCCCGCTGGCGCAGGGTGTTGAACACCGGCAAGCTATTGCACTACTGTTTGACTGCACCGGGTGTGGTGCAGCGTTTTGGGACTGAGCTAGATCAGTTCACTATCGACGAGAAAGCCGGTAGCGCCGCCATGTGGGACGAAATCGCCGGCAAGTCGTGGTTTTTTGATCACGCTATGGCGGTGCACATCCAGTCCTCGGCGCTGTCGGGCTTTCTCAGTTCTATTGTCGAGAATATGGTTTCCGGTAGCTCCAACGCCAGCACCATCTCTGAGCAGGCAGAAGCGGCACGGCTGCTTGCTGGCGCCAGCGATGTCGAAAGCGCGGTGATGCTGGAGCAGCTGGATGAACTGTTGGATGAGCTTGCCTTACATCCCGAAGCTGAAACCGCGTTTCAGCGCGCATCAGTGGCGGACGCGATCCAGTGGCTGCAAAGTGCCCCCGGACTGGCAGATTCCTTCGCCGCTTTTCTCAATAGCCACGGGCATCGCGGCTATCGTGAATTATGCATGCGTGATCCGTCCTGGGGAGACGAGCTGACACCGCTGATCCAGAGTATGCAGGCGGCGGTACATGCGCGCCTGCTCACTGGCGGCCACAGGGAGATGCATACGCCGGACATAGACTGGTCCGGTCTGAGTCGTGGCCTGCGCTGGATACTGCCGAGGGCGCATAACGCCATTCGGCGCCGTGAGCTAACCAAGTCACAACTGGTAGAGCTGGCGCACAGGTTTAAGCTCGCTTTCCGTCACCTGGGCGGGCAGATGGTCGCCGATGGCATTATTCCTGACGCCGACCTGGTTTTCTTCTTCAGCACGGCAGAACTCGCCGCGGTGATTGCAGCGCCCACCGCCGAGCAGGTTGAGCTGGCAATCGCCAGGCGCAATGCCCTGGACTTTCAGCAAAAACTGGAATTCCCCGAAATTTCAGTGGGCATGCCGCAACCGCTGGAGCCGCAAGTCGTTGCCGTCGCCGATGGTGTGCTGCAGGGACGCCCCGCCTCCAGGGGTGTGGTGGAGGGAATCGTCCGCGTGGCACATACATTGGCGGAGGCCGCCGCCCTTGAACCCGGAGAAATCCTGGTCACGCCGATCACCGACATCGGTTGGACACCCTATTTCAGCCTGATCGGGGGGCTGGTTACCGACCTGGGTAGTTCCGTGTCCCACGGGGCGGTGATTGCCAGGGAGTATGGCTTGCCCTGCGTGGTTAATACGCGGCAGGCGACGCGTTTTCTGCAGACCGGCAATACTGTGCGACTGGACGGTGACACGGGTAGCGTAACGCTGCTGGAGACTTAGACGGCGGTGACTGCAGGGGTGCGAGTCGCGGCGAGCAGCGACCGTGTGGTCAGTCAGTTGCCGGCGTTGCGTTTGCGCCCCTTAAGTACATAGGTGAGCGCGACCGCAAGTCCGACACCGATAGTGTTGGCCAGCAAGTCCAGGCCTGACATCTGCCTGCCGGGCACCTGTGATTGCACCAGCTCCACCACACCGCCCAGGGCGATCACGCCGAGCACGGTGAGCAGGTAGGCTCTTTCATTGACGGCGAGGTAATAACCCAGTAAGGCAAGAATGCCAAAGAAAGCTCCGTGCAGAATTTTATCGGAGGGGCCGGACAGGCCAAACGGCAGAATAAAAAGAATAATGGTTGCCAGTGCAGTCAGTAAGGCAACGGTTCTGCGCTTTTTCAACGGCATTCTTGCGATAAATTTCAGCATGAGGGCAATACGTCGCCTGACGGCCGTGGCCAATCTCTGGAGTTAACGCGGATAAGGCTGGATGCCGTCATCAGCGCGAAAACGCGACAGCAGGACGGGCCCCTGTGGTGCGTCGTGTTCGCGGGACCACCAAACTGTCTGTAGCGTATCTCGCTTGTGAAAGTGCAGTTCTTTCAGTGTATCTGCCAGGATGACGCAGCTGGTCCTGCAGCGCACGCTGCTGGCGCCTTGCGCAACCAGTTGATTGGTCGTCTCTTCGATCATCCAGCGATACATGTCCATGGACACATGTGATGTCTGTACTTGCAATATATTGGCCTGCTGCAGGTAGCCGAGGTCAAACAAGCGGCTGACAGTAATACCCGCCACGTTGCCATCAATCAGGAACTCCAGCGCGAGGAACTGTCCCATCTTACCGGGCGCCTGGTGTAACCACTTGATCTCCTCGCGACCTATCAGTGAGGCCATTTGATAAAAACCGGCAGAGGGTACGCCGCCGATTGCCTCCGAGGTGCCGGCGTAGGGTCGCACCGTGGCATTATCGCGGTGCCTGGGGGCGGATAAAAACCAGCGTCGCGGGTGGGTGAAGCGATTGGCCAGACGAACGGTGAAACGTTTCCCGGGAATGCCCAGGCGCTGTGAGGCGGCGTTGACGGGAGCCGCCCCGGTCACTGCCAGGGCATAGTCGGCAGCGGGGTTTGCCAGCGGCTTCCAGCCCAGCTTTGGCAGCAACAATTGTGTCGCCTCGGAGCCCCCTATGGACATGATGGGCTCGGGCTTCTTCATCATGCTGCGCATGGTCTTGAGCCCTATGCCGCGATACTCCGGGCGACTGTACCAGTCGCCTAACTCACGCACTTGCACAATATTGCCATCCAGCAGATAGTCCCGAAGAAAGGAGTCGATCATGCCGACGCAGCGGTCACCGTCCATTACCAGCAGGGTTTCGCCATGGGGCCGCTGCAAAAAACGCCAGTGCAGCACTTCCCGGGTGAACTGCGGATCCCAGGCCCGATGCCAGAATTCCAGCACAAGTTCGCCGACGGCTGCGAGGGTGTCCTCTGTCAGTGGCTGCATGCTGACGTGCATAACGGTGGAGTTCCCTCGCGTAAATCGGTCGGTGTAGCGGTTTATCCGCTGGCAGGTTCCAGTAGTGACTTCAGCAAGACTTTGCCCAGCGCGCTTCGGGGTATTTCCTTGCGGATCTCCACCACACGGGGGACTTTGAAGTCTGCAACTTTGCCCTGGCACCAGTTGCGTATGTCGTCCGGGGCGACCTCAGCGTTGCATGTTACCACGGCCTTGATAACTTCCCCGGACCTTCCTCCCTCAATTCCCAGCACGACACTTTCATTGACCGCGGGGTGCGAGTTGATTATTTGCTCAATCTCCCCAGGGTCGACCTTGTTACCGCCGATGTTGATTACCAGTTTTTTGCGTCCTGTCACGAACAGGTTGCCCTGGGCGTCTAATTTACCCAGGTCACCGGTGCGGAAATAACCGTCAGCAAAGGCCAGCTGATCTTCCTCGGACGCCTCGGCATAACCCTTGGCGATACTCGGGCTGCTGAGGGCGACGTCGCCAATTTCTCCTGACGCTGCCGCCTCGCCGTCTTCCCTGAGGATGCGGATATCCACGTTTTTTACGGGTTGGCCAACGCTTGCCCACATGTCACCCTCGGTGCTGCCGAGGTTAATTGCCGCCGGGCCGGTTTCAGTGGACCCATAGTGTTGGCGAATGGCAAAACCAAAGTTATCCCTGCAGGCCTCAAAAACATCGCGGCCCAGCGGAGCCCCGGCCGTGTAGACCAGGCGCAGCTTGGGAAACCGCGTGCCCCTAAGCGATGTTGTCTCCGCCAGAACGCCAAACATAAAGGGAACGCCCGGAAAAACGGTGATGCCCTTGTTCGTTAGCAGGTCGACAATCTCGCGTCGATTGAATCGCTCCACTGTGCACAGTGTTGCGCCGGAACACAGCGCGGCCATCATGCAGTTACCGAAACCATAGGAGTGTGACATCGGCACCACGCCCAGCACGCGATCTCCCGGCTCCAGCCCCAGTGTTTCGCCATACTGCCGGGCTTCCTGCACCAGTTCGGCCTGGGAGCGGATGATTTTTTTGGGCGTGCCGGTGGTGCCGGATGAGTATTGATATAGCAGCTCTCCGGAGATCACCTCACGATTTGCCTCGTCGAGTGGCTGGCTCATGTCCGCAGCGGTGGTGATGATCGCGCAGGCCGGGTTGATCTCTTCAATCAGCCCCTGGCGATGTTCCGCGATAGCCTCATTGGTGATCACTGCAACAGCGTCGCTGTTGTTCAGGTAGTAACGTAATTCATCGGCCTGAAAAGACGGATTAAGCGGTACAAGCAGGCAGCCCAGTTTTGCAGCGGCGAAGGTCGCAATCACAAATTCCGGTCCGTTTGGAAGAATGAGCACGACCGGTGAATCAGTACGCAGGCCACAACCCTGCAGTTTTGCGGAAAATGCCGAGACGGCGTTGTGAAGCTCGGCGTAGGTGAGTGTCGATGCCCTGGATTCGATTGCGGGCTGGTTGGGGTGGCTCTGCGCCGCGGCGCTGAGCATGTCGAACATCATTGCAGGATACTCAGGAAATACACGTTAGTTGTTTTTCTCATCGGCGTTGGCCAGCACAAACCGGGCTATGCTGCTGACGGAATTGAACGTTTTTAGCAGGTCCAGCTCGCTTTCATCTACTTCCAGTTCGTACTCTTTCTCCAGGCCAAGAATAACCTCAAGCATCGCCAGTGAGTCCAGGTGCAGCGCTGTGTCGAATTGCTCCTGAGACAGGTCGATTTTCGCATTGTTGGCGAGCAGCGCTGAAATTTTGTTTTCGATGTCTTTTATCGTACTCATGGATCAAAAATCACAGCGGGGATCCCCCAAGCTTATCTTGATGGCGGGGTGTGCGCTAGGGCTACTTGTGACGGGCTAAAGTCGCAGGGTTCACTGATGGAAAAAGTGTGAACTGGTTCGCAAACCGGCAAGCGGTCAGTCTGCCCAGCTAACAATCGAAGTAAATGAATTCCAGTACATTTATCGGTGCCGAGGGGGCCAGGGACTTGCGTACGGCCAGCTTGGTATTGTGCGAGTTATCGCCGGGATTTATCGATATATTGTCGGCGTAGGGCGTCACCAGTCCTGTGTTGTCCTGGCTTGCCAGGCGATGAATGTCCTCAAGCAGGCTGCGGTCTTTTACTTCCACACTGAGGTGGCAGATGGGCAGGCGGGGTTTGACGACGCGGTCGGGGTCACAGTGCAGCGAGGCAAGCCTGCTTTCCATATGCCGGGCATGTTGTGCCGCGCTGCCATCGCGATGACCGGGGAAAAACAATTCAACGTATACGGGTTCGCTGCCCCCGGTCGGGCAGAAGAAGGACGCTGCGATGGTCACCGCTTCGACAGTCGGGTCATCGCGCCGTATAGCTTCAACGACTTGTACGGACGGAAAGATCAGGTCGTCACGCGGGGCTGCCCCGCCGTCGTTGCCCGGGGCGCGGGGAAAGCCCAGTGTGTCGCGCGCGCGGTGCCAGGCGGCCAGCAGTGCGTCAGGGGGGCAAAGAATTTCCCTGCCCACATGATCGAGCCGGTAATCCAGGCCCTGCAATGTCTCGCGAAGGTGCTCGGGCAGCAGTGACGCCAGCACCGTTTCGGGGCGGTGGTATACCAGTACGGTCAGTGCGTGGGCCAGTCTCTCCAGGTCTGAACGTACCGCCAATTCGATGAACTGTGTTTCTACACCACGCGCTTGCAGGGTGCTGATCACCGTGGGATCGGCGGCCAGGCTTTGCAGTGACTGACCCAGTGCAGCGCGGATGTCTTCAGCCGCTTCGATTCCCAGCCAGTTATCCCCAGTCAGGCCTTGCGCTAGTGGAATACTCTCCATTGCCAGTCCCTGGTATGAATGTAACCTTGTCATGTGGCTTTTTCTCCTGGCAGACCCGGGCTTCTGGTGCGTTAAGGCGGGCGTCGGACAGCCGTTGGTCCAAGTCCAGGTCTGGAATCCGTTTGCCTGTGTGCCGACCATACTTTACCACTTTGGTGTCCACCAGAGTCGCAAGAATCAGGCAATGACTGTTCCAGGTCGCGCGCATCACCCCATAAGGCCATTTTGTTTGCAGCGATAACGACGGCCGAGGCTTTTCCTCACTATCGAGGATCATGCTCATATGTCAAGAATGAGTCGTGTTTTCTGTGACACGGGCTTGCAGATTCGATATTTCGTCGCGCTATTGCGGGGTTTTGGCTGCTTCAAGGTGCTCAGGGTTTTCCCTCGACGCCGTCCAGGAACGCGTTTGCGCTGCTGGCCAGCATGGCCTCGACGTCAGCTTCAGGCAATAACATCGCTATCTGGCCGTTGATGTTCAATACTGACAAACCGTGTGCCATCGCCCAGAGCTTAACCGCTAATTCCAGGGGGTTGGTGTCGTCCAGCGCGCGTTGCTTGCACCAGTCACTGACAGCGCCAACGAAGGTGTAGAACCCGGGCCTGCGCTGTTCTTCATGCCGCTCCAATGCGCTGTGTTTTCCCTCTTGCCAAATCAGGTTGTAATAAGCGGGTCTGCGGGAGACATAATTGAGGTAGGTATTGCCCAGTGCGAGAATCGACTCTCGTGAGCCCTGCGGACAGGCGTCGCGTGTTTGCTGTGTCGCGTCAGCGAGGCCGATGAAGTAGAGGTCGGCCACGGCTTCCAGTAGTGCATCCCTGTCCTTGAAGTGCCGGTAGGGTGCCGCGGGGCTGACGCCTGCCAGCTTGGCGGCTTCAGAGATGGCGAAATCCGGGGAGCCGCGGTCTTCTATCAGCTCTACCGCAGCGAGAATCAGCGTATTGCGTAGGTCGCCATGATGGTAGTTTCCGCACTTGCTCATGCTGAGCTTCCCCTGGCTCGCTGCAACTTCCCGGGCGACAAGTGCAGGCGATTCACCAGCATGAACAGGGGCGGTACCATAAAGAATGAAATGATAGTGGACAGCAACACACCGCCAGCAATGGCCATGGCAAAGGGCGGCCAGAACTGGCTACCCTCCAGAATCAGTGGTAGGAAACCACCAAAGGTAGTGACCGTGGTCGAGACAATGTGGCGACTGGAGTCCATCACTACGGTGCGAATGGCATAGGGGCTTCCCTGCATTGCGCCAGGACTTGCCTGCAGCGCGGTCAAAATAATAATGGCGGCGTTGATAGATACGCCGATGGAACCGATCACGCCGACCATGGACATGATACCAAAGGGGTATTGGAAAAGCGCCAGCGACAGCAGCGACAAACCCATGGAACAAACACAGACCAGCACCGACACTGCGGCGAGGCGCCAGGAGTTGAACGTGAGCACGATGGTCGCCAACAGGGCCGACATGATAAGGCCCATGGGTGCCATGATCTTGGCAACCACCTCGGCGCGCTCATCCGCGTCGCCGCCGTATACCAGCTTGTAGCCGGGCGGTAGGTCAATGGGGTCGGCCTCAAGGTCGGCCCGCAGTAGTTTTAATGCCTCCTCGGGGAGTACGCCGCGGGTGATAAAACCCTGCACAGTGTTAATGCGCACGCCGTCCAGCCGTGTAATGGGGCTCTGGGACGGTTCGAGTTCAGGGCGGCCCAGGGCGCTCAGCGGTAAGCCTGCCACGGCGCCGGTAGCAGAGGACAGCGGTAGTCTTATGTCGGCAATCTGGTCGGGTGTTCCCCAGTCGCTTTCGTCAAGACGGACGCGCACAGGCAGACGCTCGGTGCCTTCGAGCACCTCTCCGCCGACACGGCCACGCAGGGCATCGTTCAGGGCATTCGCTGCATCTACCAGTTGCAGGTTGGCAAGGCGCAGGCGCTCTTCGTCCAGGTGAAAAACCACCTTGGGCGCGCCGCCAATCAGGTCGGTGGCCGTGTGTATGACATGGGGAGTGCGGTCCATGCGCTGGCGCAATTGTTCTCCCAGTTGCTGCAACACGTCCAGGTTAGAACCATGAATTTCGATTTCCAGCGGCGCGCTGACCGGCGGCCCCTGGAAGATGCCCTTGACCACGATGCGAGCTTCCGGGTGAGCTGCATCCAGCTCTTCCTGCAGTGAGCGAATCAGGTCATCTGTCTGTTTGGCATCCCGGGTCATCACCAGTGCTTCTGCCCAGGAGGCAATGCCTTCCTTTGAGCGATACATGTTGTAATAGAAGGGCGGTGCACTTTCACCAAGTGTCCAATCCACGCGTCGAATGAGTGCGTCAGAGCGCAGGCGCTGATCCATCTTTTGCACCAGCTCCAAGGTATCGTCGATGGAACGACCGTCGGCGAGCTTCACCTGGATATACATCTGGTCACGATCTGTTCCGGGGAAGAACTGGGCCGTGAGTGTTGAGAAGGACATAAATCCCGTTATCGGCAGGCTCAGCGACAGGGCGATGGCGGCCACCGGGTGGTGCAGGCTCCAGTCCATCGCGTTGGAGAGCGCTTGCCCGGCCCTGCCACTGTCGATGCCGCCGGTATACCAGTGGCGACTCGCCTCGGCGGAGCGGGGCAGCAGCCAGGCCGCCAGTACCGGCGTCACGACGAGAGCAAGCACGGTCGAGGCGATCAGCATAATGATCACTGACTGGGCCACCGCGCCTATAAAATCGCCACCGGGCCCGGGCATGATCGCCATCGGCATAAATGCGAGAATCGTGGTTATTGCTGAGGATAGCAGTGGAACGCGCAGGCGCTTGACCGATTCGGCTATTGCTTCGTAGGGGCTCTGGCCTTCCAACAGGCGCTTGCGCACCTCATCCGTCATAACAATGGAGCCGTCTACCAATAAGCCCAGGGCCACGATAAGGCCGCAGATGGACATTTGATGCAGTGCCATCCCCGTTCGCTCCATCACCACGATAGAGATCAAGCCGCACAGCGGCAGGATAATGGCGACCACGATGGCCGCCCGCCAGCCCAGGGTGAACAACAGTACCAGCAGCACCAGCACAATACCGATGGCGAGGTTCTGGCTGACGTCGATGAGTCGGCTGCGCGCGTAATCACTCTGGTCAAAGGTTTTCTCAATGACGATGCTGGCAGGCGCGTTATGGATGAATTCGTCCAGCATCTCCTGGAACTGTGCGGACCAGCGATCGACCTGGCGCCCGTCCTCCATGGCCACGCCGATCAGCATACCCGGGCGCCCCTGCACCATGACCATTGACGGCGGCGGCGTCACCTCTGCCTTGTAGACGCGGCCCAGGTCCGAGATGCGGGTAGCACTGCCGTTGGCAGCGGTATTAACGATGACCTCACGAATGCGGGTTAGTGAATCGAAGTCGCCGGCCAACTCGATCAGCATATCCATGCCGGCACCGGTGGAGCGTCCCGAAGCGATTTTGGCGTCGGCGGCCTGCAGCGCTGCAGCGACCTGTGCCAGGCTCAATCCTCTTGAGATCAGGGCGTCCTCATTAACAGCCACGCGAATCTCCTCGACCGGTTCGCCGAAAACTTCGGCAAACTTGGTGCCCTGCAGATTGCGCGCCTGATCGGCGAAGTCTTCAGCCAGCCGGCCCAGCAAAGAACGGGGTATCTGTGTGTCTTCCGAGCCTGATATGGCGACAATGGCAGTGAAAGACTGCAGTCTGTCATTGTCGAAGGAGGGGGCACCGGCGCCGGGGGGGAACAGCGCGGCGGCATCCGCCATTGCATCACGAATTTCTGACCACACTCGCTCAAGCTCTGCCTTGGGTAGCGTGTCATCCAGCCGGATGTTAAGAAAGGCGACGCCGGTGCTGGATACGGACTGCAGTTTGTTCAGCTCGGATATCTTGCGCAGTTCATCTTCCAGTGGTTTGGTCACCAGCGCCTCTACCCGATCGGGTGTGGCGCCGGGGTAAAAGGCGGTAATGGTGCCGGCGAAGTTGGTCAGCGTGGGTTCTTCCTGGCGCGGAATATTACTGAAGCTGTTGATGCCGACGGCCAGCACGCAAATGATGAGCAGGGCGAAGTACCGTGAATGGTGAAACAGGAGTTGTGCAAGCATGCTATTGGTCTCCCGCCACCACGACGGGCGTCCCCGGCGAGATTCGGTGCACGCCGCTTGCCACCACCCGGCTACCGTCTGTCAGGGTGCCGCGCACAAACGCCTGGTCGCCGCGAATTTCAATCACCTCCACCGCCTCCCGAACACTGACGGTGATGCCCTCGCGGTTTTCCAGACGCAGTACCGTCCATAGCCCGCGGTTGCCCTCCAGCAGGGCCGCCAGCGGCAACCAGCCACCCCTGGCGGGCACTTGCTCGGCAAGACCCAGGCTTACCGGTTCGCCGTCAATCGCCGGTATGTCAGCCGGAATCGCGAACACAGCAGTGGTGACGCGAGTCACCGGGTCCACGTCAGGGCGCACACTTAACAGCGCGCTGGAGAAGGACTCCCCGCGCAGTGTCAGGGTGTAGAGTTGCCCCGGCTGCAGCGCGGCAATGCGGGCGACTGAAATGCCGATGTTGGCTTCCCTGCCTGCTGTTTCGATGAAGTGGACGACCGGGGTCCCGGGGTTGGTCACCGTGCCCTCGTGCACGAACCGGTCGGCAATAACGCCAGAGTAGGGGGCACGCAGTTGGGTTTTCTGGATATTGATCTCGATGCTCTGCAACTGGGCCGTCACTGCCTCGACACGGGCGGCCAGCGCCTGCGCGCGCAGTCGCGTCTCATCAAATGCTTCCCGAGATACCGCACCGGTTTCACGCAGTTCCTGTTGGCGTTTAGCCTTGAGCTGGGCCAACTCCAGCTCCGATTTCGCCTGGGCCAGTTCCGCGCGGGTTGCCCGGGCAGTGGCCTGCAAGGCAGCGTCATCCAGTCTGGCGATCACCTGGCCCTTGTTTACCGCGCTGCCCTCGCGCCAGGGCAGCGCGGAGACGGTCCCTGCCACTTCAAAGCCCAGTGTGGACTGGCGCCCGGCGCTGATCAGGCCAAGATAGGAGTCAGTGCGCTCATAGCTGTCCTGAATTCGGTAGACGACGCTGTCCACGGTGAGCGGTTTGCGTGCTTGTGGCTTTTCACCCATGGCAAAGCGTGCCTGAAGGGCGGAGGTTAGCCCGAGCACAATCAGGGCCGCAACCGCGACGCCGGTGATGCCGCCGATACGGCTGCGGGGCGGTCTGTCTTTCTGGCTACGCATAAGGCAAAGGCGCCAATGTTAACTTGATTAACATTTATGTTAAAGGTATTAACATCTACGTCAAGCAGTGATTGAGTGGATCACTTGCAGCGCTGCCGGGTTTCACGCACAATACGCGCCCTCTGCAGTCAGCTGCGGACGCTGTGGTGGCCCAGGCGGTCCTCTCGCAACGATAGATAGTGAACCCGGTCAGGCCTGGAAGGGAGCAGCCGTAACTGTCGACTCGTGTGCCGGGGTGTGGCTGTCTGGGTCATCTCCAATTTTTGCTCCCATTGTTTGTCGCCAGCCCGGTTCTGGTTCCGGTCATAACGCCTCTGGTGTATCCTCTCGTTCTTTACTTCCAATAAGGCTATTCGGCGAATGTCCTACCAGGTACTCGCGCGCAAGTGGCGGCCAAAAAGCTTCCGGGAAATGGTCGGCCAGGAGCACGTTCTGCAGGCTCTGATCAATGCCCTGGACCATGACCGCCTGCACCACGCCTACCTGTTTACGGGAACGCGGGGGGTTGGCAAGACCACCATAGCCCGCATTCTCGCCAAGTGCCTGAATTGCGAGCAGGGCGTCAGCTCAGAACCGTGCGGCGAGTGCGGCTCCTGCCTGGAGATCGCGGAGGGGCGCAGCGTTGACCTGCTGGAAGTGGACGCCGCCTCCCGCACCAAGGTCGAGGATACGCGCGAACTGCTGGAGAACGTGCAGTACGCACCCACGCGCTCGCGTTACAAGGTGTACCTGATCGACGAAGTGCACATGCTCTCCACCAGTAGTTTCAACGCGCTGTTGAAAACCCTGGAGGAGCCACCCCCGCATGTGAAGTTCTTGCTCGCGACTACCGATCCGCAGAAGCTGCCCGCAACTGTCCTGTCCCGATGCCTGCAATTCAACCTGAAGAATATGCCGCCCGAACAGATCGTCGGTCATCTGGCCAACGTGCTGGAGCAGGAAATGGTGAGCTTTGAGGAGCCTGCCCTCTGGCTACTCGGGCGCGCGGCCTCTGGCAGCATGCGCGATGCGCTTGAGCCTGACCGACCAGGCTATCGCCTTCGGCTCCGGGAAGCTGGTCGAGGCAGATGTGCGCAGCATGCTGGGCAGTGTGGACCTGAGCTTTGTGTACCAGTTACTCGAGGGCGTTGCCGCCGGTGATCCTGCCGAGCTACTGGCGATTGTCGGGCGGATGGCCGAGCATGCCCCGGACTTTGAGGGCAGCTGCGACGAGTTGATTTCCTTGACCCCACCGCGTCGCGGTCGCCCAGGCGGTCCCCGAAGCGATTGATAACAGTTGGGGAGACGCAGAGCGAGTTGCGGCCCTGGCGGCGTCGATCACCGCCGAGGACGCGCAGTTGTTCTACCAGATCGCCATCAATGGTAAGCGGGATATGGCCCTGGCACCGGACCCGCGCAGTGGTTTTGAGATGCTGTTGCTGCGGATGCTGGCATTCAGGCCTGCCGTGGTTATCGACGAGTCCGCGGGCGATGTGCAGCTGCAGGCTGTCGGCTCTCCTCCTGGTAAGGACAGCGCCGCGTTGGAGGTCGGTGACAGCGCAAAAAAGTCCCCTGAGCCACTCGGGGAGGTGGCACCTCCTGCGCTGACTGCGGCGGCAGTAACCAGCGGCGCCGGCAGCGGCTGCGAGCCGCCCCCTGAGAGCGAGCCGAGAGTGGAATCTGCCCCGCTGTTGCTGTCGCGCCTGCGCCCGCGCCAGCACCAGCACCAATGGAGATGCCAGCAGGACTGGACTCACTGCGTCCGGAGCAGTGGCCGCAGCTGCTGGCGCAGTTGGGGTTAACGGGGATGGTCCAGAACATCGCCTGCGAATATGGCCTTGCACAGCGTTGCGGGGAATGAGTCAGCTTCGTGCTGGACCAGCAGAATGCGTCGCTGTTCAACGATGGTCATCGCCGAGAAGATTATCCTTGCGTTGCAGAACTACCTGGGGGAGGAATTGTCTGTTGTCATAACGCCCGGTGAGCCTGCTGGCGAAACACCGGCATGCGCCGGCGCGTGCCACCCGGGAGCGACAGCAGCAAGCGGTGGCTGAAATTGAATCCGACCAGCGCCTGCAAGCGCTGATCAACCGATTTGACGGGGAACTGGACAGGCAGTCCATCGCTCCCCTTGATTCCTGAGGAAGAAGACATGAAGAAATATCTCTGACCTGATGCAACAGGCGCAGAAGATGCAAGCGGACATGCAGAAGGCGCAGGAAGAACTGGCCAATGCTGAAGTTCGTGGAGAGGCAGGCGCTGGCCTGGTTACCGTCACTCATGACAGGCAGGCACGACGTAAAGCGTGTCAGCATCGACCCGTCGGTGCTGTCTGAAGACAAGGAAGTGTTGGAAGACCTGCTGGCCGCCGCGGTCAATGACGCGGTACGCAAGGTGGAGGCACATAACCGGGACGCCATGTCCGGCCTGGCTTCCGGGCTGGATTTGCCGGCCGGCTTCAAGATGCCATTCTAGACAAGGTTACGACACCAGCATGAAATTCAGCCCAGCACTCCAGGAATTAATGGAAGCCCTTCGCTGCCTGCCCGGGGTGGGTCCAAAATCGGCCCAGCGCATGACACTCTACCTGCTTGAGCGAGACCGGGAGGGGGCAACGGTGTTGTCACGGGCGCTGCAGGCCGCAGTCGAGCGCGTCGATCATTGCACGCGCTGCCGCAATTTCACTGAATTGGATGTGTGTGAAATATGCGCCGATCCGCGACGGGACCTGTCTACCGTCTGTGTGGTGGAAACCCCCGCCGATGTGCTTGCGGTAGAGCAGAGCGGCAGCTATCGCGGTGTCTACTTTGTATTGATGGGGCACCTGTCGCCCATAGATGGTATCGGCCCTGCTGAAATTGGCCTGGATAAGTTTCATCAGCGGGTAATTGATGAGGGCATCGAGGAAGTCATCCTCGCTACCAATCCGACGGTGGAAGGCGAGGCAACGGCTTACTACCTGTCAGATGTGCTGCACAATGAGGGAGTGAAGGTTTCACGCATTGCCCATGGCGTCCCGCTGGGCGGTGAACTCGAATATGTGGATGGCAGCACGCTGGCACATGCCTTTTCTGGCCGCAGGCCGGTGGAGTAACAGGTGGATTGGAAACTGATTGAATCTGACGCGGAACTTGCCCGGCTGTTGGAGAAGTCTGCAGGCTGCACCGCGGTGATGGTGGACACTGAGTTCATGCGCCGCAACACGTTCTACCCCCAGGTAGCGTTGGTGCAGCTTTGTTTTGACGCGGGCGATGCCGCGGGTACAGCCTGGCTGATTGACCCGCTGACAATCACTGACCCCACGCCACTGGCACGCCTGTTTACCGACCGCAGCGTGGTCAAGGTACTGCATTCGGCCAGCGAGGACCTGGAAGTCTTTCAGCGTTGGTTGGGCGTTTTGCCACAGCCGTTGTTTGACACCCAGAAAGCCGCGGCACTGGTTGGCCTGGATTTTGGCCTTGGCTACCGTGGCATGGTGCTGCAGCTTTGTGGTGAAGACCTGCCCAAAGGAGAGACGCGTTCTGACTGGTTGCAACGGCCACTGTCCGAGTCACAGTGCCATTACGCTGCCCAGGACGTGATCTGGTTACTGGATTCCTATCGCACAATAGAACGACGCTGCCGGGAACTGCAGCGGTTTGACTGGGTGCTGGAGGATGGAGAGGCGGCCTGTGAAGGGCTGGCCTCCGCTAACGGCGGATATTTCAAAAAGATAAAAGGCGCCTGGAAATTACAGCCTGAACAATTGGCCAGTCTTGTCGCTATTTGCGATTGGCGTGAGCAGACCGCCAGGGAAAAAGACAAACCGCGAAGCTGGATAATTGATGACAAGGCCTGCCTGCAACTGGCGCAGGTTGCACCCGCGAATATGTCCGAGTTGCGGGCAAAGGTGGAGATGCATGCCTCTGCACTGCGCCGCTACGGCGAAAGCTTGCTTGACCTGCTGGCGGCAGGAACTGACGGTGACAGTGACGCACTGCCAGAACGCCTCCCCGGACCATTGACGGCGGCACAGCGCGAGCAGGTCAAGGTGTTAAAGCGTGGCGCGGAGCGCATTGCTGATGAAATAGGTGTGGCGCCGCAGATGCTTGCCTCAGGCAAGGACTTCGAGGCACTGGTGCGGGGTGAAGACGCGGAGCCTCTGGCGTGGCAGGGTTGGCGTCGGCAGCAGGTGATAGAGCCGCTCAAGGACCTGGTGAAAGGAGGTGCAGCGTGAGCGGTAACCCACAGGCGAGGATAATAGAAGTGTTTAGCAGCCCGCGTAAGGAAGAGATGTATCTCTACGTTGAGAAGTCGGTGGGTATCGCCGAGGTGCCAGAGCCCTTGATGAAGCAGTTCGGCGAGCCACGCAGCGTCATGACGTTGCTGCTGGACCCGCAGCGCAAGCTTGCGCGCGTTGATGCCCGGGAGGTGCTGTCAGCGATACAGGAGCAGGGCTTCTTTCTGCAAATGCCGCCCACGCCGGCACAACTGCAGCGCAGGGATGCCTGCCGTGACTGATTGGTGGCATCAACTGGCTCTCTCCGAGCTGGATGATGAACAATGGGAAGCGCTTTGCGACGGCTGCGCCAAGTGCTGCCTGCACAAGCTGGAGGATGAGGACAGCGGCGAGGTTTTTTACACGCGGGTGCGCTGCCAGCACCTGCTGGAAGCAACCTGCCGCTGCAGCGACTACCCGCGACGCTCGGTGATGGTGCCCAACTGTATTCGCCTGGAGCGGGAGACAGTGGGCTCGCTGGATTGGTTGCCCGTTACCTGCGCCTACCGTCTGCGGGCGCACAATCAACCGCTGCCGGATTGGCACTACCTTGTATCAGGCAAGAAGGACTCTGTGCATGAAGCGGGCGTATCCATCCGCGGCAGGGCAGTATCGGATGAATTTGTGCATCCCGACGGTTACGATGAGCACATCATAAACTGGGTGGAGTAGGAGGCAACGTGCTGAGCGACAGTTCCTATATGACAGCGGTCTACGCCTATTGCGGCGCGGCACTATTAATGGTGCTCTGCCTTACCTGGTGGGTAGGGTTTCGCTGGCGCAATGGCTGGTCGGCGCTGGTGATTTTATTGGCCGCGGCGCTACTGCTTACGCCGGCCTATCCGCGGGAGGGGGTCGACACCCTGGCGCCCGCGTTGATTGTCGCGGGCTTTCAATTCGCTACGGAGGGTATCGAGGCAGCCGAGCATGCGCTGCGGCCATTGGGTATCAGCTGCGCCCTGGCAATGGTGCTCGCGCTGTTGCTGCGTCTGACGTTGCTGCGCAAGCGCAAACCTGGCCCGGAGGATGCTGCCGCGTCGTCAGCGGCACCAACAGGGGAGTCAGCCTGAATGCTACGTAGCCTGCTGATTCCAACGCTGCTGTTAGCGCTGTTTGTTACCGCTGCAGCCCGCGCTGATACGCCGGGTGTTGGCCTCAAGCCAGACCTGCGTCTGTTAATTGATATCTCCGGAAGCATGAAAGTGTCGGACCCGGAGAATTTGCGAGCACCGGCGATGGATTTGATTATCCGTTTGTTGCCTGAGGGCGCGAAAGCCGGCGTTTGGCTGTTTGGCGAGGAGGCCAGCGAACTTGTGCCTCACGGTATCGTCGACCAGGCGTGGCGGGACCAGGCCCAGGCTGCCATGGCACAGATTGATAACTCCGGGCAGAGAACCAACATCCCCGCCGCACTGGCTGCGGCCACTTATGACTTTGATCGCCTCGACCCCGGGTTTCGCACCAGCATTGTTTTATTAACCGATGGCAAGGTCGATATCGCTGAGTCGCCCATGGTCAATGCCGGCGCCGCGCGCAAAGTGCTGGGCGAATTGGCGCCGGAGTTGGGTGCAACCGGTATTCCAGTGCACACGATTGCCCTGTCAGGTGAGGCGGATTGGGTGTTCCTGCGCTCGCTGGCGCAGGGCACCGGGGGTATTGCTGAACAGGCACAGTCCGCCCAGGCCCTCAGCGGTATCTTCCTGCAGGCGCTGGAAATGGCCGCGCCGACAGCGCGTGTGCCCGTTGATCGCAGCCGCTTCGCCATCGACGACAGCGTGCGCGAGTTTACCCTCCTGGTTTTTTTCGAAGGCGAAGGAGGCATGCTCACGCTGCGCGACCCTGGTGGGACAGAATATGCAAGGGCGCAGGCCAATGATGCGATGGACTGGTTCCAGAACTCGCAGTTTGCGTTGATCACAGTCAGCTCTCCTGTGGCGGGAACCTGGCGGGTCAGAGCACCGGACAGCGCTCGAGTCAGGGTAACGGTGATTTCAGACTTGCAACTGGAGGTCGACCCGCCACCGAACAGTCTGCCCGCGGGGCGTATGGCCGAGCTAGGCCTGCGCCTTACGGAGCAGGGCAATGTGCTTACAGACCCCCAGGTGTTGGGTGCCTTCGAGATTGTGCTGGAATTGACGGACCCCCGTGGCGAGCGGCAGGTCATACCCGTGAGCAGCGCCTACGCGGTGCCGCCGGACGGTGAGTACCGGGTGGTGCTGCCGGCACTGGAACTGCCTGGCCGCTACCAGGTCGTGGCCCGGCTGCGCGCGCAAACAGTGCAGCGCGAGCTGCCCATGTATGTGGAGGTTGTCGCTCCGCCTGAAAAGGCGACCCTGGTTACGCGCGGTCAGCAACCGCCGGCGGACGACTTCCAGGCGCCAATGTTGTGGATGCTGGGCACCATTGGCCTGGTGTTGCTTGTCGTCTGGATGCTGCTGCGCAGGCGCAAGCGGCGCAAGCTCGAACTGTGGCAAAAGCGGGCTCGCCAGAACGCCCCCGCAGTCGAGTCCGGCCTGGTCAGCGGTGTGGTGGCAGACCAGCGGCAGGAACGTGACGGTCTTGATTAGTCCATGACCAATGGGTAGGCTGAGCAGCTTTGTAAATTGAACGGATAGAAGTACAGATGAAATTTGAAGGAACTGAACGCTACGTCGCGACGGATGACTTGCGCATGGCAGTCAACGCAGCAGTGTCCCTGGAGCGCCCTTTGCTGATCAAGGGTGAACCCGGCACTGGCAAGACCATGCTCGCCGAGGAAGTGGCGCAGGGGCTGGGCAAGCGGCTGATACAGTGGCACATCAAGTCAACGACCAAGGCCCAGCAAGGTCTTTATGAGTATGACGCCGTGTCTCGCTTGCGCGACTCGCAGCTTGGCGACGAGAAGGTGCAGGATATCGCCAACTACATCAAGCAAGGCAAACTCTGGGAAGCCTTCGACGCCGATGAACAGGTCGTGCTGCTGATTGACGAGATAGACAAGGCCGATATCGAGTTCCCCAATGATCTGTTGGTAGAGCTGGATCGGATGGAGTTTTTCGTTTACGAGACGGGGGAAACAATCAAGGCGAAGCATCGCCCGATCATCATCATTACCTCCAACAATGAAAAAGAACTGCCGGACGCATTCCTGCGCCGCTGTTTTTTCCACTTCATCAACTTCCCGGACCGGGACACCATGCGTGAAATCGTCGCGGTGCATTACCCTGACATTTCCAGGCAACTGGTCAAGGAAGCAATGGAAGTCTTCTTCGACCTGCGGGCGATTCCCGGGCTTGAAAAAGAAGCCTTCCACGTCCGAACTGATCGACTGGCTCAAGCTGCTGATGGCTGATGATATTCCCGACGAAGTGCTTAAGGATCGCGACCAGAGTAAGGCAATTCCTCCGCTCTATGGCGCCCTGATGAAGAACGAGCAAGACGTGCACTTGCTGGAAAGACTGGCCTTTATGCATCGTCGCGAGACGCGATAGCGCAGGGCAACCGGGATGTTGATTAACTTCTTTCAAGGACTGCGCGACGCGGGCGTGCCGGTCACCACGCGGGAGCTCCTGGATCTTCTTGAGGGGATGAAGCGGCAAGTGGTGTTCGGTTCAGTGGATGATTTTTACTATTTCAGCCGCACCTGCATGGTCAAGGACGAGAAGTACTTTGACCGTTTCGATCGCGCCTTCGGGCTGCATTTCAAGGATCTCGAGGCGCTTGATGACGTTATCGAGGCCCTTATTCCTGACGATTGGCTGCGCTCGGAGTTTATGAAAAACCTGAGCGAGGAGGAAAAAGCGCAGATCGAATCCCTGGGCGGTCTCGAGAAGCTGATCGAGGAGTTCAAGAAACGCCTTGAAGAGCAGGAGAAGCGACACGAGGGCGGTAACAAGTGGATCGGGACGGGTGGCACTTCACCGTTTGGCCAGGAGGGCTATCACCCCGAGGGAATCCGCGTGGGCCCTAACGGCCGCAATAAGAAAGCGGTGAAGGTGTGGGAGAAGCGCGACTTCAAGAACCTCGATGACAGCGTGGAACTGGGCACTCGCAATATCAAGGTCGCCATGCGCCGTTTGCGCAAGTTCGCGCGCACCGGAGCCGCCGATGAACTGGACCTGGATGACACCATCAGCTCCACGGCGCGTAATGCAGGACTACTGGATATCAAGATGGTCCCGGAGCGCCACAACGCGGTGAAGGTGTTACTGTTTTTCGATGTGGGTGGGTCCATGGATCCGCATGTGCGGGTGTGTCAGGAGCTGTTCTCCGCGGCGCGCACAGAGTTCAAGCACATGGAGTACTTTTACTTCCATAATTTCCTCTATGAGAGCGTCTGGAAGAATAATGTGCGCCGACACAATGAGCGCACCGCATTGCTTGATGTTTTGCACAAGTACAGCCATGACTACAAGGTGATTTTTGTCGGTGACGCGTCTATGTCGCCCTATGAAATCCTCCAGCCTGGCGGTTCCGTGGAACACTGGAATGAGGAGTCGGGGGAGGTGTGGTTCCGTCGCCTGCAGGAAGTGTATGACAAGGTTATCTGGATCAACCCGGTGCCTGAGGAAGAGTGGCAGTACACCCAGTCAGTGAGCATTACCCACAAGCTGCTGGAGGGAAAAATGTACCCGCTCACCCTCAAGGGGCTGGAAGAGGGTATGAGTTACCTGTCCAAATAGCGTCTGTTTAAAGGGTGCATCTAAAGCCGCTGTGCGAAGGCAATGAGGCTCGCAGTAACGGCTACATTGAGTGATTCAACGTCGTTGTTCATGGGAATGCGCAGGCCGGTCGCTGCCAGCGCGTCCACCTCTGGCGAGACGCCGTCAGTTTCATTGCCCAGCACATATGCCACGTGCCCCCGTGGTTGATACTCAAACAGGTTTTGTTCCGCATCAGCGCGCAGACTGCATATGTCTACGCCGGCCTTGCCCAGTAGTTCCAGGCCGGGTGCCAGGGCGTCACAGGTCACCAGCGGGGCCCGGTAAACTGTTCCTGCACTGGCCTTGATAACCAGGGGCCCCAGCGCGGCGTTACCCTTGCGCGACCATAGCACTGCATCGATGTTACCGGCGGCCGCGGAGCGCAGCAGCATGCCCAGGTTTTGGGGGTTGGTGATCCCGTCCAGGGCGAGAATCCGCTGCGGAGCAAGCGAGGGCAACTCCTCCAGGTAAGTCTGTAGCCCGCGGAAATGCGGGCAGAGAATGTCCAGGGCGACCCCCTGGTCCTGCTTGCCATTTTTGGAGATGCGCGACAGCGCTTGCCTGTCGTGGAACTGCACCGGAACGTGCCGTTCCCCGGCGGCGCGGGTGAGCTCGGCGATAATGCCACCGCTGCGATTACTATGGGCAAGGTGCAGCGTCTGACACGCCAGTTTGGTATCGCGCAGGGCTTCCAGCGCGGGCTTGCGCCCGTACAAGGTCAAGACCCGCTCAAATAATGCTTTCTTGCTCGCATAGTCGCTGCTGTCGCTATCCATCGACTGAGTCTTCCTGTTGTCTTAACTGTATTCGATAACGCCCCGGGGACGTTCCAGTCCATTTTTTGAAAGCGCGGTAGAATGCGGAGTTGTCCGGAAACCCCATGACCGCAGCAATGGCGTCGATAGACAACTCTTCCCGATGCATATAGTGCACGGCCAATTCATGGCGAAAGTTATCCTTTAGCTGCTGGAAACTGGTGCCCTCGGCAGTCAGTTTTCGGTGCAGGGTGCGTGCAGACATATTCAGTATTGAGGCTATTTCTCTGGCATTGGGCAACTGTTGCGGACCGGCGGAAGCGAGCAGCTGTTCAATTTTGCGAGACAGGGTTTTCAGTTCGCCGGGATGATCTCGCTTTACCAGCGGGTAGGGTGCAAGGCGCAGGAAATCACGCAGCGTCTCCTCGTTTTGCGTCACCGGGTGCTGCAGTAGTTGCCGGGTCACTACCAGACCGGACACCGGCATGGCAAAGCGGACCGGGCAGCCGAACAGACTTTCATAGTGCGCAATGTCAGCTGGCTTTGGAGCACGCAAGTGTACGGCTTCCAGTGGCATTTCCCTGCCGATGAGCCAGCTGTAAAAACGGTACATCATCAGCAGTACGTTGGCATGGCCAATGTGCTCCCGGTCCTGTCCCGGGCTTGCCGGCCCCTGGAATACGCACAGCACCTGGTCGCCGGGAGGCAGTGGCAACAACGCACCCGGTGCTTCAGTGCGCGGCGTGTCACGATACTGGTCGCAGTAGTCATAGAACTCGCGAGAGCGAATCAGCGCCTGTTCCAGGTTCTGGCAATGAATAACAAACAGGCACATCATGCGAAAAGTACCGGGCGGTGAATAGTACTGCTGGCCAAGCCCAAATGCCTCGTCCTGCAGTATTTCCATCAACAGGCGGTAGAGCTTGCTGTAGCACTCCGTAGCAACCTCGGTAGTCGCCGGTGAAGGATGCTCCAGCGGATTATAGTCAAGGCCTATCTGGGTCAGTGCGTGTTGCAGTGGATACCCCTGGTCGATCACCACCCGCAACAGCGTGTTGATGGTCTTCAGTGGCATGGTGTTCATGATGGCAGGCGTGGTCCCGGACTTGGTGGCGCGCTACGTCTGGAGTCGCGCTATCAGGCAATGCCGCCCTCGGCAATATTGCTGAGGCGGTCGGCAGACTCTTTCATGCGCGCGGCTATTTCTTCAATGCGCGCGCCGCTGACCTGACTCCCGAGTGAGCCGGCGACAAAGCAGAGCACGGGCAATTTGTTGTTGACGAATACGGGTACCGATATCGTGCTGACGTCGTACCGGACTTTGGGGTCGATGCGATCGAGGTGGAAATACTCGTCACACAGATCGCGCTGGTAACGATTGGCGGCTTCCTCAAGCTCGGTGAGGCTCCAGGATGAATGAATGCGCGTCAGCTCCCGGGTCAGTTCTGCCTCGGCTTTGGTTTTGAGCGTTACCTCATAGCCGCGTGCGCGGATTGCAATCAGCGCTACGCGCAGCTTCTGGTCAAGTTTTTCGTCGTATCCACCGCGTGATTCGTGTGCCCGGGTTAGCCAGGCCTCCAGGTGCTTGGCAGGAGAAAATGCCGTGAAGCAGGCGGCCACAGGTCCCGTATTGGGTAGCCGCAGACCCAGCTGGAAGGAGTCAATCAGCGGCTGTGCCTTGCCATACAGGGCCAGCAGAACCATGTGTTGTTTGGAGCGTCCAGTGACGGCAAAGCCCACGTCCAGGTCCTGTTGCAGAGCTTCCAGCTCGGGACGTGCGTACTCCAGGACAGGGAACTGCGCGAAGGCCGCATTGCCCGCGGCGATAATGGAGGGCCCCAGGCGGTAGGCTTTGGTCTTGGGGTGCTGAACCAGGAACCCGTAGTTGGCCATGGTGGTCAGGATGGCGTGACAGGTGGCCTTGTTCAGATTCAGCCTGCGGGTCATTTCCGTGAGGCCGAACGCCTGGTGCGGATTGGCCATCAGCAGATCCAGGATCGCCAGAGCGCGTGCTGTAGGTTGTGAAAAAAGGGCCAAGGAACTACTCCTGTATCCTCACCGGCTTCACGGTGACTGCAAATTTGGTATGAAATATTGTACTTGCCTTGCTATGCTAAGTTGCATAAGCGGTGATAGCAAGTCCTGCTGCGGGCGATGAGTATATAGGGAGCGCCCCCGCAGTCACAGCCCTGGAGTCCTGTTAATCATGTTGACCCTCTACGGCACCAGCGCGTGCCATCTTTGTGAGCTCGCAGAGGCTTTGCTGTCTCGCCGTGGCGAGCCATTTCTTGAGGTAGATATCAGCGAGTCAGATGCGCTGTTCGAGCGTTACGGGGTGCTCATCCCGGTGCTCAGGGACGAGCACGGGAGAGAACTTCACTGGCCGTTTGACGAGGCCAGTCTGGAAACTTTTCTGCGAGCAGATTAGTCGTGCTTGCCCACACGTACGGCCAGCACGTCGCAACTGGCACCGTGCAGTACGCCGTTAGCGGTGGAACCCATAAGCAGGGCCAGGCCATAGCGACCATGACTGCCGACTACGATCAGGTCCGCACCGACTTCCTCGGCCATGGCGTGGATCTCCACCTCGGGCCTGCCCAGCACAATGTGCTGATGATCCGCGTCGATGCCATTCTGCTCGGCAAAGCGCTGTAATTGCTCGGTTGCCTGAGTCTGTATCTCTTCCTGCAGGCCGGAGAAGTCCATCGGAATATCCACGCCGTAGGCAAAGCTCAGGGGCTCGATGACGTGGATTACGTGTAACTCACAACCACCGTTGCCGGCAATCGCCTGCGCCCGTTGGGCAACCTGGTTGGATTCATCACTGAGGTCTATGGCAACAATCACTTTTTTATATTGCGACATGGCAAACTCCACACTTTCCTTGTTAGAAAGCCCAACCATATAGCATAGAATGCACCGCGGGCAATCATGTCCGTCATTGGTTATTGATCTGTATCAGGAAGCAACCGTTTGTTGAAGTACCTGCTAATTCTATTCGTCCTCGCCATGGCCCTGGCGCCGCTGACCCATTTCTTGCCCAGCAAGCGCCAGCGCCAGCTGGCCAGGATGCGCGAGTACGCCGCGGTGCACGGCCTGTTCGTGGAGTTTCGCGACTTGCCGGCGGTGGACGGCTTGTCACCGGCAGGCAAGCGGGCGCAACAGGTGATCTATTACGGAAAGCGCTTGCCTCCCTCCCGGGTAGAGCCGCGCTCGCGTCGTGCCTGGGTGCGTGATACGGAGGGTTGGCGGGGGCTGCAGCGGGGCTGGGAAGCGCCAGCTGCGGCGGCCGCAATGCCAGCAAGCGTGCGGGCCCTTGGCATCGACGAAGGGTCCTGTGGCGCCTACTGGCTGGAGGATGGGGAAGAGGGGGATGTCGAGGTGATTGTGCGCGCCCTGGCGGACTGGGAAGCGACGCTTGGGGGCAGTAATACAGCCCGAATTACTTGATGCTGGCGCCTGCCTCAGCACGATTTTCCTTGACCGGGAGCACACGCCGACATATATATGCCCCTTTTTGACGCCGGTCAGCAGCTCCATTCCAGACCGAAATGACCTCCAAACAGCGGGAACCAATGGGTAAATCACTAGTTATTGTCGAATCACCTGCCAAGGCCAAGACCATCAACAAGTACCTCGGTCCTGATTTCGTGGTCAAATCCAGCGTGGGGCATATTCGCGATCTCCCGACTGCAGGCAGCAGCAGCGGCAGCGTGGATCCAAAGGAACGTGCCGCGCAGGCGGCAATCACCCGTAAAATGGCGCCTGAGGAAAAAGCAGCGCATAAAAAGAAGAAAGCGAAGCAGCAGTTGATTCGGCGCATGGGCATCGACCCCGAGCAGGGCTGGGAAGCCAACTATCAGGTGCTGCCGGGAAAAGAGAAAGTGGTCAATGAGTTGAAAAAGCTCGCCGCCAACTCTGACGCCATCTACCTCGCGACTGACCTTGACCGCGAGGGAGAGGCGATTGCCTGGCACCTGCGGGAGGCTATAGGCGGTGACGAGGACCGCTATCAGCGGGTTGTTTTTAACGAGATCACCAAGAAAGCCATTACCGAGGCGTTTGAGCGCCCGTCGCAACTGGACCAGGACCGCGTCAACGCCCAGCAGGCACGTCGCTTCCTGGATCGGGTTGTCGGCTACATGGTGTCTCCATTGCTGTGGGCGAAAGTCGCCAGGGGCCTGTCTGCCGGGCGCGTTCAGTCCGTGGCTGTGCGTCTTATTGTCGAGCGCGAGCGTGAAATTCACGCCTTCATTCCGGAAGAGTACTGGGAGATTCACGCCGACCTGGCCACGGTTGCCGAGGAGGAAGTCCGCTTCCAGGTGCGCAAGCACAAGGGTGAAAACTTTCGTCCTGGTGATGAAGAGACCGCCGCCAAAGCCAACACTGAGCTCGAGTCCCTGCCGTTCCAGGTCAGCGGCCGCGAAGATAAACCGACTCGCTCCAGGCCTCCCGCGCCGTTCATTACCTCTACCTTGCAGCAGGCGGCCAGCACGCGGCTTGGTTTCAGCGTGAAGAAGACCATGATGTTGGCGCAGCGGCTCTATGAGGCAGGCTACATCACTTACATGCGGACAGATTCGACTAACCTTAGCGCTGAAGCGGTGGCAACATGCCGTGATTATATCGCTGCAAACTTTCCTGCCAGCTATCTGCCGGACAACCCTAACCTTTATTCATCCAAGGAAGGGGCGCAGGAAGCGCACGAGGCAATTCGTCCCTCGGACGTCAATGTTCCGCAGACGGCCCTCAAGGGTATGGAACGTGATGCCGAGCGCCTCTATGAGCTGATCTGGCGGCAGTTTGTCGCCGGACAAATGCCCGCAGCAGAATATACTGCCACCACGGTTACCGTCAGCGCAGGTGACTACGAACTCAATGCCAAGGGTCGCATTATCCGCTTCGACGGTTACACACGGGTGCAACCCCCGGCGGGACGCAAGGGCGATGACAGTGTTTTGCCTGACGTAAAAGAGGGCGATGCGCTGACCTTGAAAAAACTCGACCCGGCCCAGCACTTCACCAAGCCGGCGCCGCGATACGGCGAAGCCAGCCTGGTAAGAGAACTGGAGAAGCGCGGTATCGGGCGTCCCTCCACCTATGCCTCCATTATTTCAACTATTCAGGATCGCGGATACGTGCGCCTGGAAAACAAGCGTTTCTACGCCGAGAAAATGGGCGACATCGTGACTCAGCGACTGCAGGGCAGCTTCCCTGACCTGCTTGACTATGGCTTTACCGCCAGCATGGAGGAACGCCTGGACGACGTCGCCGAGGGTCACCGGGACTGGCGTGACCTGCTCGACGCATTTTATGCCGAGTTCCGCGGCCTGCTGGACAAGGCAGAGGAGCCAGAGCCTGCCGGCATGCAGCCCAACGAACCGACGATGACCGACATACCCTGTTCCAAGTGCGGGCGTCCGATGCAAATTCGCACGGCCAGTACCGGTGTGTTCCTCGGTTGCTCCGGCTATGCCTTGCCGCCCAAGGAGCGCTGCAAAAACACCATCAACCTGACCTCAGGTGATGAGGCGATTCGCGAAGATGCGGATGATGAGGCGGAGTCCCGGCAACTGCTGGAGCGTCACCGCTGTAAAAAGTGTAATGCGGCGATGGATAGCTACCTGATCGACGAAGACCGGAAACTGCATGTTTGCGGCAACAACCCTGACTGCGACGGGTTTGAGGTGGAGTTCGGTAAGTTCAAGATCAAGGGGTATGACGGACCGACCCTGGAGTGCGACAAATGTGGCGCCGAAATGCAGCTCAAGAACGGCCGGTTTGGTAAATACTTCGGTTGCACTAGTGAGAGCTGTAAAAACACCCGTAAACTTTTGCGCAACGGGGAGGCCGCGCCACCGAAAATGGACCCTGTACCCATGCCTGAGCTGATTTGCGAGAAGGTGGAGGACCACTATGTGTTGCGTGATGGTGCCGCTGGCATGTTCCTGGCAGCCAGTCAGTTTCCGCGCAACCGGGAGACCCGTGCGCCCTTCGTCGACGAACTGTTGCCGCACAAGAATGAGATAGACCCGAAGTACAACTTTCTGTTCAGCGCCCCCACCGAGGACGATGACGGCAACCGCGCGCAGGTGCGTTACAGCCGCAAGTCCAAGGAGCAGTATGTGATGACCGAGAAAGACGGCAAGGCGACAGGCTGGAAAGCGTTTTACCGCAGCGGTAAATGGCAGGAGGAACAAAGCAAGGGCAGGTCGCGAAAGTAGGATGAGTTCTGCCCGGGGCAAAGCAAACCAATGCCTGTATCTGGCGCGTATCCTGATCGCTGCCTGGCACCGTGATGTGGACGCAGAAGTGATTCCCACACCGGTACTGACGCAGGCCTTCCTTCCCTGTGTGCAAGGTCATTTGCGTGACGCCTATGGCTGGTTCTTGTTGGAAATCACTCGTCCGGGCGCGATGCCGGATACACCGCCAGCCTGCATTGAAGCCCTGCCGCAGGTCGCTGCTGGTAAAGCCGTACCCCCGGAGGTGCGAGAATTTCATCAGTTGGAAAACACCGGCTGGATCGGTGAGATGTTGGCGGCAGAGGCCTCCTCCGACGCGCCCTCGCTGTCAGCGGGCAACCTGGCCACCGCCGTCGCGGCCCCGGATCCCGCACAGGCCTCGCAATGGGCTGATTTACTGCAGTCATTGTTCGATCGCATGGGTGACTCACTGGACGAGTATTGAGGTGTGCCGGGTTTGCCCTGGCTTCCAGGCCTCGTCGAGATAGTACTGTCAGGCGGCAACACCTGCTGTTAGAATCGAGATGAGGTTTTCACAACGAGAGGTTGTTTGAGTGTCTGCATCTTTATTGGAGATAGTGGATCTGGGAGATGGAGAAATTGTACTGCAGCGTGCAGACGACGACTCCGAACCCCTGGTGGTAATACAGTTCTCTGAGGAATCGCGCGTTTACATGATGGAGAACAGTCTGGAGGTCGCCAAGGCGATGATTCAGGCGGGCATACAGGCCGTGGCCGTAATGGCCGAGCAGGGTGAGGCGGAAGCCGAGTCTGCCGCCGAGGGTGCCCGCGTACTTCACTAGTCGGCTAGTGATTCACTAAACGCCGGGCCAGCATGGTGCCGGTTCTTTGCAGGGGCAGCTCGCCTCCTGGCAGGTTCCTCCGCCGCAGCAAACCCCGGCGTCTTAATTACCTCGCCGCAATACGCCAACGCTCAAGCCTTCGATGGCAAATGCCTGCTCCCGCAAATCAACCTTGATGGCTTCGTAGTCGGGGTTTTCCGGCAGTAACTCCACCAGATGTTTGTCGTTGCCGCGCTGCAGCCGCTTCACTGTCACCTCGTCTTCGATTCGTGCCACGACGACATCGCCATTATTCGCCACAGGGGTGCTGTGCACTGCCAGCAGGTCGCCGTCAAATATGCCGATATCTATCATGCTATCACCGGTCACGCGCAGGAAATAGTCAGCCCTGGGTTTGAAGAACTCTGCGGGCAGGTTGCAGTAGTCTTCAATATTTTCCTCTGCCAGCACCGGGTTGCCGGCGGCGACTCGCCCAACGATAGGAATGCCTGCAGTATCGGGCAGCTTGATGCCGCGCGAAGCACCGGGGATGATTTCGATAGCGCCTTTGCGAGCCAGCGCTTTGAGGTGCTCTTCTGCGGCGTTGGCAGATTTGAATCCCAACTCCCTGGCAATATCTGCGCGAGTGGGGGGGAAGCCTGTCTGGTCGATGTGTTGGCGAACGATGTCCAGAACCTGCTGCTGGCGCGCGGTGAGCTTTTCCATAACGGTCTCATCTGGTTATATGTACAGTATCTGGGATTATATACAGGTATTGGCCGGGATGACAACGCGGCTTGCCTGCGCTTGCGGCGATGTGTGTTGTGGTGGCCGTGGGTGGCAGGCCGCAGGGGAAGGTGGCCAGGGTGCTGCGGTGTGGCTCAGGCGCGCGGGTTCGTGACGGGCCAATAGCATCGCCACCGCAGAACCGGGGGCATTTTCTGGTGGGGGTTGGGGTGCAACGCCGGGCTTCTCTTTCAGAAGTCCTCTACACCGTACATGGCATCCGGTTCAATCGAGTTCAGGGGGCTGTTCCAGTCCTCCGGCTGCATAGGCAGGTCCGGGTCCAGCATATCCTCATCGTCAAGTTCGAAGGCCGCACGCCAGTCTTCGGGTGCCTCTGCGTGTTGCAGTCGCATTTCGCGCCATGCGTCCAGGTCATATTCCGAAACCTCGCCGTCAAGGTATTGGGTTTCAATCGTCAGGGTGGTTGGGTCCCAGTCAATGACCTCAAACAGGGCTTGGGATTGCAGGTCCTTGTACCAGCCTCCAATCACCGGGCTCAGCATTTTCATCGGCCTGTACTCCAGTGTTCTCTTGTTACGGCAATCCAACATATCACGCTGCTTTCGCCTGTCCATTATGTGAAAATGCTATAAACGATCCGTTGGAAATTACCTTTAATGACACGATATTTCTTTTCAAAACAGATCAAGCGCTTGCGTTACACTTCCAGAGTTGACTTCAACGAGCGGGCAACTTTATATACTCGTCCGGAGATAAGCTGAGCGGCTCACATGAAAAAATTGTCTAAAAATTGTCTGTTTCCTCCCGTCGGTAAAGACCTGTGAGTGATCTGGATGCAGGACTGCAGTCCCTGGCCGCAGCCACTGGCTTGCAGACACAGACGGTCACACTGTTGTTGCTTATCGGCGCCGCGTTGACCTTGCACCTGCTGCTGGGATACGTGGTTAGGCGATTGCATGACGCGGTACAGGCCAATACCTATAACTGGGACGATGTCGTGGTAACCGCGCTGGCGGGTCCGCTGCGCGTGGTGCTCTGGGTGGTGGTGGGCTACATCGCACTGAACCTCTACACTACCGGTGATACCTGGCAAACATACCTGTCAACGACCTACGTGACCTTGCTGGTGATTGTCCTGGCGTGGTTCCTGCACCGGCTGATAAGTGGTGCCGAGCAAGAATTACTGACCTCGCGCTTCGGCGACAGCGGCTCCAAAGACAAGGCCACGGTGCATGCGATAGCGCAGTTGCTGCGCGTCGCCATGTGGGTGGTAGCCGGCCTGATGATCCTGCAGAGCATTGGAGTTTCCATATCGGGTTTGCTGGCCTTCGGCGGTATCGGGGGCATTGCCGTTGGCTTTGCCGCCAAAGACTTGCTGGCCAATTTTTTTGGCGGACTCAGCATCTACCTGGACCGCCCCTTTACCCCCGGGGACTGGATCCGCTCACCGGATAAGCAGATTGAGGGCACGGTTGAAGATATTGGCTGGCGACTGACGCGCATACGGACCTTCGATCAGCGGCCCCTTTACGTGCCCAACGCGGTATTCAGCCAAATCGCCGTGGAGAACCCCTCCCGCATGTTCAATCGGCGCATTTACGAGACCGTGGGTATTCGCTATGAGGATGCTGACAAAATGGGGCCCATCGTTGAGCAGGTTAAGGACATGCTGCGCTCCCACGAGGAGATCGACCTGTCGCGCACGCTGATCGTCAACTTCGTTTCATTTGGTGCCTCCTCACTCGACTTTTTCGTCTATACCTTCACCCGCACCACAGACTGGGTGCAATATCACGCTATCAAGCAGGACGTGCTGTTGAAGATTCTCAAGATTATTCACGACAATGGCGCGGACGTCGCCTTTCCCACCCAAACCCTGCACATGCAGCAGGTGGTCCAGGCCGGTCCGGAGCCTTCCGAATGAGGGTGCTGGGGATTATAGGCGGCACTGGCATCGACCAGCTCGAGGGTCTGGAAATTGTCGCTTCACATACGCCCGATACACCCTACGGCGAGCCATCCCGGCCAGTGCAGGAGGGCAGGCTAGGCGCACAAACCCTGTTTTTCTTGCAGCGCCATGGCAGCCCCAGGGCAATTCCGCCTCACCTGGTCAATTACCGGGCGAACCTCTGGGCCTTGCAGCGGCTGGGCGTCACGGATGTTGTGGCGATCAATGCCGTGGGCGGTATTGGCGAGGGGATGCGCCCGGGCCGGCTGGTGATTCCAGACCAGGTCATCGACTACACCTGGGGCCGTGAACACACTTTCGATACCGGCGTCGACGACAAGTTGATGCACATCGATTTTACAGAGCCTTACGACCCGGCCCTGCGAGGGGCGCTGCTGGAAACCGCCGCCGGGGAGTGCATTCCCCATCATGATGAGGGCGTTCATGGCGTGATGCAGGGTCCGCGACTGGAAACGGCAGCAGAAATACGCCGCATGGCCAGGGACGGCTGCGACCTGGTGGGCATGACGGGGATGCCCGAGGCCTCCCTGGCCCGGGAGCTGGGTCTGGCCTATGCCAGCGTCTGCATGGTGGTCAATGCGGCAGCCGGGCTCGATGACAAGCCGCTGACACTGGATATGATGCGCGAGACATTGCAGCGTGAAGCGGAGGTTGTCGGTCGCCTCCTTGCGGCAGTGGCGGCTTGCGGCCGCTTCTGAGCTCTAGCGGAGGCTGGCCAACGCTGTCGGCGACCTGCCCTGAGGCGTGCGCCTGGTCGTATTGCTCAATTGGAATCCGGGTTATTCGCCATCTCGGCTTCGGCCATGGTCTTCAGTTGCTCCTCGTCCAGCGGGGTGAAGAGCACGACAACGCCCAGCAGCGGATGATCGAGATAATGTATCTCGTTGCTGCGCATACGTCGTTTTTGTTGCAACGCAACGGCATGTCGCCAGGGGTAAACCGGTCCGCTTTCCTCCGCCGATAACAATGGCTCATTGGGATCCGCGAGTTCCGCCGCTGCTGGCTCAGAGATGAAGTAGGTCTCTTCCTCAGGCTCAGGGTCTGCCTCCTCGACGATCACCGCAGGTGGCCCCAGCGGCGGTGCCGGCATCCGCCAGGCATTATCCGGAAAGTAATCGCCGTGGGTGTTCAGCCAAAGATTGGTTTCAAGGTGCAAAAACCGGGAGATATGGATTTTGACACTGCCTTGCAGCAGCGGCCAGTCGCCGCGGTCGCCGGAACGGTCAATGACAATCGGTATGGCATTGCCCTCACTCGCAACCGGTTGTACCCAGCGTTCATGGAACAGGGTGCGATAACCGCCGGCGCGCTGCATATAGGCTGCTTTACCGTAAAACTCGCTGTCTCGACCGGGCAGGGCGATGAAGGGCGTTGGGGTCAGCCGCGCCGCAGGGGTCGGCACGGCGGGTTCTGGTGCCGCCGTGCCGTCGCCACTTGCGGGCTCCCGGGCGACAGGGATGTCGCCTTCACTGGTTTGCTGGTCCAGTCGCAGCCAGAGGCGGCCCAGGTCATCGAGTTCACTGGGGCCCTGGTGTTCAGCCTTGCGCGCGGCTATTTCTTTCGGATGGACCAGGAAGCGCGAGGTGCCCGGGTATTCCAGCACCGGCAGAGCATCCCATTGCTCACTGCCTTGTCCACCGGGCTGACTGAAAATAAGCAGTTCAACCTGGTACCAGCGTTGTTCCTGTGCCTGTGCGTTCAGCGAGAGAAGGGCGATGGTGAAAAAGAAGTGGCGGGCAATCAGGTGCATCAGGCGGCATTTTCCGTGGCGTCATTGGCGAATCGGTCGAGAAGGTTCTCCACATATTCCACGCGCTGGGCCTTGTCATCCAGTGCCTGCTCAAAGCGCAGGCGTGTGGCGCCGGCAAGCTTGTATGAGCGAGGTTCGGACTGTACCAGGTTCACCAGGGACATGGGATTGACGCGGGTATTCTCCTTGAAGTCGATACTACCACCACTGGCGCCTGCTTCAATGGCACGAATGCCCAGGGACTCGGCCTGCAAACGCAGCCTGGATACCAAAAACAGATTACTGACCTGCTCTGGCAGCAGGCCGAAACGGTCGATCATCTCCACCTGCAGCTCACGCAACTGGTCATCGTCCTGTGCCGCGGCAATGCGTTTATACAGCACCAGCCGGGTATTGATGTCGGGCAGGTAGTCTCCGGGTATCAGCGCAGGCACATGCAGGTTTACTTCTGTACCGGCGTCCAGTGGTGCATCGACGTCGGGGATTTCCCCGCGCTTGAGCGCGGCCACGGCCCGCTCCAGCATGTCCATGTAAAGCGAGAAGCCAACAGAGTGAATCTGCCCGCTTTGTTCGTCGCCCAGCAATTCCCCCGCGCCACGAATCTCCAGGTCATGGGTGGCCAGCAGGTAGCCCGCGCCGAGATCACCGGCCGCTTCAATGGCTTCCAGGCGCTTGCCGGCGTCTGCGGTAATGGCTGACCGCGGCGGTGTCAGCAGGTACGCGTAAGCCTGGTGGTGCGAGCGGCCCACGCGACCGCGCAACTGGTGTAACTGCGCCAGGCCAAATTTGTCCGCGCGCTCAATGATGATGGTGTTGGCGTTGGGGATGTCGATGCCCGTCTCGATAATCGTGGTGCACAGCAGGATGTGATGTCGCTGGTGGTAGAAGGCCGACATGACCTGCTCCAGCTCGGTCTCGCGCATCTGCCCATGGGCCACGCCCACGGTCAACTCCGGCACCAGTTCTCGCAGCTTGCGGGCGGTCTCCTCAATGGACTTGACTTCATTGTGCAGAAAATAAACCTGGCCACCGCGCAGTGTTTCGCGCAGCACCGCCTCCTTGATCAAGGCAATATTGTGCTCGCGCACAAAGGTCTTGATCGACAGGCGGCGGGCGGGGGGGGTGGCGATGACAGACAGGTCGCGCATGCCTCCCAGGGCCATGTTCAGGGTGCGGGGTATGGGAGTTGCTGTGAGGGTAAGAATGTCCACTTCCGAGCGCAGTGCCTTGATGGCTTCTTTTTGCTTGACGCCAAAACGGTGCTCCTCGTCGATGATCAGCAGGCCCAGGTCGTCGAACTGGAAGTCGCTTTGCAGCAGTTTGTGCGTGCCCACCAGGATATCCACCTTGCCATCGGCGATGCGTTTGCTGACCTCGCGCATCTGGGCTGCCGACTTGAAGCGAGAGACCACTTCCACGTTGACCGGCCAATCGGCAAAACGATCGCAGAATGAACTGTAGTGTTGCTGCGCCAGCAGCGTGGTCGGCACCAATACCGCCACCTGCTTGCGATTCCGGGTGGCGATGAAGGCGGCGCGCATGGCGACTTCGGTTTTGCCAAAACCGACATCGCCGCAGACCAGCCTATCCATCACTCGCGCGCTGCGCATGTCGTCCACGACCGCCTGAATGGCCAGTTCCTGGTCGGGCGTCTCCTCGAAAGGGAAGGCCGCTGAGAACTGGTCGTAGGCAGAAGGCTCGACGGCAAAAGCGAATCCTTTCCGGGCTTCCCGTCGCGCATAGACCTCCAGTAACTGTGCAGCAATGTCGTTGGCTTTTTCACTGGCCTTGCGTCTTGCCTTGTCCCACTGTTCCGAGCCCAGCGTATGCAGGGGTGCAAGGTCAGGATCCGAGCCGGCATAGCGACTGATCAGGTGCAGTGAGGCGACGGGGACATACAATTTCGACCCGCGCGCGTATTCCAGCGTGAGGAACTCTGCTTCCTGCTCATCGACGGTGAGCGACTGCAATCCTATATAGCGGCCAACGCCGTGTTCCAGGTGGACCACCGGCACGCCCTCGCGCAGTTCGTTGATGTCGCGAAAGACATTGACGTTGGTGGCTTCTGCACTGGGCTTGCGCCGGCGACGCTGAGCCACCCGGTTACCGAAGAGCTGCGCCTCGCAAACCAGCGTTGGCTGTCCCGGCCCAAAATAGAGTCCGCGATCCAGCGGCGCTGTGGTTATCGCGAAGGACTCCCCGGAGGCGAGGAAACTGTGCCAGTTTCGGGTGGTCGGCGGCGTTAGCCCGAGCTCGCGCAGAGACTGCAATAAAATCTCCCTGCGCCCGGCGGATTCAGCGCAGAGCAGTACCGGTCCAGCGTGGCTTTTAATGAATTCGGCAAGGTTGGCAGCTGCGGAGGTGACAGTCTGGTCGGTGGCCAGGTCCGGGGGCGGTAAGACGGCGGTTTTCTGGTGGACAGGGGCCTCTGCCTGGTGGCGCAACTCAAGTACCGGGAACTTACCCAGCAACTGGTACAGCTCTTCCACCGGGGTGAACCCGCTCCTGGGCGGCAGTAGCGGGCGGCGCGGATCAATCCCGTATTCTTCGAAGCGACTGCCCACCTCCTGCCAGAAGTGTTCTGCTGCCTGATGGTGCGCACCAATGGCAATCAATGCGGTATTGTCTGGCAGATAGTCGAACAGGGTAGCGCAGCTGTCGAAGAATAATGGCAGATAGTACTCACATCCGCCGGGGCTGCGCCCGGCGCTCACCTCGCTGTAGGTGGGACAGCTGTCGTGGTCGACATCGAATGACTCCCACCAGTTCATCTGGAAGCGGGTGATAGCTCGATTGTCCAATGGGTATTCGCGCGCCGGCAGCAGGTTGATGGCGCTGACCTTGTCGACGGTGAGCTGGGTTTCCGGGTCGAAGGTGCGCAGCGTGTCCACCTCGTCGTCCAGCAGGTCAATGCGGTAGGGCAGGGAGGAGCCCATCGGGTAGATATCAAACAGGGATCCGCGCAAGGCAAATTCGCCGTGCTCAAATACGGTGTCCACATTGCGGTAGCCATTGCGCTCCAGCTCGCGACGAAATTTGTCCAGATCGATGCCCTGGCCTTCCTCCAGCACCAGGCTGGAACCCGCTACATAATGGGTGGGTGGCAGTCGGTGCATCAGGGTGGGGACGGGCACCACCAGAATGCCGCCACGGCAGAGGGGCAGGCGGTGCAGCGTGCTCAGTCGCTCGGAGATAATGTCCTGGTGGGGCGAAAAATTATCGTACGGCAGCGTTTCCCAGTCTGGAAAAGCAAGGATTTCGAGTTCGCCATCCAGGTAAAACGGCAGCTCGCGTTCCAGCGCGAGAGCAGAACTGGTGTCAGCGGTGATCACCACCAGCAATTGGTCCGGACTGGCCAGTTCGGCGATACAGCGCGCATCGCTGCCGCCATAGAAAGGCCCCATGGCCGTGCGGGACCCGGATTTTTGCGGCCAGGGGGTATCCTGGATCAGTGTGGTAAACATGAATTCGGGTCTGCTAATGACTTGCGGGGGCGCATTGTATCGCGCTCGTGGCCGGCGTCTCCAGTGGTGCCGCACCGGAGTTTGTGAATATGCCCGGGGGCAGGTTGCACCGTTCCAGTCATAGGACGATAATACGCGCCCTTTATCATTGCCAAGACCAGGACTGAGAGAGCCGTGAACGACCGCAAGAGAGAACGTCCAGACGATTATTTCAAGGATTGGAAAGAGCGCGAGGCCCTCGCCGAGGGAATGATTCCCATTGTCGGCAGCCTGTCGCGGGAGCGCAACGTCAAGTGCTACATCTACGGTAAGTCCCTGGTAAACCGCTCGGTTACCGAGATCATGAAGGATCACCGGTACGTGCGTCAGCTGGAGGCAAATGAACTGTCCGAGTTCGAAACTTTCCCCGTGCTCTCCGAGTTGGCCAAGCTGGACCTCGGGCCTGCGCACATCGATGTGGGTCGTATTGCCGTCAACTATTACGACAAGGGCAAAGGCGAAGGGCTCTCGGTTGAGGAATTCGTGCGCCAGGAGGTGGCTGCGGACATTGGCTCCCAGTCCAAACCACTGGAAAAGCCACAGGATGTCGTACTTTACGGCTTTGGTCGCATTGGCCGCCTGATGGCGCGCATTTTAATCGACAAGACCGACGGCGGTGATGGCCTGCGCCTGCGCGCAGTCGTGGTGCGCAAGGGCAAGGCGCCCAACGACCTGGTCAAGCGGGCCAGCCTGTTGCGGCGCGACTCTGTGCACGGTGCCTTCGACGGTACCATCCGGGTAGATGAAGAACGCCAGTCCTTCGTGGCCAATGGCAACGAGGTGAAAGTCATCTATGCCGATAGCCCGGACACCATCGATTACACACAATATGGCATAGAGGACGCCATCGTCGTCGACAATACCGGCGTTTGGCGTGATCAGGCCGGCCTCTCCCTGCACCTCAAGAGCAAGGGGGTTGCCAAAGTGATCCTGACCGCACCGGGCAAGGGTGACCTGAAGAATGTGGTGCACGGCATTAATCACGAGTTGATTGAACCGGGCGACAGCATCATCTCCGCTGCTTCCTGCACGACCAACGCCATCGCACCTCCGCTCAAGGCCATGGATGACCAGTTCGGCATTCTCGCGGGTCATGTGGAAACTGTGCATGCCTTTACCAACGACCAGAACCTGATCGACAACTACCACAAGGCGTCCCGCCGTGGTCGCGCTGCGCCACTGAACATGGTACTGACAGAGACCGGTGCCGCCACCGCAGTGGGCAAGGTATTGCCGCAACTGCTGGGTAAGCTGACCGGTAACGCGATTCGCGTGCCCACGCCCAATGTTTCGATGGCGATCCTCAACCTGACCCTGGGCAGGGAAACCACCGTTGAAGAGGTGAACGAGTATATGCGCGGTCAGGCCCTGCATTCGCCGCTGCGCAACCAGATCGACTTTTCCAACTCGCCAGAGGTGGTGTCCACCGATTTCGTGGGTTCGCGACATGCCTGCATTTTTGACGCACAGGCTACCATTGTGAATGGCAACCAGGCCGTGCTGTACCTCTGGTACGATAATGAATTCGGCTATAGCTGCCAGGTTCACCGTATCGTGGAGCAGATGGCCGGTATCCATTACGCCGTATACCCCAAGGAGGCGTGAAACCAAGCGCTCAGCGATAGCCCTCGCTAACGTCGCGGGGGCTTGCGCGGGTCATTTTCGACAGCCCTGCGGCGGGCCATGTTCCGTCCGGGGCCAAAGACCTTGCTGCCACTGCCTTCCTACCCCTTTCGGGTATACGACTATGGTCGTAAAACCTCGGTAAAACCTGTTCAAAATCAAAGAACTGTCTACGATTCGGTGGCCTTTTTAAGGCGCTTCTTCTATAATTCGCGCGGTTTTGGGACAGGTGGCGAAGGTTGCCATCCCCAGGCGGCGGAAATATGCTGGCGGAAGGCCAGGCAAAGGCCTGTATGAGCCGGCTTTGATGTATCGCCGGTGTCTCAGTCCAACTCACACACTAGTTTCTGTAGGCAGATCGTATGATCAAGATCAAGCGGGGTATGGATATCCCTATCCAGGGCGCTCCCCAGCAAGTTATTGAAGATGCACCTGCGGCGCGTGCTGTCGCGCTGGTCGGATTCGACTACGTCGGTATGAAACCGACTATGGAAGTTCAGGAAGGGGACCGGGTCAAACTAGGCCAGCTTCTGTTTACCGACAAGAAAACCGAGGGTGTTCGCTATACCGCACCTGCGAGCGGTGTGGTTTCCGCGATCAATCGTGGCGCTCGCCGCGTGCTGCAATCCGTGGTGATTGATATCGACGGCGATGAGGCTGAGACATACCCCAGCTACAGCGCTGACCAGATCGCCCAGATCGAGCCGGCCACCGTGCGCGCGCAAATGATCGAAAGTGGTATGTGGACTGCACTGCGCACCCGCCCTTTCAGCAAGGTGCCGGCCCTGGATGGCGAAGCCTCCTCCATCTTCGTGACCGCGATTGACACCCACCCACTGGCGGCAGACCCGGCACTGATCATAGCCGAGCAGGGCGAAGCCTTTGCGGTGGGCCAGGACCTGCTGGCCCGATTGACCGAGGGCAAAGTCTACGTCTGTGCCGCCGCCGACGCCCAACTGCCCCGGGGCAAGGCTGCTAATATAGAAGTGGCAGGCTTTGGTGGGCCCCATCCGGCTGGTTTGCCCAGCACGCACATTCATTTCCTCGAAGGGGTCAGCGTCGGTAAGACTGTCTGGCAGATCGGCTACCAGGATGTCATCGCCCTGGGACGACTTTTCCTCGATGGCCGCCTGTACACGGAGCGGGTTATCGCATTAGGCGGGCCCCAGGTGCGAAACCCCCGGCTACTGCGTACGCGCCTGGGCGTGGACCTGCAAGCGCTTTGTGCCGGTGAACTGAAGGAAGGCGAAAACCGTATTATTTCCGGGTCTGTCCTGGGCGGTCGCGGCGTCGCGTCCGGTACCGCTTATCTGGGCAGGTATCATGTTCAGGTGTCGGTATTGCTTGAAGGTCGGCAGCGAGACTTTATGGGCTGGTTGTCACCGGGAACCAACCGGCACTCCCGGCTCGGCATCTACCTCACCAGTTTCTTCGGCACCAAGCCGTTGCCCATGACCACCAACACCAACGGCTCCGAGCGCGCCATGGTGCCGGTAGGGCAGTACGAAACCATTATGCCGCTGGACATATTGCCAACGCAGCTATTACGTGCGTTGATCGTGGGCGACACCGAGACGGCGCAAGCGCTGGGCTGCCTGGAACTGGAAGAGGAAGATCTGGCCCTGTGCACCTATGTCTGCGCGGGCAAGTATGAGTATGGTCCTATCCTGCGGGATAACCTGACACGCATTGAAAAGGAGGGTTGAGTCGTGGGATTGCGCAAAATTCTAGACAATACAGAACACCACTTTGCAGAGGGCGGGCGCTTCCAGAACTGGTACGCACTGTTCGAAGCCGTGGACACCATCTTTTATTCTCCCGGCACGGTGACACGCAGCACTGCCCATGTGCGCGATGGGATCGACCTCAAACGCATCATGATTACCGTCTGGTTTGCGACCTTCCCGGCGATGTTTTACGGCATGTATAACCTGGGTTTCCAGGCGACCGATGTAATGGCGGCCGGTGCCGGTGTGGAAGGCTGGCGTGGTTGGCTTATCAGCCTGCTGGGTGGCTATGATTCCGGCAATTTGTGGCATTGCTTCTGGTACGGCGCGGTGTTCTTCGTGCCTATTTACGCAGTGACGTTTATCGTCGGCGGATTCTGGGAAGTACTGTTCGCGATGAAGCGCGGTCACGAGGTCAACGAAGGGTTCTTTGTTACGTCGATACTGTTTGCCCTGATCTGTCCCCCGGATGTGCCCCTGTGGCAGGTGGCGATGGGTATCAGCTTTGGTGTGGTGATCGGCAAGGAAGTGTTTGGCGGTACCGGCAAAAACTTCCTTAACCCGGCGCTGACCGGGCGTGCATTCCTCTACTTTGCCTACCCGGCGCAACTGTCCGGCGATACCGTATGGGTCGCGGTAGACGGTTATACTGCGGCGACCCCCTTGTCGATTGTTGCCTCTGACGGTATGGCGGCGCTGCAGACCCAGATGTCCTGGATGGAGGCGTTCGTTGGCTCTATTCCTGGCAGTATCGGCGAGACCTCTACACTCGCCATCTTGCTGGGTGGCGTTATTTTGCTGGTCACTCGAATCGCTTCATGGCGCATCGTCGCGGGCGTTTTCATCGGCATGTTCGCGTTGTCTACCCTGTTCAATATGATCGGTTCAGACAGCAATCCGGCCTTTGCCATGCCCTGGTACTGGCATCTGGTGACCGGCGGTTTTGCATTCGGCATGATCTTTATGGCGACCGACCCGGTTTCTGCAGCCATGACCAATACCGGCAAGCTTGCGTTTGGCATTCTGATCGGCCTGATGACAGTGCTGATACGTGTTGTTAACCCGGCGTTCCCCGAAGGCATCATGCTGGCAATTCTCTTCGCCAACCTGTTCGCCCCGCTAATGGACCACTTTGTGGTTCAGGCCAATATCAAGAGGAGGCTTGCGCGTGTCTAGTAATGACAGCATCAAGAAAACCCTGATTGTTGCATTCTCACTCTGCATTGTGTGTTCGGTGATTGTTTCTACCGCTGCGGTGGTGCTCAAGCCCGCCCAGGAAGCGAACCAGGCACTGGACCGCAAGCGCAATATTCTGGCAGCGGCCGGTATGCTGGATCCTGACCGCAGTGTTGAAGAGCAGTTTGCCCAGATGACGACCCGGGTAGTGGACCTGCGCACCGGCAAGTACACCGATGAAGTAGACCCTGCACGCTACAACGAGCGTAAAGCCGCCAAGGACGCCGCGCTATCTGACGCACTGAGCAGTGAGGAGGATATCGCCAAGATCTTCCGTCGTGAGCACTACGCCGTGGTTTACCTGTCTGAAAACGACCAGGGGACCGTGGAAAAGATCATATTGCCTATCCGTGGATATGGCCTGTGGGGCACCTTGTTTGGCTATATTGCCCTTGAGGGAGATGCCTCCACGGTCGCCGGTATCGGTTTTTATGAGCACAAGGAAACCCCCGGACTGGGCGGTGAAGTGGACAACCCGCGCTGGAAGGCGTCGTGGACCGGGAAACAGGTGTACGACGATGGCGAGATGGAACTGGAAGTCATCAAGGGTACGGTAGACCCGTCCGCACCTATGCACAGTAGCAAGGTAGACGGATTGGCAGGTGCCACCCTGACCACCCGCGGTGTGACCAATCTGGTGCAGTTCTGGTTGGGTGAAAGTGGCTTTGAGCCGTTCCTCAATAATCTGAAATCCGGGGAGGCCTGATCATGGATTCCGTTAAAGACACCCTTACTGGCCCGATTTTCAAGAACAACCCGATTGCCCTGCAGATTCTGGGTATCTGTTCTGCACTGGCTGTCACTTCCAGCATGCAGGTCACCCTGGTGATGTGTGTGGCATTGACTGCGGTGACGGCATTTTCCAACCTGGGTGTATCACTGATCCGTAATCATATACCGGGCAGCATCCGCATTATCGTGCAGATGATCATTATCGCCTCGCTGGTAATCGTGGTGGACCAGGTGCTCAAGGCTTACGCCTACGCCATCAGCAAACAGCTGTCGGTATTCGTTGGCCTTATTATCACCAACTGCATCGTGATGGGCCGGGCCGAGGCCTTCGCCATGAAAAACCCGCCGCTACCCAGTTTTATCGACGGCTTGGGCAACGGACTGGGCTATTCCGTAGTGTTGATCGCGGTCGCCTTCTTCCGCGAGTTGTTCGGCACGGGCAAGCTCATGGGCATCGAAATCCTGCCGGTGGTGACCGAGGGTGGCTGGTATGTACCCAACGGCTTATTGCTGCTGCCGCCCAGCGCGTTCTTCCTGATTGGCGGTTTTATCTGGGTGCTGCGCAGCTTCGACAAGAAGCAGGTGGAAGAGCCCGATTTCAGATTGGCCAAACATACTGTCGCAAAGGAGGGCGTGTAACATGGAAGAGCTGCTAAGTCTGTTTGTTCGCTCCATTTTTATCGAGAATATGGCCCTGGCCTTTTTCCTGGGCATGTGCACGTTCCTGGCGATCTCCAAGAAAATTGATGCCGCATTTGGCCTGGGTATTGCGGTCGTGGTTGTGTTGACCATTACCGTGCCGGTCAACAACCTGATCTACAAGTACCTGCTTGCCGACGGCGCACTGGCCTGGGCCGGGCATCCCGACGTGGACCTGAGCTTCCTGGGCCTGTTGTCCTACATCGGCGTGATCGCGGCGATCGTGCAGATCATGGAAATGTTCCTGGATAAGTTCGTGCCTGCGCTATACAACGCGCTGGGTGTGTTCCTGCCGCTGATTACGGTGAACTGCGCCATTCTCGGCGCGTCCCTGTTCATGGTTGAGCGCGACTACGACTTTACCGAGAGCGTGGTGTTTGGTGCCGGCTCCGGCGTGGGTTGGGCCCTGGCGATTGTCGCGCTGGCGGGTATCCGGGAAAAACTGAAGTATTCTGATGTGCCCGACGGCCTGCAAGGGCTTGGCATTACCTTCATCATCGTTGGACTGATGTCGCTTGGCTTCATGTCTTTCGGTGGCATCGATCTGTAAACGGGGGCACGAGACATGGAGTTGACTATTGTATTTGGCGTGGGCATGTTCACTGCGATCGTGCTGGCGCTGGTTGCCATTATTTTAATGGCGCGCAACGCCCTGGTGAGCACGGGCGATGTGCATATCGAAATCAACGGCGAAAAAACCATCACCGTGCCAGCGGGTGGAAAACTGCTGCAGACACTGTCTGAAAACGGTTTGTTCCTGCCATCGGCCTGTGGCGGCGGCGGGACCTGCGCCCAGTGCAAGTGCATTATCTCGGAGGGTGGTGGTTCCATGCTGCCGACTGAGGAATCGCACTTTACCAAGCGCGATGCGGCCGATGGATGGCGTCTTTCCTGCCAGACTGCCGTGAAGCAGGATATGAAAATAGAGGTGCCCGAAGAGGTATTCGGGGTCAAGCAATGGGAGTGCACGGTTGAATCCAACCCCAACGTTGCCACTTTCATCAAGGAACTGACGCTGCGACTGCCTGAGGGCGAGAATGTGGACTTCCGTGCTGGCGGCTATGTGCAGCTGGAGTGCCCGCCGCACCACGTCAAGTATGCCGACTTTGACATTGAAGAAGAGTACCGCGGTGACTGGGAGCACTTTGGCTTTTTCAAGCTGGAGTCCGAGGTCAAGGAGCCTGTCATTCGCGCCTACTCGATGGCCAACTACCCGGAAGAGAAGGGCGTGGTCAAGTTCAACATCCGTATTGCCACGCCGCCTCCGGGCAGTGAGGGTATTCCCTGTGGCCAGATGTCTTCCTGGGCGTTCAACCTCAAGCCGGGTGACAAGGTCACGGTCTATGGGCCCTTTGGTGAGTTCTTTGCCAAGGATACCGATGCCGAAATGGTATTCATCGGCGGTGGCGCGGGCATGGCGCCCATGCGGTCGCATATATTCGACCAGCTCAAGCGTCTTAACTCCAAGCGCAAGATTTCGTTCTGGTACGGTGCTCGCTCACTGCGGGAAATGTTCTATGTCGAGGACTATGACCAACTGGCTGCGGAAAACGACAACTTTGAGTGGCACGTGGCATTGTCTGACCCGCAACCAGAGGACAATTGGGATGGCCTGACCGGGTTTATTCATAATGTGTTGTTCGAGGAGTACCTCAAGAACCATCCGGCGCCGGAGGATTGTGAGTACTATATGTGCGGTCCACCGATGATGAATGCCGCCGTGATCCAGATGTTGACCGATCTGGGCGTAGAGCCAGAGAACATCATGCTGGACGATTTCGGCGGCTGATCCGCTGCTGACGCCACCTGCAGGAGCCCGCAGCCAACACTGCGGGCTTCTCTCGTCTGGGCCCTGATCAATGCTATTTACCCCCGTTATTCGAACCCTGATGCTGCCGGTCCTGCTGGTCTTGGCCGGCTGTGCCCAGGAGCCTTTGCTGCACAAGCTGAGCGGTCCGACCATGGGGACAACGTGGAATGTGACCGTGAGTGTTCCTCCCACGCTGTCCTTGTCGCGCGATGCCCTGGTCGAGGGGATAGAGACACAGCTGGAGGCGGTGAATGCCAGCATGTCCACGTATCGCGAGGACTCGGAGATATCGCGCTTTAATCGCAGTCCGGTCGGGGAATGGTTTTCGATCACACCTGCTTTTCTGCAGGTGCTCTCTGCGGCAATTGCCGTGGGTGAGCAGAGCAACGGCGCTTACGATGTGACCGTGGGGCCACTGGTCAATCTATGGGGCTTTGGGCCTGGCGGCACGGCCACGACACCGCCTGCGGCAGCTGAGGTTGCCAGTACTTTGGAGCGGGTTGGGCAGGACAAAATCCGCCTTGATGCGCAGACGTCGCGTGTCATCAAGTCCGCCGACATCTATCTGGACTTCTCGTCGATTGCCAAGGGCTATGCCGTCGATGCGCTGGCTGACTGGCTGGGCGCCCAGGGTATCAATGACTACCTGGTAGAAGTAGGCGGTGAGATGCGTGTTGCCGGCAAGAGCCCGCGTGGCGATGCCTGGCGGGTGGCTATTGAACAGCCCGACGCCAGGCAGTTTGGCATCGCGGTGGCTGTCCGTCTCGATGCCGCCGGTATCGCCACCTCAGGCGATTACCGCAATTTTTTCGAGTCGGAGGGTACTCGCTATTCCCATAGTATCGATCCGCGCACCGGCTATCCTGTGGAGCATGAACTCGTGTCGGTTACTGTGGTCCACTCTAGTACAATGATGGCGGATGCCTGGGCGACTGCGCTCGTCGTTATGGGGGCCCGGGAAGGGTGGTCAGTGGCGCAGCGGCTCGGTTTGGCGGTATATTTGATCGAACGTGACGGCGAGGGCTTTTCCAGCCGTCACACGGAGGCTTTTACACCGCTGCTGGAAGCGCTACCGGATGCACAACTTTAGGCAGAGGCTCACGGAGAGAAGATTATGACCATGTTTCTGATCAGTGCATTGGCAATAGGCCTGGTAATGGCGGCGATGGCGGTGGGTGTCATCATGGGCAGGGCGCCGATTAAGGGCTCCTGCGGTGGCATGGGCGCCGTGGGAATCGATACTGCCTGCGAGATCTGTGGTGGCGACCCGCAGCGTTGCGACGAAGAGACTCGCGATACGGACACCCGCGAGAAGAGTCCGGAATTGTTTTACTCCGCCGATAACACCAAGAAGTAGTGGAATGACCCCCATTTGAGTGCCAGCCGCGGTCACGCCGTCAGCAATTACGCGCCTTTTATCGGCTTGCGTTACAGTTTCAGTCGCAAGCGCAACCGGTTTACCTCCGTTATCGCCATGGTATCCATGTTAGGTATGGTGCTGGGAGTAGCCTCCCTGATCACCGTGCTGTCGGTGATGAATGGTTTCGGCGAGGAGTTGCGGGGTCGGATATTGTCACTGGTCCCTCACGGATTCGTCGAGGCGAGGCAGGGCGGGCTGTCTGATTGGCAGGCGCTGGCTGCCCAGCTCACAGAAAATTCCTCTATTCTGGCAGCATCCCCCTACATCACCGACAAAGTTATTTTCGCCAGCGGGCGCAGCCTGCGCGGGGGCGTTGTCACCGCCATTGACCCGGTGCTGGAAGCAGGCGTGTCGCGAATGCCGCAGTCCCTGGTGCGTGGCTCACTGGAGAGCCTGTCCCAGAGTGGTTTTAACGTGATAATGGGCGCTTCATTGGCACGCATGCTGGCGGTCACGATAGGCGACACGGTAGAGGTGACGGTGCCGCGTTTAACGGTGACACCGCTGGGTGCTTTTCCGCGGAGTAAGCGGCTGACGGTCACCGGCATATTTGAAGTAGGCGCCCAGCCTGACACCTACCAGGCCTACATTGGCCTGTCTGCTGGACAAAAACTACTGGGCCCGCGTGACGGGGTGGACGGGCTGCAGTTGCTAACCGAAGACCTGTATGCGGCACCTGGCATCATGCAGGGCTTGTCCACGCAATTGCCGCCCGAGTTCATGGTCAGCGACTGGAGCCAGACCCAGGGCACGCTGTTTCAGGCAGTAAAAATGGAGAAGGTGATGGTCAGCCTGCTGCTGCTGAGTGTGGTGGCGGTTGCGGCGTTTAATATTGTGTCCACGCTCATTATGTCGGTGGCAGAAAAGCGGGGGGATATTGCCGTGCTGCGCACCATGGGTGCCAGGGCCGGCGGTATTATGGCGATCTTTGTCGCCCATGGGCTCTGGCTTGCTGTTGTCGGTATCTCGGTTGGCGCCCTGATGGGTTCGCTATTGGCGTACAACATTTCCGGCATCACCCTGTTCATGGAAACCCTGCTGAACGTGAAGCTATTTGATCCTGCTGTTTATTTTATCAGCGAACTACCCTCCCGCTTGCTCTGGTCTGACGTGGTTGCCGTGGTGATTGCATCCTCGCTGCTGAGTTTGCTCGCGACACTTTATCCGGCCTGGCGTGCGGCGAAGATCGCCCCGGCTGAGGTTTTGCGGTATGAGTGAACTGGTATTGCAGTGCGACGCGCTGGGTAAACGTTACAGCGATGGCAACCGCGTCGTTGAGGTGCTGGCAGAGGTGAACCTGGCGTTGCAGCCAGGGGAAAAGATCGCCGTGGTGGGGGCGTCGGGCTCTGGCAAGTCAACACTGCTGAATCTGCTTGGCGGGCTGGACAAGCCCAGCAGTGGACGCGTTGTTTTGTGTGGCCAGAATATGGCTGAACTGAAAGAGCGGGATCTCTGCCAATTGCGTAACCAGCGTCTGGGTTTTGTCTACCAGTTCCATCACCTGTTACCTGAATTCGATGCCCGGGAAAACGTGGCCATGCCTTTATTGATCGGTGGCCTCAAGCGTAGCGAGAGTCTGCAGCGCGCGGCGCAGATGCTCGCCAGAGTGGGTATGGAGCACCGGCTTGATCACCGCCCGGGGCAGTTATCAGGAGGCGAGCGTCAGCGTGTCGCGATCGCGCGTGCACTGGTAGCGGAGCCCGATTGTGTGTTGATGGACGAACCCACCGGGAACCTTGATCCGCAATCCGCAGCGCAGGTTTTACAATTGATCGATGAGCTCGGGGCATTGCGATCGGCGTTTGTGGTGGTCACCCATGACCCGGATATCGCCGCGCACATGCACAAGACCCTTGAGCTCAGACAAGGTCGCCTGGAGCCGCTCCCGTGAACTGGGGCGAACGGCGCCGGGTCGCGCTGCGCTATACTTTTGCATTTGGTCAGGGCTATCTGTCCACGTTCCTGTCTACGCTGTCCATGCTGGGTTTGGTTCTGGCGATTGCCCTGCTGATTGTCGTGCTGTCAGTAATGAATGGTTTCGATCGGGAAATGCGCGAGCGTATTCTCTCGCTGGTCCCCCATATCACCCTCTATTCCCACCAACCCATGCAGGACTGGGAGGAGATAGAACAGCGTATCGTTGCGCATCCCGATGTGGTGTCGGTGAGTCCCTTCACCCAGTTCGATGCGCTGTTTATGCGCGGTGCAGACATTGAAACTGCCCGCGGCGTTGGCATTGTCGCTGACGACCCGGCGAGCGAACTGATGCTGGCCTCGTTGACTGCGCAACAGCGTCTTGCCTTTGGCACCCGCCAGGATGCCCTGCTACTGGGCGCGGGGATCGCGCGTAAATTGGCCGTTACCGAGGGCGACACGCTGACGCTCATCGTGCCAGGGGGTGGCCTGACCGGAGATACTGGCGCGACGCGTTTCGAGGCAATGCACCTCGTGGGCATAGTGGAGACCGGTACGGAACTGGACCAGAGCGTGGCCCTGCTGCCCCTGCACAAGGCTTCACAACTGGCTGGGCTTGGCGCCGCGGTCAGTGGCCTGCGAGTCAGTACCACGGAGTTGTTTGGCGTCGCCCGCATCGGGTGGGAACTGGTCAACGACCTGCCGGTGGGGCATTACGCGACCAACTGGATGATGACGCACGGTAATCTCTACGCGGCGATACAGTTGTCCCGTGATCTGGTCACGATACTCTTACTCTCCATTATTGCGGTGGCTGCATTCAATGTTGTGTCATCGCTGGTGCTGGTGGTATTCGACAAGCAGGACAATATTGCGATTCTGCGAACCCTGGGCGCCTCGGGTGGTGACATAGCGTGGATATTCGTGTTGCAGGGGGCGATGATCGGGATGGTTGGCGCCCTCGCCGGTAGTCTGCTGGGTGCCTTACTCAGTCAGGTGGTGCCTGCCCTGGTGGCAGGCCTTGAGCAAATGCTGGACATGCGCTTTCTCAATACCGATGTATACCCGGTTTCATTTGTGCCTGTCGACCTGATGTTGCGGGATATCCTGGTGGTGGCGGGCGTGGCCTTGCTGATGTGCCTGCTGGCGGCGATTTATCCGGCCCGGCGAGCGGCGCGACTGGCGCCGGCAATGGTTCTCAATCAGGATCGCAGCTAGCATTAGCCGCCGTCGCAGCGGCAGCTGCAGCCGCTTCAGCCTGCATTTTAGCCGCCAGTTGCCGACGCCGCTTGCGCTCCCGCCACATGCGTGCCACTCGCATACGCCACAGTATGTTGATCACGAAGTACCCCAGCGAACCGAAAAACAGCCCACACAGCAGGCAACCGAGCAGGAACGGCTGCCAGATGGCGCTCAGCCGGTGGTTCAACCAGTGAAAACTCAACTCGAAGTCGATTGGCTGCACGGGCACATCGATAATCATGGCGCCCAGTTTATAGGCCAGGAAAAAGACGGCGGGCATCGTTACCGGATTGGTGATCCACACCAGCCCGACGGATAGCGGCAAATTACAGCGCAGCATGACTGCCAGCGCGGCCGCCGCGACCATTTGCCCGGGAATCGGCATAAAGGCAATGAACAGGCCCACGAAGAACGCCATTGCCGAAGAGTAGCGATTGATATGCCAGAGATTGGTGGCGTATATCCAGTCGCCAAGGACGCGAAGCGACCTGATTTGCCGCATGCGCTCCGCACTGGGAGTAATTGATTTGAGGGTTTTCTTCGGCATTGCCCAATCGGTCGTTTTTGATGTGCCAGTCTCCCCCATGACGTGGTTGACTGTATTGGCGGCCCTCGGCCGCCGTTATTATGCCCACAAAAGCACGGGTTCTCTACATGCGCGCGTGGATGATTGCTTGCTTCATCGGAACGCTTGCTGCGGCGTTTTCGCCCTGGTTACCGCCGCCCTGGCTCGCAGGCAGCCTGATACTTCTCGCCCCGGGACTGCTGTGCCTGCACAGGACGCCACTAACGGTCTTTGCCTGTTCACTGCTGGTGACACTGGCCCTGGTGGCCTGGCGTGGCCAGGCGCTGCAGGCGTCTGCGCTGGCCCCGGCCTGTAATCGCCAGGCGGTGTGGCTGACGGGGACAGTGTCTTCCCTGCCACGCACAACTGCGGTGCGCGACGGCGTAAACCGGCAACGTTTTGAGTTCACCGTTGATAGCCTGCGGCCCGAAACCTGTGCCGGTCCCCGCACCGTGCTGTTGTCCTATTACGGACAGCGGCACTTGACGCCTGGCGAGCGCTGGCAGTTTGAGGCCTCCCTGCGGCGGCCCTGGGGCCTGGCCAATCCCGGCTCCTTCAATATGCAGGCCTGGTATGCCTTGAGCGGGATTGCTGCAGTAGGCTCAGTGCGCGGCGACGGCCTGTTACTGCAGTCCGCTAACGGGGATGTGCGCAATTGGCCGCACCGTGTGCGCCAGGAAATTGCCGCGGCGATTGATGGGGCAGGTTTGTCGGTATCCTCGACCGCGGTGCTGAAGGCGTTGACGGTGGCGGACAAGAGCGACCTGGATCACCGGCTCTGGCAGCTTTTCCAGCAATACGGACTCAATCACCTGCTGGTGATATCCGGACTGCATGTGGCGCTTGTTGCTGCGCTGGCATTCCTCGTTGGCCGGTTATTGCGGGGTTTGCTGCAACTGTTGGTCAATGGCGCGGCGAACTGGCCCTTGCCGGAGTGGCTGGCACTCGCCGCTGCATTGGTCTACGCGGCCCTTGCCGGGTTTTCCGTGGCCACATCAAGGGCGCTGATCATGCTGGCGTGTTTTCTGCTTGCCCGCATGCTGGGCCGTCAGGGCACGGGTTTCAATAACTTGCTGGTTGCTGCGGTCCTGGTCATGGTGCTGAACCCGCTGGTGGTTGTTGGCAGTGGCTTCTGGTTGTCGTTTGGGGCCGTAGCAGGCTTGCTGTGGCTCGCGAGCTGGCAAGCAGCCGGCGGATTTCTGGTCAGGGTGTGGCGACCCCATCTATTGATGAGCCTGCTCATGTTGCCGGCCGGTGCCCTGTGGTTTGGTGGCAGTAGCTGGGTGTCTGCTCCGGCCAATCTGTTCATGGTGCCGCTAATAGGTTGGTTTGTTGTTCCGCTGGCGCTGGTGGGTGCAATCTGTTCGCTTGCAAGCGGTGCCCTGGCGACGGTGATCTGGCGTATCGCGGCCAGTCCCCTCGACGGGCTGTTGGCGCCTGCACAGTCCCTGGCGGCCGGGCAACGGCTGTTTCTGCCGATCGCTGCCGATACCGTTGCGCTGCCTCTGGCGGTTTTTGCTGTCGCTTTGATAATGCTGCCCCTGCGGCGGCAATACAGGCTGCTCGCTGCGGCCCTGCTGTTACCGTTGCTTCTCCCCGGGCCTGCGACTAATGTGAGCCCGCGCCTCACCTTACTGGATGCGGGGCAGGGCACTGCTGTGGTGTTTGCTGCGGGCAAGCAGGCGCTACTCTACGATACCGGTGGTGGTGACCCGGCCGGTCCCAATATCGCCAATAGTGTGATTATCCCATGGCTGCGTTACTCACGCTTGCGCACGCTGCAGACACTGGTGATCAGTCATGATGACCTCGATCATAGTGCGGGCACGCTGGATATTTTGCGTGCCATGCCGGTAACGGCGCACCTGGCGGGTGAATCCCTGCCGCCTGGCGCCCGCGCCTGCCGCGCCGGTATGGCGTGGCAGTGGCCCGGAGGCGTGACGCTTCCAGGTGCTCTCGCCCGGCCCGGCGCAGGAGGGTAACGATGCATCCTGTGTGCTGCTGATTGATGCACCGGGAATGCGCGTCTTGCTGGCCGGGGATATCGGCGTGCAGCAGGAGCGCGAGCTCATGCGCTACTGGGGTGCAGGGCTAAAAAGCGATGTGTTACTGGTTGGTCATCATGGCAGCGCCACATCTACGTCCCAGTCCTGGCTCAATAGTGTGTCCCCGCGCCTCGCCCTGATCTCTGCTGGCTATGCCAGCCAGTTTGGTCATCCGCATGCAGAAGTTCTGCAGCGCCTGCACGCTCAGGGTATCGAGGTACGCGAAACCGCTATGGAAGGCGCGCTGACTGTTTTCGTGGGCTCAGGCGGAGCGCTGCAGGTATCAGGCCATCGCGCGGGTTACCAACCCTGGTGGATGTGATTTTTCCGCTGTTCCGTCACTCTGCGCCCTGTGCGTATAATGGCGTTTCCGATAAAAACGGGCGGGATATCCTGTGCTGGAACTGTTGACGGCTGGCGGATGGTTGATGGTACTGATCGTACTGTGTTCCATCGTAGTGCTGGCGATTTGTATTGAACGACTTATCACCCTGAACGCAAAGAAAATCGCGCCGCCCCACTTGTTGGCTACCGTTTGGAAGCAGCTCAAGGCCGGTGAAATGGATGCCGCACGCCTGAAAACGCTGAAGCAGTCCTCGCCATTGGGAAGAATACTGGCGGCCGGGTTGAGCAATGCCTACCACGGACGCGACGTGATGAAGGAGAGCATCCAGGAAGCGGCCCAGCATGTCGTGCATGACCTTGAGCGCTATCTCAACACCCTGGGCACTATCGCGGCGATCTCCCCCCTCCTGGGCCTGCTGGGAACTGTGCTGGGTATGATCAAGGTCTTTGCAGAAATTATGTCCCAGGGTACTGGCAACGCCAGCGTACTCGCCGGCGGTATTTCCGAAGCATTGATTACCACCGCTGCGGGTTTGACGGTGGCGATACCCGCGCTGGTGATGCATCGCTACTTTACCGGCAAGATCGACGCCATCGTGGTAGAGCTGGAACAGGAAACCATCAAACTGGTTGACGCGCTGCACAGTGAAGAGAACCTGGAAGAGAGCCCTTGAAGTTTCGCCGCCAGCGCCTGGATGACGTCAGCGTCAACCTGACACCGCTGATAGACGTGGTGTTTCTGTTGCTGATTTTTTTCATGGTTTCCACCACGTTCACCCGCGAGACGCAATTGAGCGTGGACCTGCCGGAGGCGCAAGGGCAGGTGAAGGAGGCGCAGTCGGAGCAGATTGAAATACTGATCGACGAGAACGGCCGCTACCGGGTCAATGGACAGGGACTGGTAGACAACCGTATGCGCACCTTGCAGGCAGCGATCTACAAGATATCGGCCGGTGACACCACCATGCCCCTGGTAATAACCGCCGACGCGCAGTCGGCGCACGAGGATGTGGTGCGGGCGATGGATGCAGCCGGGCAGATGGGTTTTGTTCACCTCAGCATTACCACTCGGCAACCGGCAAAGGAGGGTGCCAGTGGCCAAGGGTGAGCATCATCCGCAGCCCCGTCGACAGGGCAAGATGAGCGACTGGCAGCTCTATGGCCGACTGCTGACCTACATACTGCCGTACTGGTGGGTGTTTGCGCTCAGTCTGCTGGGCTACGTGGTGTATTCGGCGGGCAACGTGCTGCTGGCGGACATGATGCAGTTTCTGCTCGATGCGCTGAATAATTCCGATGCGGCGGATTCCGGGCTGGTGTCGCGGGTCGCGTACGGGCTGTTCTATGAGGAGGGCATGGACAAGCTGGAGTTTACCCGCATTGCCTTCCCTGTGTGCCTGGTGATTCTGGCTTTTATCCGCTCCATGGGTTTTTTCGTCGGCACGTATTTCATGAATCACGTGGCCCGCAACCTCATTCACCAGCTCCGATGTGAGCTATTCGACAAAATGCTGGTTGCTCCCAGCGCCTATTACGACAGCCATAGCCAGGGCGTATTGATCTCCAAGATCACCTTCAATGTCGAGCAGGTTTCCGGCGCGGTCACCAAGGCGCTGAAAATCATCGTGCGCGAGGGGCTGACGGTGATTGCCCTGATCAGCTACATGCTCTACCTGAACTGGCGCCTGTGCCTGATTTTCCTCGCTGTAGCGCCGCTGATCGCCCTGGTGGTAAGCGTGGTCGGCAAACACTTTCGTCGTTACAGCAGGCGCATACAGGCTTCGATGGGCGACGTGACACAGGTCTCCAACGAAAGCATTGGTGCCTACCGGGAAGTGCGCATTTTCGGCGGACAACAACAGCAGTCAGAGCGCTTTCACCGTGCCAGCGATTACAACAGGGTACAGAGCCTTAAAATGGCGCTGCTCGACGCCCTGAGCACGCCAGTCATCCAGACATTGTTGTCCCTGTCGCTGGCTGTGTTGGTCTGGTTTGCGCTCAATCCGAAGCTGCTCGCCGACTTTTCTGCCGGCTCACTGGTGGCGTTTCTTACCGCTGCCGGCCAGCTGGGTAAGCCCATTCGGTCTCTCTCTGGTGTGCAGAGCATTATCCAGCGCGGACTCGCGGCGGCCGAAGATATTTTTGCGCAACTGGATGAAGAAGAGGAAAAAGATAGCGGAACGATCGATGTGCAGCGCGCCGATGGCAAGATCACCTTTCGGCATCTCAGCTTCGCCTATCCGGGCAGCGCTGAGCAGGTGTTGAACGATGTGTCACTGGAGATTCCCGCAGGACAGACGGTCGCCCTGGTGGGGCGCTCAGGTAGTGGTAAAAGCACGCTGGTGCAATTGCTGGCGCGCTTTTACGAGCCGACCTCCGGAGAAATACTGCTGGACGATACGCCGATACAGCGGTTCACGCTTGCCAGCCTGCGCGAACAGGTTGCCATGGTGTCCCAGAACGTCACCCTGTTCCACGACACGGTATATAGCAATATCGCCTACGGGACCATGGCCGATAAGGGCCGGGAAGCGGTGCAGCAGGCACTTGACGCCGCCTATGCCCAGGACTTCATTGCGCGTATGCCCCAGGGCATGGATACGCTGCTGGGCGATGATGGTGGTGGTCTCAGTGGCGGTCAGCGCCAGCGTATCGCCATCGCCCGCGCGTTTCTCAAGGACGCCCCGGTCATCGTTCTCGACGAAGCGACCTCGGCGCTGGACAATGAATCCGAGCACCGCATACAGAAGTCGCTGGAACGCATCTCCGAGGGCCGCACCACCATTATCATTGCCCATCGTTTGTCCACCGTAGAGCATGCCGACCGCATTGTGGTGATGGACGAGGGTCGTATTATCGCCAGCGGCACCCATCAGGAATTGCTGGCGGGCGAGGGCGTCTACGCGCAACTGTATCACCAGGAGTTTTCTGATTAATGACCAGCCAGGGCGGCGGTATTGAGGCGGCCTGGTATCGCGGCGACCGCTGGCTGTGGTTATTGCGTCCCCTGGAATGGTTTTTTCGCCTGCTCACCATGGCGCGCCGCGCGCTTTATCGCGGCAACATCCTGGGTTCCTATCGTGCGCCGCTGCCGGTTGTGGTGGTGGGTAACATTACCGTGGGCGGCACGGGAAAGACGCCGGTGGTGATTGCGCTGGTTGAAGCATTGCAGGCTCGCGGTATCAAGCCCGGGGTAGTGAGCCGCGGATATGGTGCGACTGGGGACGTGTTTCCCCACGTACTGGGGCCGGACAGCGAAGCTGCCCAGTGTGGTGATGAGCCACTGCTCATCTACCGTCGCACGGCTGCGCCCTGTGTGGTCGACCCGGTCCGAAAACGCGCAGCCAGAACACTGCTGGAGCACTTCCCGGTTGACCTGTTAATCAGCGACGATGGCTTACAGCACTATGCCCTGCAACGGGATGTGGAAATTGCTGTCGTGGATGCAGCTCGCCTGCTGGGCAATGGTCACTGTCTCCCCGCCGGGCCCCTGCGGGAACCGGCATCGCGCCTGGAGACGGTCGACTATGTGTTGTACCGCGGTAGTGATGATGCAGCCAATGGCGTGCGCTACAGGCCAACCGCCTGGATCAACCTCGACTCTGGTGAAGAACGCCAGGTGGGGGCTTTCAAGGAGGCGGCAGACGTCCATGCGTTGGCAGGTATTGGCCAGCCCCAACAGTTTTTTGCATTGCTGAATAAACTGGGCATCGCCTTTCAATCCCGGGTGTTTGCCGATCATCATGCATACACCGCTGCGGATTTCTCAGGCCTTGTCGGACAGACGATTCTCATGACCGAGAAAGACGCGGTAAAATGCGGCGCTCTTGCTGGCCCCGATGCCTGGTATCTGCGCATTGACGCACAGCTGCCCGAGGCGGTTGTCGAGGCCGTTGCCGCCCTGGCCCCCATGGACAGACAGACAAGGTAATCACATGTCTTTTGCAGTAGTCATTCCGGCCCGCTATGGGTCCACTCGCCTGCCGGGTAAACCCCTGCTGGATATCGCCGGCAAGCCGATGGTGCAGCGTGTGTGGGAGCAGGCCTGCAGTAGTGGCGCGGCGCACGTGATTGTGGCTACCGATGACCCGCGCATTGAAGCCGCCGCTCGCGAATTCGGTGCTGAAGTCTGTATGACTGACCCTGCACACCCTTCCGGCACCGATCGGCTGCAGGAAGTGGCCGCGCAGTGCGGTTGGGAGGATGATCACATTGTCGTTAACGTACAGGGCGATGAACCACTGATACCCCCGGCGCTGATCGAGCAGGTGGCCACTAATCTTGAGCACAATACGGGCGCCTCGATTGCGACCCTCAGTGAGCCGGTGACAACACTGGTTGAGCTGACCAACCCCAGTGCAGTGAAGGTGGTCAGTGATAGCCAGGGTATGGCGCTTTACTTCAGTCGCGCTTCAATCCCCTGGCCGCGCGAGGCTTTTGGCGCCAATCAAGACACGATGCCCCAGGGCCAGTGGTTCCGCCACATTGGCATCTATGCCTATCGGGTCGGCTTCCTGCGGCGCTATGTGACCTGGCCTCCCGCGCCCATCGAAGTGTGCGAGCAACTCGAGCAACTGCGGGCGCTGTATAATGGCGAGCGCATTCATGTCGCCCCCGCCAGTGAGCCCGTGCCCGCAGGTGTTGATACGGCTGAGGACCTGGACATGGTGCGCGCGATACTGGAGAAACAACAGTGAACGACGGCGCGCGGATTCGCGTATTGTTTGTCTGCCTGGGCAATATCTGCCGCTCACCCACGGCCCATGGCGTATTCGAGTCACTGGTGCGTGACCGCAACTTGCAGGCGCAGATCGAGATTGACTCCTGCGGCACCGGGGACTGGCACATCGGCCACGCGCCGGACCGGCGCGCCACAGAGGAGGCGGCGAGGCGGGGTTACGACCTCAGTCACCTGCGCGCCCGACAGCTGCAGTCGCGGGACTTTCACGATTTCGATTATGTCCTGGCCATGGACAGGCAAAACCTTGCCGACCTACGCAGCCTTTGCCCCGGCGACTTCCAAAATCAACTCGCGCTGTTTTTGCCTTTCGCTCCGCAGGCCACCGTTGATGAGGTACCCGACCCTTACTACGGCGGCGAGGAGGGTTTTACCCGGGTGCTGGACATGGTCGAGGCCGCCAGCGAGGGACTGCTGCGGGAGATATGCAGTGCAGATACGGCGAGCTGAATCCCTTAAATCTTGTAATACGCTGTCTCTGCAGGCTAACGCTGCTGCGCTCGCCTCGGTGAGCAGCGACCAGGAACTGGCGCAGGCCATGGCTTGGTCGCACGCCCAGGGCCTGTCTGTGTTGCCGCTGGGCGAGGGCAGCAATATTATACTGGCCGGCGACCTCGACGTGCTGGTAGTGAGACAGTGTAACGAGGACGTGCGGGTGCTGGCGGAGCAGGGCGATGTTGTTACGCTCAGAGTGTCCGCTGGCTATGACTGGCATCGACTGGTCACCCGGACCCTCGAGGATGGCTTATATGGCCTGGAAAATCTGGCCCTGATACCGGGCACCGTCGGCGCAGCTCCGATCCAGAATATTGGTGCCTATGGGGTTGAATTTGAGCGTTTCGTGACCGCTGTCCATGGCATCGATGTCAACACGGGCAAGCCCCTGGTGTTGAACGCAGAGGAATGCGCCTTCGGTTACCGCGACAGTATTTTCAAGGGTGAACTGCGCGACCGGGTGATCATCACTGCGGTGGATATGGTGCTTTCACGCAGCGCCAGCGTTGAGCTTGGACTACCCCGCATTGCAGCAAGAGCTGGCACAGCGGGGAGTGGAAAGGGCTGCGCCCGAGGACGTCTTCGCCGCAGTCGTCGATATTCGCAGGCGGCGTTTGCCGGATCCACAGTTGGAACCCAATGCGGGTAGCTTTTTCAAAAACCCGGTAACCACAGCGGCGCAGGTGCAGGACTTGCGCGCCGACTGGCCAGAGCTGCCCGCCTATCGAGCAGGGTCAGGGCAAGATGAAAATACCCGCGGCCTGGCTGATAGAACAGGCTGGTTGGAAGGGGCGCCGCGTAGACGGCGTGGGGGTGCATCCCGGGCATGCCCTGGTGTTGGTCAATTACGGCAGTGATTCCGGCTCAGAGTTGCTCGATCTCGCGTATTCGATCATGGCGTCAGTCTCAGCGCAATTCGCCGTGGCGCTGGAAATTGAGCCGCGGATTTATGGTTTGCCCAGGTGAGTGACTTCGACCACAAATCGTTCCTGCAGGCACTGACCACTCGACCCGGCGTTTACCAGATGTATGACGAGGCCGGCAAACTGCTCTATGTCGGCAAGGCCAAGAACCTGAAGAACCGCGTAGGCAGTTATTTCCGCGCCAGTGGGCTGACCGACAAAACCATGGCGCTGGTAGGCAGAATTCGCGATATACAGGTCACGGTGACCACCACGGAAGTGGACGCGCTGCTGCTGGAACACAACCTCATCAAGAGCCATCAGCCGCCTTACAATATCCTGTTGAAGGACGACAAATCCTTTCCCTACATCTACGTGTCAGCGGACAAGTTTCCACGAATATCGATGCACCGCGGCGCGCAAAAGGGTAAAGGGCGTTATTACGGCCCCTATCCCAGCGCCGCTGCCGTGCGTGAGTCGCTGCATTTCCTGCAGAAAGTGTTCAAGGTACGGCAGTGCGAAAACAGTTACTTTCGCAATCGCACGCGCCCGTGCCTGCAGCACCAGATCGATCGCTGTAGCGCGCCGTGCGTGGACCTGGTCAGCGAGGAGGAGTATGCGCGCCAGGTGGAGGACACCGGTTTGTTCCTGCGCGGCAAATCCCAGGAGCTGATGGTGCGCCTGGCCGATGACATGGAGAAGGCGGCTGCCGAACTGGAATATGAAAAAGCAGCGGTGTTTCGCGACCAGCTCAGTCAGCTGCAGCACGTGCAGGCCAGCCAGGGTATTGAGGGTGTCAGTGGCGACCTGGATATTCTCGCTGCGGCCGTGGAGGGCGGGCGGGCCTGCGTGCAGGTGTTGTTTGTGCGTGGCGCCAGGGTGCTGGGTAGCAAGACCTATTATCCACCGCTAAAGCTCGACGAATCACCGGGCGACGTGCTGGCCGCCTTTATGCCCCAGTATTACCTCAATGGCACGCGAGCCATCCCCGGTGAAATTATCGTTAATGAAGAACCGGAAAGTATCGAGGTATTGTCCGAGGTGCTGCAAAACGAGGCCGGCCGACGGGTTCGGGTCCGCAGCCGGGTGCGCGATGCCCGCGCTCGTTGGTTGCGACTGGCGGTGCAGACGGCGGAAACCAATCTGCAAGCGCACCTGGCTGGGAAACAGACCACCCTTGCTCGGCTGCAGGCCCTGCAGGACTTGCTCGGCCTGGCGGAGATGCCGGAGCGCATGGAGTGCTTTGATATCAGCCACAGTTCGGGAGAGGCAACGGTAGCTTCCTGCGTGGTCTTTGACCAGAACGGCGCGCGCAAAGCGGATTATCGCAAGTTCAATATTGAGGGCGTGACTGGCGGCGATGACTACGCGGCTATGCAGCAGGCGCTTGAGCGACGCTACAAGCGCATCAGTTCAGGGGAGGGCGCACAGCCAGATGTACTGTTTATAGACGGTGGCAAAGGCCAGGTGACCCAGGCCATGGAGGTGCTGCAGGCACAACAGATCAGCGGCGTAGTTGTGATTGGCGTGGCGAAGGGTGTCACGCGCAAGGCGGGTTTCGAAACGCTTGTCGACGGCGCCACGGGCATGGAACGGCAGTTACCCGGAGACAGTCCGGCGTTGCACCTGATCCAGCAGATTCGCGATGAGGCCCACCGTTTCGCAATCAGCGGGCATAGGGCGAGGCGCGACAAGGCGCGACGGCGTTCTGCGCTGGAAGATATTCCGGGTGTAGGTGCACGCCGACGTCGGGAGCTGTTGCGGCACTTTGGCAGTGCCCGCGGAGTGGCCAACGCGAGTGTTGAAGAGTTAAAGAAAATTTCCGGGATTAGTGCCACAATGGCGGCTCAAATTTACGATCACCTCCACGGAGCGGGTGAGCAAGGGCAGGGGTAGAGGGGCTTTGCAGATTAACATTCCGAACGCGCTCACCATCCTGCGCATATGTCTTATACCGGTTATGGTGGTGGTGTTCTATGTGCCATTTCATAACCATTTGGTCGTAGCCGCGGCGATTTTTGCCGGTGCCGCCGTCACTGACTGGTTCGACGGTTACCTGGCGCGTCGACTGGGGCAGACCACCGCCTTCGGCGCATTTCTTGACCCGGTGGCAGACAAGCTGATGGTGGCGGTCGCGCTGGTATTACTGGTGGAACGGCATGACACGCAGCTACTTACGCTGGCGGCCTGTGTGATTATCGGTCGGGAAATCGTGGTGTCGGCCTTGCGCGAGTGGATGGCCGAGTTGGGGGCGCGGACCTCCGTCGCGGTTTCCTATGTCGGCAAGGTAAAGACGGCCTTCCAGATGGTGGCGATCACGGCCCTGTTGGCGATCGACCCGGACACCCATGAGAGCTGGTTGCTGGCGCTCAGCTACGTGGTCTTGTACGTGGCTGCAGTCCTGACCCTGTGGTCCATGTTTATCTACCTGAAAGCGGCATGGGTGGTGATAAAAGAGCAAGATAAGTCTTTTTAATTCAGGTGCTTGCGAGAAACTATTCAAATTGCAGTTGACAGCGAGCGCCGGGTGCATAAAATAGGCGCCTCTCGAACGCGGACTGCCCGGCAGAACGCGTCTTGAAGCGGGAATAGCTCAGTTGGTAGAGCGCAACCTTGCCAAGGTTGAGGTCGCCGGTTCGAACCCGGTTTCCCGCTCCAATCCCTCCTTCGATGGTCTGCATTGAAGGAAACGAAGTCTGAAGTAGCCAGTAAATGCGCGGCTGTTTTCGCTCTTCACTAAGGCTCGGTGGCAGAGTGGTTATGCAGCGGATTGCAAATCCGTCAACGCCGGTTCGATTCCGACCCGAGCCTCCATTTTGGCAATAAGGAACTGTTGCCATTGCTTATCTCATCTACACTCTACTCCATCTCTATATAATGTATGTGTACTTATTCACAAGCCAGGCGATCGCTTAATCCCATAAAACTTCCTGAGGTATGCATACGCTGACGACTTTCGATGCTCAGTCATGGGAGAGCGATCAGCTAAACGTGGGGGGGGGGAAGGAGTTCACGCATGTGGGGCCTCTGACGATTACGGCGTGCGAAGGCCTTTCTTGAAGCAGGGGCGAGGTTTCAATTACCGGAACCCGCAGTGTAGCCGACTACGATAACGATTTTAGTGGCATGCAGTTCCATTCCCTGAATATTCAGGACGAGGCAGCCATTACCGGGCTGGCAGCGAAATTTGATCGCCTGGATGTACTGGTCAACTGCATCTGTGCTGTAAAAAAGCAATTTGAGGAGGGTTTCGAGAAAGTTCTCACATCAACCTGACTGGCGCGATGCATTTTGCACTGAGTCTTCCCACTGCGAAAGCAGGGTATATTGTGAACCTCGACTCCGTTTCAATTCGCCCGGCCTGCAAACCCGGCCTACAGTGCCAGCAAGGCCGGCCTGTGCAGTTACCAAGGCCCTGGCCCAGAAGTGGGGTCGCAATGGCATTCGGGTGAACAGCCTGGCGCCAGGCCTGGTGCCCACCAATCACCTAAAGTCAGTCCGGAGCAGGGAGAGGACTCTGTCTTTGGTACACCGCAGGATATTGCCGGTGGGTTCTTCCGGAGTTCGTGGCCTTGTCCAGCTGGCCAATGGATCCGTAATGGGTCACCATTAGTACTTAATATCATTGCTGCACTAGGCAGGTTTATCTTCATGGATATCAGTATCAAGGGTCCCTGGCCCCGCCGTGAAATCGATCGATACCTCGAAAACAGCCGCATTCCTATTCGCATAGGGTGTATCGGTGGAGATGGGTTTCCGCGTGTGGTTTCGGTCTGGTTTCGCTATGCGGATGGCGCCTTCTACTGCGCCTCCCATAAAGACTCATCGTTAGTGCGAATGCTGCGCAACTACGGCCGAGTCGGCTTTGAGGTGGCGACCAATGACCCGCCGTACCATGGTGTGCGGGGTCAGGGTATTGCGGAGGTTTCAGGCGAGGGCGGCGCAGAAACGCTGCGCCAGTTGATCGATAATTATCTGGGTCGCAGCAACGAACCACTGGCTCAGTGGCTGCTGTCCCGCAGCGATGAAGAACTACTCATACGCATAGAAGTGTCGCGATTCTTCAGCTGGGACTACCGTAAGCGTATGCAGGCTACTGTTTGAATCCCCTTGCTCTGCAACAACGTCAGCTACAGTTTGGGATGAAATCACGCTAGACTCGGGGTTCACCCGGTCGCTGTGGCGGCCGCTTTTCAAGAGGAGCTTTCCTTGGCACCAGCAGGCAGAGTGATTGGGGCGGTCGTGGCCGCGGTTATGTTTGCGTTTAGTGCCTGGATGTTTCAGCAAACGGGCGACTGGGTGGCAGCCGTATTTGCGGCGGGCAGCCTGGGGTATGGCTTGTTTTTCATTACCCAGGGAGATTCATGATGATGTTCGTCGCTACGTCTGGCTGCCTGTATTTTCCTGTTTTTTATGCTCAGCGCCTGCGCTTCGCTGCAACCCGAGATAGACCCGCCGAAGGTGTCCCTTGGAGAGTTTCAAGGCACTGCCGTCCGCAGGGCGGCGCACCACGGTTTGAAATCAAGCTGCGCATAGCGAACCCCAACAAGCAAACTTTCGACATTGCCGGCATCAGTTATGGCGTTGAAATTCAGGGCCAGGAACTGATCAGCGGCGTGACCAATGATGTGCCTGTTATTGAGGCCTATTCGGAGGAAGTCGTGACCCTGGAAGCGGGTTTACAGCTGTTTCATCTCTTGCGCCTGTTGGCTAGCCTGGGCATGGAGCCGACCGACGCACTGGAGTACCGCTTTCTGGGCAAAATCGATTTCAAAGGTTTTGTGCCCACCCAGCGCGTGGAGGAAACCGGCACGATTAGCCTGAAGTGATTTTAGCTCAGCAGAGTCTGGGCAAAAATGGCCAGGATTATCAGCGGACAAACCAGCCTTACGTACCATGGCCATATCTTCCAGAACACGCCTTGTTCCACCTCGGGATTACCCTTGCGCAGTTCCTGCAACAGCGCATTTCGATTGAAAATCCAGCCCGCGTAAATGCAGAACATAAACCCAAGTAGTGGTTGGCTGTAGCGTGTGGTGAAAGCAATCACCAGACCGAAAAGGTCAGCAAAGTTGAGCAGGATTACCGTACTGATCAAGGCGATAATGCCGCCGATAACCCAGACGGCTTTTTTCCTGCCCACGCCATGTTCTTCAATGGTATAGGCGACCGGCACTTCCAGCATGGATATGGACGAGGTCAACGCAGCAATGCTCATCAGGAAAAAGAAGGTAAAACTGACGACCACACCGGCCATTCCCATGGTGTTGAATAGCTCCGGCAGCACGGTAAATATCAGCGTGTCTTCCGATATCAACGCACCCGTCTCGGTAAAAATTTCCACGCCGTTATGCAGGGCAACATACATCGCCGGCAAGACCAGGAAACCAGCCAACACAGCAATAGATATATCCACCAGCGTCACCATGCCACCCAGCAGAGGCAGGTTTTCCTTGTCGGAGATGTAGGAACCGTAGATCAACATGGTGCCCACACCCAATGACAGGGAGAAAAACGCTGCACCCAGTGCGGAGATAATCAGTTTGGGTGAAAGCGCGCGCTCGAAGTCTGGTAGCAGGTAAATTTTCAGACCCTCACTGGCACCGTCCAGCGTAAGGACATAAGCCACCAGCACTACCAGGGTAATTAACAGTGCCGGCATCAGGCGCTCGGACCAACGCTCGATACCTTCACGCACTCCTTCCGAAATGATGCCTATCGTCAGGATCATGAACAGCAGCATAAAGCCAAAGTTGCGAGCAAAGCCAAATGATGTGAGCCATTGGGCAAGGCCGTCCATTCCAATCAGGTTGGCGATGGCGGCAAGGCAGAAAGCGATCATCCAACCCGCGACAATGGCATAGAAGCTGAGAATGAGGCTGGCAACAATGAGCCCTACCACTCCAGTCGTAACGCCCAGTCGGCGCAGCAGTCCAGCGGGAGAGATCAGGCGCAGGGCATTGACTGCATTGGCGTGGGCGTGGCGGCCCAGTATCAGTTCCGCCATCAGCGCAGGATAGGCGAGGGAAAAGGCCAGTGCCAGGTAAACCAGCAGAAATGCCGCGCCACCATTGCTGGCGGCCTGGGTGGGAAATCCCCAGATGTTTCCCAGTCCGACGGCCGAGCCCGCTGCAGCCATTACGAAGCCAAAGCGTGAAGTAAATTCACCCCTGGAAGATGCCATGTCTCACCTTTTCACGTTTTTATTGGCGCCGATTGTAGCATGCACCGTTGATAGAAATACTTATTCAGCTGCCGCGCAAGGCCGGGACTTTCTCTTCGCTTTTTTGATGCCGAAAAGTCTGCCGGCGATCCTGGGCACAAGCGTCAGCACCTCTGCGTAGGCGTCAAATGCAGCTGCAATAGGAGACAGCGTCACACTGGGGTCATCGAAGGGTCCTTTTAGCCGAATTGAAGAGGGAATTTGCAGCGCGCGAGACTTTGATTTGGGCGTAAAGTTGATGTCCATTTTCTTTTTGGCGAGATTAAATTCGGCATCTCCTGTCGCGACCATCTTTGACGTTTCGATATACAGACTATCGCTGGTAGCAATGCCGTCCTTTAGCAGAAACTTTGCCATGGTGCAGTCCACGTACGTTGATTTTTCGAGCGCGGCGCCGGAATAGAACCAGGCCAGAAGGTCTGTCGCCAGTACATCGTAAGCAGCCCCTTCTATCTCGGCGTCTTCCAGCGCCAGGGCGATGTTGCCATCGAGATCAGCGAGAAGTGCCTCACCGCTGGCGCCCTGAGAACTGAGTCCACCGCGCAGATAGGCTGTCCCTGAGACGTCAAAATCCATGCCCAGGTCCTCGGTCAATGTTTTCAGCGGCAATGCACTGACTTCTAAAGCGAGGCTGGCAAACGGTGGAATGCTGTTCAGGTCTATGATCCCCCGGACTTCGGTTATGGACTCATCATAGGCGACGGTGAATCGGCGCAGGGTATAGCGCTGTTGCTCACCGGTAAAGTGCAGATCAAAGCTGGTGATATTGGTGTTCTCACCGTTGATGCCCGTAAGATCAATGGCGATGTCAGTTTTGTAGCGGGGCGCACTTTTCAGCGCATTTTCCAAACGTTGTATCGCATTGAGTTCGATCTGTTCGGATGGGAGATATTGTGCCGACGTTGTTCGCTTTGCCTGTAGTCCAAGATCATCCAGGTGCACCATGGGGCTGGCCAGCCGCGCCTGAAGCTTGTCGACCCCACGGGGCGTATGTTGCACGTTCCCATCGAGTTCAAGCAGGGTGTCGCCTACACGACCTGTGCTGCTGAAATCGGTGCTTCCGCCTTGGGACTGCAGCTTGATCTGGCCGCTGGCGGGGTTCATTCGCAGCCCGCTCATCGCTGCCAGCAGGGCAGGGTCCCTGAGGTGGAAGCGGGCATCAAGGTTGAGAGCAGGTACCGTGAACAAACTCCCGATACTGCCGCGGCTGGCGAAGAAAAGCGGACCATCCCGGTCGGAAGTTTCCAGTCGCAGTGCCTCCAATGTCCAGTCACCGCTGCGCTTGCGCAAGGTGAAGCCACCCTCGAGACGGCCTAGCTCCCTGGGGTAGTCAAAGTCCTCCAGCGCGGTCATCAGCAAGTCGCGGGCTTCGATACCGGAAAACTGACTCTGCAGTCGAACGTCCTGCATTGCCGCCAGGTTCCCTATCTTCCCGGACATGCTGAGGTGGCTGTCACTGCGCTGCAACGCCAGTTCAATGTCTTCCAGGGCGACTCGCTCGCCGTATTGGGATAACTTGCCAGTGCCCGTCAACGCCCCGAGAACAGGGACAGGTCGGGCGAAAAACTGGGAAAGGGCACTGGTGTCGCTCATTGCAATGGCAAACCCGGACTGCAGCCCTTCAAGTATTTTCTCACTCTGGGGCAAAAATACGCCGGCTGTGGGTGTCGCCGTCGCCGTTATGTCGCTGGACACCGCCTCGAGTTTACCGCCCTTAATCTCCAGACGTGTGCCGCTGCCGTCGAGTTGCAATCTTCCGGAAACCTCGAACCCGCCGGGTATCTTTAAATCCAGGTAAGGCGCTAGCTGACTCGAATCAGGCGTATACACGAGCAAATCCAGCCTGGCCTGGTGTATGGCAGCCAGACCCAGTTCTTCTGTAAGGCCTCGCGATTGCGCGTCTCCTTCTGCTCTCAACAGAACGGTATCCCTGGACCCTGCTTCAACGATGAGATCCTCGAGAGTGAGCCCGCCTTGTTTTCCGCTGACCACACCGCTGGCGCGAAAGGGGCCCGTTTCGTGTGGCAGTGGCCCTGTCCAGTGAGAGAGGGTGGACAGCCGAGGGCCTTGCAGGTCCCACTCAAGCCGGTTTTGGCTGGCGTCCTGCTCCAGCCGTCCCATCAAATTTATGGCTAACCCCTGCTCGTTCTCACTGCGAAGCAAGAAGCGTTCGATAACAGGGCGCTGCAGAGAGCCGCTAATCCTGGCGTTACCCTGGGCGCGGCCTAATGGGCGTAAGTCAACCGGCAGCCGGTTCAGCAGGGGGACAGCGGTATCAATTTCACCGGCTGCAACCAGATTCAAAATGCCGGTACCCGATTTGTCGTACTGCAGCGTACCGACTGCCTCTAAACCGTATTGCGGCATATTGTCGAGCACAAACCGGGCGTTCGAGAGTGTAAAACCCTCGATATCTCCGCGCATGGCCGCGGTGACGCTTAGCGCGCCCTGTATATCCCGCCTGGCGTTGAAGGCCGCCAGGAACAGGTCAATTTCCCGGTAGTTGGCATCGAGACTCAGGTCATAGCTGAAGTCTTCGTGGGTGCCGCGCAGCTCTCCTTTCAGTTCAGCGCGGCTGTCACTTTGGCCCGCAGTCAGGACGGCATCTATCGCGAGGCTGGTGAATACGGCCTCATTGCTGCCCGGCTGAGAGCTCTATCTGCATATCCAGTGGTTCGCCGGCATACTGGGCACTGGCGGCCAACTCAAAGGCTGTGTCTGGCAGGCGATGTCCCGCCAGGTCCCTTAACCGCAGGATTGTGACGTCCCCGGAAGCGCGCACCACGTGTAACTGGCCAAGGGTCAGTGTTTCTGGCAACCAGGTAAGATATTGCAGCCACTGCATCGGCGCAGGTTCCGCTGCACTGCTGGTGCTGGACGTGTAGATGACGACCTGATTGGCAAAGAGCTTGCTGCGTTTCAGATTGCCGGCGTAGAGATCCCATACATTGAGGTCACTGGAGAAGCCGAGGACGCTGAGCAGCGGAGGGGCGTCATTGGCTTTGGGGTACAGGTGAATTTCACCCGCCGAGGCAAAACCCTGCAGTGGCTTCAGCTCAGGGTTGCGCAGTTCGAGCCGGAAGTCGGTGAAACTGTCTACCCACCAGTGCGCGATGAGCACGATCGCCTGCTGTGAGCGCATGATCAGTAAAGGCGTTGCCATAATCGCTGCAACCAGGAGGAAAGCAATCAGCAGTTTGCGCATAGAGCGGGCTTTAAACGGAAGTAATAGTTTCAAGTTTAGCATGCTCACTTGTGCGCGACTTTACTCGGGCAGTGCAGGTTATGTTATTATCGCGCGCGCCGAAGCCAGCGCTGCCTGCGCTTGCTATTGCCGCCCGGATGGTGGAATTGGTAGACACAGGAGACTTAAAATCTCCCGGCCGCAAGGCTGTGCGGGTTCAAGTCCCGCTCCGGGCACCACATCCTTCTTTTTGATCGCCGTCGCTGCTATGCTCTGGGCTGTTTTCAGCCAGCCAGACAGTGAGGTATTCCTTGAAACAGGCCTTGATCACGATGCTGACCATGCAGGATCGGATGAACACCCGCGTGCATGAAAACTGGGTCGAGCAGCACTTCGAATGGTATCGCGCAGCCTGGATTGAGTGTGGCGAGTTGATCGATCACTTCGGGTTCAAGTGGTGGAAGAAGCAGGAGCCTGACATGGAGCAGGTGCGGCTTGAAGCGGTGGATATCTGGCACTTCGGTATGTCCGCGCTGTTTGTCGAGGACAAGGACATCGAGCAGATCGCGCAGGAAATGACGGTGGAACTTGAGGCGCATAAGCCGACTGGCCTGGGCGTGCGCGAAGCGACTGAGGCATTGGCACTGCACTGCCTGCAAACAAAGAGCTTTTCCCCGTCCTTGTTCTGGGACCTGTTGCTGGCCTCGGGCTTGAGTTTTGATGAACTCTATCGTTCCTATGTCGGTAAAAACGTGCTCAATTTCTTCCGCCAGGACCATGGCTATAAAGAAGGTACCTATATCAAGAACTGGAACGGCAAGGAAGACAACGAACACCTGGTAGAGCTTCTCGCTACGCTGGACGTCGACGATAACCAGTTCGCCGACCATGTCTACTGGGCGTTGGAAAAGCGTTACCGGGAAACTGCGCTGGACTAGATCATGTCCCAGGAAGACGGCAAACTTTCAACCACCGCACTGGCCCGGAAGCTGGATATTCCGGTGCAGCAGTTGTTTGCCACGCTGCGAGACTATGGCTGGATACGTCGCTCAGGTGATACCTGGGTGTTGCTACCCAAGGGTGAGTTCGAGGGCGGTTCTTACCAGAAGAGCCGGCGCTACGGCCGTTATATCGTCTGGCCACAGGCAATCGACCACCATCCGCTGTTGGCGGCAATCGAGTCCAACCAGCGCATTACCGCGGCATCCATGCGCCGTTATTACCCCCGGCTGCATGCCCGGCAGATCAACCGCGCACTGGCCGAACTGGGCCTTCAGGATCACAGTATCCTGGGCTGGGAGTTGACCGCCCTGGGTCGCTCCATGGGCGGGCAGCAGGAAGAGAGTGAGGCGTCGGGCGCCTACTACGTGACCTGGCCGCACGAGGTGGTCGACAACCCCGTGGTGCACCGCGAGCTGAGTCGCCAGTCTGACCAGATTCCCGCTACCGAACCGACAGACCCCGGGGCGGAGCCCGATCTGTTTGCGAATGCCCAGGGCAGCCAGAGTTGTGATGGTATCGACGGTCATGTACTGAAGACGCCCCTGCAAATGCGGGTCTGCAACTGGCTGTACCTGGCCCAGTTGGCACACGCTTATCGTAGAAGCCTGCCCATCGAAGAACTGGTTTACGCCGATTTCTACTTGCCTGCGGGTAATGTCTATATCGATTGCTGGGAGGAGGATCCCTCGGCCGATGAACTGCGCGAGGGTCTGGGCAAGCGGGAGATCTATCGGCAGATGAAGTTGCACTCGCTGGAAGTCAATGCTGCCGATGCTGACAAGCTCGACGAGGTGCTCGGTCGAGGATTACTTGCTTTCGGTATTCGCTGCTGACTTAAGCCGTCCTGCGGGTTAGCAGCACGCCACACTCCATGTGGTCGGTGTAGGGGAACTGGTCGAACATTGCGAAGCTGTTTACATCGTGTGTTGCGCACAGCACCCGCAAATTATCTGCCAGCGTATGCGGGTTACATGAGATATAGATAATCGCGTCGAAGCCCTGCACCATGCGCACAGTCTGTTCATCAAGTCCCGCCCTGGGTGGGTCAACGAAAACGGTGCGCAGGTCGTACTCTTCCAGCGGGCGAGGCAACTCTGCAAGTCGCCGGAACTCTCTTTCCCCGTTCATTGCCTGGGTCACTTCTTCCGCCGCGAGACGAATAATCTGCACGTTTTCAACAGCGTTCATAGACAGGTTTTCGCGTGCCGCACGAACAGAAACCTTGGCCAGTTCAGTGGCCACGACCTGGCCAAAGTGCGCGGCGAGTGGCAGTGTGAAATTGCCGTTGCCGCAGTACAACTCAAGCAGGTCGCCTTCAAGTTTATCCGCCTGCGCGCAGGCCCACTCAATCATCTGGATATTGATGCGCGCATTGGGCTGGGTGAATGCCTGTTCGAACTGTTGGTAACGGTAGCTGCGACCTGAGATGGGCAGTTCCTCGCAGACCCAGTCTCTCCCCAGGACCCGCTTTTGTTTTCGGCTGCGGCCGATCAGCGATAACTGCGGGCAGGTCTTTTGTAATTGTGTTCGCAGCTTGGCAGCCTCGAGCTCCCAGTCGTCGTCGAGAGGGCGGTGATAGATCAGGGTGATGATTGCCTCGCCCGCAAGCGTGGCGAGAAACTCGACCTGGAACAGTTTGTGGCGCAGCGTTGGGTTCGCTTGCAACTGCTCTCTCAATACAGGCATCAAGTCCTGAATGGTATCGCAGGCAATCGGGAAGTGATCTATGGTTACGGGAGTTTTCGGTTCGTCACGCCGAAACATCACGTAGTTCAGTGCCTCGCCCTGGTGCCACATACGAAATTCCGCGCGCATACGAAAGGCGGTGGCGGTTGACGGGAATACCCTGGCAGTTGGCAGGCAAAGGTCCTGCATCAGCTCTGCGGTTCTCTGCGCCTTGTCCTGTAACAAGGTGTCGTAGTGTGCTGGTTGTACCGCGGAAAGTGGCATCAGTCCAGTCTCGCCGGGTCGCGGTCTGTCCAGAGTGAGCGGCTATGTTTCTCGCACCGGGCCAGGTCCCATTCGGGTTGCAGTACCAGCAGGGCGGCGGCGGTGGTCGCCAGTACCGCATTCATGCCGTATGCGTCATCTTCTTCATCTACGCCAGAGAGCGCGCAACGGCGCCGTTGCGGGTTGTGCCACCGGCGCTATCTTGCCCTTGATCGATCGCGGCAGCACAATTTCCTCACTGACCTGCGAGCGCAGAAGCTGCAGGCGGGTGTCTGCCTGTGGCTTCACTTCAATTTCTCCGCTGTCGCCCTTGAGCACCAGCGCATGCGGTTGCCCCAGTAGCCTGTCCGCCTCCTGGTGCAGCGCCGCGTAGGCGGGATGAAATATGCTCTGCACACTGGCGGGTGCCGCAAGCGGGTTGAGCATGCGCGTCAGGGTATTGACTGGCGAGCGCAGGCCGAGCAGCGGGCGCAGCTGAATCAGTTCATGCAGTCGCGGGCAAAAGGCGCGTAGCGGCAGGTAGCTGAGCCCGTCTGTATCGAGCTGGCTGGATACTTGCTGCCAATTGCTTGCTACCGGCAGGCCCAGTTCGGTCATGGCTTGCTCTGTGTAGAGCCTGCCAACCGTGTGCCCGTCGCTGCCGTGCACAAATACCCGGTGTCCGTCTGCGGCCAGCAGCAACATGGCGAGAAGGTACCAGGGGTGTTGGTGCTTCTTACCGGCATAGCTGGACCAGTCCAGGTCTGCTGTCAATGAGGGCTCTGGTTGCTCCATCTGCTGCCGACAGGCGTCGACGAAGCCCGCCAACTCCTCCCCGGTCTCTTCCTTTACCCGCAGAAGCATCAGGAATGCACCCAGTTGCAGTGGCTCCACCTCATTCTTGAGGATCATACTGAACGCGGCGGCGGCCTCTTGCCTGTCGAATGAACGACTACCCGTTTTACCCTTGCCCAGTATGCGTACATAGGGCGCGAACGGGTGCTCTGTCGCCGGTTCGGTAAAAGAAGATGAGGGCGTCTTCACGGTGTCCCTTAAAGGCAGTTGTCGGGTTTGGGCAGGCCGGCAATTTTACTGCCGAGCTTCGCTGGAGAGCCCGGGAACAGGCTGAGCAGGTAGATGCTTTTACCTTTATCGGGGCCCAGTTGCCTGGAACAGTATTTTACCAGAGGCCGCATCGCCGGCGATGCATCGTATTGCTGGTAATAGTCACGCAGCAGAAACACGATCTCCCAGTGCGCATCGGTGAGCTCTATATTTTCAGACTGTGCCAGCGCCCGCGCAACGTCCGGAGTCCAGTCAGATAACTCGCGCAGAAAACCTTCCTTGTCGACAGCGATACCTTCAAGCATGGTTAATACCAGGCCAGTTGCCGCGGATAGTATTCGCTCAGTGCAACGAAGGCGTCCATATCCACTAGAGGGGTTTGGCCCGAGCCGATTTTCCAATCCCGCAGCCAGTACATCGGTATCCAGTGCCATCACTTTTGCGGGGCAGTCCCGCAGCGCCTGCGCTGACTCGCTGTTCGCCAGTGCGCCATAAACACCATCTCCCAGCAACAGGATGGCGTCGCCGGCCTGTGCCATGCGCAAGCAATCCCGGAAGCTCTCACTGCTGTCGTTGCAATTGAGCGTGTGCAGTATCATCTCAACAACTTACCAGGTGGTCGGCGGCACTGAGTAGCGGGTGCAGTCCGGCATCATCCAGAACGTGGACCGGTAAAACCAGGTCGCCGGCTTTTAGTCCGTAACGGCGTAGCGCGGCCCCGTCGACGAATACGCTTTCCACATCGTACAAGGGCAGCGAGGAGAGCACCTTACCTGCACTGCGTAAACCGATTCGCGCACTGTCCTGGTCCGAGAGCAGTTGCAGCACGCCTGCGCCCATGAATAACAGGTCAAAGTCCTGCTCGAAAGCGCCCATGGCCAGGGCCAGGTCAGTGGCAGACCTCGCCAGGCTGCTGCCATAGGGCGAGTGACGTACGACGATCAGGGAGCGTTTGCGCGGTACAGTGCTCATTTCAGCCCCCAAAAGTGACGAATCGATCGGAGTTGGCGGCGGCATCAATCAACTGCCCCAGTCCGGAAACCACGAACGCAGGGTGGGCGCTGGCTGCCGGTTTGTCGTACCGGGCGGCTTCGTTCTCATCCAGCACGCCGTGTTTCAGGGCAGACGCGATGCAGAGCACCAACTCCACGTCGTGCTCTTCTGCCAGCGCTACCCATGGCGCCAGCCGGTCTGTCTCGTCCTGTGGAAAAATCGCCAGTTGGGACCCGCAGGTTGTGCCCTCGTCGAGGAAGAATATGCGTTCTATGCGATGTCCTCTTGCCAGCGCTGCGTGGGCAAAGTGAGCGGCAGTGCGTGCCCCGTGTCCCGATCCGGACGAAGAGAGGACGAGTAAGGTATAGATCATGGAAAACGCGCCCTAGAAACGAAAAACCCCGGCTCGGGCCGGGGTCTGAAAGGGCGTGATGCCAGTTTAGTCATCGCCGCCCAGCGCAGTGAGCAGGTGAAGCATGTGAATGAAAAGGTTGTAAATGTTCAGGTACAGGGACACCGTCGCGCGGATGTAGTTGGTCTCACCACCGTTGATGATGCGGCTGGTGTCAAACAAGATGAGCCCGGACATGATCATCACGATAGCCGCCGAAATAGCCAGGGAAACCGCAGGAATGCCCATAAAGATATTAGCGATGGAGGCGACCACGGCAACCAACAAACCGACGAACAGGAAGCCCCCCATAAAGGAGAAGTCTTTGCGAGTAGTCAGCGCGTAAGCTGAAAGGCCAAAGAACACCAGTGCAGTACCACCGAGTGCCTGCATCACCAGCCCAGGACCGCCGGGCATGGACAGATAATAGTTAAGCATAGGCCCGATTGACGCGCCCATAACGCCGGTGAAGGCAAAGATAGCCAGCAGGCCCTTGCTCGTATCAGCCATCTTGTGAACTACGAACAGTAGTCCAAAGCCAACCAGCATCAGTACCAGGGCGGCACCCTGGCCGAGGCCCACGGCCATGGAAATGGCAGCGGTGACGGCACTGAAAGCGAGGGTCATCGCAAGCAGCATGTAGGTATTGCGCAGCACCTTGTTGGTGGCCAGCGCGCTCTCCATGCCAGTTGTCTTCATGTCGTACAAACTTTTGTCTTGCATCGTCAACTCCGTAATGCGGTGCACGTGATCGTGCGTGTGTCAGTAGGACAGATAATAAGGGCGCAAAGTTCAAATTTAAAGGGTCTTGAAACCCTGAATTTCGTCCGGGTATAGGGGAGAAAAGTCGGCCACACCGGCGGCCGCGCCTCTGGTTGCCCCGGTTTAACAGTTCGCACCCGGGAAAGCGTGACTCGACTGTTCGCTGCAGGTCGCCGACATATCGGTTGCACTGTCCCGGTAATTGCAATTCACTACCGGGTTTCCCAAAGCCAAAAATGGAGACCACGATGTCCGACAATAACCCAGCTGAGGCGAAAATACTCGACGGTACCGCCTGGGACGAATTCTGCGATGCCTTGAAAGAGGCCGGTAAGGTTGTGCACAGCGAGAAGGCCCCCCAGGACGCCTTCAACAAGGCAGAGGGGTATCGCTACCTCACACGCCTGCTGCGTGGCGGGCTGGAGAGTTACCTGGAATTCAGTGACCCGCTGTTTCCGCAACTGCGTTGCGGCGCCCATGAAACCATCAAGCTGGGCGCCGATAACCCCGATAACCGCTATGAAAGCTCCCCCATCCGTTCCCAGTTCAGTTATCGCATCACCGGCAAGCGTAATACCGTGAGTTACCTGGGTATCAGCACGACCATCAACAAGTACGGCTCCGGGGGCACCATGGAGGTGACCGGTCATATCGACCACCGGGAGATGGAAGTGGACGCCGACGGCAATATAGAAATCATCGTCAGCCGCGAGAAGCAGCCCGGTAACTGGTTGCCCATGGCCGAGGAGTCCAACTCCGTATTGGTGCGCCAGACATTCCAGGACCGGGTTGGCGAGCAGGCCGCCGACCTGAAGATTGAGCGCCTTGGCGCCAGTGAAGATCGCCCTGAGCCGTTCAGCGCCGCGAAACTGCAGCGCGGGCTCGCGGGCGCAACCATGTGGGTGCAAGGTGCAGCACAGATGTTTGAAAACTGGGCGGAGAGCTTTTTGCCCACATTGAACGAATTACCGCCCGCAGACCAGGCCTACTGCCAATCGATTGGCGGCGATCCCAATATTTTCTATTTCCACAGTGCCTGGCAGTTGGCAGGACGATGAGGTGTTCGTTATCGAGGCGCCTGACATACCGGAATGCGAAACCTGGAACTTCCAGCTGGATAACTGGTGGATGGAGTCCCTGGACTACCGTCATCATACGATTCACGTGAACAAGCATACCGCCCATTACGAGCCCGACGGCAGTGTGCGTGTCGTCGTTTCGCACACTGACCCGGGCGTTCCGAACTGGATTGAAACCGCCGGTCACAACATGGGTACCATGTGCTGGCGCTGGATAGGGGCGCAGCGGCATCCGCTGCTGCAGACCCGTGTCATGAAGTTGGCGGACCTGCAATGAGCAGAGGACAATGTCAGTTTTGTAGCCGATGAGCTGGTCGCAGAAGCGGTCGCGCAAACCGGTTTTGACGATTTCGGTGACTTGCCCTATCCGAGAGGGGCTGGGCGTGTTGCTGCAGACCTATGACCGCCATGTGCAGGACCCTGAGGGGCGCAAGCGCCTCCGTGAGCGGGTGGTGTTTCAGTTGTGCACCCGGCTCAAGTGCGAAAATGCCTTCAAGACCATTCCCCAGTGGCAGGAGCAGGAGATCGTGGCGCCCATTTTTGTCACCGGGTTGCCGCGTTCCGGTACCTCCGCGCTCCTTAACCTGCTGGTCTCCGCGCCACAAAACAGGGGCTTGCTGCAGTGGGAAGTTCAGTTTCCCGACCCCTGGCCGGGCAGCGAGCCGGGCGATAAGGACCCGCGCTACGACTTCCTGGCCAAGGCGCTGGAAGAGTCGCGTAACTCGGAGTTTGCCAAGATCCACTACGTGGATGCGGATACGCCGGAAGAGTGTGTGCTGCTGCACGCCTACGCCTTTACCGGCGTGCAACTGGGTTTTGAGATTATGCTCGAGCCCTATCGCAGTTGGTTGCTGGCGCAGGATGCGCAGCCCATGTATGCCTACCAGAAGCAGCAGATGCAGATGCTCAACTGGCGTATGCCGGGGCAACAATGGATGCTCAAGGCACCCGCGCATATGCATAATCTGGACGCTATCCTCGAGGTGTTTCCCGATGCCCGCTTTGTCTGGTGTCATCGCGACCCGCAGGCAGTAGTGCCTTCCATCAACAGCATGAACAGGGTGGTGATGGACATGTACCTTGGTGACTATAGTCACCTTGATGCTGGCGAAATAGGGCGGGCAGTGATGGACTGGTACGCCATGAGCCTGGAGAAGGGGCTGGCGATGCGGGAAAAGCTGCCCGCGGAGTTGTTTGTCGACTGCTCACAGCAGGAGTTCGTGGAGAACCCCCTGGGCGTGGTGCAGCGGGTTTATGACGCTTTTGGTATGCAACTGAGCCAGGACACCAAAGATGTGCTGGCGACTCACGTGCGTGCCAACCCCAAGGGCAAGCATGGCAAGCACGAGTACAATCTGGATGAATATGGCCTGACGCAGAGAGCTCATCGACCGGCGCTTCGACTTCTACACCGGCGATGCGCGCTGGCCTATCAGTAGCTGAAGGGAGTGACCATGAGCGATACGATTACCGTTAGTTCAGACACCGTAACCATAGCCGCGCCAGCCCAGCTGGTGTGGGAGGTATTGATCGACTTTCCGCGATACCAGGAGTGGAACCAGTTCTGCCCGTCGATTGAGGCGAGCCTGGAGCTGGGGTCGCCAGTAGTCATGAAGGTCGACCTGGGACAGGGGCTGCAGGACCAGGTCGAGTACATTACGTATCTGGATGCACCGCGAAAAATCACCTGGTCCATGGAGAACAGGCCCGGGGACCCGATCCATGCGGATCGTTCCCAGGTGGTAGAGGCTGTCGATGATCAACATTGCACCTACGTGACCTATGACGTATTCAGTGGTGAGGCGGTGCAACAAATGGTGGAGATGCTGGGCGGGCCGGTTGAGCAGGGTTTTAACCTCTGCGCGCAAAACCTGAAGGCGCGCGCAGAAGCGCTTTTCGCACAGCAGGGCGGCGCCGCCTAGGCGGCGATCCGTCGGGCGGCGTTCCGTCGGGCGGCGATCCGTCGGGCGGCGCTCCGTCGGGACTGCCTATTTATCCAGGCCGCCCATCAGCATGTACTTGATCTCCAGGTAATCGTCCATGCCGTACTTGGACCCCTCTCTGCCGGAGCCAGACTCCTTGACCCCGCCGAAGGGCGCCATTTCGTTGGAGATGATGCCCTCGTTGATACCCACGATCCCATAGTCGAGTGCCTCGGCAACGCGCCAGACCCGACCGATGTCTCGGGTGTAGAAGTATGAGGCCAGGCCAAACTCTGTGTCGTTGGCCATGGCGATGACTTCCGCCTCGTCAGAGAAGCGCGTCACCGGTGCAACCGGCCCAAAGATTTCATTGCGAAACACTGCCATGTCAGAGGTTACCTCGGTGAGGATGGTGGGCTCATAAAAGCAGCCTCCCAGGGCGTGACCACCGCCACCCAGTGCGACCCGCGCGCCGGCTTCTACCGAGGCTTGTACCAGGGCGTCCACATCGGACACGGCTTGCTTGTTCACCAGTGGGCCTATTTGCACACTTTCGCCCATGCCGTCACCCACCTGCAGTGCTGCGGTGGCCTTGACCAGTTTCTCCACGAACTGGTCGTACACGGAGTCCTGCACGAACAGGCGGTTTGAACAGACGCAGGTCTGCCCGGCATTGCGGTACTTGGATATCAGGGCGCCCTGCACCGCGTCGTCCAGGTCCGCATCATCGAAAACGATAAACGGCGCGTTACCGCCCAGCTCCATCGATGTCTTCTTCACCGTGGCAGCACATTGCTCCATCAGCATTTTGCCGACCGGCGTGGAGCCGGTGAAAGTCAGTTTGCGCACCGTGGGGTTGCCCGTCATTTCACCGCCAATGGCCGCACTGGAACCCGCCACCACGTTGATCACGCCAGCGGGTATACCGGCACGTTCAGCCAGCTCTGCCATGGCGAAAGCGGACAATGGCGTTTCCGTGGCGGGCTTGATAACAATAGTGCAGCCCGCCGCAAGAGCCGGCGCGGCCTTGCGTGCAATCATTGCGTTGGGAAAGTTCCAGGGGGTAATGGCCGCTACCACGCCCACGGGCTGTTTGATACAGACGATGCGCCGGTCCGCAGCGGGCCCGGGAATCACGTCTCCGTCGACGCGTTTCGCCTCTTCGCCGAACCATTCCACGAAAGACGCGCCATAGGCTACTTCACCCCGTGACTCGGCGAGTACCTTGCCCTGTTCGGCGGTCATGATAATGGCCAGGTCTTCCTGGTGTGCCATCATCAGGTCGAACCATTTACGCAACAGGGTAGCGCGCGATTTGGCCGGCAGGGTCTTCCAGTCCGCCATGGCAGCATCTGCCGCCGCAATTGCTCTTGCGGTTTCCGCCGCACCGACCCTGGCCACCTCTGCGATGGGGTCGCCATTCGCCGGGTTGGTCACGGTGAAGGTTGCGCCGTCATCGGCATCAACCCATTGACCGTTTATGTATGCCTGGTTTTTAAGGAGTGACTTATCGGCTAGGGGCAGTGTCATTATTGAAGTCCTTCGTGGGAGTTAAAGAGCAAATAGTAAGTTTTTCTGGCCGTGCAGGCATATACCCCTTCCGGGAGAGCGTGCTCATCCGCGTCGCCTGCGCGACAACCCGTGCTTGCGCACCATGCCGCGCATCTGGTCATAACTCAAGCCCAGCGCTTCCGCGGTGCGGCGTTGATTGTCTCCGTTTTGCGCCAACGATTGCTTCAGCAGGCGCCGCTCCAGTGCTTCCATGTGAGCCTGGAAGTCGCCCGACGGTGTTGCCACTGAGGGAACTTTAGTCGGATCTTCTGTATCCGGCCTTTGAGCGACCTCCTGCCAGGGAGCGACAAAGGGGTCTATGACAATCTCGCCGACCGCATTATGGCCGTCGCCCCAGCGATGCAGGGAGCGCTCCACGGCATTTTTCAACTCCCTGCACATTGCCGGGCCAGGCATGACCCTCAAGCGTTTCCATGGCGCCAGCAGAAAAGCCGGGAAAGTATTCCCAGCCCAGTTCACTGCTCATTTGTATGGCGAAGTGCTCCGCCAGTTCGGCGATATCCTCCGGGCGCTGACGCAGGGGAGGGAGGTGCACCACGTCAAAGCTGAGGCGGTCAAGCAGGTCGGGTCGAAATTTCCCCTCTTTCGCCAGCGCAGGCAGGTCGGCATTGGTGGCGGCGACCACGCGAACGTCTACCTGCAGCGTGCGTTGACCGCCAAGGCGCTCAAACTCACCGTATTCCACCAGCCGCAGCAGTTTTTCCTGCAGGCGCATGGACATGGTGCCCAGTTCATCGAGGAACAGCGTGCCGCCATCGGCGCGCTCGAAACGTCCGATATGGGTGCCAGTGGCGCCGGTGAATGCGCCGGGCTCATGGCCGAAAAGCTCGGACTCCAGCAGCGCTTCGGCAATTGCCGCGCAATTGGTTTTCAGCAGCGGCGCATCCCAGCGCCCGGAGAGAAAGTGCAAGCGGTCCGCGGCCAGTTCCTTACCGGTGCCGCGCTCGCCGATGATCAACACCGGGCGGTTGATAGCGGCAAGTAAAGAGACCTGGTCCAGGGCGCTGGCGAGGGCCGCGGAGTTGCCTATCATGCCTTCTGGTTTTCGCTTCATAGGTTAAATATACCTTATAACTAGGTAAATATAACTCTTTAAAACGGTAAAAAAAGCCTTATAAGAGCCTAAAGATATGATCGAATGAAGGATAAAGCTATATAAAACAGTGGGTTAGCCGAGACTGGCATGGGATATGTATTGTTATTCAACACAAGGCGCAGAGAAGCCTGTACGGGTAGGGATTATGTGGACAAACAAGGTAAGAGAGCGGTTTTTGATTTATGGCGCACTGGCAGCGCTGTGTGCGTTAACCGCTGTTGTCGTTGACGAGGCAGCCGGCCTGTGGAGTTTTGTGCAGGTGGTTGCCGTGATTGAATTGATTTACTGGATTGCCAGCCCCGGTCGCAAGTCGTCCAGCCGGGGTTGCTAGGCCAACAACAGGAGAAACACCATGGGTATATTTTCCCGCATGACAGACATCATCAACTCCAATATCAACTCGTTGCTGGACCAGGCGGAGGATCCGGAAAAGATGATCCGCCTGATTATCCAGGAGATGGAGGACACGCTGGTTGAGGTGCGTTCCTCCTCGGCGAAAGTGTTGGCCGACCGCAAGGCGGCAGCGCGTCGCCTGGAGCAAGTAGAGGCCGAGGCACAATCCTGGGAGGAAAAAGCAAAGCTGGCGATCACCCGGGGCCGTGAGGATCTTGCGCGTGCGGCACTGCAGGAAAAGCATGCGATAGAAGAGGAAGTAGAGGCAGTGCAGGGTGAGCTGAACGCCACTGACGAGCATATCGAGCAACTGAACAAGGAGGTCGCGCAGCTGCAGCAAAAGCTCAACGACGCCAAGGCCAAACAGAAAGCCCTGTTAATGCGTGGCAAGACTGTCGAGTCACGCATCAAGGTCAAGCGCCAGATTCACCGCGAGGCCCTGGATGGCGCGTTCCAGCGCTTCGAGCACTTTGAACGGCGCATGGATAACCTTGAAAGCCAGCTGGAGTCGATGGATGTAGGCCGTGATGTGCCCCCGGACCTGGCGGCCGAGATCGATGCCCTGGCCGGGGATGAACGCATCAACGATGAGCTGGATCGTATTAAATCTGAGATGAGCGACAAGCCCGGTGCGTCCTGAGCAGTTGGCCATCTACTTCAATAGTGGCAGCATGTGGGTTTGTGCCCACGATGCCAGAGGAAGGAATTAATGGAATTTTGGAAGTTCATGTTTGTTCCCACCATTCTGTTCATGGTGATTGTGGCTCCCATGTGGATCACCATGCATTACCGCAGCTTGAGTCGCTCCTCGCGCAGTCTTTCCCAGGAGGACCGCGAGTCGGTTGAACAGATGTTGGAAACCGTCGATAAATTGACCGAACGCATCGGCACACTGGAATCGTTGCTGGATGCAGATCACCCGGACTGGCGCAGCCAAAACGGCGGTGCCACGCGAAAGGAGGCAAGTTGATGTCAAGAAGACGCAAGCAAGATTACCGCGGTGCCTACCGTCGGGAAAGTGGCCGCTTTTACAGTAACAAGCGCGGTGGCTGGGGCATGGGGCTCTATCGTAATACGCGCGATGGCAAGGTTGCTGGCGTGTGCGCCGGCCTCGCGGACCACTGGGATATTGCCCATTGGGTGATGCGCCTGGTTTGGATAGGTGGGTTCCTGTTTACCGGTACGCTGGCCCTGTGGGTCTATTTGGGCGCCTGGATTCTGCTGGCGCCGCGGCCCACGCGTCGCCGCCAGGACGGCGGTTATAGCGAAGAGGAGCCGGAGTTTGAGGACATCCCCGTGGAGATGGAGTATGACGAGCGCTACCACGACTATCGTCCGCGCAAGGTGTTTCGCTACAGCGAGTCGGGCAGTGTTCGCCTGGAACGGGCGCGCGAGCGTCTGGATGCGGCATTGCGTCGCGTCGAGGATATGGAGTCCTATGTGACGTCGCGTCGCTACAATCTGAACAAGGAATTTTCCAAGCTCTGAGTTCTGCAGTAGCGGTTCTTCCCCCCGGACAGTGAGTGGTATAGTGCTGCTCACCGCCCGGGGGCCACTATGACAGACACCACCCATCTACAACACTCCGTGCTCGGCACCTTCCTGCTGCCGGTGGCACAGGCGTTGCGCCTGTGCGGTGTGGACCCGCTGGAGGTGGTCGATGACTTGGGTATCGATATTGCCAGCATTGCCAATCCTGATTGGCGACTGCCGCAGGCTCAGTTCAACCTGTTGATGGGCCGATGTGTGGAGGTGACTGACGACGAGGCTTTTGGTCTGCTCGCCGCCCAGCAGATACGTCCGCAGGTGCTGCATGGCCTTGGTCTGGCGTGGCTCGCCAGTGACACAGTCTACGACGGATTGCGCCGTCTGGTGCGCTTTGGGCAGTTGGTAAGCACCGCCTCTGATCTCAGCCTGCGCGAAGAAGGCGAGCTGGTAATAGTCGACTTTGGACGATTGCCAAGCGCCGACCATTTTCACTTTGCCAACCGTGACTATGCCGTGGGTATGGTCGCGCGGATGTGCAGCCTCACCCTGGGCGACTTTATTGCGCCGGTCTCGGTTGAGCTTGAGCGGCCGGCCCCGTTGTCGCCGCAGCGCTGGGAGTCCGCCCTGAGTTCACGCGTGGAATTTGAGTGTGAGCATAGCTGCCTGAACTGGTACCGCAGTGATATTCTCGAGCCGCTGGTGACGGGTGACCCCGATCTCGCCCGCGCCAATGACGAACAAACCCAGGCTTATCTGGACGGTTTTTTGGTTCACTCCACCTCCAGGAACGTGGTCGATAAAATTCTCGAGCACTTGCCTGACGGCCCACCCAGCCAGCAACAGATAGCCGAGTCCCTGCACGTCAGTAACCGAACGTTGCAGCGCAAATTGAAGGAAGAAGGCACCAGCTTCCTGGACTTGCTGCAGGACACCCGGCTGCAGTTGGCGAGAAAGTACCTGCGCCACCCCAACCGTTCGGTGGTTGAAACCGCTTATCTGCTGGGGTTCTCGGAGCCCAGTACTTTTTCCAGGGCGTTCAAGCGCTGGACGGGGATGGCGCCGGCAGATTTCCGTGAGAGCGTGAAGCATAGCTGACCGTTTGGCGTGCGCAGTCATGCGAATGGCGTAACCAGCAATGCGGAAATATACCGCCCGCACGTATTGTGGTCCTGTACCAACACAGGAGCGCCGACGATGAACAACCCCTTGACTGTTATCTCTGACAAAGTTGTACGTATGATGAATGCCATGGTTTACCTGGCGACCGGTGCCAGCCCCGGCGACGGGGCCACCAGTGGCGATATCGCGCGTTCCCTTGGCCATTTAGCGCCAGTTCATGCGGACACTTATCATCAGGGGATGGTGGAGCGGTCGCTGCGGGACCTGCAACAACAAGGCCTCGTCGTCCGTTCGGGCTCGCGCTGGCACCGCATCTAGCGCCCCCGGGCCACCTTGCCTGATGTGGGGGACCCTCGCTTGATGGCCGCCCTTGCTTGTCGCGCTTTTTTAGCGGCTAATTGATCTCCTTCACTTTCCTCCGCCCCCCAAGTCCCTATAATTCGCGCATACACTCAGAGCGGAATTGCAACGATGGGTAAATTACTGGTTATTGCCGACAGGGAAGGCCGCTGCGGCGCCACGCCACGTGGGCTGGAACTCGCGGACAAACTTGGCCTGGACGCGGAAGTGGTTGCCTTCGTTTATGCGCCGCTGGACGCGCTGGAGGGGGGCTCCGCGGCGCGCAATGAAATCAAGCAGCGACTGCTGGCCCAGCGTGAAGCGCAACTGCAGCCAATTATTGACAAGCACCAGCATCCGGCGCAAAAAGTTCGACTCCAGGTACGATGGGAAAAGGACATGGTCAGCTGGGTGAACGCGCGATGCGCCAGGACTGAATACGACATGGTGGTGAAGACCGGGCGCCGCTCAGAAAACTTCGCCTATGCCTCGTCTGACTGGTTGTTACTGCGTGAATGTCCCGCGCCGCTCCTCATTCTTGCCCGCAATAAGTGGAGCAGAACGGCGCCGGTCATGGCGGCTCTGGATCTTTCCACCAAGGTGGCGAGCAAGCAGCGCCTCAATGATCGTGTGCTTGCCCAGGCCAAGTCACTTGCCGAGGCTATGGGTGAAGCACTGGAGATTATTTGCGCCGTCGAGGTACCTACACTGCTGCAAGATTTGGACCTGGTTGATCCCATCGCCTATGTGAAGGACGCCAAGGCGGATATGGCAGTGACGATTGCCAGGCTGGCCACGCGCTACGGTATTCCGGAGAAGGCGTTTCGGGTGAAGCGCGGTCCGGTGGAGAAGGTGATCGCCAGCCAGGCCGCGGCCAAGCGAGCGCAGATAGTAGTGATGGGTACTGTCGGGCGTAAGGGCGTGAAGGCAAGGCTTATTGGCAACACCGCCGAGAAAGTCCTGGCGCACCTGAAAACGGATGTGCTTGCCCTGAAGCCCTGAGTCGATTATCAGGCTCCTGCAGCGAAATATTTACGGTAAAAATTTGCTATTTGGCCAGTGGGGTCTATGTTTGAAAAAGCACGTCGCTCCCTGCGCGTGCTGACACGTCCCCTGGCCGATGTTTCTGCCCCGAAGCATACGGCTGTTAGCCCGCCTCACCTAGTGAATGGCGGGCTTTTTTATGTCCCGGAAGCCTATATTTTATATAAAGATAGATATATTTCTTAAAGCCAATTCTAGAATTCCGAGGCGCAATGGCGCTTGCGGCCATGCGACTGACGTCGCTGGCCATGTGGTAATCGGGCTGGTTTCCCTATTATTTCTCCCACACAGAAGGCAACGCCAACATGCCTTGCCGATAGGGAGAGACAACATGCATGAATTAGTAGAGCGCATCCAGGAACCGGACTTGTGTTACGTATTCGCCAGGAACGCGACACGCCGCGGGCATCCCGAGTTGGCGCTGGAGGCCTATCGGCGCGCAGTCGACCTGAGAGCCCAGCAACATGAGACTCAGACGGAGGCTGATTTTGATGCCTTGCGCGCTATCTACGCCTACGAAGAGGCACTGAGTTTCAACAAAGGCAAGCGTACGCGGGCCACGGGCACCTGGCAGATGGTCAACAAGGACGGCCTGTTGAGCGCAATACAGCGCCGCGTCCAGTCAGGCAGCACGCGTGACGTCATGTCCGCGCTGCAGGCAACTGGGCATGGAAGACTACAGCTTTGAAGCGTTCGCCAAGCGCCATCCTGACGCAGTCGAGCGGGCTGCAGCCTGAGTCGGACGAGATGGCGGGTAAAAGATCCCTACCTTAGCCTGGCCCAGCGGTACCGGGAGTAACCAGGCTCTTTTTGACACGCCCACCGGCATGCATTGCTTGACTGCGCGGTGGCACCCCAACCCCTGTAGGAAATCCCTACTTTGCCCGGCCCCAGTGCCGGGCATTTTTTTGGTTCATCGCATATTACCGGGGAATGACCGGGAATTGTCATTTGCTGCTAAGCGGACATCACGAATGGGGTAAGCCTTCCCTGGTTGGAAACAAACCCCCACGCCCTGGGAAGGCTTACCCCATTCGTGCTGTCCTCCCCCTCATTTCGACTCGACTATCCATTACCTATACTCTCCGTGACGCGCCAAAGCCGTCGCTGAAGTGCCTGAACAGCCCGTCTTGTACACGCGTCCCTCCGGGATTCCCTCGCTCGGTCACGAGCCTTAAAGCGCTTCGCTGTCTCGTGCCTCTCCCTCGGCGCGCACTTGCAACGGACAGTTCAGCCGCTTCACCGACTCCTCCCAGAGCGCGCTAATGGTGGCTATATGATCGATCCTGTGGCTTCACCGCTGGTGAGGCGGGAGAGAGGCTGAAATCATCGTTGCAAATCACCCGCCGAAGGAAGAGGCGAGACAGTGCTTTTCTGGCTCGCAACTGAGTGAGGGAACCCCAGCGGGGCGAGGTGATAAGACGGTGATTTCAGGCACTCTCCCGGCGACTTGGAACATCACAGGGAGTCTAGGTAATGGATAGTCGAGTCGAAATGGAAGAAGGCCGCTGTGATCGTGGTATACCCCCGGAAGATCGTCAAAAGGGGGTTCGATCTACCGGGGGTATACCACGATTACAGTGGCCGCCTTTCAAGATGGAACATTCTCTGGCTGCTCCCCGCTAATGCGCGAAGAACCTTTTTTTTGGCACGCCTTCAATGCGATTTGCGCCAGCAATGATAGTGCCTGAAGGTATTGTTTTGCCGCCCGATGTAATAAATTAGGGGTTCCAGTCACCCGGAGGGCATTATGGCAAACCCCATCAAGACACGTGTTGCAGACCTGCGAGAGCATGAGCTGTTCTATCCCGCGGGAATTCAGCTGGCTGTCTTTTAACGCCAGGGTGCTACAGGAGGCGGCAGACGAAACCGTGCCTATCATTGAGCGCCTGCGTTACCTGGGTATTTTTTCGAATAACTCGGATGAGTTCTTTCGCGTGCGTGTCGCGGAAGTGCGCCGGTTGATTTCCGTTGCCGGCGGCTCCAACAAGCAGCATTTCAAGGATTTGCTGGCTACGATCCTACAAGGCGTGGTCGGTCTGCAGAAGGAGTTTGACCGCATCTATGCGCAGATAATGAAGGAGCTTGCGCAACGCAAGATCTATCTGGTGAATGAGCGTCAGTTGGATGAGGGGCAGGCAGCGTTTGTGCAGCAGTACTTTTCTGCCAAGGTGCTGCCGGAGCTGGATCCTATTTTGCTGCGCGATGGTGGCAGCATTCCCACTCTCAATGATGAGTCACTGTATCTCGCCGTGGATATTCAATCCGGTGAGCGCTACGACTATGCCGTGGTCGAAGTGCCGACCGACCGTCTTGACCGATTCGTGGAAATTCCGCGTCGCAAGGGCAAAGGCGGCAAGGTCTTTATTGTTCTGGACAATATCATACGCCATTGCCTGCCGCAGATGTTCCGTGGCGTTATCCCGGTCGAAGAGGCCCAGGCCTACTGCTTTAAATTTTCCCGTGACGCGGAACTGGAAATCGATACGGGTATTAGTCAAAGCCTGATCGACAAAATGACCACCAGTCTCAAGCAGCGGCGCAAGGCAGATGCCGTGCGCATGGTCTACGACGGCCACATGCCCGAGCGGCTGTTGGAATACATCAGCGCACGCTTTGGTTTTGGCAAGTATGACAGCCTGATAGCCGGGGGCCGCTATCACAATTCCAAGGACTTCATGGGGTTCCCCAACGTTGGTCCCAAGTATCTTGAATTCAAGCCGCTGCCGCCGATAAGAATTCCTCGCCTGGATACACCGGGAAGTATCTTCGACGCCATTCGCGAAAAAGATGTGTTCCTTTACTACCCATACCATCCTTTTGACTATGTCGTGGAACTGCTCAAAACCGCGGCACTGGACCCGGACGTTACCGATATCAGTATCTGTCTCTACCGTGTCGCGAAGAACTCGCGGGTAATCGATGCCCTGGTCAATGCGGTCGACAATGGCAAACGCGTCCTTGCCGTGGTGGAACTGGCTGCACGTTTCGACGAGCAAGCCAATATTGACTGGGCTGAGCGACTTACCGACGTCGGCATCAGTGTGATATTTGGCATTCCCGGTTTGAAAGTTCACTCCAAGCTGATTCTGATTCAGCGCAAGGAGGGGTCATCACGTCGCTACTACAGCCATATTGGAACCGGTAATTTCAATGAAAAGACAGCCCGTGTATACACTGACTTTACCTTGATGACCTATGACCAGAATGTGGGCAAAGACGTATACAATGTCTTCGACTTCCTGCAGTACACGTACCGAAGACCGGACTATCGTGTGTTGCTCGTGTCGCCGCACAGTAGCCGTCCCGGCCTGATGGAACTGATCGAACAGGAAATCACCAATGCACGGTCTGGTTATCGTGCGGAAATGACGCTCAAGTGCAATAACCTGGTAGATCGCGACCTGGTCAAGAAGCTCTATGAAGCCAGTGATGCTGGTGTGCAAGTGCACCTGATCGTACGTGGAATGTGCTCCTTGTTGCCGGGCGTCGAGGGAATGTCTGAGAATATACAGGCGATCAGCATCGTTGATCGTTATCTGGAGCATCCGCGGGCCTATGTCTTTTACAACCGCGGCAACCCCCGTTACCTGATTGGTTCTGCCGATCTGATGACGCGTAACCTGGATTTTCGTGTAGAAGTGCTGGTGCCGATATTCGACAAGGATGCGCAGGAAATTATCCAGAACGTGATCGACCAACAATGGCATGACAACGTCAAGGCACGTGTGCTCGACCAGGACCAGGATAATAGTTATGTGCCAGCGCGAAAAAAGGCAGCGAAAATACGCTCTCAGCAGAGTATTCATCGCTACCTGAGCACCGGTAAATTACCGCGCTACCCCAAGTCCAGAATGAACGTGCCTGCCAAGCGCCGCCGTAAGCGCTCTCTGGTGCAACCCCTTAAGAAAACCTGATACCGGGAGAACCCTATGGCGGGTGCCAGCCTGTTGTTGCTGCTCGACGATATTGCCGCAGTACTGGACGATGTATCGGTGATGACCAAGGTCGCCGCCAAAAAGACAGCGGGCGTGCTGGGGGATGATCTGGCGGTCAACGCGGAGAAAGTGACCGGAGTGCGCGCCGAGCGCGAGCTGCCGGTAGTTTGGGCTGTCGCCAAGGGTTCTTTTCTCAATAAGCTGATTCTTGTCCCGGTGGCTTTGCTCGCCTCCGCTTTCGCGCCCTGGCTTATAACGCCGGCATTGATGGCGGGCGGTCTCTACTTGTGCTTCGAAGGGTTCGAAAAGCTGGCGCATTCATTTCTGCATGGAACGTGAGGACAAGATTGAGCATGCCGAGTTGGTGGAGAAACTGGCAGACCCGGCGGTAGACCCCGTAGAGCTTGAACGCAAAAAAATTAAAGGTGCCATCCGCACCGACTTCATTCTTTCGGCGGAGATCATTGTGCTCACCCTGGGTATCGTGGCAGGTGCTGAATTTGTTACCCAGGTAGGGGTGTTGGCCGGTATAGCCATAGTAATGACTGTGGGTGTTTATGGTCTGGTAGCGGGAATTGTGAAACTGGATGACGTTGGCCTGCATCTCTACGCAGACAGAGGGCGAGGGCAGTTGGCATCGTTTCCTGCGCTGGTTTGGCCAGGGCCTGATCAATTTTGCGCCCTGGCTGATGAAAGCGCTGGGGGTCATTGGCACCGTTGCCATGTTCATGGTGGGTGGCGGAATTTTGCTGCACAACATACACCCGCTGGGAGAGGCGGTTGAGCACTTTGCACTGGGACTCTCCCCGGCCATGGCAATGATAACGCCCACGCTGGCGGGGGTTGCGATTGGTCTTGTCGCCGGCGGCCTGGTAGTTGCGGTGGTGGAGGCGGTAAAGAGAATGCGGGCTGCTACTTAAGCAGGGAACCAAGAATGCCGCGCAGTAAATTTCTGCCGGTGGCGGAACCCAGGCTGCGAGCGGCGCTCTTCATAAACGCCTCACCCACGCTCTCACGGTTGCTGCTGCGTTTCTTGCCCTGGGCCTGTTGTGCACGCTTTTCCAGTTCGGCTTCCTCTTGCTTCTTCAGGGCAGCTTCGGTGCGTTCTGAAAAGACTTCATGGGCAGACCGCCTGTCAACGGCCTTGCCGTAGAGGCGCATATTCGGGTCGCGGTCCAGTAACGCCTTGCGCTCGGCAGCGGTTGCCTTGCCCATTCGGGACTGTGGCGGCCGCACCAGTACGCGTTGCACGGGGGACGGTATGCCTTTGCTTTGTAGGGTGGACACCAACGCTTCGCCGACACCCAGTTCGGTGATAGCGGTGACAGTATCGAGCTTGGGGTTCTTGCGGAAAGACTGGGCTGCCACCTTTACCGCTTTTTGCTCCTTGGGGGTGTAGGCTCGCAAAGCGTGTTGAATGCGGTTGCCCAACTGCCCCAGCACGCTGTCGGGGATGTCGCTGGGGCTCTGGCTGATAAAATAGACACCGACGCCCTTGGAGCGTATCAGGCGCACCACCTGCTCTATCTTTTCCAGTAGTGGCTTTGGTGAATCCTTGAACAGTAAGTGTGCCTCGTCAAAGAAAAACACCAGCACGGGTTTTTCCGGGTCGCCCAATTCGGGCAAGGACTCAAATAGCTCCGAGAGTAGCCAGAGCAAGAAGGTGGAGTAGACCCTGGGGCTCATAATCAGTTTGTCAGCCGCCAGAATATTTATCAGGCCGCGTCCGTCACGCGCCTTCTGCATAAAATCCTCTAACTGCAGAGCGGGTTCGCCGAAAAACTGCTTACCACCCTCACGTTCCAGCATGAGCAGGCGCCTGAGTATGGCATTGACCGAGGCCTTTGATACGCCGTAACCCGTCCCCAGGTTGCGCGTGTTTGCAGCGAGGTATTCAAGAGTGGTGCGCAAGTCACTCAAGTCCAGCAATAACACGCCTTCCTGGTCGGCAAACTCGAACACCAGGGTCATCACACTTTCCTGGGTGTCGTTCAGCCCCAGCAGTCGTGACAGTAGTTGCGGGCCCATTTCCGAGACCGTAGAGCGAACGGGGGTTCCCTTTTGGCCGAACAAGTCCCAGAACGCGACGGGGTAGGCAGTGGCGTGATAGTCGGTAATTCCGATTGCTTTGACGCGCTCATCGATTTTCGGGTTCGGGTTGCCCGCCTGGCTCATGCCTGACAGGTCGCCCTTTACGTCTGCCATGAACACCGGCACACCCAGATCGGAAAACCCCTCAGCCAGGCACTGCAGTGTTACCGTCTTACCTGTGCCGGTTGCACCGGCTACCAGGCCGTGTCGATTGGCGAACTTCGGATCGAGGAAGACCTGTCCGGCCTCGCTACCGCCGATAAGTATGCTCATAGGGTGTGTTCCGAGTCGTGTTCATTGAGAAACCGAGAGTATATTTATCCGCAGCAGCTTGCCAGTCTTTCCACGCCTGCTAGATTGGAAGGGTAATAAGGAGAAGCACTATGCGTTGGCAGGACCGAAGGCGAAGCGACAATATTGATGACCGCAGGGGAGAGAGCCCCGGTTACTCCTCGGCAGCAGCAGCGCCACTGTTGCTGCGCTTTCTGCCGGCGATGATTCGCAGCAAGACGGGCCGCACGCTGCTGATAGTGGGCGTGCTGGTTATATTTGGTGGGCGTATGCTGGGTGTTGATGTCCTGGGCCTGTTTCTGGGCGGGGGCGGGAGCGCGTCCGTGGCCCCGGCTGGCCAGCAGTCTTTTTCTGCAGAAGAGCAGGCACAGGCGGAGTTTGTGGCGGTGGTGTTGGCCGAAACAGAAGATACCTGGCATCGACTGTTTCGCGAGCAGGGCAGGACCTACCAGGAGCCGACGCTGGTGCTGTTCTCGGGGCGAGTCAATTCGGCCTGCGGTATGGCAACTGCGGCCGTGGGCCCTTTCTATTGCCCCGGTGACCAGCAGCTGTATATCGACCTGTCCTTCTTCCGCGACCTGAGTCAGCGCCACGGCGCGCCGGGTGATTTCGCCCAGGCCTATGTTGTCGCCCATGAGGTAGGTCACCACGTGCAAACGTTACTGGGCATCAGCCAGCAGGTTCGCCAGGCGGGTCAGGGGCGCAGCGAGGCGCAGGTTAACGCGCTCTCAGTGCGCCAGGAGTTACAGGCAGATTGTTTTGCCGGCCTCTGGGGTTACTCTGCCAACGAAATGCAGCAGATACTTGAGCCAGGTGACCTGGAGGAGGCATTGCGCGCCGCCACAGCCATAGGCGACGATCGCCTGCAGCGCGAGGCGGGACAGCGGGTGGTCCCCGACAGTTTCACCCACGGCAGTTCCGAACAGCGGGTGCGCTGGTTTCGGCGGGGGTTTGAAACCGGCAAGTTGGACGCCTGCGACACCTTTGCCGCGCAGCAGCTTTAGGCCGAACTCACTACCATTACCTGACCACCGGCCAGGGCCAGGGCCGCGTCGAGTTCGTCAGTTGGGATGGATTCCAGGCAGCGCCTTGGAATCAGGATCAGGTCGTAGGGGGAGCGCCTGATCAGTAGCAAGATCGCCTCGCCGTTAAGCGTGAGGTCTGTGCGCACAGTCAGTGCACGCCCCTGCAGAGGCAAGGAGGCCAGCTCGGCAATACTCACGTTACCGCCCACCAACGCATGTACCTGGCCTACCATGCCTGCCTGCAGCAGGGCAGCTGCAATCACCATTACCCGCTCTCCCTGCTCGCGTGAGGGCAGCACAAGACCCAGTCTCTCAATGGGTTTGCGAGTGCTGTGCCGGGTTTGGTGCGGGTGCTGCCAGGGTTGCCTGGGAGGCAGGAAAATGTCCAGGCCCCCATCGCGTTGCAGCGCGCAGTGCAGCCGGTGCCCGCTGGCTTCCTCGAAACGCAGGTCCACCTTGTTGCGTTCGGCAAGTTCCAGCAATAATTGGCGGGTGCCGGTATTGATGCGGTCACAGCGCCGGGAAAGGTGGTCGCGCAGCAGGTTGCGTTCCCTGGCGCCGCTGAGGGTGACTTCGGTGGTAAAGGGCAGGTCTGCGACCTGCTGCAACTGCAGGTCCTGCAGCATGAGTCCCAGCACACCGCGCTCCAGCAAGCGAGCGATATGCATCACGGTCTCCAGCTTGTCGCGGCCGATCTGGTGCAGGTCTATGGGCAGCAGGATCCGGCCATCATTTGTCATGATTGTTCCCGTCTTTATCCTGGAAGCTGCGTGCCAGCTGCTGCAGTTCTTCAACCCTGGCCTCCACCCGTGCGTCAACACTGTCCACGGTGCTGCCGGTCAGTAATTCCAGAGCGCCGTTAATATGATCTACCGGGAAAATATGAAATTCCCCGTGTTCGACTGCCTCGCGCACATCCTGGCGCAGCATTAGGTGGACCTTGTTCGCCGTGGGGATGACAACCCCTTGTGAGCCATTGAGACCACGGGCCCGGCAGATGTCGAAGAAGCCCTCGATCTTTTCGTTAACACCACCAATGGCCTGCACTTGTCCGTGTTGATTCAGGGAGCCGGTAACAGCAAGGTCCTGTCGCAGCGGGATGTCGGCGATGGCCGAGATCAATACGGCCAGCTCTGCGACTGAAGCGCTGTCACCGTCTACCCCGCCATAGCTCTGTTCAAAGGTCAGGCTGGCGGCGAGGGGGAGAGGGCGGTCGCGTGCATATCGATTGCTCAGCAGGCTACTGATGATCATGACCGCCTTGGAGTGAATATGGCCGCCCAGGTCGACTTCGCGCTCAATATCCAGGACTTTGCCTCGGCCCAGTCGTGCAGTGGCGGATATCCGTGTGGGCCTGCCAAATGCATAGTCGCCGAGCAAATAAACTGCCAAGCCATTCACCTGGCCAATGGCCGTACCCTCTGTAGCGACCAGCATTACCTCCCGCAGAATGCCCTCATGGGATTTTTCGCGGAACTGGTCAAGTCTGTGAATAGCCGCCACGATGGCCTCGTCGACCACGCCCGCGGTAATGCAATCAAGCTGTTGCCGTCGGGCACGGAAGTCACTTTCAGTGAGCAGGTTCTCCAGTCGTCCCTGGTGCAGGCTGAGCTTTTCGCTGTCTTGCATGTTGCGGGCGGCGTGCTCAATGGTTCGGGCGACTGCACCTGCGTCCATTGGCAACAGGGCATGTTCCTCCAGCATGCTGTGTATCAGCCTGGCGAAAAGTAAGGTGGATTCCTGCGAGCGGGGTACTTCTTCCGACATGTCCGCCGCTACTTTGAACAGGCTGGCGAAATCCGGGTCGTACTGCTGGAGGATGTAATAGATATAGCGATCCCCGATCACCACCACCTTGGTGTTCAGGGGGATGGGCGCGGGCTCCAGTTGAACCGTGCTCACAAAGCTGAAAATCTGCTCCAGTGACTGGATGCGAATCTCCCCGGCTTTCAACGCTTGCTTGAGGGTGATCCAGGCGTAGGGACTGGTCAGCAGTTTGTCCGCCTCAAGGATGAGGTAGCCACCGTTTGCGCGGTGCAGTGCCCCGGGCTTGATCAGGTTGAAATCGGTGACCAGGGTGCCCATTTGTGAAGCGTACTCCACCCGGCCAATGAGGTTCGAAAAACCCGGTGAATCCTCGTGTATCACCGGTGCGGCCGACAGCGCCCCGTTATCAACCAATACATTCACATTGTACTGGGGGAACTCCTTGACGCGGCTCTTGAGGTTGTCCGGAATCGCCGACTCATCCTGAATGCGGGCAAATGACTCGGCTTCTTCCATCATGTTGGCGTGCACCGCATCCAGGTAGTCCATGACCGACGAGAACGGTTGATAGCGGTTCTTGAGCTCCTCCAGCACCGGGTCGAGGGCGAGCCTGCTGAATTCGCGGTTCAATTCCCGAAAGTCGTTGCGGCTCTCTTTTTTCCATCCGGGCAGTTGGCGCACGATGGCTTTCAGTTCTTCCTTTAGGCTTTCAATCACTTCCAACGCGCTGTTTTTTTCTTCCTCTGGCAGGGCCTCAAAATCCTGTGGGGTAATGATCTCACCCTCTTTCAACGGCGCCAGACTGTAGCCACCCGGGGTCTGGATCATGGCGATGTGCTTTGCCTTGGCCTTTTCCGCCAACTTCTGGAAGGCTTCCTGTTCGCGCGACTGGTAGTTTTCGCTCAACTCCTGCACGCGTGACTGATATTCGTCACTCTGGAAGGTGGCTGGGAAGATGCCCAGCAGGTCTTCGACCGCCTGCGCCATGTCGGCGCGCAGCTCCTCAGCCTTGCCGGGCGGGAGCTGCAGGGCAATGGGCTTGTCCGGTGCATCAAAATTGTTGACGTAGCACCAGTCGGCAACCGCGCCCTGGGCTGCCGCGTTATTTTCATCCAGCAGGCTGTTGACCAGAGTGCGTTTGCCCATGCCGCTGCTGCCGAGCACGAAAATATTGTAGCCCTCGTGCGGGATGGCCAGGCCCAATTCCAGAGCGTCTACTGCACGTTCCTGTCCCAGGTGATGACCCAGCGGTTCCAGCTCAGCGGTACTGCTGAACGGTAACCAATCGGCGTCGCAAGCCGTATACAGTGCGGCCGCTGTAAGCGACGCGGGGGGATCGACGGGAGAAAGCTCTGGTGGTTCCGGCTTCATGGGTTTCCTCATTCTGCAGTGACTACGTTTAAAGAATAGTCCAGGGAGGGCGCCCCCTGAACTGTTTCAAATCAAGTTCACCGCAAGTCGTTCGCATGCGCCTGTCGCCTTTTCGAACAGGTCGAAAAGTGTACAGATGGTTGCCTGCCGGGCACTGCAGCATGATGCAAGTGTCCAAACAGGGAGAACATTCACATGACAGCCGCACGCGCCATTGAGTACCGTATTACCCGCAAGTTGTTGCAACCGCAGCAGTCAGTCGCTGGTTATCCGTCCACGCAGTTCGCGGAACGCCTGATTGCTGTGCTTGCCGGGGTAGGGGGGCTGTTGCTTTGCGGCAGTTTGTTTCCAGAGCTGATAATCGCCGCGCTGGCCGGCAGTCTTGTCTGGTGCCTCGCTGGAAATTAAGGCCCTCAATGCTGGCGGTGGCAGGGAATTCACATTGGGTGCTGAGCGCGCTTCTTATCCCGAATTACTGCTTTTTACAATTAAAAAAACGTTAAATAACAACAGCTAGTAGCATTCTATTAAAGTTAAATATATTTTTAATTCTGAGGCTGGCAGTAGGCGGTTTTGCTTGCACGGTGTAGCATAAGGCATCCTTCGCCACCCTGGCCTCGACCATGGAAAACCCCGTAATCACCCTGTCGCTGGTGCAGTTGGCCCTGGCCTTCGTGCCGGTCGCTGTGACCCTCGTCATCCTCGTTAGCTGGTCCTATAACGCTCGACATTCTCTCTACGCATTGGCGAGGATGTTGATTCAATTGATGGTCATCGGCTATGTACTGGCATGGATCTTCGGTGCAGATAATGGGCAGCTGATTGTGCTGGTGTTGAGCATTATGCTGTGCGCTTCGGTGTGGATCGCGGTGGGTACCGTGCCCGGTCATCGCCGTGAATTGCTGCTGGCGTCTTTCGGCGCTATTGCCATTGGCGGCGGCCTGACGCTGGCCCTGGTTACCCAGTTGGTGTTGCAGGTTGATCCCTGGTACCTGCCGCGTTATGTCATTCCCCTGGCAGGAATGGTATTCGCCAATGCCATGACTGCGGTCAGCCTCGCTGCAGAGCGGCTTTTCTCCGAACTGGACCATGGCGATAGCTGGCCCCAGGCACGCCTCAAGGCCTATCAGGCGGCGATGATCCCGGTGACGAACTCGCTGCTGGCCGTTGGTCTTGTCTCTCTTCCCGGCATGATGACCGGGCAAATCCTTTCCGGTGTGTCTCCGTTAATTGCCTCTCGCTATCAGATCATGGTGATGTGTATGATCTTTGCTTCGGCGGGGATCTCCACAGCACTGTTCCTCAGCTTTTGTCGCGGTCGTGTGCAGGCGGCGAGAGCGTAAGTGCCCGCCACGGGGGTGCCCGCCACGGGGGTGCCCGCCACGGGAGTGCCCGCCACGGGAATGCCCGCCATAAAAGAATGAGTAGTCAAGGGACGTATGGTGACAATGACAAGTGAATCTTGCCGCAGAGTTGTGCTGAGGGCGCTGCTTATACAGGGCTTGCTGCTGGTTCTGGTGGCGTGTGCCAGCGCGCCTGATGTGCCCGCGGTTGCGCAACGCAGTGCAGATGAATTGCAGGCTCTACTGGTGTCGGGTGAGGTGACTGATTCCAGGGGCCGATTCAGGGAAGTGTTCTGTAAGGTGCTGGAAGCACACGGTCGCGATCTCCCGGACTATCGCTCCTGTGATGAGGCCCTGCGCTGGACCGGCCCCGAGCAGGGTGCCACAGGCGCGCCCGTGCACCTGGGCGACAGCCGAGATGATTACCTTGTCTTGCTTGTTCCGGGACTGGGATGGAATTGCTTCGAGCAGTGGCTGAACCCCGCGTTCGTTGGCCTGACCAATGCTGCCCGCTACGGTTATGACGTGCGCAGGGTCGAAGTTGATGGCCTGTCCAGCAGCGCCAACAATGCACGCATGCTCAACGACTATGTGGCCGCACTCCCGGAACAGGACCGCAATAAGAAACTGATACTGGCAGGCTACTCCAAAGGAGCACCGGATGTACTTCAGGCGCTGGTAAGTTACCCCGAGCTGGCAGCGAAAACGGTAGCGGCGTTGTCGCTGGCGGGAGCGGTGAAGGGTTCACCCCTGGCGGAGGATGCCACCCAGGCCCAGGCCAATATGCTGTCCATGGTCCCCGGCTCACGCTGTGACAAAGAGGATGGCGACAACGATGCGGTGCGCAGTCTTGTGCCGTCGGTGCGCGAACAGTGGCTGCGCGACAATCCGCTACCCGCGCACATTCGCTATTACAGCGCGATTGCTTTCCCGGAGCCGGAAAAAGTGTCCTGGGCCCTGCGCAAAAGCTATCTGCTCCTGGGTGAGAGCGACAGTCGCAACGACACGCAATTGATTGTGTTTGACCAGATTATTCCCGGGTCCAAGGTGTTTGCATTGCTCAATGCCGACCACTGGGCGGTTGCCGTACCGGTAGCCCGCAACCACCCGGTAGCGGGCAGTACAGTTTTGAACCATAATGATTACCCTCGGGAGGCGTTTCTTGAGGCTGTTCTGCGGTACCTGGAGGAGGACCTGCGTTGAGCGCCAACTCGTCGCGTTACTGCCTTGTAAGCCTGATCAGTTGACGGGGTGACCAGAGAACCTGGTCTGCATTGTTAATGAGTCGGAGAGAAAAGTGAGTAACCTGACCCGCCTTTTGCTCTTGCCCATGCTACTGCTGCTATTGGCTGGTTGCAGCCCTGCCGCCCTCAGGGATGATGTACCGTCATCGCCTGCAAGTTACGCGCAACCTCCGGCGACCGAGGGCCTGCTGGCGAGGATGGCTGCGGCTATTGAGGACGAGCACGTAGAAAATTACTCGGGCTTCCGCGTGCTGGACTCCAGCTTCGATGGTCTTTACTGGCGTCTCGCGCTGATCGACTCGGCGACCACTTCCCTCGACATCCAAACCTATCTCTGGTACCCGGACGCTAGCGGTCGGCTTATCCTGGAGAGGGCTATTCTGGCATCCCAGCGCGGAGTCAAGGTTCGCCTGATCGTGGACGACCTTATCCTGCACGGGCATGACCAGCTGATCTCCAACCTGCATGCCGCCCCCAATATCGACTTCCGCATTTTCAATCCATGGAAGAATCGCAGTACGCTGGTGGATCGCGCCGGCGAGATGCTGGCCAAAATGGAGCGGCTTAATACGCGCATGCACGACAAGCTGATGATTGTGGATGGCAGAGCGGCGGTTGTCGGCGGGCGCAATATCGGCGATCACTATTTTGGTTTGAACAAGAATTACAATTTTCATGATACCGACCTGCTGGGGGTCGGGCACATCGCCGGTCAGGCCAATGGCATGTTCGACATGTTCTGGAATAGCCAGTGGGTTGTATCGGCGGGCGCTTTGAGTACACAGCCTGACCGCGAGATCGCGCGCGAGCAACGCCGCCTGCTGCAGCAGGCCGTGGCTTCTGCCCCTGAACTGGCGTCTTTCACGCGAGAGCCGCGTGACTGGACAGAGGCGTTTAACGAACTCGCCCCGCAGCTGCGCCCGGGTCGCAGCAAACTGGTATACGACGAGGCCTCGGACGACCAGATCACGCAGACCATGACCTCCAGTATGTTCAATTTCTTCAGCCTGGCGAAAGAAGAGTTGCTAATTCAGAATGCCTATGTGATCCCTGAGGACGATGCCATAGAACATCTACAGGCCTGGCAGGATGCAGGCGTGCGCGTGCGCTTGTTGACCAATTCGCTGGCTTCCCATGACGTGCCCGCAGTGAACAGCCATTACGAACCCTGGCGTGACGATATTGTACGTGCCGGCGTTGATCTCTGGGAATTTCGTGCCGACCCTGAAATTCAGTCAAGCGTGATTGACGTGGCGCCAGTCAAGGCCGGCTTCAGCGGCCTGCACAGCAAGTGCGCCGTTGCCGATCGCCGCTATGTCTTTATCGGCTCCATGAATATGGACCCCCGATCGCGTGGGATTAATACCGAGATGGGCGCCATGGTGGACTCGCCGGAACTGGCCGAGGATCTTGCACGAATTATTGAGCGCAACATGAATGGCAAGAATGCCTGGCATGTGCAGATAGATGATGCGGGTAAGTTGAGCTGGCACAGCGATACTGAGGTGCTTTATAAGCAGCCCGCAAGGAACGGCATGCAGCGAGTGATGAATGTGATTATGAAGGTAGGGCCTAAAGATCAGTACTAGTTTATTGCAGTTAGGGTTGCGGTTAAGTCCGCAACAAATATCTACAGCTGTACCCGAAGCCTTGAGCCTGGGTTTACTGTGCCGGTTGTCGGTGTTTTTGTTGTTGCTGGTGCTTGCAGGTTGCGCCACCAGGCCCTACCAGGCCAACGATCTCGCCAGCGCCGGCTTTCTGCAGCGAACACTGGTGCAGGAACAGGATGGCCTGGTGATCAGCGTGGCGGTGCCCACCGCCGAGGAAACGCTGGCACTGACCGGTATCGACCTGTATGCGCAGGGTATTCAGCCGGTGTGGCTGCAGGTAGAGAACCGCAGTGACAGCCGGGCGCGCTTCACGACCTGGAGCATCGACCGGGATTACTTTGCGCCTATCGAAGTGGCCTACATGAATCGCAAGCGCTTCAGCAAGCAGGGTTACGAGGACATGCAGCGTTGGTTTCATGACAACGCTATGGTCAGGAAAATTCCGCCTGGTGAGTCGCGCAGCGGGCTGGTTTTCACGCAGGAGCGTCCCGGCAGTAAGGGGTTAAACCTGACGGTCATCCATCGCCAGACGGCTCAGGACTTCACCTTTTTCGTTCCCATGCCTGGATTTGTCGCCGACTTCATGCAGGTCGACTTTGCCAACCTCTACCCGCCGGAACAACAGCGTGATTTAACGATTTTACAGCTGCGTGATGTTCTTGAGGACGAGCTGCCCTGCTGCAGTCGCGATAGCACCGGAGAAAAGTCAGGTGGCCCCTTCAATGCCGTTCTGGTAGGCACTGGCCAGGCGGTGCGCCGCGCCATGTTGCGCGGTGGCTGGCTGGAAACGTCTACGGACGCAAGTGTTGCCGCGCGCGCACGAGAGCAGCTGTATGAGGGCCGCCGTTCAGATGCGATTTTCTCGCAGCGTCGCCATGACGGCGGTGAACGCGTGGTGTTGCAGTTATGGCTAACCCCCTGGCAGGTGCAGGGTGAACCCGCCTGGGTCGGCATTGTTTACTATTACCTCGACGACGACTCACCCCTGAGCTGGTTCGATGCGGAGATCGGCAGGGGTAGCGATCTGTTCAAGCACTTCACCCGCGAGAGCCTGCTCGCCGATATCGATAGCGCCCAACGTTTTCTCTACCAGAACCTTTGGTATAACGGCTCCCTGCAAAAAATCGGCTTGGTCAGGGGCGTCGGCAAGTCCTCAATTGAAGCCCCGCAAACCAGCTTCGCCGGTGGTACCTACTTTACCACGGGCTTCCGCATGGTGGCTTTCCTGTCGGAGGGTTTGAGTGCGCTGGACGAGGTTGTTTTTCTCACTGATCCGTCAGAGTTTTTCCCCGGTGGCAAGCCGGGGGACCTGTTCCAGGGTAGGCAGGTGCCGCCGCCGAATGATCGATTGCATATCCAGCGCAGTGGGACGCTCAAGGTAGCCACTGCGGTGCCCAGCAGGGACGAGGCACGGGCTATATTTGACGTGGACCTGTACAAAGAAAATATACAGCCGGTGTGGGTACAGGTGGAGAATACCGGCAGTTCACCGCTCAACCTGACGCCTATGGGCATAGACAAGGCATACTTCACGCCAAGGGAGGCGGCGCACCGCAGCCGTAAAAATCCGCTCGAGCCCCGCGCGGAGCAATATGAAAACGCGGCCATGCACTCGCTGGCCGTGCCGCCCCATAGCATACAGTCGGGTTATATTTTTAGTCGTGTCGATGAGGGTACCAAGTCGTTCAATGTCGACTGTTCAGCGACGAGCGAGGCTCACCTTGAGTTTCTTTATCCAGGTTCCCGGCCTTAGCGATCGATCACTACGATGTCGACTTCAGGGCAATATACGCAGAAGATGAAATTGCGCATTTCAACGACCCCGAAGGAGCTCATAGCCGCGCTTGAGAAACTCCCATGCTGCGTTGTGGACGCGAAAGGCGAGAACACGGGCGATCCCTTGAACATCGTCGTCATCGGCGATCCGAAGGATCTCTATTACGCTGTCATCCGTGCCGGATGGGACGAGACTGAAACCGTGACAGCAGCCTCGGGCTGGAAAACGGCAACCTCGTTTATCACCGGTGGCGGGTATCGGTATTCACCCGTGAGCGCCTGTACCTGTTCGGCCGAAGGCAGGACGTCGCGCTGCAGCGCATCCGCGAGAACATCCACGAGCGCAATCACTTCCGCCTCTGGCTCGCCCCTATGCCTTCAAGGGCCAGACCGTATGGGTCGGGCAGATCAGCCGCGACATCGGCGTGCGCTTTACGACGAAGACCATCACGACCCACAAGATCGATCCGGACGTCGATGAGACCCGCGAGTTTCTGCTCGAGGACCTGGGCTTTAACCAATCGCTCAAGGCGATCGGTTACGTGGGCGGTGTGGGTGCCGCGCCCTATGAGCAGCCGCGTGGCAATCTGACTGGCGACCCTTATTTTACTGACGGTGAGCGCCTGGTGATGTGGCTGAGTAGGGAGCCGGTGGGGCTCGATGAGTTGCAGTTTATAGATTTGTCACCCTACCGCACTGGGGCAATAGGTCCGTGAGGCGAGGTGCTAACTGCCCCGTTGAGAGCCCTGCGGTTTTAATTCCTGGCTGACGTCGCTGTCCCATTGCGTGGCATGCACGGCCGATTCGCCCAGATAGCCCGCATCATCCTCGGATAGTGCTTCCGGAATACATCCATCATTTCTTCATACGGTAGATCTTCGTATTCACCGCGCTCATTGACATATTCCATGTGCCTGTTTCCGGCGCGGTCAAATGGGTGGTAGAGGCTGTCCCGGGTGCCGTCAAACTCCAGCGGTTCCAGGCCGAAACGATCGCATAGCTCTATGTTGAACGCGGGTGTTGCCTTGACCCACTGATCGCCGAGGTAGATGGAGGTATAGCCATGAAAATAGAACAGGTCGGTTTCCATCATCTGACGCATACGCTCTGTGGAGAGATGATTGCGCACATCGGCAAAGCCTACTCTCGCCGGAATACCGGCGGCCCGGCACAGTGCGGCCAGCAGCAGTGCCTTGGGTACGCACCAGGCCTCGCCGGCCTCCAGCGTGGCAGAGGCCAGGTAGTCGCTGATGTTGCTACCAAGTGCATAGGGGTTATAACGAATTTCATCGCGGGCCCAGTAATACAGCGCGACTGCCTTTTCCCGGTCATCCGTTGCGTCCTTAACCAGCGACATCGCCAACGCGACAATCGCAGGGTGGTCGCTGTCGATAAACCGGCTGGGGCCAAAATAGTCAGGGGTCATCGCTACAATTCCTTGCTGAGACTGATTGCACCACGCACCTGGCCCAGGCGGTAATCCGTGGCCCTGTCGTCCGGGTAGTAGTCTTCAAGTACGGCGCGCACGTCATCACCCAGGTTCTCTCCATGGCACAGCAGGCAGACGCCTTCCACACCCTGGGCCTGCATGTAGCGGAATTGCCCGTTGCGCACCGCGCTGGTGTTTATGGTCGGTGGCATTTCACCGGCGGCGGCGCGCGCGTCGAACTCCTCCAGCACGGCGCGCTCCCAGTCATCCGCTTCCGCGCGCGTGGCATTGCGTTCCTTAAGGCTGACCCTGCTCACCGACCAGCCGGACTCCGCGGCCAGGGCGTCTGCAATTTTCGGCGCCTGGGTGGCGCAGACCTCAATGGCCAGGGTAGGGCCGCCTGCGCCCAGGGCGCGCTTCAACTCAGGTTTCAGCCTGCCGGCGAACATGTTCACCAGCTCTCTGGCCTCGACGGTCAAAGCGGCCTGGTCTGCGGTGGCGGAATGAGCGCTGGTGGCAGCCAGCGTGGCTGCAAGCAATGACAACGTGATCAGTATTCTGTGCATAGCTACCCTCCAGTCTTTACAGGTACAGCATAAAATCTATTGAGGCTGCCACAATTGATATGCATCAGTCATCGTCCGACTGGGCCTGCTCATCCTCGCCGAACCAGGCCTGCATCCGGCGGCGGTTTTCTGCGCTGACGTCCTCATTGATGTAGCGGGTGACGGCGGCGATAGCCAGTACCAGCACGCCCAGGTCATCGGCATAGCCCACCGCCGGTGTCAGGTCGGCGATGGCGTCCAGGGGCACGATAAAGTAACCCAGGGCACCGGCGATGGTGGCCTTGGCCCAGGCCGGGTGCCTTTTCTTCCTGGGCGGCGTAGTACAGCAGCAGCGCCTTTTCCACCACCTCGCTTGCCGGCGGCGCTGGCATACTTTTTCAGCTTGTTCCAGAAGCCGCTTTCGGAGAAGGCCTCCTCGTACTGATTGTGTTCGGTCATGATCGTATCCTCCTACCCGAATAGCCAGGGCGCCAGCTCCTCGCGGTTTTCGACGATGATCTGCTGCGCCATGGGGTCATCCAGTTCTTCCTTGGGGTCGATGTGCAGTAGTTTCAGTGCATAGGGCACGAGTTTGCCGCGGGTGGTGACCTCCAGCGCGCCATCCTGCATGCCGTAGTCCACTTCCACGACCTCGCGCTGAGCTCGGCGTGAGCCGGGGTCGCGGTACGATGCGCATGCTCACCCGGGTATTCCACTGCTTGTCGCCATCAACGCCATGCTCGGACTCGTCCATGATCTCAGGGATATCGCGGAAGCGGCTGAGACGAAATCGCGGTATTCCTGGTTTTTTTCACACCAGGCCCGCACATGCCAGCGCAGGCCGGTATAGACCAGGGTATGGGGTACGATAATGCGCCCCTCGCGGTCGGGATTGTTGAGCGAAACGTAATCTACATCCAGCCGCTTCTGCTGCCGGGCCGCCTGCATGATGGGCCGCAGTACCTCGGGTTTTACATCGCGCACCGGCTGGGACAGCACCTCCACGTTGGCGACATTCAGCGCCAGGGACTCGAACACATTCATCAATTCGTTGTTGCGCGCCATCAGGTGCAGGTATTCGTCGGCCAGCCCTGGGTGACCCGCGGAGTGAATGCCGGCAGCGGGCTTGTAGCCCTTCAGGTATTTGTCGTACTCGAGGTTGCCGGGGCCGACCTCGCGCATATAGTTGTTGATGTCCTTGCTCGCCTGCTGGCGGCCGATGCCGAAGGTGTCGCACAGGTGGCGGGTGGTCAGTCGCCCCTCCCACAGGGCAATAGTTTCAATAAAGCGGTAGCGCAGCAGCAGGTCCCAGCGAAAGGGCCATTTGGCGGTAGCGTCTGTCATGGTCAAGGCTCCAGCAAAGCATGGCCCCAGTATAGGCATGCCTGTATCGGATGTGTACATGTCGCCATCAACGAGTAGCGTTTAACATACCCTTTTTCCCGGAGCGTAATGCATGTCTGTTAGCAGGATAGTCGCCGGCCTGTTGCTGGTTGTTGTCTCAGCGACCCCTTTAATGGCCCAGCCTCTCTCACCGCAATTACTGGAAAGGGCGTCGCAACTGGCGGAGGAAGCCCTTGCCGACACGCTCGCTTATGGCCTGGTGGAATCGCTGACGACGGAGGTGGGGCCGCGGCTTGCGGGAACCGGGTCCGAGGCAAGGGCCCGGCAGTGGGCGGTGGCGAAGCTGAAGGCCCTCGGTTTTGCCAACGTCCGGATAGAGCCCTTTGAGCTGCCGGTGTGGGTGCGCGGCGTGGAACGGGCTGAGATCACCGCGCCGTTTCCACAACCGCTGGTGATAACCGCACTGGGCGGTAGTGTTGCGACCGGGCCAGACGGTGTGGAAGGGGAGTTAGTGGCGTTTGCGAGCCTGGCGGACTTTACGGATGCACCCGCTATCAACCGTGCGGGACAAGACTCGTTTTTATCGATGAAACCATGACCCGGACACAGGACGGCTCCGGTTACAGTGCTGCCGTCGCGAAGAGGCGGGAAGCGGCGTTTGTGGGTGCGCAAAAAGGTGCACTGGCGGTCCTGATTCGCTCAGTGGGCACCAGTGGCCATCGCTTCGCCCACACCGGTCAGATGCGCCGCGTTACAGAGCCCGGAATGGACAGGGGCGTGCCGGCGGCAGCGCTTGCCGCCCCGGATGCGGATCAACTGCAGCGCATTCTCAAGGCTCACGATAACGTGCGACTGCGTGTCGTGCTCACGCCAGAACAACGCCCGGCAGGTCTCTCGGGTAATGTGATTGCCGAGATTCCCGGCACCGCGGCAGCAGAGGAAATCGTTCTGGTGGGGGCGCACCTTGATTCCTGGGACCTGGGTACCGGTGCCGTTGATGACGGCGCCGGCGTGGGTATTGTGATCGCCGCTGTGCACCATCTACTTGTCGCTGAGCCCGCAGGCCTGCGGCGCACCGTGCGTGTTGTCCTGTTTGGGGCAGAGGAAGTCGGACTCGTGGGTGCCAAAGCCTACGCCGAGCGTTACGCCGGCGCATTGCCACAGCATATTATCGCCTCGGAGTCGGACTTTGGCGCGGGACGGATCTGGCGCTTTGACACCGGCGTGGGACCAGAGCGAATTGCCGCGGCGCAAGCGCTGGGTACCGTGATTCGCCAGCTGGGGGCAGGGCCGGGCAGCAATACCGCGACTGGCGGCCCGGATATGAAGTATCTGCGCGAGGCCGGAGTACCGGTTGTCGGCCTGAAGCAAAACGGCTGGGACTATTTTGACCTGCACCACACGCCCAATGACACCCTGGATAAAATCAACCCGGATGATCTGGCGCATAATGTTGCGGCCTGGGTGTCGTTCATTTACCTGGCCGCCAATAGTGGGGATTACTACCGCTAGCGCCGAAAGAGGGTGATAAGCGTGCCCCAGCGGGTATAATCGCGGCCCTTTTTTTACAACGCCAGCGAGGCAGCCGTCGCGTGCGCACACTCTCCCTGACAACCCTGCGGGAACTCGCCTGGCTTGCGCTGCCCATGGTGGTTTCCCAGGGCGCCTTCGCAGTGATGGTGTTTACTGACCGCTGGTTCCTTGCCCAGATCGATGCTGTGCACATAGCCTCGGCCATGGGTGGTGGGGTGGCGGCGTTCTTTTCCATGTCGTTGTTCATAGGATTGATCAGCTACGGCAATGCCCTGGTTGCGCAATACTATGGCTCCGGGGCGATGCAGCGCTGCCCCAGGGTGGTCACCCAGGGTGTCATCATTGCGCTTTATTCACTGCCGCTGCTGGCATTGATCGGCATTGGCGTTGGCCAGGTGTTTGCTCACCTCGGCCACGACCCACAGCAGGTGCCGCTGGAGCGGGCTTACTACTATACCCTGATGGCGGGCAGCTTTTTCCAGCTGCTCAAGATTTGCCTGGCCTCCTATTTTGTCGGTATTGGCCGTACGCGGGTGGTGATGGTGGTGGATGTGACGGGGATTTGCCTGAACATTCCGCTGAGCTGGGCGCTGATATTCGGTCACCTGGGGATGCCGGAATTGGGTATTGTCGGGGCAGCCCTGGGCACCGTGGTTGCCCAGGTAATGACCATCGGCCTGTTCCTGGCGTTCTACCTGCACCGCGAGCACCGGCTGCGCTTTGCGGTAATGGATTCCTTCGCGTTGGACAGGGGAGTGATGAAGCGGTATCTCCGTCTCGGCACGCCCTCCGCGCTGGAGAGTTTCATGAATACGGCAACATTCAACGTATTCCTGCTGATGTTCCAGGGCTATGGCGTAGTGCAGGGCGCTTCCATGGCCATCGTGTTCAATTGGGATATGTTGTCCTTTGTACCAATGATGGGTCTGAGTATTGGCGTTATGACCCTGATCGGTCGCTTTGTCGGCGCCGGCGACATGGAGCGTGCCAACCAGGTGATTTCATCAGGCTTCATACTCGCCTTGTCCTACTCCGCCTTGCTGGCGCTGCTGTTCCTCATATTCCGTGTGGACCTGGTGAATGTGTTTACCACCGAGGACGCGTACTTTGACGAGATCCGCATGCTGGCCTCGACGATGATGATAGGCCTGACCACTTACATGATGGCAGATGCCGTCATCCTGATCGCGGGAGGGGCATTGCGCGGAGCCGGCGACACCCGCTGGATCATGCTGACCTCTACCTCATTGCACTGGCTGATGCTGGTAGCGCAATACTTCGTGATCGTGCATTGGCGACTGGATCCACTGGTGTCCTGGTGGGTCTTCGTCGCCATGCTGCTGTCTATTGCCACCGCCTATGCGCTGCGGCTTTATGGTGGTCGCTGGCGCAGGCCAGAACGCCTCGCCAGGGTAATGCAGGAGTGAATGCCTTCAGATCGTCAGCAGGCGCCGCAACAGGCCGTCCCTGCCGCGGTTCTGGGCGCGCGTAAACAGTAACTCCGCCAGTTGCGTTTCTATCTGTTCTGCCACCTGGCCGCGAATACTCTGCTGCTGCCGCTTGGTTGGATTCTTGCCCTGCATGTGGGCCAGGTCGATGGGTTCTCCAAAACCCAGGTAGCAGCGTTGCGGTTTCGGAAACAGGGTGCCCAGCGCACCGACCGGTATGGGCGGCAGCATGTCCCTGCGGGTATCTTCTGTCAGTACGCCCATGCGTTTCAGCAACTGGCCAATCGGTGATTCCGGCAGGTCCTCGCCCTCCATCAGGTGGCCATAAAACTCGTCCGGTCCGACCATGCCGAAGGGCATGATGGTATAGCCATGCTTCGCCGCAAGCTTGACGAAGCCATAGCGCTCCTTCCACTGCAACTCATACATATCACGCGCGGATTTTACCGCCTCATGTGCACCGCCCGGGAAGACCAGCAGGTCGCGTCCATCCTCCATCAGGGCGGCGCAGACATCCGGGTGCCCCATTACACCGCCAGTGCGCAGGACAATGTCGCCCACGCGCGGGTTGGCGAAGAGGAACTTGTCTCCCATGGCCCGCGGAAAACGATTCAGTTCGCGCAGGAAGAGGGGGGCCAGCACCCAGCCATCGAGGGCGAAGAGGGAGTGGTTGCCGACGAACAGGCAGGGCTTGTCGGGCAGGTTTTCCTCGCCAAGAATAACGGGGTCGAACAGTTTTTTGATAATGCGGTAGAAAAACTCCAGCTGTACGCCGCCGGGCTCGGGGGTGTCCAGGGCCATTTGAATATGCTGTTCGAGCAACTCCTTGTCACTGAGGGGCTGGTTGTCTTTGTCGAAGAGGGACATGATGGTCTCTGGCAGTTACGATGCAAAGCGCATTATAGCCATTCACGGGTGCAGGGCTACGCGGGGCGATGCAAATAATCTAGAATTGCCGCTTTTATTGCGGGTAACCCCAATATGCGTCATTTCGGTTTAGTTTCGGCTTTATGGTACTGCTTTGCAGTTTTTTCGTCTCTGCTGCGGAGGTGGATGAGCGCCGTTTTGAATTTACCTACAGCGTGTTAGCGGGCGAATTTCCTAACCACGAGTCGGTTGACCTGTTTGTCCCCTTGCCGGTGGAGGATGCGCACCAACAGATTATCGACACCCACATTCGCTCCTCGATTCCAGGTGTAGCTGGTGTGGAGCCCGTTTTTGGCAACCGGTACTACCGCGTTCATCGTCCTGCCAACGTAAACGGACCTGTCAGCCTCGACATCACCTGGACGGTGAAACGCTTCAGAGTGCTGACGGAGCAAGCCGTTTTGGCTGAGGCCGACCAGCAGCGCTATCTACAGTCCAACAAGCTTGTTCCCGTGGGTCATGAAATTCTCGACCCCATTCGTGCAGAAGTGCATGCCCTGCGGGCCGACGAATCACCGCAAGCCACAGCGCGTGCGATCTATGACTGGGTGGTGGACAACGTCGAGTACAAGAAAGTCGGCGAGCGGCTGGGGCAATGGCGATACGTTCTGGGCCTGTAATGAGCGTTATGGAAATTGCACTGACTTTCATTCCCTGTTTATCGCCCTGGCGAGGTCGGAGGGAATTCCTGCCAGGTTCGAAATGGGCTTCCCCATACCTACAGACCGTCAGCAAGGCGTTGTATCGGGCTATCACTGTTGGGTGCAGATGTTCGTCCCCGGAACAGGCTGGATGCCGGTTGACGCGTCCGAGGCCGCCAAGCACCCGCAAGATCGGGAGCGTTACTACGGCACCCAACCGGCGGACCGGGTGCATTTCAGTACCGGCAGGGACCTTGTGTTGAGTAACGCCAGTGAAGCGCAGCCGCTTAACTACTTCATTTATCCCTATGTTGAGGTCGGCGGGGTGCCCTGGCAGGTGAAGCTTAAGACGCGCTTTTCCTATCGACTGCTTGCTGCCGAATCTTGAGCGGGGTGAGCGCCTTCGGGAAAAGGTCCCCGTCACTCCCGCGTATGCGGGAAACCAGAGTCTGCTGTTACTACTCCACGTTATTCCCGCGAAGGCGGGCAATCCAGAACCTGCTGTACGCGCACTCCCCGTCATTCCCGCGAAGGCGGGAATCCAGAACCTGCTGTCGAATCATCGGGCTGGTTTCCGTCAGTTTCCATCTTCTCTACGAGGGCCAGGGCGTCAGAGCCCGTTTCCATTGGCGATGGAGTCTAAGTTTGATGCAACTCCAGTGATGGAATACTTCCCACTTGCGGAATTATGAAACCCGTCTACTTTAACTGGGATGGGCAAAAACTTCATGCTCGCCCAAAAATACCGGGGGATTGACGACAATGAATAAACTATTTCTGGGTCTTTTCGCACTAGTGCTTTTCGTTACCCTGGACTCAGGCAATTTGGCAATGGCGCAGGAAAACGAGGTAAAGGTAGCACCGGTGGATTCCCGGGCCTGTACCTTCCGCGACGGCAAGGGCATGAAAGACTTGGAGAAAGTCATCTGACCAGTTCCGGGCCTACGCCAACAAGAATGATGTCGACTACGCTGCATGGATAATGGTACCCCAGCTCCATTTTCGTTCCGATTACGATGTGGGATGGCTGGGTGCATGGCGAAGACAGCGATGCCTTTGGTATCAGCATGGAGAAATGGATGACTACCGGGAGATCAATTGCCGCTGCATTCAACGAGGTCGTCGATTGTTCTGATTGGCACGAGATGGCCATGTGGGTACCGATCACCGCAGCCCAGAATACGCCGGAAGATGGCATCCTTATGATCTCCCAGTGCAACTTGCAGACGGCAAGAGCTACGAGGATGCTTACCAAGCTCATATCCAGTTTGGAAACCACATGCGCGGCCTCGGCTCCATGGCCAATGACTGGCTTTTCTACCCCTCCATGGGAACCCAGCCGGGTGGGTTTGACTACTACCACGCTACCGCCTTCTACCGGTACTCGGACTTCGGAGCGGCGCTGGAACTCTATTACAATGGCGATGGTTACAAGGAATTGGAGAATCTGAGGAAGGCCAGCAGCTGCAGTCAGGCCAACGTCTGGGATGTAATCAGCGTACGAGCATTCGACGAGCGCTGATATCTACTCGGCGGGCCAGTGACCACCCCAGGGAGTTTTCTCTGGGGTGGTGCAATGAATGCGGCAAGTGCTTTTTAAGGGCTCCGTTCCATGTCCCTTAGACCAGATTGAATCGCCTGCTTGATATCGGTCCCAGATATAGGACCTCATTTCCTTGGTGTACTTTATGTTGGTTCTGCGGGCCATATCGCAACACTCCTGTTTTTGCTTAAAAGATAGCAGGGTGTTGCATGGACCGGTTGAGATCACATCTAACTGCGGCCATTAGCCTACTCCCAGAAATCATCAGATAGACCTTGATCCTGATCATGAGCTAGTCGTTCGCCATGCTTAAAACAAATTGCTGGCCCGCAGACCAGCTATACTTAAAGTGAGCTTGTGCGATACGGCCAAGCAAAATGCAGTAAAGGAGAAGTTGCCATGGCGAGTGGAAAAACTGATGAAGCGAAGGGCCGCGTGAAGGAAGCTGCGGGGGTTCTGACCGGCGACAAGAAGTTGAAAGGAGAGGGAAAGGCTGACCAAGCCGCTGGGAAGATCAAGCAGGCCGCCGAGAAAGTCCAAAAGAAAACCGAGAAAGCTATTGATAAGGTGAAAGATGCGCTCAGCTGAATCCTGAATGCTACGAACCTCAGGTAACGACTGCTGCCATGCAAGGTAGCTGCGTGTGGTAGCTTTCTCTGAGCGTCGGCAACATCTGGCGATCTACGGGGAAGCTGCAAACTTTTAGATGACAAGCAGGAGCGTGATTATGGACTTAACAGGACTGATAATCTTTCTAGCAATAGGCGCACTGGCGGGTTGGCTGGGCAGCCTAATTATGAAGGGCGGCGGATTCGGTCTGCTTGGCAATATCGTAATAGGCGCACTGGGTGCCATTTATCGGCGGGTTTCTTTTCGGAGTACTGGGTCTCTCGGTGAACGGCCTCATCGGCTCTATTGTCACAGCGACAGTTGGAGCGGTGGTACTGTTGTTTGTTGTTGGGATTATTAAAAAGGCATAACAAATCGCTCCTTGTTATGGGCAAGTACGGCTGAAGATGGAACGCGAATGTTAAAGAGCTTCCAGGCTACGGGCTTGACTTTGCAGCCCCTGGAGCCGGCGAATCGGCCTGTTCTTTACGACCGTTACGAGGTGGAAGCGGTCATCGCCTGGATGATTGCGACCGAGTTAATCTAGTCCCCTTTCGCCTACTTTGAGACATTTTGGTCAAGGTAGAGCGATGACCGCTTTCGCAAAGCGGCCGAAATCATGTGGTATTGTATGGGGCCGGAAAGCTACTAAATCTGGTCAGTTATTCTTGATGAAATAGGAGGATATATGATGGTTGGTTTTAGAGTCTTCATGGTCGTAATTTTCGTTTCACTAGTGGGATACACTGCCATCACGATTTCAAATCATGGCTGGAATCTCGTGCCCATTTTCTTTGGCGACATGCAAGCTATGACATGGCCGGGGCAGTTTAACTTTGACTTCATGGGTTTTCTTCTGCTGTCTGGGCTTTGGGTCTCTTGGCGTCACCAATTCTCCGCTATTGGTCTGCTGCTCGGAGCTGTCGCAGTTTTCGGCGGGATGATGTTTCTTTCTTTGTATCTTTTCATCGCTAGTACTCAGGCGAAGGGCGATGTAAACGAATTACTGTTGGGAAAATCGCGTCTGAGTGCTTAATGTTGCATCCGCTTCTGGCACAAAGCGGTCGCTCAACTACTCCCACAGCATGTCGCTAATGAGGTGGAAGCCGCCCATTGGTGAAATATGCGTGCTCTCCACCGGAGCGTCTGACAGTTCATCAATCCCGTCCAAAATCTCCGCGGTATTGACAATTTACGCAACGAATACTGAGAGCCTGTAAACGGGACTTACGCTTTCGCATAACAAGGGATATTGCTATTCAGAGTATGTAAACACATCGAGCTTGTGGCCATCTAGGTCCCGGAAATACGCGGCGTAAAAGCCGTCCCCACCTATATCCCGCAGGCCCGGGGCACCTTCGTCTTGAGCGCCAAGCTCTAGAGCCCTGGCATGGGTTAGGTCCACCTTATCGCGTGAGTCCACGCCAATCGCGGTCATCGTACCATTGCCAACTGTAGCGGGATTGCCATCAAATGGGGTCATTACACACAGCATTACTGCATCCATATTTAAACCCCAGCCATATCCCCGCTCGCCGAAGTCCATTTGTCGTGTCAGGCCGATTACGCCAAGAAGATCGTCGTAGAAAGACGCTGCCCGGGGCAGGTCATTGGTGCCGAGAATTACGTAGCCAATCATGAGTGTCCTCCTATCTAGGTCCCCAAAGCATAGTGGATGCCAACCCGGTTTCCTAAATATTACTTAGCCCATACTTATCCTCTGCGAAAACGCTTCCGCTTTGAGGTGGTAGTGAACGCTTTACGAACCAGTTTCAAACCTCGATTACTGGCCCTCAAAGCAGACTCTGGATTCCCGCCTTCGCGGGAATGACGGGGAATGACGGGAGTGGCTTCAGAGCGACTACCCAAGCGCTTTTGGGAAAAACTTGACTCAGGACATTTTAAAATCTGGCGGCTGCCGTAATGTAATTTGCCAGGAGAGTCGACTAGCCGGCTGGATGGAAAAATGACAGCCTACGCGATTATCGATGTCGATATATTCGATATTGCTGACTACCTTCAGTATCAGAAGGCACTGCGTCCGTTGCTGGCGGAGGCGGGTGCGCAATACCTTGTGCGCGGTGGCCAGGTTGAAGTCCTGGAAGGGTCCCAGACACCACAGAGTGTGCTGCTCATTGAGTTCCCGTCAATGGAGGCATTGACCGATTTCTATGAGAGCGACAGCTACCTGGCGCTGGAGAAGCAGCGCAAGTCCTGCAGCCGCGCCGCCATGATCGCCGTGCGGGGAATAGAAGACGCCCCCGTCCTGCAAGACTGATACGGATCAATTCCCCGCCTGGCAAATCCGTCTATTCTGTAGCCCTGTTATCTGTCGCTATCGGGATCAGGGGTTCATTATGTCGCAAGCCAAGACGGTCACTATCGACGGTAACCAGGCCGCCGCGAGTATCGCCCACCTTACCAACGAAGTTATCGCCATTTATCCGATCACCCCTTCTTCCAATATGGGGGAGTTTGCGGATGAATGGTCGGCCAATGGCCAGACCAACCTCTGGGGTGCTGTGCCGCGGGTGGTGGAGATGCAGAGTGAGGGTGGGGCAGCAGGCGCCATCCACGGCGCCTTGCAGGCGGGCGGGCTGGCCACCACCTTTACCGCTTCCCAGGGATTGCTGTTGATGATCCCCAACATGTACAAGATCGCCGGCGAGCTCACGCCCACGGTTTTCCATATCGCGGCGCGCTCGCTTGCCTGCCAGGGGCTCTCCATTTTTGGTGACCACTCCGACGTGATGGCGGTGCGCCAGACTGGTTTTGCGCATGCTCTCATCCAATTGCCCGCAGGAAGTAATGGACCTTGCCCTGATCGCGCAGTCGGCGACCCTGCAAAGTCGCGTCCCGTTCCTGCATTTCTTTGACGGCTTTCGTACCTCTCATGAAGTCGCCAAGCTGGAGCAGGTGCCCGAGGAAGTGGTGCGCGCGATGATCGATGACGATGCGGTGCATGCGCACCGGGGCCGCGCCATGTCGCCGGCCCACCCGGTGTTGCGGGGTAGCTCCCAGAACCCGGATGTGTATTTCCAGGCTCGGGAAACAGTTAACCCCTATTACACCGTCCTACCGGAAACCGTGCAGGCGTGTATGGACAGGTTCGCTGCTCTTACCGGGCGCCAGTATCGCTTGTATCAATATGAAGGCGCCGAGGATGCAGAGCGCGTTGTGGTCATTATGGGTTCCGGCGCAGAGGCCGTGCACGAAACGGTGGATTACCTTACCCAGCGCGGTGAAAAGATCGGGGTGTTAAAAGTTCGCCTCTACCGACCGTTCGATGCTGCTGCATTACTGCAAGCGCTGCCCGCAACAACCCGCAGTATTGCCGTGCTCGACCGCACCAAGGAGCCGGGCGCCGATGGCGAACCCTTGTACAAGGACGTGGTGACAGCCGTTGCGCAGGATGTATTGCAAGGGCAGGGGCGTTTTGCGCAGATGCCGGTCGTCGTCGGAGGCCGCTACGGGTTATCGTCCAAGGAATTTACCCCGGGCATGATCAAGGCGGTATTCGACCAGCTGGCGCAGGAGAAACCGCGAAACCAATTCACCATTGGTATTCACGATGACCTCAGTCATACCAGTCTGGAGTGGGATGCGTCATTTCGCACCAGCGCCCATGATGAGACCTTCCAGGCGGTGTTCTATGGCCTGGGCAGTGACGGCACGGTCAGTGCCAACAAGAACAGTATCAAGATCATTGGCGAAAGTACCTCACTCTATGCACAGGGCTACTTTGTTTATGATTCCAAGAAGTCGGGCGCGGTCACCATTTCTCACCTTCGATTTGGCCCTGATCGTATCAGGTCCAGTTACCTGATCGGCGAGGGTGATGCCCGTTTTGTTGCCTGCCACCAGCCGACTTTTCTCGAAAAATACGATGTGCTGTCCTATGCCAGCCAGGGCGCAGTGTTCCTGCTCAATTCGCCCGCTCCACCGGATAAGGTCTGGGAGGAATTACCTGCGGCGATTCAACAACAGATACTGGACAAGGACATCAAGCTCTACAGTATCGACGCCTACGATGTGGCCAGCCGCAGTGGTATGGGCAAACGCATCAATACCATCATGCAGACCTGTTTTTTCGCAATCTCGCGGGATCTTACCGCGGGACCAGGCCATTGCGTCCATCAAGCAGGCGGTGGAAAAGACCTATGGCCGCAAGGGCCGCAGGATTATCGAGCTGAACTATCAAGGCCATAGACGAGACGCTTGCCTGCCTGCATGAGGTTCCGACGGCAGCAGTTGGTGCAACGCTGCAGGCGGAGCCTTCCTTCCCGGACACGGTTCCCGCGTTTTTGCAGCCAGGTGACGGGCGAGATCATCGCCGGTCGTGGCGATATGATTCCCGGTCAGCCACCTGCCGGACGACGGCAGTTTCCCGCTGGGAACCGCTGCCTACGAAAAGCGCAATCTGGCTCTGGAAATCCCCGTGTGGGAGACAGACATGTGCACCCAGTGTGGTAAGTGCCCCTTCGTTTGTCCCCACAGCGCCATCCGCTCCAAGGTGTTTCATGAGTCGCAACTGGAGCACGCGCCGGCCACATTCAAGTCTGCGCCGGTCAAGGCCAAAGGGTTCCCTGAGGGCTACCATATCAGTTACCAGGTAGCCCCTGAAGACTGCACCGGTTGTACGCTGTGTGTCGATATCTGTCCCATCCGCGACAAGTCCAACGTGAGTCGCAAGGCGCTGAACATGGCGCCACAGCCCGCTCTGCGGGTGCCAGAACGAGATAACTGGGAGTTCTTCGAGAGCTTGCCGGAGTTCGACCGCAGCGCCATCAAGAACAACACCATTGCCGGCTCAATGATCATGCAGCCCCTGTTTGAATTCTCCGGTGCCTGCGTGGGCTGTGGCGAAACGCCCTATGTGAAGCTGGCAACACAGTTGTTCGGGGACCGCATGCTGGTGGCAAATGCCACCGGTTGTTCCTCCATTTACGGCGGCAACCTCCCCACCACGCCCTATACGACCTCACCGGATGGCCGGGGTCCGGCGTGGAACAACTCACTGTTTGAGGACAATGCCGAGTTTGGCCTGGGTATGCGACTGGCCGTGGACAAACAGCGGGATATGGCACGAGCACTGTTGCAGACACTGCGTGATCAGTTGGATGAGGAACTGGTCGAGGCGATTCTGGCAGCCGATGAGTCCAGTGAGGCAGGAGTTTACGAGCAACGCGAGCGCATAAAGACACTGGACGAGTCCCTGCGCGCTATCGATACCGACCATGCTCGACAGTTGCTGACACTGAGCGAAAACCTGTGTCGCAAGAGCGTGTGGATAGTGGGCGGCGATGGCTGGGCCTATGACATTGGCTACGGCGGCCTGGACCATGTGCTGGCCTCAGGCGAAAACGTTAACGTGCTGGTGCTGGATACGGAGGTCTACTCCAATACCGGCGGCCAGACCTCCAAGGCGACGCCGCGTGGCGCAGTCGCCAAGTTTTCTTCCGGCGGCAAAACCACCAGCAAGAAAGATCTCGCCCTGCTGGCGATGGAATACGAAGGCGTCTACGTGGCGCGTGTCGCCTACGGCGGCAAGGATACCCAGACGCTCAACGCGTTTCTCGAAGCAGAAGCACATCCCGGGCCCAGCCTGATCACTGGCTCTGTCACCCTGTATTGCCCACGGCGTGGATATGTCGCGCAACCATCAGCAGCAGGATATGGCCGTCAAGAGTGGTCACTGGCCGCTGTTCCGCTTTAATCCCGAGAACATCGCCCAGGGCAAGCCACCGATGAAAATGGACTCGCGGGCACCGAGCATTCCCTATCGGGATTATGTGCAGACGGAGACCCGCTTCAGCATGCTCTGGCACACCCACCCGGAGGTTGCCGAGGCGCTGGTGCAGGAAGAGCAGCAGTTTGTGAATCATCGTTATCACTACTACAAACAGCTCTCGGAACTGGATTGGTCAGACGGTGAAGAAGTGGCGCAAGTGAAAGCGAGCAAGCAGAGGCCGGGCGTTTCCCCGGCCACAGAAGGAGGGGCCTGACATGGCAGACCTGAGCACGCACTACCTGGGACTGAAACTGAAAAATCCACTGGTGCCTTCTTCGTCACCGCTGAGCAAACACCTGGATTCGGCGCAGGCGACTGGAAGATGCAGGCGCTTCGGCGCTGGTTATGCACTCCTTGTTTGAGGAAAAGATAGAGGAAGAGGATGCGCGGCTTGCGCGATTCTTTCATCAGCAGTCGCTGGGTCACGGTGAAGCGGAGAGCTTTCATCCTGTGCCTGATAACTACACCAGCTACGAGGAGCAGTACCTGGAGCACTTGCAGGCGTTGAAGGGTGCACTGGAGGTGCCGGTCATCGCCAGCCTCAATGGCACTACTACCGGCGGCTGGGTTAGCTATGCAAAAGCACTGCAGGAAGCGGGGGCCGATGCGCTGGAGTTGAACGTCTACTACATACCCGCCGGCCTCAATGAAGACTGTTGCCAGGTCGAGAATCGCTATGTGGATATACTGCAAGCAGTGCGGTCAGAGGTGAGTATTCCTATTACCATGAAGCTGTCCGCGCAGTTCTCTTCGCCGGTCAACTTCGTCAAGCGCCTGGAGAAAGCCGGCGCCAACGGGCTGGTGGTGTTCAATCGTTTCTACCAGCCCGACATCGAGCTGGAAACGCTGGAGGTGGTACCGAAGCTGGAACTGTCCTCTTCCGAGGAATCACTGATGCGTATTCGCTGGTTGGCGATACTTCACGGTCGCACCGACTGTTCGATGGCAATTACCGGGGGTGTGCACAACTCTGCGCGACGTGCTCAAAGTCGTTGCTGGCGGGTGCCGATGTGACGCACATGTGCAGTGCGTTGCTGCGCCGCGGCCCCGGACACCTGGCGATGGTGCTCAAGTCGCTGGAAGAGTGGCTGGACGAGCATGAGTACGAGTCGGTGGAGCAGATGAAAGGCAGCGTGAGTCAGCGTAACGCCACGGACTCAGCGGCGTTCCTGCGCGCCAACTACGTCAACGTGCTGGACAGCTACCAGCCTCCGGCCGGGGTGCAGTGGTAGACCCCTCAGGCGCGCAGTCGATAGGGCAGCGCGGCGCTGGGTGACGCGCCCAGTACAGCGCTGTAGGTGTCCTCCAGGGCCTGGCTGGACTGCCGTATTCCCCGAATTTGCTCCGGCGCTATGGGGTCCAGTACCGTCACCCGGATGGTCGCCGGGCGCAGCAGCATGCCTCCTTTGGGCAGGGCATCCTTGACGTTATGCAAAACGATGGGAACGATTGGCACGCCTGCGCGCTTAGCGAGCAGGAAGGCACCATGCTTGAAGGGTTGGATATTGCCAAGCGTGCTGCGGGTTCCCTCGGGGGCAACGCACAGGGAGCGCCCGCTGGCGAGCACTTTTAGCGCCTGCTTCAGAACGTCGCCCTGGTCCTTGTCATCACGGTCTACAAAGATAGTGTCCACCTGGCGTAGCAGCGGTCCTATCAGTGGGTTGGATGCCATCTCCTTTTTGCACAGGGCAACCACGTCTTCGCGCAGCAGATGGGCCAGCACCATTGAGTCCAGCAGGCTCTGGTGGTTGAACACGTAGATTGCGGGACGGCTTCCCCGCAGGTTCTCGGCACCCTCTACCTCGAATTCAAGCCCGGCAAAGCCGCCACCGATGTCTCCCAGGAGGCGGGTCAAGCGGTTGGCATTGCGACTCGGGTTGACGCCCAGGCGGCGACTCAGGGAGCCCAGCGCTGTGGTGGCCACCAGCGTTTGCGCCACGAGCACGGTACGGGTGATATTTTCCAGTTGTGGCATGCCGCGGCTCTGGAACGTCAGTTGCGGCCATCCCTTGTTGCGCACATGAATCGCCAGCTTTTCTGACGGGTTGACCGCGACGGGCCTGCCGACCTGGTTCAGCAGCGGCAGGTCAGCGCTGGAGTCGCTGTAAAACCAGCTGTTTTTGAGGCTGCATTGATGGCGCCTGGCAACCCTGCGTGCTGCCATGGTCTTGCCTTCCCCATAGCACAGCGGGGCGATGACTTCTCCGGTGAAACGTCCATTTTCAACCGCTAACTGCGTGCAGCAAATCTCGTCTATTCCCAGGGCCCGTGCAACCGGCTCAACCTGGTATCTGCTCGCCGCAGAGATGATGACCAGAAGATCCCCTGCCGCGCGGTGGGCCTCGACCAGCGCAACCGCTTCCGAGTAGAGACTGCGGGCGACATGATTACTCCAGGCTTTCTCGCCCAACTCAGCCAGAGTCTGTTCAGCCACACCTGACAATGCCGAGGCCAGGCGCTTCACCAGTTTGTGGTAATGCGCACCGCTGCCGTGGCGCTTTTGCCTGGCGACGTCCTGTAGCAACCTGGCCGACTGTGCCAATTGCCCGCGAGCGGCCGCATGACGCGCGGTTTCCACCGCCATGGCCATGACTGAGTAGCCGGCAATAAGTGTCCTGTCCAGATCGAAGAACGCGATTCTGCGCTGTCCAGTATCGTCCGGCGCTGCAACGCATTGAAGGTGGGTGGAAAGGGCTGTCATGGTATTGCTCTCCTGTCGGTCCTGGTCAGGCCCGGCGTTTGTTGTTCAGTGACCAGGTTTAAGCAAGCACAAAGCTTGCCAGTACCAAGTGTCCGTTTTTTCTATGACAAAAGAACGCTGCAGTGACTTATGTTGGTTATTTATTGAACGAATTGGGTGCACCTGCACCGCACTGGTGCGCTACGAGGGTGAGTAAAGTTGTTTTCGTGGCTTGGGCACGCCCCCTAAGTTAAGATCTGCCGATGCATAACAAATCCTTTCAGGACCTGCCGGTCAACGACATCCTCGGGCAATTACGGGAGAGCCTGGAGGCCGGTGATGAGGCGGTGCTGCAGGCGCCCCCTGGTGCTGGCAAGACCACAGCCATTCCCCTGGCGCTGTTAGCCGAGAGCTGGTTGCAGGGGCGCAAGATCGTGATGCTCGAGCCCAGGCGAATGGCGGCGAGGGCCGCTGCAGCACGCATGGCCGAGATGTTGGGCGAGGAAGTGGGCCAGACGGTGGGCTACAGCATCCGGCTGGAGCGCCGCACCAGTGATGCAACGCGCATCGAAGTCATTACCGAGGGCATTCTGACCCGGCGCTTGCAAGAAAACCCCGGCCTGGAAGATGTCGGGCTGGTGATTTTTGACGAGTTCCATGAACGCAGTCTCGACTCTGATCTCTGCCTCGCTCTCTGCCTGCAGGGTCGCGAGTTATTCAGGGAAGGCCCCGGCCTGAAGTTGCTGGTGATGTCAGCGACGCTGGACGGCCAGGCGGTATCACGGTTGCTCGCCAATGCACCGCTGATCACCTCCGAGGGCAGGCAATATCCCGTTAAAACACATTTCGGCAGAACACACCGCATCCAGGATCCGCTGGCACCGGCGGTGGTGGCGGCTGTGCGCAAAGCACTGCGCGAACAGGAGGGCAGCGTGCTGGTTTTTCTGCCCGGGCAGCGCGAAATTAACAACGTGGGGCGAGAGCTGGCGCGAGCTCTCGATGAAGATCATCACGAAGGGGTGTTGCTGGCACCGCTCTATGGTGGCCTGAGCATGGCCAAACAGCAGCGGGCTATCGCCCCGGCTCCGGCAGGACAGCGCAAGGTAGTGTTGTCCACCAATGTGGCGGAAACCAGTTTGACGATTGAGGGCATCGCCGCTGTCGTTGATTCAGGCCTGGTCAGGGAAGCGCTTTTCGATCCCGGCACGGGGATGACCCGGCTGACTACCCGGCGCGTTTCCCGCGCCTCTGCGGACCAGCGCCAGGGCAGGGCGGGGCGCCTTGGCCCAGGTCATTGCTATCGTCTCTGGTCGCAGGAACAGCACGGTCGTCTCAGCGAGCAAGCGGCACCGGAGATTTTGCACGCTGACCTCGCCCCCTTTGCCCTGCAACTGCTTGCGTGGGGAGTCAGCGATCCAGCGGAGGTGGCGTGGCTGGACCCGCCGCCCGCAGCCGCCTGGAGCCAGGCACTGGGTATTCTCGAACAAATCGGCGCCCAGTACAGCAACGAAGAGGGCAAGCCGCAGCTGACGCCGCACGGCGTCAGGCTTGCGCAAATGCCTTTGCACCCGCGACTGGCGCACATGTTGTTGGTGGCCTGTGACATTCATGCCACCGAGACTGCATGTCTACTCGCGGCTGTATTGGCGGAACGTCATCCCCTGGCCAGCGCCGGTATCGACCTCGGTCAGATCATAGCGGTGCTGATGGGGGAGCAGCACTGCCCGGCCAATGCAGAAAGCTGGTTTCGGCGCACCTGGCAATTGGCGCGGCGCTATGCGCGTATTGCGTCGGAGGTGCATAAACCGAAACGCTTTGCCATGGGCCTGGATAGCGCCGACGTGATGGGTGTGTTGCTGGCCAGTGCGTATCCTGATCGTATCGCCCGGCGACGCAGTGACGGTGAACTGGACTACCAACTGGCAAATGGCCGCAGCGCCACTGTCCCGACAGGGGACGAGCTCGCCCGGGAAGAATGGCTGGCAACAGCGGAAATTGGCGGGCAGGCCGGTAGCAAGGCAGATCGTATTTACAGTGCCGTAGGCCTCGACCCGGCCTGTTTCAAGGAGACGCTTGCCTCGCTGGTACGGGAGGAGGAACGTGTAGAGTGGGACGCGCGGCTGGAGCGCTTCACGGCCCAGCGCCGCCGGCTTGTGGGGCTGCTGGAGATTACCAGTGAGCCACTGACTGCCGTACCGGAAGAGGCCCGTGGCATGGCCTTGCTGGGCGTTGTGCGCCGCAAGGGCCTGCAGATACTGCCCTGGACGGACCCACTGCGGCAGTGGCGCAGCAGGGTGCAATTGATGCATCGGGTCAACCGCGGGTCGCCGGAGAATCCCTGGCCCGACCTGGGTGATGAGCATTTGCTGGCTACGCTGGAAGACTGGTTATTGCCTTACCTGGGCGAGGTGAATCGACTGGAGGATTTTCGCAAGCTGGATCTCAAGCAGATACTGCATGCCCAGCTAAGCTGGCCGCTGCCCCTGGAGCTCGAGCGCCTTGCGCCGGAGCGGCTCAGCGTGCCTTCGGGTTCAAATATCGTTGTGGACTATGCACAGGACCCGCCTGTGCTGGCGGTCAAGCTGCAGGAAATGTTCGGCTGTGAGCAGACGCCAACGGTAGCAGGTGGACAGGTGCCGCTGCAGGTGCACCTGCTGTCACCGGCGCAGCGCCCGCTGCAGGTGACCCAGGACCTCGCCGGTTTCTGGCGCAGCAGTTACCAGGAGGTCAAGCGAGAGATGAAGGGACGTTATCCCAAGCACCCCTGGCCCGATGATCCACTGGTTGCCACAGCAACGGCCCACACCCGTCACCGCACGGGACGCTGATCAGCCCCGCGGCTGCATTGCCAGAATGAGCGTTTGGCCCGGCTTGCTTCAGTTTGTTTCAACACCCTCTATATAATTTTTTTCCTGGTCGTTAGCCGCGGGCCTCTGGCCCGTCAGGCGCAATATGTCTTCCAGGATCAGGTAGAGGCAGGGCACCAGGAACAGTGTGATCGCAGTGCCCATTAGCACACCGAAGCCCAGCGATACGGACATCGGCACAAACATGGTCAGGGATATGGTGTTGTCGGTCATCATCGGCGCAAGACCGATAAACGTGGTGACACTGGTGAGGATAATCGGGCGAAAACGCACGGCGCCGGCATGGCTGACCACGTAGAGCAGGTCCTGACCGGATTGTCGCTGCTTGTTGATATAGTCCACCAGCACCAGGCTGGAGTTCACCACCACGCCTGACAGGGCGACGATTCCCAGTAACGAGAAAAACACCAGGTCGATGCCCATCAACAGGTGGCCTATGATGGCGCCCACGGCGCCGAAAGGAATAACGCTCATGATCACCAGCGGTTGCAGATAGGACTGTAGTGGAATCGCCAACAGAGCGTAAATGATCAGCAGTGCCAGGAAAGCGGTGGCGATCAGCCCGCCCATGGACTCGCTGCGTGATTCGGCCTCGCCCGCAAGGCTGTAGGTGACACCGGGATGGCGCGCCAGAATGTCTGCCAGCTCCCCTTCCGCCAGGGTGTCCAGTACCATTTCCGGCGTGGTGACCGAGCGATTCACATCGGCGATGACGCGCACCACACGCTGGCCGTCGACCCGGTTTATGGTGGTGTAACCGCGACTCAGGCTGACTCTGGCGACGCTGCTGAATGGCACTTCAACACCCTCACCGGTGCGTATGCGCATCGCCTCCAGGTCACCCAGGGAGCGGCGCTGGTCTTCGGGGTAGCGCACCATGACGCGTATATCATCCTTGCCACGCTGTATACGCTGCGCTTCATAGCCGTAGAAGGCATGCCTGACCTGGGTGCCAAGATCGTGCAGTGTCAGGCCCAGGCTGCGTGCTTCAGGGAGTAGCTCCAGTTGCACCTCCTGCTTGCCGGCGCGGAAAGTATCGGTGATATCCATGACGCCATTATAGGTTTCCAGGGCCGCGCGTATCTCTGCCGCAACTGAACGCAACTCGTCGAAGTCCTTGCCATACAGCTCAATATCAATGGCATCGCCGGCTCCGAATGCGGCAGCATCGAAACTCTGTTCCAGGGCGTCGGGAATGCTACCGGTGAGTTCGCGCCAGCGATTGGCGTAATGGCTGGTGGAGTATCCGCTGTAGTCAGACGGCAGATTGAGCTCAATGCCAACTTCCGCGACATTACTTTGGCCGCCTGCGGAAAGGTTCAATGAGCCCTTGGGAATGAGGCCCCCCAACACGGCAAAGATGTGATTAATCTTGCTGGGTTCACCCGGCTGCAAGTCTGCGTCCAGCTCCAAACGCAGCTCTTCTGCGGCAACTTCCAGCTGTTTTACCGCTGCTTCGGTGCGTTCTATGGGCGTGCCCTCCGGGAGGGTCACCACGGCGTACAGACGTGTACCTTCGACGTCGGGGAAAAATTGGAAGACCATACGCCCACTGGCAAACAGGGAAAGCGTCAGCAGCAGAATCACCGTGCCGATTGCCGCGGTCAGGTAACGCCATTCCAGGGCCCGTTCCACGGCCGGTTGGTAGTAGCGGGATGCCACCACGCGCAGGCTGTTGGACAACGCATCCTGCAAATCCAGCCAGCGGTTGATCACCGCGTTGTCGCCCTTGGTCTTCTCGGCCTTACGGTGTGCCAGGTGCACCGGCAATATCATCTGCGACTCCACCACGCTGAAGAACAGCGCGATAATCACCGTCAGGCCTATTGCGACGAAAAAGCCGCCCATTTCGCCGGGTATGTTGACGATGGGCAGGAAGGTCGCCATGGTGGTCAGAACCCCGAAAATAACGGGTACTGAAACGTCTTGGGCGCCGTCGATGGCTGCTGTGTTGCGGTCCTTACCCATCTGTTCATGGGTATAGACACGTTCGCCGATCACGATGGCGTCATCCACCAGGATGCCAAGTACCAGAATGAATGCCCATGACCGACATGGTGCTGATCGAGATGTCGAAAACCGGGAACAGGGCGACCGCACCCAGCATGGCAACGGGAATCCCTGCGGCCACCCACAGTGCAAGCCGAAACCGCAGGAAAAGGGTCAGGATCAGCAATACCAGCAGCAGGCCGCTGCGTGCATTTTTCAACAGCGTGTCCAGTCGGTCGACCAGGTCCTGGGATTCATCCTGCCAGATCAGCAGTTCGATTCCCTCGGGCACTTCCAGCCTTGCCTGTTCAAGGTAGGCCTTTACCTGGTCGGCAATTTGCAGCACGTCTTCTTCGCCTACCCTGGAGATCTTGATGCCTACCGCGGGCTGCTGGTCCAGGCGTGAGTACAATTCTGACTCCTCAAAACCGTCCACCACAGTCGCCAACTCGCCAACCGTGAGCGTGGTGCCATCGTTGCGCGTGAGTACCACGATATCTTCAAACTGCTGGCGAGCGTAGGCCTGGCCAATAGTGCGCAACAGTATCTCGCCCTCCCCGGTGCGGATAGAACCGCCGGGCACGTCCAGGGAGCTGCGGCCAATGGCTTGCCCGACCTGCTCCAGGGTAAGCCCGTGACGTCGCAGGGTTTGTTCAGACACCTCGATGGAGATCTCATAGGGCCGCGAATACAATAGCGTCGCCTGGGAGACGCTGGGGAGGGCAGCTATGTCATCGCGCAATTGCTGGCCGACTAACTTGAGGGTGCGCTCATCGGCATTGCCGGCAACGGCAATCTGCATGACCGTGGCCATGATGGCGACCTCTGCAGTGACCGGCTTTTCCGTCTCGGCTGGAAACGCGTCAATTGCGTCGACCTTGCTCTTGATGTCGTTTGCAACCTTGTTCTTGTCGACGCCATCCACCAGTTCAATGATGACGGAGCAGAAGCCCTCCGAGGCAGTAGAGCGGATGGTATCAATGCCTTCGCTGCCCTGAACTGCCTCCTCTACGCGGACACAGACTGCCGATTCCACTTCTTCCGGTGCGGCACCCAGGTAGGGTACTTTTACCTGCACGGCATCTACTTCGATATTGGGGAACTCTTCCTGGTGAATTCTGGGCAGTGCCAGCAGTCCGCCGACAACGAGGATCATCATCAGCAGGTTGGCGGCAACGGGATTGTAGACGAACCAGGCAATGATTCTTGGCATGTCAGGACCTTACCGCAGCACTGGCTTGACGTGCATGCCGTCAACCACGGTCTGAATGGCGGAAACGCAAACGCGCTCGCCACCCTCAAGGCCACCGCTAATCAGTACGTCGTCGTGTTCCAGTCGCAGCACTGTGACCCGTCTGAAACGCAATCTGTTATCGTCGTCGATAACCAGTATTTGGTCGTTGTCGCGCATCGCCGAACGTGGCAGGCGGATCACGCCTTCGACGCGCTGGCCGCGGATCTCTGCGTGCACGAAAAGCCCCACTGGAATTGTCGCGCTGTCGTCTCTTTGTGACAGGTCAATGCGCGCGACCCCATAGATCATGCGTGATCGCTCGTCGATCTCTGCCTCCATGCGCACGAGTTCACCACTCCATATCCGGCGGGTGGTGCCAAACTGGGCGGAGAGTGTAACTTCTGGCCGGGCCACTTGGGGCAGGGTGCCGCGGTGGGAAATATCCAGGCCCAGGTAACCCAGCTGGTCGGCGGCAATGGGTAATCTTACCTCTACATAATCCGTTGCATAGATGGTGGCCACACTGGTGCCACGACTGACGAACTGGCCAAGGTCAACGCTTTCTGAACGCACCAGTCCGTCGAAGGGGGCGGTCAATTCAGTGCGCTGCAGGTCGCGGTTAGCCTGGGCGAGCGCGGCATCGCTATCACTGAGGTTCGCCTCCGCCACGCGAGCCGCCCTGCTGGCGCTGTCCAGCTGTGACTGGCTGGCAAGATTCTGCGCATGCAGCTTTTCCATGCGCTGTAACTCGTCACGGCTGTATTCCATCTCTACTCGAGCCCGCTTACTCGCGGCCTTAGCGCGCTCTAACGCGCTCTGGTAGTCAGCACTTTCGATGCGCAATAGCACGTCGCCTTTGAGGAATGACCCGCCGCCCACCAGCGCCGGTGACATCCACTCAACCCGGCCCGACACCTCTGGTATCAGTTCGCTCTGGGTGCGCGGCTGTACGCTGCCCTGGGAAAGCACCTGCAGGTATTCGCTGCGTGCGTCGGCGACCATTGCCCGCACGGTGCGCAGGCTACGTTCATTGGCCAGCACTTCACGTTCGGGTTCGCTGATGGCAAGCAAAAACGCCAGCCCAAGTCCCAGCGCAAGCGCCAGACACGGGTAGAGAAATTTCTTGTTCATGGTGTCTCCAAAGGGGAGGGCTATAATAATGGAAAGACCCTGCCCAATGTGTGTTTGTTAATTAAATTTCATCAAGCGTCGACGCCGCCGGCACGACCGGCAGGGCATTGGACAGTCCTTGTAGACTAGCGCTGCTTTGTACGTCGTGGACGTTTTGCCGGCGTGCGGGGCAGGCCGTTGTGCTGGGTGGCAAATGGGCGGCTGTCATTGACTACCGCATGGCGTTTGCCGGGTTGGCGCGGCGGCACCAGGTGCATCTTGCCGTTGCCAATGAGGTCGCTCCTGCCCATCTTTTTCAGTGCCTTGCGCAGGGTTGGCCAGTTATCGGAGTCATGGTAGCGCAGGAATGCCTTGTGCAGGCGACGCTGGGACAACCCTTTCACCGTCGGCATGGTGTCGCTGTCACGGGTGATGCGTTTGAGCGGATTCTTGCCGCTGTAGTACATCGCTGTCGCTGTCGCCATTGGCGATGGATAAAACGTTTGCACCTGGTCGGCGCGGAACTTATTGCGCTTGAGCCACAGCGCCAGGTTCATCATATCCCGGTCTGACGTGCCCGGATGGGCAGCGATGAAGTAGGGGATCAGGTATTGTTCCTTGCCGGCTGCCCTGGAGTACTTCTCAAACATGGCCTTGAAGCGGTCATAGGTGCCGATGCCGGGCTTCATCATCTTGTCCAGTGGTCCGTCTTCCGTGTGCTCTGGCGCGATTTTAAGGTAACCGCCCACGTGATGAGTGACGAGCTCCTCTACATACTCTGGCGTTTCCACGGCGATATCGTAGCGCAGTCCCGAGGCGATCAGCACCTTCTTGATGCCCGGCAGTTCACGTGCCTTGCGGTAAAGCTCCACCAGTGGCTTCTGGTCCGTATTGAGGTTCTTGCAGATGCCCGGGAAGACGCAACTCAGTTTGCGGCACCTGGCTTCGATTTCCCGACTCTTGCAGGCCAGGCGCCACATATTCGCCGTAGGTCCGCCCAGGTCCGAAATCACGCCGGTGAAGGCGGGAGAGGTGTCGCGAATTTTCTCGACCTCGCGAAGAATTGATTCCTCCGAGCGATTCTGGATGATGCGCCCTTCATGTTCGGTAATGGAACAGAAGGTACAGCCGCCAAAACATCCGCGCATGATATTCACCGAGTGACGAATCATTTCATAGGCGGGAAGTCTTGCGTCTCCATAACGTGTATGCGGCAAGCGGGTAAACGGCAGCTCAAACAACCAGTCCAGTTCCTCGGTCTCCAGAGGAATGGGGGGGCTGTTGAGCCAGACTTCCCTGTCTCCGTGCGCTTGCACCAGCGGTCTGGCGTTGTGCGGGTTGGTCTCCTTGTGCAGTATGCGGGAGGCGTGGGCATACAGGGCGGGGTCATCTTTCACCTGTTCATAGGCTGGAATGCGCACGACGGCCGGTCGTGTATCGTCGACGCGGTCGAGGATACGCACAACGTCCTCTCCCTGTTCGACTACCACTTCTTCCGGAGAACACTCGGCGGTGGTGATTTCCTGGTAAGGGCTGATGAGCTTCTCGACAGGGCCCACGCGGTCAATAGCAGCTGGAGTCAATTTCTCTCCAGCCTTCTGGAATGCGCTTGCGTACGAATGCCGTTCCACGCAGATCGCGTATTTGCTGGATCGGCTCCCCCGCAGCGAGCCGGTGCGCGACATCGACAATGGCACGCTCGGCATTGCCGTAGAGGAGCAGGTCGGCACGGCTGTCCAGTAGAATCGAGCGGCGGATCTTGTCGCTCCAGTAATCATAATGGGCAATTCGTCGCAGGCTGGCTTCAATGCTGCCAATGATCAGGGGTACGTCGCTATAGGCTTCCCTGACACGCTGGCTGTAGACGATAACTGCCCGGTCCGGGCGCTTGCCGCCCTCGTTACCCGGTGTATAGGCATCGTCGTGTCGGCGTTTGCGGTCAGCCGTGTAGCGGTTGATCATGGAGTCCATGTTGCCCGCCGACACGCCAAAGAAAAGGTTGGGTTTGCCCAGCGCGCGGAATGGATCGGCACTGGTCCAGTCCGGTTGCGCGATAATGCCCACGCGGAAACCCTGTGCTTCCAACAAGCGCCCGATAACGGCCATGCCGAAGCTCGGATGGTCAACGTAGGCGTCGCCGGTGACCACGATGATGTCGCAGCTGTCCCATCCCAGCGCATCCATTTCGGCGCGCGTAGTGGGCAGCTCGGGTGCCGGACCGAAGCATTCGGCCCAGTACTTGCGATAACTGTGGATCGGGGTTGGCATGTTGTTTGCCGCTCAGCGCTGAAAAAGGGGCGAGATTATAGCAAGAGCGGCGCCATTCAGACAGTTGCCTGCTTTTCAGGCCTATAGAAGTCCTTGCGCAGGGAAAGGCCCCAGGTCAGCGGTTCTTTATAGTAACCGACGAAACGCCCGTCCTGGGCGACGGCATCGGCAATGGTATCGGTCGAGTCCTCGTCTGTCAGGTTGCGGCCCCAAAGGGTGAGTAAGGTGTCATAACGCTCAAAGCGCAGGCCGGTTCTCAGGTTGAGCGTGTGGTAGGCATCATCGTATTTTACCGGGTCGTTGTTGACATCCGTCATACGTTCGTCGGTATAAACGTATTCGCCGTAGAGAAATGCGCTGATATCGTCACCCAACTGAAAATCCTGGTTGGCAGTCAGCACCAGTACATTTTCCGGGTTGGTGGAGATATCACCGCCGCTGCGATCGCAGCTGCCGTCTTCCTGCAGACCGGGGTCTGGCTGGTTGGTGTGCCATGGGGTACCTGTCCAGCAGGGGCCATTCTCGAAATCTGCGTATTCGCCGTGATTGTAGGCGTAAGCGAGCGTCAGTGTGGTGTTGTCCGCGGGCAGCCAGAAGAGATCGACCTCGACGCCATAAGTTTCGGCAGTGCCTGCGTTACTGAGGAAAAAGCCGCCGCCCTGGAATGAGTTGGTCTGCAAGTCGTCCGTATCGGTCAGGTGCATTGCCACGTTGAGGCGCAGGGCCTGCTCGGGGAAGTCCGCCTTCATGCCCAACTCATAAGAGGTGGACGACTCGGCGTCGAAGCCAACGTCGAAGGTTGCGGGGATACGGTCGCCGTTAATGCCGCCGGACTTGTAGCCGGTGCCGTAGGAGGCGTAGAACATGATGTCATCACGCGCGAACCAACTCAGCTTGAGCGCGCCGGTAATCTGGTCATCGTCGAAGCTTTCGCGCACGTCCGGTTGCGGTGAAAGTGGCGGAAAAAGGTAGAAGCCCCAGTTGGGTAGCAGTGGGTTGAGTATGGGCGGCGCATCCTGCGTATAGGTGTTGGCCAGGTCCTTGTCCTCGTAGGTCCAGCGCAATCCCGCGGTGAATACCAGTGATTCAGACAAGTTGTAGTCCATCTGCCCAAACACCGCATAGCTGGTGTGTTCCTGTTCATTGCATGTCCTGGGCGCCGCTGCCTCCGACGAATGCGTTGGCCGCTAACCCCACGATGCCGGCAAGGTCGCCGCCAACGATGGTCTCGCGGTGATTGTCCAAATCCTGCTGGTAATAGTAGAGGCCCGCGACGTAGTTAAACGCTTCGTAGCTGTGGCTGATACGCAGCTCCTGGGTAAACTGGCTCTGGTCGGCGTCGTTGATTCGGTACGCACCATCGAGATCAGTGAAGATGATATCGGCGTCGTCGAATGCGTCGTGCTGGCGCCAGGCGGTGATGCTGGTGAGCAAAAAGCTGTCGGTCTGCCAATCTACCTGCATGGATAATCCGCCGTCTTCATTGCTGGAGCGAGGCGGTCTGGCAACGCTGACTTCATAGTCGTAAAAGTCGCGCTGGTCGATCACAGTCCCGCCGAGATTGACAATATTGGTGTCGGTGCCGAACTTTACCGGCGATCCCCGCCGGCAGGTTCTGGGCCACGAGATTGTTTTTGAATGAGCCCGCAGCACAGCAGATTTCGTCAACCTCTGAATAGTCAGCGATGAAACGAATGCTGAGGTCATCGGTGGGCGTGTACAGGGCCTGCAGGCGCGCTCCCCAGCGATCCTTGTCATTGATCGCGTCGTCGGCACCATTAACAATGTCCACGTAGCCATCGCGCTCCATGATAAAACCGGTGGCGCGCAGGGCCAGCGTGTCCTCAGCGACAGTCAGGGATTTGCCCCCGGACAGACCCCAAAGGCCATACTCGCCCGCGGTGGCCTCCAGGAAACCGCTGCCGTTGAAGTCTGGTGCCACGCTGGCCAGGGTAATCGCGCCGGCCGGCGTGTTGCGTCCGAAGAGCGTGCCCTGTGGCCCGCGCAATACTTCCACGCTGGCGATATCAACCATGTTGTTGATCATCGATCCCTGGCGCGCCCTGTAGACGCCATCGACATAAAGCCCGACGGAGGGTTCAAGGCCGAAGTTCTGCGAGCTGGTGAAAATACCGCGAATGGCGAAGGTGGTGGTGGTGGACGTCTGGCTTTGGGTGACGATGAGGCTTGGCGCATTGGTCTGCAGGTCGAACATGTCCTTGACGCCGCTCTGCTCGAGCATCGCCTGGTTAAACGCCGACACGGCGACCGGCACGTCCTGCAGGTTCTGTTCACGTTTCTGCGCCGTGACGACGACTTCTTCAAGCACCTGTTGTGCATGTGAAGCATTGGCTATCAAACCGGCGCAAAGCGCGGTGATCGCGAGTGACAGTGGAGTCGGGGTATCCGGTCTCATCGAATGGTTCCTTGCGGTTTTGCGTTCAGGTTGGTTTTTTCTCTGGCTCGTGGCCGGGAGCGGGCAGCGCACTGCCGCACTGGCGACAGTAGTGCGCGCCAGGGTCGTGTTCTACCGTAGCGCAAGTCGTGCAGTTACGTGACTGCCTGATGGCTTCTTCTGTTTCTGTTTGCTCTTCCAGGGTCTGGCGCTTGTTCAGCTCGAAAATAACGATGCCAGTCAGTATCGCGATGACCATGTAGCCGATGAGCATGCCCACCGCGGCGATGGCCTGGCCCAGCGGTGTCATTGGTACAACGTCTCCGTAGCCAACGGTGGTGATAGTGACGATGGCCCAGTAAATGCTGTGGGGAATGCTCTTGAACCCATGTTCGGGGCCTTCGACCACGTAAAGAAGACAGCCGAAAATAGTCGCCAGGATGATCATCGCCAGGAAGAAAACCAGTATCTTGCGCGCCGCCCGATGCAGGGCCTCGGCCAGGATATTGGCCTCGTTGAGCAAAGACAGCAGTCGCAGCACCCGGAAGATCCGCAGTATCCGCAGCAGGCGAATGATGAGCAGTGGCGCCGTTTGCGGCAGTAGCAGGGATAGGTACGTCGGTAACAGGGCGAGCAGGTCGACGACGCCGTAGGCACTCAGGGCATAGGCCTTGCGATTGGGCGAGCACCACAGGCGAATGATATATTCCACCGTGAATATCAGGGTGAAAGCCCATTCGATCTGCAGAAACAGAACACCATAGCGCAAGTGGTAGGCTTCGATGGAATCCAGCATGATGATTAACACGCTGGTAAGGATGATTACGATCAGGGATATATCAAACCACTTACCTGCCCAGGTTTCTGTGCCGAAAATAACCCGATAAAAGGCGGCTTGCCTGGGTGTGAGTTCTCGCTTGGTCATGCTTTTTATTGTTATCCCGGTCGTTATACTGCAACCACTATATTCGAGCGTTGTTTACGGTACAACGGAACCGGGGTTGCAGAAACGTGAAAATGCCCGGTTAACAGCGCCTGGCTGCCCCAGCGGGTTAGTGGTTAGCCAGGGCGCCTAAAGCTGGGCGACAACGTCGACCATTGCCGCTGTCAGCGTGGCCACGTCGTCGCTGTTCATCACGTAGGGCGGCATCGCGTAGACCAGTTTGCCGAAAGGCCTTACCCAGACCCCGCGTTCGACAAACATGGGGGTAATCTGTTTGAGGTCTACCGGATCGTTGAGTTCGATGACGCCGATGGCACCCAGTGTGCGCACCTGCGCGACCTGGGGGAGTTCACGGGCCGGGGCAAGTCCGGCGGCCAGTTCCGTGCCGATCCTTTCCACCGTGCGCTGCCAGGGTTGAGAAAGCAGGAGTTCTATACTGGCAATGGCGGTAGCGCAGGCCAGCGGGTTGCCCATAAACGTAGGGCCATGCATGAAGGCCCCGGCCTCGCCGGCGCTGATGCCATCTGCGACCTTGCTGTTGCACAGGGTCGCAGCGAGCGTCATGTAACCGCCGGTGAGCGATTTACCCAGGCAAAGAATGTCCGGTTCGACCGCAGCGTGCTCCATGGCGAACAGTTTTCCCGTACGACCAAAGCCAGTGGCAATTTCGTCAAAAATCAGCAGCACGTCGAAAGCGTCACACAGTGCCCGCAGTTTGCGCAGGTAGTCCGGCGAGTAAAACCGCATGCCCCCCGCGCCCTGCACCACGGGTTCAACAATAACCGCTGCAATGTCCCGATGGTGCGCGGTGAGCAGGTCACCGATTTCATTGAGCTCCGACTCGGGACACTCCGCATCAAATGCGGCTTCCGGTGCCGCGACAAAGTATTGACTGGCCAGCACATCCCCAAACAGGTGATGCATGCCGGTGACCGGGTCGCAGACAGACATGGCGCCGAAGGTGTCGCCATGATAGCCATTGCGCAGTGCGACCATTTTTTGCTTTGCCGGCTGGCCGTTGGCATGCCAGTACTGTACGGCCATTTTCAGGGCGACCTCAACGGCAACGGATCCCGAATCGCTGAAGAACACACGATTTAGCGAGGCCGGCGTTAATTCCGTGAGCATGCGTGCCAGCTTTACCGCGGGCGGGTGGGTGATGCCACCGAACATAACGTGCGACATCTTTTGCAACTGCGATGTGACCGCACGGTTCATCACCGGGTGGTTGTAACCATGAATAGCGCACCACCAGGAGGCCATTCCATCGATTAATTCCCTGCCGTCCGCCAGTTCCAGGCGCACACCGCTGGCGCCCGTGACAGGGACAATAACCCCGGGATCACTGGCAGAAGCATAGGGGTGCCAGACGTGATCGTGGTCGTCTGCCAGTAAGCTGTCCCATTGCGATGGCCGGCTCATTGCAATGCCTCTTCAATGGCGGGCAGCAGATTCTGCAGCATGACGGTTTGTGCCTCGGCAGTGGGGTGAATACCATCCGCTTGCATCAGTTGCGGGTCGGTGGCGACGCCGTCGAGAATAAACGCGCTGAGCAAGCTGTTTGTTTCCCGCGCGACATCGGGAAATGCCTGGCGGAAACTGGCCGTATAGCGCGCGCCATAATTGGGGGGGATCTCCATGGGCACGATGATGACGCGCGCCCCGCTGTCAGTGGACAGGGTGGCCAGCTGTTGCAGGTTGCTGCGAAATGCATTGACCGGAAAGCCACGCAGCCCGTCGTTGCCACCCAGTTCAATGAGTACCACGTCGGGCTGGTGTTCGCTGAGCAGGGCAGGCAGTCGTCTCAGGGCGCCGCCGGTGGTTTCACCGCTGATGCTGGCATTGATCACGGCGACCGGTTTGTCGCGAGCCGTCAGCTGTTCATCGAGTTGCGCTACCCATCCCTCCTGCAGAGACATACCGTAGGCAGCACTGATACTATCGCCCAGCACTAAAAGGCGCTGCTCCATGGCCTGTGCACTTGCCGCGGTAAATAGTGCAAGTAAACCGAGCGTCGCTGCATAGCGTAGGAACAGGTAAAGGAATCGTTGCATGATCAAAGCCGAAAATGTCCAGAAAAGGGTCCCGATGGCCGGGAGCGAGCTGGAGATACTGAAAGGGATTTCATTGGAAATCAAGTCGGGAGAGTCTGTGGCCATTGTGGGTGCTTCCGGTTCCGGGAAATCGACCCTGCTGGGGCTGCTTGCTGGCCTCGATGAGGCGAGCGCCGGACGCGTGATTATCAACGACACCGACCTGAGCCACCTGGACGAGGACGGCCGTGCGCTGTTTCGCGGCAGGGAAGTGGGGTTTGTCTTTCAATCCTTCCAGCTATTGCCCGCCCTGACCGCCCTGGAAAACGTCATGCTGCCCCTGGAGCTCAAGGGCGAAGCAGATGCCAGCTTGAAGGCCAGGCACTACCTTGAGCGGGTGGAGCTCGGTGAGCGAATGAATCACTACCCGCGACAGATGTCCGGCGGAGAGCAACAGCGCGTGGCGATTGCCAGGGCGTTTGCAGCGCGGCCGCGCATCCTGTTTGCAGACGAACCCACAGGCAATCTTGATACGCGCACCGGCGGTCATATCATCGACCTGTTGTTTGAGATCAACGACCAGGAAGGGACCACCCTGGTGCTGGTGACCCACGACATGGCACTGGCGCAGCGCTGTCAGCGCCGCCTGGTACTGGAAGCCGGCGAACTGGTAGAGGGTCGCTGAGCGTGTCTATCACCGCAACGCGGATGCTCGCCAGGGACTGGCGCGGCGGCGAACTGGGCGTGCTGATGATGGCCCTGATCCTGGCGGTGGGAGTGGTGTCGGGCATCAGCGCCTTCACCACCCGGCTGCAATCGGCCCTGGAGCTGGAGAGTCATCGCTTTCTGGCTGCTGATACGGTCGTGCGCAGTGGTCGTGAGATGTCCGGCGAATGGTTGCAGTATGCCGGCGACGCGGGCTTGCAGGTCGCGACCACGCTGACATTCCCTTCCATGGTCTATGCCGACGGCGATGCCATGCAGCTGGCGTCCATCAAGGCGGTGTCCGGCCAGTATCCCCTGCGGGGAGACCTCAAGTTTAGCGAGCAACCCTTTGGCGACGCGGTGACGGTCGCCCAGGGCCCCCGGGCCGGCGCCGTCTGGCTGGACTCGCGGCTCTTTCCGCTACTGGATGTCGCGGTGGGAGACAGCGTGCAGGTGGGGGAAGCGATGCTCACCGTCACCGGTGCGGTGCGCGGAGAGCCGGACCAGGCCGCGGGCATGTTTGGCTATGGTCCGCGGCTGCTGATGCATTACCAGGACATTGCCGCCACCCAGGTTATTCAGCCCGGCAGCCGGGTCGAGTTCAGGCAGCTCTATGCGGGGGACGCGCAGGATCTGGCTGCTTTTACGCAGTGGCTGGAGCCGCAATTGGCCCCCGGGCAACGATTGCTGGATGTCAGCGACGGTCAGCCCGGTATCAGCAACGCGCTGGACAGGGCTGAGCGTTTTCTGCTGCTTGCGGGCAGCCTGGGCGTGGTGTTGGCCGGCGTGGCGATCGCGTTGGCCGCGCGGCGCTTTAGTGAACGGCATAACGATTATGTCGCGGTGATGAAAAGCCTTGGCGCGACGTCCGGTGCCATCAATCTGCTCTACGGCAAGAGTTTGCTGTTGCTGGGCGCGATAGCCACCGTCTGCGGATGCCTGCTGGGCTGGGGTATACAGGCGATTTTCTTTACGCTGTTTGCCGAGCAACTCCCGGTAGAGCCGGGGCCCAGCGGACCGCGGCCGTACCTGATCGGCAGTGCCACCGCCTTAACCTGCTTGCTGAGCTTTGCCTGGCCGCCGCTGCGACGCTTGGGCCAGGCCAGCCCGCTGCGCGTGTTGCGCAAGGATATCGCCGTGTTTTCTCGCGGTACCTCTGGCGACTACCTGCTGGGGCTGGTGGCGGTATCGTTGTTGATGCTGTGGTACAGCGGTGACTGGCGTTTGACGGCTGGCGCTGTTGGCGGGCCTGGCAGTGACCGTCACCCTCGGAATGGGACTGGCCATGACCCTGCTCAAGGGGGGGCGCCTGGTGGGCATGAGCGCGGGAAGTATCTGGCGCCTGGCGCTGGCTGGCTTGCAGCGTCGCGGCGCCTCGAATGCGCTGCAGGTGGTGATTTTTGCCATGGCCATCATGTTGTTGCTGGTGTTGGTGCTGGTGCGGACGTCACTGGTAGATGAGTGGCAGACGCAGTTGCCGGAGGACGCGCCCAATCACTTCATGATCAACATCGGGCCCAACGATGTGCAGGCCGTTGACCAGGCCCTGCGCGAAGAGAGCATCACCAGCGAGGCCCTTTACCCGATGATTCGCGGGCGGATCATGGCCGTGGAGGGCGCAGACCTGCCCACGCGGGATGAGGCAGAGATGGACGGCCCACGGCAGCGCGAGGTGAATTTCACCTGGTCAGATACGCTCCCGCAGGGCAATGAACTGGTAGCGGGCGAATGGTGGCCAGCAGACACCGACGCGGCGCTGGTGTCGGTTGAGATTGAGTTTGCAGAGCGCATGGGGATAGAAGTGGGTGATCGCCTGTCCATGTTGGTTGGCGCGCAGCCCCTGGAGGTAACGGTGAGCAGCCTGCGCAGCCTGGACTGGCAGTCCATGCGGCCGAATTTCTTTATGGTATTTCCGCCGGATGTACTGGCTGACTACCCGGCCACGTTTATGACCAGCTTCCATCTTGACCCGGATAACAAGGTCTTCCTCAACGACTTTATTCGCCAGTTCCCCACCGTCACGGTCATAGAAATGGACCTGGTTATTGATCAGATCCGCAGTATTATCCAGCAGGTATCCGGCGCTATCGAGCTGGTGCTGGTGGTGATACTGGCAACCGGCGCCCTGGTGTTGATTGCCGGTGTGCAGGCGAGCGTGGACGAACGGCTGCATGAAAGCTCAATTCTTCGCGCCCTGGGTGCACGCAAGCAATTGATTCTGGGTGGACTGCTGATTGAATTTGCTGCGCTGGGCTTGTTTGCCGGCCTGTTGGCGACCATTGCAGCGGAGTTATCGGTGGCGATCTTGCAGATCACCGCGATGGATATGCGGTACTCGCCCTCACCATGGCTCTGGCCGCTGGGGATAGTGGCAGGCATGGTGTTGATTGCCGCGCTTGGGGTCTTCAGTTGTCGGCGGGTTGTGTCACACCCCCCGGTAGCCGTATTGCGCGAACTCTAGTCGCCGCAGCGGTGCGGCGGGTGGAGCTTGTCTAGGCGTTGCCCTTGCGGATGCCTGCAAGGAAGGTGCGGGCACCCAACTCAACCTGCTTGTGCAGGTTGATATACCGCTCAAACAGCTCCGGTGTGTCAATGCGCAGCGTTGCCAGGCCATAGATGCCCGACCAGCCGGCATTTGCCAGATAGAGAACATTCTCTTCTGTCTGGTAGCGACCGATATCCACACCCAGCTGAATGATTTCCTGCACCAGGTGTAAGGTTTCGCGGCTGGCCTCGCGCAACTCAGGATAGCGGGCAGCTGGCTGCACCGCCGGGCCGAACATCAATTTGAATAATTGCGGATTCTCCGCCGCATAGTCGACGTAGGCATGCGCGACGGCGACCATCTGGTCGTCCGGGTCATTGCCTGCGCTAGAGACCGCCTCGCGCAAGGCAGTGAACAAACCGCGATAGCCGCGAGTCGCCATCGCCGCCAGTAGCTCGCTCTTGTCGGCAAAGTGCCGGTAGGGTGCCGTCTGTGATACGCCAATGGCCCGGGCCAGCGCGCGCAGGCTGAGCTCTTCTGCACCGGTGTGACGCAGCTGTTCAACGGCCGTATCGAGCAATTCAGCGCGCAGGTTACCGTGGTGGTAGGCCTTCTGTGGTGTTGTTGTTATAGAGTCATTCATAACTATGTATTAGATCAGTAATCAGCAAGCAGGTCCACGGCCGGGCCCGGAGGGCGCTGCCGCATCCATGGCTCTCGCGGCATACCGCCCATCCCTGGGCATTCGCCGCTACCGGCATCCATGCCTCTCGCGGCATACCGCCCATCCCTGGGCATTCGCCGCTACCGGCATCCATGCCTCTCGCGGCATACCGCCCATCCCTGGGCATAAAAAAGGTTCTTCGCGCATTAGCGGGGTAACAGCCAGAGAATGTTCCATCTTGCTAATGCGGCATCACTGTAATGTGGGTATACCCCCGGTTAGATACAAACCCCCTTTTGACGCCCTTCCGGGAGGTTACCCACGATTACAGCGGCCTTCCTCCATTTCGACTCGACTATCCACTACCTATACTCCCTGTGATGTTCCAAGTCGCCGGGAAGTGCCTGAAATCACCGTCTTATACCTCGCCCCGCCGGGGTTCCCTCACTCAGTTGCGAGCCAGAAAAGCACTGTCTCGCAGCTCTCCTTCGGCGGGTGACTTGCAACGGATGATTTCAGCCTCTCTCCCGCCTCACCAGCGGTGAAGCCACATGGTCGATATATGAGCCACCATTAGCTTCGCCCTGGTGAGGAGTCGGTGAAGCGGCTGAACTGTCCGTTGCAAGTGCGCGCCGAGGGAGAGGCACGAGACAGCGAAGCGCTTTATGGCTCGTGACCGAGCGAGGGAATCCCGGAGGGACGCGTGTGATAAGACGGGCTGTTCAGGCACTTCAGCGACGGCTTTGGCGCGTCACGGAGAGTCTAGGTAATGGATAGTCGAGTCGAAATGAGGAGGAGGCCAGCACGAATGGGGTAAGCCTTCCGGAAGGGCGTGGGGGTTTGTTTCCAACCAGGGAAGGCTTACCCCATTACGTGTGTCCGCTTAGCAGCAAATGACAATTCCCGGCCACTCCCCGCTAATATGCGATGAACCATAAAAAACGCCAGCGGGGCTGGCGTTTTGGGTGTTGCAATGGAGTGACTAGGGCAGCAGGTGCTGAACCGCGTCACGCTCCTCGCACAGTTCCTGTTCGGTGGCAGACATCTTCGCCTGGCTGAACTCACCGACCTCAACACCCTGGACGATGCTCCAGTCGCCGTTGGCACAGCGGCAGGGGAAGGAGTAGATCAGGCCTTCGGTAATGCCGTACGAGCCGTCGGAGTAGACGCCCATGGATACCCAGTCGTCGCCTTCCGTGCCCAGCGCCCAGGAGCGCATGTGGTCGATGGCCGCGTTCGCTGCGGAAGCGGCAGAAGATGCGCCGCGGGCCTTGATAATAGCCGCGCCGCGTTGCTGGACCACGGGGATAAATTCACCCTCGTACCATTCCTGGTCCACCAGGCTGATGGCGCTTTCGCCGCTCACCTTGCAGTTGAACAGATCCGGATACTGGGTAGCGGAGTGGTTGCCCCAGATGGTCATGTTGGTGACATCGTTGACGGTTTTGCCGGTCTTCAGCGCGATCTGGGTCTTGGCGCGGTTGTGATCAAGACGAGTCATGGCGGTAAAGTTGCGCGGGTCGATATCCGGTGCATTGCGCTGGGCAATCAGGGAGTTGGTGTTGGCGGGGTTACCCACTACCAGCACCTTGATGTCTTTACTGGCGTTGTCGTTGATCGCCTTGCCCTGCACGGAGAAAATCGCGGCGTTGGCTTCCAGCAGGTCCTTGCGTTCCATACCGGGGCCACGGGGGCGGGCGCCAACCAGCAGTGCGTAATCGGTGTCCTTGAAGCCCACGTTGGGATCGTCGGTGCAGACGATGTCAGTCAGCAGCGGGAAAGCACAGTCTTCGAGTTCCATTTTCACACCCTGCAGTGCGTCCATAGCCGGCGTAATGTCCAGCAGTTGCAGGATTACGGGCTGGTCGTCGCCCAGCATGGCGCCGGAAGCAATACGGAAGAGCAGTGCGTAGCCAATCTGGCCCGCAGCGCCGGTAACGGTCACGCGTACAGGTGTTTTCATCTCGATCTGGTCCTCGTAAGTGGTTTGAGCGGTACGTCAGGGGCGCACATTTTGTTAGCAATCCACACAAAATACAAGGGAGTAGCCGCGATAGGCGATATTCGAGATGGGAATGGGGCTTATGCCAGGCTGGCCGCGCCTGCGCAGGGGCGCAGGCCTTGGCCGGGCCTGTTATTAGAAAAAGGTGCGAAATGCGAGCCAGAAGGTCAGGCCGTCCAGTTCTGTTGCCGAAATACCACTGATATCTTCGTATTCCAGGCCGGCCATGAATTTGAGGTTGTCACCGGCAAGGTAGTAGTTCAGGCCCGCGTACAAGGCCTGGTAATCACTGCCTGCGCCGGGGAATACACCCTCTTGCAGGGCAATGGCGCGCAGGCCGCGGCCGCCACTACTGGTCGGTGCCAGGCGGTCGCCGCTGGCGTGTGACCACTGGTAGCGAAAGGCGGCCTCGAGTTTGTCGGGGATCAGGTAAACGCTTGGCAACAGCACAATGCCCAGAGGATCGCCACGGCGGTCATCGGACACGGTGGCGTTGGCCATCAGGTGACCGCGACTGAACGTCCGGTTGTAGGTGACCGAAGTCGCCCAGTTATAATTAAAGATTCTGAGGTCCAGGCGGCTGTTATCCGCGTAGATGAAATCCAGCAACAGGCGACCGTCCAGCGCGTCGAATTCAGCGCTGCCCTGTACCGCCACGTTTTCGCCCCAGCCTGACCAGCTCTCGAGGTCAATTTCACTCGACCAGACACCAAATACATAGTCCACGCCATTCTTTTCAGCCTTGAGCACCGCGCCGGTAGGACGCCGGCTGCCGAAGCGATTATTGATGGCACTTCGCTCAATCGTTTTGATGCGCTTGGACGATTGATGCTCTTCACCGCCGAACAGCAGCTTGTAGCGCCCATAGCCAATGGACGCGGAATCGAACCCAAGCCAGTCTTTGCGGCCGTATTCCACGTAGAGCTCGTCCCAGCTGGAAAAACCTAAATCAGTGCGGAAAAAGGCGCCACGTTCAATCAGGTTCATCCGGCCCAGTACCTTGAATCCATCGAGGAAGTCGACAGAGCCCCCCGCCCGGAGCCGCCTGACTTCGTCACCATCGCCGCTGAAGTCCTGGCCCGCGCTCTCACCGTCGGAGTAGTTGTACTGGTAATGGAAACGGCCGAATAATTTCACCTTCTGGATATAGTCCGCATCCGGGTTGGAGTAGACCGTGCCCATGTTTTTCAGCGTGTCAGACCAGTGCGGCGCAGCGTCCTGCGCTGCGAGGGGGGGCGAATGGCGAGCAGAGTCGCCGCTGTTAATAAATAGGGGCCAAAATGTTTGCTGGACATATGCAGTTCCTTGCACGGCGTCGTAGAGTGGGTCAGTTATTGGACATCGAACGTATGCGCGCCATTATAGGGCAGAATATTACAGTTTTATGACATATGACACTTTTGTTAAATCTTCCGGTTTTAGGCCGGAGACAGGTCGCTTCTCACCAGTCTTTTGGCGATTGACGCCGTAGCATCCGCCAGACCGGTTGCCGCGTAACCGACGGCGGTTGCCACCAGCGGCGGTCGCCCCGGCCGGTGGCGTGGCACCGCATCTTAAATTTCATCTGGCTCGAAATGTAGATAGAATGCGCCACAACGCCCCAGCGAAGCCTGCCATTACCAGAAAGTATTATGAGCGAAGCAGACACCAGAAAAGTCACAATATGAGTTCAACAAGCTGCAGAAGCGACTGCGGCGTAACGCCGGTAAAGCCATCGTCGATTACAATATGATCGAAGAGGGCGACAAGGTCATGGTGTGCCTGTCCGGCGGTAAAGACTCTTATGGCATGCTGGATGTGCTGCTTAACCTGCAGCAGGCGCGCACCCATCCAGTTCGAGCTGGTGGCGGTTAATCTTGACCAGAAACAGCCCGGTTTCCCGGAAGAAGTGCTCCCGGCATTTCTCGATCGCCTGGATGTGCCGTATTACATCCTCGAAAAAGACACCTACAGCATCGTCAAGGAAGTCATTCCCGAGGGCAAGACCACCTGCGGCCTGTGTTCACGGCTGCGGCGCGGCAGCCTTTATGGGTTTGCCCAGGAGATAGGGGCAAACAAGATTGCCCTTGGCCATCACCGGGACGATATCGTTGAGACCCTGTTCCTGAATATGTTTTTCAGCGGCAAACTCAAGGCCATGCCGCCGAAATTGCTCTCTGACGATAAGAAAAATGTAGTGATCCGGCCGATGGCGTACTGCAAGGAAAAAGACCTGGCCCGGTTTGCCCGGTACAAGGAGTTTCCCATCATTCCCTGCAATCTGTGCGGTTCGCAGGAGAACCTGCAGCGTGTGCAGATCAAGAATATGCTCAAGGACTGGGAGCGGCAGTACCCCGGCCGCACCGAAACCATATTCCGCAGCATTTGTAATGTGGCCCCCTCCCAACTGGCCGATGGTGCAATCTTCGACTTCAACAGCCTGCGTGCGGAGCAGGTTGATCGCGAGCTGCACATTCCCGTCGTTAACGTGGTGAACCTCTGACCGATTCCGGCGACAGTGCGCCGCTGTTGGTGGCCGAAGAGCTGTCGCTTGAGCGGGGCGGTCGCCAGCTTTTTGCCGGCCTGTCTTTCGCCGTCCACCCGGGGCAGGTCATTCAGGTCGAAGGCGCCAATGGCGCCGGCAAGACCAGCCTGATACGCATATTGGCCGGGCTGTCACGTTACGGGTATGAGGGGCAGGTGGTGCGCAACGGCGCAATGCTCTACCTGGGGCATCACAGTGCCGTCAAGGCGCTGCTAACCCCTCGCGAAAACCTGGCCTGGCATGTCTCCGGCGAGAGTCAGTGCGGTGACGCCGAGATAGAAGAAGCACTGTCGAAGGTGGGGCTCTACGGCTACGAGGATGTGTTCAGCCACGCCCTGTCGGCGGGACAGCACCGGCGGGTTAACCTGGCGCGTTTGTATCTCTCGCGCAGTCCGCTCTGGTTACTGGACGAGCCATTCACCGCAATCGATGTCAAAGGCGTCGCCGAACTGCAGGCACTGTTCGCAACTCATGTGAAACAGGGTGGGTCTGTTGTGCTCACGTCCCACCAGCCGATGGACATTGATCACCGGGTAGACCGGTTGGATCTCGGCGCGGGGATACTGCCGTGAGCCCTCCCACTACTGCAGTATTTTGCGCGCGCCTGTTGCGCAGGCAGTTGGTGCTGGCAGTGCGCCGCCCGGTGGATATTGGCAACCCGCTGCTATTTTTCGCCATGGTGGTGGCCCTGTTCCCCCTGGGGCTGGGCCCTGCGCCGGATACACTGGCCGACTTTGCTCCGGGTATACTGTGGATTATCGCACTGTTGTCCAACCTGCTGACGTCCGACGGCGTATTTCGCAGCGACTTTGATGATGGCAGCCTGGAGCAATTGCTGCTTTCACCCCAGCCGCTTTATCTCTCCGTGCTGGCCTATGTCTGCGCCCACTGGCTGGTGACCGGCCTGCTGCTGGCCCTGGTGTCGCCTGTTTTCGCGCTGATGCTCAATTTGCCCCCGGCGGGCATATGTGCGCTACTGTTCTTCAGCCTGCTGCTTGGCACCGCGGTGCTCAGCCTGGTGGGCGGGATCGGCGCCGCGCTGACCGTAGGCCTGCGCCGCGGCGGCATGCTGATATCGCTGCTGATCCTCCCGCTGTATATGCCCGTACTTATTTTCGGCAGCGCCGCGGTCAAGGCCGCGGTCAGTGGCAGCCCCGCGGCACCGTACCTGGCGATTCTGGGTGCCATGCTGTCGCTCGCGATTGCCCTGGCACCGATTGCCACGGCTGCCGGTCTCAGAATCAGCGTGGATGCATGAAAAGTGCTAGCGATCATTAATTCCCCACTCCGTCACTGGTTGTTCGCCGGTGGCGGCACTGTATAATCGGCGCCGCGATGTGGACCTTCTTTCATAAACTTGGCTCTCCCCCCTGGCTGTTTGGTATCTCCGGAACCATTCTGCGCTACCTGTTGCCGCTAACGCTTATCGGCCTTGTCATCGGCGCGACCTGGGGTTTGCTGTTCACCTCGCCCGATTTTCGCCAGGGCAACAGTTACCGGATTATTTATATTCACGTGCCCGCCGCCGTCGTGGCGCTGGCTGGCTATTACGTGATGGCGATTGCCGGCGCCGTCAGCCTGATCTGGAAAATGAAAATGGCGGATATCGCCATGAAATCCTGCGCACCCATCGGTGCGGCGCTGACCTTTATCGCCCTGGTGACCGGTGCGATCTGGGGCAAGCCGACCTGGGGCACCTGGTGGGTATGGGACGCGCGCATCACGTCCATGCTGATCCTGCTGTTTCTGTACCTCGGCGTGATTGCGCTTTACGAGGCCTATGACAACAAGGAGGCCGCCGGTAAGGCCTGCGCCGTGTTGAGCCTGGTGGGCACAGTAAATATTCCGATCATCTATAAGTCGGTAGACTGGTGGTACAGCCTGCACCAGCCCGCGTCGATCAAATTTACTGGCGAATCCACTATTCACGCCAGCATGCTGTATCCGCTGTTATTGATGATCATCTGCTTTCTACGCGCTGTTTACCTGTGCCCTGTTGATGAATATGCGCGGTGAGATCCTGGCTCGCGAGCGACGCACCAAATGGGTGCGGAAGCTGGCAGAGGAGAAGGGCTAGATGATGTACTTCGACAGCGTTGCGGCAATGATGTACTATGGACGGCCACGGCGCTTACGTCTGGTCAGCCTATGCCATCACCCTGGTGGTGGTGATGTTGCTGCTGGTTATGCCGCTGCGACGCCAACGCCGCCTGATGCTCGAATTGTCTGGGGAACTTCGCCGTGACCGCGGCGCTCCAAGTCAGAGCCCAGCTTAGAGGAAGAGGACAGCTCATGCACCCGGTTCGTAAACAACGACTTTACCTGGTTCTTTTTATCGTCGTTTTTTCCAGCGCGGCCATCGGCCTGGTCGCCTATGCCATGCGCGGCAATATCAACCTTTTCTACCCGCCCGCCGAAGTCGCCGCAGGGCAAGGCGCCGGTTGGTCAGCCGATACGCGTTGGCGGCATGGTTGTCGAGGGCAGTGTGCAGCGCGCCGATGACAGCCTGGAAACACGCTTTGAAGTGACCGATTTCAAGGCCTCTGTCGGGGTCGTGTATGTTGGGATCCTGCCTGACCTGTTTGATGAAGGGCAGGGCGCGGTCGCCTCTGGAAAGCTGGACTCAAGATGGTGTGCTTCAAGCCACGGAAGTACTGGCCAAACACGATGAGAACTATATGCCGCCAGAAGTCATGGACGCGCTGGAACAGTCCGGCTACGACCACAAGGGGGTGAAGCAATGATTCCTGAAATGGGCCATTTTGCCCTGATTATCGGCCTGGCGCTGGCGCTGATTGCTGGCGACGGTCCCCGCCTGGGGTGCCTGGCGCCGCAACACCTATGCCATGGCGCTGGCGCCCCGGCTGGCGATCGGCCTGCTGGTATTTGTGACTATCAGTTTTGTCTGCCTCACGGTTGCCTTCCTGCAGGACGATTTCTCGGTGGCCGTGGTGGCTGCCAACAGCAACTCGCCTGCTGCCGGTGATGTATAAATTCTCCGCTGTCTGGGGCAACCATGAAGGTTCCCTGCTGCTGTGGGCACTGATTCTGTGCATGTGGATCGCGGCCGTCGCGGTGTTCAGTCCGCAATTGCCCTTGCTGGTATTGTCGCGCGTGCTCGCCGTAATGGGTGGCGTGGGTGTGGGCTTTATGTCTTTCTCACTGCTCACTTCCAATCCTTTTGCGCGGCTGCTGCCCAGTATTCCTGCCGACGGCAATGACCTTAATCCGCTGCTGCAGGACCCGGGCCTGATTATTCATCCGCCGCTGCTCTATATGGGTTATGTGGGCTTTTCCGTGGCCTTTGCCTTTGCGATTGCGGCGCTGCTGGGTGGCAGAATGGATGCCTCCTGGGCGCGCTGGTCGCGGCCCTGGACCAACGTTGCCTGGGCCTTCCTGACCCTGGGCATCATGCTGGGCAGCTGGTGGGCTTATTATGAATTGGGCTGGGGCGGCTGGTGGTTCTGGGACCCGGTTGAAAACGCCTCCTTCATGCCCTGGCTGGCCGGCACGGCACTGGTGCACTCGCTGGCGGTGACCGAGAAGCGCGGGCTGTTCAAAAGCTGGACCGTGCTGCTGGCAATTTTCGCTTTCTCCCTGAGCCTGCTGGGCACCTTCCTGGTGCGCTCCGGCGTACTGACTTCGGTTCACGCTTTTGCCACCGACCCTGCCCGTGGCATGTTTATCCTGGTGTTCCTTGCCATCGTGGTTGGCGGCTCGCTGGTGCTCTATGCCCTGCGGGCACCCGCTGTCAGCAGCCGGGTAAGCTTTTCCTGGGTATCGCGGGAGTCGCTGCTGCTGTTCAATAACGTGGTGTTCACGGTCGCCACGCTGACGGTGCTTTTTGGCACGCTGTTTCCGCTGATTGTGGATGCGCTGGGGATGGGCAAGTACTCTGTGGGCCCGCCTTATTTCAACGCGGTCTTTGTGCCGCTGATGGCCCTGCTGGCGCCGGTGATGGCTTTTGGTCCCATTTCCCGCTGGAAGCGCGATAGCACACAGCGCTGGAAAGCCGAACTGCTGCTGCCGGGCATCGCCGCGGTGCTCTGTGCGGTGACGCTGCCTTTACTGCATGCCGATTATAATTTGTGGGTGGCGCTGGCTGTGTTGCTGGCTGCCTGGCTGGTGCTTGGCCTCCTGCGGGACCTCTGGTTCCGCATGGGCGGGGCGGCGGGGTTCCCCGGGGGCTTGCGTCGTATCACACCCAGCTATTGGGGCATGGTGCTGGCACACCTGGGTTTCGCCGCCTGCATCATTGGCGTTGTGGCAACCAGTCAATACGCGATTGAGCACGACCTGAAAATGAGCCCCGGCGATACGGACTCCCTGGCGGGCTATGATTTCCGCTTTATTGAAGTTGCGCAGGTGCGCGGGCCCAATTATCTCGCCGACGAAGCGCGCTTTGAAGTGACCCGTGACGGTGAGTCTGTGGCCTACATGGCGCCGCAAAAACGTCGCTACCTGGCCAGCGGTTCGATGATGACAGAGGCCGCGATAGACCCCGGCGTATTCCGCGATCTGTTTGTCGCCATGGGTGAACCGATCGGTGAGAGCGGTGCCTGGGCGATCCGCCTGCACTACAAACCGATGATCCGCTGGATGTGGGTGGGTGCCATCCTGATGGCCTTTGGTGCTTTCACCACGGTGCTCGACAAACGCTACCGTCGGCAGCGCAACCGGGTTCCCAGCACCGCGGATGGAACTGAATATGCCCGCTAGGCTGAAGCTGTTCGTACCGCTGATACTGTTCGGCATTCTCGCACTGTTCCTCCTGCGCGGCCTGTCACTGGACCCCAAGGAACTGCCCTCGGCCCTGATCGACAAGCCGTTCCCGGCTTTCTCCCTGCCAGCTCTGGGGCAGAGCCAGTTGCTTGATAAGGACGCGGTGAGCGGCGATGTCGCGCTGTTTAATGTCTGGGCTACCTGGTGTGTATCCTGCCGTGTTGAGCACCCCTACCTGACCGAACTGGCGCAGCAGGGTGTGGCCATTTACGGTATCAACTACAAGGACGAAGACGCGGCGGCCCTGCAGTGGCTGCAACAGTTGGGTGATCCTTATATTGCCAATATCGCTGACAGGGAAGGGACACTCGGTCTGGACCTTGGCGTCTATGGTGCGCCGGAAACCTATCTGGTCGATGCAAGTGGCGTTATTCGCTACCGTCACGTTGGTGTTGTGGATGAACGGGTATGGACGACGATATTGCAGCCGATCTATACACAATTACAGGGCGGGGGTGAAGGATGATGCGCCGGGTATGCACGCTGTTACTGCTGCTTGCGGGCGGACTCGCTCCCTTTACCGCGCAGGCGGTGATTGAAACCTACGAATTCAGCGATCCACAGCTGGAAGAGCGTTACCAGGACCTCAGTGGGGAACTGCGTTGCCCCAAGTGCCAGAACCAGAACATTGCAGATTCCAATGCACCCATCGCGCAGGATTTGCGCAAACTCCTGCATCAGCAGTTGGAAACAGGTGCCAGTGACGACGAGATCCTTCAGTATATGGTTGCTCGCTACGGCGAGTTTGTGCGCTATCGACCGCGTTTCAGCGGCGCCACGGCGCTGCTATGGCTGGCACCCGGCATCCTGTTGCTACTGGGTGTGTTGATTGTTGTGGTGACACTACGGGGGCGGCGCAAACCGGGGACCGCTGAAGCGGAGCTCACAGAAGAAGAACAGCGGCGTTTGCGCGACCTGATTGCCAAGGCAGAGAAGCCATGACTCTGTTTATTGCGGTCTGCGCCTTGCTACTGGCGCTCAGTGGGGTTTTCTTCCTGATCCCCACCAGGAAACGCGGCGGCACCACGGACCAGGACCTGGAGAGGGCCAACCTCGAGTGGTACCAACTGCGTCAGCAGGAACTGGCGCGAGGAGGGCAATGACTCCCTCGCCGCCGATGCACAACTGCGATTGCTTGAAGACGAGCAGGTCCCCGAGGCGATTCACACGCGCGCGGCAAGTGCTCGCCGCTTTCCGGCCTGGTTGCTGCTGCCGTTGGTAGCGGTCTTCAGTATCGCCATGTATTACCAGCTGGGTGGCGCACAGGACGTGATGATTTCACGGCAACTGCAGACCCTGGACGATACCAGCACGCCGCAGCAGATGGAGGCACTGATGCAGGCGATAGAAAAGCGCGCCGCGCAACGGCCGGATAATCTGCACTACATTGCCATGTTGGGTCGCTTCTACATGGGTTCACAGGACTATGCCAGGGCTGCCCAGGCCTACGACGAACTGACACTGGCAGCGCCCGAGGATGCTGCGGGCCTGGCATATGCTGCGCAGGCGCGATACCTGGCAGCGGGCCGCGTACTGGATGACAGTGCAAAAATGCGCGCGGAACAGGCGCTGGCAATTGACCCGCACCAGCGTACCGCCCTGGGATTGCTGGGTATGGCAGCGTACGAGCAGGGTCAGTACCGCGCCGCCATTGGCTATTGGCAACGTTTGCTGGCTGTCGAGTCACCCGGCTCCGAGAGCCAGCGCATGATCGCCGGCATCATCGACAGTGCTCGAGAGAAGCTGGGTGAGCCGGTGGCAGCGGCTGCGCCGGCGACCCCGGAGCCCGCGGCGGCAAGTGCCAACTCGCTGGGTGTTACCGTTTCAGTCGCCGCGCCCGAGGGCTCGGTGATCGACGCGGCGGATACGGTCTTTGTGCTGGCACGCGATGCGGCCAGCGACAGCCGCATGCCGATTGCTGTGCAGCGACTGTCCGGTGCTGACTTGCCGCTGACCCTGCGCCTGGATGACAGTAACTCCATGGCAGGGCAAAAACTGTCGCAGGCTGACTCCGTGCTGGTGGTGGTGCAGGTATCCCCGGCGGGCGCCCCGGCGAGGCCAATGCCACCTGGCTCGGCAGTGCCGGTCCCCTGGCGCCGACAGCGAACGGCAAGTGCCGTTGATATCGTTCTGGCACCCAACAATAGCGCTAGCGAAAGCTAAATTTTGCGGTTTTTTTAGTCAGGGCATAGTGTTGTCAGTTTAAAGTCTATACACTATATCTTGTGTTTTCGGATTGGGGCATATTTCGTTAAAAATCCGAATAAATCTATAAAAAACAACAGGATATAGCGGGTAGTTAAAGTTAAATGCGACTAAAGTCTATCAAGCTGGCCGGATTCAAGTCATTCGTTGACCCGACCACCGTCAACTTCCCCAGTAATATGTGCGCTGTCGTCGGCCCCAACGGTTGCGGCAAGTCCAATGTGATCGATGCCGTGCGCTGGGTCATGGGGGAGAGCTCTGCCAAGAACCTGCGTGGCGAGTCCATGAGCGACGTGATTTTCAATGGCTCGGTCAATCGCCAGCCCGTCGGCCAGGCCTTTATCGAACTGGTGTTTGACAATGCCGATGGTGGCGTCGGTGGTGAGTACGCCAGTTACGCCGAGATATCCATCAAGCGGCTGGTCTCCCGCGAGGGGCAATCTGAATACTTTCTCAATGGCACGCGCTGCCGCCGTCGTGACATCACCGATATCTTTCTGGGTACGGGCCTTGGCCCGCGCAGCTACGCCATTATTGAGCAGGGCACCATCTCGCGACTGATCGAGTCCAAGCCGGAAGAGTTGCGGACCTTCATAGAGGAAGCTGCCGGGATATCCAAGTACAAGGAACGGCGCAAGGAAACCGAGAGCCGCATGCGGCGTACGCTGGAGAACCTCGAGCGCCTGACCGACCTGCGTGACGAGCTGGAGCGTCAGCTGCAGCATTTGCAGCGCCAGGCCCAGGCCGCGGAAAAGTACAGCCAGTACAAGGATGATGAGCGTCGCTACAAGGCGCAGCTGCAGGCCTTGCAGTGGCAGGACCTGGACCGGCAGATCACCACAGCCACCCAGGGTATTGGTGAGCTGGAGGTCAAGCTGGAGGCAGTGCACGCCGAGCACCAACAGGTCGATACCGCCATTGAGCAGCATCGGGTAGAGCACACCGATCGCACCGATACCTTCAATCGTGTGCAGGGGACCTATTACTCGCTGGGTTCAGAAGTTGCCCGCATTGAGCAGACGATCAAGCACCAGCAGGAGCGCAGCCGGCAGCTGACAGAAGACCTGCAGCAAACCAGCGACGCCCTGAACCAGGCCGAAAGTCATCTGGGCGACGATCGCGACAAGCTGGTCGCCTGGGAGCAGGAAATTGAAACCCTGACACCAGAGCTGGAAATGCTGCAGGAGCTGGAGGAGTCCAGTGCCGAGGCACTGCTGCAGGCAGAAGAGGCCATGCATGCCTGGCAGCAACAGTGGGATGAGTTCAATCAGCATGCTTCCGAGCCGCGCCAGCAGTCGGAGGTACAGCAGTCGCGCATCCAGCACCTGGAGCAGGTGCTCAAGCGTATCCAGGCGCGTACCGTGCAACTGGAAGCAGAGCAGACGGCGCTGGCCCCGGGCCCTGACCAGGGTGAAATGGAAACGCTTGCCGAGCAGCTTGCCGAGACCGAGATGGTCATGGCCGAACATGAGAGCAGCGCCGAGCAAGTGGTGGAGCAGATATCAGCGACTCGCGAGCGCACCAGCGAGCTGTCTACTGAGCTGAACGAAGTGCGTTCGTCCCTGCAGCGCTTGCGCGGCCGGCAGGCATCGCTTGAGGCACTGCAGCAGGCGGCAATGGAAGATGGCAGCGCTGATGTCGGCGAGTGGTTGCAGGCGCAGCAGCTCGCGGACAAACCGCGCTTGCTGGAGCAGTTGCAGGTGGACGACGGCTGGCAACTGGCGGTGGAAACCGTGTTGGGTGATTACCTGCAGGCGGTTTGCGTTGACAGCCTTGGCGCGCTCGGCGGTATGTTGGGTAGCCTCGAGCAGGGGCAGCTGGCACTGGTGGAGTCTGCGCAGTCCACACCGGCTGTCCGCGGAATTTCTTGCGGCCAAGGTACGTAGCCAGGGCCTGGCAGACCGTTTACTGCGGGGCGTAAGGGTAGCCGAGGACCTGTCACAGGCCATGGCAATGCGCGCATCCCTGGCGGCCGACGAATCGATTATCACCCGCGAGGGTGTGTGGTTGGGACCCAACTGGCTGCGGGTTACGCGTTTGGGCGAGCAGCAGGGCGGTGTGATCCAGCGCCAGCAGGAGTTGGAGCAGCTGGAACGCGACCTGGAAGCCACGGCAGCCAGGGAGCAGCAACTGGAGCTGGAGCAACAGCGTACGCAGGAGCAATTGCGACAGCTGGAGGAACAGCGCCAGACGTCACAGCGGGAGTTGCAGTCGGCCACGCGCCAGCACGCTGAATTCAGCGCGCAGACTGTCTGCATTGCAGGCCAGGGTCGAGCAGATTACAGCGCGACGCGAGCGCTTGCATGCGGATATGGAAGAGGCGCGAGAGCAGTTTCGTCATGAGCAGGAAGCCGTGGCAGAGGCGCGCCAGCTATTGTCTGTGGCCATTGAAAGCATGGAGTCAGACTCACATCGCCGCGAGGAGCTGCTTTCCGTGCGTGATGAGACTCGCGGCACGCTCGATAGCTGCCGCCAGAAAGCACGTCACGACAAGGACACAGCGCACCAGGTCGCCATGCGTCACCAGTCCTTGCAAACGCAGTTAACCTCCATGCGCGAGTCTATCGATCGCACCAACAGCCAGGTAGCGCAATTGCGTGAGCGCAAAGACAGCCTGCAGCGCAGTATGAACGATAACGACAATCCCCTGGACGCCTTGCAGGCCGAGCTCGAAGCGCAGCTGGAATTGCGCCTGCAGTCCGAAGGCGAACTGGGCGAAGCGCGCCAGGCGGTGGCAGAGGTGGAGCACAAGCTCCGGGAAGCTGAGCAGCAGCGCGCGGCGATAGAGCACCGCGCAGAGTCAGTGCGCGGCGACCTGGAGCGGCAGCGTCTCAGTAACCAGACCCTGCAGGTGCAGCGTGACAATGTGCACAAGCTGCTGCAGGAAGCGGAGCAGGATGTACAGGAAGTGTTGCGCGCCATGCCGGAGGATGCCAACGAGTCGGAGTGGCAGCTCGAGCTGGAGCGCATCGCCAATCGCATCGCCCGCCTGGGCCCGATCAACCTGGCGGCCATTGATGAATACAATCTGCAATCCGAGCGCAAGAACTACCTGGATGCGCAGAATGAGGATCTGGAGACCGCGCTGGAAACCCTGGAATACGCAATCCGCAAAATCGACAAGGAAACCCGCAACCGCTTCCAGGAGACCTTCGACCAGGTGAATAACGGCTTGCAGGACCTGTTCCCGCGGGTATTCGGCGGCGGTAGTGCCTATCTGGAAATGACGGGCGATGATCTGCTCGATACCGGCATCGCCATCATGGCGCGTCCGCCGGGCAAAAAGAACAGCACCATCCATTTGCTGTCCGGCGGCGAGAAGGCGCTCACCGCAATCGCCCTGGTATTCTCAATCTTCCAGCTCAACCCCGCGCCTTTCTGTATGCTCGATGAGGTGGATGCGCCGCTGGACGATGCCAATACCGGTCGCTATGCGCGCATGGTCAAAGAGATGTCGGAGAAGGTGCAGTTTATCTTTATTACGCACAACAAGATCTCCATGGAGCTGGCGGATCAGCTGATGGGTGTTACCATGCACGAGCCCGGCGTTTCACGCCTGGTGACTGTGGATGTAGACGAAGCCGCAGAACTGGCAGCAAGTTGATAGGTCGAGGGGAATAGATGTTGGAGTTAACTGATACGGGACTGGATGGTCATTGTTGGCGTACTGCTGATCATGGCAGTGTTGTTGGATGCCTGGCGGCGGGTGCGCAGCGACAGGTATTCCAGTGTAAAATTGAAGCTGGCCGACCCGGAAGAAGCCGCGGTGGACGAGGTATAGAGGACATCGCCTGGCTCAAGGAACTACCCAACGGCGGCGCCAGGGTGGTGGAGCGTGGCGACCTGATCGCGCAGCGGCTGCGCGGTCACCCGGAGCGCAGGAGGCGCCTGCAAAGTCGCCGGTTCGAATCGCGCGCACGAGTGCAGGCTGTCCCCTGAGCAGAGGTGAAGTTGTCGAACAGGACGATGAGTCGGACTCGACTGATGGCCGGATGTTCCGCGGACGATGATAGCCCGGAAAACCTGGACTGGCTGGACGGCATGGGCAGCCGACCGACACCGTGCAGCAACAGCCGGACGCGGCGGAACCCGGCACACTACCCCGGGATATCGATCCCGAAGTGTTCATGCTCAATGTGGTTGCCCGGGACCCCCGCGGCTTCAAGCGGCGAGGACATCCTGCACATCCTGTTGGCCTGTGACCTGCGCTTTGGCGATATGAATTTTTTCCACCGTCATGAGTTCGAGGCTGGCCAAGGGCGCCATCCAGTTCAGTGTGGCCAATATGATGCAGCCCGGGCGTGTTTGATATCGATAATATGGCGGACTTTAATACCCCCGGCCTGGTGTTTTTCCTGACCCTGCCCGGGCCAGAAGACATGATGAAAGCCTTCGACTATATGCTGGAAACAGCCCAGGCAGTGGCCCGCAATCTGGGTGGCGATGTGCTCGATGAGTCCCGCAGTGTTGCTGACCAGGCAGACCCTCGACCACTGCCGACAACAGATTCGTGATCTGGAGCGGCGCATGCTGGCCAGGGCACTCTGATGCCCCGGCGAAACACACTTGGCAGAGCCTGAAATAACAGCACAAGCCCGGCGCTGCGGGAGCAGTCTGCGACAGTGGAACTACCGCTACTACGTGCTGGATGACCCCAGCGTCCCCGACGCCGAGTACGACCGCGCCTTGCGACAGTTGCAGGAGTTGGAGACCGCCAATCCCGAGCTGGTTACTGCCGATTCACCCACCCAGCGCGTTGGCGCCGCACCCCTGGAACAGTTCAACCAGGTGGCGCACGAAGTCCCCATGCTGTCGCTGGACAATGCCTTTGATGCAGCAGGATACTGGCGGATTTCGACCGCCGGGTGCAGGATCGGCTGGGGGAGGATGGCCGGGCCAGTGCAGTATAGCCTGCGAACCCAAACTCGACGGTATCGCCGTCAGTCTGCTGTATCGCGACGGGTCGCTGGAACGCGGCGCCACCCGCGGTGATGGCAGCACCGGCGAGGACATCACCCACAACGTACGCACGATTCCCTCCATTCCTCTGCGCCTGCGCGGCGCGGGTTTCCCGGCGGTGCTGGAAGTGCGCGGTGAGATCTACATGCCCAGGGACGGCTTTGAACAACTCAACGCAGCGTGCCCGTGAAGCGGGCGAGAAAACTGTTTGTTAATCCCCGCAATGCCGCCGCTGGCAGCCTGCGCCAGCTTGATGCACGGATCACTGCCCAGCGGCCGTCTGGAGATGTGTTGTTATGGTGTTGGACTGGTAGAGCGGTGGCGAGCTGCCCGGTCAGCATGCAGCCGATCCTGCTGCGGCTGCACGAGTGGGGCTTGCGCATCAACTGCGAATCGCGGGTGGTGCAGGGTATCGAGGCCTGCGAAGCCTATTACCGCAGACCTGGCCGAGCAAGCGCGACGCAATTGCCCTACGATATTGACGGTATCGTGTACAAGGTCAATGACCTCGACGCTGCAGCAGCAACTGGGCTTTGTCTCGCGGGCGCCGCGCTGGGCTATCGCGCGCAAGTTTCCCGCCCAGGAAGAGATGACCCGATTGCTGGATGTGGAGTTCCAGGTGGGCCGCACTGGCGCCATTACGCCGGTAGCCAGGCTGGAGCCGGTGTTTGTCGGCGGCGTTACGGTCAGTAATGCCACCCTGCACAACAGTGATGAAATTGAACGCCTGGGTGTACGGATTGGTGACACGGTGATCGTGCGCCGGGCCGGGGACGTGATCCCGCAGGTGGTTTCGGTGGTGCTGGAGCGGCGGCCCGAAGACGCGCGGCCTGTCGTTTTCCCCGGCAGTTGCCCGGTGTGCGGCTCCGCCGTGGAGCGGGCAGAAGACGAGGCTGTGTTGCGCTGTATGGGTGGGCTGGTCTGCGCCGCCCAGCAAAAGGCGGCGATCAAGCACTTTGTCTCCCGGCGGGCCATGGATGTCGACGGCCTGGGAGACAAGCTGGTCGAACAGCTGGTGGACGAGGGCCTGGTGGATAACGTGGCCGGTCTTTACCACCTGCAGCAGAGAACAATTGCTGGCGCTGGAGCGCATGGGGGAGAAGTCTGCAGACAATCTGCTGGCCGCGCTGGAAAAAAGCAAGGCCACCAGCCTGCCCCGGTTCATTTTTGCGCTGGGCATTCGTGAGGTGGGGGAGGCGACTGCCCTGAACCTGGCGCGGCATTTTGGCACTGGGAGGCAGCTGGCCGCTGCGACCGAAGAGCAACTGCTGGAGGTGACTGATGTGGGCCCGGTGGTGGCCGATCACCTGCGCCAGTTTTTTGATTCCGCCCGACAGCATGGCGGTTGCTGCAGCGCTGCGCGAATGCCGGTGTGCACTGGCCGGACCTGGAGGTATGCATCCGCAGGCGAGCTGCCCCTGGCCGGGCAGACCTGGGTGGTCACGGGCACGCTGGAAGCACATGGGTCGCAATGAAGCCAAAGCGCATTTGCAGGCGCTGGGCGCGAAAGTGGCTGGCAGTGTTTCGGCCAAAACCAGCTGTGTCGTGGCCGGCCCCGGGGCTGGCTCCAAGCTCACCAGGGCCACTGAACTGGGTATCGAGGTCATCGACGAGGCAGGCGTTTCTAGCATGCTTGCACGAGTCATGGTGATCGACACCTGATGACGCGTCGTGGCACTGCTGGTCCTGCGCTGCTCATTGCTGCTGGCCGGTTGCACGACTTCTCCTCCGTCAATACCTGGACAACATCTGCGACATTTTTCGACGAGAAAGATGGCTGGTACGAGGACGCCGCTGATGCCCGGGAAGAATGGGGCAGCCCAATCTCGGTGATGATGGCCATCATGCACCAGGAGTCTCGGTTCAAGGCCAAGGCCAAGCCACCGCGCAAGAAAATTCTGGGTTTTATTCCCGGGCCCGCGCCCCTCCGACGCCTATGGCTATAGCCAGGCACTGGAAGTCTACCTGGAAGAGCTATAAGCGCAGTGCCGGGCGCTATGGTGCCGACCGCGATGACTTTGCTGATGCCATCGATTTTATCGGCTGGTACAACGACCAGTCCAATCGGCGCAGCGGTATTGCACGCAATGACGCCTACCGCCTTTACCTTGCCTACCACGAGGGACAGGGGGGCTATAACCGCGGCACTTATCGCAACAAGCAGTGGCTGATCAATGTAGCACGCAAAGTGCAGCGCCGGGCCAGTACTTATCGGCAGCAGTTGCTGGCCTGCGAAGAATCACTAAGAAGATGATGGCTGGTTCTTTGGCTGGTTCTGAGCACCGGTGATCGAGTTGTACGATTATTTGTGCCAGCCTCAGCCAGTAATTGCACTAAGTGCCGGAAAAATAACGATTATATCACTGCCTTGCGTGGATGTAATGCAGGCCAGCTATGACACAATTTTGACCACTGTCGACGTGCTGCGGCTAACGCAAAAAAATAAACCGGATACCCAAGACGAGCAGCTATTGTGAAACCAACGAATATCAATAATCCCGAGTACTTCCACAAGGTAGTGGATTGCCAGTACGCCTGCCCGGCCCATACCCCGGTGCCGGAATACATTCGCCTGATTGCGGCGCGAGCGGTACACCGATGCCTACATGGTCAACTGGGAGTCCAATGTATTTCCCGGGGTGCTGGGGCGAACCTGCGACCGACCCTGTGAGCCCGCCTGCCGGCGCGGCAGGGTAGAGGAAGAGCCGGTGGCGATCTGCCGCCTCAAGCGGGTGGCCGCGGACAACAAGGACGATATCACGCGCCCGCCTGCCCACAGGTGCCCAGCAAGAAGAACGGCAAGCGCATCGCCCTGATCGGCGCCGGGCCCGCTTCGCTGACTGTCGCCCGCGACCTGGCACCACTGGGTTACATCATCGATATCTACGACAACCAGTTTGCCGGTGGCGGCATGATGCGCAGCCAGATTCCCTCGTTCCGCCTGCCGATCGAGGTGCTGGACGAGGAGGTGAATTACATTCTCGATATGGGCATCAATGCCACCTTTGACATTGAAGTCGACAGCCTGAAGGAGATGCTGGACAAAGACTACGACGCGGTATTTGTCGGTACTGGCGCGCCCCGCGGTAAAGGCCTGAACCTGCCTGGCCTGGAGGATGCCGGCGCCAATGTTCTACCTGGGCATCGACTGGCTGTCCAGCGTGGCCTTTGAACACACCGACAAAATTGGTAAGCGGGTGCTGGTGCTGGGTGGTGGCAATACCGCCATGGATTGCTGTCGCACGTCCATGCGCCTGGGTGGCAGAAGATGTGCGGGTTGTGGTGCGCAGCCCATTTGAGGATATGAAGGCCTCACCCTGGGAAAAAGAAGATGCCATGCATGAGGGCATCCCGATTTATAACAATCATGTGCCCAAGGAGTTCGTGGTCGAAGACGGCGAGCTTGAAAGGCATGCACTTCGAGAAGGTAGAGGCCGATACGACGAGAGGGCAACCGCAGCCTGGTGCCCACCGGCGAAGACCTGGTGTTCATGGAAGCCGACGATGTGCTGATGGCCATTGGCCAGGAAAACTCCTTCCCCTGGATCGAGCGCGACCTCGGTATCGAGTTCGACAAGTGGGATATGCCGGTGGTCGACGAGGTCACCTTCCAGTCCACCAATCCAGAAAGTGTTCTTTGGTGGCGACTCGGCCTTTGGCCCGGAAAATATCATTACCGCAGTGGCCCACGGTCACCAGGCCGCCATCAGTATCGACCTGCTCTGCCGCGGTGAAGACCGTCAGCAGAGCGGCCGGCACCTTTGGCGTAACCTGGCCAGCCAGAAGATGGGTGTACACGAGTGGAGCTACGACAACGCGGTGGAGCATGACCAGCGCTACATCGTCCCGCTGGCACCCCTGGAGAAGAGTCCCTCAACGACCGCAAGATGGAAGTGGAACTGGGCTTTGATCAGCGGCACCGGCTTCAAGGAAGCGGAGCGCTGCCTGAATTGCGATGTACAAACTGTGTTTGAGGAAACGCGCTGTATCGAGTGCGATGCCTGTGTGGATATCTGCCCCACCGACTGCATTACCTTTACCGCCAATGGTGAAGAAGACGATCTGCGCACACCGGCTGACCGCGCCGGCCACGCAATCTGGCGCAGGACCTGTACGTGTCCGAAGTGCTGCCGACCACGCGGGTGATGGTCAAGGACGAGGATGTCTGCCTGCACTGCGGTCTGTGCGCAGAGCGCTGCCCCACCTCTGCCTGGGATATGCAGAAATTTCTTTATAATGTTACGCAAGGCGGGCTCTAGCAGCATGAAACGTCTGGAATCCGTCAACGACTTCGTTATCAAGTTCGCCAATGTCAATGGCACCGGCTCGGCCAGTGCCAACAATATGTTTGCCAAGGCCCTGTTCCGCATGGGCCTGCCGGTTAGCCCGAAGAATATTTTTCCATCCAATATCCAGGGCCTGCCCACCTGGTATGAGGTGCGGGTCAGTGAGAAGGGCTATCTCGGGCGCCGCGGCGGCATCGATATCATGCTGTCAGTGAACCCACAGAGCATGGCCGCAGGACATCCAGGAAGTAGAGCCGGGTGGCTACTTTATCTATGACAACACCAAGCCCCTGGACCTGCGGCTGGTGCGCAACGATGTCAATATCATCGGCATTCCGCTGACGCGGATCTGTAACGAAGAGTACAAGGACCCGCGCCAACGCCAGTTGTTCAAGAACGTCATCTACGTCGGCGCCCTGGCCGCGCTGCTGGACATTGATTTCAAAGTGCTCACCGACCTGGTGGCGGACCAGTTCAAGGGTAAGGAAAAACTCATCCTGCCCAATATCCATGCGCTGGAGCTCGGCCACCAGTATGCGCGCAGCAATTTTGACTGCCCGATCGGCATTCGTGTGCAAATCGGCGGACGCGGTAGGTGACAAGATTCTGCTGGATGGCAATACAGCCCTGGGCCTGGGCGCCGTCTACGGCGGCGCCACGGTGGCGGCCTGGTATCCGATTACTCCTTCCACCTCTGTGGTGGATGCTTTTGAGAAGTACGCCCGCCGCATTCGCATCGACCCGGGCACCGGGTCGCAAGAACTATGCGATCGTGCAGGCGGAGGATGAACTGGCCGCCATCGGCATGGTCATTGGCGCCAGCTGGAATGGTGCACGGGCGTTTACCGCGACCAGCGGGCCGGGTGTTTCGCTGATGAGTGAGTTTCTGGGCCTGGCCTATTTTGCCGAAATTCCCACGGTGCTGTTCGATGTGCAGCGGGCCGGGCCGTCCACCGGCATGCCCACCCGCACCCAGCAGTCGGACATTCTCTCTACGGCCTATGCGTCTCACGGTGACACCAAGCAAGTGCTGTTGTTCCCGTCCACGCCCAAGGAGTGTTTTGACTTCGGTGCCCAGTCCTTTGACCTGGCGGAACGTCTGCAGACCCCGATTATCCTGATGACTGACCTGGACCTGGGCATGAATGACAATATGTCCGAGCCCCTGGAATGGGATGATGATCGCAAGTATGACCGCGGCAAGGTGATGACCGCCGAGGATCTGGAGCAGGATGGACGTTCGGTCGCTACCTCGATGTTGATGGCGATGCTATCTGCTATCGCACCTATCCCGGCAACGCACCCTCAGTCAAGGGCGCTTTCTTTACCCGCGGCACCTCCCGTGATGAATACGCGGTATATACGGAGAAGGGGGAGGAATACGAGGAGAATATGCTGCGCCTGATGCGGAAGTGGGACACGATCAAGGAATATGTGCCCGGCCCCGAGATCTTCCCGTGCGGCGAAAAGACCGATGTGGCGGTGCTTGTACTTCGGCACCAGCGAGGAGTCTTCAGGGAGGCGCTGGATTACCTGGCGGAGGAGGGCTGCATTGGACGCGATGCGTGTACGGGCCTTCCCCTTCAATGACGAAGTGCAGGATTTTATCGAGCAACACGAGCGGGTGTTTGTGATCGAGCAAAACCGCGATGCCCAATTGCGCACCCTGTTGATGGCGGAATTTGAATTCGGCCCGGACAAATTGAAGTCGGTACTGTGTTTTGATGGTACACCCATCAGCGCCCGCAATATTCGCAAACAGATTCTAGGCCAGCACCGGGATGGCGGGGCCTAGAACCGCTGCACCGTAACAAAGTCGCCAGGCGGCATGGCGGAGAATAAGCATGAGTTACCAGATTCCCAAGTTTCGTCATCCGGACCTGCCCGGTCAATGAGCTGGGTTATACCAAGGCAGATTACGAGGGCTCTATCTCCACCCTGTGTGCAGGTTGCGGTCATGACTCCATCAGCGGTGCTATTGTCAAGGCCTGCCACGAGCTGTCGATTGAGCCACATAAAATCGCCAAGCTGTCCGGCATTGGCTGCTCTTCCAAAGTCGCCCACCTATTTCCTGGGCAAATCCCACGGGTTCAACTCTGTCCATGGCCGTATGCCCTCGGTGGTCACCGGCGCCGCCATGGCCAATCGCGATCTGTTTATCTGGGCGTGTCCGGCGATGGTGATACCGCCTCTATCGGTATGGGCCAGTTTGCCCACGTGGCGCGGCGCAATCTGAATATGGTGTACATCGTCATGAACAATGGCTGCTATGGCCTGACCAAGGGACAGGACTCTGCCACCGCTGACGAGGGTCCAGTAGCAAGAAGGGCGACGCCAACATATATCAGCGCCATTGATCTGTGTGGCACGGCACTGCAGATGGGCGCCACCTTCGTCGCGCGCAGCTTCTCCGGTGACAAGGAGCAGTTGGTGCCACTGATCAAGGCCGCGATCCGCACCGGGGTTTTGCCCTTGATTGATGTCGTGTCGCCCTGCGTTACCTTCAACAATAACCCCGGCTCCACCAAGAGCTATGAGTTTGTGCGGGAGCACGCGGAGGCCACCGGCACTGTCGATTTCGTGCCCATGCAAAAGGAAATCACCACCGACTACGAGGCGGGCTTTAGTCACGAGGTCACCATGCATGATGGCTCCTCTGTTCACCTGTACAAGATGGAGGAGGACCTGGACCCGTTTGACCGCACATCGGCATTGATCTCCATGGAGAAGCATCGCGTCGCCGGCGATATTCTGACCGGCCTGATCTATATGGATAAGGACTCCCGGGACCTGCATGACGTGCATGGAGACCTCGCAGCGTCCGCTCAACACACTGGGCGGAGGATCTGTGCCCCGGCAACCAGATGCTGAAGAATATCAACGCCAGTTTGCGTTGATGTTATTTCACTGATTTACCTGGCGCTGACGTACCTGCGGGAGGTAGCGTCAAGCCGGGCCCCAGGGCGACATGTAATTTCGCAAGCGACGTGAATTGTCGTGCAGACAACGGCTCATTCCGTATTTGTCATTTTTTTGTCATAATTTCATCATCTAATACCTGCATTCGTCTCACAGAGGAAATGTCGTCCCCATGTCTGAACGCACGGTTTTAGTAGTTGATGATGAGTTTGCAATACGCGATATGCTGCGCATGGCGCTGGAGATTGCCGAGTATCGCTGTATCGAAGCAGAGAATATTCAGCAGGCGCACGCCCTGGTAGTAGACGAGCGGCCTGATATCATTCTGCTGGACTGGATGCTTCCGGGGGGCAGTGGACTTGAACTGCTGCGCCGTTTAAAGCGCGAAGAGAGTACCCGTGAGGTGCCGGTGATTATGCTTACCGCCAAGACCGCGGAAGATAACGTCATCCAGGGCCTGGACGTGGGCGCGGATGATTACATTACCAAGCCTTTTGCGCCTCGGGAGCTGATTGCCAGGGTGCGCGCGCTGCTGCGCCGCACCGGCGGTGGCGAGGAGCAGGGTCGGATGGAGGTCAGCGGCCTGGTGCTTGACGGCGAGAGCCGACGCATTTTTGTTGGCGAGGAGCCTTTGATATGGGCCCTACCGAGTTCAACCTGCTGCAGTTTTTTATGTCCCACCCCGAGCGGGCGTATACCCGCAGCCAATTGCTCGACCATGTATGGGGTGCCAACGTCTACGTCGAGGAGCGCACGGTTGATGTGCACATTCGACGCTTGCGCAAGGCACTGCAAACGGAGGCGGCAGATTACAGTGGCCTGATCCAGACCGTCCGCGGCACCGGCTACCGCTTCTCTTCCCGCGGCCTCTAGGGAGCGCTATTCGCAAGACAATGGAGTGGTTCTCGTCGGTATTACGTATTCTTGCGGTGGTGGCGGTTGGCGGCGTTGTGGGTTGGTACCTGGGTAGTCCCGCTATGGGAATTACCGGCTCTGCCTTGCTGGTGCTTTTTTTCTGGAGTCGTCAGATTTGGCGTGTAGAGAACTGGCTAAGGGATAGTTCAAGGCCGCCGCCGGATGTGCACGGTATCTGGGGCGATATCGTCGCGCGTATCTACAAGCAACAGCGTGAGGCTGCGGCATCGGGAGAACGCCTGCAGTCAACGGTTGACTATCTCCTCGAGTCTTTTGCAGCCATGCGCGACGGCGTGGTAATTGTGGAGACAGGCGGGGGGATACGATGGTGCAACGATGCGGCCCAGACGATGCTCGCGCTGCGCCATCCCGACGATATCGGCCAGGCAATTACCAACCTTGTACGTGAGCCCGAATTCAGTGATTACCTTAATTCCGGCGACTATACCGAGCCCCTGGTCTACGCGACCAGCGGCGTGGTCAGGCGTCATCTGCAGGTGGTGGTTACGCGGTTTGCAGAGGGTGACACCCTGCTGTTCATCCGCGACGTAACGGACCGTGTCCGCACCGAAGAGATGCGCAGGGACTTTGTTGGCAATGTCTCCCACGAGCTGCGCACGCCCTTGACCGTTATTACCGGTTATCTTGGCACGTTGTTGGCAGACCCGGACAAACTCCCCCCGGCTTACGTTCGGGCCATGGAGCAGATGCAGGGCCAGGCGGTGCGGATGGAGACCCTGGTCAAGGACCTGCTTTGGCTGTCACGCATTGAAACGACGCAGGGAGAGGCCAAGAGTGAGATGGTCGATATCGGTGCCTTGCTCGACGAGCTGCAGGATGAGGTATCCAGCGCTTATCCGGCCCGGGAGCTGACCCTTGCGCTGAACTGCAAGGCCAAGGTACGCGGCGACTACCGGGAACTCTACAGCGCGGTGTCCAATCTGGTGTACAACGCGATCAAATACAGCAAGCAGGGCACGCCGGTCATTGCGTCGTGGACGAAAGAGGCAGAGTATTATCGACTGGATGTCCGCGATGAGGGCCTGGGTATTGACCCGTCACATTTCCCCAGGCTTACCGAGCGTTTTTACCGTGTTGACGACAGTCGCTCGTCGGCAACCGGGGGGACAGGCCTGGGACTGGCTATAGTCAAGCACGTGGCCGCAGCGCATGGCGCCGAATTGAAGATTGATAGCACCCTCGGGAAGGGCAGCACCTTTAGCCTGTTGTTCCCGGTTACCGAGCACCATTGAGGAGAACCAGTCCATGCTGAAGCAGGACGATCACAAGCACCACATATCCGAGCGTTTCAACTCTGAGTTGGAAAGCGTTAAAAAACACCTGCTGGAAATGGGTGGCAAGGTTGAGAAGCAGCTGAATGCCGCCGTGGCGGCCCTGATTGCCGGGGACACCGGAGAAGCCGAGGAAATCATCAATCGCGACCATGAAGTCAACCAGATGGAAATTCGCATTGACGATGAATGTTCTTCGATAATCGCCAGGCGGCAACCTACCGCCAGCGATCTGCGGCTGGTGATGACGGTCATCAAGGTCAATACGGATATCGAGCGTATTGGTGACGAGGCCGCAAAAATTGCCCGCCAGGGGATTCGCCTGGCAGAGGAGAGTGCTTCACCTACTAACTATATTGAGATACGGCACATCGGCAGCCGTGTCGAGTCCATGTTGCGCAAAGCCCTGGATGCCTTCGCTCGCCTGGACCTGGAGCTTGCCGTGGAGGTGGTAAAGGAAGACACCGACGTGGACAAGGAGTACGGCAGTGCCCTGCGCTCCCTGGTCACCTTTATGATGGAAGATCCCCGTGACATCGGCTCTATACTGGATGAAATCTGGGCTTTACGTAGCCTGGAGCGCATCGGTGACCACGCCGCCAATATCGCCGAGCACGTGGTTTACCTTGTGCGCGGGCAGGATGTGCGCCACCAGAAGTCGATCGAGGAATTCATCGATAAAGTGGGCGAGCACTGAGCTGTCCTATGGCCTTAATGCGCAAAAATCTCCATCTAAATCAATGCGCTATGGCTGTCATATTCCCGTAACATTGGCGCCATAGACTGGCCCGCAACGCCGTTTCAGGGCAGGGCAGAATTTCTTAATGAGGGGAGATACAAACACGTGAAAAAGCAACTCTTGGGCGCCGTAGCGCTGACTGTGGGTCTGGGTCCTATGAGCCTGGTGCAGGCACAGGGGCGGGATAACATCAGCATTGTGGGTTCCTCAACGGTGTACCCCTTTGCCACGGTGGTCGCAGAGCGCTTCGGCCGCTCCACTGACTTCAAGGCCCCGAAAATAGAGTCGACCGGCTCGGGCGGCGGCCTCAAGTTGTTTTGCAAGGGACTGGGTGCCAATAGCCCTGATATCACCAACTCCTCCCGCCGCATCAAGAAGAGCGAGTACGACCAGTGTCAGCAGAACGGCGTTACTGATATCGTCGAGGTACTGGTGGGCTTTGACGGCATCGCCATTGCCAATTCACGGCAAGCGCCACAATTGACGCTAAGCCTGCAGGACCTTTACCTGGCGCTGGCCAAGGACGTACCGGGCGCCGATGGTAAATTGATCCCCAATCCCTACAAAACGTGGAAGGACGTTAATCCCTCCCTGCCTGACAGTGCGATCGAGGTGCTGGGCCCGCCGCCAACTTCCGGGACGCGCGATGCCTTCGCTGAGCTCGCCCTCGGTGGCGGCGCCAAGTCTATTCCGGCCCTGAAGACACTGTACGATCTCGGCGCAGATCAAGCGGAAGAGATCAAGGCGGTGATGAGCGAGTTGGGTATGCCGGAAGGGTTTTACCAGGGCATGCTGGATAGCAAGGGTAAAGCGCCCAAGGGCAAGGACATCTTTAAAACCGTGGCCTATTCCGTCCGTGAAGATGGCGCTTATATCGAGGCGGGGGAAAACGATAACCTGATCGTACAAAAGCTGGAGGCCAACCCCAATGCATTGGGCATATTCGGATTCAGCTTCCTTGACGAAAACGGTGACAAGGTGCAGGGCTCAGTCATTGATGGCGTCGAGCCCACTTTCGACACCATTGCCGATGGCGACTACCCGGTATCACGTCCACTGTATTTCTATATCAAGGCAGCACACGTAGGTCGAATCCCGGGTATTCAGGAATATGCTGCTGAATTTGCCTCTGAGCGTGCCATGGGCGAGGATGGCTATCTCACGGAAAGAGGTTTGATACCGGTAGAAGAGGACGAATTGAAGCAGATTCAGGCTGATGTCGCGTCTCTCAAACGGCTGGAGATGTAGAAAGACCTGTAGCGTGGTGGTGTCGTGTCACCCATCCTGATGTATCCATTGCGCCGCTTTTTGCGGCGCAGTGATTTTTAAAGAGTTCACAATGCAGACATCGACTGTCTTCCTGACGCTGCTGGCACTGTGCGCCGTCAGCTTTTTTATTGGCCGCCACAAGTCGCGGTTGATCGGCATGGCCGGCGGTGGTTTGCAGTCCCTGCATTCGCTGCCTGCCCACTACGGCTATATGGCGGCCCTCTGGGCCGGCTTGCCTGCATTGCTGCTGTTTCTGGTTTGGATTGGCGTCGAAGCCTCCGTCATTCGCAACCTGGTGATAGCAGAACTGCCCGCTGAGGTGCTCGCCCTGAGCCCTGACGAACTGGGTCTTTACTTCAACCAGGTCGTTGGCATCGCAGTGGGAAGTGTTGACGCGGGGCTGGCTGAGCCCAGCCAGATCACGGCAGCGCAGACGTATAATGAGCTGCTCTCGGCAAGCCGCAACCTGAAGATGCTACTGGTCAGCCTGGTCGCTATTATCGGTGGCCTGCTTGCGGTAATGCGGGTGAAGCCGGATCTGCGTGCGCGTAATCATGTCGAGGGTATTTTTACCTGGATACTCTTTGGCTGTTCCTTCATCGCCGTACTCACCACGCTGGGTATCGTGCTCTCGGTGTTGTTTGAAGCGATCCGCTTTTTCCAGGTGATTGATATAAGTGATTTCCTGTTTGGCCTGCAGTGGAGTCCCCAGATGGCCATTCGTGCCGACCAGGTCGGTGCGTCCGGCTCGTTCGGCTTTATTCCCCTGCTGGTAGGCACCTTGCTCATTTCCATGGTTGCGATGCTTATCGCGGTGCCGGTGGGCCTGATGTCCGCCATTTATCTCTCTGAGTATGCCAGCCGTGGATTCCGTTCAATTACCAAGCCGGTTCTGGAGATACTCGCGGGCGTGCCAACCGTCGTTTATGGCTTTTTCGCTGCATTGACGGTAGCCCCTTTTATCCGCAATCTCGGTGAGAGCCTTGGCCTGACGGTGGCGTCCGAGAGCGCACTGGCGGCGGGCCTGGTGATGGGGATCATGATTATCCCCTTTGTCATGTCCCTGTCCGACGACATTATCAGTGCCGTACCCAACAGTATGCGTGAGGCGTCACTGGGAATGGGCGCCACCATGAGTGAAACCATTCGCAAGGTACTGCTCCCCGCGGCTTTGCCTGGCATAGTTGGCGGCATCCTGCTCGCCGTGTCGCGTGCCATTGGCGAGACCATGATCGTGGTGATGGCGGCAGGGCTATCAGCCAAGCTCACTATCAACCCGCTGGAGGCGGTGACGACGATTACCGTGCAGATCGTCACACTGCTGGTGGGTGATCAGGAGTTTGACAGTCCCAAAACGCTGGCTGCCTTTGCACTGGGCCTGGTGTTGTTCTTTGTCACCCTGTTGTTGAACGTCATCGCGCTTTATGTAGTGCGCAAATACCGGGAGCAGTATGAGTAAGGAAACCTTCAAGAACACCGAACTCATTCAGGCGTCGCTAAAAAAGCGCTATGCGCGCGAACGTCGTTTCCAGCTCTATGGAAAATTGGCCGTCCTGCTGGGTTTTGCATTCCTGTTTATTCTGCTGTTCGATATTGTCAGCAAGGGCACGCCGGCGTTTACCCAGAAGCAGTTGCAGATAACGGTTAACTTCGATGCCGACAAGCTCGGTATCGGCCCGGACGCCAGTGCAGAGGAATTGCGCCAGGCAAACTACAATGCGGTGATCAAGGCATCCTTGCGAGATATGTTCCCGGATGTGACCAGCCGCAGCGACAAGCGGCGGCTGTATCGCCTGGTCAGTATTGGTGCGGAGTATAATTTGCGCGACCAGGTAATGGCGAACCCCTCGCTGGTCGGGCAAACCGGGGACTTCTGGCTGCTGGCACACTCCGAGGCGGCCGGCTACCTGAAGGGTCAGATTTCCCGTGACTTACCCGAGGCAGAGCGCAAGGTCAAGGATGTGCAAATGAACTGGCTAGACCAGTTGCGTGACGAAGGGCGCACCAAGTCGTCGTTCAATACCCTGTTTTTCCTCGCGGGCGACTCGCGGGAGCCGGAGTTGGCAGGCATACGCGCAGCCCTGCAGGGTTCATTCTTTACCCTTGTGGTGACCTTTCTATTGGCATTCCCGATAGGCGTGTTCGCTGCCGTGTACCTGGAGGAGTTTGCGCCGCGGAATCGTCTCACCGACCTTATTGAGATCAATATCAACAACCTCGCCGCGGTCCCCTCCATCGTGTTTGGTCTGTTGGGCCTGGCCGTGTTCATCAACTTCTTTGAGCTGCCGCGCTCTGCGCCACTGGTCGGGGGCATCGTACTCTCGCTGATGACCCTGCCGACCATTATTATTACCTCCAGAGCCTCGATACAGGCCGTGTCTCCCTCTATTCGAGAGGCGGCTCTGGGTGTGGGTGCTTCCAAGCTGCAGACAGTCTTCCACCATGTATTGCCGGTTGCCATGCCGGGTATACTGACCGGATCGATTATCGGTATGGCGCAGGCCCTTGGCGAGTCGGCACCGCTACTGATGATTGGTATGGTCGCCTTTATTATGGAGGTGCCGGGCGGCGTCACGGACCCGGCCACTGTCCTGCCAGTGCAGATTTTCCTGTGGGCGGATAGCCCGGAGCGAGGCTTTACCGAGAAGACCTCCGCAGCGATCATGGTGCTGATGGGATTCCTCATTGTTATGAACGCGCTGGCTATCTACCTGCGCCGGCGTTTTGAAGTGAAATAGGTGAACCAGTTGCGATGCAAGGGACCGAAAAAATGAGTACAGCCGACGCCAACGCACACGGATCCGTTCCTGACGAAGCTGTAGGGCTGGATGTACAGGATCACGTGGATGTAGCTCATTACCAGACCATCGGCGAGCCTTATGTGGACAATGCAAAAATGTCCGCGCGCAACGTCAACGTCTTCTACGGCGAAAAGCAGGCGATAATGGATGTGTCCCTGGACATCGGCGAAAATGAAGTACTCTCGATGATCGGCCCATCCGGTTGCGGCAAGTCTACGTTCCTGCGGTCATTGAACCGAATGAACGACATTATCCCGATCTGTTCCGTCAAGGGTGACATCAAGCTGGACGGAGAGGATATCTACGGCTCTGACCAGGACACGGTGCTACTGCGCGCACGCGTCGGTATGGTGTTCCAGAAGCCCAACCCCTTCCCCAAGACTATTTATGAGAATGTGGCCTACGGCCCGCGTATCCACGGCCTGGCGCACAGCAAGGCCGAGATGGATGAGATCGTCGAGACCAGTCTGCGCCGGGCAAGCCTGTGGGACGAGGTAAAGGACGTACTGCAGGAACCAGGTACCGGGCTTTCCGGAGGGCAGCAGCAGCGCCTGTGTATTGCCAGGGCCATTGCCGTAAGTCCCGAAGTGATATTGATGGACGAGCCTTGTTCAGCTCTCGACCCGATGGGTCATGAAGACCGACTGCTGGCCCGTCTGGCGGGGAATGCGCTGATCGCGACCGGCAGTCAGGCAGCTCACCTGTCCGTCGACACCCTGGAAAATGGGCATGCAGCAGCACAAATCGAAGCGGCCCGGTCGCTGGCATTGATCGGAGATCCAAGCGCCATCCCGGCCCTGTTCAAGGCCTGGCAGGATGGTTCAGCCATGATCCAATATTGGGCCGAAGAGGGATTCGAACGTATGGGGGTGGGGATGCAGTTTTAAACCGAACTAACCAGAGGGGGATCAATCTCCCAGAGTAGCGACCATGACGGCCTTGATAGTGTGCATGCGGTTCTCGGCCTGATCGAAAACGATCGGCGAGGGCGATTCGAATACATCATCGGTGACTTCCAGCCCATCCATGCCAGTCTTTTGAAAGATGTCCTCGCCAATTGTGGTTTGACGGTTATGGAAAGACGGCAGGCAGTGCGTCAACTTTTAACCTTGGGGTTGCCGCAGGTATCGATCATCTCAGCATTCACTTGGTAAGCCTTCAAAAGGCCAATACGCTCATCCCAGACTTCCTCAACTCGCCCATCGAAACCCAAACATCGGTGTGGATCAGATTTACACCTTCAACAGCCTGGGATGTATCGGTGGTGATGGTCAAACGGGCACCATATTTTCCGGCCAATTCTCGGGCCTTCTGACCAAGCCATTGCCGGTTCAGGCAGCAGCAAGTTTCCGGAGCACAGATGCGCACATCCATACCCGCCGCTTCAATGAATTCGCTGGTCGGAAACGAGACTCCCGTCAGGACTGGGAAGATCGTACAGATAAAAAGGCAAATGCTTCGCCTCCCGGGCGATCGGGGCCAGGAATTGGATCAAGTCCTCGATCGTCAGACGGGCGAAAGAAGCCAGGCACTGGCAGGCGATTCCGTCCGCCTGGATCTCCTGTGCATGACGGGCCAGTTGGGATGCCTCGACCTGGCTATTGTGGCCGACACTGACAATGCACCGCAATCCCTGTTCTTTGGCGGCGTCGACCCAGAATTCGGCCAGCGTCACACGCTCGTCGGTCGCCAAGGATTGGCCCTCCCCCGTCGATCCGCCAATGAACACGCCACTTACCCCCGTCTGACGGAAGTGTCGCGCTTGTTCCGCGACGATGGCAAAGTTGAGTTTGCCATCGGGATGCATGGGCGTATGTGCGGCGGCAATCAGGGGGAAGTCTTGCGAGTTGGCTGGATGGCGAACCATGGGGAGGCTGCTTTCAAGTCAAATGTTCGTGTTCGATTTTGTCTGCCCGACGCTGAGGGTGCCACTGGCTCTGCCAGTGCTGTTCGACGTCCCAATTCGCAGTCGGGTGGCGGGTAGCGGGTGGCGGGTGGCGGGTGGCGGGTGGCGGGTGGCGGGTGGCGGGTGGCGGGTGGCGGGTGGCGGGTGGCGGGTGGCGGGTGGCGGGTAGCGGGTGGCGCTGGCTGTGGCGTGCTGTCGGCGTGGCAGTTGTCGGCGTGCTGGTTAGCAGCCGGGTAGCGGGTGGCGGGTGGCGGGTAGCGGGTACTGGGTGCCACGGACTCGGCCATTGCCATCGACGTTTCTCTGGGGCGTGCCGCGGAGTGTCCTTGGATGCTTGGAGACGTCTTGAGTTTCGACTTGGTGACACCCGCTGACTTGTCCACGCGCTCCAGGTTGAAGTCCATCGTCTGTGGGTTCTCTTCGCCGGTCACCTCCGCGAACAGTTCCGATTGGGCGTTGTATCTTCTCGGGATGAACTGGTCACGTCCTTCGACACGATAGAGTGGCAAGGCGGGCTTACGCGGCGTTTGGAGGGCCCGGAGAGCAGATCGGCATCGGCGGCCTGCGCCGAAACGGCCCCGTTTTCTCCAGATAAAGGCACGGATCACGAGCCGCGGTGCGTGCCCACGACCAGCCCCCCTTTATTCTTGGCCACGTAATGGCCATCGACGATGGGTGCCCCGCAGTTGGCGCGCGCCCGCGACTCCCTCCGGGTAGAACCGAATGTCGCCATTCATGACCTTCTCGCCGCCGTACGTGATAGTGCCTTCCACTTCCACGGTGTCATACTTTTCCACCGCACCCCGCGGTCAGGACCAGACCTCAGTGACATCGTGACTCATCCGCCATGGTAACCGTGTGCGGCGCCATGGTCGTCCCGGAGGTCCGCGTTGCTGCAACTCATGATCGTCATGGTCATACACACAACCTTCTTTACGAATTGTGAAGGGATTCAGGTGATGCGCCAGCCTTCGCACGGATCATCAAACCGAATTGTCCGCACTTGGTGGATTCACCGTCGCGGTGGCGCCACACTTGGAGGTCGGCACTCTTGACCGTCGATATCCCCATTTCCACGCGTGGTCATCACGCACAGCGAATCCTGATCGATCGACTGTTTGGACGAACCGGACGCTCCGTCACACATCAGAAACAGGGCCCCGCCTGGATGGAAACTGGAGAACCCGGACTCGTCGTAGTATTCGCCGTGCCGGTTGCCACTTCCATCCCCGTCAAAACCGTCCAACGTATCATCTCGGCCCCCCGGAACGCTGCCGAAGCCATTGATCCCGTCCGCCGTATCCTTGAGTGTTCCAGGTGACCCATGTGTGCCCGATCCACGCCGAGCCCTGCGAGGGATGTGCCCCATGGCCGCCCGTGACCTCACCCACGGCCAACGTCTTGCTGGTCCCATCGCTGATCTTCCTGAAACTCACCGGATTGTAATTGAACAACACGCCATTGCCGTCCGAAACCAGGCTGCGACGTCGTCAAGAAAACCGTCAAACGCGTCAGAGACACCCGCATAATTGCTTTCTCGCAAGTCCAAGTTGGGACTCCCCCCAAGTCGTATCCACTGCAGCATTCCACCCAGTTGTTTTCGCCGGTGTGCCGAGGGGCAGATGTACGAGTCTCGCCAGTTCGGCGCCGCCCGGCATTGGCCATCGGGCTGCCGACGGTCTTGTCAAAGTCCATCAGGTCGTAGACGCCCTGTTCCTCCATGTAGGGCAAGATATAGGTTCCCCAGCCCCAACGTGTTCCCGACCACCGGGATGTTGGGATCGGCCCCATTGTTGATGATCGTACCTTCAGGAAACGAACCTTTCGGCACTCACGTAATTATGCAGTCCGATTCCGATTTGCTTGAGGTTGTTCATGCATTGCGCAGCCGTGCCGCCTCACGAGCGGCATTGACGGCCGGCAACAGCAACGCCACCAGCAGCCCAATAATCGCAATCACCACCAGCAATTCGACCAGCGTGAACCCGTGTCGGGCATCGTCGACGGATTTCAGTTGCCTTATGAAAACAAAACATCTTTGATTCCTCCAATTCAGTATGCTTGGAACTGTTGTCTGGAAAGAGGGGACGTCATCAAACACTGCGATTATCACAAGCTCTGGGGCCGGTTCACAAAACTCGACCGGAATGATCGTCCTGCGGGCCTTGTCCCCTTGTTCTTCTCCTGGACTGCGGCAATCAATGATTTCGCCAGTCACTCGACCTGTTCGGCCAATGTTTTCTTGGAAACGACGCGGGCAAACGGTGCTGTCCCACCCAGCGGCGAATGACCACCCACTCACCACATGAATGGGTCTTCCCGTCTTCGATTCGAATGACAATTTCAAATAGTGCACGATCCTCGCGTGAAAGTCGCTCCGGCATAAGAAAACTCTGTTGATTCGGGAGCGTCCAGAATGTCACGCACCGTCTCTTCCACGGCCGCGCGATCCGGCGCCAGGCATCGCATTTTTAACGCATCCAGACGTACTCCGGCGTCTGCCAACATGGCCGTGGCCGCATCAAACATCACGTGGTCACCCAATCGCCAACGGGCATGCGTCAGGAATGCGTACTTCTCCGCTTGACGGTCAATCGCGTACTGTGCCATCAGCCGCCCCACGGCCTCCTGGTCATGCTTGACGCAATGGAGATTGAGTCCCGGATAGGCGTGCCCAAACACTATCGCCGGGAACCCGGATTCATGGATCGCGTGCTGCACCTGCGCTGAACAGCGGATTAAGACCATGGCTTCACGAGCTGCCTGGCCAATCCGCTCAATCAACTCGTTGGCATACCGTAACGCCGCGCGCTCCATCACGTGATGCACCTGGACCGAAACGCCCGGGATCGTCTTAGTAAACTCGTCAACCAATTGATCGCTGGAAAAGTTCTGGGTCAGGTGGTAGTCCATTGCCACAAAGAGATGAACGACGTTGATCTTCCTGCCCTCGGTGATTCGAGGCCCGAAATTTCGGCCCCACAAAAGTCCCCCGGCTGCGCTGCCGAATCAGAAGCTCTCGGCTGGCCAGCGATTGCATCGCCGGTGCACCGTCATCGAACTCACCGACAAAAACTCGCCCGCCTCTGCTGCCGTGAAGTACTTGTCGCCTGGACGAAGTCCCCGCTGACGCATGTCGCGTTCCCAGAGGGCGGCAATCTCCTCCACCCGTGTCGCCGGCAATCCTTGGGTTGTCATGGCTGTCCGTTCTCCAACAGGGTTTCTGCCCGGCATGACGCCGCCCCGCCAAACCCAGCGTGAGTCCAAGCGTCGCGAGGCCCCGGGCCGAGGCCCCGATGTGGCTCCGACTTGCCGATATTACAATAAAGTGATAAAAGGTGCAATAACTTACGTCGACTTACTTTTGTCATTCGCCAAGTGCTGTTAAGTTGTTATCTTGGAATGCCTTAGGCGTTGTGTCCTGGTTTTGGAGGACACCGTTTTGTGCGGCACCGATTGAACGTCGGCGGATGGGTCTCAACGAGAAAGGATCCGATGACAATGACTGAAAAAACAAGTCGCGAGCGCCAGTCCGCGTGGCGATGGAACTGGGAACACCGGACCGAGTCCCGTGTTCTGTCAACTGGCTGCCGGACATTACTTTTTGCACTCGGGGATCGAGCCGTGGACATCTGGTTTCGTTCGGAGGGTTTGCCGATGCCCTGTCGCATTGCAGCGGCGTTACCAGTTCGACGGCATCCTGGTCAATCTGCCCGGCCGCGATCCCGATTTCGAACAGCACATCGATCGGCTGGAGCGTAAGGAGGACGACCAAGGAAACATGGGTGTGGTGGCGGAATGGCAATTACACGGTCGTCCCGGACGACGACAATCCGCACTACTTCATGTCTATCTGGCAAGCGTTGTTTTCCCACGTTTGAGGAGGTCGATCCCGAGACGTTATGGTACGTCGAGCCTTGGGACCTGACCGACATCACGTATCCGTTCACTTGGTCGTTTGAGCAGTGAGCCTCGACCTTTCGATGACTTCTTCCCGTCGTACCAGGAGGACACGATTCGTTTGGTGAAGGAGCAGGTGGGTGATTCGGTGTCCGTCCAGGGCGAAATATTCAGTCCTTTTTCGCAGCTCCTGGAACTGTTGAACTACGAATACGCCCTGATGGGTTTGCTGGACGATCCGGGCAAGTCCCATGCGATGCTGGAGCGTCTGACATTGGGAGCCATCGATTTGGGGAAGCGCCAGGTGCAGGCCGGTGTCGACGCGGTGCTTATTTCATCGGCTTTTGCGGGGGCCGGGTTTGTTTCACGAGCCGACTACGAAACGTTTGTGCTGCCCTATGAAACGAGGTTGATCGAGGCGCTGCATGCCGCCTATCCGGGCCTGAAGGTCTACACGCATACGTGCGGTGCGATCGGCGATCGGTTGGACTTGATGCTCCGCAGCGGGCTGGAGGGATCGACACGCTTGACCCGCCACCGCTGGGAACTGTGGAACTCGAGCAGGCCTGCCCACCTTCGCGGCAAGGCCTTTATCAAGGGCAATCTCGACCCCGTCAACACGTTGCTGCATGGCAACGAAGAAACGGTCCGAGAGGCGGTCGAGCAGCGACTGGAGATCGCCAAGCCGGGGGTGGCTATATCCTCAGCACGGCCTGTTCGGTTGCCCCCGCGGTGAGGCCGGAACTGTTGGAGTTCATGACCGAATTGACCGAGATCTGGGCGTTACGACTCAATCGCCAATGGCTGCGTTGATCCGGGTGCATCGCCGATGCCGCCTGCGGATGGGAAACCAACTCGCTGATTTGCGTCGGGGGCCGAATTACGTAGGGCAGGAGCCGGGGGGACAGAGGTTCAAGTGAGGAACCGGCGGAATCCAGCAAATGGTGGTGG
>CAWJQW010000007.1:257500-491345 GCA_963845135.1 uncultured Gammaproteobacteria bacterium | reverse complement strand
ATTGCTCTATCGCATTGATGCTCTTGAAGTTGTCCAGGTCGATATCCTCGAATGCCACCGTAATACCGTATTCGCGCTCCAGGTGCATTATCAGCTCAACCAGCATCAGGGAGTCGATCAACCCCTCTTCGATGAGGTCGGTTTCATTGCTGGGTATTTTGATATTGAGTTGTTGTTGAAAAAGCTCGGCAACTCCGCCCACAGTGTGATCAGCCACAGTCATAGTTCTCTCTTGTTCGCTGTTTGAAGTGATTCCTGGTCCTGGGAGAACAGCTCCCTCAAGCCAGGCCGGTCTATTTTCCCGTTGGCATTCTTGGGCAGTTTGTCCAGTCTATGCCAGCGTGAAGGCAGCATGTAATTGGGTACCATGCCGGCCAAATCCTGCCTCACCGTCGCATGAGAATCAGGCGGCAGGTCATGGGAGGCGTATGCGCAGCAGATTGTTTTACCTTCAAATCCCTCGGCGTCAACGCCAACCACTGCTGCCTCGGCGATGTAGCTGAGCGAGTGCAGCGCAGTTTCGATCTCTCCGAGTTCTATACGATAGCCGCGACTCTTGATCTGGCTATCGGCGCGGCCCGAATAATGAAAGAGGCCGTCCTGGTCGCGCCACCCAAGGTCACCGGTTTTATAGATTCGCTGATTTTTCCCCTCGGCCGTGTCAGTGAATAATAAAGGCGGCATCAGTCTTCTCCTTATCCTGCCAGTAACCGGGGCTAAGGCCGTCTCCGCTGATATAAAGATCGCCAATTTCCTTATCGGCAACGGTATTCAATTCACTGTCCAGCACGAGCAAACCTTCTCCGGCACAGGGTCGGCCGATGGGGATGTCTTCTTTTTCATCCGCCGGGCTGCGATTTAGCGTGTAGTAGCTGCTGGCGATAGTGGCCTCGGTCGGGCCATATAAGTTAGTGAATTCCACATGGGGAAGCCGCTCCATCCAATACATAAGGGTCGGGGTGGGCAAGACTTCTCCGCACCAGATCAGTCGCTTCAGTTTGGGCAGTTCGTATGTCTCGCAAAGCATCGAACTTGGCCATGTAGGTGAGAATAGAGGGCACACTGAACCATTGTGTCAGTTCGCTTTCCTGTATCCATTTGGCGAGTGCGGGGGCTACCAGGCTGAGTCGCGCGGGTACCGGATAGAGTGTGGCACCCGCGCTCAGTGTCCCGAATATATCCATGGTGGAAAGGTCAAAGTGAAGTGGCGGGTGACCGGACATCCTGTCATCGGGTGAATACTTGAAGTATTTTCTCGTCCAGTCCAGGAAACGGGTCACATTCCTGTGTGTTATCACTACGCCCTTTGGCGTGCCTGTCGAGCCTGAGGTGAACAGTATGTGTGCCGGGTCTGTATCCGGGTTGGAGCAAGCCTCTATTTCGGCAGAGAAACCGTCCAGTTCAGCAAAGGAGTGCGTCACCTTGAAATGGCCCGGTGGATTCCGGTGCAGACGAAACGGCGATAGCGCAATTCGGATTAGCCGGAGTGTGGCTGCAGTGACTGTAAAACCTTCTTACTCTCTGCGCTGACGAAGAGGACAGAGGGCTCGCAGGCGTCGATGATCTTCTGGCTGCGATTGGCGGGGCTCGCCAGATCAACCGGCACATACACGCCTCCCACCTTGAGTGAGGCCAGCATGCACAGGATGGCATCAATGCTCTTGGGAAGCAGCATACAGAGGCGGTCACCATGTCTGACGCCCGCCGCGATCAACATTGACGCCAGTTGATTTGACCTCTGTTCAAGCTCCTTATAGGAGATGGTTGCATCGTCCATCACAATGGCAGCTTTGTCAGGTGTAAGCCTGGCCTGCGCCGTAACAAGAGATTCCAGGCGTGCTCCACTCATGGCTCGGAGGCCTCCTTCGCCATGTCAAATACCTTTGCGATGTGCTGAAGCTCCTCGTTGGATTGGGGTATATCGAGAATAAACGTGGTGAAGCCAAATTTGATGTAGCTGGCTATCAAAGCACTGACATCGGCATACGAGCCAACCAGATAGGGACAAAATGTCTTGTAGTTATGAAACGGGCCCAGCCAGTAGGGAGAGGCGGTCTCAGGTCCACCTTCGGGGCGCTCAGACAGTTGTTTATGCCACAGTGAGTCAGATGACTTCATCGCCAACTGGTGGGTCAGCTTTCCTTTGCGGTCCTCAGGGAAGCGTTCCAGCGCCACTTTCCACGCATCTTCTGCCGAATCGCGGGCGATAATGCCCACACGCACCCCGACCGGCACCGCCGCACCCTCTGGCACCCCAGCCTCTTCATCGGGTGTCTGCGGGTACCTTATTGCGATAGCCCCGATTTCAGCCGCCGCATCCATGCCGGTTTGGCTTGAGCCGGATATGGTGATTCCAGGCACAAGGCCTGGCTCAATGGGCGGAGACATTTTCAAGTTTTTGACGTTATAGTATTTGCCATCGAAGGTGACCGGGGCTTCGCTTTCCAGCAATTTCCGGATTATCAGCGTGTACTCCACAAGTCGAAGATACCTGTCGTCATGGGGCGTCTCATCTCCCAAAGCTAGAAGATCATTGAGGAAGCCCCCTGCGACCATATTGATCCACAATTTGCGCCCGTACAGGTAGGCAAAAGTGGACAGTTTCTTGGCCACGGTATAGGGGTGCATATAGGCTGGCTGTACCGCGACCAAAGGCGATATGCGCTCGGTATTCTCCACGATAACCTGCGCCACTTCCCACGGGTCGACAATACCGTTATCGGTGTAAACAAGAATGCCATCGCAGCCAAACTCCTCGCTCCAGCGGGCGACCTCAATGACATGCTCTCTGTAAGCACTACTGCTGACGTCCTTGGACTGAGGACATGTTGAAAATATTCTTAATTTGTCGGTCATGACTACCTCCGTACCAGCTGTTTGGCTATTTCAGGTCAGCTTACAACTGGGCTCCTCGAGCGATGAAATACCGTTAAATGGCTGACGATTGCACCGGCGGCGCGGATGCAAGCACTTGCCCCCCAGCGAGTGCTTCCATGGCCGGCACTACGCGATCTCCTGTCTTGAGCCGCTGTATTTCAAGCAGTCCATTACCTGTAGCAACAGTAACGGACGACTGATTGACAGCTATCACCGTTCCAGGCAGCTCACTACTATTGCCGGCTTTTGGCGTCGCCTGGACTACCCCAAAAACCTGTCCGCCCAGCTGAAAACCGGGTGAGCCCCATGGCGACTTGAAGGGACCATAATCTGCTGCACGTACGAACGCGGCAATTTGATGTGCGCTGTCGTTCCAGTTTATCCAGCCGTTGTTGGGTATATCTGATGCGTTGAAGAACCTGCGTTTACTCGTATCCTGGGCGACTTTTGGTATCTCATTGACCGAGCGGTGGGCTGTATCCAGTAGTCTCTCAATCAGCGGTACTCCAGCAGTCACGCACCTGGCGCTGACACTGAAGCCAGTATCCTCAGCAGACAGGGCAAAGTGTTCCTCGAAAGCGATAGGCCCCGTATCGATGCCGCTCAGCATCCAGTGCAAGGTAACCGCATGCTCTTCCTCTCCAAGGTATATAGCCCAACTGGGGGCATTCAAGCCTGCCAACTGCGGCAATGGGCCGGGATGCAAATTGAAGCTACCGACCCGCGGTGCCTCAATCACGGACGAAGGCAGGATGCTCAGGGAGTGGACATTTAACAGAATGTCGACGCCCTTGTCTGTAAGCAGACCGGCAAAGTCTGACATAGACAATGCACCTGTTGTGATGACATCGAACCCCTGCGCGCTAGCGACATTAGCGATGCTCATCGGGGAAGCCTTATCCGGGCCTGCGGCCGTTACCACGGCGACCACATCCTCTTTTCTGCGGGCTAGCGCACGCAGGACGCGCAGGCCGGCGGCTTCTTCAGCAAGTAAGACGATACGCATCAGTAAAGTGTCGCATTATCGGCATCGAGAAAGCTGTGACCAGACATGCTCTCGGAAGGCATAGACGCCGGGTCATGATAAAATGCAAAAAACGGCTGTTGGCGGCGCTCTGTATATCCCGACTTCTCTAGCGCTGCGCAAAGACTTACGTCCCTGCCAGACACCAACACCTTCAGAGAGTCGGCGCCCTTCACAGTAGCAAAGTCCGCCGCAACATCGGCCAGGGCTGAAAGTTCATCGGGACTTGCTGTCCCGGGAGCCAGCGCCAATCGCCATTCAGTTTTCGTCTGGTGCGGATGAGCTTTCCGAGGATGCCACAGTAAGGCAGAGGCCTTCTGCTCAAACGTGTATGAATAGAACTCCAGTCCTGGATTGCGGCTGAACCAATTTATGTAGCGTGCATCGTATATGGGGTGAAAGTCTGCCTCCATCGGCGTTTCACCGAATGTGCGTACCAATGTTTCTGACACGCCCGGAGAAAACAGCGAATCTATTTCTCGGATGGGAGCTTTTTTCCGTCTTAAGGGGATATTGTTCCCAATATTCAGAGGCAACTTTGCCAGCCATGGACTGCGCACTTTGGCCCGGTTTATCAGGTATCCCAAGCGCAGAAGCATGCGGTACTCTTTTATCGCAGCCTCTTCGGTGACATTGGCCAAACGACCGAAAAGTTGTTTGGTGACGTCTCCGCCACCGGTGTGATAGAGCTTATCGCAAGCGGCGGTGGCAGCCTTCAATAGCGCGATGCCGGTGGCTCCCGAGGCGCGTTCGGCGTCCACAAACCAGTCACACGTCCAGGCAGTATCAAAAGTTTCATTATTCAAGCTGGCGGTAAATGGAATAAGCCCCAGCATCCCTACGACCCTTGAGTCTTGCATCGCGGCAAAACCCCGCAGTCGACCTGCGTTGAACTCGCTGTCGAAATACTTCCAGCGGGTGTGATCAGCCGGCGTGCCCTGTTGCTCTTCCAGGAACTGGATGAGGGATTCGGGTGGCAGTTCATTGACTTTTTTGATTGAAATACCCAAGGTCAACCTCTAACGGGAAAGTCCATCTTCATTATAGAGAGATACACGCGAATGTTGCCATTGACGTGGAGCAAGTCAAAAGCAAATTGCGTGGACTGTGACAGAGTAGTCAGTTAAGGGTAAAGCTAGCCGGATAATATATTGGCGATGACTAGCGCTTGTGGCGGGAAGGTAACTGTTTGTGGTTCAAGAACCTGAGGCATTCGGCACAAGAGCGGCCTGGGTGTGGCTGTGGCTGATGTGCGGACGCCATCGAGGATCTCCCGCAGTCAATCAGTGGCATGATTATTACGCTGCTTGAACTTGCCCGGCTCAATATGGTGTCTTTTCAACAGCTTATAAAAGTCCGTCCGGTTGCGTTGCGCCAACGAAGCCGCATCTGCCACCGAGCCACTGGTCAACCGTAACACCTTGACCAGGTAATCGTGCTCAAATTGCTGTCTCGCCTGGCTGAGCGAGGGCAGGTAATGGTCCTCCACCATGAGTGCTTCACGCACCAGGGCCTCAGGAATCACCGGAGTGGTCGAGAGGGCGGCGGTGCGTTGCACCACGTTTTGCAGTTGGCGGACATTGCCTGGCCAGTTGAACTGGACCATGACTTCCATCGCGGCCGGGGCAAAGCTGGTAACACTGCCCATTTTAAAAGCACCGGTCTGTCTCAGGAAATGATTGGTCAGCAGGGGAATGTCCTCCACTCGCTCCCTGAGTTCCGGTAAATGAAAGTTGACCACGTTCAATCGGTAATAAAGATCCTCGCGGAACAGACCGTCCTGCATTTCCCGTTCCAGGTCGCGGTTTGTGGCGGATATGATACGGACGTCGATGGGCTCAGCCTGAGTGCTGCCAATAGCACGAATACTTCGCTCCTGAATCGCCCGCAGCAGCTTTACCTGCAGCGCGACAGGCATGTCCCCTATCTCGTCGAGGAAAAGCGTGCCGCCCTCGGCGGCTCGAAATAAACCGGTGCTGGAACTTACAGCGCCGGTAAAAGCGCCCTTGACGTGACCGAATAACTCAGACTCGAGTAGCTGCTCTGGTAGCGCGCCGCAGTTAATGGCGACCAGTGGTCCTTTGCGCTCTGAATCTGCCTCATGAATCGCATTGGCCAATACTTCCTTACCGGTCCCGCTGGCGCCGGTGATGAGAATGCTGACGTCAGAATTGGCGACTTGCTTGACCTGGTTCAGGAGGTGCTCCATCGCTGGGCTGCGGGTAACAATATGCTCCCTCCAGCTCTCGAAAACCTCTTCTTGCGTGCCGCCCGACTGCATTAACGCCGCCTCGATGGTAGAGAGCAGCACGGTCTTTTCCACCGGCTTGGTCAGGAACTCGAAGACGCCCATTTGTGTCGCGGATACGGCCTCTGGAATGGTGCCCTGTGCGGACATCATGATCACGGGCAGGCTGGGATAGTAGTGACGCGCCTGTTCAAATAGCTCCAGGCCGCTGGCACCCTCCATGCGCAGGTCTGTGAGCATTAATTCGATCGGCTCGTTGCGCAAAACCAGCAGGGCACTCTCTGCAGACTCGGCTGTGCTGACACGATAGCCTTCCGCTTCCAGCCGTATGGAGAGAAGTTTCAGCAGCCCGGGATCGTCGTCTACCAGCAGTATATGATTGCCCATCGTTACTGCTCTTGCTCTATTCGGGTGCTCATGTCCGCTTCCAGGTCAGTAATCGCCTGTATCTTTTGCTCCAGTTGCGCGTTCTCCTGTTTCAGCATCTCCAGATTGCGCTCCAGTTCGGCCTGGTCCCGGAGCATGTCATTACGGTCCTTGTTGTCGTCAAGTCTATAGATGTTATAGCGCTCCAGCATGGCGGCAATGTTGCGCTGCTCGTTGGTCAGCTCGGTGTTTTTGCGCAGGGCCCGAAACGCATCGCGAGCTTGCCGCCAGTTGGCCGGCGTCCCCAGTTGCTGATTCAGCGTGCCGAAATAAAATTGCTCACTGGCGCTGGCAGGACGTCCAAGCCTGACCAGTTCGGCAACCACTTCGCTGGTGTCCATGGCGGATGTCCTGCGTTCCATTGCCAGCCGATTCACCCATCTCCTCATAGGGTTCAGCGCATTGACAACTGACAGAATCGGTTGCTGGCGTCGTGGCCTGCTGGGCACAGCCGGCGAGGAGCGCCGTTAGTGCCGTGCAAAGGATCAGTGTTCTGGGCATATCAGTCTGAAGCATACCGGTAAGTCAGGGTGTTCGGTGAGATAGAGTTTACCACCCTGCGATTCCATGCATTCGCGGGCGACACTCAGGCCTATTCCGGAACCCTTGATAGGTCCCGTCCTTTGGGCCACGCTTTGGAAAAAAGGTTCAAAAATACGCTCTTTATCCCCGCTGGGAATTGCTTCCCCTGAATTGGCAACATCAATGATCAGACTAGCATCTTGTTGATACCAGGCAACTTTGATGGTGCCACCCTCCGGCGCATAGTTGACGGCATTGGACAGGAGGTTGTCCAGCGCGATGCGCAGCTTGTATCTGTCGGCACTCCAGGTGCTGACTGAACGCTCCACCACCAGATCAAGGCTTTTGTTGTCCAGGCTGATCTGGTAATGCCTGACGAGGTCCTCCCAGAGCTCGCCCAGGTCAACGGTATCAATCTGCGTCTCCTGTTGCGGCATCTGGTTGATGTCGACCAGGTTTTCAATCAACCGCTGCAGCTCGATGCCATTGAGGCGAACGATGTCGACGATTTCCTGCTGCTGTTGAGACAGGCGTCCAGGCACCTGCTCTGCCAGCAGGTCCGTACCTTCCCTAAGGCTGGCCAGCGGTGTTTTCAGCTCGTGTGAGATGTGTCGCAGGAATTTCTGTTTTTCCTCCTCTGAGTCGTGGAGTTGCTTTCGCAGCCACTCCAGTTTGGCTCCCAATTCCCTGAGCTCCAAAGGCCCTATGATCTCGATCTTGTGGCCCAGGCCCTTGGTACCAAGTTGTTGTATTTCCTGGGCAAGCTTTTTTAGCGGCCGGTTTATCCAGAAGCTGAAGAACAACAGCAGCGCCAGCGTTGCCGCGGCCAGCAAGGAAAGTTGCGCTATCAGGTAGTCGAGCAGGGCGTCGGCATCCTCGGAATTGGCGTTAAGAATCTGCTCGACAGATGCCTCCAGCCACTTGTCGATGGCTTCGCTGCGGTCGGTGATCAATTCAAAGGCCTGTACCATGCGGGCACGGTTGTCCTCTATCAGGCCCGACTCGAACACCTGGCTAGGCACTTCTTTCCCGGACATGTCCAGTCGGTCCAGCAACGCCAGCAGACCTTCGATATCGGGGCTCTCGGTGAGCATGCTTGCCTGCAGTGCCAGTAGCTTTTCCAGGTCTTCTTGCAGCGATAGGCGTTCTTTTTCAAAGAGGGCGGCCAGGTCCGGGTCTCCCAGCGCCAGGTACTGCCTGGCCCGACGCTCCAGTTCCAGTGTGTCGCGCTGGATTTCCTCGCCCAGACGGGTCACATCAACGACCAGCCGGGCAACGGAACGGTTCTTGTCGCTGAGCTCACCCAGGGTCTGGATAGTGAACATAATAGCGATACACAGCGGGACAAGGGCAGCAAAAAAGCCGATGACGACCATCTGCAGGACGGATCTGGGTTGCCAGATAGACATCTGTTGGTGGCTACCTCAGCCGGTCAAACAGGGATTGTAGCTTGGTGCGTCTTGACTGCAAGTTATGTATCACCGGCAGATATGCCGGGAAATGCAATGCGCATTGCATCAAGAGCCCCAATCGCTGCTGGTCGTTGTCTCTAGGGGGCTTTCAACTGTTGCCTGACAGAGGCCAGTTTGACGCAAAGCGCAAAAGCCTCAGCCGTCGCTTGCACGTCTTCCAGCGAAGGATAGCTGGGCGCCAGCCGTATATTGCTGTCTTCGGGGTCCTCACCATACGGGTAGGTCGCGCCTGCGGGCGTCAGGGCCACACCGATATCTGACGCCAGGCGCACCACTTCTTTAGCGAGCCCGGGTCGGGTGGTGAAGGAGATAAAGTAACCGCCTTCCGGCGTCAACCATTCGCCCATTCCGGTGCCGGCAAGCTCCCGCTCCAGCGTCTGTAACACCGCTTCGAATCTTGGCCGTAGCAAGGCGGCGTGTTGCTGCATGTGCGCGCTGAGGCCGTCGGAATCCTGCAACAGCTTGACGTGCCGCAGCTGGTTTACCTTGTCAGGGCCGATGCTTTGAAAGCCAAGGTGTTGTTTAAAGGCCTTGAGGTTGGCTTCGCTGCTGGCGGCAAAGGCCACGCCGGCCCCGGCAAAGGTGATCTTTGATGTCGACCCGAACTGGAAAACGTTGTCCAGTGTGCCTTCTCGCTCACAGTAGTCGCGGATATTGGCCAGCACCGGTGCGTCCTCGTGCAGCGCATGTACGGCGTAGGCATTGTCATACATGATCAGGAATGAATCGCTGGCCAGTTTCCCCAGCGCTGCCAGGCGGGCAACGGTTTCGTCGCTATAAACGCAGCCAGTAGGGTTGGAGAACCGGGGACACACCAGATGCCCTTGATGCTGGCGTCTTCTCGCACCAATTGCTCCACTGTGTTCATGTCTGGCCCGGTATCGAGCATGGGCACGGGGATCATCTCCAGGCCCAGGTGTTCACACAGGGCAAAGTGGCGATCGTAACCGGGCACCGGGCAGAGAATCTTCACCACATCAGCGTTGCCCCAGGCCGACTCAGGTCCGCGCAATCCAACCGAGACTGCAAAGTCGATAACTGCATACATCAACGTGAGGCTGGAATTACCGCCGACGATCAGTTCTGTTTCCGGTACGCCCAAAACCGGGGCGAACAGTCGCTTGGCCTCCGGTAGCCCATCCAGCCCGCCATAGTTGCGTACATCCGTGCCATTCTCGGCCAGATACTGGCCATCCAGAATGCCGTCCAGCGCGTTGGACAGGCTCACCTGTTCCGTGCCTGGCTTGCCACGCGTCAGGTCCAGCGCCAGTTTTCGTTGGGCCAGGTCAGCGTACTGGGCCTCCAGGGACTCCAGTTCAGTTGACAGAGCAGCGGCAGTGAGTTGTTCGATGTGCACGACAAGGTCCTCGTGTGGTCTAGACTGTATGGGCGAAAGGGAGTGAATTATAGCGCGGGGCCTGATGCCAGGACATAGCGGACTATCCTTGAAAGTTCCCATTTCAACCCTATATAGCATGCAGTAAGAGTGCATATCAGGTACATGTCATGGATCAACCCGAGCAAGAGGAAGTGCTGGATAACAGCACGTCTGCCGGCACCCCCGCTGTGGCCGAAGATGTTCTGCCAGAGACGCTATATATCATGCCGGTTCCCAACCGCCCCTTTTTCCCCGGGCAGGTACAGCCGGTCTCTATAGATACCCAGGAGTGGGCGGCCACCCTGAAAGGGGTTGGCGAAGCAGCGCATGGCCTGATCGGGCTGGCCTATGTACCGCGTGTCGATGACGGGCCGCCAGCTACTCGCCAGTTTCCGGAAGTGGGCTGCGTGGTGCGCCTGCACAGGCCCCCCGCCGAGGTTAGCCAGGCCGGTCAATTTTTAGCCCAGGGGGTGAGACGATTCCGGGTCGTACGCTGGTTGAGTGACAAACCGCCCTATCTCGCACAGGTGGAGTATCCCCGCAGCCAGGGGGATAAGGAGTCCGATGAAAGCAAGGCCTATGCCATGGCCCTGATCAAGGAAGTCAAAGAGCTCCTGCCCCTGAACCCCCTGTACAGTGCTGAACTCAGGCAGTATCTGGCTAACTTCAGTCCCAACCAGCCCAGCCTGTTGGCCGACTTCTCTGCGGCGCTGACCACCGCATCCGGTGAGCAGTTGCAGGAAATACTCGATACCCTGCCGCTGCTGTCGCGTATGGAGAAAGTGCTGATTTTATTGCGCAAGGAGCGCGAGTTAGCCGAACTGCAGGGGCAGATCACTGGCCAGGTGAATGAAAAACTGTCCGCTCAGCAGCGCGAGTTCTTCCTGCGGGAGCAGTTGAAGGTCATTCAGAAGGAATTGGGCCTGTCCAAGGATGACCGTACGTCTGACGTGGAGTTGTTTGAACAACGGATTGCGGACAAGAATATGCCTGAGGCGGTGGAATCCCGCATCCGCGACGAGCTTCACAAGCTCTCTGTGCTGGAAACGGGGTCCCCTGAATACGGCGTCACCCGCAATTACCTCGATTGGGCCACGTCGGTACCGTGGGGCGTGTATTCCAGCGACAATCTCGATTTGCCGCATGCACGCACTGTGCTTAATGAGCACCACGAGGGTCTGGAAGACGTGAAGGCCCGTATCCTTGAATTCCTCGCTGTGGGCTCCTTCAAGGGTGAAATGTCAGGCTCCATTTTGTTGCTGGTTGGCCCCCCCGGGGTCGGCAAGACCAGCATCGGCCGCTCTGTTGCAGACGCGTTGGGGCGAGAATTTTACCGATTCAGCCTGGGCGGAATGCGCGATGAGGCTGAGATAAAGGGTCATCGCAGGACCTACATCGGGGCCATGCCGGGCAAATTTGTGCAGGCCCTGAAAGAGGTAGAGGTAGCGAATCCGGTAATTATGCTGGACGAAATAGACAAGATTGGCGCCTCGTACCAGGGCGACCCGGCATCGGCCCTGCTGGAAGTGCTTGACCCCGAGCAAAACTCGGAGTTCCTCGACCACTACCTGGATATGCGTGTCGACCTGTCAAAAGTGCTGTTCATTTGCACCGCCAATCAGCTCGACACTATCCCTGGCCCGTTGCTCGACCGGATGGAGGTCACGCGGTTGTCAGGATACGTGGCCGAGGAAAAGCTTTCCATTGCGCGTAACCACCTTTGGCCCCGGCAGCTGTCGCGCCATGGACTCGATACCGGGCAGCTGAAAATCAATGATGCGGGGCTCAAGTATGTGATCGACTCCTACTGTCGTGAGGCCGGTGTGCGCAATCTTGAAAAGCAGCTATCGCGCATTATGCGCAAGTCCATTGTGCGCATGCTGGACGCTGGTGAAGAGCGGTTGAGGGTAGGCAAGAAAGATATCGAAGACTTGCTGGGCAAACCGCCATTTTCCCCGGACAAGCCCTTGCGCGGCCTTGGCGTGGCCACGGGTCTGGCCTGGACTGCGATGGGCGGGGCAACGCTCGCGATCGAGTCATCACAGATTCATACGCTTAACCGCGGTTTCAAGCTGACCGGCCGCCTCGGTGAAGTGATGAAAGAGTCAGCGGAGATCGCCTACAGCTATGTGATTGCCCACCTCAAGGATTATGGCTGTGACCTGGACTTCTTTGATATGAGTATGGTGCACATGCATGTACCGGAGGGCGCCACCCCCAAAGATGGTCCCAGCGCCGGGGTTACCATGGCAACGGCACTGGTTTCGCTGGCTCGCAAGGAGCGCATCAAGCGTCCCCTGGCAATGACCGGTGAATTAACGCTGACCGGGCAAGTATTGCCGGTGGGCGGCATACGCGAGAAAGTTATTGCTGCCCGACGCAGCAAGATCATGGAACTCATATTACCCCACGCCAACCGCCGCGATTTCGAGGAGCTGCCAGATTATTTGCGCGAAGGTATCAACGTGCACTTCGCTCGCAATTATCGCGAAGTATTCGAATATGTCTTCCATGAACACCGGCGTGACAAGTCCTTGCACTGATCCAGGATGCCAGGGTTTGAAGCACAAGCGAGTAAGGTTTAGTCGCTTTTTCCGCACCGCGATGTAGGAGAGCTGTCTGCAAACTGCTAGAGTATTGGCGTGGACAGCCCCGGGAGTAATGGCTGTTCCTATACCGATAAGATCATCGCAGAGTGGGGACAGCGATTGTGCGCATAACTGAATGGCTAAAATTCCTGGCGACAGAGAATGGCTCAGACCTTTACCTGAGCACGGGCGCGCCACCCTGTGCCAAGTTTGATGGCAAACTCAGGCCTATCGATAGCGAAATACTGCAGCCTGGGGAGATCAAGGACATCGCCTATGAGGTGATGGATGCCACTCAGCAGGCGGAGTTTGAGCAGGAGTTGGAGATGAATCTCGCCACCTCCATCCCCGGATACGGCCGCTTTCGGGTGAACATCTTCATCCAGCGTAACGAAGTCGCCATGGTGTGTCGTAACATTGTTGCTGATATTCCCCGTTGGCAGGATCTCGGTCTGCCGGATATCCTCCCTGAAGTGATGATGCGCAAGCGGGGCCTGGTGCTGTTTGTGGGCGCTACGGGTTCTGGTAAATCCACCTCGCTGGCCGCCTTGATCGATTATCGTAACGCTAACAGTAGCGGGCACATCGTGACCATCGAAGACCCGGTGGAATATGTTCACAGCCACAAAAAATCCATCGTTAACCAGCGAGAAGTCGGGGTGGATACGCGCAGTTGGCACAATGCCCTGAAAAACACCCTGCGCCAGGCGCCTGATGTCATCCTGATCGGGGAAATCCGTGACCGCGAAACCATGGAACACGCGATCGCATTCGCCGAGACCGGTCATCTGTGCATCTCCACGCTGCACGCTAATAACGCTAACCAGGCGCTCGATCGCATTATCAATTTCTTCCCCGAAGAACGTAAGCAGCAATTGCTGATGGACCTCTCACTCAATTTGCAGGCCTTTGTATCGCAGCGACTTGTGCCCACGGTGGATGGCAAGCGTTGTGCCGCGATTGAAGTCCTGCTGGGTTCTCCCCGGGTAGCAGACCTGATTTTGCGGGGGAACTCGACGGCATCAAGGAAGTGATGATGAAGTCAGAGAACAGTGGCATGAAGACCTTCGATACCGCGCTGTTTGAACTGTTTATGGCGGGCAAGGTGTCTGAGGAAGAAGCGCTGCGTAATGCGGATGCGCCCAACAATGTGCGCTTGAAAATCAAGTTTGCCCGTGAGCAGGGCGGTTCTGCACCGCCTCCAGGCCCCATGGCTTCACCTGCTGCTGCACCGTCGGCCGAGGGTGCTGCGGTGAGCAAGCCACCGCCAACATTCGGTCAGGGAATGGACCTCAGTCTTGAACTGGTTGAGGAGGAAGACGATGGCGAAGAGCGCATCTTTTGATTGCGCTCAGCCTTCGAGGTTAGAGATTAAGGCTATCCAGCGATCGATATCAGAACCCTTTGCCTGCATTAGCGCCAGGCCGGCGATGAACGGTTGCTCTGGCGTATCGCCCGGCCGGCACCAGCGTACCTGGGCAATGAGAAAGAAAGTTTCCGCTGCTTCGCTGGCATGTGGCGGATCGACACCAATCTGCAGATAGGCATTCTCCTCCAGTTCATGCTCCAGCGCCACGCGCAAGCCCTGAGCCGATACATCCAGCGTCGTGCAGACGACAACGTTACTCTCTGGTGCAGCGTCACTGGCCTCTGTTACCAGTTCGACAAAAACCCGGCTCTCCACGGGCAGTCGCAAGTGTTTTCTCTCCAGGTCCACCGCTATCCCCCTCAGGTCTGATGTCTGGCCATCCGCTGACGGGCCAGTTCCACCTGCTCGCGAAAATTCGTCTTGGTCTCCAGAATGTCCACCTGTCCCTGTTGCAATAAGTCCAGGTACTCTTCTTCTGGCAGGCGCCGCAGTTCCATGCCTTTACGATTAACAAAAATGAGCAGGCGCCTCACCTTGTCATGCATAGCCAGTTTGGCCAGCAGTGGCGGGTCCACGTCATGGAACCCCAGCCAGGTGCCCATGGGTAGTTCAGGAATGCCTGATTCGGGCAAGTCTGGCTCGGGGTTCGGCTCGCTCTCCACTTGCAGTGGCGGCAACTCTGTTTCCTGGGCCTCGGGCTTTGATGCCAGTTCCTCGCTGGCGGTCTCGGCGACAACCACGGAGGCAACTGTCTGTGCCTCAGCAGTCGATGTCATGGTTTCGGCAGGCGGCTGCGGCGGCGCCGGTGCCGGCTGCGTGGCAGGACGCGGGGCGGGTGTGGGAACCGGGTCAGCACTCGTCATGGTCTGGACGGGCTCGCCAGTAAGCTGGCTGAGCGCTTCTGGCGTGTCGACGCCGATCGCTGCTGCCAGCGAGCGGCTGAAGCTCTTCCCTGTCTCCAGGTGCCTGGCCTTGCCCTGTTCCATCAACTCGGCGAAGCTGCGGTAATCCATGGTCTGGACTTTCGCGCCAGCATGATTGCAAAACATCAGGCGCTGTTCCCTGGGCTGCATCATCGCCAACTGAATGCGCAGCATGCCACCTTTGCGCGCTTCCACCCGGAACCACTGCCCGGTCTCCACGCCTGGGAGCACAGTTTCTTCACCAGACTGTACCGGCGAGTTGGTGATTGGGATGAGGCTGGTTGCTGAGCGCTCAATTTCCATGCCCTTGACCACCCGCAGCTGGGTAAACTCGATGGTGCTGATCACTTCATCGGTCTGTTGCTGGTCGTGCTGGAGGCTGAGTAGCCATTTTCTTATTTGCTGGATGACCTGTGTTCCATGTTCTGCCGCCGGCTCCCCTTCCTCTTGCGGGGCCAGTGTTGACATCAATGCGGAAGTCGCCGCACTGATGTCCCGCCACTGAGACGCGTTCTCGCCATACTTCAGTAGCACCAGTTGTGCGCTTTCAAACCAGGGCCCGGTCAAGAACTCACCAATGTCAGCTGGAATAGGGTACCGGGTGACCTCCCTGTTGATCATGGTTGCCGCAATTTCCTTGGCGCGCGCCGCACGCAGCTGACCGCGCTCGCCGTCAGTGGTGCGCTGCGCCATGCGACGGACGCGAGTCTCCAGGCGCTGCGCTGATTTGGCTGATTCGCGCAGCAACGCCATCAGCCCGGAGCCATTCTCTTCGAGGCAGGCGATAGCCCCGTCTACGGTCTGGTCAATAAGCTTCTCTACCGGCTCCCCCGCACGCCCCAAACCCTCTTGCCAGCCTACTGCGGCGTCGTAAATGCCATCCAGAACCTGGTGAAGCGGGTGCACCCCGGGGGTGTAAAACTGGTTGTCGGCAAGTGCCATGAGCCCCAGCACGGGCTTTAGCCTGCGTAGGCGGGTGACCAGGCTCGGGTCGAGGGTAAAGTGAGTCTCCCAGTGATCAAATGCAGCCCCCACCCAGGCCAGCGCGGCAGTGTCCTCGTTGGAGGGGAGCGCGGGCTCACCAATGACCTCGGTTTGTGCCAGCACCGCCTGTAGTGGACCGATATCGAAGTTGTCGATACTGTGCAGGTAGTTAAACAGGTCTTCCCGCGGCATGGGCTGGCCGCCCTGCGCGGAGGGTGCAAGACCAGCGAAGCCCTGCAGCACCAGCGGCTGCAGTGATACGCGAAGTGGGAACTGTTCTTTTGAGAGTTTCAGGTGAACAGCTTCCAGACAATCAAAACCAGCAGAAGTGACCAGGAGGCAACCAGGGCGATCTTGTGCCAGCGTGGAGGACCCTCCTGCTCTGCGGGTGCCAGCCGCTCAGCGGCAATGTTAAAGGAGCCACAGGCGGGACATTGTCCTCCCTGACCACTGGTTTTACCGCGGTAGCTGCAGTCTTTGCAGAAGTAAGCCATGTTATCGTGTACTTTTTAGAAGCTGGTCAATGATGCGTTCCAATTGCTTTAGGTTATTGCATTCAGCGGTAAAATGACAGGCACTTTGATATCGTAACATTTCCGAGTCGCCACTACCCCAGGCCCGCCGTGACTCGGGGTTCAGCCAGATAACCCGTTTGCAGCGGCGATAGATCGCTTGCAGGATCTCCAGTTTTGGGTCGCCCCGGTTGTTGCGCGCATCGCCAAGAAAAATGACCGTTGTATTGCTATTGATGTCGTCCAGTGCGAGTGAGGCCAGGTCTGTAAAGGCAGTGCCATAGTCGGTAGCGCCTCCATACTTCCAGTTGACCAGTTCAATCGCCTTCTCCACCGGGTGCTCTGTAAACAAATCGCTGACTTCACCCAGGTGACTGGAAAAGGCAAAGCTGCGCACACGCGGCAGTACATCCTGCAGGCTATAGAGAAACAGCAGCAGGAACTTCGCATACGCCGCGACCGAGCCGCTGACGTCACAAATTGCCAGAATCTGCGGTTTCTCCTTGCGCGTGCGACGCCAGTAAACGTCGAACATCAGGCCTTCATTGGCGATGCCTTTGCGTATTGTGCGAGGCATGTCCAACTGGCCGCGACGATACTGGCGGCGTTTCCGAGCATGACGAGCAGCCAGTTTCCTGGCCATTTTGCGCACCAGCTCATGAACCCTGTGCAGGTAGCGGTTTTCGATGTTGCTCAGTCGCGTCTTGCTGAGAACCTCCTCCATGAACTGTTTGGTCTTGCCCTCTGCATGCAGCAGGTATTGCGCTTCGACATAGTCGCGTACCTGTTCGCGAAGTATGTCGCGGTAGCGCTGTAACTGGGGCAGGGCGGGGTTCCCCTCCTGCTCAAGGGCAATCACCTGGGCCCGAATCTGGTCTTCGCCCATGGCATCGAGAATCTTGCGGCTGAATTGTCCCTTCTGGGTGAACAGCTGTATCTGCTCCAGACCGCTGCTTTCACCGGCTCGACTCATGGCGAGGCTAAGTGCGTTGCGATCATTGTTGACCAGCGCCTGCATCAGCGGTGATGCCATTAAGGTCGCCAACCCGGGAGAATCTGCTGCGGCCGCTTCCAGTGCGCTGCCGCTGTCTGCCGTATCACCCTTTGCCGCTTCATCCTCTTCCTGGGCAGCGTCCAGTGGCTCCGCCGCCGCATTGGTATCTGGCCCCTCTTCATCACTGAAGTCAGCCAGGCGTCGATCAAAGAAGCGATCAAAACACTGCAGGAATATCGCTTCTTCCTCCGCCGTCTTGGCCAGGGCCATTCCCAGGCCGTCACGCAGCCGCTGGCGGTCGCCGTAGCCGAGGGTGGCAGCGACGTTGACCGCATCCAGGGTTTCCGCCGGGGAAACACGCACATCGTGGGTGCGCAGGACCTGGATGAAGCTGACCAGGCTCTCGGGCATATTCGCCTAGCCTTCTGTGGCTTCGCGCACCAATTGGCGCAGGTCGCCATCGGTGGCCTCGATGTCATCCTCAAACTTGAGTAAGACGTTGAGTGTGCTGCGCACCAGGTCTTCGTCCAGCCTGTCAGCGTGTAATAACAGGAGGCTGCGGGCCCAGTCGATGGTTTCAGAAATTGCCGGGACTTTCTTCAGGTCCAAGCTGGCGCAGCGAGTGGACAAACTGCACCAATTGGTGGCGCAGACTCTCGTCCACGTCCGGGACGCGGCTGCGCACGATGCGCTCTTCCAGGGCCACGGTGGGGAAGGGGATATACAAGTGCAGGCAGCGGCGTTTAAGGGCGTCGGAGATTTCACGCGTGTTATTACTGGTGAGGAAAACCATAGGTGCCGAACGGGCCTTTACCGTGCCGATCTCGGGAATGGATACCTGGTAGTCAGACAGGATTTCCAGCAGCAGTGATTCGAACTCGTAGTCGGACTTGTCGACCTCGTCGATGAGCAAAATGGCACCGCGTTCTTCCTGCATTGCCTTGAGCAGAGGGCGAGGTTCGAGAAATTCCTCAGAATAAAAAATGTCGCCGAACTGGTGCAAGCGCTGCACGGATTCGGCAAGTCCCTGTGCACCCTGCAACAGGTCGCCCAGTTTTTCCTTCAGCACCTGTGTGTACAACAGCTGTTTACTGTATTTCCATTCGTACAGTGCCTTGGCTTCGTCCAGGCCTTCATAGCACTGCAAGCGAATCAACGGCGCGTCCAGCATTTGTGCGGTGGTTTTGGCCAGTTCAGTCTTGCCGACGCCGGGAGGTCCCTCCACCAGGATGGGTTTGCGCAACTGGCCGGCAAGGAAAACGGCAGTGGCGATTTTCTCCGAACAAATGTAGCCAAAGGACTCGAAGCCGTTCTTGATGGCCTCGGTAGAGGCGAGCTGGGGGTATGCCTGGGTATGCACGAATGTCAGTTCCTTTTCGGGGCTGGCCATTGTACGCCAGTGAAGGGGCAGGGGGGTACTAACCCCCGGTCGTGTTCATAAAGCGCAGTATCTGGGGCTGTTGCCCATAGTCGAAGTAATGCCGCTCCGGCTTGATGTCCATCGCCTTGACAATGGTCCATTGCAGCGCCTCCAGGCTGTAGTCCGGGGCGCGCAGTACCGAGCGCAGGTCGACAGAGTGTTCATTGCCCAGGCACAGCAATAGCCGCCCCTCCGCCGTGACCCTGACCCGGTTACACAGGTGGCAGAAATTGTGACTGTGGGGAGAGATGAAGCCGATGCGCGTTTGACTGCCGTCAATAGTGAAGTATCTTGATGGCCCACTGTTCCCGCTGGGGTCGCCCTCTGGCGACAATGCAAAGTGGGGCGCCAGCATCTGGCGCAGCTCTTCGCTACTGCAGAATGTGAGTGCGCGGTCGTGGTCATCAATGAGGCCCAGGGGCATTTCCTCGATGAACGCGATATCCACGCCACGATCCATCGCGAAGTTAACCAGGTCGATGACTTCATTGTCATTGCGGCCCTTGAGAATGACGGCGTTGATTTTGATGCCCTCAAAGCCTGTCGCTATTGCCGCGTCAATGCCGGCGATGACCTGGTCCAGGTTGCCGTGGCGCGTAAGCTGGCGAAATTTGCGGGGGCTAAGGCTGTCCAGGCTGACGTTAATTCGATTGACGCCAGCGCCATGCAGGGCCGTTGACAGCCTCTGTAGTTGTGAGCCGTTGGTGGTCAGGGCCAGTTGCTCCAGGCCAGGCAGCATGCCCACGCGCTCCACCAGTGACATCACATTGCTGCGCACCAGAGGTTCGCCACCGGTCAGGCGAATCTTGGTAACCCCCAACAAGGTAAAGGCCTGCGCTACCTGGTAAAGCTCCTCCAGGGAGAGAACATCGGCCTTGGGAACAAAAGTCATCTCCTCGGCCATGCAGTAAACACAGCGGAAGTCGCAGCGGTCGGTAACGGACAGTCTCACGTAGTTCACGCGGCGCTGAAAGGCATCTGTCAGTGCAGTGGGTAGGGTGGTTTCCATTGGCGACAGTGTAAGCGCTGGCCTGGTCCCAGACCAGCAGATTGGGGCTTTACACGCGTCCGGCCATGGGACAGGATTCTGCCCTGGCAAACCACAATCTCCCGGGTGATCTCCGGAGCAAAGACGACAGGGAACAACGCATGGCACCAGCGCGACACCAGCGGCGGGCAAACTGGCCGGTATTTCAGCCGCAAATGAAGCATCGCCATGCGTAGCTGGCCAATCTGGCTGGGACTGGGTCTCGCGGCCGCAACGGCCCTCGCGCTGTCCTGGACTGGCAACAGCCGCGACATTGCCGTGGTGGGTTTCGTGGCGGTGCTGTGTGTGGTGTGGTGGGTGCTGGAGCCAATACCCATACCCGTTACCTCCCTGTTGCCGCTGTCAGTTCTGCCGCTGCTTGGGGTGCTGACCCCGGCCCAGGTTGGCGAGGCTTATGGCTCACCGATCATTCTGCTGTTGTTAGGTGGTTTTTTATTGTCCCAGGCGATGGAGCATTCCGGCGCGCACCGACGCATCGCCCTGGGCATGGTTAACCTGTTTGGCGCCCACAGTACGCAGCGACTGGTGCTGGGCTTTATGACGGCGGCGGCGGTGCTGAGCATGTGGATATCCAACACAGCTACTACCCTGATGCTGTTGCCGGTGGTTCTGGCGGTACTGGATGCGACACCGGACCGCAAGAAGTTAGCTACCCCGCTGTTGCTGGGGGTCGCCTACGCGGCCAGTGTGGGCGGGGTAGGCACCCCGATCGGTACGCCGCCCAACCTCATATTTATGCAGATATTCGAAGAGACCACCGGGCGGAGTATCAGCTTCACGACCTGGATGACGTGGGCGGTGCCCGTGGTGGTGCTGATGGTGCCAGCCATGGCCGTGATTCTCACACGCAACGTGCGCGGCCCTGTCTCCGTCACATTGCCGTCTGTGGGGGCCTGGCGTACAGACGAAAAGCGTGTGCTGGTGGTGTTTGCCGTGACGGCCCTGGCCTGGATTACCCGCAGTGAGCCTTTTGGTGGCTGGAGAGTGTGGTTGGACTTGCCCCAGGCAAACGATGCCTCTGTGGCGCTGCTCGCGGTGGTGCTGATGTTCCTTTTACCCAATGGCAAGGGGGAACGCCTGTTGACCTGGGAGCGGGCAGTTACCATTCCCTGGGGAGCGCTGCTGTTATTCGGCGGTGGCATCTGTCTGGCCAAGGGTTTTGTCAGCTCGGGCCTCAGCGAATTGATGGGCGGCTTGTTCACGGGTGTAGCGACGATGCCGCTCTACCTGGTGATATTGTTCATCGCATTGCTGGTTACCTTTATGACCGAAACAACCTCCAATACCGCCAGTACGACGCTGCTCATGCCCATACTTGCTGCCGCGGCGATTGGCGCCGGCATCGCACCGGAAATCCTGATGGTGCCCGCGGCAATGAGTGCGAGCTGTGCCTTTATGCTGCCTGTGGCGACAGCACCGAATACGGTGGTCTACAGCAGTGGCGAATTCACTATCAAGCGGATGGCGCGGGAGGGTGTGGCGCTGAACCTGCTGGGTGCCCTGGTCATCAGTGTGGTGTGTTATCTGCAGCTGACTTGAGCCGCCTATGCGGTATCATTCGAATTTTGGCCCAAGGAGCTTTATCCATGTCCACCTCTCGTCGCCTGCTGGCACTGCTGCTGATCGCGGTGTCCCTGGCGCTGCTGTACCCCGGAGTGACCCAGCCAGTGCTGACGCTCAGCGGCACGCTGGAAAAGTCCATGATCGCTGAGCTGGGTCTCGATATGCTCGCGGGAGACGAGGCTGATTCACAGACTCGGCAGATGCTGGGCATGTTTTCCAGCTTCCTTGGCCTGGACCAGATCGAAGGCCAGATTGAGGCTTATCGCAGCACACGATCGATCTGGGATACGGTCAATGAGTTCGCCACCACCGGCAACCTTCCTGTGGCCCTGCTGATCGTTTTGTTCAGCCTGGTGATTCCGGTCTTTAAACTATGCTTGCAGGCCCTGGCACTCGCCCTGCCGCGGGTTGAGTGGCGGACACCATTACTCTGGTTAAATGCAGCGCTGAGCAAGTGGTCCATGGCCGATGTTTTCGTCATGGGCTTGCTGGTGGCGTATATGGCGGGCAGTGCCTCCGGACAGATGGGCGACATGCTGACCATGGACGCGCAGCTCGAGATCGGGTTCTGGTACTTCCTGGCGTATTGCCTGTTCTCGATTGTTGCGGGCAGCCTGATCAAGGAGCGTGAAAGTGTCGCTTGAGGGCGTGGTCCAGGAAGCGTCGGTATGGGTGTTGGTTGATTTGCCGGTGACGGACTCGTGGGAACTGCTCCAGGACTTTTCACTGGCACACTACTATGTCCCCGGACTCACCGATACGCAGATCGTTTCTACACAGAAAACGGGTGAAGGCGCCCACCGTCGCGTCTACAGCGGCAAGCGTTTCCTGGAAGAGACCATTACGCGCTGGCACCCGGGAGTCGGGTTCGTCATCCGTTTGCATAAGGGAGAGCAGCCCATGCCGCCGTTTCGCAGCGCCGATTTCGAGTACGCGATCAATGCCTCCGGATCCCGGCAAACCCGGGTCGATCTATCCATGCGTATTGTCATGCCCGGCGGGGCAGCAGGCCGCTTTGTTGCGGCTAAACTGATCATGCCGGTGATACGCAAGAACCTCACTCAGGTCGCTGCGGGTTTGAAGCACTTTTACGAGACGGGGGAGCCGGCAGGTGACGAGGACAGGTCGAGGTTGGCGGGGGCTGTGCAAGCTGCCCCCGCCGGGCCGTGATTCAGAGTAACTGCATCATGGTTTCCGCTGAGCTCACATCCACACCTGGCCCGGGTTCTACATTGAGATGAGTCACCACGCCGTCTTCGGCAATGAGCGCAAACCGTTGGCTGCGTGTTCCCAGGCCAAAGGCGCTGCCATCCAGCTCCAGACCCAGTGCCGCAGTAAACTCGGCCATACCGTCGGCCAGCATCAGGATTTCCTCGGCGTTCTGGGCTTTGCCCCAGGCATCCATGACGAAGGCATCGTTGACTGACATGCAGGCAATAGTGTCTACCCCGGCAGCCTTAATTTTGTCTGCGTTGACAACGTATCCTGGCATATGGGTGATGGAACAACCCGGAGTGAAAGCCCCCGGCACGGCGAACAGCAGCACCTTTTTGCCGGCAAAGATGTCGCTTGTGCTCAGATCCTGGGGGCCTTCTGCGCCCATGGTTTTTAGTGTGCCCTGGGGAATAGAGTCACCTGTGCTGATAGTCATTGTTGCGTCCTCTGTCTGGTTGAATTGAGCATGGACTATAGCAGATGATCGCGTCATTGCATTGCCCACTGTGCGGTACCCTGGGAGCGGTGCATTTTCATCGTGACAGTCGTCGTGAGTACCTGCGTTGCATGGAGTGCTCACTGGTATTTGTGCCGCCTGGTTACTACCTCGGCAAGGTGCAGGAGAAGGCTGAATACGACCTGCACCAGAACCACCCGGATGACCCGGGGTATCGACGCTTTCTGTCGCGGCTGGCGGGGCCCTTGTTAGAGCGCATTCCCGCCGGTGCCCTTGGCCTGGACTTTGGCTGTGGGCCCGGGCCTGCGCTTGCTGCAATGCTGGTGGAGGCGGGCTGCGAGGTAAATCTTTACGACGTGTTTTACCGGCCCCAAACCGAAGTGCTAAACCTGTCCTACCAGTTTATTACCGCAACAGAGGTGGTTGAACACCTGCATGAGCCCGGCGCCGAATTGGCGCGGTTATGGCAGATGTTGGAGCCGGGAGGCTACCTGGGGGTGATGACCAAGCTGGTCATTGATGCTGCAGCCTTCACCAATTGGCATTACAAGAACGACCCTACCCACATCTGCTTTTTCAGTGATACGACATGGAAATGGTGGGCCGGGCATGTGGGCGCCCGGTGGGAAAGGATCGGGGCTGACGTGACGCTGCTGCAAAAGCCCTAGTCGGATTTTTCAAGCATGCCTGCGTAGATCAGCTCGCAATCGCGGTAGAAATTCAGCTGCTCATCGCCAAGGTAGGGGGCGACCATGGTGAGCAACTGCAGTACACCCTGGTGAATCGTAACCGCGGGTTCGCGCTCCCCGTGCAGCAGTTGATCGTAGCTGAGCCAGAAGGTGAGGTTGAGAGTCATGTTGTCCACCAACCCGAGCAACTGTTGCTTGCCGGTGTCGATAACGGATTGCTGCAGCAGTGCCTGGCAGATGGCAAAGAGGGCTGCGCGTTTTAGTTGTATCAGGTGCTTGAAGTTGCGGCGGATTGACGCATAACGCTGCAGGATGTTGTCCAGGTTATGGTAGAGAAACCGGTACTGGTACATGTCTTCCAGCACAACGTAAAGAAAGTACCAGTTATCCTCGACGCCGCCGGTTTCACCCAGCGGGCGCTCAATCGGTGCGGTTAAGGTGCTGGACAGAGCGGTTTCGTACTGGTGAAACAACTCGCTGATAATGTCGTCCTTGCCCTTGAAATGGTAGTAGAGGTTGCCTGGGCTGATATCCATCTCATTGGCTATGTCGATCGTGGTGGTTTGTTCCTCGCCCTCAGTATTGAACAGTACCAGGCTGGTAAAGAGAATTCGATCCCGGGTCTTCATCTAGAGCGTGTCAGCCCTTCTTCTTGCGCGCAGCGGGCCGGGCGGCTGACTTTTTGCCGGCAACGGCTTTTCTGGCGGGCGCTTTTTTAGCGGCGGCCTTTTTCTTGCGCGCGGGCGGGCTGGCGCTGTCCTGCGCTTTGATCAGGCGGGTCAGTGTGTCGACTTTACGTGACAGTTTGTCCACCTTGTCATGCAGGCTGGCAAGGTCCTCTATGCGAGCTGGCCGCTGCAGGTGAAAATTTTCCCTGACCTGTGCAATACGCTCTTCCACCGAGCTGATCGCGGCTGAACGGGCCTCACTGGCCTCTTCCTCAAGCGCCGTGCCCGCTTTGACCAGGTCGCGGAACAGCTTGGGTGGCTGGGGTGTGGCTTTTTTCAGGCTGTTTTGTGCCTCATCGACGGCACGTCCGTAGGCCCCCACACCGGCCAGCCAGATATTCTTTGCGATCTCGCTCGCCTTGTCGGTGACCTTGTTTTTATCATCACTCATGATTCCCGCCTGTCACTGTGTCCGAGGGCTTGGGATTAAAGCAGAATGTGGTGAGAAATGACAGGCAGGCCGGTATTGGGAGGGTTCAGGGCTTTGTTGTGGCCACGTCCGCTTCGGCGCACCCGATAATCGGGGCAGGCTGTCCTGCCTCTCGCGGACGGTACTGTACATCCTTTACATAGAACACGCCCGCTTCGCTCGCGCATTAGCGGGGAGGTCCTGCCTCACGCGAACGTTCGCATCCTGTCATGAAAAGGTTCTTCGCGCATCACTGTAATGGAGAAGTATAGCTCCCCGGCATCACGAATCGAAAGCCCCCTTTTGGAACGACCCCTTCCGGAAGGCTTACCCCATCCGTGCTGTCCTCCCCTCATTTCGACTCGACTATCCATTACCTAGACTCTCCGTGATGCGCCAAAGCCGTCGCTGAAGTGCCTGAACAGCCCGTCTTGTACACGCGTCCCTCCGGGATTCCCTCGCTCGGTCACGAGCCTTAAAGCGCTTCGCTGTCTCGTGCCTCTCCCTCGGCGCGCACTTGCAACGGACATTTCAGCCGCTTCACCGCTCCTCCCAGAGCGCGCTAATGGTGGCTATATGATCGATCCTGTGGCTTCACCACTGGTGAGGCGGGAGAGAGGCTGAAATCATCGTTGCAAATCACCCGCCGAAGGAAGATGCGAGACAGTGCTTTTCTGGCTCGCAACTGAGTGAGGGAACCCCGGCGGGGCGAGGTGATAAGACGGTGATTTCAGGCACTCTCCCGGCGACTTGGAACATCACAGGGAGTATAGGTAGTGGATAGTCGAGTCGAAATGGAAGAAGGCCGCTGTGATCGTGGGTTACCCCCGGAAGAGAGTCAAAAGGGGGTTCGATCTACCGGGGGTAACCCACGATTACAGTGGCCGCATTTCAAGATGGAACATTCCCTGGCTGTTCCCCGCTAATGCGCGAAGAACCTAAAAAAAAGGGGCTACAAAGTAGCCCCCGAAAATCCCTGGCGTGCAGGGATAAGTGTGCCTGGATGGGTCCGCTTAGGCAGCGGTTTTGAAGCCGACTGTCTCTTTGAGCTCTTCAAAGCGCGCCTTGGCTTTGTCCAGCTGAGCGTCCAGCTTCTTGCGGTCGGTCAGGCTGTCCAGTTCAAACTTGGGCAGCTCGATGTCATCAACACGCTTCTTCGCTTCTTTCTCTACTTTCTCGCCGCGCTTGACCAGCTCCTTGTAAGCCTTTTCAGCTTGCTTGCGACGCTCTTCCAGCTGTTCCTGCATGCTGGTGAACTGCTCCTGTACCTGGTCGTAAGCTTTGCCGTAGAAGCCCAGGCCTGCCAGGAATGCATTGCGGCCACTTTCCTTGGCGCGCACAGTAAAATCAGGTGCAGTCTTCCTGGCCGTACGCTTGGCGGCGGGCTTGCGCTTGGCAGCCGGCTTACGCTTTGCAGGGGCCTTGCTGGCAGTTGCCTTACGCTTGGCAGGGGCCTTGCGCTTGGGGGCAGCCTTACCGGTGGTTTTCTTTACGCTCTTAACAGCTTTGTCAGTGCTAGTTTGCTCAGCCATGATCTCACTCCTTGGTTTCAATAGGTGGCGGTGTTTCCCGCCAATGAGGTAAGACTACGGTAGAAAATTAGAATAAACATACTAATTACAGGTCTTTTTTTGCTGCCTTGCGGGGCGCTTCAGGCGCTATGGTTGCACATAAAAAAAGGGCCCGCTTGAGGGCCCTTTTGCATGGCGCTAGGTTGCGCCTAATCGGCTTTGGGGCCAGCTTCGACGATCGCTGCGGAGACGTCGAAGTTCTTGATGTTTTCCGTAAACAGCCCGGCCAGTTTGCCCGCCTGTTCATCGTAGGCCGCAGTATCCTGCCAGGATGCCCGCGGGTTGACGTAGCTGTCGTCTACGCCGGGAATGCTCTTGGGGAAGTCGAGATTGAGAGTGTCCAGGTGCTCTGGTTCCGCATTAGCAGTGCGCCGCTCTGGCAAGCGTGGACCACGGCGCGGGTGACCGGGATGGGGAAGCGTGAGCCGGTGCCGCCCGGGGCGCCGGAGCCGCCTGTCCACCCGGTATTCACCAGGTAGACCTGGATGCCAAAGTCCTCGATGCGCTTCATCAGCAATTCGGCGTAATCTCCGGCAGGGCGAGGCATGAAAGGTGCGCCAAAGCAGGTGGAAAACGTCGGGTTAATGCCGGCCTCGGCGCCGACTTCAGTGGACCCGACTCGCGCAGTGTAGCCGCTGAGGAAGTGGATAGGCCGCGGCCTCCTTTGACAGGATGGATACCGGGGGCAACACGCCGGACACGTCACAGGTGAGGAAGATTACGCACTTGGGTTCGCCGCCGGCGTTGGATTCAGTGCGCTTTTCAACGTGCTCCAGTGGGTAGCAGCAGCGGCCGTTTTCGGTGAGTGCGGTATCGCAGTAGTCGGCATGGCGCTGGCTTCGTCTAACGACCACGTTCTCAATGATTGCGCCGAAACGGATAGCGTCCCAGATGATGGGCTCGTTTTTCTGGCTCAGGTCGATCGTCTTGGCGTAGCAGCCACCCTCCAGGTTGAACACCGAGCCCTTCGCCCAGCCGTGCTCATCGTCGCCTATCAGGTAGCATCTCAGGGTCTGCGGACAGCGTCGTCTTGCCGGTGCCGGACAGGCCGAAAAACAGGGTTGTTGCGCCGTCGTCGCCGACGTTGGCGCTAGCAGTGCATGGGCATCACGTCTTTTTCCGGGAGCAGGAAGTTCTGCACCGCAGAACATTGACTTTTTCATTTCGCCGGCATAGCGCATGCCTGCGAGCAGAACCTTGCGCTGGGCGAAGTTGACGATGACCACGCCATCAGAATTAGTGCCGTCACGCTCGGGCTCGCAGACGAAGCTGGCCACGTTAAGTATGCTCCATTCGGCCTTGCGGCCGCCGTTGTAGCTTTCCGGGCGAATAAACATGTTGCGGCCAAACAGGTTTTGCCAGGCGGTTTCTGTGGTCACCTTGACGGGCATGTAGTGGTCGGAGTGCTGGCGCCAACGTGGAGGTGCGAGATGAAGCGGTCCTTTTCGGCGAGATAGGCCTCAACCCGGTCCCAGAGGGCATCGAACTTGTCGGCAGTCGAAGGGTCGGTTGACGCCACCCCAGTCGATGCTGTCTTCGGTGCTCGGCTCGCGAACGATGAAACGGTCGGCGGGAGAGCGCCCGGTGCGCTTTCCGGTGGTGACCAGCAGCGCGCCGGTATCGGTGAGGATGCCTTCACCGCGCTTGAGGCTTCTTCGATAAGGATTGGACGGTGCCAGGTCGGTCATCTTCCTGGGCGGATACGGGATTGGTCTGCGGTCATTGTTTGTCCTGTATTTGCTTGCGGGCAATCCCGGGGCTCGCCTGTGTCCGGTCTTGCGGCGTTTTTGGGGGCGACAATTATGTCAGAATCGAGGCGAGTTTGCGAAATATTCGCGAGTATGAATTCGGCTCATTCCCGCCATAAAGCCGACTAATGAAGCCTGGCAGGTTGCTCGGCTCGCAGGACTGCCTCGAGGTCCGGCTCATGAAACGGTATTGCTGGTTGCAGAATTCACAGTCCATGGTGATGCTCCCCAGTTCCTCCAGGAGTTCTCGGACTTCAGTCGGCCGGCAGCGATACCAGGGCGTTAAAAGTGCGCTCGCGGGAGCAGTTGCAGCTAAAGCGTACCGTCTTTGGGCTGAACAAGCGCAGCGGGATCCTGATGATAAAGCCGGTGGAATAACTCTGGTGCCGCCAGGTCCAGCAATTCCTGCTCCTGCACCGTAGCCGCCAGCGTGCAGGCGTGCTCCCATTGGTCATGGCGGCGAGAGCCATTTTCTCTTGCTGTGCGGGCAGTTGCTGTAGCAGCATGCCCGCTGCCCCGGCACCATCGGCAGCCAGCCAGAAGCGGGTTCCCAGCTGCTCTGACTGCAGGAAATAAGCGTCCAGGCTCTGGGCCAGGGAGTCTTCCACTAACGGCAACAATGCCCTGGTAACGCTGCCCTCGAGTGGGGTCGATGGTGATGGCCAGGGTTCCGCCGGGTAACAGTTGATCAAAGCGCTCAGCCGTGGCTTGCTCAGCGCCGCGGGCAATCGCGCGTATGTTCAGCGAACTGTCGCACTCGGCCATAAGCAGCGGAACCTGGCCCTCGGAGCGCACCTGCAAGACCAGTTTTCCTTCGAATTTCAAGGTGGTTGCAAGAAGCACCGCCGCGGCCATGAATTCGCCCAGCAGGCGACTTACCCCCGGGGCGTACTGGTGCAGGTCGATAACGTCCCGATAGGCGCCTTGCAGTTGGACGATTTCGCCGCGAATGTCGGCGTTTTCGAAAAGAAAGCGTTGGGTACGATCACGCAGGTAGGTTGTTTTGTCGCTCATTCCGGGGGCTCTGTTGGCTGCGCCGCCACAGCGCAGGTTGATCTTGCAATGCAGGGCAGTCGTATCAAGTCAAACTGTGAGTTCAGTATGTAAGGCCGCAGCTGCGAATTTTCAATATCATGCAGACCGACGGGCTCTCAGCCGATAGAGTAGCAGCCTTTTCGCGTGTTTAGGTGAGCAAGGAGAAGAGGATGAGATTTAGTCTACAGGTGGGCATGTGTGAGCCCGACCACTACCTGCCCATGGCACGTGCTGCCGAGGCAGCCGGATTCGATGGCCTGGCGATCCCCGACAGTATCTGCTATCCCCAGGAGGCGAGTTCCAAGTACCCGTATAATCAGGACGGGTCGCGGGAATTTCTTGAAAGCGTGCCGTTTATTGAGTCGTTGATCGCCGTGAGCGCTATGGCGGCGGTGACTGAGCGCATTCGTTTGGCCACTTTTGTATATAAGTTGGCGGTGCGCCAGGCGCCAGTGGTGGCCAAACAGGTGCAGGGTATCCAGGCCCTGTCGGGGAACCGTTTCGACTTTGGCATTGGCATTAGCCCCTGGGAAGAAGACTTTGCCGTTTGCGGGGTGCCCTGGGACAAGCGGGGAAAGCGCTTTGACGAGCAGATCGATATATTCAGGGGGCTGGAGACCGGCGAGTTCTTCGGTTTCCAGGGTGAGATGTTGCAGATGCCGGCAAATAAAATGAATCCGGTCACCGGTGTACCGACACCGCTGCTGGTGGGCGGGCATGCTGATGTGGCGCTCAGGCGCGCTGCGCGGGTGGGTGATGGCTGGATGTGTGCCGGCGCAGATATGCAGGAGCTGAAGGCTTACATTGCCCGTATTGACCAGTTGCGTGAGGAGTACGGCACTGCAGACCGGCCGTTTCGGGTTTTTACCACGGGTCAGAATGCGTTTACCCGGGCGGGTATAGAGGAGCTGGAAGATATTGGTGTGACGGATGTCGTGATCGGCTTTCGCAACGTTTACGAGATGGAAGCGGACAAGCCACTGGATGAGAAGATAGCCATGCTGAACTGGTATGCTGGCGAATTTATTAAAGGATAAATATGGACCCGAATACCCCTGTCCTGGTTGGCGTTTCCGCTTTCCAGCAACAAGACCCCGACTACCTGAATGCGCTTGAGCCGGTGGCAATTATGGAGCATGCCTTGCGCGATGCCGCGGCAGATGCGGGCGCTGCTGCCTTGCTCAGCCGTGCTGATGAGATTCTGGTGCCCAAGGGGATATGGGGGTATAGCGACCCCGCGCGGTTGCTTGCACAGGCAATTGGCGCAGGGCACGCACGCTCGGTGCTCGCAGAAATTGGCGTGTCGCAGCAAACGCTGCTGACGCGCGCGTGTCAGCAAATTAGTGAGGGCGAGGCACAGGTCGTGCTGGTCACCGGCGCAGAGGCAAAATATCGCGCCCAGTGCGCCTCGCGTGCCGGAGGCGAAGCAGTTGAGACCGTGCAGCAAGGCGTTGAGCCCGATGTTATGTTGTTGCCCGAGAACGAGATATGGTCGGAAGTGGAATCTGCTGCCGGTCTGGGTATGCCAGTCGGTTTTTACGCCATTATGGACAGTGCCCTGCGCTATGAGCAGGGTCTGACACCGGATATGCACCGCGATCAGATGGCGCAGATGTACCAGCGCTTCAGCGAGGTTGCCGCGCAGAACCCCTCTGCCTGGACCCATGAGCCGGTTGCCGCTGAGACCATCAGGGGACCGGCACCGGGGAACCGGATGCTCGCCTTTCCGTATACCAAGCTGCACAACAGCCAGTGGAACGTGGACCAGGGTGCGGGGCTGATTTTCTGCAGCGTCGCCGTGGCCGAAGAACTGGGTATCGCCCGGGATCGGTGGATATTCCCCAGGGCATTTGCCGAGTCTAATTTCATGTCCAATGTGTCCAGTCGGGGCGAGCTTGGACGGTGTCACGGCTTCCGTATCGCCGGGGAAACCGCAATGAAGAGGGCAGGCGTTGGCTTCGAGCAGATTCGCCTGCGTGAACTGTACTCGTGTTTTCCTCTCGCCGTGCGCTCGCAGTTGCATGAGTTTGGGATGAGCGGCGACGGCGACCTCACGGTCACTGGCGGCATGACCTTCGGTGGTGGGCCGCTGAACAACTTTGTCTATCAGGCCACGGTTAAAATGGCCCAGCTGCTGCGGGAACAGCCCGAGGAGGTTGGCCTGGTCACGACGGTGAGCGGTATGCTCACCAAGCAGGGTGTCGCCTTATGGTCAGCGCAACCTAATACTGATGGGTGGGTATTCGACGATGTAACCGAGCAGGTCCGTGAGGCCAGCGATGTGCGTGATCTGGTCGCTGAGTTTAATGGAAACGCAGCCGTGGTGGGCTACACGGTGATTTATATGGGAGAGGCCAAACGCGGCATCGCTGTGTTTAATTTGCCAGACGGTAGTCGTACCGTCGCTTACAGTGAAGACCCGGCTATCGTGGAGCGCCTGGAGACCGAAGAGTGCTGTGGGCAGAACTTTGCGCTCTCGGGCGGCGTATTTGGCCCCGCGCAGGCAGGTTGACGTGGCAGGTGCCCCTGCATCGAGCATGCTCTATACTTGCTCAAAAAGTGAAGAGGTATAGCCGTGGCGGGGTTTCGTTTGACCAAATCCTATACCATGCCCAAGGAAGATATTCGCGCGGCAGCCGAGGGGCTTGCCGAGAGCCTGGGGCGCGAGCATGGCGTGCGATCCCGGTGGGAAGGCGATAAAGTAAAGATCAAGGGCGCCGGTGTAGACGGTGAGCTATCCTTTCATGATGGCCTGATAGACGTCTCTGTGCGGCTGGGTCTCTTGACTTCCATGTTCGAGGGGACCCTGCGTCGCGAGGTGCAGCGGTATCTGGACGAACACATCACCTGAGTCAATTATGAACGGTCACGCCGCGCAATGGGTCGGGGCCGGCAACCAGCTCGGCGAATTCCTCCGCTAACGCCTTGCTTGCTTCCACCGACTGCTCCCAGTAACGAATGCGTTCTTCCTCGCCCAGGCGGGTGAAATCGTTGCGATCGGGAATCTTTCCGTAGGGCAGGTTGGCAACGAATTCCTCGGCAGGTGATAACAGCACCAGCTTTTTCCACTGATTGATGCTGGCCTTGCGCCAGGGCAAAAACTTGTCGAACCAGCCGGGTACGATACTGGCGCGAAAATGGGGATATAGAAGCAGTCCCTGACCACCGTACTGCCCCAGGTCGAAGTGATAGTCGATGATGCCCCCGTCCCAGTACTGACCGCGCGGTGCGCCGGGGATGTCTCTTTCCCCGGTGAGCACAAAGGGAATGGCGCCACTGGCGTGCAGTGCTGCCAGTACGTTGTCTTCCTGCAGGCGGCAATAGATGGTCTGGAAATCGTCGAAAGCCAGGCCCGGTTGTGCTTGTGGGCCACTGTGGAACACAGCTCGCTGGAAGTGGTGTCGAAGCAGCGAGCGACTCAGTGTGTTGCCCAGTGCGGCGGCGCCCATGCCCGTTGCCAGAAGCGCCGGGGATGCCGAGCCACTGGGTCCACGGCCACGTGCGGTGACGATGTGGCTGGTGATACGGGGGTGCTCAACCAGCCGCTGGACGCCGTCGGTGCCCAGCACAGACGACAGGATGCCCTTGCTGACAGTGCTGATTTCCTGCGCAGAGGGGCGCTGGCTGTCATAGCGTTGGTAGAGATAACCTTGCTGCATTCTCTCTATCGCAGTCACCGGGTCTGGTTGCACCAGGCAGGCATGGCGCCAGGAGCCGATTGACGACCCCAGGGCAGCCAGCGGTTGGTCGCTCTGTGGCAGAAAGTCGCCGAACAGATACCGGTCGAGTTGACCCAGAATAAACCACTTTGGCCCTCCCGAGGCACCCAGCAGCAGGCTGAACAGCGCCGGGTCCCACCCGCGGTCTGCGATGCGCTGTGCCGCTTCGCTGCCCAGGTGTACAGAGAGCGCTCTAGTCGCCATCTCTCACCTCTCGAGGTGTGCGGCCAGTCCACTTGTGATATGCCCGGCGAAAATTCGACGTGTCGTTGAGTCCAACCCGGTAGGCGATAGTGGACAGGGGCAGACGGGTGTTGCGCAGGTAATGGGTGGCGTGTTCGGCGCGCACTCTGTCCAGCAGGCCCTGGAAGGATTCACCCTCTTCCTCGAGTCGGCGCCTGTAGGTGCGCGGGCTCAGGTTCAGCATCTGGGCAATTTGCGGCATTTGCGGATACTGGCCTTCCAGTTTGCGCAGTAGCCGCTGCGTTCGCTGGCCGATAGAACTGTCCTCTTCCAGGTCTGCCAGCAGCCGCGCGCACTCCTGTTCGTAGAGTTTGCGCAGGGCGGGGTTGGAGGACGGTAGCGGGGCTTGCATCAACCTTGCGTCGAAACGCACTCCGCCCTCGGCGCGGTCAAAGCGCACGTTGTCGCCGAAGACTTGCTGATAGCGCTCAGCGTGTTCCGGTGGTGAATAGGGGAGGTCCACTTGCATCTGCAGGTCGGGCATATTGAGCAAGCCGCGCAGCGTATTGAGAAATGTAGAGTAAAGGAGCTCATGGGAAAAGTGTGGCGGCAGGTCGTAGGGAGTATCCATGGAGGTGAAACAGCAGTGATCACCGTCGTCGGTAAAGGACACCTCAAGGCTTGATGACAGCAGATGGTGATACTTGATAAAAAGCTCGATTGCCTCGCCAAGGTTACTGCAGGTCATAAACGCCTGGCCAAGGATGGCGTGCGCGCCCAGGTTGAGTCGCATACCCAGCTCCAGGCCCAGGTCGGGCCTGCCAGTGAGTGTCAGTGCATTCAGTGCCAGGCGAGTGAAGTCGCGATCCTCCACCCTGGCACCAATGCGCTCGATACCGGTTTCGGTCAATGAGGTCCCCGCCAGAAGGCGCTCACGCGCACAGCCTTGTTGCTCCGCCAGGTCGATGAGGATGAGGATGTATTGCGCTGGGGTGGTGGCGTTTGGCATAGCTACATTTGGCCACATATGACCATAAAATGACAACACTTTACCTTGTTGGGTTTTCCATCATCAACCATAGTAGCGTCAGGCTAACCCGAACTAGGTGAAAATCATGAAAGTAGAATGGTCCGAGAGCACGCCGCGCAAGATCCAGACGTTTGCCGGAGCGGACAACCCTGACGTCACTGATGATATGGAAGATCGCCTGACCTCGGGTGACGTCGATCATATCGCCGAGATTTTCCAGACACCCTTGACCGGCTCCTATAACTGGGATTACACCGTGCAGGATGACCGGATCAAGAAACTCTATGACCTGGGCAAACAGCTCAACTGGGACCCGGAGATGGACATCGACTGGGATCGTCCTTTCCCCGAGCTTGATCCTGCGATGCAGGCAGAGTTGATGAACCTCACCGACTATCCGCCTTATATGGCGCTCAGCGAAGAGCGAAAGCGCGAGTACTGGATGCACAGCAATGCCTGGAGTTTGTCCCAGTTTTTGCACGGCGAGCAGGGCGCCCTGCTGGTGGCCTCGCAGTTATGTTCCTGTGCACCCACACTCAATGCCAAGCTCTATGCCGGTTCGCAAACATTCGACGAGGCGCGGCACGTAGAGGTATTCAACAAGTACCTGCAGCAGCGGGTCGGCATGATGTACCCGGTCAATACGCACCTGAAGAGCATTATCGACAAAATATTGACCGATCCGCGCTGGGACATGAAGTTTATCGGCATGCAGATCGTAATCGAGGGGCTGGCATTGTCAGCGTTCAATACCACCCGTGAAACAACGCCCGACCCGGTGTTAAAAGACGTGGTGTACCTGGTCACCAGGGACGAAGCTCGTCACGTGACGTTTGGGGTTAATTACCTGGAGGAATTCGTTTCCACACTGTCGGACGAGGAGCGAGAGGAGCGCGCACAATTTGCCTACGAGGCCTGTGTCGTCAGCCGCGAACGGCTGGTGGCCACCGATGTGTTCGCCCATTTCGGGTGGGATGTGGAGGATGCCCGGCGTCGCGTGCTGGACGGCTTTGTGATGTCAACGTTCCGTAACCTGCTGTTCCAGAGGGTGGTCCCTAACCTGAAGCGTATAGGTCTGATGACGGACAAGATCCGGCCCAAGTTTGAGGAGCTGGGGATTCTTGAGTACGAGAACCTGGCGACAGACGGCGATATTGATTGGACTGCCCTGGAGCGGCCCCTGGATACCGGTGAGGCCCAGTCACACGAGCAGAGCATGCTTGCTGAATTTCATGACAAGGCCGCGGAGAGTGCAGCTTCCAGTTCGGCTGCCTGAACTCGTGACTGCCTGCCCTGAGTGAATCTCAGGGCAGTGGTCTGAGTAGGGTAACGCACGCCGCGAATGGTAAAGACGGAGGTTACAGGCAAAAAAAAAGCCGGCTTATTGAGCCGGCTTTTTCATATGTGCGGGGAAGCTTATGCAGACAGGGCTTTAACCTGCGCATTGAGACGGCTTTTGTGTCTGGCGGCCTTGTTCTTGTGAATAATGCCCTTGTCTGCCATCCGGTCAATGACGGGCACGGCCGCGGTGTAGGCAGCCTTGGCCTGGTCTGCATCGCCTGTGTCTACAGCGGCGAGGACTTTCTTGATGTTGGTGCGCACCAGTGAACGCAGGCTGGCGTTATGAGTGCGGCGCCTTTCAGCCTGACGAGCGCGCTTTTTGGCTTGTGGGGAGTTGGCCACGATGTATTCCTCTGGAGGTCAAAAATTCAAGAGGCGCGATTATTCACATTCGCGTATCGCTTGTCAACCGGATTCGGGTGCTGCAGCGGGCATTGTGGCACCTGCCACAGGGCGTGCGCAGGGACCCGTCAATGCGCCCTGGAGCCTTGAATGTCACTGACGGTGATTATTGCCTGGCCAGCCATGGCCGCGGTGTTATCACCGCCTCACCGGGGGTATACTAACGCCTGTTAGTTTACGGACAGGTATCGCTCCGGCGCAAAGCATGACCCTAGGTATAGCACCCAAAGATAATACCCCCACTACCGCTGAGCGCATACTGGACGCGGCGGAAGATTTGTTTGCCCAGAAGGGCTACAGTGCGACCTCGCTGGGCGATGTGGCGGATCGTGTCGGTATCCGCTCCCCCAGTCTCTATAATCATTTTCGCAACAAAGAGGCCCTCTATGCTTCGGTGCTGGAGCGCCTGTTGGCCGAATTCAGCAAACCTTTACTGGAGATGCAGGAATCCAGGGAGCTGAGCCAGGAGCGCGTGCTGCAGTGGCTTGAAACTATTGTTCGTCAGCATCACGCCAACCCCAACCTGGCCAGGTTACTGCAGCATGCTGCACTTTCCGGTGGGCCTCATACCAATGAGATTATTGAACGGCTGTTCAGTCCCATGTTCCAGTCGCCGGACGCGCATGATTTGCGCGGCGATTACTTTGGCCAGTTGTCGCGCCAGGGGCTGCAGCCCTGGGCAGTGATGGCGTTTAATAACCTGGTCATGTCCTATGTGACGATGGCGCCCATGTATCGGGACCTGCTGGGCCAGGATCCTTTTAGTGAAGAGGCCCTGGAACAGCAGTTAGCGCTGGTTAATACATTGCTCAAGGCTGTGTTCGCCTACCGGGGCGATTGAACAACGGGCCCCCTGCAGCGCGCCCCCACGCCACCTGGAATAAGAGAGTTTCAAGTTATATGTTGATATCTGAAGCGGTGCATATCTGGCGAGACGCCGACGGCGACTACCATCTTGAATGGGAGGCCAGTCATCCCGATACGCAGGTAACGGTGGAGCCGATAGGCAGTGGCACGGTATTGGCCAGGGAGGACGGACCCGGGGCGCGGGTGAGCGGACTGCCTCGCGCCAACCGGCACTTTTTTATGCTGCGAGACCAGCACGGCAACGAGGTGTTGGCCAGTGAGCGCAAGCTGGGGTTGCAGGGCACACCTAACTTCCGGGATTTCGGTGGCTACCAGACCGCAGGCGGTAAGCGGGTCAAGTGGGGCTATTTATTTCGCTCGGGACAGCTGTCAACACTTAGCGATCAGGATATTGAGCTGTTGGCATCCCTTGAGCTGGACCTGGTCTGTGACTTTCGCCGTGAAGAGGAGCAGGCCAGCGACCCTTCGCGACTCCCCGGGCAGCGCCTGCCCAGGGTCGCCAGCCTGCCAATAATCCCCGGTAGTAATTCGCGCTTCTTCGAGGAGGCAGAACAGTCTGGTGGCGGTCAGTTGGCGTTTGGTCGTCAGGCTATGTTCGACTTTATGGTTGAGATAAACCGTGATTTCGCCGAGGGGCAGGGCGACACGTACGCGCGGATGTTTCAGGAGATTCTCGCGTTGGAGGACGCACGCTTTCTGGTGCATTGTGCCGCTGGCAAGGACCGCACGGGCTTTGCCGCTGCCCTGGTGCTGCTGGCTCTGGGTGTGCCGCGAGAAGTAGTGATGCGTGACTATATGCTGACCGCCCGCTACTTTAATCCGGACGCGGAGATGGCACGGCTGCAGCAAAAGTATGGCATGGAGCACATAGACGCCGATGCGGTGAGACCGATGCTCGAAGTTCACGAGGATTATCTCGACCGGGGCCTGGCGAGTATTGAGCAAAATTACGGCTCGGTAGAGCGCTATCTGCGTGAGGTGCTCGCTGTAGGGCCTGCTGAACTGGCTGAGCTGAGGGGTCGCTATCTGGATTGAGTCAGGGAGCGGCTGCAAGCCGCGGCGTCAGTGCCGCGGCGTCGCTGCGGGAAAGATCAGGCTGCTTTGCAGGCGGCTTTGGCTGCCTTGATCTGCTTCTTTTCACAGGTTTCGCTGGTAGCGTCACCAACACACCACTTTTTGCGGTTGTTCCAGGCCGTCAATTCCTGCTTTTTGCCGTTGGAGCACTTCACGAAGTAAGTGGAGTAAGCCGTTCCGTCGGCAGTTTCGTTATTCGAGTCAAAGACGATACTGGTGGGCTTGGCAGCAAAGCTGCTGGCTGACATGACCGCCATTGCGGCAAATGCCGCAGTGTTGATGAATTTCATCGGAGTAACCTCAAAGTTTCACTATGGACCCGCCGGGATGGTCGCCCTTGTGCGGTTGTGTAGATTATACGGACGAGATTCGATACGGAGTGTTACCAATTGGTAATAATCATGTGAAATATCGTAACAATTGCGGAAAGTGACGTGTTTTGGTGACAATCTGGCAGTGTTCGGTGGTACTGAGTGTCTGGAGACTGCGGAGGGGGCTATCGCTGTAGCGACAGGCCCCGCAGAACGGCGGGCATTCTATCCCACGGCGAAGAAGATCATTACCCAGCCGATGACGGCGACCAGCAGCGCTTCGCCAGCCTTATCAAGGCGTGACAGGGCATATAAATAGGACAGCGGAGGCAAGAACACGGTGCACAGGCCCCAGGTGTAATCCTCTTTCCAGGAGGTAATGAGCAACAAGATCCAGCTGATGACGAGGGCGGCTGAACCGAGGGTGAGCAGGACTGCGGAACCGGCTTCCATGGCGTCTCCAAAGTAATGGTTGTCGTTGTAGGCGCGCAGGGTAGCAGAAAGCTTGTGGCAAGTCAGCGCCTCTGTCGGCGCCCATTGATGATGATGACTCGGGGTAGGAATTTGGGTAAGGTGTTGCGCTTTCCCTCTTGAGGACTTCTCTTGACTGACCCCTACGCCGATATTCGCCCCTACCGGGATGAGGAAGTAGCACCGGTTTTGTCCCGCCTGTTGGCGGACAGGGAGCTACTGGACGCGCTGGCCGGTTTTCGCGTCGGTGGAGTGGCCGCCAGGTGCCCCGGCCTGGCTCGCTGGCTGGTGCGCCGAGGATTGCGCCGACAACTCAAGGGCGTAGATAGCGTGCACGACATGCAGATGGTTATTAAAGGCTACCTGGAGGGCATGATAAGCAGCACCAGTGGTGGCTTAAGCGTGTCCGGGCTGGAAGCGCTGAATGCTTCGCACCCGTATTTGTTCATGAGTAATCATCGTGATATTGCCATGGATCCGGCGTTTACCAACTATGCCCTGCATCAGGGAGAGCACCAGACAGTCCGCATTGCCATCGGTGACAACCTGCTGACCAAGCCCTGGGTGTCCGATCTTATGCGCTTGAACAAGAGCTTCATTGTCAAGCGGTCGGCTAACGGTCCGCGAGAGCTGCTGGCCGCATCCCGGCAGCTTGCTAATTATATCCAGCATTCGTTGCTTGAGGAGAAAGCTCCCGTGTGGATAGCCCAGCGTGAGGGCAGGGCGAAGGATGGCCTGGATCGCACGGAGCCGGTGATTATAAAAATGTTGAGTATGAGCCGCGATAAGGGCAGCCAGAGCTTTGGTGAACACATTGCCAGTTTGGGGATTGTGCCGGTTGCTATTTCCTATGAACTCGATCCCTGTGACGCACTAAAGGCCCATGAGTTGTACGAGTTGGCTTCCACCGGAAGCTATGAGAAGGGCGAGCAGGAAGATGTGGCGTCAATTGGTCAGGGAATATCCGGCCAGAAGGGCCGTGTGCACGTCTCTTTCGGTCAGCCGCTGGGCGACCAGTTCGAGGATGCCGATCATGTTGCCCAGCAAATCGATCGCCAGATAATCGATCTGTACTGCCTGCACCCCACCAACTTCTACGCCTACGACATGCTCTACGGCGAACATGCGCCGCGCCCTGACAATTTGTACAGCGAGGCAGGCGACGTCACCCGCGAGGCTTTCGAGGCTCGCATCAATGCCATGCCTGAGGCACACCGACCCTATGCACTGGCTATTTATGCCAACGCCGTGGTGAGCAAGCTGGACCTGGCGGAAGAACAGGAGCCGGTTCACTACCCTTGCTGACCGACGCGCTCAAGGACGAGATCCGTCTGGCTTACACCACCCTGATGGATAGCAAACAGTTGACCCCTCGCTGGGGACAGCGGCAGATGATAGCGGAAATTGCCAAGGCGCTGGGCAATATACCCGGCCCTGGCCAGACGAGGCCTGCCGCCCCTGCGGTCTGTGTTATTGAGGCGGGCACAGGAACTGGCAAGACCATTGCCTATGCTGTGACGGCTATTCCCATGGCCCTCGCGCTGGACAAGCGACTGGTTGTGGCGACCGCCACCGTGGCGCTGCAGGAACAGTTCGTCAACAAGGATCTTCCGGATATCAAGCGCCATAGCGGGCTGGAGTTTACTTACGCCCTGGCCAAGGGCCGCCGCCGCTACGTTTGCCTGTCCAAGCTCGATCGCCTGCTAATGGAAGGCCAGGGAGAGACCGGCATGCTGGCCCTGCAGCCCGAGGATGTCGGCCCCGCGGCCTCGGTAGAGGCGGTGCCTGTCTATAACGCCATGATTGATGCCCTTGGTCGCGGCCAGTGGGATGGCGACAGGGACAACTGGCCCGATGCTATTGCCGAGGAGGTATGGTTTCCGGCGACCACCGATCATGCGCAGTGCAGCGGCCGCCGCTGCCCCAATATTGCCCAGTGCAGTTTCTTCAAAGCGCGTGATGAGCTACAGAACGCCGACGTTATCGTCACCAACCATGATCTGGCTCTGGCCGACCTCGCACTCGGCGGCGGTGCGATTCTTTCTGCGCCGGAGGACAGTATCTATGTGTTCGATGAGGGGCATCACCTCCCAGACAAGGCGCTGTCGCACTTTTCCAGTTTCTGTCGCCTGCACACGACTGCCGCATGGCTGCAGGAAGCGAAAAAAGCGCTTGCCCAGGGTGCACCCCTGCTCGGGTCAATGGACGCTTTGGAGCGAATGCTGCAACAACTGCCGGCGCAAATGGACGAGGCCGTCAATAGCTTGCAAACGGCCGAGCAGCAGGTTGCGCAGTTGTTTGAGGGCGTCGACCCGCAGGGTGCCCGCGATGACCCGCAGTTGCGCTTTGAACATGGCGTGGTGCCGGACAATTTGCGCTCGCTGGCGGCGACCCTGGCAGGGCAGTTTCAGTCGATAGCCACGGTATTTGCACGTATGGAAGCGGTCCTGGAAGATGCACTGGATGACGATTTTATCGTGCTCGACAAGAGTGAGGTCGAGACCTGGCATATCAACATTGGCGGTATGCTGGGACGTGCTGAGGGTGCCCTTGCACTGTGGGAAGCGTATGCCCGGGATGGCGCCGAGGAGACACCGCCGCAGGCGCGCTGGATTACGATGCTGACCGCGAATGGGCAATATGGCTTTGATCTGCGCTGCAGTCCCATACTGGCAGAGGAGATTCTCAGCGAACACTTGTGGACCCGGGCGGCGGGCGTCGTCATCACTTCGGCGACAATTACTGCGCTGAATTCCTTCGAGAGATTCATACTGCACTCGGGGTCACCCCGCGACGCATGTTACAAGCAGGTCGCCAGTCCTTTTGACTACGGCAATGCGGTGTTTGCTGTGCCCATGATGGACTGTGAGCCCGGCGACGCCCAGGCGCATACCAATGCCATCGTAGCGGCACTGCCGGAGCTGCTGCAGCCGGATGAGGGCAGCCTGGTGCTGTTTTCATCGCGTCGGCAAATGCTGGATGTGTATGAAGGAGTGGCGGCTGCCCTCGGGGAGCGTATTCTGGTCCAGGGTGACCACAGTAAACAGGAAACCTTGCGCCGTCATCGCGAGCGTATCGATGAGGGCAAAGGAAGCGCTATCTTTGGCCTGGCCAGCTTTGCCGAGGGCGTGGATCTTCCCGGCGACTACTGTCGGCACGTGGTGATTGCGAAGATCCCCTTTGCGGTGCCTGACAGCCCGCTGGAAGCGGCGCTTGCTGAATGGGTGGAAGCCCAGGGTCGCAATCCCTTTATGGAAATCAGCGTCCCGGACGCGGCATTACGGCTGGTGCAGGCTGCCGGACGATTGCTGCGTACGGAGAGCGACACAGGCAGAGTGACGCTGCTGGATCGGCGTGTGATCAGTCGTCGCTACGGTCGCGCGATTCTGGAGTCCCTGCCGCCGTTCAGGATAGAACTCGCACGTTAGGGCTGGTTTTTAGCCAGCGCCGCGCTCACTTTTTCCTGCCACTCCGGCGCCAGTTGGTGCATTCGGGCGGCGGCAGAGAGTATCGCTGGCGCCTCCTTGAAGCTCCTGTCGAAACAGGCCCGAAACAGTTTATGCACACTCACAGCGGCATCCTGCCTGTGAACGATCTCTGCCTCGTCGCCGTTGCGGACCTCTCCCGGGCCTAACACACGAAAGTAAACCCCCGTATGTTGATGCCGGGTGAACAAGGCCGGCGCCCTGGGGTCTCCAAGCGCAACCCCAAGCTTGAAGCAAGGCACTCTGGGTTGGCTGACCTCCAGGATTGCGCTACCAATGTGTAGTTGGTCGCCAATGCAGACGTCGGCTTCATCGAGGCTGCTCATCGTCAGGTTCTCGCCGAATGCGCCGGCGCTCAATGTAGGTTTTCCCAGGGCCTCGCGCCAATAGTCATAGTGCGCAAAAGAAAAACCGTACACGGCCTTGTGCTTCCCGCCGTGATTTTTCAAGTCGCAGACCGTATCGCCCTTGATGCCCAGGCTATGCAGGCTCAGCGCCTCGGCATGGGGTGTTTTGAAGATACCGGTATTAAACTGTTTGCCCTGAAACTCGATCGAGCGAGGTTGGGAGATGTTTGTGGAGAGAACGCGCATGCGCTTTTCCTTTACTGATGTTAACGAAGCTACGCTGTGTCCAGTCTACCGTCTGCTTTGCCGTGGATGCAGTTAGCGGCGGTATTCCAGTGTGCGTTGTCCGGAGTTTGTTGGCGTGCCCCGTTGTTCCAGGGCTGCGCTGCCGCTATCCGGACTGCTATCCCGGTTGAGCAGTACATTTGCAGGCTGTAGCAGAGAGTAGCCCCAGCGCGTTGGTCCCCAGAGGTCTTGTTCCAGCGCAGCGGAATCCACCATAGGTAAAAAGTTGAGCGCGAACATAAGCGATCCGGCATCACCCAGGTCACTATCAATCTGTCCAGTGCCGACGGCAACTAATGCGTCGTCATGATCAAATTGTGCCATCATTATGCTGCTGGCGGAGTCGGCATCGGCCAGGGAGACCTTAAACCAGCGCAAGAGAGGTCTATTGCTACTGATACCCAGCTGATTTTCCTCGATGTAGATATATTGGTACAGGAAGGTGTAGCCGGTGCCGGCAGCCGCGACGGCCTGCGGTGGTCCCATGAGCTTTAGCACGTCATCCACCGACTGCGGACTATCAGCGGCCAGCAGCGCCCTCAGTGATTGATTGAAATCCGCGCCGATGTCTTTCTGGATAACACTGCAGCCCTGCAGCAGGAGTACTCCGCAAAGAAGCAGGCGGAGCTTAATCATCTTCTCTTGGCAGGCTTGTTTCACTGTATGAGTAACGTAGCAGCACGCCCCGATTATCGAAGAAGAAGATCGCCCTGTCGTATTCTGTAGTTTCCCGGGAGTTGTTATACACGAGGAAGTAGTAACCTCTACCTTTGGTCCTTTCCCGCATGTAGTAGTAAACAACCTGCTCATTGAGACTGATTATTTGGGATGGCGGCCCCAGCGCTGCCATGATGTCCTCATTGGTAGACTGCCCATTGACCCATGCCGGTGTGTTAGCTTCTCTCCAGTGATTATCCACGCCAGTGTCCTCGGCCCAGTTGGCGCAGCCTGACAGCAGCAACGGCAAGAGTAAGGCCGCAGCGCGAATAACCTTGTTATGAAGGGTCGATTTCATTGTTTTCCTTACACTGATGACAAGGCCACACATTGCGCCACAGCGAATCGGTTTACCTGGATATGGAGCGGGTGAGGAGAATCGAACTCCCGTATGCAGCTTGGGAAGCTGCCGTTCTGCCATTGAACTACACCCGCTAGTGCATGAAGGTTAACTCGCCTACGGATGCGGGTCAAAAACTTGCTGTTTGTGGATAGAATAGGGCCTTCTGGATTACGAGTTGCCGCATGCATACTGATATTGCCGAATTACTGATCGACATAGAAGCGCACCTGCGTCGCTTGAACCTGTGGGAAAAGATTCCGCCTTCCACTCAGGCGCTGGCCTCCAGCGAGCCCTTTTGCGTCGATACACTCACCTTGCCGCAATGGTTGCAGTTTGTGTTTATTCCAACGATTCGCCAGATGGTCGAAGCGGGGGATACGCTGCCAGCGCAATGTGGTATCGCGCCGATGGGGGAAGAGTTTTTCCGTGAATCGGGGTCTGGCGCCGATGCCTTATTGGTCTCCCTGCGGCAAATAGATGAACTGCTCTCCGGGGGGCAGGTTATTGAGTGAGTTTTGTTTCCATGGCTGTAGTGCTGTTTTCACCGATCGTTCCCGGACATAAATCCTGCCACTCGCTATTGCGATGAGGGGTTTCCGGCCCTGGCGCAATGACACCCGGGGTGCCTGTGCCCTTAAACGAAGAAGGCCCGCTGTTCAGCGGGCCCTCTCGCGAGTCACAACGCAGTTAAGCGCCGCTTGCCGGGCAAAACTTTAGACGCGCTCGACAATGGTGGTAATGCCCTGGCCCAGGCCGATACACATGGTGGAGACGCCCAGTGTCAGGTCCCGCTCCTCCATGATGTTGAGCAGGGAGCCGGTGATGCGGGTGCCGGAGCAGCCGAAGGGGTGACCCAGTGCAATGGCGCCGCCGTGCACGTTGACCTTTTCGTCCATCTTGTCCAGCAGGTCCAGGTCCTTGAGCACCGGCAGAGCCTGTGCCGCAAAGGCTTCGTTAAGTTCAACCATGTCGATATCATCTATGCTCAGGCCGAGTCTCTTGAGCACTTTCTTGGTGGACGGCACCGGTCCGTAACCCATAATCGAGGGATCGACGCCAGCCAGTGCCATGCCCTTGACGCGCGCGATGGGCTTGAGGCCCAGCGCCTGGGCTTTTTCCGCAGACATCATCAGCATCGCGGATGCACCGTCGGAGATTTGCGAGGACTGGCCGGGCGTAACAGTGCCGCCCTGGGGGTTGAAGGACGGCTTCAGCTTGGCCAGGTCCTCAAGGTTGGTTTCCGGACGAATGGTTTCATCAACGGTAACGGAGACCAGTGCGCCGTTCTCGTCATGCCCGTCGATGGGAATGATCTCGCGCTTGAACTTTCCCTCTATGGTGGCTTTGTGCGCCAATTGATGGGAGCGCATGCCGAACTCGTCCTGCGCCTCGCGGGTGATGCCATGCATCATCGCCAGGTACTCGGCGGTCATGCCCATCATGCCTGCAGCTTTGGCTACAGAGCGCCCCATGCGCGGGTTGGGGTCCACATTGATCGGGTCCATCATCGGCAGGTGGCCCAGGTGCTCGACGCCGCCGACCAGGTAGACATCGCCCACGCCGGCCATGATATTGGCGGCCGCTGTCTGCAAAGCACTCATGGAGGAGCCGCAGAGGCGGTTAACGGTTTGCGCCGGGATTGTGTGCGGTAACTCGGCATTGAGCACGATCATGCGGGCCAGGTTCATGCCCTGTTCGCCGCGTTGGATGACCGCACCCCATATGAGGTCGTCGATCTCTGCAGGGTCCAGCGCCGTGTTGCGCGCCAGCATACCCTTGATGACTTCTGCAGACAGGTCATCCGCTCGTACGTGACGGAAACACCCGTTCTTGGAACGCCCCATGGCTGAGCGGGCGTAATCGACAATCACTGCATCTCTTGGATTCAAACTCACAGTATTTCTCCTTAATTCCTGCCCTGACTCAGTAGTAGGTCTTGCCGCTGGCAAGCATTTCATTCATGTGGTCGGTCAGCTCATAGGCTTTGCCCAGGTGAGCGAACTTGTCGGAAGCCTCTTTGATTGCCGCCATGCCCACCGTGTCCATCCAGCGGAAGATACCGCCGCGGAAGGGTGGGAAGCCGACACCGTAAAGCAGTGCCAGGTCGGCCTCGGCAGCGGTGCCGACAATCTCTTCTTCCAGGCAGCGCGCCATTTCAATCGCCATGGGCAGCATCATGCGCATGATGACATCTTCCTTGTCGAACTCGGTGCGATCGCCGACTACATCCGCAATCATGTTGTACACGTCTTCATTCACCGTTTTTCTGGGCTTGCCGCGTTTGTCTTCAATGTAGTCATAGAAGCCCTTGCCGTTCTTCTGCCCGTAGCGGTCCAGCTCAAACATTACTTCGGTGGCGCTCTTGAAGTCGGGTTGCATGCGGTCGGGGAAACCCTCGGCCATGACGTTGGCGGCGTGAACGCCGGTGTCTATGCCCACCACGTCCATCAGGTAGGCGGGGCCCATAGGCCAGCCCCAGCGCTCCATGATCTTGTCGATCGCCTGGAAATCGGCGCCGTCCCTGAGCAGCATGTTAAAACCGCCGAAGTAGGGGAACAGGACCCGGTTGACCAGGAAGCCGGGGCAGTCGTTGCACCACCACCGCTTTCTTGCCCATCTTGTTGGCGTAGGCCACGGTGCGGGCAATGGCCGTATCCGAGGTTTTTTCGCCGCGAATCACTTCGACCAGGGGCATGGCATGCACCGGGTTGAAAAAGTGCATGCCACAGAAGTTCTCCGGGCGTTCCAGGTTTTTTGCCAGGCTGGTAATGGAGATGGTCGAGGTATTGGAGGCCAGTACCGCGTCCTTGTCGATCTCTTTCTCCGTCTCGGCCAATACGATGCCCTTGACCTTGGCGTTCTCAACCACCGCCTCTACCACGATGTCGACATTTTCAAAGCCGCCATAGGTGAGTGTCGGGTCGATGCTGTTGAGGATGGCGCCCATCTGGTCGGGGGTCATGCGTCCGCGCGAGACGCGCTTGGCCAGCAGCTTGTTTGCCTCGGAGAGGCCCAGATCGAGCCCTGCCTGGTTGATGTCTTTCATCTTGATAGGCGTACCCTTGAGTGCGCTCTGGTAGGCGATGCCGCCGCCCATGATGCCGGCGCCCAGGACTGCGGCCTGCTCGATTTTCTTGTCGGCTTTCTTTTCCCAGGCCTTGGCCTTTTTGCCCAGCAACTGGTCGTTCAGGAAAACACCCACCAGTGCCGAGGCGACCGGGGTAGTAGCCAGTTCGGCAAAACCGTCGGCTTCCACGTCCAGCGCGGCTTCCAAACTCATGGAGCGAGCTTGTTCTATGACATCCACGACCTTGATCGGTGCCGGGTAGTTCTTGCCCGCCTGCTGCGCCACCATGGACTTGATGGTGAAGAAGGCCATCATCGCTTCGGTGTCATTCAGCGGCAGCGGGCCGTGTTTACGAGCGCGGCGCTCGGCGTAGTCCAGATTGCCGTCAATGGCGTTTTGCAGTGTGGCAAGGGTGACATCCCGTAATTGCTCTGGCGCGGCCACGGCATCCACCGCGCCTGCTTTCAGGGCATCGTCAGGGCGCTTGTCGGCGCCGGTAGCCATCCACATTACCGCCTCGTCTACACCGATGATACGCGGCAGGCGCACCGTGCCACCCCAGCCGGGCAGGATGCCGAGCTTGGTTTCGGGCAGGCCGATTTTAGCGGCTGTGCTCATCACCCGGAAATCGCATGCCAGGCAGACTTCCAGGCCACCACCCATTGCGAAACCGTTGATAGCAACAGCGCTGGGGTAGGGCAGGCCGGCAAGGCGATTGAAGTTCTTGTTGTTGGTGCCGGTGAAGGGCTTGATGTCCTCCTTGGCCGCACCGAACAGGCTGGTGAACTCAGTAATGTCTGCGCCGACGATGAATACCGGCTTGGCAGAAGTGACCAGCAGGCCCTTGATACCGCTCTCAGCTTCCAGTGCGTCAAGCCCTGCCGTCAGGCTGTTGACGGTAGCGTTATCGAATTTGTTGACGGATTCGCCCTGAAGGTCGAAGTTCAGCTCTGCGATGTCGCCTTCCAGGCGTTGTATCGTGAGCTGGGCACTCTGATAGATCATGTCAGTGTCCTGTCTCGGGTTGGTGGGGATTCTTGGGGCCAAGAAGTGTAGTTCAGGCACCCGTTGCTGGCCATACCCAAACGCGATAGTCGTTATCATCGCCGTTCGTTGTGGCCAAACCTGTGGAGAAGTTTACAGCGTATACATTCGTGGGTCCAGCGGGCGACGACGGGTGATCGTGTGCCTGCGAATGGCAATAATGCCATACAAGGCTGGCGCTGCATTTGTTATCGTGCGGCCCCGTTATGGCCCAGGAAAAAAGTGAGAAAAGTATGCGTCAGGTTGCCTATCCCGGTATGCCTATCACGGTCGTGCTGTTTTCCCTCATATTGGCAGCGATGATTATCGCCGGAGCAGCGTTACTACAGGTTGATGACCCGGTCTATCTGAAGCAGCTGATTGAGGATGCCGGTCCGGTACAGTTGGTGGGGCAGACTGCAATCTTCATCGCCTTTGGCCTGGCCTGCGTGTTTGCCTTGATAGATAGCAAGCGCCGTGTCGCCTACACGCAGCTTAGCTACCTGTTGATGTTCTATGCCCTGCGCGAGGCTGACTATCACTACAAAGTGTCAGAGCACGCCAAAGCGACCCAGTTCAAGCGGTTCTTCAGTCATGAGCTGATTCCGCTTTCCAGCAAACTGTTCCTGGCGACAATCGTGATTTTATTTCTGGTGGTGATGTACCGCTATCTCAAAACCCAGCGACCCGTGTTCATGGCTGCGCTGCGGGATCATTTGCCCTGGGCGCTTTGCGCGCTGGCGTGGGCAGGGGTGTTCTTCCTGTCCCAGGCGGTGGACCAGATTCCCGTATTCCACAATGTTACCGGGCAGGTATTCGAAGAGATATTTGAGTCCAGTGCCGAGGTGCTGGCCTTGCTGGCTATGATCCTCTTTCGTGTGCAGTTGCGGGCGCCGTCTGTTACGCCGGGCCAATCAGCAACGTAGGCAGGTCCAGGCAATGGCTCTTGATCGTGGCGACCCGGGTCCCTGGCTTGCGTCCGCTGCGGGCAGGTGAATGCGCTATGCCCCGGGTGTCGAGCTCAGCGAGTGTGTCCTCGATATCGTGGCAGAGGTAGGTGATACCCCAGAAAAAGTCGCGCTGGGGCGGCTCCTTGAAACTGTGGATGACCTCAAGCGTCATTTTTCCCACGCGAAAAAACAGCATGCGCCCGCCCCACTGGGAACGTCCTGGTCCAGCGCCAGGCGCATGCCCAGGTCGTTGGCAAATAGTCGTATGCAGTCATCGGCATCTCGCGATTGCAACACCAGGTGGTCTACGGCGTAAATGCCGTTGGCAGTGGGTGCTGCGGAGAACCCTGGCGGGCGAAAATTGGAGCGGGCAAGTGTTATGTCCCGTGGACCCGGATTCAGCGCGCGTTCAGTGTTCTTCTCCAGTGCCGTATCCAGCAGCTTCAGGCCGGTAATTTGCGCCTTTGCAGCGCCTGTGGACTGGCGCAACTGAATGTCAGCATTGCCCAAATGCAGTATGTCCTGATCATCAATAGCCCCCAGCAGTTGCTGGTATTGGGCGCGCGCGATACTCAGGTCAGGCACGTCGATGACGATTCGGTCAAAAGCGGTAATCATTGCTTGCTCTTATTTGGCTCGCCAGCTACCCGCGGCATCGGGGTCCTGGAGAATATCATCACTGTGCAGGCAGACATGGGTGACACGGTCTTTTGGCAGGCGGGTGTGGGCGGCAATGACGTCTGCATGGTGGTGATCGGGTGCGCCGCCTTCGAGGGTGTCGCGCAGGTACTGCAGGATTACGCCCTCATGAATCTTGAATTTTACCCAGCGGTATAGTGCCACGTGGGCCAGCAGGGCAATGATCACAACGACCGCGATAACAATGATGTCCATGTGGGCGATTTTTCAGGGAGTGAGGCGCCGCTCAGCCTACTGGTTGAGCGTCACCAACTTCCGGCGAGTTAGTGAATGATACGGTCTGCCTGCGCTTCCACCGTCGCTTCCTGTGAGGTCTCGGCCGCGACCTCCTGCTGCTGCACGTAGTTGCGCAAGCGACTGACCACGCTGGTCATGACGTCGATAGTCTGGCTGATCTGGTCCAGTGCCATCAGGATGGTCTCGGTCTCGCTGGGTTTCTTGTCAGACATTCAAGGTTCCTCGGCTGTCATGATTATTGTTGTTGCCCTGTCGATGGAGTTGCCACCTCGCCGCACCGATGCTCTGTGATCTTTTGCCGGAGCCGCGCTGCTTTAGGTCCGGGATCACTCCCCTGAGTGCCATCAGCGAAAACAAGCAATAAAGATCCTCAATGTCGGGCTATGATTCATGCTTGATCTGACGAATAGCCCATATATTGGGGTTCTGCATGTTTGAAGGTACAAGATAATGCGCTGGAAGACGGTTTGCAAGGTATCAGGCTGGGTTTATTCTGTGGATAAGATGTGTATAGTTTTGTCAGGTCGGTGGACACTTATGCCGCAGGCTACAGGCGTCGGTGCTATAGAACCCCGGGACCCGGGGCTGCGCGAGAGTAGGTCAGCGATTAGCCAGCAGTAGTGTTTCCATAACGGCTTTTTGCGCATGCAGGCGATTCTCCGCCTCTTCCCAGATAACGGTGTCTGCTGCGTCCATCAGCTCGGCACTGATTTCTTCGCCACGGTGTGCGGGCAGGCAGTGCATGTACAGAGCGCCGGAGGCAGCGCGGCTCATCAACTCCGCGTTAACCTGGTAGCCAGCAAATGCGGCCTCCCTGGCCTTTTGCTCGTCTTCCTGTCCCATGGATGCCCAGACGTCGGTGACGACCAGGTCGGCACCTTCCGCGGCGGCCATGGGGTCGCGGACAATACTCACTCGATCACTATGCGCCCGCAGCAGCGAATCCGCCGGATCAAAACCCTTCGGGCAGGCGATACGCAGCTCGAAATCGAACTGCCGCGCCGCATTGATGTAGCTTTGCGCCATATTGTTGCCATCTCCCACCCAGGTCACCACTTTACCTCGCGATACTGCCCCTGTGCTCTGCGAAGGTTTGCATGTCTGCGAGCAGTTGGCAGGGGTGGTAGTCATCGGTCAAGCCATTGATGACCGGTACCGAGGAGTGTGCGGCAAAGGCTTCGACAATGTCGTGCCCGAAGGTGCGAATCATCACGATATCCACCATCGAGGAGATCACTCTCGCACTATCTTCAATGGGCTCGCCCCGCCCAAGCTGGGTGTCATCGGGCGAGAGGAACATGGCATGACCACCCAGTTGTGTCATCCCGGCCTCGAAAGACACGCGGGTACGGGTAGAGGACTTCGCGAAGATCATGCCCAGCACATGACCGGTGAAGCGGCGCTCATCGGTGCCCGCGCGGTGTTCTCGCTTCAATTCGATCGCGCGTTGAATCAAGGTATTAAGTTCAGCGGGGCTGAAATCCATCAATGTCAGAAAATGCCGTATGTCAGCCATCTGCTTAGTTACCATATTTAGAGTGTGTGGGTTACAGTGCCCAGAATGAGTTCGGCGACGCCACCAGCCAGTTCGGTTGCTTCTGCTCGATTGATGAGCAACGGGGGTAGCAAACGCACGGTATTGCCGCTGGTGACGTTTATCAGCAAGCCCGCGTTCAGCGCGCGCTCAACCAGTTCGGGACAGTCGCGGTCCAGCTCAAAGCCCAGCATCAGGCCCTTGCCGCGGGTCTCGACCAGGCGGCCGGAGCCCTTGGTCTCGGCAGCGATGGTGTCACGGATCAGTGCGCCCATTTCGCTGGCGTTATGCATCAGGCCCTGATTGACGATGGTGTCTATAACGGTCAGTCCCACGGAGCAGACCAGCGGGTTGCCGCCATAGGTAGAGCCATGCTGGCCCGGTCCAAAGATGGCTGCCGCATGGTCGCGGGCCAGGCAGGCACCTATAGGGACGCCGTTACCAAGCCCCTTGGCGGTGGTTACAACATCGGGGCTGAACCCCATGTCCTGGTAGGCGAACCAGGTTCCCGTGCGACCGTTGCCTGTCTGGACCTCGTCGAGCATCATTAACCAGCCCTGCTGGTCACAGATTTCACGGACTTCCCGCAGGTAGTCTATGCCCAGTGGGTATATGCCACCCTCACCCTGGATGGGCTCTGCCAGAAAGGCGACAACATCGGGATTATTGGCCGCGATCTGGCGGATTGCCTCAATATCGTTTCGCGGCGCACGCACGAAGCCGCCCACCAGAGGTTCAAAACCAGCCTGTATCTTACGGTTGCCTGTGGCGCTGAGCGTCGCCAGCGTGCGTCCGTGAAAGGCGCCTTCCAGCACGACAATAGCCGGTTTATCAATCCCGCGATTATGACCATGGAGCCGCGCAAGTTTTATCGCGGCCTCGTTGGCCTCGGCGCCCGAATTGCCAAAAAAGCAGTTTTGCATGCCGGTGATCTCCACCAGTCGCTCGGCAAGTTGCTCCTGGGGCGCGATGCCGTAGAGGTTAGAGGCGTGCACCAGCTTGTCCGCCTGGTCCCTGATGGTCTGGGTCACCGCGGGATGTGCGTGTCCCAGGCCGTTGACGGCTATGCCGGAAAGCCCGTCCAGATAGCGTCGGCCCTCGGTGTCGAAGAGGTAGACCCCTTCGCCATGACTGAAAGTGACCGGCAACCTGGCGTAAGTGGGCATCAACGCCGACATTTTTCGTCCTCCATATAAACGCAAAAAGGCAGCTCGGGCTGCCTGATAAGGGGGCACTATAGACGTGGAGGGCGCGCTTGTAAATCACCTGCGAACGCCGTGGATATATTGTGGTCAGAATAGGGTAGAATGCGCGGCGGCAAACCGAGGACCGGGTTACATTTTTTAGTACAGGATTTAACATGGATATTATCGAAACCATCAAAGAGCAGATCGAGAACAACACTATTCTTCTTTACATGAAAGGCTCCCCCAATCAGCCCCAGTGCGGGTTTTCAGCGCGCACGGTTCAAGCCTTGATGCAGTGTGGTGAGCGTTTTGCCTATGTCGATATCCTCTCCAACCCGGATATTCGCGCCAGCTTGCCCCAGTACGCCAATTGGCCTACTTTCCCCCAGCTCTGGGTAGGCGGGGAACTGGTAGGCGGCTGCGATATTGTTACCGAAATGTTTGAGTCGGGGGAACTGCAAACCCTGATCAAGGAGGCATCGGCTGGCGAGGCGGCCGCTGACTGAGTTTTTCAACCAGACGGTTTAGTGCCTGCACTGCCCGTGGCGCTTGCCATGGCAAGCGCTCAATGGTTGCAGGCCGGTTCAGGCTTCCGGCTTAACGGTTTGCATCGCCGTTTGCAGGTAATTCTGCAGGCCCACTTTCTCGATCAAGCCTAGCTGGGTTTCCAGCCAGTCGATGTGCTCCTCTTCTGACGCCATGATGTCTGCGAACACCTCCCTGGAAATGTAGTCGCCCACCCTCTCGCAATATTCGATAGCGTCCTTCAGGTCGCCGTGGGCCTTGTGTTCCAGCTTCAGGTCGCACTCCAGCATTTCCCGGGTATTTTCGCCAATCAGCAATTTGCCCAGGTCTTGCAGGTTTGGCAGGCCCTCGAGGAACAGTATGCGCTCTATGAGTTTGTCCGCGTGCTTCATCTCATCGATGGATTCATGGTACTCATGCTCGCCGAGTTCTCGTAAGCCCCAGTCCTTATACATTCGCGCGTGCAGGAAGTACTGGTTAATGGCAACCAGTTCGTTGCCCAGTACAGTGTTGAGATGCTCGATTACCTTGGGATCGCCTTTCATTTCATGTCTCCGGTGATGATCGTATTCAGAATGGACCGGGGGGCATTGTCTGTCAAAGCAGATGACCGGTTGATGACGGGGCCAGCAATGGCCCGCCCGCAGCGCCAGCGCTGGAGTCAGCTGACAGCGTGGAAGAGTTGTTGGTCGGCCTCGGGGCTATCGTTCAGGGTGTCCCGAACGATTTGTCTGGCTGTGATGCCGCATTTGCCACATTGGCTGGCGACGCCCAGGGAGGCGTGAACGTCGCTCATGGACCTGGCCCCGGCCTCCACTGCGGAGCGGATCTGGGTGTCGGTGATGCCTTTGCAGAGACAGATATACATAGTGTTTCAATGACAGGATTGCTGGAGATGCTTACGCTAATGCAAATGATAATGATTGTCAACATGGTTTGGGCGATGAGGTTCGCTCCGGCACTGCGGCCTTGCATAGCAGGGGCCCAGTCCCGCGGATGATAAATAAAAACTATATCCCTGATGCACACAATCAAATTGGTAGGCCACGAATCCCTGTGTATGATATTGCGTTCGTGTCGCGGGGCGTTGCCCCGCACTTTGATGACCTGATAACTGGAGTAATAGTAAATGGGCGTACTAGTTGGCAAACCCGCACCTGATTTTGACGTAGCGGCGGTACTGGGCAATGGCGAAATCGTCGATTCTTACAAGCGTTCCGAGGCGATGGCTGGCAAATATGGCCTGATTTTTTTCTATCCACTCGACTTTACCTTCGTGTGTCCCTCCGAATTGATCGCGCTGGATCATCGCATGGACAAGTTTCGCGAATTGGGGGTAGAAGTGGTGGCCGTTTCCATTGACTCCCAGTTCACTCACAACGCCTGGCGCAATACTGACGTCAACAACGGAGGCATCGGCGAGGTGTCCTACACCATGGCCGCTGACGTCAGCCATGACATCTGCCGCGCTTATGACGTCGAGTCTGACGGTGGTGTCGCCTTCCGCGGTGCATTCCTTATTGACAAGGAAGGTAACGTGCGTTCCCAGTTGATTAACGACTTGCCCCTGGGCCGCAACATCGACGAACTGGTACGTCTGGTCGAGGCGCTGCAGTTCCACGAGGAACATGGTGAAGTGTGTCCCGCCGGCTGGAACAAAGGCGACAAGGGTATGGACGCGTCTCCGGATGGTGTAGCAGCTTACCTCTCGGAGAACGCTGAAGGCTTGTAGTTGCCACTGTGACTACTGTTGGAACGCGGGCTTTGGCCCGCGTTTTTTTTGGTTCTTCGCGCATTGGCGTGGTGGAGCAAGTGAATGCTCCAGGTTGCCAAGCGGACACACGAATGGGGTAAGCCTTCCCTGGTTGGAAACAAACCCCCACGCCCTTGGAAGGCTTACCCCATTCGTGCTGTCCTCCCCTCATTTCGACTCGACTATCCATTACCTGGACTCTCCGTGACGCGCCAAAGCCGTCGCTGAAGTGCCTGAACAGCCCGTCTTGTACACGCGTCCCTGCGGGATTCCCTCGCTCGGTCACGAGCCTTAAAGCGCTTCGCTGTCTCGTGCCTCTCCCTCGGCGCGCACTTGCAACGGACAGTTCAGCCGCTTCACCGACTCCTCCCAGAGCGCGCTAATGGTGGCTATATGATCGATCCTGTGGCTCCACCGCTGGTGAGGCGGGAGAGAGGCTGAAATCATCGTGGCAAATCGCCCGCCGAAGGAAGATGCGAGACAGTGCTTTTCTGGCTCGCAACTGAGTGAGGGAACCCCGGCGGGGCGAGGTGATAAGACGGTGATTTCAGGCACTCTCCCGGCGACTTGGAACATCACAGGGAGTATAGGTAGTGGATAGTCGAGTCGAAATGGAAGAAGGCCGCTGTGATCGTGGTATACCCCCGGAAGAGCGTCAAAAGGGGGTTCGATCTACCGGGGGTATACCACGATTACAGTGGCCGCATTTCAGGATGGAACATTCTCGGCTGTTCCCCGCTAATGCGCGAAGAACCTTTTTTTTGCCCTGCCGAAAGAGTCAGGCTCTGCCGCCGTTTGCCTGCCTGAAGGTCGCCGAGATCGCTTCTGACACGCTTTTCCCGGGGTCAATTCGCAGGCGAACTTTGCCCTGAGCTTCATGTATAATGCCCGGCCTTTTTATCGATGCAAAGAACAGCGCAGATGGACGTAGAACAATATACCGTAGAGCTTGGCCGCGCGGCGCGTGCAGCGTCCCGAGCCGTTGCCGCCGCCAATACCAGCGTGCGCAACACGGCCCTGCTGGCATCCAGGGATGCGCTGGATAGCGCCCGCCCCGAGTTGGCGCAAGCCAACGCGGCCGATCTCAAGCGAGGCGACGCGAATGGACTGGACGCGGCGCTGATGGACCGCCTGGAACTGACGCCCGCGCGTATCGACGCCATGTTGGAAGGCCTGACCCAGGTGGCCGCACTGCCCGACCCGGTGGGCAGTATTTCCGATATGAAGTCGATGCCAAGCGGCATCAGAGTGGGTCGGATGCGCGTCCCACTGGGCGTGATAGGGATCATTTATGAGTCTCGTCCTAACGTGACAGTAGAGGCTGCCAGCCTCTGCCTGAAAGCGGGGAATGCCACGATACTGCGCGGTGGCAGCGAGGCACTGGCCTCCAATTTGGCGATAGCCCATTGCATTACCCAGGGCCTGCAGCAGGCGGGTCTGCCGACGACGGCGGTTCAGGTAGTGGAAACACGCGACCGGGCTGCAGTGGGCCGACTGATCACCATGCCCGAATATGTTGATGTGATCGTACCGCGCGGTGGAAAAGGCCTGATAGAGCGCATCAGCAAGGATGCCAGGGTACCTGTCATCAAGCACCTGGACGGTACCTGCCATGTCTATATCGATGCCGGAGCGGATGAGGCGATGGCTGAGGCGATTGCCGTCAACGCCAAGACCCAGCGCTACGGTACCTGCAATACCATGGAAACGCTGCTTGTTCATGCTTCCATGGCCGGGCGCATGTTGCCGCGTTTGGCTGAGGCTTACGCGCGCGCCGGTGTTGAACTGAGGGGGTGCGAACGCACTTGCGAGTTGATTCCTGCTGCCCGCGCGGCCACTGAGGCCGACTGGTATGAGGAGTATCTCGGCCCTGTGCTGGCGGTCCGTGTGGTAGATGATATCGACGCGGCCATGAACCATATTGAAACATATAGCTCCCGGCACACGGAGAGTATCGTTACGGCTGATCATGCACGCGCCATGCGGTTTCTGCGCGAAGTCGATTCCAGTTCGGTGATGGTCAATGCATCCACCCGGTTTGCGGACGGTTTTGAGTATGGCCTGGGTGCGGAGATCGGGATTTCTACCGACAAGCTGCACGCCCGGGGGCCGGTCGGCCTTGAGGGGCTGACTTCCCAGAAGTATGTGGTGCTGGGTGAGGGGCAGATCCGCTCTTGATGGCAAGTGACGCCCCTGTCGGGGTCTTCGGTGGCACCTTCAACCCCGTGCACTATGGACACCTGCGCTCCGCTCTGGAACTTACCGAGCGGTTGCAATTGGAACACCTGAGGCTAATGCCCTGTGCCTCGCCTGTGCATCGGCAGGCACCCGACTGCAGCGCCATTGATCGAGCTGCAATGGTGGAGCTTGCGGTTCGTGACGAAGCGCGACTGAGTTGTGATCCGCGCGAACTCCATCGGGAGGGCCCTTCCTACACCATCGAGAGCCTGGAAGAGCTGCGAGCTGAGTTCGGCCCGGAGCGCAGTCTGTGCCTGGTTATGGGTTTTGATGCAATGCTGAAACTGGACACCTGGCATCGGTGGCAGGAATTGCTGGAGGTGGCGCATATCGTGGTGATTGCGCGACCCGGCTGGACACTGCCGACATCGGGGGTGGTCGCCGACTGGTTGAGTCGCCATCGATCATCGGCAGAAGAGGCCTTGCGACTGCGCCCGTTCGGCAGCGTTCGCGTGGAGGAGCTCAGGCCGCTGGCCATTTCTTCTACCGAAATTCGTACCCTGCTTCGATCCGGCTATTCCGCGCGCTATCTGCTGCCGGAGTCGGTATTGAACTATATTAAAGAACACCACCTGTATTGTTGAAAGGATTGGCACAAATATGAAGAGTCATCAGCACCATGCAAGCTGAGCAACTGAAAGAACTGGTTATCGAGGCACTGGATGACCTCAAGGCAGTCAACACCGTGACCCTTGATGTCACCGGATTAACGGATGTTATGGACTATCTGGTTATTGCCAGTGGCACCTCCAACCGGCACGTAAAATCGCTGGCCAACAATGTCTGTATGGAAGCCAAAAAACAGGGCCAGCGAGCGATTGGTGTCGAGGGCGAGGACGCGGGCGAGTGGGTGTTGGTGGACTTTGGCGACGTGGTGGTGCATGTCATGCTACCGGCGACGCGCGATTTTTACGATCTGGAACGTCTCTGGGCGGATCATCCGAGGCCTCAGCGAGACTGATGCGCCTCAGTATCGTCACGGTTGGCACCCGCATGCCCGCCTGGGTGACCGAGGGTGTGGAAGCATACGATAAGCGTATCCCCCGTGAATTGAATCTGGAGTGGAAAGAGTTGCCCCTGGCTCCCCGTGGCAAGAATACTAATGCCGAGCAGCTCAAGCAAAAAGAAGGCCAGCAGATTCTCAAGGCGATACCGCCTGGAGATCGTGTTATCGCCCTGGATGTGCGTGGCCAGTCGCTCTCTACGGAAAAACTGGCGACCACACTCGCCGACTGGCAAATGTCTGGAGATAACTACAGTCTGTTGATCGGGGGCCCGGACGGGTTGTCTGCGGCGTGCTTGCAGCGTGCCGAGCGCTGCTGGTCCCTCTCCGCGTTGACGCTGCCGCATCCCCTGGTGCGCATCTTATTGGCGGAGCAGCTATATCGGGCTTGGACAATCACTGCCAATCACCCGTATCATCGCCAATAGACGCTCACTTCCATAACAGGCCAGGCCCAGCGGTAAAATGCCCCGATACATCGCCCTGAAGGATCCTCACCGGGAGTCCCGGATTTACAGTGCGCGAACCGTTACCGCTATCCTTATCGTGCTCTCCCTGCTGGGCGTGGTTCTGACTCGCTACCACAGTTTGCAAATCACTGAATACGAGATCTACCGTACCCAGTCTGAAAGTAATCGCGTGAAGTTGCAGCCGCTGCCTCCCAAGCGCGGTCTGATCTATGATCGCAATGGGGTACTGCTCGCCGATAACCGACCCAGCTTCACCCTCTCTGTGATCAAAGAGCGTGTCCCTGACCTGGATGTCACGCTGGCCGAGTTGCGCCAACTGGTGCCTATCAGTGACGGTGATATCGAGAAATTCCATGAACGCCTCAAGCGTCGGCGTCCCTATGAACCAGTACCCTTGCGCTTTCGCCTGGATGGGGACGAGCGAGCGCGGCTGGCTGTCGACCGTTATCGCCTGCCCGGTGTGGTGGTCGAGGCGCAACTGCTGCGCCATTACACCTACGGCGAGTTGTTCTCGCACGCCCTGGGCTACGTGGGGCGCATTAACGAGCGCGAAACGTTTGAGCTGGATGAGACGGATTATCGTGGCACCTTCCATGTCGGCAAAGTGGGCGTCGAGAAGTTTTATGAGGATATGCTGCACGGCGATGTAGGCTATCAAAACGTGGAGACCAACGCCCATGGCAGGGTACTGCGGGTACTTGAACGTTATGCGCCCAAGCCCGGCGCGGACCTGAAGTTGCATCTTGATATCAACGTGCAGCGGGCGGCCTACCAGGCGCTGGGCGACCGGCGCGGGGCGGTGGTTGCCATAGACCCCAGGACCGGCGGCGTGTTGGCGCTGGTCTCTACCCCGGGCTTCGATACCAACCTGTTCGTCAATGGCATCAGTACCAACGACTACAGCGCGTTGCGGGATTCGCCGGACGTGCCACTGTTTAATCGCGCCATACAGGGGCAGTATCCACCCGGTTCCACTATCAAGCCGGTGATGGGTATGGCGGGGCTGGAGTCCGGGCTGGTCACGCCAGAAAGCACGGTGCCAGATCCGGGGTACTACCGCCTGCCGGGTGACTCCCATCGTTATCGGGACTGGATCCTGCGTATAAGGGGCACTGGGCACGCGCCTGAAGTGGACTTGAATATGGCGATCGCTGAGTCCTGTGACACCTACTTTTACGACCTGGGCCGACGCCTGACTATTGACCGTATGGCTGAATACCTGGCGCCCTATGGCCTGGGGGACCTTACCGGTGTTGATACCACTAATGAACGGCGCGGCGTCCTTCCTTCCACCCAATGGAAGCGCGATGCACTCAACCAGCCCTGGTACCCGGGCGAAACAATCAGTGCCAGCATTGGCCAGGGTTATATGCTGACGACGCCGATGCAGCTGGCGGTAGCGACCAGCGTACTGGCCAGCAAAGGGGCCCGGCGTGTTCCCCGGCTGCTGATGGCCGTTGATGGAACGCCTCTGGACGCGCCCGAGCTGGAGCCGATGCGGGCCAAGCCGGAGAACTGGGAGGCTGTTTACAAGGGCATGCTGGACGTCGTGCACAGCAAGCGTGGAACAGCCAAGGCCCTGGCCAAAGGCATCCGTTACCAGATGGCGGGCAAGACCGGCACGGCGCAGGTGATTGGCATAGCCCAGAATGCGGTGTACAAGGAGGATGAGGTTGATGAGCGGCATCGACATCACGGCTTGTTTATCGCCTTTGCGCCCGCGGAAGCGCCTACCATCGCCGTAGCTATTATCGTAGAGAACGGCGGAGGCAGCAGTGCCGCCTCCCCGATAGCCCGCCACGTAATCGACACCTGGTTGTTTGGCCGCAGTGAATTTGAGGACCCCGCCTGATGGTGGATTATGTCCGCCAGATGCCGCACCAGAGCAGTGCCGATCTGGCCAGGCCGCCGAGCACGGCCTCGCGCCTGCACATAGACGTCCCGCTGATGCTGCTGTTATTCGCTTTGACCGCATATGGCCTGTTCGTGTTGTACAGCGCGTCCGGGCAGAGCATGAGTGCGGTGATACGGCAAGGCCGTTACTTTGCGGTGGGCTATGTGATCATGATTCTGGGTGCGCAGATAAGCCTGCAGCGCTATACCCGCTGGGCGCCCTGGCTTTACCTGGCAGGCGTAGCGACGCTGGTGGCCGTGATGTTCTTCGGGGTGGGCGCCAAAGGAGCGCAGCGCTGGCTCGAGGTGGGTGGGTTTCGCTTCCAGCCCTCGGAGTTAATGAAGCTGGTGGTGCCTATGGCAGTCGCCTGGTACCTGTCGGACCGTATCCTGCCGCCCAGTTTCAAGCACGTGATGGCGGGGCTGGCGCTGGTTGTCATCCCCGCCGGGCTGATTTTGCAGCAGCCTGACCTGGGAACGTCATTGCTGATTGCCGCCAGTGGCCTGTTCGTGTTGTTTGTGGCGGGCATCGGTTGGCGCTATATCCTCGGTGCGCTGGTCCTTGCCATCGCCTCCGCCTGGCCCGCCTGGATGTTTGTCCTCAAGGAGTACCAGAAACAGCGCATTCTCACCATGCTTAACCCGGAGAGCGACAAACTCGGGGCGGGCTGGAATATTATCCAGTCCAAGACGGCAATCGGCTCCGGCGGCTGGGAGGGCAAAGGTTGGTTGAGTGGCACGCAATCACAACTGGACTTCCTGCCGGAGAGCCATACTGACTTTATTATCGCAGTCCTCGCCGAGGAGTTTGGCCTGCGGGGTGTGTTGTTTCTTATGACCCTGTATACGCTTATCCTGTTGCGCGGCTTCTGGATTGGTGTCCAGGCACAAACCAGCTTTGGCAGAATGATGGCGGGCAGTCTGACCCTGACTTTTTTCGTTTATATCTTTGTTAATATGGGCATGGTCGCGGGTCTGCTGCCAGTGGTCGGGGTACCCCTGCCGTTGGTGAGCGCCGGGGGAACGTCTGTAGTCACACTGATGGCGGGCTTTGGTCTGCTGATGGCGGTGAGTACCGAGCGGCGTATGGTGACCCATTGATGTTATTCCTGGAAACTGACTAAGAGAAGTGCTCCTATGTCCAGATTGTTGAAAATGACCCTGTTGGCACTGTGCGTTTGGCCAACGCTGTCTTGCGCGGCAGAGAACAATTATGCCGACAATCCGGCGGCCCTGGCCATGGTGGACGAGTTGGTCGCCAGCGAGGGCTTTAGCCGTGAGGAGCTGATCGCCATTTTTAGCGATGCCAGTCGTCAGGACTCGATTATCGATGCGATGAATCGGCCAGCGGAGAAGACCAAGCCCTGGTACGAGTACCGGGAAATCTTCCTCAATGACAAGCGAGCTGAGCAGGGCGTCGAGTTCTACAAACAGCACCGGGGGACCCTGCAGCGAGCAGAGCAGGAGATGGGTGTGCCAGCGGAAATTATCGTCGCAATTATCGGCGTAGAGACCTATTACGGGCGTATTGCCGGTAGCTACCGGGTTATTGACGCGTTGTCTACGCTGGCTTTTGACTATCCTCGCCGGTCCGAGTTTTTTACCAAGGAACTGAAACATTATCTTATTCTCACTCGCGACCAGCAGATGGACCCCCTGGTGCTGAAAGGGTCTTACGCCGGAGCGATGGGCTATGGCCAGTTCATGCCCAGCAGCTACCGCAGCTATGCCATCGATTTCGATAACGATGGAGTGGCTGACATCTGGGGAAATCCGGTGGATGCCATCGGCAGCGTGGCTAATTATTTCAAGGCCCATGGCTGGACCGAAGGCGGGCAGGTGGTGTTGCCGGCGCGGGCAGAGAGTGCGGTGATGGACGAGATGCTCAGCCGCGGCAGGGACCTGAAACCACGGTTTACCGTTGGCGAGTTTATTGCCGCAGGGTTGGTTCCCGAGGGCGGTGCAGATCACGCGGCAGAGGCCATTGGTATTCAATTTGAGCTGGCTGATGGCTACGAATACTGGCTGGGGCTGCATAATTTTTACGTGATAACGCGATACAACCATAGCGCTATGTATGCGATGAGCGTCTACCAGCTTAGTCAGCGCATCGCCTCAGGATTTGGAGCCTAGTGTTGCGTGCAGCGCTAGCGATCCTGGCCTCACTGCTGCTCGTGCTCGCATGCAGCGCCCCGGAACCGAAGTCCGGTGGTGACGCTTATCAGGCCACGCGCTATTCCCAGAGCCAGGACGCGGCGCCGCTGGAACACATCGACGCGGCTTCAGTAGAGGATGCCGTCCCCCGGGCTGACCCTATCCTGGCCGTCGGCAACAAGAGCCCGTATACGGTGAACGGGGTGACTTATTCGATACTCGATGATTACCGGAATTATAAGGAACGCGGCATTGCTTCCTGGTATGGCAGCAAGTTCCATGGCCATGAAACTTCCAATGGCGAGATTTTCGATATCTATGCGGCCTCCGCCGCGCACAAGACATTGCCCATTCCCACCTATGCCAGGGTGACCAATCTGGAAAATGGTCGCAGTGTTGTGGTGCGGGTAAATGATCGTGGCCCTTTCCATGCCGACAGGCTTATTGATCTCTCTTATGGTGCAGCTGTCAAACTGGGATATATGCAGCGGGGCACCGCGCCGGTAGAGGTGACCGTGTTGAACATTGCCGGCGTGGATGATTTGCGTGATGTGCCCGGCGGACATTATCGATTCCTGCAACTCGGGGCCTACTCAGCTGAGAGTGCGGCCCTGCGCCTGCAGTCGGAATTACAGGCGTTCCTGCAGGTACCGGTATTCGTGAACGAGGTGGACGCCAGCGGCAAACGGCTTTATCGCGTGCGCGTCGGCCCGGTGGCCGATGCAGGGCAAATGGAGTTGGTGCAGCAGCAGTTGGCCGATGGCGGCTATCCTGCAGGGCAGCCATTGCCCTGAAGTCTGCCTGATAGGTGGTAGCCTGTCTTTCGGTTGACTGGCGCATGCGTTACCATTCCCGCTGGTTTCTGGAACTCCTTTACGGTCCACTTCTTATGACGCGAATTTATCTGCTCCTGCTGCTGGCGCTGCTTTCTCTCGGTGGGCAGGCAGCTACTATCGTCCCCTCGCCCCCGCAGGTCGCCGCCAAGGCCTATCTGCTGGTAGATGCGGCAAGCGGGGCGGTGTTGGCGGAGCACAACGCCGATATGCCGCTGCCGCCTGCCAGTCTGACGAAAATGATGACCAGCTATATCCTCGCCACGGAAATCCATGAGGGCCGTGTCCGGGAAAGCGATATGGTGGCTATCAGTGAAAAAGCCTGGTCACAGAATCCGGTATTTGCCGGCTCTTCCTTGATGTGGATTGAACCAGGCAAGGATGTTTCGATTGAAGACCTGCAGCGCGGCATTATCATTTCCTCGGGTAACGACGCCACGGTGGCGGTTGCTGAGCACCTGGCCGGCAGCGAAGCCGTGTTCGCCGAGATGATGAACACCCATGCGGAGAAGCTCGGCATGGTCGACACCTATTATGTGAACTCTCACGGGCTCCCTGCCGCTGATCAAGTGACCACAGCGCGGGACCTTGCCGCCCTCGCCAAGGCGATGATAAACGACCACCCCGAGCAGTATGCGATTTACAAGGAGCGGGAGTTTACCTACAACGATATCAGGCAGTACAACCGCAATTCCCTGCTGGCCGAGGACCCGACAGTGGACGGCCTCAAGACCGGCCATACCGAGGAAGCGGGATATGGCCTGGTAGCCTCCGCGGAGCGTCGCGGGATGCGACTGATTTCTGTGGTACTGGGTACTACTTCTCCCAGCGCGCGCAAAAACCAGACGCGTAGCCTGCTGAACTACGGATTCCGCTTCTTTGAAACCGACACACTGTTTGAGCCGGGTCAGGAACTGGATAAACCGCGCATCTGGAAAGGTCAGGTGGACTACGTCCCGGTAGGGATTATTGAGGAGACTGTGCTGACGCTGCCCCGCGGCAAGAAAAAACACCTTGCTACGAAAGTAGAGGTTAACACTGACATCGAAGCCCCTGTCGCCATAGGTGATGAGTTGGGGGCGGTGGTGGTTAGTCTCGATGGCCAGACGGTGTATCGCGGCCCCGTGGTTGCGCTGGAGGCGGTTGAGCCAGGCGGCCTTTTTGCGAGACTGTGGGATATGATCCTGATGTGGATCGCCGGCATTTTTGCTACCGGAGAGATTGTGGCGTGACAGAACAGGACCCGCCGAAAATCGAGTTCCCCTGTGATTACCCCATCAAAGTGCTGGGGCGCAGTTCAGAGGGCTTCCGCGAAGTTATCATGGAAGTATTCGAGCGCCATGCCCCGGGGTTTGACCAGACTACGATTACTGTAAGGGACAGTCCCAAAGGTACATTTACCGCGCTGACTATCATCATTACTGCCACCGGCAAGGACCAACTGGAGGCCCTGCACCAGGACCTGATGGCCACCGGCCATGTGCAGATGGTTATCTAGTGATGGTCCAATGTAAAAATCTCGGGCTGGTCGATTACGCGCCAGTTTTGGCGTCCATGCGGCAGTTCACTGATACTCGCGATAAAAATACGGCTGACGAGCTTTGGTTGTTACAGCACCCTCGGGTGTTCACCCAGGGTCAGGCCGGTAAGGCAGAGCATGTTCTTGCGCCCGGGGACATACCTGTAATCCAGGTGGACCGGGGAGGGCAGGTCACCTATCACGGGCCTGGCCAATCCGTCATCTACCTTCTGGTGGACATCAAGCGCCGCGGCATGGGCGTTCGCAGCCTGGTCTCGCTTATTGAAGATTCTATTGTTCAGCTGCTGTCAGAGTATGGCATCGATGCCGCTACCAACCCCGAGGCGCCTGGTGTTTATGTTGGTGGCGAGAAAATCGCATCCCTGGGCTTGCGCGTCCGCAGAGGGTGTACCTACCACGGGCTGTCGCTGAATGTGGATATGGACCTCGAGCCGTTCCGGCGAATCAACCCCTGTGGCTTCGCCGGCCTGCAGGTGACCTCCATGGCGAAATGCCTGCCTGCAGCTCGCCCGGATGTGGACAAGGTAGGGCCCGGATTGCAGGCAATTCTCGCCAGCGCGTTGGGCTGATTCGCTACTATCGGCTAGCGTCAGCGCCTAACCGGGCGCTTTTGCAGTTTCCGTTGCAGGGTCCTTCTGTGCATGCCCAGTGCCCTGGCTGTGGCTGAGATGTTGCCATCATTTTCGGTGAGAATTCGCTGTATGTGTTCCCACTCCAGTCGCTCAACCGAGATGGGGTCATTGGGCACATTTATCTCCTGGCGATGGGTATCGCCTGCAAATGCCGCCAGTATCTCGTCGATGCCTGCCGGCTTGCACAAGTAGTTCACAGCGCCTGCCTTGGTGGCTTCAACAGCGGTGGCGATGCTGGAATAACCGGTTAATACCACCAGCCTGGCACCGGGGGCTGCCTGCAATAGCTGGGGCAGTACCACCAGCCCGGAAACCTCAGGCATGTTCAGGTCCAGCAGGATATGGCTGGGCCTGAATTTACTGCAGTGATTGACCGCATCAGTGGCGCTGTCACAGCGCTCGACCTCAAAGCCCCTGCGTTCAAAGCCCCTGGCCATGACTGCGGTAAACGTTGGGTCATCATCCACCAGCAGGATTTTCGGTGTTTCACTGGTCATGTTGACTCCCTGGTCAAGGGCAGGAACAGGGTTGCAATGGCTCCCCCGTCGGCCGCATTGCGTAGCTCGATGCGGCCCCCGTAGCGCTCCACTGTGGCATGGCTGAGCAGCAGGCCTATACCCAATCCCGAACGACTGGCGCGGATGATGGGTTTACCAATGTCTTCCAGAAGTTCTGCGGCAATGCCGCTGCCCCAGTCGCGCACCTCTATTTTTGCCGCGGTGCCGTCATTGCCATAGCTGATTTCCACGCGGTCGGAACCGGCATCGGCGGCGTTGTTGAGCAGGTTTTCAAAAGCCTGGCCCAGGGTTGAGTCGGCCACTATTTGAGCGCTGTCAGTAGGGTCACCGGCACGGACCTGGTAGCGCATGCCCGGGCGACGCACTGCCCACCGCTCCACGGTATTGCTGACAAAGTCGGCGAGGGCGATGGTTTTACTACTGTCGCCGGTGTTGAGTTCTGCCGTTCGTGTCAGGTCCTGTAACGTGTTCTTACACTGCAGCAATTGCTTTTGCAGCAATCCGCAATCCAGCCTGGCCTGGTCATCCAGCTTTTCATTGGCCAGCATTTCATCTACCAGCACGGTCATGGTGGCCAGCGGGGTGCCCAGTTCATGGGCTGTGCCGGCTGCGAGACTGGCCACTGCCATGATCTGGTCTGTGCGCAAACGCTGTTCTCTTTGTGCGATAGCCCTGGTCTCCTGCCGGCGAAGTTGTGCCGCCATGCGCACGACGAAGTAAGTGATCAGCCCGGCACTGAAGAGGAAGTTAAACCACATGCCCAGCACATGCACATTGCTGTTGCCATGTCCCATGTGCGCGTGCGGCGTAAACAGCGGGAATGGGCGGTAAAAGTAGAGCAGCAGGCTGTAGGCCAGCAGTGATGCGACCGCCACCAGCCAGGTATGTCGCCACGGTAGCACCGCCGCCGCGATGACCAGTGGCACAATGTAGTAGGAAATAAACGGGTTGTTGGCGCCACCGGTGAAATACATTAGCACTGTCCAGATCAGCACATCCAACAGCAGCTGCGCCAGAAATTCTGCATCTGAGACTGGCCACGGTTGGAGGCAGCGCCAGAAGGTGGCAGCGGTCAGCATGGCGAGCAGGACCAGGCCGGCAGTCATGCCCAGCAGATCTTCTGTAGTGCGATTAACTGTCAGGACATAGCAGAGCACGCCGATCTGGCCAAGCAGCGCGATGCAGCGGATGATGAGCAGGCTGCGCAGGTTCTCCAGCGTCGGAGAAGCATCCTTGGATTGTGGGGTAATGGCGGTCACGGGCGCATTATACGACCAAGCCAGCAGCAGTGGCAGGGACAAGATGCCGCAGGGACCATATCGGCCAGTGCCTGATCCGCGTATAATCCGCGCTTTTTCAACCGGAACAATTCCATGCCAGATCTCGGCAGCGCTATTGCCTCGCGCCGCACCTTCGCCATCATTTCGCACCCTGATGCGGGTAAGACCACCATTACTGAAAAGCTCCTGCTGTTGGGGAACGCGATCCAGGTGGCGGGGAGCGTCAAAGGCAAGAAGGGTCCGCACGCCACCTCGGACTGGATGAGCATGGAGCAGGAGCGGGGTATCTCCGTTACCTCCTCAGTGATGCAATTTCCGTATCGGGAGCGTACGGTGAACCTGCTCGATACGCCGGGTCACGAAGACTTTTCCGAGGATACCTACAGGACCCTGACGGCGGTTGACTCCGCCCTGATGGTTATTGATGGCGCCAAGGGCGTAGAGGACCGCACAATCAAGCTGATGAATGTGTGCCGCCTGCGGGATACACCGATATTCAGCTTCATTAACAAGATGGATCGGGATATTCGCGACCCCATTGAGTTGCTGGACGAAGTCGAGGCGGTCCTGGACATTCAGGGCGCCCCCATCAACTGGCCCATCGGCATGGGAACGTTCTTCAAGGGAGTCTACAACTTCTATACTGACACGATTCATTGCTACCAGCCTGGCAAGGGCTCGGTGCTGGCGGATGATGTCCGCATAGAGGGTCTGGAGAGTGACCGCGCCCGTGAGTTACTGGGCGAGGACTACGATGACTTTGTCGAGGAAGTGGAGCTGGTGCGGGGCGCAAGTCACGAATTTGACCTGGAACTCTTTCTGGCAGGCAAGTTGAGCCCTGTGTTCTTCGGTACTGCTCTGGGTAACTTTGGCGTGAGGGAAATGCTGGATGACTTCGTAGTCTGGGCGCCCCCGCCGCAGGACCGGGAAGCCACCTCGCGTTGTGTGGCGTCGGATGAGAGTCAGTTGTCCGGTTTCGTTTTCAAAATCCAGGCCAACATGGACCCCCGCCACCGCGACCGGATCGCGTTCATGCGAATCTGTTCAGGCCGCTACAGCAAGGGCATGAAGATGCGTCATGTGCGCCTTGGCAAAGACGTCAAAATAGCCGATGCAGTGACTTTCAAGGCGGGCGAACGGGTGCTGGTGGAGCAGGCCGTCTCCGGGGACATCATCGGCTTGCATAACCACGGCACCATCCAGATTGGGGATACTTTTTCAGAAGGTGAGAGTCTGCAGTTTACCGGCATTCCGCACTTTGCCCCCGAACTGTTCCGCCGCATCCGCCTCGCTGACCCGATGAAGTCCAAGCAATTACAGAAGGGCCTGCAGCAGTTGTCAGAGGAAGGTTCCACCCAGGTTTTTGCGCCGATCAATTCCTCGGACCTGATCGTTGGCGCAGTCGGGCAACTGCAGTTCGACGTTGTCGCCTACCGGCTAAAGGATGAATACAAGGTGGAAGCGCTGTACGAGCCGGTAAATGTTTACACGGCGCGCTGGATAAGTTGTGATGACCCGCGCAAGCTGGAGGACTTCCGTAAGAAGGCTGCGGAACATCTCTCGGTTGACGGTGGCGGATATTTGACCTATCTCGCGCCGACCCGCGTAAACCTGTCGTTGATGGAAGAGCGCTGGCCGGAACTGGCCTTCCGGGCTACGCGTGAGCACTAAAACTCAGTATCCCGAGTTAACATCAGACAATTGCTCATTGAGTGTCAGGAAGTCCCAGAGAATGCCCAGCCCGAACAAACCCAGCGTGACCATGTAGAGCAGTCCGGTTAGCCACTTGCCCATATAGAGTCGGTGGATGCCGAGCCAGCCAAGGAAAGTCAGCAGGATCCAGGCGAGATCATAGTCCTTGGGACCCGGTATGAAGCGTCTGTCCGCTTCTCGCGACATCCCCGGAATCAACAGCAGGTCGATTATCCAGCCAACGAACAATAGACCGAGGGTGAAAAACCAGATAACACCGGAGATTTGCTTGCCGTAATAGAAGCGGTGAGCGCCGATGAAGCCAAAAATCCACAGTAGATAACCCATGAACACAGAGTGCGTGTTTTGTGATTTGTCCATCGTAGATTCCTCCATGGGTTTAGCGCTATGGTTGGGTATCGCGCAGTGCTTTGCAAGTCTGTTCTGTGCGTGGATTGGTTCGCTATAATGATCTGGATCATGGCCGGACGGTCGCAAGACGCTAGGCTTGACCAAACAGGTACATACACATTAACAAGGAAGCACCATGTCAGTAGAACACCATGATTTGCACCACGAATTTCCCGAATTGAATGACCGTATTCATGAGATGAAACTCAACAATGCCCATTTCCGTCGGCTGTTTGATGAGTACCACGAACTCACCAGCAGCATCGAGAATATGGAGGACGAGAAGACTCCCGTTTCCACACAGACGGAAGAAGAGGCCAAGATGCGCCGGGTGCACCTGAAAGATGAGCTCTATCGTATGCTCACTGCGGCCTGATTATGGCTTACGAGACATTAAAGGCCGAACTTGAAGAGCGCAGGGCACTGATGCAGGCCAGGTTGTCCAGCATAAAGAAAGACGTCACGCAGGAACATTCGGGCGATTCGGCGGAGCAGGCGCAGGAGCGGGAGAATGATGAGGTAGTAGACGCCATAGGCAACGAGACCCGGCAATCCCTGCGTGCCATCCAGGTCGCGTTGGACAAGATCGCCGAGGGCAGCTACGGCGAATGTGAAAAGTGCGGTAAAGAGATAGGGGAGGCCCGCTTGCGAGTCATACCCGAGGCTGCGCTCTGCGTGAGTTGCGCGGATTGATAGCGCCTTTGTTCCTGAATGTCACCGTGCTTGCGTCGGCTCGCAGGGGGCTGTCAGGCGCTGAAGGTATGCGATACCCATCTGGCCCTGCCGGGCCAGATGCCCCGTCACCCAGTAGTTAATTCGGCTTATTCACACTGGTACGTATTGGTGTAACGGCGTATAGTCGCTGCCCTTGCGACCCGGCATTCGGTGATAGTCACATTCCCTTAAATTAAGCCCTGATTCATCTTGACAGGATGGGGGGCGATCACTAGAATTCGCGTTCCTTTTTTCGGGGGGTTCCCTAGCGGGCCTCTGGTTTTTTATTTGATTGGAGTTAGGTCAGGTGCAGAATCAACGTATTCGTATTCGCCTTAAGGCTTTTGACCACAAGCTGATCGACACGTCGACTCAGGAAATTGTGGAGACTGCGCGCCGTACCGGTGCCCAGGTCAAAGGCCCGATCCCCCTTCCCACACGGAAGGAAAAGTACACCGTGCTGGTTTCGCCGCACGTAAATAAGGACGCACGTGACCAGTACGAGATTCGTACGCACAAGCGTCTGTTAGACATTGTGGAGCCTACGGAAAAAACTGTAGACGCCCTGATGAAACTGGACCTGGCAGCAGGTGTAGAAGTACAGATTAGTCTTGGCTAACGAAAATTCGTAGCAAGACCTGCTCGGGATGAGAGTCCCGGGTGTGTAATGCCCAGCCACTCACAGGGAGTGTTTGGGCAGCCATAGAGGGTATTTAGCCCCGTACACTGAGAGGTTAGCAAAATGGCTATTGGCTTAGTCGGCCGTAAGTCCGGTATGACTCGTGTTTTTACCGAGGACGGCGCATCCATTCCAGTAACCGTAGTGGAGGTATCTCCAAACCGCGTTACTCAAATCAAAGAGCTTGAAACCGATGGTTATCGAGCGATTCAGGTCACGGCGGGAAACCGCAAGGCCTCTAAAGTGAGTAAATCAGAAGCGGGACACTATGCGAAAGCGGGTGTCGAGGCTGGCAACGGCCTGTTGGAATTCCGTCTTGAGGAAGCCGATGAGGCACCCGAAGTTGGCGCTGAGCTGACTGTCGAGCGTTTCGAGGTTGGCCAGGTCGTTGATGTGACTGGCAAGTCCAAGGGTAAGGGTTTTCAGGGTGGTGTGAAGCGCTGGAACTTCGCCATGCAGGACGCCACGCACGGCAACTCCATCTCCCACCGCGCCCCTGGTTCGATCGGTCAGTGTCAAACACCCGGTCGCGTATTCAAGGGTAAGAAGATGGCCGGTCACATGGGTTCTGAACAGATAACGACCCAGGGCCTGGAAATTGTTCGTGTAGATGCCGAGCGCAACTTGCTGCTCATAAAGGGTGCTGTACCTGGCGCTCCCGGTGGTGACGTGATCGTACGTCCCACTATCAAGGCATAAGGTTAGGGGGTCTCTAACGTGGAACTGAATGTGGTTAAGCCTGGCAACGCGGACGGCGGGAAAGTGTCTGTTTCCGATGTTGCTTTCGCAAAAGAGTACAACGAAGACCTGGTTCACCAGGTGGTAACGGCCTATATGGCTGGAGCGCGTCAGGGCACTCGTGCCCAGAAGAATCGCGCTGCGGTATCGGGTGGCGGCAAGAAGCCCTGGCGTCAAAAGGGTACCGGGCGGGCACGGGCGGGAACCATCCGTTCGCCTATCTGGCGCTCCGGTGGCGTGACCTTTGCGGCTCAGCCGCAGGATCACACCCAGAAGGTGAACCGCAAGATGTATCGTGCCGCCCTGCGCACCATTATGTCTGAGTTGGCCCGCCAGGATCGCCTGATTGTGGTTGAGAGCCTGGACCTGGAGCAGCCCAAGACAAAGCTGCTGGTCAAGCAGCTGGGTGAATTTGGATTGGACAATGCGTTGATTGTGTCCACAGAGGTAGGTGAAAACCTGTACCTCGCGGCGCGCAACCTGCACAAGGTCGATGTGCGTGATGTAGACGGTGTTGATCCCGTCAGCCTCATTGCTCACGACAAGGTTGTGGTGACGGTAGACGCGGTCAAGAAATTTGAGGAGATGCTGGGATGAACCAGGAGCGCGTATTTCAAGTGCTGGTAGGCCCGCACGTTTCTGAAAAGGCAGCGATTGTTGCCGACCAGAGCAACCAGTTTGTGTTCAAGGTTGCTGTTGATGCAACCAAGGCGGAAATCAAGAAGTCCGTTGAGCAGTTGTTCAAGGTCAAGGTCGACAATGTCCGGACCCTGAAGGTCAAGGGCAAGGTAAAGCGTAACCGCTTCGGCTACAGCACCAAGCCGACCTGGAAAAAAGCATATGTACGACTGGAGCAGGGTCAAGACATCGACTTTGCATCTGTTGAGTAAGGAGTCAGATCGCAATGGCAATTATGAAGAGCAAGCCCACTTCACCCGGTCGTCGTCACGTCGTCCGCGTTGTCAGTGAGGATCTGCACAAGGGTGAGCCCTATAAGCCCCTGCTGGAAAAGCAGAGCCGCAACGGTGGCCGCAACAACAACGGGCGTATCACTACACGTCACGTGGGTGGTGGGCACAAGCAACACTACCGCATTATCGATTTCAAGCGCACCAAGGACGGCATTCCCGCCACTGTAGAGCGTATTGAGTATGACCCCAACCGCACTGCGCACATTGCGTTGATGCTGTTTGCTGATGGCGAGCGTCGCTACATAATCGCTCCCAAAGGCGTGAAGGCCGGGGATGTACTGCAGTCGGGTTCTTCGGCACCTATCAAGACGGGTAACTGTCTGCCGCTGCGCAACATTCCTGTGGGTTCGGTTATTCACGGTATTGAGCTTAAGCCTGGCAAGGGTGCTCAGACTGGCACGCTCCGCGGGTGCTTCCGTGCAGTTGGTGGCTCGCGAGGGTCAATACGCTACGGTGCGCTTGCGCTCAGGCGAAATGCGCAAGGTGCTGGCCGATTGCCGCGCCACGCTGGGAGAAGTGTCCAATTCCGAGCACAGCCTGCGCAAGTTGGGCAAGGCCGGCGCTGCGCGCTGGCGCGGTGTTCGCCCGACGGTTCGCGGTGTTGCAATGAACCCGGTGGATCACCCCCATGGTGGTGGTGAAGGTCGTACGTCAGGCGGTCGCCATCCGGTCAGCCCCTGGGGTACTCCGACCAAGGGATACAAGACACGTAAGAACAAGCGTACCGATAATTTGATCGTACGCCGCCGTGGTAAGAAATAACGGTCGTTTGACTAGATATTAGAGGAATAGATTGTGCCGCGTTCACTGAAGAAAGGTCCATTTATCGACCTTCACCTGATGAAGAAAGTCGAAGCCGCTGTTGAAAGCAACGACCGTCGTCCGATCAAGACCTGGTCGCGCCGTTCAATGGTTGCGCCGGATATGGTTGGTCTGACTATCGCTGTCCATAACGGTCGCCAGCACGTGCCCGTGTTGGTCAACGAAGACATGGTAGGCCACAAGCTGGGTGAGTTCGCTGCAACTCGCACCTTCAAGGGCCATATCGTAGACAAGAAGGCGAAGCGCTAAGCGCTGCGTAAAGAGGTTCAGGAAATGGAAGTTTCAGCAAGACTTAAAGGCGCGCGAATTTCTGCGCAGAAAGCCCGTCTGGTCGCTGACCAGGTGCGTGGCAAGCCTGTAGAAGACGCGTTGAGCCTGTTGGAATTCAGCAACAAGAAGGCCGCTCACATAGTCAAGAAAGTACTCGACTCTGCGATCGCCAACGCTGAGAACAACGAAGGCGCTGATGTAGACGAACTGAAAGTGTCTACCGTTTTCGTTGACGAAGGTATGACCATGAAGCGCCTGCGTCCCCGCGCCAAGGGCCGCGCAGACCGTATTTTGAAGCGATCTTGCCACATCACTGTAAAAGTGGCAGACGGCGAAGGCTAAGGAATCAGGAGACGACCACATGGGTCAGAAAGTACATCCGATCGGCATCCGCCTGGGTATTGTTAAAGAACATAACTCTATCTGGTATGCGGACAGCAAAAACTACTCCAAGCAGTTGATAACTGACCTGGCAGTGCGTGGCTATATAGAAAAAGCGCTGGAAAATGCGTCTGTGAGCCGCGTTGTGATCGAGCGACCGGCACAAACTGCTCGCATCACCATTCACACGGCTCGCCCGGGAATCGTGATCGGTAAGAAGGGCGAAGACGTCGATGCCCTGCGTAAGGTGCTGACTGAAAAGATGGGTGTACCGGTTCACATCAACATCGAAGAGATCCGCAAGCCGGACCTGGACGCCAAGCTGGTTGCGCAGAACGTTGCGCAGCAATTGGAGCGTCGAGTGATGTTTCGTCGTGCGATGAAGCGTGTTGTGCAGAACGCCATGCGTCAGGGAGCCGAGGGCATCAAGATCCAGGTTGGCGGACGTCTGGGCGGCGCGGAGATTGCGCGCACAGAGTGGTATCGCGAAGGTCGTGTGCCTCTGCACACACTGCGTGCAGACATCGACTACGCCACTTATGAGGCGGCGACTACCTACGGCATCATCGGTGTGAAGGTTTGGATTTTCAAAGGCGAGGTAATCGGTGGCGAAGAGTCTTCCGATGGCGCCAAGAAGACAGCAACTAATTAAGGGTTACGCAGATGCTTCAACCAAAGCGTACAAAATTTCGCAAGACACAAAAGGGCCGTAATCGCGGTCTGGCCCATCGCGGCAGTAAAGTGAGCTTCGGCGAATACGGTTTGAAAGCGACAGGTCGTGGACGCGTTACTGCGCGTCAAATTGAAGCGGCTCGTCGTGCTATGACTCGTCACATCAAGCGTGGCGGAAAGATTTGGATCCGCGTCTTCCCGGATAAGCCTATTACAGGTAAGCCGCTGGAAGTGCGTCAGGGTAAAGGTAAAGGTAACGTTGAATACTGGGTGGCCCAGGTTCAGCCCGGTAAAGTGCTTTACGAAGTACAGGGCGTTTCTGAGGAGCTGGCTCGCGAAGCGTTTTCGCTGGCTGCTGCCAAGATCCCCGTTGCTACAACATTTGTGAAACGGTCGGTGATGTGATGAAAGCTAGCGAATTGCGTGAAAAGTCCGCAGAGGACCTGAACAAGCAGCTGCTCACCCTGCGTGAAGAGCAGTTCAAGCTGCGCATGCAAAAGTCTACTGGTCAGCTTGGGCAGACTCACCTGCTTAAGCAGAACCAGCGTGATATCGCACGCGTTAAGACCTTACTTACTGAAAAGGCGGGTAACTAAGCATGTCGGGTGCAGAAAAGCGTACACGTATGGCAACGGGTCGCGTTGTCAGCAACAAAATGGATAAGACCATAACTGTGCTGGTCGAGCGTCGGGTGAAACACCCGGTATATGGCAAGTACATTACCCGCTCATCCAAGATTCATGCGCACGATGAAAGTAACCAGTGTGGCATTGGCGATACGGTAATGGTCGCGGAGACCCGCCCTATTTCCAAGAGCAAGACATGGAAGTTGGTCGAAGTGGTAGAAAGCGCCGCCCAGGTTTAAGAAGCGAGAGTTTTGTGGCCATGGCCGCAGTTTGGAGTAAGAGATGATTCAGACACAGTCCTATTTGGAAGTCGCTGATAACAGCGGTGCCCGCCGGGTGATGTGCATCAAGGTGCTGGGTGGTTCCAAGCGTCGTTACGCACGCGTCGGTGACCTGATAAAGGTTAGCGTCAAGGAAGCGATTCCCCGCGGCAAGGTCAAGAAAGGCCAGGTGATGACCGCGGTAGTGGTTCGCACCAAGAAGGGCGTGCGTCGCGCCGACGGCTCCTTGATCAAGTTTGACGATAACGCCGCAGTGTTGCTTAACACCCAGGACGCGCCGATTGGCACGCGTATCTTTGGCCCGGTAACCCGTGAGTTGCGTGGCGAGAAGTTCATGAAGATTATTTCTCTGGCCCCTGAAGTTATCTAAACGGCCGAGGAGAGGAAAGGAAATGTTGAAAATCAAGCGCGATGACGAAGTGATTATCCTTGCCGGCAAGGACAAGGGTAAGCGCGGAAAGGTTCGTAAGGTCCTGGATAACGGCAAGGTGATCGTTTCCGGAATCAATATGATGAAGAAGCACACTCGCCCCAACCCCCAGGAGGGTGTTGCCGGTGGAATCGTTGAGAAAGAAGCGCCCATTCAGGTATCGAATGTGGCGATCTTCAACCCCGGCACTGGAAAAGGTGATCGTGTTGGCTTCAAGGTAGACGGCGATACCAAGGTGCGTATCTTTAAATCCAATGGCGAGGCCATCGGCTGAGTCGGTCAGGGTTAACAGGTAAAAGAAATGGCAACTTTGCAAGAAAAGTACAAGAGCGAACTGACTCTGCAGCTCAAAGAAGAGCTGGGGCTGGACAATGTGATGGAAGTACCCCGCATCACCAAGATTACCCTGAACATGGGTGTTGGTGAGGCGCTTGGCGACAAGAAAGTACTTGAATCAGCGGTCGCTGACATGGAGAAGATAGCTGGTCAAAAGCCAGTCGTCACCAAGGCGCGCAAGTCAATTGCCGGATTCAAGGTTCGTGAGGATTGGCCGATAGGCTGCAAGGTCACTCTGCGCTCTGAGCGCATGTATGAGTTTCTGGAGCGTCTGATCAGTGTCGCGATCCCGCGTATTCGCGATTTTCGTGGCATTAGCCCGAAGTCGTTCGATGGGCGCGGTAATTTCGCCATGGGTGTGACTGAGCAAATCATTTTCCCTGAAATTGACTACGACAAGGTAGATGCGCTTCGCGGTATGGATATCACCATTACCACATCTGCTCGTACGGATGATGAAGGCCGCGCGCTGTTGCGTGCTTTCAACTTCCCCCTGAAAGGTTAAGAGGCTTTATACATGGCTAAGAAATCTATGATTGCCCGCGAGAACAAGCGCGCACGTATGGTTGCTAAGTACGCAGAGAAGCGCGCGGCGCTAAAGGCCATTCTGGCCGACGTCAACGTTTCTGATGAAGAGAAGTGGGACGCCCAGATCGCCCTGCAGAAACTGCCACGTGACGCCAGTCCGGTTCGTCAGCAGCGTCGCTGTCAGGTGACTGGTCGTCCCCACGCGGTATATCGTAAGTTTGGCCTGTGTCGAAACAAGCTGCGTGAAGCAGCGATGCGCGGCGATGTGCCGGGCCTGGTTAAAGCCAGCTGGTAACGGAGAAAAACTGAAATGAGCATGCAAGATCCGCTGTCAGATATGCTGACCCGTATTCGTAACGCCCAGATGGCTGGAAAAACCGGTGTGGAAATGCCCGGCTCCAAGCTTAAGGCCGCGGTCGCGAAGGTGTTGAAAGACGAAGGCTATATCGCCGACTTCAGTGCTTCCAGCACTGAAGGCAAGCCTCGCCTGGCTATTGAGCTGAAGTATTACAAGGGCAAGCCGGTTATCGCTGAGATAGACCGTATCAGCCGTCCGGGGCTGCGCAACTATTCGGGTAAGGATGAATTGCCCTCGGTTCGCGGTGGCCTGGGTGTCGCTATTGTTTCCACCTCCAAGGGTGTGATGACTGAGCGTGCAGCGCGTGCCGCTGGCGTTGGCGGCGAAGTGCTTTGCACTGTTTTCTAATTTATTGATTTGAAGAGCATTTACAATGTCTAGAGTCGCAAATAATCCGGTACAGCTGCCGGGCGGTGTAGAGATCAAGGTCGATGGCCGGGATCTTTCCGTCAAGGGTAGCAAAGGTACGCTGGCACTGGTCCTCGCGGAAGGTGTACAGGTAAGCCAGGATGACAACGCTTTAACCCTTGCTTACGACGACAAGCTCAAGGCTATGGCCGGAACTACTCGTGCGTTAGTGGCAAACATGGTTAAGGGCGTCAGCGAAGGCTGGGAAAAGAAGCTGGTCCTCAACGGGGTAGGTTACCGCGCCAATGTTTCTGGCAACACCGTCAACCTGACCGTGGGGCTTTCCCACCCGGTCGAGTACAAACTGCCTGAGGGTGTTTCAGCGGAAACGCCGTCACAGACTGAAATTGTGGTCAAAGGTGTAGACAAGCAGGTTGTAGGCCAGGTGGCTGCCAATATTCGCAGTTTCCGTCCGCCTGAGCCTTATAAGGGTAAAGGTATTCGCTACGCTGACGAATACGTCCGTCGTAAAGAAGCCAAGAAGAAGTAGGTAAGTTGAGATGAGTGCTAAGAATGATTCAAGGTTGCGTCGCGCCCGTCGCGCTCGCGCCCGTATGCGCACCCTCGGTGTAAATCGCCTGAGTGTGCATCGTACTCCCAGACACATCTACGCGCAGATTATCGCGCCGGAAGGTGACAAAGTGCTGGCTGCCGCTTCCACCCTGGATGCGGATCTGCGTAAAGATGCAACCGGCAATGTCGGTGCTGCAGCCGCAGTGGGTAAGTTGGTCGCAGAGCGAGCCAAGGCTGCTGGTATCGAGAAGGTGGCGTTTGATCGCGGTGGGTATAAGTATCACGGACGTGTCAAGGCTCTGGCAGACGCCGCGCGTGAAAGCGGACTGGAATTCTAAGGGTACAAGTTATGGCTTACGAGCAGAAAAAACAGCAGCAGAGCGAAGGCGATCTCCAGGAGAAGCTGGTTCAGGTGAACCGCGTGGCAAAGGTGGTTAAAGGTGGTCGCATCTTCGGCTTCACCGCATTGACCGTCGTTGGCGATGGCAATGGCAAGGTAGGCTTCGGCCGCGGCAAGGCTCGCGAAGTGCCTGTGGCCATTCAGAAAGCCATGGAAGCCGCCCGTCGCAACATGATCCAGGTAGAGCTGAACAACGGCACTATCCAGTATCCGGTTAAAGCGGCTCACGGTGCCTCCAAGGTCTACATGCAGCCCGCTTCAGAGGGTACCGGCGTTATTGCCGGTGGTGCCATGCGCGCCGTACTCGAGATCGCCGGCGTGCACAACGTACTCGCCAAGTGCTATGGCTCTACCAACCCGGTAAACGTGGTACGTGCGACTTTTAATGGCCTGCGTGATATGGCCGCTCCCGACGACGTTGCTGCCAAGCGCGGTAAGACAGTCGAAGAAATTTTGAACTGAATATTGGGTTGATACGTCATGGCTAAAGCAATGATCAAAGTTACCCAGATCAAGAGCACCAACGGTCGCCTCAAGAACCAAAAGGCGTGCGTTGCCGGCCTCGGTCTGCGTCGTATTGGTCATACCGTCGAGGTGGAGGACACTCCCTCCGTTCGCGGCATGATCAACAAAGTTAATTTCCTCGTAAGGGTTGAGGGCTAGAAAATGTCAGATGTAATGCGACTAAACACCCTGAGCCCGGCACCGGGCGCCAGGAAAGAAAGCAAGCGCGTTGGACGCGGCATTGGTTCCGGCACTGGCAAAACAGCAGGTCGCGGCCACAAGGGACAGAAGTCACGTTCCGGTGGTTCGGTTCGTCCCGGTTTTGAAGGCGGCCAGATGCCTCTGCAAAAGCGTCTGCCCAAGTACGGCTTTAGCTCTCGCATAGCACGGACTACGGCGCAGGTTCGCTTGTCTGAGTTGAATGCAGTTGAGGGCGATGTTGTCGATCTGGAAGTGCTCAAGAGTGCCGACCTGGTCAAGGACAATGTTGCTCGTGTCCGTGTGTTCCTTTCCGGCGAACTGGGCAAGGCGCTGACGGTCAAGGGGCTGGCGGTGACGAAAGGCGCTCGCGAGGCGATCGAGAAAGCTGGCGGAAAGGTCGAGGACTAAATGGCCCAGGGACAGCTGCCTTCAGTAAACAAAGCAGGATTAGGCGAGCTTTTTGCTCGCCTTCGTTTTGTTTTACTGGCAATTATTGTGTACCGCATCGGTACCCATATTCCTGTGCCGGGCATAGACCCGAATCAGCTCCAGGCACTGTTTAACCAGAACCAGGGAACGATTCTGGGCTTGGCGAATATGTTCTCTGGTGGTGCACTGGAGAGGATGAGTATTCTTGCCCTGGGTATCATGCCCTACATTTCTGCATCGATTATTATGCAGTTGATGTCCGCGGTAACCCCGCAGCTGGAGGCTCTCAAGAAAGAGGGTGAGTCGGGTCGCCGTAAGATCAGCCAGTACACGCGCTACCTTACTGTGGTGTTGGCCATTATCCAGGCTACCGGTATGACCGTGGGGATGGCCAACCAGGGTATGAGCTACGACACGTCGCTGCTGTTCTATGTGATTGCGATTACATCACTGGTAACCGGCGCGGTGTTTATGATGTGGCTGGGTGAACAAATCACCGAGAAGGGCGTGGGCAACGGTATTTCGCTGTTGATTTTCGCCGGGATCGTGGCGGGACTCCCCTCGGCGATAGGTCAGTCATTGGAGCAGGCACGTCAGGGAGAGCTGAATATCCTGTTCCTGCTGGCAATTCTTGCCTTTGCGATACTGATGATCTTTGCCATCGTCTTTATTGAGCGGGGCCAGCGACGCATTACCGTGAATTATGCCAAGCGACAGCAGGGCAGGAAGATGTATCAGGCGCAGAGTTCGCATCTGCCGCTGAAGGTGAACATGGCGGGTGTGATCCCGGCTATCTTTGCCAGCAGTATCCTGCTTTTCCCCGCCTCTATTGCCCAGTGGTTTGGGAGTAGCGGCGGTGCCGACTGGCTGCAGGACATGGCGGTTGCTATTGGTCCTGGTCAGCCGCTGAACATACTGTTGTTTACTGTGTTCATTGTGTTTTTCTGCTTCTTTTACACGGCGTTGATGTTTAACCCGCAGGAAGTGGCCGACAACCTCAAGCGATCTGGCGCTTTTGTACCTGGTATACGCCCGGGACAGCAGACGGCCAATTATATCGACGGCGTGCTGACTCGACTGACAGTTTTTGGCTCTGCATATATCGCAATTGTGTGTCTGATACCGCAGTTTCTGGTAGTGACGGCCAACGTGCCTTTCTACCTTGGCGGCACTTCGCTGCTGATCGTGGTTGTGGTGGTAATGGATTTTATGGCCCAGGTGCAAAGTCACCTGATGTCGCACCAGTATGATTCGGTGATGAAGAAGGCCAACCTGAAGAATTATGGTGGTAGTGGCCGCGTTCGCTAAGCGAATGAGGTTGCAGCAACGGAGAAGGAACGATGAAAGTACGTGCATCAGTAAAGAAGATCTGCCGCAACTGCAAAGTTGTGCGCCGTAAAGGTGTCGTGCGGGTGATCTGCAATACAGATCCGCGCCACAAACAGCGCCAGGGTTAATCCCCGGGCAAGGTTGATTTTTAGTAACGATATCGCTAAAATGCCGCGCCTTTCGCGTAGCCCCGAACGGATGTTAGTTAAAATCCAAAGCAAATCAGGGCCTTGCGAAAAACGCAGTAACGCGAAGAGAGTAATTGGAGAAAGTTGAATGGCTCGTATTGCCGGGGTCAACATACCTGACAACAAGCACGCTGTTATATCACTGACATACATCTTTGGTGTAGGTCGTACGACAGCTAAAAATCTGTGCGCAGCAACCGGAGTGGCCGAAGACGCCAAGGTCGGTGAGTTGTCAGAAGAACAAATGGATGCTCTTCGCGGGAAAGTCGCCGAGATGTCTGTAGAAGGTGACCTCCGCAGAGAGGTCTCCATGAACATCAAGCGCTTGATGGACCTGGGTTGCAACCGCGGCCTGCGACACCGTCGTGGCCTGCCGTTGCGCGGCCAGCGTACCAAGACCAACGCGCGTACCCGCAAGGGCCCGCGTAAGCCGATTCGCAAGTAAGGATTCGACCCCAGGGGTCCCAGTCCAGCGAATCCTTTTTAGTGTAGCTGCACCCGAGTGCAGTGTTGATATTAAAGCAGGAACTACGATATGGCTAAGCCAGGTGCCAAAAGCACTCGTAAGAAAATTACCAAGACTGTTGTCGATGGTATCGCGCATGTTCACGCGTCCTTCAACAACACCATCATTACCATCACTGACCGTCAGGGCAACACCCTGAGCTGGGCTACTGCAGGTGGCTCGGGTTTCCGTGGCTCTCGCAAAAGCACCCCCTTCGCTGCCCAGGTGGCTGCGGAGCGCGCCGGTGAAGCCGCAAAGGAATATGGCCTGAAGAATCTTGACGTACAGGTGAAGGGACCCGGACCGGGTCGCGAGTCAGCGGTTCGCGCGCTGAATGCCTGCGGTTACAAGATCAGCAACATTACCGACGTTACGCCGATTCCGCATAACGGTTGTCGTCCCCCCAAGAAACGTCGCGTATAATACGACGAAGCGCTTAGAGGAAGAACTAGACATGGCTCGATATATTGGACCCAAGTGCAAGCTCTCCCGTCGTGAAGGAACAGACCTGTTCCTGAAGAGCGGTGTGCGTGCTCTGGAAAGCAAGTGTAAGCCCGAAGCTGCCCCCGGCCAGCATGGCGCCCGTCGTGGTCGTCTCTCTGATTACGGAGTGCAGTTGCGCGAAAAGCAGAAAGTTCGCCGTATCTACGGCGTTCTGGAAAAGCAGTTTCGCAATTACTACAAGGAAGCGGCCCGCCTGAAAGGCGCAACCGGTGAAAACCTGCTGCAGCTGTTGGAATCTCGCCTGGACAACGTGGTTTATCGCATGGGTTTTGGCGCGACGCGTTCTGAGTCACGCCAATTGGTTGCCCATAAGGCGATTCTGGTGAATGGACAAGTGGTGAACATCGCGTCCTATCAGGTAAAAGCAGGCGATGTTGTTGCCCTGCGTGAAAAGGCCAAGAAGCAACTGCGTGTGCAGTCTGCACTGGCTCTGGCTGCCCAGCGCGGCGAACCCGAGTGGATTGAAGTAAACGCCGAGAAGATGGAGGGCACGTTCAAGTCTGTGCCTGACCGTCAGGATCTCTCTTCCGAGATCAATGAAAACCTGATCGTCGAGCTTTACTCCAAGTAAACCACTGAAGGATTAACCTACATAAAGGTGCCCCGTATGCAGAGTGCAGTGAACGAATTTCTGACCCCGCGCGTCATCAACGTTGATGAAAAGAACGCCACGCGCGCCCAGGTAACCCTGGAACCCCTGGAGCGAGGCTTTGGCCACACTCTGGGCAATGCCTTGCGTCGAATCCTGTTGTCTTCCATGCCCGGTTGCGCAATCACCGAGGTAGAGATCGATGGAGTGTTGCACGAGTACAGTGCCATAGAGGGCGTGCAAGAAGATGTAATCGAAATTCTACTCAACCTTAAGGGCGTTGCCCTGGTCATGAGCGGCAAGGACGAAGCCGAACTGACACTGGTGAAGAAAGGCCCCGGAGCGGTAACAGCGGCCGATATCCAGGTCGATCACGATATTGAAATCCGTAACCCGGAGCATGTTATCTGTCACCTGAACGGCGATAGCGAAATTAACATGAAGTTGACGGTAGCCCGTGGTCGAGGTTACTCGCCTGCCGATTCCCGTGAGAACCCTGAAGAGGAAACTCGTTCGATTGGCCGCCTGCAGTTGGACGCAACATTCTCACCCGTACACCGCGTATCCTACGTCGTTGACGCTGCGCGTGTAGAGCAGCGTACCGACCTGGACAAGTTGGTGCTCGACCTGGAAACCAATGGCACGATCGACCCCGAAGAAGCGATTCGCAGGGCTGCAACTATTCTGCAGCAGCAACTGGCCGTATTCGTCGATCTTGAGAGCGAGTCCGAGTCTGAGTCCGTTGAGGAAGAGGACGAGGTCGATCCGATTCTGTTGCGCCCGGTCGATGACCTGGAGCTTACCGTTCGATCCGCCAACTGCCTCAAGGCAGAGAATATTTACTACATCGGAGACCTGGTGCAGCGCACCGAGGTTGAGCTACTCAAAACCCCTAACCTGGGCAAGAAGTCGCTTACCGAAATCAAGGATGTATTGGCTTCACGCGGTCTGTCACTGGGTATGCGCCTGGACAACTGGCCCCCGGCGAGCCTGAAAAACGATGACCGGGTACTGAGCGCCTGAGCTCCCCGGTCAACCAGATAGCAGTGCTGAGATAGCACCCTTTAATATAGGATTGGAAAAATGCGTCATCGTCAAAGTGGACGTCAGCTGAACCGCAACAGTTCTCACCGCAAGGCCATGTTCCGCAACATGACCATCTCGCTGGTTGAGCACGAGTTGATCAAAACCACCCTGCCCAAGGCGAAGGAACTGCGCAGTTATGCTGAGCCTCTGATTACCCTGGCAAAGAAAGACAGCGTTGCCAACCGTCGCCTGGCTTTTGACCGGGTTCGTGACAAGCAGGCTGTAGGCAAGCTGTTCAACGAGCTTGGTCCTCGCTACGAGACTCGTCCTGGTGGATACATTCGTATTCTCAAGTGCGGTTATCGTGCTGGAGACAAGGCGCCTATGGCTTATGTAGAGCTTGTGGATCGCCCGCAGGTTGAGGCTTACGACGACGAGGATTGATTCTTCGTTTTGTTACCTTCAAAAAAAGCCGGGCAATGCCCGGCTTTTTTTTGACTTGTGTAGCTTGAATGGACCTAAAGCATCCCCAGGCGTACCGGGGGGCAGTTTTACTCCTACCAGATTGTCGCGCCAGTTCTGGAAAGCGGCGTCGTAGAACTTCTCATCTTTCGCCAGGTCGATGCATTGCACTACAGAGGAGGTTGTTTCGACGGTGTCTCTGTCACTGAGCGCGTCCATGCCCACAACCCTTTTCATGGCGTCTTGCCTGGTAAAGGTTTGCAGGGAAACCAGGCCTCGTGCGCCGGAGCTTGTTACCACCTGGCATTCGAATTTATTGTCAGGCCATTCCCGCTCCGCGGAGGCGCCGACGGTAAATAAAAGGCAGAGTAAGCCTATTGTGGTGGTGGCTGGCTTGAACATAGTTCCATCCTCTTTTTAGTTGCGTAGCTTGCTTACCAGCAGTTATTCAGGTCAGAGCCGGTGGCGGTTTTAGCGCCGGTTGAATCCATTATGAAACTTGTGCACCGGGTATCGTTAGCCTGCCCGCCGCCGGCGACCGGCGTGGCAGTTAGCACGTAGCAGCGCTGTATTGTGGCGGTGGCGCAGGCTGCGGCATCAACAGTATAGAAACCTTCCTCCGACACCATCGGGTCTGCTCCGAAGCCAAGCTCCGTCATGTCCACGGTGTAGGTGCTGCGGTCCAGCATAAACTGTTCCTGGCGATTGGCTACATCCAGCAGCGCGGCCTTGGCGTCAGCCCTGCGGCCTTTCTCAAGGCTGTTCTGGTAGCTTGGTAGCGCGACAGCCAACAATATACCCACGATCACCACGACGATCATAACTTCCATGAGCGTGAAACCAGCCGCCGGTTTCCCGGCAGGGGCACGCTGCTGCACTCTGGATCTGCTCACTAGTATTCCTCCTGGAACCAGTAGTTACCGTAAGGGGGGCGCAGGAACTCGTTAACGTCGCACACACCGCCGCTGCAATCCACTTCACCGGGCTGGTCCACGCTCGTTGCCGGGGTGCCCGGAGGCAGCAGCACGCGGATTTGGCCGTCGTCACCAAAGTGTACTGACGGGGTATCCGGGATGATGCCGCCGAGGTTGATGGTACTGCGGTCACCCTCATAGAGATCAATGACATAGAGCAGACCGGTTCCCGCCTGTGGCTCGCAAACATTAATGTCGTTGAGCAGATTGGAGGGCGTGAAGGTAGTGGCAAAGATTCGACCATTAATGGTGAGGGTTTTTGCCAGGCTCTTTTCACCCGCGTTGGCCAGGTCCAGGCGCCAGCCATTGGCCGCCTGCAAGGCCGCTTTGGCCGTCGCCTTTTCTGTGTCAGTGCCGTTGGTCAGCACGTTGTCTGTAATGTTGAAAAGATCGCTATCAGAGAACGGCTGGCCGCAGCGGAAGTCGAAGAAATCCGGGTCGGAACAATCCGAAGAACTGGGCACGCCAGTGCTATAGGGCACCGTCCCCTGGTCGCGAATCATGTACAAGCTGTTATCGACATCGGTTGCATTGGGGTTAGTTCGATCGCCGCTGCCGATTATCACAGCGTCTACCGCCTCACCGGTGAAGCGAATGCGCACAACATCTGGCGCATTGAAGAAGCGCCGATCTGTCTGGGTAGTGCCGCCGTTCAAGTCAGCCAACTTACTGATGAACCAGGTGTCCTGGCTTGAGGTGGGGAGAGTGTTACCCGGAAGATCAATGCGCCACAGGTTGCCGCCGGTGTCGCCGAAGTAAATGCGGTCGGACAATTCATCGCCATTACTGTCGAGTACGGTTACATTCCCCGGAACGGAGTGAAGCAACCCGGCCTCGGACATATTGTTGGCGTTGTTGGCAGCAGGTGTGACACTCCACACCAGTGCGCCGGTCTGAGCATCAACAATGAAAACGCCCCGCCCCTCTGCATCGGCCGAACCCACTCCGGAAGCGTCTTTGTTGGTGTCATAGCCGGCACCAAATATCAGCACAGGCTTGGGTATGCCGTTAGCGTCCTTGTAACCCGGGATGCGCGTAACCACCGGCTCTGACCATGTCTGACCCATTTCACCGAAACCGCTGACATCGGGGCCTATGCGCCACATGAACGAGGGGCTATCCGGGTTGGTGACATTCAGCGCGTAGTAAGAGCTGCCGCCTCGACGCATGCCGAAGAAGGCCCATGCCTTGTCACCATCGGCTGACTTGATGGTGCCGTCAGCGTTGGCGTCAAGCGTGTATGCCACGGGTGTGAGGTCCATGCCGTATACATGATCGCTTGAAACGGCGTCGCGTCTTCGCAGTGGCAGTATGGGGGCCAATTCCCTGGGGAAGAAAGCCCAGCTTTCCTGACCGTCGAGGCTCTTGAACATGTGCACAAAGCCCGAGTTGCTGCCGACAAGAAGCCGTAAGTCAGGATTATCGACTGTGTAGACGCCTCCCGTGGCACCGTAGTTAAGGACCAGCGGCTGGCTGTGCAAGATGTCGCCCAGTATCCAGCTACGCGGGTTGTTGGTGTTGTCAGTGTTGGCGTCTCCCTCACGGTTATAAGCATCGTAGCCCTGAGCCCATCTTATCTGTTGGGTGAAGGCGGCTGAAGTCGATGCACCAAAGAGGTTATAGAGCGCAGCGTCACTGATGACTCCCATCGCTGCGGCGTCAATGTTAGTGGTATTGAAAGCTTCCAACGCGCCATTCAGGCCTGTGTCGATATAAAGTGACCTACCACTGGGGTTACGTGCGGCCAGCAAAGCGCCGACGCCTCCTTCTTCAACCGTGCCGCCATCCTGGGAGGTTCCCCAGAACGTAACAGCGGTGGACTTGATATCACCTGTATCAGTATCAACCGCGGGGTTGCCATTGGCGTCAATCAATACCGCTGTGCCGTTATCTACTTCCAACTTGAGCTTCTTGATATTACCTACCCAGTCAACGCTCTCGCCCGGTTTGAACATCGCATAGAAGACTTCATCGCGACTCTGGGTTCTAGTGAAGGTGTCGACCGCCACAGCAGGTGACGTAAAGGTGGTGTCTCGCGATAGAATGCTGACTAGTGCACCCTGGAAGGCTTCAGTGAGCTCAGCCGCGCTTTCTGCGGTGTAGTACTCACCCTTGCCCCTTCTCGGCCGCGTCCTGCAGTAGCTGCTGGTCGGTATCAAAGCCGATGGTGTAGGTAATGCCAAACTGATCACCGTTGGTGGTATCACCGTCCAGGTCGTTGGTGGCCATGTACTCCGTGAGCTCAGGCAGACAGTTTTCAATCGTGCCGCCATCTGTCGGCACTGTCGTAGTCGCTCATTCCTTGCCCGGTGAGTGTTTCGATCTCATCATTAGCGTCCCTGTCTCATCTGCGGGAGGCCGTCTGTCATCAAGATGATGTAAGTGTAGGCGCAATCCGTATTGGGGGACTTATAGCCTCCCTGCGGAGTGCCTCCGCGAAGGCGTTCAGGTCCAATGGGCCTCGTCGTGCCTCAGCCACCACTGGTGGTGCCCCATGAGAGCTTGACTGGCGTATTTCGGGTCTTCGCCAGCGAGATACAGATAGGCCTCGTAAGTCGATTCGCATATCGGCGTCGACGCCCGCGGGCTTCCAGACCATCTACCAGAGTCCTATCAGGTTGGTGCGATCGCATTGCCGTCATGTCCTGGATGATACGCTGTGTTGACGCGGCCACCCTGGCTGCGGTTGAACTCCAGCAAACCGAAATCAATGCTGGTATTGGTTTCGATGATGGTCGTGATAACGTCTGCGGCAATATCGATCTTGGTCCGCGGCTGCACCAGTGAGTCGTCGTGCCACCAGTTCATATAGTGCGAGGTGTAGAAAGGTATAGGCGGTGTTACCCCAGTCGACATTGGGATCTATGGATCCGCCGTATTCATTGCCATCAGTGGCATTGCTTTGCGGATAGCCGTCGCCCTGGCCACTGCCATTGTCCGGGTTGGTGTTATTCACATCGTCGAGACATTCAACATGCGGCGGCGTGCGAGTGTTGCTGGAAAGTGCTTGCCAGCTGCCGGGGATGGTGGTGTCGGCTTCGCAAGTCTCCACCTGTGGGCCCGAGAACTGCCATTCAGTGGTCACTGTTAACTCCGGTGCCGTCACTTCTTCAAAGCAGGCGTCATAGCGATTGTTGCCGCCAGGGGGGTCGACGATGAGGTAGCTAAGGCCGCTGGGGCAGTTATTACCACTGTCATTCTGCCTGTAAATATAACCAGTGAGGTTGCCTGAGCTGGTCTGCCACTCATAGCAGGCGTCGTTGTTGCCCCCAGGAGGGTCAACATAGATCAGTCCATTGGGGCAGCTGTTGTTGCTCCCATCGTTCTGTATTCGCACCAGCTTTGCCGCCGGTGCCGTGGTAGTTACTTCCTGGTAACAGCCGGCGTTATTCGGGCCGGCGGGATTGCGATAGGTCGTGCCCGCGGGGCAGGACGTGGTGCACTGGCCCTGCTGGACGGACGAGTTAGCCCAGCGGCGGGCGCGCTCCGGTGTGAAGCGGCCGGCGTCGTTGAGGCTGTCATAGGAAGAGGCACATCGATTTTGACTTGCCGTAAAGTAGTTGTCGCTGCCCGTTCCAGGGACGGTTCCATTCGTGGACCAGTAAATCCGATTGGCCGACACGCTGGTATCGTAGGTGGCTGTCGGGTCGTACGGGGGGCGCTGCTGATCGATTTCGCCGCGCATACTGCCAGAGTCATCGAATACAATCAGGACCTTGGGCCGGGAGCCTGTGGCGGCATTGTATTCCGCCTGGTAGATCTCTGTGTCGTCTGCCGACACGGGTATCGCAGTTGAGGCAAGTAGCAGAGATGCCGTCATACCGGCACCTGTCAATGCACTGAAAATCCGCTTTACCATGGAACTATCCTCCGCAACCTGCCGCCCGTGTCGAGCGCTACGTTGAGTTATTGCTGTCTGTTTAGCCATTGCCGCCAATCACTGTTTTAACCACGCCCAGCTCTACCCGGGTGCGTGCTTTGCCGGGAAGGTCGTGCTCGGACTCAACTCGGTAATAGTCGCAGTCCAGCAGGCCAATACTGGTGCCTCCCCTGGAGGCCGGTGGCCTGGGGCATGCGCGCGCGATAGAAATAAGAAATACGTCGACATCAATTGGCACGTCATTGGGGTCAGCGGCCATGTTACGCAGCGGATTTTGTGCCACGCCGGCAAAAGGCTCGTCGATAACAGCCTGCCGCCGGAACGGATCCTGCCCCGTGCCAGCCAGACCAAGGGTGGCGTATATGCCGGCCTCTGCAATCTGAAATGACTGATACGCATCTTGCATATTTGCGGACATCCGTAATCCCAGCGAACTGTTGTTGGCTGCCGTGACACTGATTATCGTGACCACCAGCAGGAAAAGCAGCGAGGTGACGAGGGCAATGCCGCTTTGGACTTTGTTTGACTGATTGGGTATTTTCATCAGGCGCCTCCTCGCAACACCAGTCTGGGATTACGCAGGGTGATTTCTGTATGTAGCAGGACTCTGCGGATGTTGTCACCGGGCGTAACCGTGACGTCGCCCAGTCGATAGGTCTTTTCATTGGTGTAGCTGGGGTCTGCATTCTGGCTGCGCAGCAATACGAAGGCCTGCATGGAGGTGACGCTGTCCCAGGCATTCGCTGTCTCCACCGCAGTAAGGTTGTCTACGGTATCCACGTCACCATCATTATTGCTGTCGAAGCCGAACAGAAAGCGCATATTCTCTACACCCTGAACCAGGTTCTCGTTCTGGATGGACATCGCAGCGCCGTTCCAGGCCAGTACTTTGCGGCTCAGGGTCGGTCCTGTCGGGTTATTGCGCACGTAGAAGACCTGGACTCTGTACGGCCAGGCAACGCCCAGTGCAAACTCGTTGCCCTCGCGCACATCCGGTGGTGTGTCTGCCCCGTCAAGGATGATGCCCACTTCACTATTGGCTATAACGTAAGCCGTCTCGTTGTCCCAGCCTCCGGCCGGGAAAGAAATCACGCCATCGCGCGGGGCGTTGGGGTCATCCGGGTTGGCGTCGTACAGTGGGCTGGGTATCACGCCCTTGATCACCAGTACGTCTGTATTGGGCATGGCATCGTCGATGCAACCGAAAACATTCGCACTCGTTGCGCGCCTTGCAAAAAATGAATCATCGGTGTTGTAAGCGTCGGCAGGGAAATCACAATCATCCGCCACTGCACCCAGAGCGCCGTCTTCACGTATGTCGGCGGGTGCGGCGCCGCCAAAAAAAGCCACGTGCTTGGCCGCGTAGTTGAGTACCTGCAGTGCGAAACGACCGTTCTCGGATACGGCCGCGACTTGCTCTACCTCGGTCAGTGAGTTTTTTGAGGCGAGGTACACAGAGATCGCCCCGCCAATGATGATCAGGCCCAGCACCATGGCCACCATAAACTCGACCAGCGAGAAGCCGCGCCTGGAACGGAATGCTGTCGATATTGGTGTGCCGCTGCTCATAATTCTGTCTCATCGATAATATAGCTGTCGATCACCACAGCCCTGCGGGTCAAGTCGGTGTTTGCCGCGGCGCCGCCGCATACGGCACCGCCAATACCCACGGCGTCGATGGTTTCACGCAGTCCCTGCCACTGCAGGGTCACGCTGACGATGCCGGTATTGGTTTTGCCCGCATCTGCCGTGAAACTGATGCAACCACGCAGGCCGCTGATGATGTTTGTGCTGGTGGTGGTCCCTGCATTGGTTACCGTTACGGAAGAGCCGTCCAGCAAGCGCTCCCACGCCCAGCGGTCATGCGCTGCCAACTGCACGGGGGTGCAGGTGGCCGAACGGCAGTTGGGGTCAGGTTCATCAGTGATGCTGGCACTACCCAGAGACGCTTCAAAGCCGGTGCCCCCCGTCTGATAGGTGGCAATGCCTGCGGGATTGCGACGGATGCGCTCCAGGATATCGTCGGCCAGCGAGATCGCGCGTGTGCGTTGTATGGTTTCGTGCTGTGACACTTTGGACATCGCGAGCAGACTGACCACACCGAGTATGCCAATCGCCAGAATAACGCCTGCGATCAACGCCTCAATCAGAGTTACGCCGCGCTGTGTTCGTGGCGACTTGAGCGCCATCCTGCTAGCAGCCGACATTCGCGCCTCCCGCATCGTTCACGATATCGTCATTGTCAGGGTCGGTGGCGCTGCGCACCGAGCCCACGGCGTTGAGTATCAGTGCGCGCGCATCAGCTGCGCCGCGTTCGTCACAAAACACAAACGTGCCCTGGGTGTTGATGGCGTCACCGCGAGGGCTGAAGCGAACGAGGTTGTTGGCGTTGTCAAAGGAGAGAATCGCCTCTACGCCGCGTGCCTCGTACTGAATGATTTCCTCGTCCGGGTTGTTCGGGTCAGGCACGGTGTCGTTGTTGGTGTCGACAAAGCTCATGTATCCGGGCAGCCAGTTAGGTAGCGCTGCGTTGCAGGCAGCCCCGTCAGAGGTAGGGCAAACCACCACGGGTGCGCGCCGGGCCATGGCTTCGGAGCGAGCGTTACTCAGCGTCGCCCTCAGGGCATACACCTCTGACAGTGACCGGTTGTTGAGAATAAGGGTCTGGTAGCCAGGCGCGGCAAGCACCAGTAGCGCGCCGAGTACGGCGATTACCACCATGAGTTCCACCATGGTGAAGCCCTGCTGCTTCCCTCTTGCCGAGACTGTCCGTTGTTTTTTCAAAAAGCTCGCTCGCGGTTTTTTTCTGACGACCCCTAGTCTAGATATCGATGCGCAGCAAGCAATGGGCCTTCCGATAAGTGGGTACGATGGCGGATAAACGGTAGCAATGAGGGAGAAAGTGAGAACAGTTTCACAATGCAGATCTCGACTACGGAGGCGGATAAACGATGGCTGGGACTTTCCTGTAGCCTGGATTTCGCGGACAGCTTCTTGCCCATGCACAGTAACGGTGCGGAGTTGTGTGAACCAGTGCGCACTTTGGTGAACCGCAATTTACGCATTCCCGGGAAAAGGGCTAGTATCTCAGCTCAGGGTCCATGGCAACTTGCCAGAGGAAAGCAGGGCAGAGTAGTGTTCAGCTGGTAGCAGAGATATGAGTGCAAAGCGTCAAAATGACCATCAACAACGTACCTGGTTTCGTGCTGACCGCTTTTTCCAGCATGAAGGCCAATGGTATTTCTACACCCGTGAAGGGAGTATGGAAGGCCCGTTTCCTGACCGCTTCGCCGCGCGTGAGCGAATGGAAGCGTATATCAAGGCCATGAAATCCGGCCTGCTCGGCGTGGCCAGTGATGGCGAAGCGGATTGGGGCCTGATGCCACTGGATTGATCTGCATTCGCAATAGCGCAAGGTTCGGGAGACTGCGCTTAAGCAGCCCGCTTACGTTTTTTTCCCAGCAGGGGTCCGAGAAACTGGCCAGTAAAAGACCCCTTTGTTTTGGCAACTGCTTCAGGTGTTCCCTGGGCGATAATCCGTCCACCCCCTGAACCGCCCTCTGGCCCCAGGTCTACGATCCAGTCCGCCGTTTTTATCACATCCAGATTGTGCTCGATGATTACCACGGTGTTGCCGTGGTTGCGCAGGCGATGCAGGACCTCCAGTAGCTGCTTGATGTCTTCAAAGTGCAGGCCGGTGGTAGGTTCATCAAGGATATAGAGCGTTTTTCCGGTATCGCGTTTGGAGAGCTCTCGCGACAGCTTTACTCGTTGGGCTTCGCCGCCGGACAGCGTTGTCGCTGCTTGTCCAAGGCGGACATAGGACAGCCCCACATCCATCAGCGTCTGCAGTTTCCTGGCGATGGTGGGAACGGGCTCGAAGAAGTCCAGCGCATCCTCAATCGTCATCTCCAGTACTTCGTGAATGTTCTTCCCCTTGTAGCGTATCTCCAGCGTTTCGCGGTTGTAGCGCTTTCCCTTGCAGACGTCGCAGGGCACATAGATGTCCGGCAGGAAGTGCATCTCCACCTTGGTGACGCCATCTCCCTGACAGGCCTCGCAGCGACCGCCCTTGACGTTGAAGCTGAAACGGCCGGGCTTGTAGCCGCGTGATCGTGCTTCCTGGGTACCGGCAAACAACTCCCGCACGGGGGTGAAAATGCCAGTATAGGTCGCAGGGTTGGAGCGCGGTGTGCGGCCAATAGGGCTTTGGTCTATGTCAATGCACTTGTCGATATGCTCCATGCCTGTGATGCTCTGGTGCGATGCGGGGGTTAGCGTGGTGGCTCCATTAAGCTCAGTGGCGGCGATGGGGTAGAGCGTGCTGTTGATCAGTGTGGATTTTCCTGAACCGGAAACGCCGGTGACACAGGTCAGCAAACCCAATGGAATTTCCAGGGTCACATCCTGCAGGTTATTGCCGCGCGCACCGGCCAGGACCAGTTTTTTACCAGCATCCGGGGGTGTGCGTTTTACGGGTACCTCTATCTTGCGTCGGCCGGACAGGTAATCGCCGGTCAGCGACTGCTTGTTGGCCAGGATAGCCTTCATACTGCCCTGGGCGACGATCTCGCCGCCGTGGACGCCGGCACCCGGTCCAATGTCGATAATGTGGTCGGCGCTGCGAATGGCGTCCTCATCGTGTTCAACCACCAGCACCGTGTTGCCGAGGTCCCGCAGGTGCGTGAGCGTTTTCAGCAGCCGTTCGTTATCGCGCTGGTGCAGGCCGATGGACGGCTCGTCCAGAATGTACATTACGCCCACCAGGCCGGCGCCTATCTGCGACGCCAGCCTGATGCGCTGCGCTTCGCCGCCAGAGAGCGTCTCGGCGCTGCGATTGAGTGACAGGTAGTTCAATCCCACGTCCACCAGGAAGCGATAACGCGCACGTAACTCCTTGAGAATCTTGTCAGCGATTTCGCCCTTGCGACCTGCCAATACCAATGCGTTGAAGTAGTCCTCAGCGTCACCCACCGACATGTCGGTGATTTGCGGCAGGGTGCGCTCATCAACAAACACATGCCGTGCGTCACGGCGTAGCCGTGTCCCGCCGCAGTCAGGGCAGGGTTGAGTCGCCAGGAATTTTGCCAGGTCCTCACGCACCGACTGGGAGTCTGTGTCGCGATAGCGCCGCTCCATATTCGGGATAATCCCCTCAAAGGCGTGGGTACGCTTGAATACGTCTCCCCGGTCATTGATGTAGGCGAAAGCTATTTCCTGCTTGCCACTACCATGCAGGATGATTTTCTGGAACTTGCTGTCCAGCTGCGCGAAGGGCGTGTCGATATCAAATTCGTAGTGCTCTGCCAACGAAGTCAGCATGTGAAAGTAATAAACGTTGCGCCTGTCCCAACCGCGTATCGCTCCCTCTGCCAGGCTGGCCTCTGGATCCAGCACGATGCGCTCGGCGTCGAAGTACTGCTTCACCCCAAGACCGTCGCAGCTGCCGCAGGCGCCTGCGGGGTTGTTAAAGGAAAACAAACGGGGTTCAAGCTCGTCAATACTGTGCCCGCACTCCGGGCAGGCAAAACGTGCGGAAAAGGCGAGATCCTCGCCATCGCCATCCATGTAGCTGACCGAGGCGAGGCCATCGGTCAGCCCAAGGGCCGTCTCGAATGACTCTGCCAGCCGCAGTCCCAGGTCGTCCCGGACCTTGAAGCGGTCGACCACAACCTCGATTCGGTGCTTCTTGTTTTTCTCCAGCTTGGGAATATCGTCAAGGTCGGTGACGATCCCGTTGATTCGCGCGCGTACGAAGCCTGCTGCGCGCAACTCCTCGAATACATGCAGGTGCTCCCCTTTGCGGTCACGCACCACCGGGGCAAGCAGCATCAACTTACTGCCCTGGGGCAAGGCCAGCACCGAGTCCACCATCTGGCTGACGGTTTGTGCCTGCAGGTTCAAGCCATGGTCCGGGCAGCGCGGGTCACCCACCCGGGCGAATAGCAGGCGCAGGTAATCATAAATCTCGGTGATGGTGCCCACGGTCGAACGGGGGTTGTGCGAAGTGGACTTTTGCTCGATCGAAATAGCGGGTGACAAGCCTTCGATATGGTCCATGTCGGGCTTTTCCATCATCGACAGGAATTGCCGGGCATAGGTGGACAGCGACTCTACATAGCGACGCTGACCTTCCGCGTACAGTGTGTCAAAAGCCAGCGAGGACTTTCCTGAGCCGGACAGCCCGGTGATCACCACCAGTTTGTCGCGGGGAATGTCCAGATCGATGTTTTTCAGGTTGTGGGTGCGAGCCCCACGAACTTGGATGGTGTCCATTGACAGTAGCTACCGCAAATTTGCCGAAACAGGAAAGTATATGCCCTCTGTGTTACGCCATGCAAAGAGAAACGTATCACATCGCTCTCCGGAAAGAGGGGCGGGTATGGCGATTAGCGTCACCGGGACGTCCGAGGCCATGGATGGCCGAGGCCGAGGTGCCATGGATGGTGCTTTAGCGGTCCCGGTGAGGCTAATCGCCATGGCCGATCCGGCTCCTACGATAACGTTTTGAGCCCAGAGCAGAGCCGATTTTTTCACTGCGGCCGAGCAGAGGGCAACCAGGGTGCTCACCGGGATCGCAACAGCGTGACGTCCATGTCTGCTCGACTCCGGCCATCCATGGCCTCCGACGTCCCGGCGAACACCCTGGTTACCCTCTACTCTCGTTCTTTCGCCGATGCGGACTCAATGGACAGCGGGAGGATATGTGTTCCGTGTCCAAAACGGCAGAAACTGCTATCATTGTCGCCCGAATTTCGAGACCTTCATTTGTGATCACAGAACACCCAATGACACCGCTGGAGCGGCGCACCGTCAGCTCCCTTGCCCTGCTGTACAGCTTTCGCATGCTGGGGCTGTTTATGGTGCTGCCGCTGCTGGCGCTCTATGCCGTAGACCTGCCCGGAGCGGATCCGCTGACTATTGGCCTGGCGCTGGGTATCTACGGCCTGAGCCAGGCGTTATTGCAGATTCCACTGGGTTGGTTGTCTGACCGGGTCGGCCGCAAGCCAGTGATTGTCGGCGGCCTGCTGATTTTTGCCCTGGGTAGTGTGGTGGCGGCGACGGCAGATAGTGTCTATGGCGTTGTGGCTGGCCGGGCCCTGCAGGGCATGGGGGCAATTGCCAGTACGATTATGGCCCTGGTGGCTGACCTGACGCGGGAAGAGCAGCGCACCAAGGCCATGGCCATGGTGGGGATGAGTATCGGCATGTCCTTCGCCGTGGCGCTGGTACTGGGGCCGGTCGTGGCCGCCGCAGGGGGCCTGGCGGCCGTATTCTGGTTCACTGCTTTACTGGCCGTGGCAGGAATCAGCATTGTGGTGTTTTTGGTGCCAACGCCGGAACAAGGTGCTGTGCATACAGATGTGGGCGCCAGACAGGGGCTGTTCGCCCGCAGCTTGCGCGATGCGGGATTAATGCGGCTCAACTTTGCGGTTTTCAGCTTACACTTTATCCTTATGGCGCTGTTTCTGCTGGTGCCCGGGCTGCTTCTGGATGTGGCCGGACTTGACCGGGATCGGCACTGGGTGGTTTATCTCCCGGCACTGATTCTTTCCATTGCCGGCATGGTGCCAATGATGATTCTCGCAGAGCGTAAGGGGCGCCTGCGTGAGATGTTCCTGTTGGCCATTGTCCTGTTGATTGTGGCGATGGCAACCCTGGTCTCCTTTGCTGTGGCACCGGCAGTGTATTTGGGGCTCTGGCTGTTCTTCGTCGGGTTTAACTACCTCGAAGCGACGCTGCCTTCCCTGGTCTCAAAGATGGTGTTTTCCGGGGGCAAGGGTACGGCGCTGGGGATATATTCGACGTGCCAGTTCCTGGGTGCCTTCGCTGGCGGTGCCGTCGGAGGTTGGCTGGTCAAGTCCGCAGGCCCGTCGGCGATGGTGATGTTCAGTATCGGGCTGGCCGCCGTGTGGTTGCTGCTCTTTTTACCGGGAAATGCGGTGCTGACAAAGGCTGCCGCCGCGTCTGATTGAATCTGTCGATGGCAAGGCAGGATTCGCTTGTGGATTCGTTTTATTGCCCGGATTAGATGGCATACGCTCTCCAGTGTTGTCGCAATTACGGGGCGGGATTGCTATAGTCGCGACTCTACCAGAATAAGCATTGCAACCTGCAAAGAGGTATTTTTATGGCTTCACGTGGCGTCAACAAGGTCATCCTGATCGGCAACCTGGGTAATGACCCGGAAACCCGCTTTTTCCCCGATGGCGGCGCTATTACCAACGCCAGCATTGCGACGTCTGAAACCTGGCGGGACAAGCAGACCGGTGAGCAGAAAGAGCGCACTGAGTGGCACCGCGTGGTCTTCAAGGACCGCGGCAACTATCGTCTGGGCCAGATCGCAGGGGAGTACCTGAAAAAGGGCTCGAAGGTGTTTGTTGAGGGCTCCCTGCAAACCCGCAAATGGCAGGACCAGTCAGGCCAGGACCGCTACTCAACTGAAGTCGTAGTCAATGAAATGCAGATGCTGGATTCGCGCAGCGGTGGCCAGGGTGGAGCCGGCTACAGCGGTGGCGACAGTTTTAACCAGGCACCTTCATCGGCACCTGCTGCTTCTGCTGCTCCCAAGGGCGCGCCCGCGCAGAACGCCCCGGCGGCAGATTTTAACGATTTCGACGACGACATTCCCTTCTAGCAACTCAGTCTGTAGCAACTCACCGCAGGCACCCGCATCGCCTGTCATGCGGGGTGCCAGCCCGGCGACAAATTTTACCGACGGCGCTGCGGCCCGTCGGTCCACAAATATGGTACCTTCTTCTTTTTCCTGATAACGGCGGACAGCGTCGCGTGCGCGTACTCATTATTGGCTCGGATAGCCCGCTGGGCAGAGCCTTGACAGAAAACCTTGAAGACCTGGGTCGGCATGAAGTGGTCTGCCTGAGCCGTTCCGCTGCGCGCTGGAAAAGCGAGCGGCAGGCCAAAAAGATGGTGCGCCGTGCCACTGCAGAGGTGGTGGTAGATTTGCGTTTACAGGCGCTAGCCGATAGTGGCGAGGAGATGGCTGAGCTTGATGTCAAACGCAGTCATTGGGTGGCAAAGGCTGCCCAGCGCGACAAGGCTTGTCATTTGCTGGTGTCCAGTGCGCGCGTTTTTTCCGGAGAGCTGGATCGGCTTTATAACGAGAGCGATGTGCCCGACAGCATTGGCGAGGTAGGCATTATGCTGGCGGCTGCAGAGGAACTGGTACAGCAAAACTGCGACAGATACCTGATTCTGCGACTTGGTCGCGTTTTTGCCAGTGATGGCGCTAACCTGGTCACTCGCATTCTGGGTGATATGGTGCGCGGGGAGAACCTGGTGCTGGACAATAACCTGCGTGGCTGTCCGGTGGCGTCCGCCGACGGCGCCAGGGTGATCTCAGGGTTGCTTGACCAGATCAGCGCCGGAGCGCAATTGTGGGGTGTCTACCACTATTGCAGCTCGGAGACGGCCACCTACTACGAGTTTGCCGAGTCCATACTGGCCTCTGCGTCGCAGTTTTCCGAATTTGGCTCGGAGGCTGTCGAATTGCAGCCGCTGTCTCCCGATGCGCACAGCCTCAACCGCTCCCTTGAGTGCAGCAAGATACGCAATAATTTTGCCATAAAGCAGCAGCCCTGGCGCAGGGCCATAGCTGACCAGGTCAAACTCTATTTCGAGCATCAAAGCTGAGGATTTGCCAATGGCCCAAGCTACCGATACCCCTTTACAGACGCTGGCCGTGGCGGTGCTGACCGTATCAGATACTCGCGATGAGGCAACGGATACTTCCGGGCATTACCTGGTCGAGGCGCTTGAGGCAGCTGGACACCGCCTGGCGGACAAAGGCCATCGTTGTCGATGATATCTACCAGATCAGGATGCTCATCTCGCGCTGGATAGCCGACAGCAGTATTGATGCGGTGCTGGTTACTGGCGGCACCGGTTTTTCGGGCCGCGATTCCACGCCGGAAGCGGTGCGCCCACTGTTTGATAAAGACGTTGAGGGATTTGGTGAGGTCTTTCGTGCGCTATCCCATGACGAGATCGGTTCCTCTACTATCCAGTCCCGCGCGCTCGCCGGCTTTGCCAATAATACCGTAATCTTTTGCATGCCCGGCTCAACGGGCGCCTGTCGCACCGCCTGGACGGGAATCATAAAGGAGCAGTTGGACAGTACACACAGGCCCTGTAATTTTGTCGGTGTGCTGACAGCTCGAGGCCAGCAACAGGGATGACCGGCTTGACTCCGTTGGCTGACGCGCTGGCGCTGATGCTCGGTAGCGTTACTGTGTGTGCATCAACCGAGACCAGGACGCTAATCACGGCGCGCGGCGCAGTGCTCGCCGAGGACGTTGTTGCTGCAGTAGACGTGCCCATTGGACGACAATAGCGCAATGGATGGCTACGCCCTGCGCACTGCCGACCTGCCGGCGACCTTGCCCGTCAGCCAGCGTATCGCAGCTGGCCGCGTCGGTGACCCGCTGCAGCCTGGCACCGCCGCTCGTATATTTACGGGTGCTGCCGTGCCACCCGGGGCAGACGCCGTGGTAATGCAGGAAAGTTGCATGGAAGCCGAAGGCATCCTGACGATAAACAGCAAGGTAACCACTGGCCAGAACATTCGCCCGCAGGGCCAGGACCTCAAAGCTGGTGATGTGGCCCTGCATGCTGGTCGCAGGCTGCGACCCCAGGACCTTGGGCTGCTCGCATCTGTGGGGATCGATGCGTCACGGTTTACCGGCCCCTGCGTGTCGCCGTGCTGTCGACTGGCGATGAGCTGGTGGAGCCCGGCCAGGGGGCGCTGCAGCCTGGGCAGCTTTATAACTCCAATCGTTTCACGCTTGCCGGGCTGGTGGAGGCGCTGGGCATGGAGTGGGTCGACTGCGGCATTGTTGCCGACGATGCAGCGGCCACCGCCCGGGCACTGCAACATGCGGCGGCAAACGCGGATTGTGTTATCTCCTCCGGTGGTGTGTCGGTCGGTGAGGAGGATCATGTGAAGAAAGAGGTCGAGCGGCTGGGCGACTCGACCTTTGGAAGCTGGCGATCAAGCCCGGTAAACCCCTCGCGTTCGGTCGCATCGCAGCGACGCCCTTTGTTGGCCTGCCGGGGAACCCAACATCGGTGTTCGTCACCTTTGCCCTGGTGGCCCGACCGTTTCTGCTGAAAATGCAGGGGCTGGCAGAAACGACTACACCTGTTTTGGTTGCGCGGGCCGGCTTCTCAACGCGTCGCGCCGGAATACGCGCAGACTACCTGCGGGTAACGCTGGAGCAGGGTGAGACGGGCCTGACCGCAAGACGGTTTGCCAACCAGAGTTCCGGTGTGCTGAGTTCCGTGAGTCACAGCAATGCACTGGCGTTAGTGCCTGTCGGTCGCGTGATAGAGGAGGGTGACCGGGTAGAGGTGTTGCTGCTGGATCTGTTGACGGGCTGAGGCAGAACCCGTTTCAGCAGGGGTAACGGCGCCATTGGCCGGAGAGTAGGGAGGCAGCGCTTGTTGGTAGAGCGGTGCCCCGGATTGAGCGCTATTGTTCGCTGTACTTCTGAAACACCAGCGAGGCATTGGTGCCGCCAAAGCCAAAGCTGTTGGACATCACGCGCTGCAGGTCAACGTTTTCCTGACGCGTCATGGCAATGGGCAAGCCCTCGGCTTCCGGGTCCAGGTTGTCGATATTGGCTGAGGCGGCAATAAAGTTATTCTGCTGCATTAACAGAGAGTAAATCGCCTCCTGCACGCCAGCGGCACCCAGCGAATGCCCTGACAGCGACTTGGTCGAGCCGACCACCGGGATTTGCCCCACGTTCGCATAGGCTTCCTTGACCGCTTTCAGTTCCTGAATGTCGCCGGCCGGCGTGGAGGTGCCATGGGCATTGATGTAGTCCACTGCGCCATCCACAGTAGCGAGCGCCTGCTGCATGCAACGCACGGCTCCTTCTCCGGAGGGTGCCACCATGTCATAACCGTCCGATGTCGCGCCATAACCCACCAATTCAGCGTAGATTTTCGCGCCCCGGGCCCGGGCATGTTCCAGTTCTTCCAGTACCAGCATGCCGCCCCCGCCGGCGATAACAAAGCCATCCCGGTCGGCATCGTAGGCGCGGGAAGCGCGCTCAGGCGTGTCGTTGTACTTGGTCGAAAGTGCGCCCATGGCATCGAACAGGCTGGACAAGGTCCAGTGCAGTTCTTCTCCGCCACCGGCGAAGACGACGTCCTGTTTGTCCAGTTGAATCTGCTCCATCGCATTGCCGATGCAGTGCGCACTGGTAGAGCAGGCGGAAGAAATTGAGTAGTTCACGCCCTTGATCTTGAAAGGCGTGGCCAGACAGGCGGAGACAGTACTGCCCATAGTCTGGGTCACCCGGTAGGGCCCTACCCGGCGAAGCCCGCGCTCGCGCAATATGTCGGCGGCTTCTGTCTGGCTGGCAGATGATGCACCACCGGAGCCGGCGATGATCCCGGTGCGTACATTGGACACGGCTGTCTTCCGGGAGCCCGGAGTCTGCAATCGCCTGTTGCATGGAAACATAAGCATAGGCTGCGGCATCGGCCATAAAGCGCAACTGCTTGCGATCAATCAGGGCGGGTAATATCGATTTCCGGCGCGCCCGCGATGTGGGAGCGCATGCCCATATCAATTTGCTCCTGACGCGTGCTGATTCCAGACTTGCCCTCAAACAGGGAGCGGGTCACGCTGTCGGTATCATTGCCCAGGCATGAGACGATACCCATGCCCGTTACTACTACTCGTCTGCTCATTGCTTCAGAAAGACTCCGTTGACTGGAACAGGCCGACCCGCAGGTCATTTGCCGTATAAATTTCCCTGCCGTCTACAGAAACGCTGCCGTCAGCGATGCCCATGACCAGCTTGCGTTCGATAACCCGTTTCAGGTTGATGTTATAGACTACCTTTTTGGCGCGTGGGCAGTATCTGTCCGGTGAATTTCACTTCACCCGCGCCCAGTGCGCGTCCGCGTCCGGGATTGCCGCGCCACCCAGGAAAAACCCCAGCAATTGCCACATGGCATCAAGGCCCAGGCAGCCTGGCATGACAGGGTCGGAGGGAAAGTGGCATTCGAAGAACCAGAGGTCGGGATGTATATCCAGCTCCGCAATAATCTCGCCTTTGCCATTAGCGCCTCCCTCTGAACTGATGTGCGATATACGGTCCAGCATTAGCATGTTGTCTATGGGAAGCCGGCATTGCCCTCACCGAAGAGTTCACCGTGACCGCAGGCGATCAGTTCGTCCTTCGAGTAGGCACTTTTTCCTGTCATATTGTTTCCGTAACGTCGGCGTAGTGGAGTGGCTGCAAAAGCGCCACCATTTTAATACCTGTGCCCGACAAGTCCAGCTCAATCCATTTAGTGTGATGGCGTTCACTGGTCAAGCGCGAGGCTCTCCGCTAAGATCATTTGATCGTGTGGCACATGGGGACTGATGGACGCGCGGTAAGTAACGATCCCATCAAACAAACAAGGATCCAGATGTTAGTACCTGTTCTTCTTTCCGGCGGCGTCGGCAGTCGGCTTTGGCCTGTATCTCGAGAAGCCCATCCCAAGCAGTTTCAACCGCTGGCGGGTGAGTTGTCCATGCTGCAGGAAACCCTCAAACGAACCACTGGCCTTGATGAGGCAGCTCCGGTTGTCGTCTGTAACGAGGAGCACCGGTTTATGGTCGCCGAGCAACTGCGGCAGGTGGAGATCGGCGCCAGCGCATTGATACTTGAACCGGAAGGGCGCAACACCGCGCCGGCGGTCGCCCTGGCCGCCCTGCACGCGGTGCAAGAGGACCCTGACGCATTGCTTTTGGTACTGCCGGCTGATCATGTCATCCAGGATGTGACAGCGTTTGTTGAGGCAGTGGGCAAGGCAGTGCCGCTCGCCCAGCAGGACAAATTGATGACATTTGGGGTCGTTCCTACCAGCCCCGAAACAGGCTATGGCTATATCAACTGCGGTGCCCAGCTTGGCGAGGACCTGTTCGCGCTTGAGCGCTTTGTGGAGAAGCCCGATTCGGCGACGGCGTCAGCCTACCTGGAAAGTGGTAACTACCTGTGGAACAGTGGCATGTTCCTGCTTGGCGCATCGGCCTTCCTCGCCGAGTTGGGCAAGCATGCACCGGGTATCCTTGCCGCGTGTACCGAGGCGATGGGAAGCGCAAGCCACGATATGGATTTTGTTCGGCCCGACGCCAAGAGCTTTGCGGAATGCCCAGCGGACAGCATTGATTACGCCGTGATGGAAAAGACCAGTAATGGCGGCGTGGTCTCTCTGGATTGTGGCTGGAGCGATGTGGGTGCCTGGTCTGCGCTGTGGGATGTCGCCCCGCGCGATAGCGACGGTAACGCCTGTCGCGGCGATGTGCTGCTCGACAACTGCAGTGGCAGTTATTTTTATAGTGACTCCAGGCTCGTGGCCGCTACCGGTGTGCAGGATCTGGTAGTGGTGGAAACTGCCGACGCGGTGCTGGTCGCTGACAAAGGGCGAGTGCAGGACGTGAAGCGCATCGTTAACGCGCTAAAGGCCCAGAACCGCCCTGAAGTGTCGCTTCACCGGCGCGTTTATCGGCCCTGGGGCTCCTACGAATCGCTGGTCACATCAGACCGTTTTCAGGTCAAGCGGATTATCGTCAACCCAGGGCAGAAGCTTTCCCTGCAAATGCACCACCATCGGGCGGAGCACTGGATTGTGGTTCAGGGCACGGCAGAAGTCACCTGCGATGACAAGGTTTTCATGCTCGGCGAGGACGAATCCACCTATATACCCCTGGGTACCCGGCACCGCCTGGCAAACCCGGGGCGAATCCCTCTCGAGTTGATTGAAGTGCAGTCCGGCACCTATCTGGGCGAAGACGATATCGTAAGATTTGATGACCAATACGGGCGCGAAAGTTGAGCGTTCGCTGGCATCTGTATTAGGAGGTAGTTAGATGATCAAGAAGTGTTTGTTCCCGGTAGCGGGTTATGGGACGCGTTTTCTTCCGGCGACCAAGAGTATGCCCAAGGAAATGCTGCCCGTTGTGAATAAGCCACTGGTTCAATACGGTGTTGAGGAAGCGATTGAAGCCGGTATGACCACCTGCGCATTTGTCACTGGAAGGGGCAAACGCTCCATCGCCGATCACTTCGACATCAGCTATGAGTTGGAGCACCAGATATCCGGGTCGGGCAAAGAGGCTTACCTGAGCAGCATCCGCAATGTGTTGGATAAAGGCGTGTTTACCATGGTGCGCCAGCGGGAAATGAAAGGCCTGGGGCACGCCATTCTTACCGGTCGCTCGCTGGTGGGAAATGAACCCTTTGGCGTCCTCCTTTCTGATGACCTTTGCCTTAACAGTGAGGGCCCTGGCGTTCTGGCGCAGATGGCTGAACTGTATAACCAGTTCCGCTGCTCTATTGTGGCTATTCAGGAAGTGCCGATGGAGGAGGTCCACAAGTACGGTGTGATCGCCGGTGAAAGCCTTAAAGACGGCATTTATCGTGTGGATGACATGGTAGAAAAGCCCGACCAGAAAGATGCCCCGTCCAATCTGGCGATTATCGGCCGGTACATCCTGACGCCTGATATTTTCGATATTCTCGAGGAAACCGAGCCCGGCGCCAATGGCGAAATTCAGTTGACCGATGCTCTGCAGACGCAGGCCAGGCGTGGTTGCGTGATGGCCTACAAGTTCAAGGGACGGCGGTTTGATTGCGGTAGCGTTCCCGGGTTCGTTGAGGCGACCAACCACGTTTACGAGCACTACTACAACAAGTAAGGGGAAGAGCGCGGTGAGTGAAATCACATGTTTCAAGGCCTACGATGTCCGCGGCAGAGTACCCGACCAGCTCAATGAAGATATTGCCAGGCGCATCGGGCGCGCGTATGCGGAAATTATCAAGCCTGGCAAAGTCGTGGTTGGACACGATATCCGCCTCTCCAGTGAGGCGATCAAGGCTGCCGTCAGTGAAGGTTTGATGGAGCAGGGGGTGGATGTTTATGACATCGGCCTGAGCGGCACGGAAGAGATCTACTTTGCCACCTCCCATGCGGCCATGGGCGGCGGTATAGCGGTTACCGCCAGCCACAATCCGAAAGACTATAACGGGATGAAGTTTGTACGGGAAGACTCCCGACCGATATCGGCCGATACCGGTTTAAAGGAAATTCGTGCCATGGCTGAGGAAAATGCGTTCCAGGCAGCGCCGGCCAGAGGCCAGTTCTACACGCTCGATACCGACGCAGCCTACGTGGAACACCTGCTGTCCTATGTCGATGTCGGCGCGCTAAAGCCGCTGAAAGTGGTGGTGGATGCGGGCAACGGCGGTGCAGGACGGGTCATCGACCTGCTGGAGCCCCACCTCCCCTTTGATTTCATCAAGTTGCACCACGAACCCGATGGCAACTTCCCCAACGGTGTGCCTAACCCGCTGTTACCGGAAAACCGCGCCGCCAGTATTGAGGCTGTGCGGCAGCATAACGCCGACATCGGTATTGCCTGGGACGGCGACTTTGACCGCTGCTTCTTCTTCGATGAAACCGGCGCGTTCATTGAGGGTTATTACCTGGTCGGCCTGCTGGGCGAAGCATTTTTGCAAAGAGAACCAGGCGCCAAAATTGTTCATGACCCAAGGCTGACCTGGAACACCATCGAGCAGGTAAAAGCGGCCGGGGGCGAACCCGTGCTCACCAAGTGTGGCCATGCGTTCATCAAAGAGCGCATGCGCAGTGAAAACGCCGCCTACGGCGGAGAGATGAGTGCCCACCATTATTTCCGCGATTTTGCCTATTGCGACAGCGGGATGATCCCCTGGTTATTGGTGGCGGGACTGATATCGTCGACCGGCAAGCCCCTGTCCACCATGGTGGCAGAGCGCATGGCCGCCTATCCCTGCTCTGGCGAGATCAACCGCAGCGTTGACGACGCAGCCAAGGTGCTGGCAAAGGCAGAAGCGACCTATGCAGGCCAGGGCGAAGTTGATCATACCGACGGTGTCAGCGTCGACTGCGGTCAGTGGCGTTTCAACCTGCGTATGTCGAACACCGAGCCGGTCGTGCGCCTCAATGTGGAGTCTCGAGGCGACAAGGACTTGATGGAAGCCAAAACGGCAGAGTTGCTAGCGCTGATAGAGAGCTGAATCGCCAGTTTTTCAGCACCCAATTCGTCTTACCTGACATTCAGCGATTAGAAACCAGGCCTGATCAAGAATTGCCGCAAGAGGTCCGGTGGTGCAGGCCGCGCCTCCCGGGAGGCCATGGATGGCCCGGCCGGCTCCGGGACGCCGAGCCTGACACGGACGTCCGCTGGCGTCCCGGAGGCGCGGCCTGCACCACCCGGACCGGCAGAACAACGCTGCGTCTTCATTTGAGATCAATACCCGAGGTAAACCAGGGCAATTACTGCGCCGCCCGCCACTGTGCAATCAAGCGTTCCGTGGCAGGATCCATTGCGGTCTCTGAGGGTTCACCCGACATCACGCCAAAAATCTGCCCGCCAATCTCCTTGCCCAGCTCCACTCCCCACTGGTCGAACGAGTTGATCCCCCAAAGCACGCCGCTGCAGTAAGTACGATGCTCATAGAGTGCCAGTAATGCGCCCAGGGTCGCCGGCGTCAGCGCCTCAAGGGTGATGACAGAATTGGGCCGGTTGCCGGGCATGGCGAGGTGCGGGGCGAGTTCACGCGCCCGTGTCTCATCGACGCCGCGTGCCAGCAACGATGCGAACGCCTCACTCTCGCTGCGTCCCACCATCATCGCGCGGCTCTGCGCCAGGCCGTTGGCTACCAGTCGGCCGTGTTGCTCGCTCATACCCGTGTGGGTCGTCAGTGGGATAATGAAGTCTGCCGGGCAGAGCTGCGTACCCTGGTGTAATAGCTGATGGAACGAGTGCTGGCCCATGGTGCCGGCCGAGCCCCAGAGCACAGGCGCCGTAGCGTAGTCCAGACTTAAGCCCGCTTTGCTGACACGCTTGCCGTTGCTCTCCATGGTGAGCTGCTGCAGAAAGTCAGGAAGGCGCTGCAGGCTGTTGTCATAGGGCAGTACGACATGGCTCTGTGCGGAAAAGAAGTTGACGTACCAGACCTCCAGCAGACTGAGGATGACCGGCATGTTTTGTGCCAGGGGAGCCTCGGCAGCATGCAGGTCCATGGCCGCAGCGCCATCCAGGAACGCTGCAAAGTTCTCCCAGCCGACGGCGATGGCGCAGGACAGGCCAATCGCTGACCACACAGAATAGCGGCCGCCCACCCAGTCCCATATGGGCAGGCAGTTTTCTGCAGGTATGCCGAATTCAGCCGCTGCCTCCAGGTTGCTGGTGATTGCCAGGAAGTGTTTGTCCAGATCGGCGTCAGACGCGCCGGCATTGCGCATCCACTCGCGCGCCAGCAGGGCGTTGGTGAGCGTCTCTTCAGTGCGAAACGACTTGGAGCAAATGATGAAAAGCGTCGTCTGTGGGTTAAGGTCCAGCAGTGTGTCCTGCAGGTCTGCCGGGTCCACGTTGGCAACATAGTGGCAGGCCACGTCTCCCTGGAAGGGCCGCAGCGCGTCAGTGACCAGCCGTGGTCCCAGGTCAGAGCCCCCGATGCCAATATTGACGACGTCGGTGATCACGGCGCCGGAAAACCCGCTTTTGTTCGCCGCTATTGAGCTTGTCTGCCCAGGCCTGCATGCTGGCACGTGCTGCACGCACTTCAGAGAATTGCTGTGCCAAACCCGCCGCTTCGCGGGCGCGCAACAGCGTATGCAGGGCAGCTCGCTGCTCCGTATTGTTGATTTTCTCGCCAGCCATCAGCTCGCCGATAGCCTTGGGCAGGTCGGCTTGTATCGCTAACTGCAGCAGAGCTCGCATGGCATCGCGATCGAGTAATTGTTTGCTGTAATCCAGGTGCAGGCCGGCTGCGACTGTGCTGAAGTCTTCAGCGCGGTCGGCATCATCAGCCAACAGGGCCGCGACCGAGACATCTTGCAGTAAAGCCGCACGGGTGCGCAGTTCGGGGTAGATGGGAAATTGTGTTAATCGTGGAGAAGCGGACATCGCCGAATTCCTTGTCATTCACCGCGGTGAGTGGGTTTTACAGGCGGCGCTGTCGCTACTATTGGTTGCACCCGTACCATGAGCTGCGGCAGCAGCAAGAGCGAGTATAGGTAGAGCAACAGGCCCGCGCAAACTCTTCGCGGCTGCGTCAGTGGTCGCGGTCTATAGATAGCTTCGTGATTCGCTGCAGTGCGTCCCGCGGCGGACCGTCTGGCAGCGCCTGCAGGGATGCCAGCGCGAGATCGTGGTAGTGAATGGCGCGTTCACGCGTGTACTTGAGTGCGCCGCAGCGTTGCACCGCAGCGAGGATCTGTTCTATGTCCTCGGACGTCTTTTCTGTGATCGCCCGGTTTACCAGTGCCTGCTCCCTGGCATTGCCATTTTGCAGGGTGTAGATCAGTGGTAGCGTCGGTTTGCCTTCGTTGAGATCATCACCCACGTTTTTACCCATAGCGGCAGGGTCACCTTCGTAATCGAGGACGTCGTCAATCATCTGGAAGGCGATACCCAGGTTGAGCCCGAAGTGGTGCAGGTTTTGGCAGGTCTTGTCATCATGCCCGCCCAGTGTGGCGGCTCCGAAGCATCCCGCCGCGAATAGAATCGCAGTCTTGCGGGTGATGACATCCAGGTATTGCGCTTCGGTGGTCTGCGCGTTGCCAGCGCGAACAAGCTGCAATACCTCCCCCTCGGCAATGGTATTGGTGGTGTCTGCCATATGGCGAAGGATGTCCATATCGCCCAGCTGGACCATTAACTGAAACGCACGGGTGTAGAGAAAGTCGCCCACCAATACCGACGGGGCATTGCCAAACTCGGCGTTGGCGGTGGGCCTGCCGCGACGCAGGCTGGAAATGTCCACCACATCATCGTGCAGCAAGGTGGCGGTATGGATGAACTCGATTACCGCGGCAAACTTGATCGCTGCGGCGTCGCACTTGCCCAGCGCGGCGGCACTGAGCAGCACCAGCAGCGGGCGCAGCCGCTTGCCGCCAGCGTCGACGATATAGTGGCCAATATTCTCGACCATATCGACATCGGAATGGAGCTGGTCGATGATGAGTTCGTTGACCTGCTGAAACTCGTCGGCGACGACAAAACGTATATCTTGCATAGGGAAATTAATCAGAAAGTGCCCGCGCATGCTAGGGCCCGTCCCGGCAGCATGTCAAGCTGTTGCACCAGCGTGGCCGTGGCGCACCGGGCACACGCAAGTTATTGTTTTCTGGAAAGTAACGCTTGCCGCAAGCTGGGTATTTCAGTAGAATCGCCGCCCTCTAGCCCCCGCTGCATGTGTAGGGAGGGCAGCGAAAAATTATTTAAACTGTTTGTGCCGTGCTCTGCCCCCTTGATTCTAAAGGGTTTTTTTGAACGCGAGCAGGCTAACTGAACGGAGTGAAACATGTACGCAGTAATTGAGGCCGGTGGCAAGCAGCACCGGGTGGCTGAGGGCGAGACCCTCAAGCTGGAAAAAATCGAGGCCGCCACCGGCGAGACTATCGAATTTGACAAGGTATTGATGGTTGGCGCTGGCGAAAGCGTCAAAATCGGCAAGCCTGTTGTAGATGGTTCCAAGGTGACAGCTGAAATTGTCGCTCACGGCCGTCACAAGAAGGTCAAAATTATCAAGTTCAACCGCCGTAAGCACTACCGGAGAGAGACTGGCCACCGTCAGTGGTTCACCGAAGTGAAAATTACTGGAATTACGGCGTAAAGGAGGGTTTGAAAGATGGCGCATAAGAAAGCTGGTGGTAGTACTCGTAACGGTCGCGATTCAGAAGCGAAACGCCTCGGCGTCAAACGCTTCGGCGGCCAGGAAGTTCTCGCGGGCAATATCCTTGTTCGTCAGCGTGGCACCAAGTTTCACGCGGGTGAAAACGTCGGCGTTGGCAAGGACCACACGTCTGTTCGCCCTGGCGAATGGTAAAGTGGAATTCGTGACCAAGGGCCCCAAGAGCCGCAAGTTCGTTCAGGTAGTGAGCGCCTGATCGCACTGCAGCAGGAAGATACCCAAAAGCCTCGTCAATTGACGGGGCTTTTTTTATGGTGAAGACTCGATAACATCGCCCGGAAGTCGCGCCACGGAATTCCACGCGAAAACGCCTCCGAGGGCAGCAGAAAATGAAATTTGTAGATGAAGCAAGTATCACCGTATACGCCGGTAAGGGCGGTAACGGCAGCCTGAGTTTCCGGCGGGAGAAGTATGTCGCCAAGGGAGGGCCAGACGGCGGTGATGGCGGTGATGGCGGCAGTGTCATCCTTGAGGGTGATGAAAACCTCAATACCATGGTCGATTACCGTTTTGTGCGCAGCTACCGCGCTGAGAACGGCGAGGGGGGTATGGGGCGCAACTGCACCGGCAAGAAAGGCGAGGACCTCGTTCTCAAGGTACCGGTCGGTACCACCATCCTCGACGAGGATACCGGCGAGATCCTCGGTGATATCCAGGCCAGCGGACAACGGTTGAAAGTCGCCCAGGGGGGATATCACGGCCTGGGAAATACGCGCTTCAAGTCCAGCACCAACCGTGCTCCACGCCAGACGACTCCGGGGACGGAAGGAGAGGTGCGTTCACTGAAGCTCGAGCTCAAGGTGCTCGCGGACGTCGGCCTGTTGGGGCTGCCTAATGCGGGCAAATCGACGTTTATCCGCGCGGTATCTTCCGCCAAACCCAAGGTTGCTGACTACCCGTTTACCACGCTGGTGCCGAACCTGGGTGTCGTCAAGGTTGAGGCGCACCGCAGTTTTGTCGTCGCAGATATACCGGGCTTGATCGAAGGGGCATCTGAAGGTGCCGGCCTGGGTATTCGCTTTCTCAAGCACCTCACGCGCAATCGTATTCTTCTGCACATTGTGGATATGGCGCCCTATGATGGGGTTGAACCTGCCGATGCCGCCGTGGCCATTGCCGCTGAGCTGGGCCGCTTCAGTCCTACGCTGGCACAGCGCGAGCGCTGGCTGGTGCTGAATAAGATCGACATGCTTGATGCGCAGTCGCTTGCCGAGCGCAGGGCTGCCGTGATTGATGCCTTGCAGTGGCAGGGCCCGGTTTACGAGATATCTGCCATCAAAGGTGAGGGCACCGGGGCACTGTGTGGTGACCTGATGACTTACCTCGAGGAATTGCGTGAACGCGAGGCGGCTGACCCCGAACTCGCCGAGGCCGACGTGGCCCTGCAGCATCGCATGCAGGAAGAGGCCCGGGAGCGCATCGCCCAATTGCGCGCACAGCATCGGCGTGGTCCCGATGTAGAGGAGGACAGCGATGACGATTGGGACGAGGACGATTACGACGTGGACGTAGAGTACGTACCCTGATATGGCAGAAAGAGCGGAAATTGCCTCCAGCCGGCGCTGGGTGGTCAAAGTAGGCAGCGCGTTGCTGACGGACGACGGCCGTGGCCTGGACGCGGCCATGATTGAAAGCCTGGTGGGCCAACTGGCCCAGTTGCGAGCACAAGGCTGCGAAGTGGTCCTGGTCTCCAGCGGCGCCGTAGCTGCCGGAATTGTGCGACTGGGTATGGCCAGTCGGCCCCATCTCCTGCATGACCTGCAGGCGGCGGCGGCCGTGGGACAGTCAGTACTGGTGCAAAGCTATGAAAATGCCTTCAAGCAACACGGCATTATCTCCGCCCAGGTCCTGCTGGGCCATGATGACGTGATTGCCCGTGACCGCTACCTCAATGCACGCGGTACCCTCAACACCCTGCTTGGTCTGGGCGTGGTGCCGGTCATCAATGAAAATGACACTGTGGTGACCGATGAGATTCGTTTCGGCGACAACGACACCCTGGGTGCCCTCGTCGCTAACCTCATCGATGCCGACGCCCTGCTGTTGCTAACCGACCAGCAGGGTCTTTATCAGCAAGACCCGCGGCAGAATCCGGACGCATCACTGGTAGAGACAGCCGACGTAAACGCTCCAGAGCTGGACGCCATGGCCGGCGAGGGCGGTAAGCTGGGTCGCGGTGGCATGGTCACCAAGTTGCGGGCAGCCAGGCTGGCTGCCCGCTCTGGCACCGAAACCATAATCGCTAACGGCCGTGTGGCCGGAGTCGTCGCGGCCGTCGCCTCGGGCCAGAATATCGGCACCTGGCTGCGCACCGGCAAGCAGCCGCAGAACGCGCGCAAACAGTGGCTGGCCAGTATGGTGCAAATTCAGGGTAGCGTAGAACTGGATGCCGGCGCCGTGCGCGTACTGCGCGAGTCCGGCCGCAGCTTGCTCCCGGTTGGCGTGCATGGCGTTCACGGCGACTTTGCCCGGGGTGACATGGTGTCCTGTCGGGATGACCAGGGCAGGGAAGTTGCCCGCGGCCTGGCCAACTACAACGCCGATGAAACCCGGCGTATCCAGGGCGCCGCGTCATCCGAAATCGAGGGCATTCTGGGTTATGCCGGTGATGAGGAGCTGATCCACCGGGATAACCTGGTATTGGTTTGATTTGCGATGGCTTCTGTGAATTTACGTCCAGTGCAACTGAAAGTACTGAGTAGTCCGCACAAAGCTGAGCGTCTCGACCTTGGAAGTGACGAGGTCCGGGTTGGCAGGAGGTCCCGCGTCCGAAAATGTCGGAGGCCATGGATGGCCGTAGTCAAGCAGACATGGATGTCACGCTTTTGCGATTTTCGGTGCGGGGCCTGTCAACCGCCGGGCCGTGCTGGCAAAGAGAGTTTCTCTCTTTGACCGGCAAGTAATCGCTCAGCTCAACCATTTCCCCAGAGGCGTCTTCACCCAAAGGAAGTCCATCAATTTGCGCATCCCCTCCGCGCTCTTGGCGCTGTAAGGATAGCCGTTCTGCATCTTGCCGCCAAAACGGTCAATCACAATCGGCATTTCGTGACAGTAACCCCGCAGCCCTTTCTTGCCATTGACCTGCCCCAGCCCCGAGTTCTTCTTGCCGCCAAACGGTGCCGCTGGAATACCGTAACTCACAGCCATATCATTGACCGAGCAGGAACCCGTGTCGATGGCCGCGGCGAGCCGGTAACCCTTGTCCTTGTCCTTCGTCCACACGTTGCCGTTGAGACCAAACTCAGAGTCGTTGGCAAGTCGCAGCGCTTCCTCTTCGGATTCCACCTTCTGGATGCAGAGAACCGGCCCGAAGGTCTCCAGCACCATGATCTCCATGCTGTTGTCCACCTCCGTGATGACAGTGGGTTCATAGTAAAGCCCGGGTAGATCGGGGTTGCGTCGTCCGCCCATCAGGATGTTGGCACCCTTGCTCCGGGCGTCCTCCACATGGGCCTCAATGATGGTCATCTGCTTGTCCCAGAATACCGCGCCCACATCTTCATCCCAGCCGTGCTGGCTGCCCTGGCGCAGACCCTTGCCCTTTTCCAATACCAGCTTGAGGAACTCGTCATACACCTCTTGCACCACATAAATACGCTCTGTCCCGCAGCAGTAGTGCCCCGTGTTCATGCAGGAGCCCACCCAGGCACCATCCGCAGCGCGATCCAGGTCCGCGTCGGCACAGACAATCATGGCGTCGTTGCCACCCAGTTCCAGAGTGCAGGGTATCAGTTGCTCCGCACTGGCCATCGCCACTTTTCTGCCGGTGGCCACGCTGCCGGTGAAAGACACCTTGTCGACGCCGCCGCGCACAATGGCCGCGCCTGTTTCACCGTCGCCCAGAAGTACCTGCAGTACCCCCTCGGGCAGGCCCGCCTCGCGGAAGATCTCCTCGGCCAGCTTCGCTGAGTAGGGTGTTACCTCTGAACCCTTGGCGACCACGGTATTACCGGCGAGGACCGCCTGGCACGCCTGGTTCATGACCAGTACAAAGGGACCGTTCCAGGGTGTAATCAGCCCCACAACGCCCAGCGGTTTGTAGACAATACGCAGTTGCTTCATTAAACCCAGCAGGCCGTGAACTTTGCGTTTGTGTGGTTTGAGGAATTTTTCCGCGTTCTTGGCGTAGTAACAAAGCTGGTCGGCAACGGAGAAAATCTCCATGCTCATGGCATCGGTGCGTGCCTTGCCCGTCTCTGCCACCACCGTATCGATAATCTGGTCCTGCTTCGCCAGTACAATCTTCAGCGCGCGTTCCACAATCGCAGAGCGCTCTTTCATGCTGGTGGCCGCCCAGGCGGGCTGGGCCTCGCGGGCCCGGCGGATCGCTTCGGCGACATCCTCGCTGTTGGCGCAGACCAGTTCACCCGTGGCTTCCAGGGTTACCGGGCTGCGAAGTTGCAGGTGGCGGCGGGAATCGTCAGATTCAATGGGTTCGTAGAGGGACATGGGTCTGCTCCAGGCTGCATAATCAGTCCCCCCAAACTAATAGTCATTAGCCGGGGCGTCAATGGCAGCTTCCGTCATCTGCGGCTGACCTATGCGCTCATCGCCAACGCTGAACGCTATGCGCTGCGGCCCCGAGTGTGAAATAATCGCCCGTTGGATTTATCAGGCTACTCTCACACATGTCTGCGTCACCCGCGCTCACCCTGGTTTTCTATTGTCTGGCCATCGCCTGCTTCTCGCTGGTGGGGGGGCTGCTGCCCAATTGGGTGAAGATGACACATACGCGCACCCAGATGGTCATGAGCCTGGTATCGGGCCTGATGCTGGGTGTGGCGTTTTATCATCTACTGCCGCACAGTATCGTGCTCTCCGGATCCCGCGGCGGTATTGATAATGCGGTCTGGTGGTTGATGCTGGGTTTGATCACCATGTTCCTGCTGCTGCGCATGTTTCACTTTCACCAGCATGATTTCAGTAGTGCTGAGGCTTCACATCACGATCACGGTCATCCCCACCATCATGAACCCGCGGCTCACAGCCTGAGTTGGGTCGGTATCGCGCTTGGCCTTGGGCTGCACACGCTGATAGACGGTGTGGCACTGGGCGCGGTAATGCTCGGTGAGAGCAGCGATCACGATGCCATAAGCATGGCCGGTTTTGGTGTGTTTCTCGCCATACTGTTGCACAAGCCGCTGGACGCCATGTCGATTACCACCATTATGGAGGCGGGTGGATGGAACCGGACGGCAAGGGCAATAACCAACCTGGTGTTTGCGTTGATGTGCCCATTGGGCGCGCTGTTGTTCTATTTTGGCGTGGATATGCTGGCCTTGTCTCGCGATGCTATCGTTGCCGCGGCGCTGGCTTTCTCAGCTGGCGCATTTATCTGTATCGCCCTGAGTGACTTGCTGCCAGAGGTGCATTTTCACAGCCATGACCGGGGTAAATTGACCCTGGCATTCCTGCTGGGTATTGTCATCGCATACGCCATTGGCGCCGTTGAACCGGCGGCGATGCACCACCGATAGGGGGAGAGGATGGCCCGAGTTAAGCGTTTTATCTATCCGCCAATGTGGCTGGCATTCGGGATTGTTGCCCAGTTTGTCTGTAATGAGTACTTTCCTGGATCGCGTTTCACCAGCGTCACAGGGCAGGTGGCCGGCAGTATCGTACTGTTGCTGGGTTTGGTGTTACTGGTGTTTGCGGGCGGGTTATTCAAGCAGGCGGACACCGACATGGTGCCCTTCAAGAATGTCACGGCGCTGGTCACGACCGGTGTTTACAGCTTTACCCGCAACCCCATGTATCTCGGTATGGCGCTGATCCTGCTAGGCTGTGCGGTGATCGTAGGGGCCGCTACTGCCTTCATTATCCCGGTGCTGTTTGTGGTGATTATCCAGTACCGCTTTATCCTTCCCGAGGAGCAGATGCTGCGGGAGCTGTTTCCTGAGGCATTCCCGGCATATTGCAATCAGGTGCGTCGCTGGATTTAGCGCATAGCTGTAGCGTGTCCGATGTCTGTCTGGCGTTATCCAGCGTTTCAAGGTTGATCACCCGGGTGTACCCCATTGACTGCAGAGTTTCCTGGGCAATGCCAGCTCGCCGCCCGCTGCGGCAATACAGGTACAGGGTTGTGTCCATCCCGGGTTGCAACTCAGCAATGCCCTCGGCGATCCTGTCGTAAGGGATCAGCTGCGCGCCCTCCACGTGGCCCTGTTGAAATTCATCAGTAGTGCGCACGTCTATAAATACTGGCGCCTGGGCCAGGCCGGCGCTGGCATAGAGCATGGCCACTAATGCGATCAGTGTCTTCATCAATTTCTCTCCCTCGATTTGCCGCAATAGTACACTTCGGCTATGCAGTCCTCCAGTGAGTGTACTATAGTGCGAACGATACCAACTGGAATGAGGGATGCCCGTGATGCGTCTTTACAAGACCGTATTTTTTACCGCTATTGTGAGTCTCTCCCTGACCGCCTGGGCAGGGGATGAGGAGCTGTGCCTGGACTGCCATGAGCCTGCCGAGGACTGGGAGGGGATGACCGCCGAAGAGATCTACACTACCGCCGCCGATATGTCGATCAAGCGCCATGCGGATAACGCGGAGTACAGCGAGGACCAGCTAAAGGCGATGATCGCCACGTTGCTCGAAGACTCCTGATTCAGGGCGTTAGCTGAGGCGTTTCTCCAGCCATCCGGAAAGTTCTTCCTCGGCTAGCTGTGAGAGCACAGAGATGTGCTGTGGATCGCTGTTAAGGCAGGGGATGTAGGTGTAACTCTTTCCCCCCGCCTCCATGAAGTACTCGCGATTCTCTTCGCCAATTTCTTCAATCGTTTCCAGGCAGTCGGCACTGAAGCCAGGACAGATTACCTGTACCGAGTTCACACCTTCGCCGGGCAGGGCTTTCAGTGTTTCGTCCGTGTAGGGCTGTAACCAGGGCTCACGTCCAAAGCGCGACTGGAAGGTCGTCATGTAACTACCCTCCGGCAAGTCCAGTAACGCCGCAACCAATTGTGTGGTGTGTATGCATTCGCAATAGTAAGGGTCGCCCTCATCGCAATACCGTTGGGGCGTCCCATGGTAGGAAAATAGCAGCTTGTCTGGTTTGCCGTGTTCCGCCTGGAACTTACGAATACTCAATGCCAGCGCGCCAATGTAATCGGCGTGATCGTAGTAGCGGGAGATAAATTTCAGGGAGGGCAGGTTGCGCCTGCGAGTAAAATCCGCTGCGACGGCGTCAAAGGTCGAGCCGGTGGTGGCACAGCTGTATTGGGGGTAGAGCGGCATCACCAGAAGCCGCGTTACCCCGGCCGCCAGCATCCGGTCGATGACAGCTACCGATAGAGGGTGATCCGTAGCGCATGGCAAAGTCGACGACCACCTCGTCTCCATAGCGTTCCGCCAGCGCGGCCTGCAGCCCCTTCGCCTGATCCTGGGTATGAAACATCAGCGGTGAGCCGCGCTCTGTCCACACCGTTTTGTAAGCGGCCGCAGAACGCGATGGGCGAATGTTCAAAATCACCAGGTTGAGAATGCACCACCAGATCAGGCGGGGCACTTCCACGACACGAGGGTCCGAAAGGAATTCCTTGAGATAGCGACGTAGCGGGGTCTTTTCCGGGGCATCAGGCGTGCCAAGGTTGGTGATAAGGACCCCGACCTTGTCTGGCCCGCCCTGTTCCGTGCGCTCTGTATTGACGTATTTCATGGTGCGTTAATATACGTGCGCAGGCCAGGTGGGCCAAGTGTTGGATGCCTAAATATCGGGATTCCCGCCGGCGAACACGGGGGATGGTTGCAGAGCGCAGAACCCGGGCATAGCCCGGGTTCTGCAAACTGTTTTCTCCTTAGCGCGGGTTGTGCACCGCAGAGACATCCGCACTGCGCCCCTCGCCATGGCATACGGAGCATTCTTCCACCACTTCACCGCTGTCAATCGCTGCCTGTGAGGTCGCGAAATTGCCGCCATTGGATTCCATGTGCGAAATGGCGACCTTGTCATCGTGACAGCTGGAGCAGGCTGCAGACGCAGGCGTGATAACCACATCGTCAGTGGGGTCGGCGCGATCCTCACCGGTATCGATGGTGGTGCCCAGGACACCACCGGCCAGTGGCAGCGTATAACCGCTTTGGGTGTGGCATGCAGTGCAGTTGCTCAGGTCACCCGGGTAGTGGACTTCTTCCTCTGTATAGCGGTGTGTGCTGAAGCCACGGAAACCGACGATCTCCAGTGCACTTTCGCGCATGGCTGCGGCGTGAATACCGTGCACCATGGTCTTGAAGTCGATGGACTCCTCATCCTTGCCGTCCGTCGGCGGGTCCATGGCCTCTTCCCTGACGCGCTTGTCGGTATTGCGCGGATTGTGGCAGGTCACACAGCCGTCGATATCATCGGTGCGGTTGCTGCCGTGGAAAACCAGTGAACTGTGACAGCTATTGCAACTGGCAAGCTCCACTGACGTTCTGCGTGCAACCGGTGTGCCGTCAGCTTCGTCGATAGAGAAGAACGCATGTACATTGGTCAACGGGATATTATCAGCCTCTCCGTCGCCGTCCACGTCCGCGACCGGGTGGCCTTCAATGGTGGCGGCGCCACTGCCGCTGGCGGCTATGCCCGGTGCCTGGCTGCCATCGGGAATCGCGACGGGCATGGTCACCGTATAGGTGCCGTCGCCGTTGTCGGTAGAGGCGAGGATCGCATCGGACTGGGCATTGCTGGCGTTGTCTCCGCCGTTACCGGTGTTGGTATAATCAGCTGTATTCCAGGCGATACCGATACGCACACCAAAGGGCTCGAACACCGGGTCATTCTTGATGTCGTAGTCCTCATCGGTGAGGGGGTTGCTGATGCGGAAAGTGACCTGCGGGTTTTCGCCCGGCATGGTATTGCTCACATCGGTAATTTCCGCTGCGAATGACTGGCCCGCCTCGGTGATGAGGTTGACGTGACTCTGGGCGATACTGCCGGCAAAGCCTCCTTCGGAGTGGCAGCTGGCGCAGTTGTTTGCTTCCTGGCCGCTAATATGACGCTGTGCGCCCTCGCCGTCGTGGCAACTCCCGCAGGCGGCTGGTGAAGCATATTCAGCCCAGTTGTCGCCCTGGGCGGTCAATACCAGGTCGTCGCGACCGGCGCCAGTGGCGGTGCCGGCGTGACAGTTGACGCAGTTGCGAATGTCCTGTGGGTAGTGAAGGTTGGAGTAGTCATTTTCACTGCCTCGGAATCCGTAAATCACGTAAGGCTCCCCCGCCTGAACGCTGGGCAGGTTAGCGCCGCGGTGGATTTTATGAATCATCACCTTCATATCTACAGTATTGGTGCTGTCTGGATCGGTTGATCCTGCGTTGTGGCAGGCCACGCAGTACTGAATTTCCCGACGATTGCCGCCGTGGATCGAGTGGGTCATGGCAGCTATTGCAGTTAGCCGTGGCGGCAATATCCATGGTGAAGATACCGCTGGTTGCACCGGTAGCCGGCACCCAGTCGTAGAATGGGTTTGCTGTAGTCTGGTCATTGCCGTCAAACTGCATCGACACCCTGTGGGTGCGATCCGGTTCAAAGCTGAGGTCCAGCCCTTCTCGCTCTGCCTGGTCCAGCACCTCGTCTGTCATCTCATCAAGGTTCTGTTCGAAAGTATAGCTGTAGGTGCCATCGTCATTGTTGGTGAATCGCTCAGCGTCACAGCGGCTGCCGCACTCATAGGTCGCTTGCAGGCTTGGCTCCGTGCCCGGACCGTACTCAGCATCGGCTACACTGTTGATATAGGACTGCCAGGTACCCGTCAGATTCCCCAATGGGCTGCCCTGCAATTTGGAAATGACAAAACGTACATTGCCCGCTTCCAGGTCGACGATAGCGGTACCCTCACCATTGGTCAGCTGGAATTGCACCACGGGCTGGTTGTTATCGTTGAGGACCACCTCGGTGATCGTTGCAACAAGAACCTCTTGCTCAGCGTAAGGCGCCGGGCCGGGATCCGGCACCACCGGTGGGGGTATCACGGGGGGCTGTCCGCCGCCGGGAGGCCCGGGTTCGACGCCCGTCGCGCGGTCACCGCCACCACCGCCGCCACAGGCGACCAGGAGGCCGAGCATTGCTGCCATTGTCCAGTTGCGCGTAAGTGTTCCCATGGTTCCTCTCTCCCGCCCCTCAGGGCCTGGTTGGTGCTATTCCCAGCGATAAATCGCCGATACACCTACGTAGTGAATCTGTTCGTTGGGGTTACTTGCCCCAAATGTGAGTACCTTGTCGATGGTGTCCGCCTGAACACCCTGCAGCGCCCAGTCGTCAGAGCTGTAACGGTAATACTGGTAGTCCAGGCGCAGAGACAGGTCTGCTCGCATATGCCAGGTGCCGCTGGTCCTGAAGTGGTGCAAGGTGGTCTCGACACTGGGAAGGTCCTGCGGATTGACGTCGGCAGCACCATAGCTGCGAAAGTCCTGGTCGCTTTGCGTATCGACAAAGCTATAGTCGGCTTCCAGTTCGATACTTTCGGTGGCCCGCCAGAGCAGGTTGGCACCCACGGTGACGCTGGTATCGGTGGTGTCCATGCGCCAGTCCCGGTCAGGGTCGCTGGCCTGGGGCAGTGGCGGGAAGATCTCGAAGGCATTCTTTTCCGCACCGCCACGGAAGCTGCGGCCCATTTGTTCGGATTCAAAGCGATCATAACCCCCGTAAAGGGAGGCGGAGAGATCAGCCGACGGGCTGTAGCTGGCGCTGAGATGATAGCGCTCCCAGTAGGAGTATCTCAGGCCCGTGTAGGTCTTGTCGTAATCGTCATTGCGAGCAAGCAGGTTGAAATTCAGGTTCCAGTTGTCTGCGGGTAGCCAGCTAAGATCCAGTTTGCCCTGTTCCTGCTCCCGGTTGGCCATATAGTACTGACTCAGCTCCGGATGATTGATATAGCGCTGGCTGTCCGGTGTTGCGTTAATGAGTTCTGTATCGAGCAGGGCGTAATAGCGCTGGTCCCAGTTGTAAGTGTCCGCGTTGCGGTTCCCGTAAAGCAGTTCCACGCGGGCAGTGACGTTGCTGACCGGTTGGATGCGATAACCAACGGTGACGCGGTCCTCTTTGGTCTCTTCGACGGCGGTATTTTCCCGCTCTACCAGTTCATAGGCATATTCGACCTGCAGGCGACTGCGCCAGGGCATGCGGTAGGTGCCCTCGACGCCCATTGTCTGCGAAATCACGTGATGCGAGGTGTTGTAGACCGTCAGTGCCTGGCCAGGCTGCCTGCTGCCATCGCCGCGTATATAGCGATAACCGTCCCTGGGGTTGTCGTAGTCACGTTCCCGCGCCTTGTAAAACAGTTCAAAGTCGAGCTTTCTCAGTGGCCGTAGCCAGAGTTTCCCATTCAGTGTGCCCGTCTGGGCCTCGCCATCAAAGCTGTCTCTGGGGAGTGGTTCGGTAATGCTTGCGGCCGGATTGATGCTGTAGTCGAGATAATCCTGATCCTGGCTGGCCACGGCATAACTGCCATCGAACTGCACGCGCGCCGTGGGGCTGATGACGTATTGCCCGGTTATGCGCCCCTGCAACTGGTCATTATCCGGGGCCAGTCCCAGGCCACCGGCGCTGTCCGGATAGCGTGAGCGATAGGGGTTGTCCCAGACGAGTATGCTGTCCTTGTTGTCGAAGTCCGAGTAATCCAGGCGGCCTTCCAGGTTCAATTTGCCACTGCTGTAAGTCACGCCCACATCGAACTCGGTCGTGCGGTAATCGACCGGCATTGGCAGAAGGGCCGCGTCACCTGATGAAGCATCCACATACATCGCACCTGCGGTCACGCCGGTACCCTGTCGTTCTTCGTAGGACAGGCTGCTGTCAAAGCGCCATTGGTCGTTGATCTTCATTGCCAGCGCTGCCGTCAGTTTGTCCCGCTCCATCTCCTGGTCAAACCGGCGCAGACTGGCATCGAGCTGGCTAAAATCGCTGGTAGTCGAGCCCGTCACCCAGTCCTCGGGCAGGTTTAGAGGGCTATCACTGCCCCGAAACGGGGTTTTGCCGCTGTTGTTACGCACCTGTATCTGGGAGTCGAAGCCGAATGATAGTCGCATCTGGTCGGTCCTGCCCCAGGTCACTTCCCCCTCTCTGGTGTCCAGTCCCAGGTCATCAACCGATGCGCGCCAATACCCGGTACTGCTGCTGAAGTCCTGCCAGCGCAGGTTGCCGATAACCGTGGTGCCTTCTTCATAAAGGCCGTTGTACTGTCCGAACATGAAGTTGTCGTCCGAAACATAGCCCAGGCCCAGCTGGACGCCACCCGCATACTCATTTCGCCAGCGTGTATCGAGAGCCTGTGTGCTGATCAGCAGTGGGGTATAGTTTTCCTCGGTGCTCGCATCATCCTCAGTCTGCGCCACAGCATTGCCTGCGGCGAGAACGGCGGCGCCGATCAACGTTAACTGGAACGGTACTTGCGTGCGCTTTTTCATCGTGTCAGCCGCGCTCCTGACGGATGGTTGGAGCCGTGTACCTGGCTGTGACAGTTCAGGCAATTCTTGCCCAGCAAATTCTGGTTGCTGCTGCCGGAGGGCAGGCCTTCTGCGCCGTAAGGCACGCTGGGGTGAAAGGCCGCGGAGTGGCATTGCTGGCACAGGGCGGGGCCGCGGGCGGTCAGCAGGGCGCCATGCACCGAGCCATGGGGTTTGTGGCATAAGGCGCAGTCTTCGCTAACCGGTTCATGTTCCCACAGCATTGGGCCGCGCTTTTCCTGATGGCAGCTGTAGCAATTCTCGTTGAGAGTGACCTGGTGGAGCGCGGCGTCGCTGGCGGTGCCGTGGGGGTTGTGGCAGTCAGTGCACGCCGTCTTGCCCTCTGCGATGGGATGTCGGGAGGGCAGGTGTAATTGTGCTTTTACCTGTGCATGGCAGTTGGTGCACTGGGTCTGGGCAATGGACTGGTCCAGGGCCGGGTCGCGAAGTTGATGCGAATCGTGGCAATCCGTGCAGGCAATGTTCTCCTGCTCGTGTTCACTGCCCGCCCAAAGCATCTGGCTACCACTATCATGGCAGCCCTGGCATGCGCCATTGCGCACCTCCAGCGGTGACTCCCACTTGGGGCCGAAACTGACATCAGGCTGCTCACGGCGGCCGCGACGGTTGTGCGCTGCAGAAGGCCCGTGGCAACTGGTGCAGGCTGCCGCGCCGCCTCCGCCCAGGTTAGCGTGCGCGGTGTTGAAAACGGTGTGAACGGGGGAGCCGTCACCGGCCTCATGGCAGTCAAAGCAACCGGGTTCTTCGGCGGCAACCAGTAGTGGCGCGGCCAGGCCACAAGCGGCACACAGTAATATCCTGGCGAGTGTTTTTATCATTTTTCGTTGGCTCGGCTCAGTTATGAGTGTCGTTTCAGTCAATCTGTTTTACTTCCGCATTAATTTGCCTTTCAGCGCCGCCCTCATGGCAGGTGACGGGCAAGGCAACCCCAAAGCGAAGAAACGAGTTAGCCTTGAGTATTGTCCAGGCAACGGGCTGACGCCATAGAACGCTCTCGTATATTAAGGTTTCTTTGACTTGGATTAATTTTTTGACGAGCAGGCAGGGTTGTCCCTGCCTCAAGCTGCCGGGCTTACCCTGGCAGAGGGCAGATTTCAGCGGATCAGGAGGCTGCCTGGGCGGGACATGTGACCGCTTTGGCATCAGTTGTTATTCAACGATAAAGTCGGTGCTGTGGCCGGAGATACTGAGGGTCATTGGCAGGGACACCCAGTGTTCCCGTCCGGGGTTGCCCACCCCGTGCAGGGCGACACCAAAGGTGTAGCGCTGGTCGGCGGCGAATCGCCTGTTGCCCGCTGTGCCGACGTCCACACTGAAGCGAGCAGACCAGTTGCGCCCGTCCCGTTTTACGCTGGCGGTTACTCCGGGCTTTACCCCGGTATTCACCCCGGCGCCCAACTCTGGCGGTTTCCAGCGCACCCGTTGCCAGAGCGATTCGCCACAGTTCAGCACCGGTGGTAATCGCCCCCATGGTGGCGGCGGGGTATTCGTCACCGCCGTGGAATAGAAACCGGCTGGCCTGGCTTTGGCCGTTGTCGTGGCAGGCGGCAAAACAGCCGCCGCGGCGAAACTCGGTGTTGCTGTCATCACCCCACATCAGGGCGAGGTGCGTATCCTCTTCGCTGCCAGTCCAGCGCACATCGATCAGTATCTGGTCCGCCTCGCGCGAGAAGGCCACGCCTAACTGCCGTGAAGGTTGCTTGAGACCAGCACCAAGGCTTGCACCCATCTGTGCTTCATCGCCACGGTGGCACAGCGAACAGTCCGTGCCCTGGCGCAGAGGCTGGGATCCCGGGTGTTCACTGGTCAGCCATTGTCGCGTTGCGTTGCCGGGATAAAACAGGGTTAGCTGGCGGCCGCGCACGGGCTCAGGATGCAACAGCGGTGCGCTCTCCTCCGGGGCGTGGCTGATACCCTGATGGCAGTCGAGGCAGCCACGCTTGCCCTCGTCAAGTGCGCGATGGTAGTTGCCCGCTTTGGGGTTGAGGGCGGCGAGTGTCTCCATCTGCGCCGTGTCGTGGCAAAAAGTGCAGCCGGCCGACTCATTGGCTGCCATCTGTGGTTGGGCTGCCTCGTGATTATGCGGGTTATGGCACAGGCTGCAGGGTGGGTTCTCAGGCCCCTGTTCGCCCAGGTCGTGTATGCCGGTTTTCTGCGCCTTGTGACAGGTAGTGCAAACCCGACTTTGCTCAGATGCCACCAGTACCCGGTCCTGCTCGGTGTGGATGTCGTGGCAGGTAATGCATGTCAGGTTATTGTTCATATGCAAGGCATGCTGCCAGTTGCTGGCTGCATCGCGCTGATGACACGTCAGGCAGGGTTTATCCTGGGCGCTGCCCGAAGCACTCCAGCGCGGCCCGAAGCTGAGGTCCGGTGCTTGCCTAGCAGGGTCTTCACTGTGGGCTGTGCTGGCGCCGTGGCAGTCCAGGCAGCCCTGGCGACCGGTGATATCCGAGACGTCGCCATCGATGCCATGTGACCCCAGCAGAACCTGGTGGGCTGGGGCATCTTCGCCATAGTCATGACAATCCAGGCAGCCCTGGATTGCTGCCGCCGCATCCTGCGCAGGTGCCTGCTGGCTAAACAGCAGGGCAATAATCCAAAGCGCCGTCAGCGAGCTGATGTCGCGGGTGATGCTCATGCCAGCACCGTATCAAGAATGACCGCGAGGAGGAACAGTGAGGTGAAGCGCCGCGTATGACGGAAAGCATAGGCCGAAAACCACAGCGGCCAGACTCCCTCCGGATAGTCCTCCGGCGGATTGGGCGGTTTGGGTTTGCTGTACACCGCAAACAGCGGTGGTAATACGGGCAGACTGACCAATACCAGCAGCAGTGGCCAGCCAAAGCTGCCGGCCAGGACCAAGGCGATACACAGCAGGTACTGTGCGCTGATCATTGCCAGTACACAATAGCGGGAGAGCGCCTCGCCAAGGAGTACCGGCAGGGTGTTGACGCCCTTGCTGCGATCAGCTTCCAGTTTGTCGGTGTGCTTGCCAAATAATACTGTGGTGGGCCCCAGGGCGAACACCAGGCTGAGCCAGGTGACGCTCCAGCTCCAGCTGCCGGCGAGCACATAGTAGCTGCCACCCACCATCAGCGGCCCCCAGACCAGCAGCACTGCCGGTTCTCCCATACCGTAGTATTTCAGTGGCCAGGTGTAGAACATCACAAAGAAGGCACCCGCGAGCATCAGGTCCATGGTAAGGCCGCTGCGCTGGTAGATCAGCCAGCTGCCCAATGCCAGGGCGATACCCCCGGTCACGCCGACGTAGCGCCAGAACTGGCCCTCACTCATCAGACCATCCTCCAGCACATGCACCCCGTACTGGTTGCGGTAGTAGTTGTCCTTGTCGATACCGCGGCGCGAGTCCGTGTAGTCGTTGAGCAGGTTATTGGTTGCATGGGCAAACATCAGCCCGAGCACGGTAGCCAGCCACAGGTCCCAGTGGAAGCTGTCTGCGCGCCAGGCCATCAGCCCGCCCAGCGCGGCGGCGGTGAAGGTCATGAACAATACCGAGGCGCGACAGGCAATCAACCACTTGGCCACGGGATCCAGTGCCTGCCATTCATGCTCTGAAAGCTTGGGCATCTGGTTCAGGGCCTTGCCCCACATTGTTACGTCGATCATTTACTGGGTGTCCCTGCGCTGGACAATAGGGTTGAGGTTTGAGCTGCCGATATCTCCGGCACAAGGTTACCGCTTCAGGCAGTTCTCTGCGAGTCCTGTAGCGTAATCCCTGCACAGGTTTATCAGTTAACGATGGCTGCCCATTGACCTGACGCAATGCCGCGCCGAATTGTCATTGCCAGATCCCAGCGCTCTGCTATGATTTCCTGAAAGATTGTGTGTGATTGGACGACAGCGTTGTCGTTCGGGTCATATCTGCAACGATAACGAAATAAGCAGGGATGGGGATTCAGTGACTTTCTTCAATAATCGTATTGTCAAGGTATTAGCCGTGCTCGCCGTCCTTGGTGTGGGCGTTGTCGCCAGTTGGGCGGTAATGGACACCGCCTTCCATGCCACGGGGGACTACGAGTTCTGTACCAGCTGCCATGGCTATGAGCCTATAGCAGCGGCTTATCGGGAAGACGTACATGGGGGCAACAATCCCTACGGTGTGCGCGCCGCCTGCAACGATTGTCACTTGCCACACGACAATTCCCTGCATTATTTCTGGGTGAAAGCCAGGCACGGGATCGTCGACCCAACGATGTCCCTGATTAAAGAACCCCACGAGATCGACTGGCACGGCATACGTGAGCGCCGCGAAGAGTTCGTCTACGATTCCTCATGCCTGAACTGTCACAAGTACCTGCAAGAGGCAACCGAGGGCAATCGCAAGGCCTTCCGTAGTCATCGCAGATACTTCAACGACCCGGATGAATACAACTGCGTGGAGTGTCACGAACACGTGGGCCACAACCGTCTGGGCTATCATTTGGAAACCATGGGCTGGCCCAAACCAGCAGAGGAAGAAAAATAAAGAAACTACTACGGATGGCCCTGTCGGTAACCCTGCTCGCATTAGTCGCGACCTCCGCGATGGCCGACACGCGCACTCGGGCATTTCCGCGCCTATTGCCAGATCACCTATTACTACCTCTGGCACCCCCAGGGCGCCATGATGGGCGCCCCCGATTACGCGCACTGGCACGGTTTTTTCGAGTTACAGCAGGATCTTTACAAGCTCAAGGGAATCCATGCCAAGCGCCTGGAAACCGGTGAGATAGAGGACTGATTCGCCGCTGTATGATCGTTTTTGGCAGCACTCCCGCGCCGTTTTCGTGAGTGCTGCCTGCCTGGCCCCGTCCTTACGCGCTACCACGAAAATGTTGACCTGTCGCACTGTACTACCAATAAAGCACTCCGGTAGTATGCCCCTCCCTTAACAACGGCTTTTTTGCATCGGAGGCCTGCTATGAAGCTTTGGCATTGTGCGGGGGCGCGCTCCCTGCGCCCACTGTGGGCGCTGGAGGAGATGGAACTGGATTACGAGATCGAGATACTGCCGTTTCCGCCGCGAATCCTGCAGCGCGACTACCTGTCAGTCAATGCGCTGGGCACGGTGCCGTATTTTGTTGATGGCGACACGCATATGACGGAGTCGTCAGCGATCTGCCAGTATCTGGTCGATCGCTACCAGCGGTATGATTTGGGCTTGCAGGCGGATCATCCCGAGTACGGCGACTACCTGAACTGGCTGCATCATGCCGATGCCACGCTGACGTTTCCGCAGACCATCTTTTTGCGCTATCACTACCTGGAACCGGTGCCGGAGAAGCAGGCGGTGGCAGATGACTACGGCAAGTGGTTCTTCGCCCGCCTGCGGCGCCTGGACGCCCACCTTGAAAGCCATGACTATCTGGTGGACAGCCGTTTCACCATTGCCGATATCGCGGTGGGTTACGCGCTGATTTTTGCGCGCTCCATGCAACTGCACGAGCAGTTCAAGCCCCAGACACTGGCTTATCTGCAGCGCATTACGTCCAGGCCGGCTTTCCTGCGGGCCGACGCACAGGGTGAACCCCTGCAGTTGCCAGCGCGTAAGTAGCTGGTATGGGCAAACCGGCAAAACCTGAGGTTTTTTGTGACGAAGAAGGATAAACCGTTTCCTACCCGTGCGTTCAGGCGCAGCCTGTCGGTTTCCATGGCGGGATTGCGTGCCGGTGGTGCCCTGGCAGTGGACAGCGCCATGTCACGGGTACTTGGGCGCAGTGAGGATGATCCGCAGTCAGAGTTTGCCCGCCGGGAGGCACAGCGCTTTGCCGAGGAACTCGGTCGCCTGAAGGGCACCTACGTCAAGATTGGGCAAATGCTGGCTCTGTTTGGCGAACACTTTCTGCCGCCCGTACTGGTGGACGCCCTGCGCAACCTGTCTGATGCGACGGAACCCTTGCACTGGGACGCGCTGGAATCTTTTGTCCGTGGTTCCCTGGGTCCGATGTTTGATGAACTGGAGATTGATCCGGAGGCTATCGCCGCCGCGTCCCTGGCCCAGGTGCATCTGGCGAGAATTCGCGCCACGGGGGAGTGGATATGCATCAAGGTGCAATACCCCGGCCTGGCACAGATGATCGACAGTGATTTCGATGCCGTGGTCAAAATGCTGGTGCTGGCACGCTGGGTTAAATCCGGCCGCGACCTTGACGACTGGATGCAGTCGCTGCGCACACACCTGCACAATGAAATTGACTACCATCGCGAAGCGCAGCTGACCGAGGCCATGGCGCAGCGGGTTGCCGGCCTGGACACGGCTGGCGTGCGGTTTCACGTGCCCATGCTCTATCCGCGCTTTTGCACTGCGGAAGTACTGGCGATGGAATACATTGAAGGCTACTCAGTGGTTGATGAGGAGGTTGCTGCATTGTCGCAGACTCGTCGAAACGCGCTGGGGCGGGCGATGCTGGACCTGTTTTTCAGCGAGCTCTATGACTGGGGAATGCTGCAGACGGATCCCAACTTTGGCAATTACCTGCTTTGCCTTGAAGATCGCCGCAAGAAGGAAGCGCAGGACGAGCTGGCCCTGCTCGACTTTGGTTCCGTGCTGGACTGTTCCGAAGACTTTCTCTACCACTTGCGACACACGATTGCCGCCAGTCAGCGCCAGGATGAACCTGCCATCGTCGATGGACTTATCGGCCTCGGGTGCTTGCAGCCGGATGCCAGCGAGGAGGGTCGTCGCATGTTCGCTGACTTCTGCCTGCATCTGCTGGAGCCGTTGCGGCCTCCCGCAGAGCTACCCGCGCAATACCTGAATGAGCAGGGAGAGTATTGCTGGGGACGCTCCAGGCTGATGAAGCGCGCGGGCAAGCAGGCAGCGGCCTCGGCAACCAGTCGCCATTTCACTACACCTTCGCGTGATTTTGCACTGATCGCCCGCAAGCTAACGGGCGTATTTAACTTTATTGCAGTGCTGGACGCCCAGTTCAATGCCTGCGAAATGATCGAGGCCCATGTGGCCGCCTGGCAGGAGCGAGAACAGCGTGGCAAGAGGTGATGACAACAACGACCACAAGGCGATCCCGACCTCAAGAGTAGGCCGCTTTGCCCGCGTGGCGCGTATGGCTGGTGGCGTCGCCGGCGGTATGCTCGCCGAGGGAACCCGGCAGTTACGCGCCGGCAAGCGCCCCAAAGCAAGGGATATGCTGCTGACCCCGGCGAACGCCCGCCGGGTGGCAGACCAGCTTGCCACCATGCGTGGCGCTGCCATGAAGGTTGGACAGATACTGTCCATGGACACCGGTGATTTCCTGCCCAAAGAACTCGCTGATATTCTCGCCCGCCTGCGCTCGGATGCGCGTTATATGCCCCCCGGTCAATTGGACCAGGTGATGAGCGACGCCTACGGGGAAGAGTGGGAGAGCCTCTTCTACAACTTTGAGCACCGTCCGCTGGCTGCCGCATCGATTGGGCAGGTGCATCGGACGACGTCTCCGGACGGCAGGGATATTGTGCTGAAGGTGCAATACCCGGGGGTGGCCAACAGTATCGATGCGGATGTCGACAATATCGCCTCACTGCTTAAATTGTCGGGTCTACTGCCAGCCGAGGTGAATGTCCAGCCCCTGCTGGACGACGCCAAGGAGCAGCTCAAGGACGAGGCAGATTACAATAAAGAAGCAGAGTTCCTGGCCGCTTTCGGCGAATTGCTGGCGGAGGATGATCGTTTTCTGGTCCCCGAGGTGATCCCCGACCTGACTCGCAAGACGGTGTTGGCCATGACTTACGTCAGCGGCAGGCCTATTGAGGCCATTGCCGAGCTGGAGCAGGCAGAGCGCGATGCGGTGATGAGCGCCCTGATCGAGCTGATGTTCAAGGAACTGTTTGAGTTGCGGATGGTGCAAACGGACCCCAATTTTGCCAACTACCAATACAACGCTGTCAGCGGCAAGATTGTACTGCTCGACTTCGGTGCGACTCGCCGCTTCAAGGCAAGCTTTGTCAGTGCCTATCGCAGCCTGATCAAGGCGGCGATTGCCGGAAACGAAACGCGTCTGGTAGCGGCGGCGGAAAAAGTCGGCTATGCCATGGGAGAGGAAGACAGCGATTACCGCGAACTCGTGCTGTCGTTGTTTTTACTGGCCCTGGAGCCTGTTAAAGAGGATGCTCCCTACGATTTCGCCGCTTCTGATATGGCCAGGCGGATGTCGGAAATGGGCGAGGACGTGACCGATTACCGTGATTTCTGGCAGGTACCGCCCACTGAAGCGGTCTATTTCCATCGCAAGCTGGGCGGTATGTTCCTGCTGGCCAGCAGGCTCAAGGCGCGCGTCAATGTCCACGCCCTGGTCAAGCAGTTTCTCTAGCGGGCTTTTGCCTTCTTGCGGGCCCTGGGTGACTTCGGTTTGCCTACGGTCGCAGCATAGAGCTCGTCGAATGACGCCTTCAGGCAGCTACTGTAGAACTCCGGGTCTGGCATCATGTCGCGACAGGCAGTGAACGAGAGCACGATAGTGCCTTTCTTGTTTTGTACCGAGCTATAGACAATCTGAAACAGCCCCACGTTGGGCAGTAAAGGCCCGAGGCTGATGGAGTCAACAAGGGCGGCGCCGCACAAGTAGAGCTGGAACGGCGCGCCGGGTACGTTGGTGACGATGGTGTTGAACATGACGCTCGCTTCCGACAGCCCCGTGGCGGAGGCAGTGCGCACCGCCAGCGACAATACATTGCCCGGCAGGACGTCAGTCAAATCCACGGCGAAGCGCGGACCCAACGCCTCGGCATAGCTTTTCGCGTTTGTTGATTCCTCGTGAATCGCTGCCAGTTGCTCTGCTGGGTTATCCAGTTCAGTGCGCAAGGAAACGTTCATAAAGCCGACCATATTGCCGCCGGCGGCACGCTCTTCTGCGGAGCGCACGTCGATAGGGCAACCGGCTACCAGCGACTCGTCGGGCATTTCGCCCTTGTCTTCAAGGTAGCGGCGCATTGCCCCCGCCACGATGGTCAGCATGGCGTCATTGATGGTGGCTCCCGGGACACTGTTCTTGATTGCCCGCACCTGCTCGAAATCAAACTTCTTTGCCCCGACGACCCGGTGGCGGGAAATCTTGCCCTGGAAACGGGTGGTGGGTTTGTCCTCGAGAAAGTGGATAGAGCCTTCTTTGCTGCCCTTGCGAATGCGCAGCGCGGCGGGGATGGACTCACGGATAAAGCCCAGGGCCTGTCCCGGTTTACGCCAGGCGTCGAGATAAGCCCGGCCCAGCATGCGTGCCTTTGACGGGCGCTCCACAATCCAGGCCGGGGGGTCGCCGGGGTCCTGCGTTTCCGGGGTCAGGTCATGAACAATATTCATGAATTGGGTGCCCGTGGCGCCGTCCATGGCGCAATGATGGACTTTGAGCAGCAGGGCGAAGCAGCCCGGCGGGTAGCCCTCCACGTTGTTCAACCCCTCGATGACGTACATCTCCCAAAGGGGTTTGTCACGACGCAGCGGGACCGCATGAATACGTGCTGCCAGTATGCATAGCTGTCGCCAGTCACCGGGCTTGGGCAGGGCGATATGACGAACATGGTACTCCAGGTCGAAGTCCCCATCTTCCACCCAGTAGGGCCGGCCCAGTCCGCCGGGGACGAATGCCAGTTTACGGCGGAAAATAGGCGACAGGTGCAGTCTCCGTTCCAGCATTTTCAGTATCTGCTTGAAACGTACCTTGCCATCTGGTGCGGTTGATTGGTCGTAGATGCTGACACCGCCGATATGCTGCGGCATGCCGTCGATTTCCGCGTGCAGGAACATCGCGTCCTGGCCAGAGAGCTGTTGCATGGTTTCTCCATTGTTGTCTTTATATGGTCTTAGGATTGCTGGAATCGAAGGCGGGGTCAATCTCCTTTTTCAACTGAAGTCAGCTGTCTGGAGAGGCTTAACACACGGTGTGCTGCGATCAGCCGTTTTGCGGAGTAATTGCCCCATGCTCGGCGTGCTGTCCTGCGACCCAGGTGTGCGCCACCTGGTACTCGGTGTCAAAGCACATCAAGTCGGCTCTATAGCCTGGTTGCAGACGTCCCAGCTGGCTCTCCAGCTTAAGAAATGCTGCCGGGTAGAGTGACGCCATGCGCAGGCATTCACCCAGCTCGATTCCCGACTGCTGATGGGCGATGCGCACCGCATCTATAAGTGCAATGGCGCTACCGGCGAGTTTGCCCTCGGCGTTCACCAGGCAGCCATCGCGCGCTTCTATGCGCTCCCCGTAAATCTCGAAACTGTGGTTTGCAGCCCCCACGGTTGCCATAGCGTCACTGACCAGTAAGAGCTTTCCCGGCGACTTGCTGCGCTTTGCCAGGGTGATAGTCGCAGGATGCACATGGTGCCCGTCCGCGATAATGCCAGCCCAGGTTTCACCGTCTTCCAGGGCAGCGCCCACAGTGCCTGGCTCGCGCGCAGACATCGGGCTCATGGCGTTGAAGAGATGGGTGAAGCCGCGCAGTCCGCAGTCGATAGCGCGACGGATGCAGTCATAGTCGGCATTGGTGTGACCCGCGCATAGCAGCAGACCTGCACTGGCCAGCTCTCGGATTTGATCCGCGGTGACATGTTCCGGAGCCAGCGTCAGTATGACCGGGTACTTTTTCATTCCACACAGCCACGCCATGTCGGCGCTTTCCAATTTACGGATCATGCCTGCCTTGTGTGTGCCACGTCGGTCGAGTTCAAGAAATGGGCCTTCGACATGTATCCCCAGAATCGCTTTGTTTCCATTGTCCCTGGCCTCGCTTACCGCCTGCACTGCAGCCTGTTGCACCGCAAGCGTGTCGCTGATGACTGTGGGCATCAGGCTGGTCGTGCCAAAACGACGGTGCGCCGCGGCGATACAGTGCACTGACTGCTCATCAGGTTGGTTGTTGAACAAGCGGCCGCCACCGCCGTTGACCTGAATGTCAATCAACCCCGGAGCGAGGATGACATCACCTAAATCGGTCACCGGTACGTCCATGGGCACCTCGTCGCCAGGACAGACACGGGCAATAAACTCTCCCTGCAGCAGGACCGCGTGGTCCCACTGCCAGTACTCGCCATCGAACACCTGGCGGGCCCTTATTGCCCTTGTCAGACCGGGGTTCGGCATGCTGCTTCTCTCCAGATAAGGCGCGGCTGGCAGTTGCTTGAAGTAGTTGCGGCTATGCGTGTACGCCACCGTTTTCCGACAATTATTGATTTCCGGGGGATTGTCCGGTTGCGGGAACTGGCCAGAATGCCTAAGTGTTTTGCCGGACTTATTGTTATTGTGTTCATCAAGCCTCGCGAGTCCTTCATAGCAGCGTGAACATGGTCATCACTGAAAGAAGTCTACGCGGAAACTGCGCGCTAAGCAGCGCCGGGTTGATAGTTTTTTGTCAGTTTCTTCGGGCTGAACGACACATGCAAAAGAAAACCGCCGCACTCAGGCGGCGGTGGAGGCGGGCGACTCGGCTCTGCTCTGCCCCTGCTCGCGGTGTATGCGCACGACCAGGGGTACCAGCACCAGTCCCATAAGAGGCGTAAAGATAGCCAGCAGTCCATACAGGGTAGTCTCCATACCCTGTTGGTCCAGGGCCATGCCCAGCAGCGGTCCGGTGACGATAAATATCGAACGAACCCCGAGGCTGACCAGCGAGTTCACAGTGGCACGAAACTCACCGGGCACCCGGCGATTGAGCGCTTCGTAAAACAGGCTCATGGACAGGCCGCGTGACACCTGTATGGCGAACCCGAACATCACGCCCCACCAGCCGCTGCCCAGGGCCATGCCCAGCAGGCCGCAAAGCGGCAGTACTGCAATCAGTATCAACAGTTTGCGGTAGCCCAGGCGCTGCTCTACCGCTTCGCTGAAGCGCGCCGAAAGACTGACAGTCAGCGCGAACGCAGCCCAGATGTAACCAAACCACGAAACGGGCACACCCTGCAGCTCCCAGTATTTCTGGTAAATCCAGAATACGTAGACTGCCAGCAGTCCAAATACCGCGATAGCGAACGCAGTCCACAGCACGACGGGCTTACCAAACAACAACAGTTCAATGATGCGTTTGGCGTTTTCGCCGTGCCCGCGGTTGCCGCTTTCTTCGTCCGACCCGGGCCTGGGCGCTTCCACCAGCAGCATTGCCAACAGCAAGGGGGCGAAACCCGTAAACGCCTGTACCACGACCACGGAATCCATGGACCACAACAGCAACAGGCTGGCGCCGATGCCGGCGATACCGGATGCCGCTGCCTCGACGGCGATCAGGCGGCTCAGTGATTTTCCCGGGCCAGCACCACCGCGCAGACCGCGTTCCTGCAGATGAACTTCAGTGTCATAGAGCAGGGCGAGGTCAGAGCCGGAAATCAGGCTGAAGCCCACGCCGAGTATGAATTCGTAGACGAGGAAGTCGACGAAACTGTCTGCCCACAGCAGGGAGAAAAATCCCAGTGCGTTCAGGCCGGAGCCGACCAGTATCGCGTTACGGCGTCCCCACAGGTCAGCCAGGTAGCCAGAGGGGACTTCGCACAGGGCGATGGTGAGCGCGAACAGTGCCTGGGTTTGCAATACCTGGCTCATGGACAAGCCATGGCCCTGCAGCAGCGGCACGAAGACAGGTATGACCACCATGAAGCCAGTGAAAAATCCCAGCAGGTAGATCGCTTTGATATTGTTTTGCAGTGACCTGGTCACGACTCTGTTCCCTAAATTAGGAGAACCCTGAACGATGACCCTGGAATTTTAATTGAGAATAAAAAAAGGCCTCCGGAAGCAGGGTTCTCGGAGGCCTTTTTTATGAATCTGGATGATTACAAATGCTTCCTCAAACCACGTTGCCCGCCCGCATACAGGCAGGCGATACGACGTATCGTTTGCTGATGTCTGTATGATCTAGTGTGCGCATGGGTTCAGCCCGGTGGTTTGCCTGGTAAAATCCCTGCCAATAAAAAGCTGAAGTTTGCCGCTGTGCAAACTCGCAATTTTCAGGGAGGCGGCCATACTGCGCCTGAGTTTGATCACGGTCAATGGTAATCCCCATAAGTGTGAAAAAATTCACAGCCTGCCCCGCGGATTGACGACCTGGCGCGAGGTGCTCTAACAATAAGGAGAAGCAGCGTGAAGCCAGATATCGAGATCGCCCGAGAGGCGACTATGCGCCCGGTTACGGAAGTCGCCAGCGGTCTTGGCGTGGCCCCCGGCCATCTGATCCCCTACGGCCATTACAAGGCGAAGATCGACCTGGACTACGTCGCTTCCCTGCAGGATCGCCCCAGTGGCAAGCTGATCCTGGTGACAGCGATGAGCCCGACACCCGCGGGGGAGGGTAAGACGACTGTGGCAATCGGCCTTGCCGACGCGATGAACCAGATGGGCAGAAAAGCCTCCGTGTGCCTGCGCGAGCCCAGTCTGGGTCCCTGCTTCGGGCTCAAGGGCGGTGCAGCGGGCGGTGGCATGTCGCAGGTCATACCCATGGAAGACATCAACCTGCATTTCACAGGCGATATGCATGCCATCGGTGCGGCCCACAATCTGCTGGCGGCCATGATCGACAATTATATTCACTGGAGTAACGACCTGCGCCTGGACCTGCGCCGGGTCACCTGGCGAAGAGTGGTCGATATCAATGATCGCCAGTTACGACAAATCGTCACCGGCATTGGTGGGCCAGCGAATGGTTTCCCGATGGAGGCGGGCTATGACATTACTGTGGCCTCCGAAGTTATGGCTATTTTTTGCCTGGCACAGAACCTGGAAGACCTGCAGCAGCGTCTGGGCAGGATCGTGATCGGTTATACCCGTGACCGGGAGCCGGTGACAGCGGCCCAGGTGCAGGCCTCGGGTGCCATGACCGCGCTGCTGCGAGACGCGTTGGCACCGAACCTGGTGCAAACGCTGGAGAACAACCCTGCCTTCATACACGGCGGCCCTTTCGCCAATATTGCCCACGGCTGTAACTCGGTGATCGCCACGCAAACAGCGCTGAAACTTTCCGATTATGTGGTAACCGAGGCGGGCTTTGGCGCCGACCTGGGCGCGGAAAAGTTCTTTAATATCAAGTGCCGAAAGTCTGGCCTGTCCCCCGATGCTGTGGTCATTGTGGTAACGGCTCGCGCCCTGAAAATGCATGGTGGTGTAGCTCGCGATGCGCTGACGCAGGAGAACCTGCCGGCGCTGGAGGCCGGGCTGGAAAACCTGGGGAAGCACATTCGGAACTGCAGCCAGTATGGTGTTCCCCTTACCGTGGCGATCAACCACTTTGAGGGCGACACAGACGCTGAAATTGCCGCCATCAAAGCCTATGCAGGCCGTAACGGCCTGCAGGCGCACTTGTGTACGCATCATCGCGACGGGGGTGCGGGCGCAGTCGATCTCGCCGCGCAGGTTGCCGAACTTGCCGACAGTGGCCAGGCGCAGTTCCATACCCTTTATGACGACCATCTTGGCCTTTGGGAGAAAGCGCGCACGGTAGCGCGCAATGTCTACGGCGCCGACGACCTGGACGCGGACCAGAAAGTCCGCGAGCAGTTCGACCAGTTTGAAGCCGAGGGTTACGGGCATTTCCCCGTGTGCATGGCCAAGACACAATACAGTTTTTCCACCGACCCGCGTTTAATGGGTGCGCCGCATAATCATCGTGTTAAAGTGCGTGAAGTGGCGCTGGCCGCCGGTGCCGAATTCCTGGTGGTGGTGTGCGGCGACATCATGCGTATGCCCGGCTTACCCCGTTCGCCCGCCGCGAATAATATTTTTGTGAATGCACAGGGACAAATCGAAGGACTGTTCTGAATGAGTGAATTGATCACCCGGGCCAGTTCCATCAACCGGGCCCTGGATCAAATTGGTGACAAGTGGTGTCTGCTAATCATCCAGGAAGTCCTGTGGGGCATTAACACCTTCAATGACATGATGCAGGCAATGGGCGTTTCGCGCGGCGTGTTGTCCAATCGCCTCAAGTGGCTGCAGGAAGTCGGTTGTATACGCAGGGATACCAGCCCTGACAGCAAGCGCCCCGTCTATCACCTCACCCGTAAGTCTGTTGACTTGTATGACTGTGCCTTGATGGCCACGCGCTGGGAGCGCAACTGGTTCAGCCATCCGCGACTGGATCGGGTTGAATTGTTGCACCAAAGCTGCGGACAGGCTTTTCAACCAGTGATGCAATGTCTCAGTTGTAACCGCGAGGTCAAGCTGGATGATGTCACCTATGAGCCAGGCCCCGGGGCCGCGCGCGATATCCGTGAGAAGAAGGTGCGACGGCGCTCGTCCATTTCCATTGACGATATCCCCTCGGAGCGAGCGCTTTACCGCAATCTCATAAACCTGGTCGGAGACCGCTGGACCGCGAATGTGATTGCCCTGGCCTTTCACGGACTGAGTCGCTTCGATGAGTTTCATAGCGAACTGCCGGTAGCCACCAATATCCTCTCGGACCGGCTGCGCATGTTGGTTGAGCAGGGCGTGTTTGAACAAGTTGCCTACCAGCAGCGCCCACTGCGCTATGCTTACGAACTGACGGCGAAAGGCAGGGACCTGTTTCCCTGGTTCCTTGCCCTGTTACAGTGGGGTGACAAGTGGTGCGACCAGAACACACTGGGACCGCCGATGCTGGTCAGGCACACCCCTTGCGGTGAGGTCCTGCGCGCGCAGACTCGTTGCAGCGCGTGTGGCGAAGAGCTGAAAGCGCACGAAGTGGATTACAGACTTGATGGCGAAGCATTTTAGCTGGTAGCGCCCGCTGGTATGAACACAACCTTTAGATATAAGGAGATCACCATGCTATTTCCCCGTTTACTTACCGCAGGCGCAGGGCTTGCTATGCTGGTTGCGGCCGCCAACGTCGGCGCAGATAGCCTGGAGTCCGCCGCCAACGATCTGTGTGAGAAGGTGAAGTCCTGTTCACTGGCCGAACTGAACCAGCAGGACCTTACGCCGGAAATGAAGGCGATGATGGAACCCATGCTGGAGAATATGTGTGCGGCTATGCGGCAGGGCATCCAGGAAGTGCCGGTAGAGCATGAACTGTATGCACCGGCCGTGGCCTGCATGCGCAGTATGGCGAACCTCAGCTGTGCTGATTTTCAGGATGATTCCAAGGTGGAAACGTCCGAGTGCCTGACCTACCGGGAAATGGCAGAAAAAGTCTACAAGGACTCCTGAGGCTTACACCGTAACTGCTGCCAGGACGACGTTGCGACAGTGACACCCGCTATTGACACGGCCAGGAAACACGCGGTTGCGCACCGCGTTCTTGCTTACGAGCACGATGCAGGTAGCGCCTCTTATGGGCTTGAAGCCGCGGAAAAGCTGGAGTTACCACCTGCTCGCGTGTTCAAGACGCTGGTGGTTGGCCTGGCGGGAATGGAGCTGGCGGTTGCTGTTGTGCCGGTCAACAAGCAGCTGAGCATGAAGAGCCTGGCCACGGCATTGGGCGCAAAGAAGGCGACCATGGCCGATCCACAGGCGGTACAGCGCAGTACCGGCTACGTACTGGGGGGTGTCAGCCCGTTGGGGCAGAGGAAGTCTTTACGCACCGTGATTGATCAATCCGCCGAGGCCTTTGCCACCATTTTTGTCAGTGCGGGCCGTCGCGGTCTGGAAATCGAATTGTCTCCGCAGGATCTATGTAGCCTGCTCGACGCGCGTTTCGCGCCGATACAGCAGTAACCCGGTGGCTGTTATGTTGATACCGCAAACAACGTCGGAAATAACACCGCAGTGGCTTGGCCATGTGCTGGGCGTTGCGGTTAAGTCCGTGCGCGTTGAAAGCGCGGACAATGGCACTACCGGCAGGGCAACGATAGCGATCGACTATGCACAGCCATGCGAGCTGCCGGCGCGCCTGTTTGTAAAACTGCCACCGGCGGACGTGCGGCAGCGCGCCTTTGTGACCTCCAATGGCATGGGCATACGCGAGGCCCGTTTTTACCAGCAATTATCTGCTGACTTCCCGCTGCGGGTGCCGCGGTGCTACTTCGCCGACCAGGAGAGCACGGGCGAGCGATACATCATGCTACTGGAGCATCTGCAGGACAGTGGCTGTACTTTCCGCAATGCTGCCAGCCGCTATTCCCTTGGCTATTTGCGTGAAGTGTTGGCTGCTTTCGCCAGCCTGCATGCGCACTACTGGCAGTCACCTCGCTTCGACACAGATCTCAGTTGGGTAGGGCCAATCCGGCAGCACGAGATAGCCCGTCAGCTGTTGGCGCGCGCGCTGAGCGCACATGGGGCCAGCATGCCGCCTATTTTTAGCCAGCTGTGCGAATTGTACCTGGATCATGAGAACGCCATTCATTCACTATGGCGCCAGGGGCCGGTTACGCTCATCCATGGCGACGTGCATGACGGGAACCTGTTCTACGACGAACGCCGCGGTGTGCCCGGCTTCCTTGATTGGGCCCTGTTGGCCCAGGGGCCAGGAATGCGCGATGTTGCGTATTTTCTTGCCGGTACGCTTTCTCCCGAGGAGCAGTTGCAGGAATATCCCGCATTGTTGCAATTCTACCGCGATGCATTGCAAAGACAGGGTGTTTCGGTACCAGGCACGGCGCAGATGGATCGGGAGTATGCGCTCCAGGCCGTTTATCCCTGGTTGGGCGCAGCCGTTACGCTGGCCATGGGCGATGCCTGGCAGGACAGCACTTATGTGCGGCGATCCCTGGACAGACTGCACAACACCCTGGGACAACTGCGCTCGCTTGAACGGCTGCGTGAAGCCCTTAACCTGACGGCGTGATGCCAGGGCCCTAAAACTCCGGCCCCACCGTGATGTAGATCTGGAATGAGTCCTCTGCGTCATCCAGCGGGAAGCCTACGTCGATGCGTGCCAGTCCCACCGGAGAGCGCCAGCGCAGGCCGAAGCCAGCGCCCAGTTTTTCGTCGATATCATCAAAGTCGTTAAAGGCGTTGCCAGCGTCCAGAAAGACCGCGCCGCTGAAATCGCTGATGAACTCGTGCTCGTATTCGACGCTGGCCACCGCCATATGTTTGCCGCCGGTAATGGTATCTGCGGCGAACAGTTCCTCGAAGCCATAACCTCGTACGCTGCGCGCGCCGCCGGCGCGAAACTCAAAGTACTCGGGCATCTGGTTGAAATTAATGCCCAGGGCGGTCTTGCTTTCAGCATCCGTGTAACCCCAGGCTGAACGCAACAGCAGTCGGTGGTTGTCTCCCACGGGGAAAATATTCCAGGTATTAAAGCGGGCCTGCCAGAAACTGATATTGGAACCGAAGCTCTCTTCTGTGCCGAGGAACTCCAGGTTGTAGTAGTCACCGCGGCGAATGTACAGCGGGTCATCGGCACGGCGCAGGTTTAGCTGCAGTCTTGGAATCAGCGCCTGAAAGTCCGGTGCCAGTGTGTTGTAGGCCTCTCTGCCGATCGTGTCAATGATCGCGTCCTGTGCGCCGGATGGCAGGTTACCGAACAGTACTTCAAACACATCGTAGGTCTCGCCCACCGCGCTGAGTCCCAGGCTGTGGCGGAACTCGAAGTCGTGCCACTGGCGGTTAGGCCGGTGCCAAAACAGCGAGCCGATATTCGTCGCGATTCTGCTTTCACCGCCTTCGTCCAGGTCCACCTCCTCAAAGGTCAGGTCCTTGCTTTCATGGCGGGCGGCAATTTCCAGGCTTCCGCCAGACAGTGGATCGAGAGGGATAGTATAGCTGGCATCGCCGGCAAGCCTTCGGCGCTCTTCAACCACAGTGCCCCCGAGATTGAAGTAGTGACCGCGCGTGCCGACGTAGCGCCGGGTCCAGTCCAACTGCGCACCCAAGCCATAGTCTGTGCCCCAACCCAGGCGGCCGCGGTAACGATTGGCCTTGAACGGCGTCAGTTGAATATGCAGGGGAATAGCCGGTGGTACGGTTTTTGTGGCCTCGCCGGTGACAATACTGACTTCCTGGAAATGACCGCTCTTGCTCAGCGCAGTGCGCTGGCGAGACACGGCGGCCGGGTCAAAGGGCTGGCCCCGAGTGATGACCAGGTAGCGACTGAGGTAGTCCTGCGCAAACAGGCTCTCCTCGAACGTGACTGGGCCAAAAACATAGCCGGGGCCTGTGTCCAGGCGCAGCGCGATGCTGGCGGTATAGGCCGCCAGGTCAACTTCCACCCGGTGGTCATCGTAAGTCGCATCAAGGTAGCCGAGTTTCACGACCTCCTCCAGCAACCTGCGCTTGGCATCCTCGTAGCGCTGGTGATCCAGGGCATTGCCGGGTCGCAGGGCAAAGTCACTGGAGAGTGCCTTGATGGCCGGGTTGTTGCCGCCTTCTCCGCTTACCGTCACATCCACACGGTCGACTGGCACTGGCTCACCCGTAGCGACTGCGTACTGCGCGCGCCAGGCATTAGTTACATCGTCCGGCGCTTGCAGCGTCGACTCGATGATTGGGCGGTAGTAGCCAAACGGTTCCAGCGCACGACGGATTTCCCACTGCGCCTGGCCATGCAGGGCATAAACAAGGTCCGCATCCAGCGCGGGGTCCTGCTGGCGGCGTACGATACCAAGCGAGGCGGTAACGTTGGTCAGCACCGGTCCCTCCAGCCCTGTTATCTCTACTCGCAGTGTTTCTCCTGCAACTCCGTGCGCCGGCAGCAGCAGTGTATAGACCAGCGTTACCAGAGCGGCCAGTGCGCTACGTAGGGTGAAGGTAGGCGTGTCAGCGTTCATAGCTGAAGGTCACGTTGACATTGTTGTCCGCTTCGCCGACGTTGGCGCCGACGCCATAGCGCGGAGTAATGGTGAACAGGGAATTGAACTCACTGGTTCTCTCCACCATATTGAAACCGTAGCCGACGTAGATGCGCGGGCTTACGTAGGTGCCCAGGCTCAACACGCTGTCTCTGGAGCGCGGGGACCGCCCCGTTAGCAGATAGGACTGGATTTCGCTGGTTTCGAGCTGAGGTTGGGAAAAGAGCTCAAGCACGGGTTGGGTGAGGGGGCCGGTTACCGTGACACCGGCGGCCGTTACCTGCGGGTCATTGTCTATCCATCGCACGGCGCGCAGGTTCAGTTCCGGCTCGGTAGCTGGCACATTGGCAAAAATGATCTGGCCGTTTTCTATTTCCAGGTCCTGGCCAAAGGAGCGGAATGTGCCGCCCTGCAGCGCCAGTCTGCCGTTAGCCATGGGTATCAACCCAGCTTGCTCGGGGGTATTGGTGAAGGTCACGGCGCCGGTAATCTGGCTGACAAAACCCACGGCGTTTACGTTCACCGCCTCGCCCAGTACCAAATTTATTTCGCTGTCGATGCGAAAGGGTGCCGCCGTTTCGAGAAGGCCTGGTGGCGACTGCACAGTGCTGTTGATTACCACAACGTCCGGTGACGGCGCAATCACCTGCCCGGGTGACGGGGCACCCTCTGCTGGTCCCGCGGCGGAGACCGGGCTCAGTTCCAGTTTCGGCGTGATGGCCGCCTCCGGAATCAACAGCTGGCCACGGACATTGAGCGTGTTGTCGCGCCAGCCCAGCGCGAGGTCAGGTGACACCCACAGTCGCGCGTCCGGTGTGTCGTAGGCCTTGAATCGATCACCTGTCAGTTGCACGGCGAGGTTGCCCGTCATCAGATCGGCGCTGCCGGAGATGGCCAGTCTTCCTTCACCTGAGCGCATGCCTCCGCTAATGGCCAGTTGTCCGTCCGCGGTCGGCTCGCTGGCAGCGCGCAATTCAATCTCGCGCAATTGCAGACCAGCAACAGGGATACTGGCGGCACCGTCGCGCAGGGAAATTTCCCCGTCCACCCTTGGCTGTTGCAGCAGGCCGCCCAGTGTAAGGTCTGCGTTGATACTCCCCGCGGTGGCCCCCAGGTCAGGTACCCAGGCCGCAAAGCCGGCAATGTCTGGCAGCGCTGCCCGCAAGCGACCGGAAAGTGGTTGCTGCTCAGCCATGGGCAGGGCATTGAGAGCGGGTAGGGTCACACGAGCTTCTATTGTCCCCTGCTCAGGCGTGGCGAGATCTGCGACGGCGGTGAGTCCACGCTCGTTGATCTGTAAGCTGATGTCACCCCCCTGGTAGGATAGTGTTTTGCGGGTGTGCTCCAGTTGGACGTTCATCTCACCCGGGCTCAACCGCAGCGTGCTGTCTGCGCGCAGGGCGCCATTAGCAGCGACGCTGCCCTGTAGGTCTGCCGAAACGTTGCCCGCAACCTGATCGACGAACAGCTGCAGCGGTAAGGCGTCCAGCGTGGCGGAGAACTGTGCCGCGCCATCCGCAGCCCAGTCGCCAGCCGCGCACAGCTGGGCCCCGAGCGCGGAATCATGCAGACAGGATTGTGCCAGGCCGATATGTTCGGCAGAGACCTCCAGGGTCGCCGGTGCCGCCAGCTGCCAGTTGCCATAGTCCGCGGTGGTTGCCACCAGTTGCTGCAGCGTGCCGCGCCAGCCCGGTGTTGCGGTATCAATGCTGCCAGCCAGATTGACTCGCAGCTGTTCTTGCCCGGTGTCAGCATCCACTGCGACCCGGTGCTGGTCATTGGACCCCGACATACTGACTTGTAGCCGTTTTAACAAGGCTGTTTCGCCCTGCGACAACGTCCCGGTATCGATCTTCAGCGCCAGCGGGGCCTCCGCGGCGAGTCCGGCAGTGATTGTGGCCGCTAGAGACGAGACGGATAGCTCGTCCAGTTGCAGTTGCGGTGCCATCAGCTCTGCTTGCAGTGTCGGCGAGTCCGGGCTGCCAGCCACCGTGCCGCTGGCAGTGGCGCTGCCGCTGGCGCCCGGTAGGAAGCTCTCGGGATTTGGCGCGGTCAGCGACCAATCGAGGGCCAGCTGTTGTGGTGATAGCTGACCACTGACATTGAGCTGGTTGCCGGCACTACTGGCCTGCAGCTGGCGCAGCTGGACCTGCTCACCCAGCAAGTTGGCCCGCGCCGTCAGTTGCAGTGGGTAGCCCTGCATGTGCCCGCCCAGGTGCTGCAACTCGACCTCGGCTTCCAGGGCGGAGTCCGCCTGCAGTCGTCCCTGGGTGGTCAGTGCGACAGACAACTGGCCGCTCAGCGCCGGGTCAAGTTGAGCAGGATCCAGGCCAGAGCCAATCAGCTGCAGCTGCCAGGCAGGGGCAGGTTGCCAGCTAACAGGGCCGGACAGGCGCAATTCGCCACCCAGAACCTGCCCCTGTAAGGCGGCGATCTGCAGGTGCTCAGGATCGCCGCTGCCTCGCAGATGCCAGCTGCCTGGAGGAATGTCCTGGCCCGCCAGGTCTGCGTGCATATCCACGTTAAAGGCGGCGCTGCTGCCGTTAATTGTAGCCTCGCCGGATTGGCTAACTATCAGGGGCGAGCTTGCACTCAGCGGCCACTGCAGTTTTTGCCATGCCAGCGTGGCAGCGATCACAGGAACATCGTCACTGAGCCCCGAGATCTCTGCGGTCGACGCCAGCTGCAGATCTGTCTCCTCCAGTGCCAGAGTGAGATCTGTGACGGTCAATTGTTCGGAGCCAAGTACTCCCTGAATCAGTCCCGTTGCCGTCAGCGTGTTGGGAACTTGCGGGTCGAGAGCTTCCTGTCCCTCGGTCCGTACGCGGTAATTCACGTCGAAACTGACGGCCGTTTCCCACCTCAGGTCGCCATCAATCCGGGCGTTCCCGGTGATTGGGAGTCCCTCTGCCAGCACCGCTGCTCCCTGGGCCGGCGGCAGTATCCAGTTCCACTGCGCGGCCAGGGCCAGTGGCATTTCGTTGCTCAAATGGGTGCGGCCTTGCAGTGACAGAGTGCCCTCTGGCATTACCAGAGCGAGGGAATGCAGCACGACTTCATTGTCGGTCAACTCGGCATCCAGGCTTATATCGTCGATGCTGACCACAGGTTCGCCTGCGGACAACACTTGCAGTCTGCTGAGGGTGATGTTCGGCATTGAGATGTCCAGGGGCAGCTGGACATCGCCGGGCCTGAAGGGTGTGCTCGCGCTGGTGTCGGGCTCAGTGGTGCTCAGGTTTATGCGTATGCCATCGGCCTGCAGCGCGCTGACCAGTAACGTGCCCTGCAGCAACGCACTCGGGCTCCAGTCAAGGGTAAGGCGCTCAAGCTGCGCCTCCATTCCCGGTTGCATGAGGGTCACGTTCGTCAGCCGTAATGGACCCAGTAGCGACCCGTCGAGACCCTGCCATGTGACCTGTTCGTCCAGCTGATGCTGCAGCTGCCGCACGACAAATGCCGTACCGGTCTCTGTGCCTGCCAGCGCTAACAGCAGCGCAGCTGCGACTGGCAGTGCCAGCAGCGGTATCAGCAGTAGCACCAGGCAGACCTTCAGTGGTTTAGACAAGGTTGCACTCATATGAGAAAGTCGGTTATGTGCGCCGTCAACTGTTGTCACTTGGCGCGTTAGCGGCTAATTTGCCAGCTATCTTAATAGTAGTGAAAGGAGCAGATCGATGAAACAACTAACCCTGCTTAGTGTTCTTTTTATTGGCGTGGCCGCTCAGGTTCATGCGGTAGAGTTCAATAAGGATGCGCTCAAGTCCATGCAACAGGAAGGTCACAAGATCGTGGCCGAGTCCCAGGGCGGCAAGAGCTACAAGACTCGCAATGGGCTGTGTCTCGATTTTGCCGGCAAAGTGCTGATGGTAAAGAAGTGCAAGGCCAGCGGTAGCAGCCAGACCTGGCACTTCGACGACCAGGGCCGTCTGGTGGCCAGCGATGGACGGTGTGTTACGGGTGCCGATCTAGCCAACTGTGGATCTGGCAACAACCAGAAGTGGCAGTTGGATGACCAGGGGCGGCTCGCAGGAGGCAATAAAAAGTGCCTGCAGACACAGGGTAATCCACCGAAAAATGGCGCCAAGGTCGTTGCAGCCGGCTGCAGCGGTGCGGCCAACCAGGTCTGGAAATAGTCAGGAAATACTGGTCAGCTTTCAGCGGCATCGACAATAGACCCTGGCGTCAGCACCGGGTTGCCGTGGAGTGTGCCCCGGGTAAGAGTGATGAGTGCTCGTGCTTAGTGATACTATGCGCGAAATAATGACTTACCGCGGCTGTGGCCGATAATAATAGGGGAACGAAATGCAAGAGCCTGACAACCAGGGCCATCCTATGACCGTCGCTGAGTTCACGGACGGCTTGATTCGTGTCGGCTTGATCTTATTCATGGTAGTGGCTTCATTCCGGGTTTTCAGTCCATTTATGAACCTGATGATGTGGGCCTTGATTCTGGCCGTCACGCTTTATCCCACGCAGCAAAAACTCACTGCCAAAATGGGCGGTAACTCTGGCCGCTCGGCGACGGTTATAGCGTTGATCGGCCTGCTTATCCTGGGCGTACCCATCGCGATAATCGGGGATTCGCTGGTGGACCAGATCACCGATACGGTTGATGCTTACCAGGCGGGCACACTGGCTTTGCCCCCGCCTAAGCCATCGGTGGCTGATTGGCCGGTAATTGGCCAGGGAGTTTTCGATACCTGGACTGAAGCATCCACGAATCTGCCGGCTCTCGTGGAAGCCAACAAAACTTCTGTGGAAGCGATGCTTGCCAGTGCCCTGGCCTTGGCCAAAAGTACCGTGAGCGGTGTCCTGATGTTCATGGCGTCACTGATAGTCGCAGGCGTTATGATGGCCTTCGGTCAGCGGGGCAGCGAAGCGATTTACGCTATCCTCTGCCGGCTGGCTGGCAAGGATTACGGGCCAAGAGTGCACGCCCTGGCAACGATGACGACTCGTTCTGTAGCTGCAGGCGTACTGGGCGTTGCCTTGATTCAGGGGGTTTTGGCGGGTGTCGGTTTTATACTCGCGGGTGTGCCGGCGCCCGGCGTGCTCGCTTTCGCGGTGCTATTACTGGCGATTATGCAGCTGCCTGCCATCCTGGTGATTTTGCCCGTGGTGATCTGGCTATGGAATGGTGGCGACTCCGGTACAGTGATGAATCTCATCTGGTCCGTATACCTTATATTGACTGCTCTATCTGACAACATTCTGAAACCGATGCTATTGGGCCGGGGTGTGGATGCCCCTATGCCGGTGATCCTCATTGGTGCCCTGGGTGGTATGATTTCAAGCGGTTTCGTCGGACTGTTCGTGGGTGCAGTTGTGCTTGCCGTAGGCTATCAGATTTTCATGGAATGGGTGGCAATGCAGGCCGACGCAGCGACCACCGAAGAAGGGGACCCTGAGGCCGCTGAATGAGGCGTTTGCGCACAGTCGCCGCGGTCGCCTGCGCCGTTTTTTCTTTACAGGCTTGCACCAACCTGGGCCCCGATTACGAGGAGCCCGATGTTGCCTGGTTGCAGGAATGGGAAACGGACCTGTATGGGCAGGCGCTGACGACGCCACCGAGCGAAGCGGAAGATCTCAGCTTCTGGTGGCAGGCCTTTAACGATCCCACGCTGAACCAGCTGATTGAGACCTCCCGTAAACAGAACCAGACGCTGCGTATCGCCGGGCTCGCTATTCTTGAGAGTAGGGCGCTGCTGGGCATTGCCACGGGCAGCCAGTATCCGCAAGTACAGCGAGGCACTGGTTCCTGGGCGAGAGTAGATAACTGGCCAACGGAAGGCGACAACTCGGGTGACCGCTCCGGTTTTAATAGTTACAACGCCGGGTTTGACGTCGGCTGGGAACTTGATTTTTGGGGTCGTTGGCGACGCGGCATAGAGTCCGCCGATGCTGCTTATTTCGCCTCAGTGACCAATCAACAGAATGCACAGGTTCTGCTGGCTGCTCAGGTTGCTGAAGCCTATTACGCGTATCTCACCACGGCTCGCCAGATTGAAATCGCCAGGGAAAACGCGGCCCTGCAGCAGCGGAGCCTGGAAATTACCACCGCGCTGTTCAAGAGTGGGCAGTCCGCTGAACTGGACGTGCAACAGGCACGTACGCAGTACCTGGCGACGCTCGCCACCATCCCCGAGTTGGAGATCAGCCTCAGGCAGATTGAGAACGCGCTATGTGTGCTGCTTGCGCGCTCTCCCGGCGACTTGCCTGAGTTGGCAGATGTGGAGGCTGAGCTACCTGCGTTGAATCCGGTGTTTATCGATGGTTTCCCCGCCACATTGCTGATGCGGCGACCTGACATCCGCACGGCCGCATGGACGGTGGCAGCCCAATCTGCACAAATCGGCGTGGCCAGGGCCGACCTCTATCCCTCCATCTCCCTGTTTGGCACGATCGGCTGGTCCGGTAATTCACTCAATGCCACCACCGATACATTGAGCACGGGCATTGGGCCCAGTTTTAGCTGGAACCTGTTCAATTACGGCCGTATAGAGAATAACGTGCGGGTACAGGATGTGCGCCTGCAGCAGGCGATTGAAAGCTATCAACTCACGGTGTTGGCGGCCGCGTCGGAAATTGACAATGCGGCAATCAGTATTGTGAAAACGAAGGACCAACAGCAGATCCTGGCCGATGCGCTGGCGGCGGCGGAACGGTCCCTGACCCTCTCTACAAAACGTTACCAGGAGGGCTACTCCGATTTTCAGCGCGTGCTTTCTGCGCAGCAGTCCCTGGCGGGGCGTTCTGCCAGCTACGTGGCCAACCAGGGCGCCCATATCAATTCGGTCATTGCTTTTTACAAGGCACTTGGTGGCGGCTGGCAGCCGGCCGGCGCTGAAGACCTGCTGCCGGAAACGATTCGCGCAGTGATGGAAGAGCGCACTGACTGGGGTGGCATGCTGGATGATGCAATTGCGGTCCCCGTTCAATGATAACAAGGTCCCATAGTTATGAGTGAAGCGGAAGTTAGCACCGAAAAAGCTGCGGCACAGGCTGCGGCGGCGGAAGAGGAGGCTCCCAAGACCGTTAAACGTGGCGGTGCCATCATTGCCATTATTATTCTCCTGAGTTTGACCTGGTACCTGGCCGCTGACCGGCTCACACCCTATACAACCCAGGCGAGGGTGCAAGCCTATGTGGTGGGCGTGGCCCCTCAGGTTTCCGGTTATGTGGTGGAGGTTAATGCTCAAAACAATCAGCAGGTCGAAGCGGGTCAGCAGTTATTCAAAATTGATACCACCCAATACGATATTGCCCTGGCCAAGGCACAGTCTGACTACGAGAATGCCCTGCGCCAGGTTGATGCGGGCGACGCGGGTGTCGATGCCGCACGAGCAAATTTACGCTCAGCCCAGGCCAACCTGATGAAAGCGCAGAAGGATACTTCGCGCCTGGAACGTCTGTATAAAGAAGATCCCGGCACCATTTCTACGCGGCGACTCGAGATTTCCAGGGCCACGCTGGATCAGTCGCGGGCCGCAGTTGCCGCCGCCCAGGCTGGCATCGCCCAGGCGATTGAAGCCAAGGGCGGCGCCTCTGACGAGGAAACCAACACCATTCTGAGGATAGCCCGCACCTCGGTGGAGAAGGCCCAGCTTGATCTGGAGCGCACGGTGGTCAAAGCCTCGTCACGTGGCGTAATTACCGACCTGCGCACGGATGTCGGAATGTATGCGGGGGCTGGTGGTCCCTTGATGACGCTGGTGTCTTTTCACGATGTCTGGGTTCAGGCCGAGTTTACCGAAAACAACCTGGGGAATATCCGGGCCGGAACTCCCGTGGAAATACTGTTCGATGTATTACCCGGGCAGGTGTTTGCAGGCGAAATTGGCAATATTGGCCTGGGTATCAGCGCCGCCCAGCCGCCTCCGCCCGGAACGCTGCCCAGTATTAGCAATAATCGGGACTGGTTGCGCCAGGCACAGCGCTTCCCGGTTGTCGTAAGGTTTCCTGTCGACCAGGAGCCGGGCCTGCGCGAACAGCTGCGCGTGGGTGGCCAGGCGTCGGTGATCGCTTATAGCGACGATGCCTGGCTTACTGCTGTGCTGGGTAAATTGTATATCCGCTTAATGAGCCTGTTTGCTTACGCTTACTAATCCTCTCATGCCTATTGCCGCCAAGCGTGTCTTTCGCCTCAGCCTGACAGTAGCCCTGTCCCTGGCGGTAGCTTATGGCAGCGCCCAGTCCATGCCATTCATCGCTCCCCTGTTTGCATTTATGCTCGGGCTGGCACCCAAGCCACCCATGGGTCCGAAGGGCTTGCTGGGCCTGTTGCTTGTGCTCTGCGTCATGCTCAGTAGCGGTTTGCTGCTGATTCCTGTGTTACTGCACTATCCGGCAACGGCGCTTCTGGTTGTGCTATGCGGCCTGTTTGTCGCCAATTATGTGACGCTGCATTTGGGTAAACCCTCTGTTGGCGCCCTGCTGACGGTGGGCATCACTTTGATTTCCGCCATGGGCCTGATGGGTTTTGGCATTGCTTTGTTGTTGATAAAGGCCCTGTGTATCAACATCGCAGTGGCGGTGTTTTGTCAGTGGCTGGTCTATCCGCTGTTCCCGGAGGAGGGCCCGGCGCCTGAGCCAGCCCCCGCGCCGCGACCCCTGCAGTCCAGTTGGCTGGCGCTGCGCGCGACCTTGATCGTATTCCCCAGCTATCTGCTGGTATTGAGCAACCCCATCATGTATGCGCCTATCATCATGAAGTCCGTGGCTCTGGGGCAGCAGGTTTCCGAGACCCATGTCAGGTCTGCCGGAAGGGAACTGCTGGGTTCAACACTGCTGGCCGCACTGCTGGCGATCATCATGTGGTACTGCCTGAAGGTGCTGCCCAACCTGTGGATGTTTTTCCTGTGGACACTGGCATTCAGTTTGTTCATTGTGGCCCGGGTGTATGGGGTCGCCAAAACGCGCTATCCCCCGAGTTTCTGGTCCAATGTGCTGATTACGCTGCTGATATTTATAGGCCCTGCAGTGGGCGATACGGAATCGGGCAAGGACCCCTACAAGGCATCGGCCGTGCGCCTGGGCTTGTTTCTCGGCGTGACACTGTACGCCTGGTTAACCCTGGTATTCCTGGAATGGTTGCGAGAGCGGCAGGAGGCCAGACAGCAAACCCCGACAAGGGTGGAGGCAGGATAATGATTAACAACATGCTGATAGGACTGGTCGTAATGGTGTTTTGCCTGCTCATCCAGGCTCTGCTGGTCGCGTTATCAGCGCGGTTTTATATGCGTCATAGCTACCTCGCGCTGTCGCCATCGTTCGCAAACACTGTGTTGTTGATAGGCGGTGTCATGATGATGCTGATGGTCGGTAACTTTCTGCAGATATTTATCTGGGCCGCCTTGTTTCTTGCTCTTGGTGAGTTCGATAGTACCACCATTGCTGTTTATCACTCTGCGGTAAACTTCTCCACGCTGGGATATGGCGACATTGTGATGTCAGCGCAGCACCGTATATTGGGTCCCATGCAGGCGGTAAACGGTGTGCTCATGATTGGCGTTTCCACCGCCGTGACCATGTCGGCCCTTCAGGATGCGCTAAAGTTGATGCATCAGGAAAGGCAGAAGGACAGTTCGGAAGGCCCATAGCAGGGTAAGCACACTGCCGCGTGGAAGGACTGCAGGAAAATGAGGTCGATGTTTCGGCTTTGCATTGACAGATAATAATCAGGACGTTTGCTATGCAACTTGAAAAGCGTTATCCACAACAGCGCGCGTTTATCACCGGCGCCGCCAGTGGTTTGGGTCTGGAAATTGGCCAACAACTGGCGCAAAGGAAGTGGAAATTATTTATTGCTGACATCAATGCCCAGCGACTGCGTGAAGTAGAGCGTCAGCTTTGCGCATCAGGCGCAGAGGTGATTATTCGTGAACTGGATGTCACCCAGCCCGAGCAGCTGGAAGGCGCTCGTGAGGCTGTCGAGCAGGCCTGGGGCGGCGTAGATCTGGTCTTCAATAATGCCGGCATTGCCGTGGCCGGCGAGCTCAACGAGGTCGCCCTGGAAGACTGGCATCGTGTCATGAACGTCGACCTATGGGGTGTTATTCACGGTTGCCGCGCATTCGTACCGCTACTGAAACAGCAGGGCTATGGCCATATCATCAATACCGCGTCCAGCGCCGGCACTTTATCTGCGCCGGAGATGGGGCCTTACAACGTGGCCAAGGCGGGAGTGATCTCGCTGTCGGAGACACTGCGGGTGGAACTCTCTCGTTCTGCCATCGGCGTGACCGTGGTATGCCCGACCGTTTTTGCCAGTTCACTGGGTGAGAGCTTTGGTGAAGATACGCGTGGTGAACAGATGCTGCACAAGCAGCTGAACCAGTCCAGGGTTACGGCTAAAGAGATTGTGGAAGACGTGCTGCGGGCGGTTGAGCGCGAGCGCTTGTACGTGATGACTCAGCCGGACGCCCGCTGGGGCTGGCGGTTCAAGCGCTTCTTCCCTGAGTATTTCGCCAGCTCACTGGGCCGTATGTACCGGGACCGCAAGGGCGTTTTCTCCGAGGACAAATTTTGAGGGAAAGCGCTGTGTTTTGAGGGCGTCCGCCTGGCGTCGGGCGCTATCCATCCAACCACGAGAATAGATTATGCAGGAATTTAAAGGAAAGACCGCGGTCATCACTGGCGGCGCTGACGGTATAGGCCTGAACCTGGCGAGCACCCTGGGTGCTGCAGGTATGAATATTGTGCTGGCAGACATTGAAGCGGAGCAGCTTGCAGTCGCCGAGAAAGCATTACAGCAAGCGGATATACCGGTGCTCGCGGTAGAGATGGACGTGGCATTACTGGAAGACTGGCAGCGCACCGCGCAAGCTGCGACCGCGCGTTTTGGCGCCGTGCATGTACTGGTCAACAACGCCGGCGTCAGTGGTGGCATAGGGTCAATAGAGACGCTGGACGAGCCCGGTTGGCGCTGGACCATTGATGTGAACCTGATGGGTGTGGTGTATGGCGCCAATGTATTCGTGCCGCTGATGAAGCAGCATGGGGAGTCGTCCTGGTTGATCAATGTGGCTTCAATGGCAGGCATGGCCGGCGCGCCCCTTGGCGGCGCGTACACCGCGACCAAGGCGGCTGTAGTGGCACTTTCAGAGGCCTGGTTCGAGGAGTTGAAGGGTAGCAATATCCAGGTGTCAGTACTGGCGCCCGCGTTTGTGAAAACACGTATTCACCAGTCCTATCGCAATCGACAGCCGCGTTACGCGACTGACGTGCCCCCCACGCCCGATGTGCTCAAGGTCGCCAAGGTGACCACCGAAGCGGTGAACAACGGGATTGATGTGGGGATTGTCGGCAGGCGTGTGCTGGAAGCGATGACGGCGGGTGAACTGTATATCTTTACTCACCCCAGCTACCGCCTGGTAACCGATCATCGCAGTGCCGTGATCGCCAGCGCTTTTGACAAGGCAGCCGCAAGTCCCGAACTACAGGGTGTGCTGAACGAGAAGTTAATGTCCTTCGCGGATTAAGCGGCATAGGTATTGCGTGAGTCTGCGCGGCCTGTTGCCGTTAAGACAAGATTAAAAAAACAGGTGAAGCGAAGATGAAAGACAATAGAGAGTTTGATGTCATTGTATATGGTGCCAGCGGCTTTACCGGCCAACTGGTTGCGGAGTACCTGGCAGAGCGTTACGGCACGGGCGGCGAACTGCGCTGGGCACTTGCCGGACGTAACGCCGAGAAGATTCGCCAGGCGGCGAGCGAATCAGGTTTGCCAGCGGAGTTGCCAGTTATAGCGGCCGACTCGGCTGATAAAGCAGCCCTGGCCGAGATGGTTGCGCGCACGCGGGTGGTGTTAACTGCCGTGGGTCCCTACCAGCTTTACGGCTCCGATTTACTGGCAGCCTGCGCTGCAGGCGGCACAGATTATGTAGACCTCTGTGGTGAGACCAACTGGATGCGCGATATGGTTATCGCGCACTCGGCGGCGGCAGAAGCGTCTGGTGCTCGTATTGTGTTTTCCTGTGGCTTCGATTCCATTCCTTTCGACCTGGGGGTGTATTACCTGCAGAGTGTCGCCAGGGAAAAGACCGGTTCCGTCGTAAAGGACGTCAAGGGCAGGGTGCGGCAGATGAAAGGCCACGCATCCGGCGGCACGGTGGCCAGTATGAAAGCGACGATGGCAGCGGCTATGAAAGACCCGTCGGTACTGGAGCAACTCAAGAACCCCTATTGCCTGGTGCCGGGCTATGAGGGAGTGCGCCAGCCTGCCAGCCATAAACCCACCTACGATGAAGACATCGGCAGTTGGGCTGCGCCGTTTATCATGGCGCAGATCAATATGCCCAATGTGCATCGCTCCAACGCATTACTGGGCCACGCTTACGGCGAGGACTTCACCTACACTGAAATGGTACTGACTGGCCCGGGTGAGAAGGGCGAGTCCGTTGCCCTGTCCATGGCCGAGCCGGGGTTGACCTCCGGCGACAAGGAACCCCGGCCAGGAGAGGGACCCAGCCGTGAAGAGCAGTTGGCCGGGTTCTACGACATTCTTTTCCAGGGCAAGAGCGCCAGCGGCGAGCTGGTCGCGGTGTCAGTAGGCGGCGACCGTGACCCTGGCTATGGTTCTACCTCGCGCATGATTGCCGAAAGTGCGGTGGCCCTGGCGCGCGACGACATTGCGACACCGGGCGGGATATGGACGCCGGCCGCGGCCATGGGAGATAAGTTGATCAAGCGTCTGGTGGACAATGCCGGACTGGTATTCAAGGCGGAGTAGGGGATTGAGATGAGTCAGTCAGTAGAGTTCACTGTTAACCGGCAGGCGTTTGCAGAAACCGCGTTGAGCGAGACGGCCGTGCCGGACGCAGCGAGCCTGGACGAGGGATCCGTCCTCCTGCGCGTTGACCGCTTCGCGCTGACCGCGAACAATATCAGTTACGCGGCAACCGGCGATCTGCTGCGCTACTGGGAGTTTTTCCCGGCCAGCGAGGGCATGGGTATCATCCCTGTATGGGGGTTCGCCGATGTGATCGCGAGCAAGTGTGAGGGGATCAGTGTTGGCGAGCGTTTTTACGGTTACTTTCCCATGGCCACGCACCTGGTTGTCAGCCCTGGCCATGTGTCTGAAAACAGTTTTGTCGATGTCAGCCAGCACCGTGCCTCGTTGCCTATCATCTATAACCAGTATCTGCGTTGCGCCCGGGATCCGCTCTACCGTGAAGATACGGAAGCGTTGCAGATGCTGTTGCGTCCCCTGTTTACCACGTCTTTCCTGCTCGATGATTTTATGGCGGACAATAATTTCTTCGGCGCCGAAACAGTATTACTGACCAGCGCCTCCAGCAAAACAGCACTGGGTATGGCTTACCTGTTACATCGCAACCGCGCCCAGCGTGACAACAACTATGAAGTCGTTGGACTGACGTCTGCGGGTAACCGGGACTTTGTCGAGGGCCTGGGTTGTTATGACCGGGTGCTGTGCTATGAGGATGTCGAAAGTCTCGATGCCAGCAGGGCGTGCGTGGTGGTCGATTTTGCGGGTGATGGTGAGCTGATGGCGCGAGTGCACGATCATTACGATCAGCAGCTGCGGTATAGTTGCCTGGTCGGGGCCTCACACTGGGAGCAGCTCGGCAAGTCTGCGCAGCCCTTAAAGGGACCCGAGCCGGTGATGTTCTTTGCGCCCACCCAGGCCGAGAAGCGTATTGGCGAGTGGGGCGCACCCCTGTTCCAGCAAAAACTGGCGCAGGTTTGGGGCGAGTTCACTGGTTTTGTGGGTCAATGGATGCAGGTGGAAACCAGTCTTGGTGTTGCCGCGACAGAGCGCGTGTACCAGGAGGTCCTTGCCGGTCGCATACGCCCCGATTGCGGCCACGTAGTATCGCTGTGGGGTGCATAAACCTCTGACCGATTCGGTCATGTTCCGCAACGTGGTCCTGTTCTAGACTATTGGGACATATCTAATAAGAGCTGCCATATGTCCTTTGTCAATGTTGAAAGCCCCCGCCCCGGGGTGTGCCTGATTACCCTTAACCGCCCCGAACGCATGAATGCGATGGCGTTCGATGTGATGGTGCCCTTCAAGGATGCGCTCGAAAAAGTCAGTTTCGACAATGACGTTCGGGTTGTGATTGTCACCGGCGCTGGTGAGGGTTTTTGTGCCGGTGCTGACCTGGAAGACCCGGGCTGGCTGGATATCTTCAATGGGCTGACCGTGCCAGGCATTGCCCGCCGGGCCATGAAGATACTCGACGACGTGATCAAGACAATTCACGATATGCACCAGCCGGTGATCGGTGCGATTAACGGCCCCGCGATTGGCGGCGGTTTCTGCCTGGCCATGGCCACGGACATTCGCGTTGCTGCCCAACAGGCCTATTTTCGACCCGCGGGCATCAACAACGGACTCACCTCGGCGGAACTGGGGCTTAGCTATCTGTTACCGCGTGCCATTGGCACCAGCCGCGCCTTCGAAATTATGCTTACCGGACGCGACGTCAGCGCACAGGAGGCGGCCAACCTGGGGCTGGTTTCAAAGGCGGTGGAGCGCGACGAGCTACTGGATGAGTGCTACCGAATCGCGGATCGCATCTGCGGCTTCAGCCAGTTGGGTGTCGAGCTCAGCAAGCAAATGCTCTGGGCCGGTGTGGATGCGGGCAGCCTGCACACCCATATGAATCACGAGGGTCATGCCCAGTTGTTTGTGCGTATGACCACGCAGAACTTTGAAGAAGCGATCAAGGCGCGCAAGGAAGGCCGCGCGCCTGACTATAAAGACTGACTGCGGTTAACCGCCCTGCGTGAAACCCGCGGGGTGCCGCTGTGTTAACGCAATCGGTTAAAACAGCTCACCCGGAGCTTTCTTGTCTTGCTGCTCGGGCATTGCCAGGGCAAAGCCGTAACGATCCATCATGCTGACGTTGCCATCGGATCCAGGCGTGCAGGTGACTTTCACGCGCCTCTCGCCCTGGGGGGACACGCTGAACGTCATAGCCGACCCCCGAACCGAGACCTTGCCTATGGTGCGCACATGTGCGTCTTCGCCGTAGACAGCAGTCAGTTGCGTTTTACACTCAGCTACTTGCTGAAAGCGATTACCATCACTGCCCGCCTGTGCTGCTGTTGCAGTTGCCAGAACAAAGCCCATTGCCAAACCCGCCGCTACCTTTTTCATTTTCGCACTCCCTTGTTTGTTGTGCGAGGTTGATACTAGGCGTGTCCGTCTATGCTGAAAATATCCGCTTATGAATTGCAGGAGTGCAAATATGGACACCCCTCAGGCAGATTACTCACGCCGGCTGTCCAGTTGCGGCCGCAGTTGTTGGAATTCGTCGGCAATCACTTCCCGCAAGGCGCGCAGCCGCGCGCTGAGTCGCAGGTCTTTATGCGTGAGTACCCACAGGTCTGAATGATGCACCGTGATGGCTCCCGGGACTTGTATGATCTCCTCGTGATCTGCTGCAAACAGGCAGGGCATGAAGGCCATGCCCATCTTTGCCCGCACAGCTCCCACCACCAGTGACAGGTCGAGGATAGCGTGACGCACGGGGTTATCAGGCAGGTGGGTGTGCATGAGCCAGTCTTCTCTCTGCCCGGCAGGTGCTTTACCTATCCATTGCAAGTGGGAGACATCCTCAGGGTTGTCCTTATGCAGCAGGTCGCGGTGGACGTAGGTGCTGGCGGAAAGTGGGGAGAGGTGGCGGCCAATCAAATAGTCTGGCGGTTTTACGCCAGCGGGCATAACGCGAACGGCGATATCCGCCTCGCGCCTGCTGAGGTCCAGCGCCTCGGTACTGGCGGAGATTTCCAGATCAATCCCGGGGTATTCCTGCGCAAAGCGCGCCAGCCGGTTCATTAACCGGCCCATACCTTCGGTATCTGGCAGCGTAACGCGGATGGGGCCCTCCAGGTGCTGGTCCTCACCGTGAACACGCCGCTCCGCTGCCAGTATCAGTTCCTCAACGTGTTCGGCAGTAGGCAGCAGTTGCTCAGCCGCCGCCGTCATTCGATAGCCATCTGGCGTGCGGTCAAACAGATGGGTGCTGAGTGCGTGCTCAAGGTCGTCGAGACGCCGGGTGACGGTTGACTTGCTGACGCCTAAGACCTGCGACGCGCCCTTGGCAGAACCCTTGCGCGCCAGTGCCAGAAACACCTTGATGTCGTTCCAATCCATATCGGCCTCGCTACCGCCTCATTGCGGCATCTTGAGACAGCGTGGCAGCCCTTGCAAGTGGCAGCCTGGGGATGGCGCCCGGCAGGGACTACCCGAAAGACAAATTACTGCCAGACTGGCTTGACTCACGGGCAGGAAATAAGGAAAATTCGCGCCTTCTCGGGGTGTGACCCCGGTTGCTGATTGTGGCTACGTAGCTCAGCTGGTTAGAGCACAGCATTCATAATGCTGGGGTCGGTGGTTCAAGTCCACCCGTAGCTACCACTTTTCTCAAGCACTTTTCTTTCTATTTATCATTAGCTTAGCGCATTTTTTATATTTGCGCAAGCTTGGCTATTATTCAACCGAAATTGCTTTGTGCCCAAAGTGTGCCCATTTCGTGCCCACACTGTGCCCTGTCCATTTTTTGCTCTCTATACCGCTTAACCTCGCGTCTAATCTCGAAGTGCTTTTCCCATGGCTGAGGCCATCACTTAGATCTGTGCCAGCCGGTTTCCCTCAGCCCGCGCGGCGATAACCTCAGGCCTACGGCCTGAGGTTATCGCGCATTAAATGGGAAAGAACTGATACAAGGGCCGTACCTCGCCTGAGCGTATTTTCACGCTTTCCCTTCCTCCAGCAGACCTACGCAATCCATGAAATGTTAGCTCCATAAGGTGATCAACAGAGCATGGGGCTCTACCGATCACCCGATCGCTAGGAGCGAATTATGGATACATATACCTACCTCACCACGGATGAGCTCTCCGACCGCATCAAGTATGACGTCAGGACCATCCGCAACCGCCTGAAGGACTCTGTTCTGCTGGAAGGCATTCACTATATCCGCCCGTTCGGTGGCCGCAAGATTCTCTATGTGTGGGAACGCATAGAGAAGGATATGGCTCGCCCTACCACTACCAGCGCCTTAATGGCCGGCATTCAGTAAGGGGGTCGCTGTGGGATCAATCAGAGCTAGGGGCAAATATTTGTTTATAGACTTTTATAGTCATGGGAGACGCTGCCGTGAGCAAACAAAGCTCAAAGATACTGTCCCTCCTGTAAATATAATCGTGCCACTTTTCGGGTCACTCTTTGCAACCGCCATCAGGCTGAAATTCTCTCGTATTGATGATGCAGGCCACCAACACGGGGAAACGCGACAACTTTTCCCGACTGGCAGTTCAATTGTTCGGGTTTCTGGCGGATCTTTGTTTAACGACAAGTGCGTTCTACAGGTATTGTAATAGTTGAAATAATCGCGAAGGATACTGCGTAGGTGCCGCTCATTGAGAACAATAATATGATCTAGGCAGTCTCGGCGTATAGAGCCGATTATTCTTTCAACGAAGGGATTCTGCCATGGCGAGCGAGGCGCCGTGATGACCTCCTCGATACCTAGGCTGTTGATCCGTCGCTGGACTAGATCACCATAAATGGCATCCCGATCGCGCAATAAATACCGTGGGCCGGACTCAAACGGAAATGCTTCCACTAATTGCTGTGCTGTCCATTGGGCAGTGGGGACCGTAAAGAAATCAATCGCCGCCACACATTATGATTCTGGGCGCACCCCAGCCCATATTGATTGCCTGCATTTCTCGGATCAGCTTGCGCAGGCCTCCATCCATAGCGGGTCGTCCCGGCCTAGGGCCTCGACTTTTCCAGCGCCAGTAAAATCGGAAGCCCTGCCGATGCCAGCGTACGACAGTATCCGGATGTAGGCCGTGGAGTACTGTACGCCAGCCATCCACATAGCGTGAAAAGAGAATCCAGAACAGCAACATGACCGCTAGAATAAAGAATGGCATGTTTGCCATCCTTCATCGGTTGCTAGGAATAGTCAATAAAATCAGGGCGATCGAATTTTCAGGAGGGACAGGTTCGCCATCTCAACTACTCCTCTTGGAAGTACAAACGTACAGACAGCGGAACACCCATGCTGCAAGGGTTCCTGAAGACAGGCGGCGGATGAGTTGCCAGGCAAAGTATTGGGTTTGGTAGGGTGTGATCATTTCAAGTTAAACAGTTCCAGATACGGCTCAAACGCGAACAGCCTGTTTCGGCTTTGCCCAGTGATCTCTCTGAGAATCTTATGCTCACACATCAATGCTATCAGCTCATTGGCAGGACGATAGTTCACACCGCAGATTGTCGCGGCCTGATCAACGCTCAAAATCGGTTGCTTGAACAGCTGTTGCAATAAGAGTGTGGCGCTGGCGGCCCGTCTTCCAAAGTTGTTGTGAATCAGCGTTTCGGTATCTGTTTTGAGCTTGATAATGTCTGTCAGTGCGCCGACAGCCTCAGTTGCCGTTTGCTCGACACCCACCAAAAAATACTTCAGCCATTGCAGCATGTCGCTGTGAGTACGCACCCTCATCAGGTTGTCGTAATACAGTCCCTTGTTCTTTTCAAAATAGGTAGAAGGATAAAGTAAGGGCTGACTGAGAATGCCTTCACTCACCAGGAACAGAGTTATAAGCAGGCGGCCTATCCTGCCATTGCCATCCAGAAAGGGGTGTATGGTTTCAAACTGGTAATGAGCAATGGCGATGCGAACTAACGCAGGCATTTGAATCTCATCATTGTGCAGAAACTTCTCCAGATCTCCCATCAGTTCAGGAACATGCTCGTGCGCGGGCGGTATAAATACCGCATCAGCCAGACTACTGCCGCCTATCCAGTTCTGACTGGTGCGGAATTCCCCGGGCATCTTTTGTTCTCCGCGAACATTCGTGAGTAGTGTCTGGTGAGCCTGCTTAAGCAAACGAGACGATAACGGCAATGTCTCCAGCGCTTGGATGGCATCATTCATCGCGCGGATGTAGTTGTTGACCTCGCGCCAGTCATTCCGCCGCTCCGGGTTAATTTCCTCCTCTGGTAACAGGGCTTCATCGATATTGGTTTTTGTGCCCTCTATCCGACTGGATACCACGGCCTCTTTGGTGACATGCAACTGAATAAATAAATCAATGTTTGGCACCAGGCGAGCATAGGAATTCAGCTCCCCCAGTCTTATGGCAGCCTTCTCTACAAGCTGGTTGATTTGTGGCGTATCCCAGGTCCAGCTCTCATTGATATGAGAGGGCAAAAAGAATTGGTACTGGAAACCCTTCCGGTATTCGCCAGAGCGATATTCCTCTAACCTGATGGCCATACAAACCTTGCGCTGCTGAATGAAAGTGAAACACAGAAGTCATTATTTCACTTTATGGCCTAAAAATGAAACTAAAAGCCCCTTATTTCGTTTACAGCTGGATAAAAGGACAGACGAAGTTGCCAAGGCACCACTGGTACCTGCGGGAGATTTGCGGGACTTGTGGTGAAAAGTTGTGCTCTGTTGTGCAAAATGCGCTGTGGGTGTTCGGATTTATGTTAATAAAATCAATCAGTTAAAAATATCCAGCATAATTCATAATGCTGGGGTCGGTGGTTCAAGTCCACCCGTAGCTATCACTTTTCTCAAGCATTTTTCTTATATTTATCAGTAGCTTAGCACGGTTTATCGACTGTTCAGGTCTGTGCGTTTTTTCGGGCTCTAATCAATTAACGGGGGATGGCCATTCATCGGTCTTTCGCCAAACAACCTCTTTTTAAGGTAATATAACCTCCTTTATAGTTTCATTTGTTAAATAGAGGCACTAGAGCCACATGCTTGAGGCCGTAGTCGGATCGGAAGGTGCAGAACGCGTCCTGCTGTTTTTGGCAGCCAGGCGGCAAGGGTATGCCCTTGAAATCGCCAATACATTCGGCATGAGCGTGAGCAATGTTCAAAAGCATCTGGAGCGGATGGAGCGGGACGGGTTACTGGTCAGTAACAAAGTAGGCCGAACTCGTGTCTTCGTCTTTAACCCGCGCTACATGTTCAAAGAGGAGGTCGATTCTCTGCTGACCAAGGCGTTGAGCTTCGCGCCACCCGTGCTGAAGGAGCAATTGCTGTTAAATCGCCGACGCCCAAGACGCAAAGGTAAACCCCTGTGACGGACATCAACGCGCTAAGCCGCGCTGAACTGGCCGCACTGGTCGTTGAAACACTGGCCGCACGGGGCATCGAGGTGGTGCTTGTAGGTGGCTCGTGCGTGTGCCTCTACACCAACGAGCGCTTCACTTCCTTCGACCTGGACTTTATCGACCTGTCCTACTCCAGGAAACGAAAAATTGCAGATGCACTTCAGGAAATCGGATTCCATTCACAGGGGGCGTCCAGGTATTTTGAGAGGGACGGATGCCAATGGTCACTGGAATTCCCTTCCGCGCCCCTGGCAGTCGGCCATGAGCAAATTACCGCCGACAGAGTTGCCGACCTCAAAACCAGTCAGGGCACCGTACGATTGCTTAGCCCAACGGACTGCGTGAAAGACCGCTTGCTCTGGTGGTACCTGGAACGCGATGGCCAGTGCCAGGAGCAAGCACTGGACATCGCAAGGAACCATGCCATTAACTGGGAAGATCTGGCTGCCTGGCATGCCGCGGAGGGCTATGCTCATCTATTCGACTTATTTCAGGGTATCGCCAACTTAAATCACTGAAATTGGTAAAATAGGCAGGTGACTACCTGTGAACGGCACCGATTTCCGCCTGATATCTTTTCTCATGCCGTCTGGCTCTACTACCGATTTAATCTCAGCTGCAGAGATTGAAGATCTCCTGGCCGAGAGAGGCATCCTTCTTATACGCGAATCAACCCGTCTTTGCTGCATCAAATTCGGAGCTGAACTTCCCCGAGTCTAGGCGACACTTCTAGCCTATTATGTAGCGATAGGTGGAAGTTAAATGAGCAGACAGCAAATGAGTAATTACTCGACAGCGGCCAGATAGCCGACCCGGCTCAGCTCTCTGGTGTCGCGCTTTTCCGTTTGGCGTTTCGTCCTTTCTTTCTGCTGGGAGCAACTTCAGCCTGTTCAGCCTGTCGCTGTGGGCAGCAACGTTGGCTGGCTTGGCACAGCCGGCGCTTTACGGTGGAGCGCCTTGGTGGCACGTTCATGAAATGCTCTTTGGGTTTGTTGCTCCATCGTGACCGGCTTTCTGCTGACGGCGGTACAGGCCTGGACTGGCGTTCCTGGCATTCGTGGCGGTGGACTAGCCTCGCTGGTACTTCTCTGGCTCGCCGCGAGAGTGGGCTTGGTTTTTGGTGAGCTGTTCCCCCATTGGGCATTGGCGCTCATCGACCTGTTGTTCCTGCCTGTTGTTGCGGCTGTGTTGGCGCGCTCCGTCATTATGGTGCGACAGTGGCGCAACATTATCTTCGTGCCTGTGTTGTTGCTGATGTCTGCGGCTAACGCGGTGATGCACTGGTCTGCTGCTACTGGCGATGTTGGCTTGTTAACCGATGCGGGCAGGGCGATGGTGCTGTTGGTGGTGTTGCTGATGACGGTTGTCGCCGGTCGCGTGGTGCCCATGTTTACGGCCAATGGCACCGGCACCGATCGGGTTCCGGTGGTGCCGTGGCTGGAGACGGCCTGTATCACAGCAATGGTGCTGGTTGTGCTGGCACAGGTAGCAGCGAACTGGTTGCCGGCGACTGTTGTAACAGCGATATTCTGGGGCGCTGCACTCGTGCACGCTGTGCGTGTATTGCGCTGGTGGCTTTGGGTGACGCTACGCACCCCGCTGGTGTGGTCACTGCATTTGAGCTACTGGTGCATACCTGTTGGTCTTGCGCTTTACGGTTCAGTCGGCTTACCCGGTGCAATCGTTACGCAAAGCCAGGGCATTCATACATTGACCGTTGGTGGCATCGGCTTGATGATTCTGGCGATGATTTCCGTGTTTCTCTGGGGCACACTGGCAGACCGATTGCAGTGGGGCCGGTGATGACACTCGCCTTTATTGCTCTGTTCGCAGCATTTCTTGTGCAGGTGTTTGGCAGCTACTTCTTAGCCAGCTATCAGCACATGATCTTTGCCGCGGTCGGGCTATGGCTGTTCGGATATGGATGCTTTGTAGCTGCTTTACCTGCCCGTGCTGAGCCAAGGCCGTGCTGATGGTAGGCCCGGTTAACTTTGGTGACGTTCTCCCCCTCAGGGTAATCAAGACAAGAGAGAATTTTCCCACTACATTTGATAGCAGGGGAACTCGACATGAAACAGAAGCGGGACACAGAAGAGCAGATCATCGGCTTTCTGAAGGCTCACGAGGCGGGTACCAAGGCGACGGAGCTGATCCGCGAACTCCTGATCGGGCTAGAGACCCAACGCAGCCGCTGCCTTATTCAGTTCGCAAGCGAAGGATCCGTGTCTGCATCGCTCGTGCCATGTATATTTCCGCGAAACTTGTCACCATCCGCGCCATCTCCTCGCCCCACAAACGCTGGATAATCGCCACGCCCATGTCTGTCCCTGCGGAAACGCCAGAGGCGGTTACTACCGGTCCGTCATCCACCCAGCGCGCGGCCTCAACCCAATCAACGTTGTCGGACTGTGTGGTGGCAAGGGCAAATAGCTGCTTGTTCGAAGTTGCTCGGTGCCCGTCGAGCACACCGGCCTTTGCCAGCAACGCGGAACCGCTGCAGACAGAGGCTGTGATTTGCGCAACTTTGGAGCGCTCGGCGAGAAATGTCAGCATCTGAGGATTCTCCAGTTCTGGCAGTGTACCGAAACCGCCCGGCAGCAACAGGATATCCAGGGCTGGTGCGTCCCTAAAGCCGTAATCGGCAACGACCTTCGGGACCGCCGATCGCCATTCCCAATGCGGAGTGCACTTCACCTGCGTTTTCTGCCACCATGTGAATGGTAAGCAGGTCGCTTGGCACCATGGAGAACATCTCCAGCGGACCGAACAGGTCCAGCATTTCAAAGCCGGGGTAGAGGATGGCGCCGAGGGTCAGGGGGGTGTTAGTCATTTGGTTACCCTAATTTATCTCTGAGTTCAGAGAGGGTCTGATCAAGAACACCAGGTTCCCAAGGACTGTACCAGATCAGGCCTCAATAAGTTTTCTATTATTTGTGTCCTTTGCCGGGCCTGCCAAATAAGCTCCTCGAAGTTGATAGAATCGGCGATGAGCATCTACAAGCGAAGCGACATCGGCTCCCACCTGACTTTATCAGTTGCGCCTTCTGGCGCTACTATCGATGCAACCTCGGTCATCGTTATATTAAAGATCTATTGGCTGAGGCGCGAACCAGGTAATCGGTCATTGACTATTCTTCTTGCTAGGTCTATTTGTCGTGAAATATCAAGTATCACGGTGCTTTTGTCAAGGTGCTGCCGAATCCTGGCTGCGCGTAAGGAGCCGCTGCGTCATCCAATCATCTGGATATGTCGTATTTTTTAATATCATTAGTCTCTTTATTGGGATAACACAGCCGCGGTGAGCAAATAGTATCTTCACCTGAATGCGGGCTTGGGCTGTGTCCCCTTTGCAGCCATAGTTATCAACCCGGTGAGACCCTAAACAGCGATCTGTATCTGAGGAACAACCATGACCAAGCCTACGGGAACGCCGGCTCGACCCCGAAGAAGCTTGATGTTGCTTGAATCACGTGCTGCACTGGACGTTGCTCGTATGCTGGTGCCATTGGCGGCCGCTAGAGTGCGTCGTGCACCGCAACAGGAAAAAACGCTGGCGATCGTGGTTCCAGGGTTTGGCTCTGGTGACAATGCCACGCTACCCCTGCGGCTTTACCTGAAAAACCAGGGGTTCACTGTGGAAGGCTGGGGGCTGGGCAAGAATCTGGCCGGCGCCAACCTGCCGCACACGCAGGATGACCTGTCTGATCGCTGGGACTTTACCTACCGCGAAGACTATAGAGGTGAAGTGGGTGTGCCCATTCTCATTGACCGCTTATATGAACAGGTCATGCGACGCCACGAGGAAACTGGCTGCAGGATTGCACTGGTTGGATGGAGCCTGGGAGGGTATATAGCGAGAGAAGTTGCGCGCGATTTGCCCGACGTTGTCGACAAGGTGATTACCATGGGCTCCCCGACAGTCGGTGGCCCCAAGTACACTGCCGCTGCCCCATTTTTCGAAAAACGTGGACAAGACCTCGACTGGATTGAAGCGGAAATCGCGCGCCGGGATGCGGTGCCAATTTCGCAGCCAGTTACTGCCATTGTCAGTAGAACAGACGCTGTGGTGGACTGGAATGCCGCCCTGGATCAGATCAGCCCTAATGTAAATCACATTGAGGTAGATGCTGCGCATTTGGGGATGGGTTTTAACAAAGAGGTCTGGGGGCATGTGGTAGCGGCATTGGCGACCGCGCCATAGCGCTGCACCGGCGAATAAAAAAATGTTCACTTTACGGAATTAACATGAGACTGTGTGGGTCGTAATCAGTTATGAAAAGACGACAATTTATAACGGCACTGCTGGCATTACCCGCGGCCTTTACGCCTATGCTGGCACTGGCAAGAAAGCTGAACGAGGCGGATATCGCGATGATGCGTGAACAGTGGCAAGCGCTGCTACCCCGCGATTTCCAGGCCCCTGCTGCGCACGAAACATTGAACCGGACCGAAGCCAAATGGCGTGAGTTACTTACCCCTTCCCAGTTTAATGTGCTGCGTGAAGAGGGAACAGAGCGCAGCGGCAGCAGTGCACTGAACGCCGAGAAGCGCGATGGTATCTATGCCTGCGCGGGCTGCGACCTGCCGCTTTTTACCTCAGAGATGAAGTATGAGAGCGGCACTGGCTGGCCCAGTTTTTTCACCGCTATCCCGGACGCCCTGAATACCAAAACTGACTATAAGCTGGTCTGGCCGCGCACGGAATATCACTGTGCGCGCTGTGGTGGCCATCAGGGGCATGTGTTCAATGATGGTCCTGCTCCCACCAACCAGCGCTGGTGCAATAACGGGGTTGCACTCAAGTTCCTGCCTACGAGCGCCGAATGACGATGGGGAGCGGGTAATACTTGCCTGCTCAGCGGAAAGTTTACTGAGAACATGGTTCTGGCTATCGAAGCCCCCGTCCGTCTCAGGAGCTGGCGATAATTTCTGTTTCTAACTCTGTCTCTGCCAGCAGCGACTGGGTTACCAGGCAACCGGTTTCTGCACGCCTAAGCAGACGTTCTGCCTTTTCAGTGTCGGTTCCAGTCGGGACGGTCAGGGTGACACTGATTTTGAAATGGGTGAAACGTGTGACTCCATCAACCCGCTCCAGGGTGCCAACCGGCGAGCATTCCAGATGAGTCCATTCAAGCTTTGAGTTTCTGGCAATGGCGCGAAACGTCAAGATAAAACAGTTCGCCACCGTGCCGACCAGGAGGTGCTCCGGCGACCATTTGTCGCCCGGACCACCAAACTCCACAGGTGCGGCTGTGATGATCTCGGGTAAATCGCAGGCATTGACGGCGACATGGCTATCTGCCGATGCATGAGCCGAGGCGTGATAATGATGTGGTAGATCCTGCATGTTGCTCGGGGCCTTTTGGTTGCTGTTTCCATCAAGTATATCGCGCTTTGACCAAATCGTTGTGCATCTAGCCTTTTCAATTTTAATCCGTGTTTGCGATCAATGTGCGGTCGGCGGCCGGTGAGCGCGCTTCACCCGCTGGGCTGGTAATGACTTCAATAGGGTCTACACTGAATCTGCGGTGTCCGCTGCTGCACGTTTTTCAGTCACAGCCCAGGCACGGTTTCGGTGCGCTGTGGAAGAATCAAGAGGATCAGATAATACATAACGATTAAGAGGATCAGGCAATGGCTGAACTGAACATGGAAAAGCTGGACGCATTGGCTGGGAAGGTGGTCGGCAACGCGAATGCCGCGTTATCCGGTTTACTTGCGTATATCGGGGATCAAACCGGCGTGTATCGGGCGATGGCTGATGGTGACCCTCGGTCTGTGGATGAAATAGCGGCCATAGCCAAGGTTGACGCACGCTATTTGAAAGAACTGCTTTCAGCCAACGCTGCCAATGATTATGTGAGCTATGATGCCAGTTCAGAACAGTTCTACCTGTCACCAGAACAAGTGGCCGTTTTTGCAACGGAAGAGAGCCCGGCCAATATGCAAGGCTTGCTGCAGATAATCGTCGCGCAATATGCCGAATATGAAACTGCAGTCGATGTGTTCCGCTCTGGGAAAGGCCGTCCCTGGGGTGATCAGCATACATGCCAGTTTTGTGGCACCGATCGGTTTTTTCGTCCGGGATACATTGCGAATCTTGTCAGCAACTGGATTACCGCGCTGGATGGCGTGCAGGGTAAGCTGGAAGCCGGTGGGACCATCGCCGACATCGGCTGTGGTCATGGCTCGACTTCGGTGTTGATGGCAGAGACGTTTCCCAATTCGAAGATATTTGCTTACGATATCCACGGCCCCTCGATTGAAGATGCCCAAAGAAAAGCCGCAGCGGCTGGCGTGGATAACCTCGAATTCCACCAGGCCGATGCCAGTACCATTCCCGCAAATGGCGGTTATGATCTTGCGTGCGTTTTTGATGCGCTGCACGATATGGGTGACCCGGTAGGTGTTGCCCGGCACATACGCGGGAGCCTGGCAAAAGGCGGAACTCTGATGGTGGTCGAGCCGCTGGCAGGCGACAACACGGAAGATAACCTCCATCCGCTGGGCGGCGTGTTTTACGCAGCCTCAACACTGATCTGTCTACCCAATTCGCGATCGCAGGACGTTGCCTTGTGCCTGGGTGCGCAGGCGGGCCCCAGGCGGCTGATATCGGTTCTGGAAGAGGCGGGATTCACATCCGTGCGCATTGCTACTACCTCCGCGACCAATATTGTTCTGGAGGCTACCGCCTAGACGCGAATTTTGGCGCATGGCCTCGACGAGTTCCTTGTAATGATAGTGACGCGTGGTACCGTGGGAGTGGCTAGGTTGCGAACAGCGCCGTTTCGATATCCTTGAACGCCTTGAACTCAAGCGCGTTACCTGAGGGGTCGCAGAAGAACATGGTGCCCTGTTCGCCCGGTTCCCCCTGAAAACGAATGTACGGCTCAATGATGAAGGGCTGACCCGCAGAGCGCATTTTTTCGGCAAGTTGCTTCCACTGTGGGAAATGAAGCACCACGCCACAGTGCGGGACAGGGACGCCCTGGCCGTCTACCGGATTGGATTGGTTGTGCACGCTGCCATTGACGCCCAGCGACGCGTTCAGATGGACGACAAACTGGTGGCCGTACATATCAAAGTCAATCCAGGTGTCGCTGCACCTGCCTTCCGTCAGTCCCAGGTGATTGCCATAGAATGCTCGCGCTTCTTCGATATCGCGAACCTGGACTGCAACGTGAAAGGGGGTGAGCATAGCTTTACTCGCTTTGGCCGGGACAAAGGCTGAGTTTACGATGGCGGGATAATTGTGGCCACCACAGCTGCCCGAGGCGCCCTCGGACTATGTGACACAACATCCGCTATTTTGGACACAGCCGGCAATGCCGTTTCCCGGTAGTCTGTTGCTTATCAGTCCACCTCTAAATGGAAACAGGCTATGAGCTCATTCACCGTATACCAAAAAGGCTATTGCCCTTATTGCAAGGCAGAAAAATCGCTCATGGACGGCCTGGACTGGCCATACCAGCAGATAGAAGTGAGCTCGACGCCAACTTTGTTCGCTGAAATGGTGAAACGCAGTAGACGCCGGACCGTTCCTCAGGTTTTTCTGGGTGATGATCATATTGGCGGTTTCGAGGATTTGCAGCGGTATGTGCGCAGCAGCGGTGAGACTTTAAAGCGTGCCCATGGGGGGGTGTCCATGCGCCAGAACCTGCGAGAAGGGGGAATTAACCGATGATTACTTACAACATGCATACCACCGGAGTTGGATCAGCCAGTCAGCGGCTCAGGCAAAAGAGTGCAAGATCGCCGTGCATGGGGCTGCATATTGGTTTCTCACCGCTGCGCAAGTGGCGCAGCCGATATCTGAGCACGCAGTATTGGCTGTGCCGCAGGGCGCGCAAGGTTATTTAGCGGCTATGCTTCCATTGTCCATCGCCGGTTAAAGACAGCAGGGTTGTGTTGGCCGTTGCCTCCATCACGCCCTAGACTGTATTGAAGTCAAATCCTGACCTGGTGCACGTTCTGCGCAGCTGCCGCGAAGACGCATTGGGAGGGCAATTCCACTATTTGTAATGAGGTAATTCCAGAATGGGCACAGGCCGTAAAAAAGTAGAGTTCGGTAATGCTAACAATGAAATACTATCTGGGCTGCTGGAATTTCCGGCACAAAAGCCCACAGCCTACGCCTTGTTCGCCCATTGCTTCACCTGTGGCAAAGACATTGCCGCCGCTTCGCGAATTGCACGCGCACTGGTTGCCCGGGGTTTTGCTGTGCTGCGCTTTGATTTTACCGGCCTGGGCAATAGCGACGGTGATTTTGCCAACACCAATTTTTCGTCCAATGTTCAGGACCTGGTGGCCGCAGCTGATTTTCTGCGAGAGCAATATGCGGCGCCATCCTTGCTTATAGGCCACAGTTTGGGCGGTACCGCAATACTGAAGGCAGCGCAGGACATTCCAGAAAGCCGCGCGCTGGTGACGATAGGGTCGCCTGCGGATGCGGGGCACGTGGCCAGACAGTTTGCCTGTGATATGACGACCATAGAGGAGCAGGGTCAGGCTGAGGTTAATCTTGCGGGTCGCACGTTTACGATCAAGAAGTCTTTCGTTGACGACTTGCAGGAACAGAATATGCAGCACGTCGCCTCGCTGAGGAAGGCGCTGCTGATATTCCACTCACCCATGGACACCACAGTTTCGATTAGCGAGGCAGAGAAGTTGTATCGCCAGGCCAAGCATCCCAAGAGCTTTATCAGCCTTGATCAGGCCGACCATTTGCTCACCAACAAGACGGATTCCCAGTACGTTGCCGACACGATTGCCGCGTGGGCGAGTCGTTACCTGGAACAACCACAGGCCAGGCAAGTGGTCGATGCCACTTTGGAGCAGGGCGAAGTGCGCGTGGAGGATATTAAACAGTCCCTGAGCCAGACGGTGACGACAGATGACCACAGTTGGCTGGCGGATGAGCCGCTGCAGGTAGGCGGTGATAATCTCGGCCCTGACCCCTATGAGCACCTGTTGGCCGCCCTGGGTGCCTGCACCAGCATGACGTTGCGCATGTATGCCCGCCGCAAGCGGTGGCCGCTGGCCAGGGTCAGCGTCACCTTGACCCACGGCCGCAGCCATGGAGAAGACTGCCAGCACTGCGACAAGGAAAATCCGCAGGTGGATGTTATCCAGCGGCAATTGCGTATTGAAGGTGAGCTTGATGCAGAGCAACGGAAACGCTTGCTTGAAATCGCAGACCGCTGCCCGGTCCACAAGACACTGCACAACAAGGTGGTGGTCAACACCATCGAGGTCTGACCCTGTTCTTGTCTATTGCGCGGGCAGTTCCGGTAGCGGCATCCAGTGTGTTACCACAAGGTTGAGGCTCTTGGGGCTAAACCCCAGGTTTTCCGCTTCATACTCCATCAAGCGATGTCTTTTACCCCGTAAGAGTACGAGATAGTGGCCGGATGAAGCGGGTTTACGGTTGGCGACGGCGACCCAGTTGCTGGTTGCTTGCAGCCGCCTTACTTTGCCAGTGCCGTGCGTAGTGCCGTGCATAGTGCCGGAGGATGGTAACAGCTCATCCGCCGATGTCTTGTGCTCAGGGGGCTGCTTTGTTGCGTAAGGCATGATGTGTAGCTCCTGATATTGAGTCAGTGGAGACAGCGAGTCGAGACTATCCTTGCGCTCTTCTTATCACTGTCGCAGAGCTTCGCCATAGATGCCAAACCCCGGCGTGGCCAATTTGGGGTAGGCCGGTTTGCGGCAAATGGCCGGTTCTGGAGAGGTGTAGCCCAGTGCCTGAAACCCACTTTGGCTCCACGTCACGTGCAAACGATGCCCGGGAGAGGATGTGGCGCTGTGCAGTGTTCGCCAAATTGCCTAGAATAGCGCCGCGCAGATTACGTTCCGGTACGGCCCTGCAGGGCTGACCCTAACACCAGGGAAGTTCGTCCTATGTCCACTAAAACCCAGGCCTGGCAGGCGCGATTCGATCGCCTGCGCAGTAATAAGCTGTTCGAGACTCTCGTCATATCCATCATCCTGGTCTCAGCGTTGATGATCGGCGTCAAAACGTATCCGCTACCGCCGATTGCGACGCAAGTTATCGTCATTCTGGACTGGGGGATTACCTTCTTTTTCCTCGCAGAGATCACTGTACGTTTCATGGGTGAAGCGGATAAGAAACGTTTTTTCCACAGTGGTTGGAACGTGTTTGATACCTTGATTGTTGTGGTCAGCCTGATTCCTATTGAGGACTCTGAACTGGCGCTGATAGGTCGCCTCGTGAGAATTTTCCGCGTGTTGCGTATGGTGTCGATTATCCCTGAGTTGCGCACGCTGCTGAACTCACTGTTGGCGGCCATGCCGCAACTGGGATACGTGATGTTGATGATGTTCATCATCTTTTACATCTATGCCGCTGTCGGCAGCACTTTCTTTGCCACCATCAATCCTGAGTTATGGGGGGATATTGCTATCTCCATGCTCACCCTGTTTCGGGTGATGACCTTTGAGGACTGGACGGACGTGATGTACGAGACCATGGCGGTGTATCCGCTCAGTTGGGCGTTCTACCTGAGCTTCATATTTCTATCCGCGTTCGCGTTCCTCAATATGATTATTGGCATCGTCGTCAATGTTCTGGAGGAAGAGCATCAGCGGCAGGCGAAGGCAGAGGCACGGGCAGCCGGCGAGCCGACCCTCACCGAGCTGCGCGACGAAATCCGCGGGCTAAGGGTTTTGCTCGAGGCCCGTGAAAGCTAGCTGGCGTTGCGCGGTAGCGGTAGCATAATGAAGTCGATGAAAGGGTTGCTCACACTCTGCTCATTGCTATGTGTTGTCTCGGGCACAACGGCGCAAGAACTCACTCCACGTGCGTACTGGCCGGCACCGCAGGGGGCGCAGGTGCTGACGATCGGTATCATGCAGACAGACGGAGATATCGTTCCTGATCCCTCCCTGCCGCTCTACGGGTTCGATAAACGACAGCGACGAGGACTTTGATCTTTAACAGGTAAGTTACCAGCGACTATTCTGAGCGGTCCGCAGTAGTTACCCGGCCAGCGTCTAGACGTTGAAGCGGAAGTGGATGACATCGCCATCCTGCACCACGTAGTCTTTCCCTTCCAGCCGCCAGCGCCCGGCGTCCTTGGCGCCCTGTTCTCCGTTGTACTCGATGAAGTCCTCGTAGGAGACGATCTCGGCACGAATAAAGCCCTTTTGGAAGTCGGTGTGGATAACCGCCGCCGCTTCCGGTGCGGTAGCGCCTACTTTAACTGTCCAGGCGCGCACCTCCTTCTCGCCTGCGGTGAAGTAGGTCTGCAGGTTAAGCAGTTCGTAGCCGGCACGAATAACCCGGTTCAGCCCCGGTTCGCTCATGCCCAGATCTGCCAGAAATTCGTCACGCTCTTCGTCATCCAGTTCAACAATTTCGGATTCGAGCTTGTTGCAGATAACCACCACTACCGCGCTTTCTTCCTCGGCGATGCGTCGCACCACGTCAAGGTGTGGGTTGCTATCAAAGCCGTCCTCATCCACGTTGGCGATGTACATAGTCGGCTTTACGGTGAGCAGGAACAGTTGCTTCAGCAGGGCCTGCTCGTTTGCATCCAGGTCAAGGGCGCGGACCGGCTTTGCCTCATTCAGCTGGGGTAATAGCTTGTTCTCCAGCAGCGCCTTCATGGCGACGGCTTCCTTGTCGCCGCTTTTAGCGACGCGGACCACTTTCTGTAATTGTTTTTCGCAGCTGTCCAGATCCGCCAGTGCCAGTTCGGTATTGATAATCTCGATGTCGGCGGCGGGGTCGATCTGGTTGGCCACGTGAATGACGTTGTCGTCTTCGAAGCAGCGCACTACATGAGCAATGGCATCGGTCTCGCGGATGTTCGCCAGGAACTGGTTGCCCAGGCCTTCACCCTTGGAAGCTCCGGCTACCAGACCGGCGATATCGACGAACTCCATGGTGGTGGCGACTTCTTTCTGGGGTTTGACGATGGCAGCAATTTTGTCCTGCCGGGGGTCAGGGATAGGGACGATGCCGGCATTGGGTTCAATGGTACAGAACGGAAAGTTCTCGGCGTCGATGCCCGCCTTGGTGAGTGCGTTGAAAAGCGTGGATTTGCCTACGTTGGGCAGGCCGACGATTCCGCATTTGAAACCCATGAGATGATCCTTTGAGGAGGCAGTCAGGCTGCCTGAAAGCTGTGTAAACGTGTCATCGCCTTGGTCGCATCGCCATCAAGCAGTAGCGGCAGGGCCTCAATAGCCTCTTCAATGCTGGCGTCGATGCGCTCGCGATCGACCTGTGAAGGCCGGCTAAGTACGTAGCCGGACACTTTTGAAGCGTGCCCGGGGTGGTCGATACCGATACGCAGGCGGTGAAAATTCTTGTTGTTACCCAGTGCGGGCACGATGTCACGCAGTCCGTTGTGCCCGCCATGTCCGCCGCCCTGTTTGAAGCGCGCGCGCCGGCAGGTATGTCCAGCTCGTCGTGCGCGATGAGGATTTCTTCTGGCGCAATCTTGTAAAAACTAGCCGCGGCGGCTATCGATTTGCCAGAGCGATTCATAAAGGTGGTGGGAATAAGCAGGCGCAGGTCGTGCCCTGCGAAAGTAATACGGCCGGAGAGTCCAAAGAACTTGCTCTCAGCCTGTAAGGTCGCGGAGCACTGGCGTGCCAGCGCTTCCACGAAATCGGCGCCCGCGTTGTGCCGGGTGCCCCGGTATTCACTACCGGGGTTGCCCAGGCCTGCGATCAGCTTGATAGCCGTCAACGCGGGTGCCGCATGGCGAGGAACTAGTCCTCGCTGTCGTCTTCAGCGGCTTCTTCTTCGCCGGCGTCTTCAGCAACGACTGCCTCATCTTCGTCTACGGAGCCGCCCTTGGGCGCGATGACAGATGCGATGGCGAGGTCATGGTCTTCACCCAGGGCCAGTGCGGTTGAAGTAACTCCCGCAGGCAAAGTGATGTCGGACAGGTGAACGATCTGGCCGATCTCGACGTCGATCATGTCTACTTCGATGTACTCGGGGATATCTCCTGGCAGACAGGACACTTCAATATCGGTCGCCTGGTGCTGGATGATACCGCCTTCCATTTTAACGCCCTTGCAGGCTTCCTCATTGAGGAAGTGAATGGGGACATTCACTTTCAGCGCTACCTTGGCAGACACGCGCAGGAAATCAGCGTGCATGACATAGTTTTTGGCGGGGTGGCGTTGCAGGTCCTTGAGGATCGCCTGCTGCTCTTCGCCGCCAACTTTTACTGACAGTACATGCGAGTAGAAGGCTTCATTTTCCAGCGACTTTTCCAGATCCTTGCGGATAATGGTCAGCGGCTGGGGGTCCTTGTCACCACCGTAGATGATGGCGGGGATTTTGTCAGCGTGACGACGCAGGCGGCGGCTCGCACCTTTCCCCATGTCCTCACGCACTTCGGCTTGTACTTCAAATTGGTCAGACATTGTCAGACTCCTTTGATTTTCGTTACTGCTCCTGCGACCGGTGCGGTAACGGGTTGGTGTTTGCGTTAATCCTTACTGGAATAACGCGCTGATAGATTCCTCGTTCGCTACCCTGCGCATGGACTCTGCCAGCAGGTCAGCAGTAGTGAGTTGGCGAATCTTCGGGATCGCTCTCGCCTCGTCACTAAGCGGAATCGTATCGGTGACAACCAGCTGGTCCAGCTGGGAGCCCCGAATATTGTCCAATGCCTTGCCCGACAGCACCGCGTGGGTGCAGTAGGCATAAACGGCAACTGCGCCGCGCTCCTTGAGTGCATTGGCTGCCTGGCACAAGGTACCGGCGGTATCGACCATGTCGTCAACCAGGATGCAGCTGCGTCCTTCCACGTCGCCGATCAGGTTCATTACCTGTGCCTCGTTGGCCTTGGGGCGGCGTTTGTCGATGATCGCCAGGTCTGCCTCGTCCAATTGCTTGGCGATGGCCCTTGCCCTCACCACGCCGCCTATGTCGGGCGACACCACGATCAGGTTGTCATAGTTCTGGGCCACGATATCGTCATTCAATATCGGTGAGCCGTATACGTTGTCCACCGGGCAGGAGAAAAATCCCTGTATCTGCTCGGCATGCAGGTCCATGGTCAGCACCCTGTCCACGCCGACCGCGTCCATCATGTCTGCAACGACTTTGGCCGTGATGGGTACGCGGGCTGAGCGCACACGCCTATCCTGGCGGGCATAGCCGAAGTAGGGCACGACCGCGGTAATCCTGGCTGCCGACGCACGACGCAGTGCGTCGATCATTACCAACAACTCCATCAGGTTGTCGTTGGTAGGTGCGCAGGTAGACTGGACAACAAAGACGTCCTTGCCACGCACGTTTTCATTCAATTCGACCGCGACTTCGCCGTCGCTGAATTTGCCCACGTCGGCCTTTCCGAGGGACATATACAGGCGGCTGGCGACTTTGTGGGCGAGTTCCGGATTGGCGTTACCGGAGAAAACCATCATCTTCGAGGACACTGTGACCTGCCTTGACATTGCCTGGTTACGTTTGTCTTGCGACATCAAATACGAAAAGTGCTATACACCGCATGGCATATAGCACTTTGTGTATGGCTGGGGTGGCAGGATTCGAACCTGCGAATGCCGGGATCAAAACCCGGTGCCTTGCCACTTGGCGACACCCCATTCATTCTTCTAGTCTGGCCAGTGCATCAAGCACTGGCGACTCGTTTACTCCCCGCGCTACAAAGCCGTTTAGAGGGCGCGGAGCCTGGCTCAAAGCTGATTGGGCCGAGTGTTCGTCCTGGAAGCCGCAAAATACGCAGGCGCCGGTGCCAGTCATTCTTGCGTTCCCGAATTTGTCTAGCCAATTCAATGCGTTATTTACCTCGGGGTGGAGGCTTCTAACCAAATTTTGGCAGTCGTTCCGGGTTTGGCCCTCGAAAAAGGCGGCTATTTTGATGGGAGAGGTGTCCCGTGTCAATTGCTGGTGTGAAAATATTTCCCTGGTGCCGACCTGGCATTCTGGCATGAGTACCAGGTACCAGCGCTCAGGTAGCTGCACCGGGGTGAGCACATCGCCAATGCCTTCAGCCCAGGCGCTATGGCCGGCGACGAACACCGGTACATCGGCACCCAGCTGTGCACCAATCTGTTGTAACTGTGAGAGAGGTAGCCCCAGTCCCCACAGCTGATTGAGGGCGAGCAGGGTAGTGGCGGCGTTTGAACTGCCGCCACCCAGTCCGCCGCCGGCCGGGATGTGTTTCTGCAGGTGGATGTCCACGCCCTGTTGCTGTGGGTTTCGCGGCAGCGCCAGCGCGGCGCGGATGATCAGATTTTCCTGTGGCGGTATGCCCAGACTATCGCCGCTCAGCCTCACTTCCCCGCTCGCATTGGCGGTGAACTGTATCTGGTCGCCCCAGTCCAGCAACTGGAACAGGGTCTGCAGCTGGTGGTAGCCGTCTGGCCGCCTGCCGACAATGTGCAGGAACAGGTTGAGCTTGGCAGGAGAGAGCAGGGTGAGGGGTCGACTCATGGTGGAAAGAACCCCTGCCACTGGCGCAACAGGATGCGCGCGCTGACATCGCCGCGGTGCAGGTGCAGTTTAGTGGGCAGTGTAAAGCGCTCAAACTGCCCGAAACCCTGGTATTCCACCACCCAGCCCTGCTGGGTTATTTCGCTGGGCAGGCTACCGCTGGCATCCAGCGTAATGGAGTCAACCGGTAATTGCGGTGCGGGAATACCCTTCAGCCAGTAATGCAGGGCGCGCAGCGGTAGCCGCCAGACCTCATTGTCCGCCAGTGCCGGATCATCGAGGGCCCAGCGGCTGTAATCGTCTCCCTGGCGAATCTCGAGTTGCTCGCCGTCGCTGTCCAGTGTGGTGGCGCTAAAGCCCAGGGGGCCGGTCAGGCGTATATGGGTAGAGACGCCGCTCTGTTGCCAGACCAGGGAGCCTGATTCTGCCTGCTCAGCTGTGCGCAGGGCGATTTTGCCGCTGGCGGACCAATTCTGCAGTTGCGCCACTTGCGCGCGTTGCTGGTGCCAGCTCTGCTGGTCTGGTTGCGGTGTCTGCAAGCCGGAACAGCCGCCCAGCACAAGCAGGCTGCCCGCGACCAGGTAGCGCAGCAGCGGCCTCATTCAGGGGTGTCTGTGTCGGGTCTGGGAGGAGGCAGCGTCGCCAGGTCAGTGACGCCCAGTCGCTGCAGCGTGGCGCGCAGAATGCTGTGATTGGGCGCCTTGAGTAGCGCCCCTTGCCATACTCTCTCGAGCCTGGTCAGTGCGCCCCATCGCCCAGAGCACCTCGCCCAGGTGCGCGGCTACTTCCGGGTCCGGGAAGGCGGCATAGGCTTGCTTGAGATAGCCCAGCGCATCCTCCAGTTTGCCCTGTCTGAAGAGAATCCACCCCATACTGTCCAGGATCGCCGGCTCGTTGGGCTCCAGCGCCAATGCCCGGCTGATCAGCTCGTAGGCCTCATCGTGGCGGCCGGTTTGATCGGCAAGGGTGTAGCCAAGGGCGTTGAGCGCGGTGGCATTGTTGGGGTCGCTGGCAATAATAGTGCGCAAGTCAGCTTCCATCAGGGCAAGGTCGTTCAGTTGCTGACCGAGCATGGAGCGCGCGTAGAGCAGGGAGGCAGAGTCCGGGTAAGCCTCTATGCCGGCGTTGAGCACGGCCATTGAGGCGGCCTGGGCTCCTGCGCTACTGAGGATGTCAGCTTCTATACCAAACAGCTGCTCGCGACGAGCAGGTACGCTCTGGCGTTGCTTGACGAACCAGGCATGGCTGGCATCCAATTGCCCGCCGCCCACCAGAATCCGGCCGATACGCTGATTGGCACCCAGGTACTGCCGGCCATCGCCAATCTGCATGTAATGCGCCAGTGCCCGGTCAGCTTCTTTGCGGTCCTCGGCGATACGGCCCAGGTAGTAATGTGCCTGGTCCTGGCGCTTGCCCGTGGCCAGTACCTGCTGCAGGTAAGCCCTGGCGACCAGGTCGTCACCGGTCTCCCGGTTGATCAATGCCAGGGAGAGCAGTAACTCGGCATCGTCCGGCGACTGGGCAGAGAGCACTTCGAACTGTTGACGTGCCGCTTGCATGTCGGTGGTGGTCAGTAACCGCGCGTATTCCAGGCGCAGGCGGCTGTCTTCAGGATTGCGCGCCAGCGACTTTTCGATTCGCTTGAAAGGCGCTGGGGCTTCCGTTTGCAGCAGCAAGCGCGCTTCCAGCAACAGCGCCTGGTGCTGGTCGGGTTCTATCCGGAACAGTGCGTCCAGGCGCGCCAGCGCGGCTTCGTACTGTTCGTACTCCGTGTTGACCAGGGCCAGCGTCAACAGGAGGGCGGGGTCTTCGGGAAACTCAAGGGCAAGTTCGTTTAACCCGGCGACCAGCGTTGCCTGTTGCGCCGGGGTGAGGTCGGTGAAGCCCTGCAGCACTAGCGGATAGTTGGCCTGCTTACCGCTGCGGGACACGAATGCCAGGTGGGGCAATGCCTCCAGGGACTGTCCATTGCGCGCATACAGCGTTGCGGCAGTATTGTTGGCTTCGAGATTATCCGGCGCCTGTTCCAGCCAGAGCTGCACCGCCTCCAGGGCACTGTCGTCGTCATTGATGAACTGCGCCAGGTGCGTGGTGTGCCGGGATACGCCGGCATCCTGCAAGACTTTGCTCTGCTGCGAATAGTTTTCCAGGGCGGTCTGGTAGTCCTGTCGGCGCAGCGCAAATTCGGCCAGCAGCAACGGGTAGACGCTGCTGTCGGGAAAAGCGCGCTCCACCGCCGCTTCCTCCGTTGCCTGCGGCTCTGTCGTGACTGCAGCAACCTCCGTCTCGGGAACGGGCTGGTTCGCGGCGCAGGCGGTGAGCAGCGTGCAGCTCAATAAGAAGGGTATTAGACGAGGCATACGGACTACAGCGATCGATCTGGAAACTGGGGTTGCTATGATGACACAACCCGTCCGCGAAACCCAATTGGTGTGGGCTAGCTGTCGACGGGCTATTTGCGAGCTAACTTGTTAAAATATCAGCCGATTTTGGGTGGATATGTTAGAGTTCGCGGCGTTTATCCGGGCTTATCCCCCTGTCACACGGCACCAGTAACCAGGAGTTCGCCAGTACACCATGAATCTCATCGCCCTGGGCATAAACCACAATTCCGCAGCTGTCGAGGTTCGAGAGCGCGTGGCATTTGCGCCTGAGCAGGTGAGTGAGGCGATGGCGGATTGCTGTCGCGCAGCGGGGTTGGAGGAAGTGGTCATTTTGTCTACCTGCAATCGCACGGAGATCTATGCCATTGCCCCGGCCGGCAGTATTTTGGCCGACAACGCCCTGCAACTGATTGACTGGATGGCCAACTACCATCATTTGCCGGCGGTGGAGTTGCGCAAGGCGGCTTACCACTTCGAGGCAGACAAGGCACTGACCCACATCGCCCAGGTTGCCGCCGGTCTCGACTCCATGGTGCTGGGCGAGCCACAGATTTTTGGCCAACTCAAGTCCGCCTTTGCCGTCGCCACAGAATCCGGGACTGTGGGCGCCGAGTTGAATCGACTGTTCCAGCGCGTATTTGCTATTGCCAAGCGTGTGCGCACCGATACCGCCATAGGGGAGAATCCGGTTTCCGTGGCATACGCCGCGGTGGATCTCGCCGGGCATATTTTTTCTGATCTTGGTGAGTGTAATGCGCTGCTGGTGGGCGCGGGTGAAACCATTGAACTGGTCACCCGCCACCTGATTGACGCCGGCGTGCGCAATATCGTAATCGCCAACCGGACTCTGGGGCGTGCGCGGGAACTGGGCCAGAAGTTTGGTGCCGAGGCGGTATTGCTGTCGGAGATTCCCGAGCAGCTGCCGGCCGCGGATATCGTTATCACCTCGACTGCGAGTCAGTTGCCGATTCTCGGTAAGGGCGCGGTGGAGCAGGCCATTAAAGTTCGCAAGCACCGTCCTGTGTTGATGGTTGATATCGCTGTCCCCCGTGATATCGAAGCGCAGGTAGGCGAGTTGCGCGACGTGTACCTCTACAGCGTTGACGATCTGCGCGAAATCGTCGACCAGAATATGCGCAGTCGCCAAAGCGAGGCACGCAAAGCGGATGTCATCATTGCCGAGGGTGTTTCAGCCTGCCTCCATGAGACCCGGCAAATGGGCGCGGTGGATGCGGTCAAGGACTATCGGCGTATGGCCGAGCAGTTGCGAGAAGCCGAGCTTGAAAAAGCCCTGCGAAGTATTAATCGAGGCGACGACCCGGCGCGTGTGCTCACCCAGTTCTCCCGCGGGCTGACCAACAAGCTGATCCATGCGCCAACCACGGGACTCAAGCAAGCCAGTGCCGAAGGCCGTGACAGCGAGCTGCAAAGTGCAAGACGCCTGCTGGGTATCGCGGCCCCGGAAGCAGAGTCCAAAACGCCGCCTGAAGAAAAACCTGATAGCGCTGATAGCATCGAACTGTCGGCGGATGATACTGATCACTCGAGACACACGCTGCAATGAAACCCTCTTTGTTGACCAAGCTGGAAACCCTTACTGACCGGCACGAGGAGGTATCGGCGCTGTTGGGTGATAGCGAGACAATTTCCGATCAGGACAAATTTCGCGACCTGTCACGTGAATACTCCGAACTGGAGGCAGTGGTCCGTTGCTATGCCGACTACAGTCGAGTGAAGCGCGATATTGAGGAAGCCGGTGCCATGCTGGACGACCCCGACGGCGACCTTCGCGAGATGGCGCAGGAGGAGATCGATACGGCTACCGGGCGTCTGGCCGAGTTGGAGAAAGACCTGCAAACGCTGTTGTTGCCCAGGGACCCCAACGATTCACACAACGTGTTCCTGGAAATTCGCGCTGGCACCGGTGGAGACGAGGCCGCGATTTTTTCTGGCGACCTGTTCCGCATGTACTCGCGTTATGCCGAGAACCGGGGGTGGAAGGTGGAGGTTTTGTCCGAACGCCCTGGTGAGCACGGCGGCTATAAGGAAATCATTACGCGTGTGGAGGGGCGTGACGTTTACGCCTTCCTGAAGTTCGAGTCGGGCGCCCACCGGGTGCAGCGGGTTCCGGAAACGGAATCCCAGGGGCGCATCCACACCTCGGCCTGTACGGTTGCCATCATGCCTGAGGCAGAGGCCGTCGATGAGGTAGAGATCAATAAAGCTGACCTGCGTGTGGACACCTACCGAGCCTCTGGCGCTGGGGGCCAGCACGTCAACAAGACGGACTCGGCGGTACGCCTAACTCACCTTCCCACGGGCATTGTTGTCGAGTGCCAGGACGAGCGTTCACAGCACAAGAATCGCGCCCGGGCCCTGTCACTGCTGCAGGCCAAATTGCTGACCAGCGCGCAGGACAAGGTTGCCGAAGAGCAAGCGGAACAGCGTCGTAACCTGGTCGGTACAGGCGACCGCTCCGACCGCATCCGCACCTACAATTTCCCCCAGGGCCGGCATGACTGACCACCGTATTAACCTGACCTTATACAAATTGGCCGAGGTGATGGAAGGTGACCTCGATGCCGTCATTGGTCCCCTTCGCCAGGAGTACCAGGCGGACCTGCTGGCGGCACTGGGCGACAGTTGATGGACACTGTGCAGGCACTCCTGCGCAGCGCCAGAGATCTTCCCGGTGACAGCGCGGTGCGCGACGCAGAAATTCTTCTGGCACACTGCCTGGGCAAGTCCCGGACCTGGCTGTACACCTGGCCCGATGCCGCGGTGAGTGAAGTCTGTGCCGGGCAGTTTCGTGGCCTGGTTCAACGTCGCATTATGGGAGAGCCTGTTGCCTACCTGACTGGGCATCGCGAATTCTGGTCGCTCGACCTGGCGGTAACCACCAGTACCCTCATTCCCCGTCCCGAGACCGAGACCCTGGTGGAATGGGCACTTGAACTTTTATTGCCTGAGCGGGCCGATGTGGTTGACCTGGGTACGGGCACCGGTGCTATCGCCCTGGCGCTGGCCACGGAACGCCCGGCGTGGCGTGTAACCGGTGTGGACCGCAGCGATGCCGCCCTGGCAGTGGCTCGCGATAATGTGCGGCGGTGTGGTTTGAACAACGTAAACGTGGCCCGGTCAGACTGGTTCATCGCACTGGCGGGGCAGCGCTTCGACCTGGTCGTCAGCAATCCTCCGTATATAGAAGAAGATGACGAGCATCTGGCGCAGGGGGACGTGCGCTTCGAGCCGAGAATGGCATTGGTGGCGGGTAAAGCTGGCCTGGACGATATCCGCGGTATCGTCGACCAGGCGCCTGACTTTTTGCGGCCAGGTGGCTGGTTGCTGCTGGAGCACGGTTATCGGCAGGGCGTTGATGTGCGCGCGCTGTTGCAGCAGCGAGGCTTTGCAGCGGTGGCCACACGACAGGACCTGGCCGGGCAAGACCGGATCAGCGGAGGGCTATGGCGTGCTGACTGACGATCAATTAATGCGTTACAACCGACAGATCCTGGTGCGGGACTTTGATATCGCCGGGCAGGACCGGTTGCAGGCATCACGGGTGCTGATAGTGGGGCTTGGGGGCCTGGGATGTCCTGCCGCGCTTTACCTCGCCGCCGCCGGTGTAGGCCATTTGGTTTTGGCGGATGGCGACGCTGTAGAACTGAGTAATCTGCAGCGCCAGATAGCACACGGTGACGCCGACATAGGCCATAACAAGGCCGCCTCCGTGGCGGAAACTATCGCCGGGCTTAATCCCGAAGTGCAGGTGCAGGTGCAGCCGCACTTCCTGGATTCTGGCGCACTGGCATCGCTGTGTGCCGGTGTCGACCTGGTGGTGGATGCCTCGGACAATTACCCCACCCGGTTTGCGTTGAACCGTGCGGCTATCGCCGCAGGTATTCCCCTGGTGTCAGCCGCGGCGGTTCGCGCGGAGGGGCAGTTGGCTGTGTTTGACCCGCACCGGGGCGGACCCTGCTATCGCTGTCTTTATCCGTCAGAGGGCGCCAATGAAGCCCTGCGCTGCAGCGAGAGCGGTGTGCTGGCCCCTGTGGTTGGCGTATTCGGTGCGATGCAGGCAATGGAGGCGATAAAGCTGCTCAGTGGTTATGGCGAAGCATTGTGCGGAGCACTGCTGGTGATGGACCTTGCCTCCATGCAGGTGCAGCGGCTGACCCTTGAGCCGCGCCCGGGGTGCCCGGATTGCTCGCCGCCTGGCGCCTAGGCCTTGTGCATGGATCTGCTGCCTGCAACCGCGTGAACTATGCGACTTCCATTGCACTGCGGTAGGAGTTATGCGGAACCTGCTTCGAGCATTGGTTTGCGCAGTGTATGTAACAGTCGCCAGGAAATGAGCACGGTGGAGACGCAAATACCAGCGATCAGCGCCGTCCATATAGCCGCCGTGGCATCTCCCGGCGTGGTGGCCAGTTCCATACCCAACCACCATGACAGGGGCAGGGCGAACAGCCAATAGCTCAGGCACATGACCACAAACGGATACCGCGTATCCTTGAATGCGCGCAAGCAAAAGGAAGCCGCCACTTGCAGGGAATCAATCACCACAAACAAGGCTACCAGTTGCAGCAGGCGCGCCGCGATCAGGTGAATATCCGGGTCAGTGGTGTAGGCTGTGATCAGTAACCCGGGGATCGTCAGCAGCAGCAATGTGGAAGCCAGGCCGATCATCAGGGTGATCGCCATTCCCGTCCTCACGGAGAGTCGCATCTGTTGATCATCGTTGCTGCCAATCGCGTGGCCCACCCGTGTTGCCATGGCCGAACCTACACTGATCAATGGCATATAGAGAACGTCCCAAACGTTATAGGCGATCTGGTGTGCGGCCATTGCGCTATTGCCCAGGGTGGCAATCATCAGGGCGATGACTGAAAACACGCCCACCTCCAGGAAGAAGGTCAGGCCGATAGGCACGCCCAGGCGCAAAATTTCCTTGAACACCCCCAGTTGTGGGGCGACCAGCCGCAGCGGAGGCAGGTATTTGCGCAGTTCGCGATTGGCAAGCATGTAGCCGCCGATCAATACCGGACTCAGCCACATGGAGATTGCCGTGGCCCAGCCACAACCTGTGGCGCCCAGTTCGGGAAAACCCCACTTGCCGTAGATAAGGGCATAGTTGAGAGGAACATTGGCGATGAAGCCAATGACGCTGGCTACAGCGAAGGGGCGCATGATGCCCAATCCCTGACTGTGACAGCGCAGGGCGTGGAACAACGCTGTCGCCGGTAAGCCCCAGGCCACTGCCTGCAGGTAGCCGAGGCTTTTTTCCAGTGTTACCGGATCCAACTGCAGCAGGCTCAGCAAGGGTCCGGCGAAATAACACAATGGACCAATAATGCCGCCCAACAACAGCGATAGCCACACCGCTTGCGGCAGGATGGCGCGTATCTCCTGTCGCCTACCGGCGCCGAAATCCTGTGCCACTATGACCGAAACGGCGAGCATAATGCCCAGAGTGAGCAGGAACAGCGGTAGCCAGATGTTGTAACCGATGGCTATCGCGGCCAGATCCGTCGAGCTGTAACGGCCAGCCATGATGGTGTCGACGACACCGGTGCCCATCTGTGCCAGGTGAGCAATGACAATGGGCCAGGCGATGGCGAACAGGGCGCGAGTTTCACCGCGATAGGCGCTCCAGTTACCCACTAGTGATGGCCGCGCTGGATAAGAGTAAATAGTGCGCCTGCTGAAACCTTTTGCGCAATGTTGCTGTCACAGAGAAAATAATCCTTTAGAGAAATCTTGCATGAACGCAATTGCCCAATGGTACTACAGCCTACATAACGCGATCTTCCCGCGGCTTAAACACCTCGATGGGCTTGCTCCCCTGGCACTGCGTCTGTACCTCGTGCCGGTATTCTGGATGGCCGGTACCCAAAAGATTGCCAACATAGACAGCACCATTGAATGGTTCGGGAACCCGGATTGGGGGCTGGGGCTGCCCGCGCCTGAATTACTGGCTTATCTCGCCGCCTATACGGAGGCAATAGGCGCTCTGTTGCTGCTGTTGGGCCTGGCAACGAGATGGATTTCCATACCCTTGATGGCCACCATGCTGGTGGCAATTTTCGCTGTTCACTGGGGCAATGGTTGGGCTGCAATTGCTGATTCGGGCTCCCAGGAGGTCGCGGTGCGCCTGGGTGCCGCCAAGGACATCCTTCGCGAACATGGAAATTACAGCTGGCTGACAGAGAAGGGTGCGTTTGTTGTGCTCAACAATGGCATTGAGTTTGGTGTGACCTACCTGATCATGCTCTTCTCACTGCTGTTTTCCGGCGGTGGCCGCTATGTCAGCGTGGACTACTATCTTTCACGCCTGTTTCCCGACCGCAGCTGAGCTGTAAAAACCTCAACGTGGCGCCCGCGAAAATGCTAGACTGGCGCGCGTTTTTTGAACAGTTACAGGAAATAGTGAGTTGATTAAAAGTCTAGTTGGTCGTTTGTCTGGCCAAAAAGAGCCGACGCGCGAGACGTCCCCGTCTCCTGCTGCGCAGACCAAATCTGCCCGGAACGAGCCTTCCCACAAACCGCAGGCGGACAAGGGCCAGGCCACAGAAACCAGGCAGTCGCAGGGCAAAGGTGGTAACAAGCGTCGTCAACGCAAGTCCAAGCCAGCGCAACCAGAGTGGAGTGCTGACCAGTTTGTTGTCGAGCCCAAAGAAGGCGAGACACGCTTCCATGACCTGGGACTGCGGGAGGAACTGCTCCACGGCGTGGCCGATCTGGGTTTTCATTACTGTTCCCCGATACAGGCGCAGGTTCTACCGCATACACTGCAGGGCAATGACGCCATCGGTAAGGCACAAACAGGCACCGGCAAAACCGCTGCTTTCCTGATTACGATCTTCAACGACCTGCTGGTAAACCCGGTCGAGGGCGAGCGCTTCATCGGCGAGCCCCGGGCGCTGGTTATTGCACCCACGCGTGAGCTGGTGATGCAGATCGCCGCAGATGCCGCCGACCTGGGCAAGCACACCGGCCTGAACACAGTCACCCTGATCGGTGGCATGGACTACCAGAAGCAGTTAAACCGCCTGCAGCGTGAGGTGGTTGATCTGGTGGTTGCAACCCCCGGCCGACTGCTGGACTTCATGGGGCGGCGTGACCTGTTTCTTGACCATGTGGAAGTGCTGGTGCTGGATGAGGCGGACCGGATGCTCGATATGGGCTTTATTCCGCAGGTTAAGCGTATTGTGCGTGCGACGGGCAGGAAAGAACACCGCCAGACCCTGCTGTTTTCGGCCACGTTTACCCAGGACATTATCAACCTGTCCCAGCAATGGACCTTCGAGCCAGTGACGGTGGAAATTGAGCCCGAGAGTGTCGCCACAGACTCGGTGGACCAGAAGATCTACATGGTCAGTTCCGAGCAACGCTATCGGGTGCTGAACAACCTGATTCGCAGCGACGATTGCAGCAGCGTGATTGTCTTTGCCAACCGCCGCGATCAGGTGCGTCGCCTGCACGAGCGACTGCGCAAGTCAGGCGTCAAGTGCGGTATTCTCTCTGGAGAGATACCCCAGGCCAAGCGAACCCGAACGCTGGAGCAGTTCAAGAACGGCGAGATCAAGGTGCTGGTGGCAACAGACGTTGCAGGGCGCGGAATACACGTCGACGGCGTCAGCCATGTGGTGAATTACAACCTGCCCGAGGACCCAGAAGACTACGTTCACCGTATCGGCCGTACCGGGCGCGCGGGTGCTACAGGCACATCAATCAGCTTTGCCAGCGAGGATGATGCCTTCCTCCTGCCTGATCTGGAAGCGCTGCTGGGCGCGCCGCTGGAGTGCACCCATCCGCCGGAGGACCTGTTGGTCTGATGCCCCACCCATGGCCCCCGGTTGTGCAGGGGCCGCTTAGGCTGCGCGATCCAGCTCTTTCGACCAGAGCAGCGTCGCGCCCACTACCGCTGCCGGCACCACAAAGAAGTTCACCAGTGGTATGCCAGTGCACAAGGCCACAGCGCCGCCAAAACCCATGCTCGACAGGCGCCTGCGGCGCACTGCCTCCTTGACGTCGGCAAAGCTCAGTTGGTGGTTGTCCATGGGGTAGTCCACGAACTGTATTGACATCATCCAGGCACCGAGTAAAAACCAGAGCACAGGGGCGACCGTGTTGAGCACCGGTATAAACGTCACCAGCAGCACAAAAGCGGCCATCGGCAAGTAGTAGAGCAGCTTGGCAATTTCCCGGAAAATACCCCTTGGTACCATCATCAGCGCTGTGCCCAGGCCCTCCATGGCCGGTACTTCCCGGCCTGTTACCAGTTCCTCTGCCTTCTCAGCCAACAGCCCGTTGAAGGGTGAGGCGATGATCAATGCCATAGCGGTAAACAGGTAACCGGTCATCAGGCTCAGGGTCAGCCCGATCAGCGGCCACAGAATCCATTGGATGAAACCCAGCCAGTCCGGTATGGAGCCCAGCCATCGGTCCATCAAGTCTGTCAGGTAGCTCAGTCCCAGCCAGATTAACGAGCCGAATATAAGGATATTGACGGTCAGCGGGATGACCACGAACAGCCGGAGTGAGGGGTGAGTGAGCAATTTGGCGCCCTCCACCAGGTACCCAATGCCGCCTACTACATTGCCTTTCAAGTCTCTTTCCTCCCTTTGGCCTGGCTTGCACACTGCTGGCACAGGCAGCGCACGCCGCGTTCTGCCTCTGGTAGCGCCGACAATACTGACGCGGGTATTTCAACGCTCATGCACCAGCATGTCTCGGCCGCGCGACCGGCAGCGATGGCGCAGGCATTATCTCCCCCGCACAATGGGCACTTGTCGGCCGCTTTATTGTCCATAATCCAGTGTCTGTGCTGCTTTTCAGGGCGCTATAATAGCCCACTGACGAGGGAGTGTAAGTATGAGTGACGACGAAGCGAGCTTGTTCATCGACGAAATGTCGGATGTTGTTCCGCTCAAGCGGGAGGAGCGGGTGCGGGCGCGCCCGGGACAGTCCGCTCGTGATTCTTCCGTCGCAGCCCGCCGTGAGGCGGCAGTGGTCGACAGCCGGCATGATGGTAATTACCTCACCGAGGAGGGTTTGGCCATCACCCCGCTGGACGCCTGGTACGTACTGGATTTCAAGCGACCCGGAGTGCAAAACGGGGTCTTCCGCAAACTGAAGCAAGGGCGCTACGAGGCGGAGGCGCGCATTGACCTACATCGCATGACGGCGAAAATTGCGCGCAGGGAACTCTTTGATTTTATTCAGGAATCTGTCCGCCTGGGCATTCGTAGCGTGATGGTCATTCACGGCAAGGGCGAGAGCAAGGCGGAGCGCGATCGTGCATCCATTCTCAAGGGCTGCACAGACTTCTGGCTGCGTGAACTGGACATGGTGCAGGCCTTTCACAGTGCTCAGCCGCGCCATGGTGGTACTGGTGCGGTCTATGTCCTGCTGCGCAAGAGCGAGGAGAAGAAGCGTGAGAACAGGGAAGCGTTTATGAAAGGGCGAATCCCCTACGAGCCCGGCTAGAACCCACCCTCACAGGCCATGCCGCTTTCGCCCTGGAAGGGCGGGTCGGCAGCGCGATTCAGGCCTTGCGGGTCTGCTTGGGGTGTTTGCGATTCGGGTAGCACGTCCTGCAGATTTCACAGACGCGGCCGTCACAGCCCCGCGCGCTGCAATACTCCCGGCCGTAGAAAATGATTTGCAGGTGCAGCCGATTCCAGGTTGACTCGGGAAACAATCGTTTGAGGTCGCGCTCTGTCTGCACCACGCTCTTGCCTGAAGTAAGCCCCCAGCGCTGCGCCAGCCGGTGGATATGGGTATCCACCGGGAACGCGGGAACGCCGAAAGCCTGCGACATCACCACGCTCGCGGTTTTGTGACCAACGCCGGGCAAGGTTTCCAGCGCCTCCATGTCCCGAGGCACCTTCCCCGCATAACTCTCTACCAGCATCTCACTCAGGCGCTTGATTGCCTTTGCCTTCTGTGGTGACAGACCACAGGGGCGAATGATGTCCTGTATCGCCTGTACGTCCTGAAGCGCCATATCCCGGGGATTGTCGGCAAGTTTGAACAACGCCGGTGTCACCTGGTTAACGCGTTCATCGGTGCACTGGGCACTGAGCAGAACCGCTACCAGTAGCGTGTAGGGGTCCTTGTGATCCAGTGGTACTGGTGTTTCCGGGTATAGCTCTTGCAGCCGCCGGAGTATGAAGTCTACGCGTTGCGCCTTCAGCACGTCCGGTGACCTATAGCCTGGCCAGGCGGTGCACGATGCGTTGCGCAGCTTCAACGCACTGGGCCTGCTCAGCGACCAGTGCCATGCGCACGCGATTTGCACCGGGGTTTATACCGGATGCTTCACGGGCGAGGTAACTGCCGGGTAATACGGTGATATGTTCGCCGGCGTATAGCTCTCTGGCGAAAGTGGTTTCCGCTACAGGGGTCTTTGGCCACAGGTAAAAACCGGCTTCGGGCATCGCGACCTCAAGGTGACCGTCCAGAACCTCCAGTACTGCCTTGAACTTGTCCCGGTAGCGCTGTCGGTTTGCTACCACGTGGGCATTGTCGTTCCAGGCCTCAATGCTGGCCAGTTGGTGATGCGGCGGCATGGCGCAACCGTGATAGGTGCGGTAAAGCAGAAACTTCGCCAGTATGTCGGCGTCACCGGCAACAAAACCAGAGCGCAGTCCTGGCAGATTTGAGCGCTTGGATAACGAGTGAAAGACCACGCAGTTGCGAAAATCGTGATTGCCCATGGTCGCGCAGGCCTGCAGTAGCCCCGGCGGGGGCTGGCCCTCGTTGAAGTAAATCTCCGAGTAGCACTCATCCGCTGCGATAATAAAGTCATGCTCTATGGCCAGCCTGATGAGCGCCTGCATACGCTCTACCGGCATGACGGCTCCGGTGGGATTACCCGGGCTACAGAGATAAACCAGCTGGCATTGTTGCCACTGCTGTGCACTGACGCTGGCGAAATCGGGCAGGAAGCCGTGTTCCTCGGTGCAGTTGATAAACAAGGGACGTGCGCCTGCAAGCAGGGTTGCCCCTTCATAGATCTGGTAAAAGGGGTTGGGGCAAACCACCAGGGCATCTGGCCCGGGTGTGACGGCAGCCTGGGCGAAGGCGAACAGGGCCTCCCGGGTGCCAGTAACCGGTAAAACCTGACTTGCCGGGTCAACACCTTCCAGTTGAAAGCGCTGTGTCAACCAGCCGGCAATTGCAGCGCGCAAGGTTGGCAGGCCCTGCGTCAGTGGGTAGTTCGAGAGCTTGTCGAGGTTGTTTGCCAGCGACTCCAGCACAAAGTCAGGGGCCGGGTGTTTCGGTTCGCCGATGGACAACGCAATAGCGGATTTATCCTCTGGCGGCGACAGGTCAGCGAACAACTGGCGCAGCTTTTCAAAGGGGTAGGGCTGGAGTCTTTGCAGGTCCGGGTTCATGTTCTCAGGCGGCCGCCTGTTCATCCAGCTCTTCGCGAATCGCCCGTTGTATGGCTTCGCAGACTGCCGGGTCGGTTATCGGGTTTTGCTCAGCGTCGGTGATGAAGAAGACGTCCTCTACGCGTTCGCCCAAGGTTTGAATCTTGGCTGCCTGCAGTTCGATGCCAAAGTCCACAAATATGCGGCTTATTCTTGCAAGCAGGCCGGGCCGGTCTGGCGTTGCGACTTCCAGAACCGAGTAGTTCTTGATTTCATCCACGCTCATGGTGGTTTCTGTAGGCACCGCGAACGACTTCTTGGCTCGCGGTGTGCGTCGCTGAACGCTGTCCTTGGCACCGGAGTAATCGCCCAGCGTTTCAGTCAGGTGTTCGCGAATGTGGTTGAGTCGAGCTGCGTCTTCTGCAATAGAGCTGCCGTCTGCGCTGAGCACAAAAAACGTGTCCAGTGTCATGCCGTCATTCGCGTTATAAATGCGCGCATCATGAACCGACAGATCCAATTGCTCCAGCTGCGCGCAGATGCGCGGGAAAAGCTGGGCGCTGGAGCGTGCGTGAATAAAAATCTGGGTGGTGTTCGCCACGTTGGAGTCCAGGCTTGAGCGCAATACCACCAGCGGTTTGCTCTTGTCATGGTGACCGGCGATCGCTTCGGTATGCCAGGCTATGTCCTCCGATTTCTCACGCAGGAAGTAGTCTTCACCGCGCTCTTTCCACAACTCCTGCAGTTCCTCCAGGGTGAAGCCCCGGTATTCCAGTGTGTCGATAGCGGCATCACGGGTTTCATCCACCCAGACTTGCTTGTCTACCGGGTTCTCCAGGCCGCGACGCAGCGCTCGCTTGGTCTCGGTATAGAGTTGACGTAACAGACTGCCCCGCCAGGCGTTCCATAGCGTCGGGTTGGTGCCGTTGATATCGGCCACTGTCAGTGCGAAAAGGTAGTCCAGTCGGTTCTCGTCACCCACGTGCTGTGCGAATTGCAGGATAACGTCTGGGTCGGAGATGTCCCGGCGTTGTGAAACAGCAGACATGGTCAGGTGGCTTTCAACCAGCCACGTGACCAGGTTGGTGTCCCGTTTGGACAGGCCATGACTCTCGCAAAACGCATGAGCATCGACCGCCCCCAGCTCAGAGTGGTCGCCGCCGCGCCCCTTGCCGATGTCGTGGAAAAGGCCGGCAAGATAGAGCAGCTCTATTTTTGGCAGCCTGCAGGTCACGCGACTGGTCACCGGAAAACGCTCGGCGAATTCGGGAATCTGGAAGCGACGCATATTTTCAATGACTTCCAGCGTGTGGGCGTCCACGGTGTAAGCGTGGAACATGTCGTGCTGCATCTGGCCGATGATATGACCGAAGGCGGGAATATAGCGACCCAGGACGCCGTAGCGCAGCATGCGTTTTAACTGGCGGGTGAGTTTGTAGGGTGAACGCAACAGGTCGATGAACATCCGTTTGTTGATATCGCTGGCGCGGAAGCCGTCGTCGATAAGATGCAGGCTGTTGCGCAACAGGCGGATGGTAGGGGCAGCGATGCCAATAATCGTGTCGTTGCGGGCGCTGAGCAGAAATATTTCCAGAAGTGCGGAGGGATCGACTTTGAAGACGTTGTCGTTACGCGCCTCGATATAACCATTGCGTATTTGAAAGCGGCCGTTCAGTTCCAGTACATCGTGCGCACCTGCTGCAGTGAGAAATGCCTGATCGAAGTTCTGGATCAATACCTCGTTGAGCATGCTCAGAGCCTGGGCCCAGCGATAATAGACCTGCATGAATTTCTCTACCGCCAGCTTGTCGCCGTCCTCCAGCCCCCAAATGTTGGCCAACTGCCGCTGGTGGTCGAACAACAGGCGGTCCTCTTCGCGTCCAGTGACCATGTGCAGTGCATACCGCACTTTCCACAGAAACTCTCGACCGTCTATAAGGACCTTCATTTCCTCTGCATTCAGGAATGCCTCGGTAGTGAGTCGCTCAAGTGACTCCACGCCGAAGTGTCGCTCCGCGATCCAGCCTATGATTTGCAGGTCCCTGAGGCCGCCGGGAGAGCTCTTTACGTTGGGTTCCAGGTTGTACTCTGTGTCAGCGAACTTGGTGTGACGGGCACGCTGTTCATCGAGTTTGGCGCGGAAAAATTCTGCGCTGGGCCACATCTCATCGGGTCCGGTGAGGCGTCGAACCTCCTGCATCAGTGGTTCAGGGCCGCGTAACACCCGCGCTTCCATGAGGTTGGTGAGGATGGTGATATCCTGGCGGCAACCGTCCACGCACTGCGCAACGGTGCGCACGCTGTGGCCGATGTCCAACCCGATATCCCAGAGAGTGGTGAGGAAGTTCTCGATCTGCCCCGAACTGGCGTCGTAGTTGTCGCCGAGCAACAGGAGGATGTCAACGTCAGAGTGGGGGTGAAGTTCACCGCGTCCATAGCCGCCAACGGCCACCAGCGCCAGCTCTGTATCGTCCCATCCATGGTTGTCCCACAGCGCACCCAGCATCTGGTCCATAAATACGGCGCGCTGGCGAATCAGCAGCCCGGCGTCGGCCCCTGCGCGAAATTGGCGATGCAGGAACTCCGTACAGCGGCTGATGGCTTCCTTACAGGCTTCCAGGGAATCACCCTGAGCGAGGCTCTGGGAGAATTCCCCGGGGTCAAATGCATCGCGGGGCAGTTTTGGCAGGGGAGTGGCCACAGCAGTCCTCAGAGGTTCTCGGTTGAACGGCGTGTGAATACCTCGCAGCCGTCCGCAGTGACGCCCAGGGTGTGTTCCCACTGGGCTGAAAGTCGGCCATCGCGAGTTGTTACCGTCCAGCCGTCTTTTTGGTTGAGTCGGGTCTGTCGCTTGCCGGCATTGATCATGGGTTCTATGGTGAACGTCATGCCTTCCTCCAGCACCAGACCGGTGCCTTTTTTACCGTAGTGCAGCACCTGTGGGTCTTCGTGAAAGACTTTGCCGATACCGTGCCCGCAGTATTCGCGAACAACCGAGTAGTAGTTTTTTTCCGCATGTTGCTGAATCACCGCGCCGATGTCGCCCAGTGTGGTCCCCGGGCGGACGATATCCAGTGCCATATAGAGGCACTCCTGGGTGACCTGTATCAAGCGCTGGGCGTGGGAGGCGACGTTGCCTACCTCGACCATAATACTGGAATCACCGTGGTAACCGTCCACGATAACGGTGACGTCGATGTTGATGATGTCGCCATTCTTCAGCTTTTTGGTGTCGGATGGAATGCCGTGGCACACCACTTCGTTGATCGATGTGCAGATGGAGCGCGGAAACCCGTGATAGTTAAGTGGCGCGGGGATAGCGCCTTTATTGACAATGTAATCGTGGCATATTCGATCCAGTTCACCGGTGGTAACACCCACCTGGACGTGGGGTGAGATCATTTCAAGCACCTCGGCAGCGAGGCTGCCCCGCGGCGCGCATCTTGTCTATTTCGTCCGCTGTCTTAATCGTTACGCCCATGTCCAACTCATTGAAAATATTAATAAAAAATGCTTTTTTGGCCGTTTGTGCGCCGCCAGAGGGGCCACATTCTACCTCATTCACAGTGCCATCGGGTAATACGCGCGGTTTCTGGGGGGATTAATCCCTTTAACAGGAGTGCCGCTTATGGTATAAAGCGCGCCTCTTTTTATCGGGGCCGGTGTGTGCTGTTTGCCGGCAATGATGAAATGAGCATTAAACGACACACACATGTCGACACCTTTTCCAGGGTGCCTGATGCCTCAGGGCAGCGGGTTTGGAACGGGGGATATGTGGACGAGTAACCCAAACCAAGGTAATTAACTATGTCACAAGTAAGCATGCGCGATCTGCTGCAGGCAGGCGCCCACTTCGGTCACCAAACCCGTTACTGGAATCCAAAAATGGACCAGTACATCTTTGGCGCCCGTAACAAGATTCACATCATCAACCTCGAGTACACTGTTCCTTCCTTCAACGAAGCGTTGGATATGGTGAAGCGTCTGGCCTCCAACAAGAACAAGATTCTCTTCGTCGGCACCAAGCGTGCGGCGGGCAAAATCATCAAGGAGCAAGCTGAACGCGCTGGACAGCCCTACGTCAGCCATCGCTGGCTGGGCGGTATGCTCACCAACTACAAGACCATTCGTGCGTCCATCAAGCGCCTGCGCGAGCTTGAGTCCCAGCAAGCCGACGGCACCTTTGATCGCCTGACCAAGAAAGAAGCGCTGATGCGCAGTCGTGATATGGAAAAGCTGGAGCGTTCTATCGGCGGTATCAAGGAAATGGGCGGCTTACCTGATGCCCTGTTCGTTGTCGACGTGGATCACGAGCGCATTGCCATCACCGAAGCTAACAAGCTGGGTATTCCCGTCATCGGCATTGTAGACACCAACAGCAATCCGGACGGCGTTGACTATGTTATCCCTGGCAACGACGACGCCATACGCGCGATCAAACTGTATGTCACTGCTGTTGCCGATGCCTGCATCGAAGGTCGTGCGGAAAGCGGCGAAGCGGTAGCCAGCAAGAAAGACGAGTTCGTTGAAGAGACGGGCGAAGTCGCTTCGGAAGCAGCCGCCCCGGACGCAGCCGCGGAAGCTGCTCCTGAAGAGGCCGCCACCGAGACTGCCGAGTAAGCAGCTTTCCACTGCGCTGCAGAGACTGCGGCGCTGTGGAGCACATATCACCCCCGGCGCTCTGGCGGCCGGGGTTTTTATTTTCAAAATCCGATTTCCCTGGATTGCACAGGAGGAAAAGCAATGTCAGCAAAACTCGTTAAAGAATTACGTGAGCGCACAGGCCTGGGCCTGCTCGAATGTAAAAAGGCTCTGGCGGCTGCAGAAGGCGATGTCGATAAGGCGATTGAAGAACTGCGCAAGTCCAGCGGTATGAAAGCGGCTAAAAAGGCGGGTCGCACTGCCGCTGATGGTGTGGTGCTTACGCGCATCGCCGAAGATGGCAGTTACGGTGTATTGCTGGAGGTGAACTCGGAAACAGACTTTGTCGCCCGCGACGATAACTTCCTCGCTTTCGTCAACAAGGTGGCCGAAGCGGCCTTTGCCAACAAACAGACCGACGTCGCTGCCCTGATGGCAGGTGACCTGGAGTCTGCCCGCGAAGCCCTGGTGCAAAAGATTGGTGAGAACATCAGCGTGCGTCGCATCGAGATCGTGTCTGCTGACGACGGTGTGGTTGGCGCATATGTTCACGGTAACAATCGCATCGCTGTACTTGTTGAACTGAAAAACGGTGACCAGGACCTGGCCAAGGACGTGGCCATGCACGTGGCCGCGGTAAATCCCCAGGTCGTATCTCCTGCGGACATGCCCGAGGCAGTCATTGCCAAGGAAAAGGAGATCTACACCGCGCAGGCGCAGGAATCAGGCAAACCCCCCGAAATTATCGAGAAGATGATCGGCGGGCGGGTGAAGAAGTTCCTGGCTGAAAACTCGCTGGTCGAGCAGGCATTCGTCAAGGACCCCGATGTCACCGTCGGCAAGCTGGTCTCTGCAGCCGGTGCTGAAGTGGCCTCCTTTGCCCGCTTTGAAGTCGGTGAAGGGATCGAAGTGGAGAAAATTGACTTTGCCGATGAAGTGGCTGCGCAGCTGAACGGCTGATCGCTGTTTTTGCATCGCTATCGTAAAACGGGGCCCAGGCCCCGTTTTGCGTTGCCTGCAGCAACTTTTTGCCACGACATTAAATGGATGGTTGCATGCCCTCTAATAGCTTGGGCTGGCAGGCGTCCCATGTATAATCCCTGCAATTATCTGGTTCAATAGTAGTAGCGCTAATGCCCACAGACGATATGGACAACATCCCTCCCATCGTGCCCTCGCGTGACCGCGAGTTTACGCCGGGTGCCACAGCAGGTCGCACCAATAAAGCGAGCGCCGCCAAAGCCGCTGCGCCTCGCGGCAAAAAGTCTCCGAAGGGCGCGGCGCGTCCGCCGGCAGCAGCCGGGCAGGGTACGGGCATTCTTGCTCGCCTTTTTATTACGGTGGCCCTTGTTGCTGCCGGCGTGGCTTGTGCCTGGGCGTGGCAGTTGCAGACTCAACTGCAGCAGGCGAATGATATTCTGGACGATTACGCTGTACGCGTTGGTGACCTGGAGGCTCGCCTTTCCGATACGGACGAGGGCATGAGCCAGAATGCCGAGGTGCAGGCCGCCAAGATCAGGGAGCTGGACACGGAGGTGCGTAAGCTCTGGGACAATGTCTGGAAGCAGACCAAGTCCCGTTTGGGTGCACTTGAGTCCTCAAGCAAAACCTACAGCGGCAAAATTGCCGCGAATGAAAAGTCCCTCAAGGCGCTGCAGGGTAAAGCCGATAGCGCGGCGGCAGACCTTGCCAAACTGAAAAGCGTGTCGGGTGACCTGTCGCGCCTGATGAACAGCGCCAAGAGCAACCAGGCGGAGGTGGAGCGTGTTGCCGACACGCTCAATCGCATCAATCTCGATATGGCCAAGCTGAACCGGCAGGTGGACAGCAATGCCGAGGCGGTGCGAGCCACAGATGCTTTCCGCCGTCAGGTCAATGGCAGCATCAATAATCTCGAGGGCGCCATACGCGCGTTGCAGGCGGCGCCGTGAACGGGCCGTAAATGGCGCTGAGTGGTCATACGATTCTTTTGCTAGGCGGGCTCGGGTGACGGCACGTAGACCGTTTTCGGGACCGCCAAAAGGCGGCGTCCATGCCAGGCTCGGCCTCGGCCGTCCCTGTGCCTCGGACGCCCCGAGAACTGGTCTACCTGCCATCAAGCCCTCGCCTCTCTTTCACGTGATTCTCGGCCTCCCAATTCCATGAGCCTGTCTGAGCAAATAGAAGATGGATCAGGTTCCGGGTGCTGACATCCCCCGTCAGAAAATGTCTGAGGCCATGGATGGCCGAAGTCAAGCCTGGCATGGATGCCGCTTTTGCGGTTTTCTGTCGGGGGTGTCAGCTTCCCGGGACCGGCTAGACGAAAAGAATCTTCTCCCGCTGAGACGGTTTTCAACCAGCGACAGGGCTTTCTCGTCCCGCCTGCCGGTGTACAATATCGCCCGTTTATAACTCCCGCCAAAATCAAGGAAGCCCGTCATGACCGTGATTCGTCAGGATGATTTCATCGACAGCGTCGCCGATGCACTGCAGTTTATCTCCTACTACCACCCCAAGGACTTCGTCGATGCCGTCCACGAAGCCTGGCAAAAGGAGCAGAACCCCGCCGCCAAAGACGCCATGGCACAGATCCTGATCAATTCGCGCATGTGTGCGGAGGGCCATCGCCCGATTTGCCAGGACACCGGCATTGTTACCGTTTTCCTGAAGATTGGTATGGACGTGCAGTGGGAGGCCACCATGTCTGTGGCAGATATGGTTAACGAGGGCGTGCGCAGGGCCTATACCCACCCGGACAACGTACTGCGCGCCTCGATACTGGAAGACCCTGCAGGCGCTCGCAGGAATACTAAAGACAATACACCCGCGGTCATCCATATGGAGGTGATAGAGGGAAATACGGTCGATGTGCAGGTGGCCGCCAAGGGCGGAGGTTCCGAGAACAAGTCGAAAATGGCGATGCTCAACCCATCGGACAGCATTGTCGACTGGGTGGTCAGGACGGTGCCGACGATGGGCGCGGGTTGGTGTCCCCCGGGTATGTTGGGAATAGGCATTGGCGGCACTGCGGAGAAGGCCGCCGTCATGGCCAAGGAGTCGCTGATGGAGTCGATTGATATTCATGAGCTACGCGAGCGCGGCCCCGCCAATCGTGCGGAGGAATTGCGGCTGGAGTTGATGGACGCGGTCAACAAGCTGGGCATTGGCGCCCAGGGCCTGGGTGGCCTGACGACGGTTATGGATGTGAAAATCAAGGAATACCCGACCCACGCCGCCTCCCTGCCTGTTTGCATGATTCCCAACTGCGCGGCGACCCGGCATGCGCATTTCGTGCTCGATGGTTCTGGCCCGGCGCTGCAGACACCGCCCAACCTGGAAGACTGGCCCGATATCACCTGGGAAGTGGGTGAGGGTGTGCGACGGGTCAACCTGGACACCGTAACTCCGGAAGAGGCGGCCCAGTGGCAGCCGGGTGATACGCTGCTGTTGTCCGGCAAGATGCTGACGGGGCGCGACGCTGCACACAAGAAAATGAAAGAGTTGATTGAGTCCGGAGAGGGTTTGCCCCCGGAGGTAGACCTGAAGGGTCGCTTTATTTACTACGTGGGACCGGTGGACCCCGTGCGCGATGAAGTGGTTGGCCCTGCGGGACCCACCACCTCGACACGTATGGACAAGTTTACCGACTTTATCCTGGAGAAGACCGGCCTGTTGGGGATGATCGGCAAGGCTGAACGCGGACCGGCTGGCGTGGAAGCTATCAAGAAGCACAAGGCGGTTTACCTGATGGCTGTGGGCGGCGCCGCTTATCTGGTATCCAAAGCGATTACCTCGGCCAAAGTAGTCGCCTTTCCGGAGATGGGCATGGAAGCGATATACGAGTTTGAGGTCAAGGACATGCCAGTGAGCGTGGCGGTGGATACCCAGGGCACCTCGGTGCATGAAGTTGGTCCGAAAATATGGCAGGCAAAGATTGAAGAGCAAGCCATTGAGGTGAGCTGAAACCGTGCCTGAAACCTTTTACTGGCACGACTACGAAACATTTGGCGCTGTTCCCTCGCGCGATCGTCCGGTGCAGTTTGCCGGACTCAGGACCGACGCTGACCTCAACCCTGTCGGCGAGCCCCTGGTTATGTTTGCGCGTCCTGCGAATGACTTCCTGCCGCAACCCCAGGCCTGCCTGATCACCGGCATTACGCCGCAACAGGCAATGGAGCAGGGGGTCCCCGAGGCCGAGTTTATTGCTCGAATCCATGCGGAGCTGTCGCAGCCGGGTACCTGTGGGGTCGGCTACAACTCGCTGCGCTTCGACGATGAAGTCACGCGCTTTACCTTGTATCGCAACTTCTTCGACCCCTATGCCCGTGAGTGGCAGAATGGCAACTCGCGCTGGGATATTATTGATATGGTGCGTGCCTGCCACGCGCTGCGACCAGAGGGTATCGTCTGGCCCAACCGCGAAGACGGACTGCCCAGTTTTCGTTTGGAGGAACTCACTTCTGCCAATGGAATAAGTCATGAAGCGGCTCACGATGCCCTTTCTGATGTCCATGCGACCATTGCCATGGCGCGGCTGATCCGCGAAAAGCAGCCCAGGCTATACGACTATGTGCTGCGCAATCGCGACAAGCGCTCGGTAGCGGCGATGCTGGATATGGAGACGTTGAAGCCGGTGTTGCATGTGTCGGGTATGTTTGGTGCCCAGCGCAACAATATCGCGCTGATTGTGCCGCTGGCCATGCATCCGGGTAACAAGAACGAGGTGATCTGCTATGACCTGATGGCAGACCCGACCGCGCTGTTTGAGGCGTCCCCGGAACTGCTTCGCGAGCACCTTTTCACGCGTTCTGAAGAGTTGCCCGAGGGCGTTGAGAGGCCCGGCCTGAAGACGCTGCATATCAACCGCTGTCCGGTGCTGGTGACGGCGAAAATGGCAGACCCTGAAACGGCAGCCCGCCTGGGCATTTCGGGTGAGCAGTGCCGTGCACACCTTGCCGCCCTGCGTGAGTTTCGTGCCGCTGACCCGCAGTTTTTTGTTAAGAAAATGCAGGCTATCTACGCGGGCCATGAGTATGCCAAGATCACTGACCCTGATCGTATGCTCTACAGTGGCGGCTTCTTTTCCGACGCAGACAAGCGCCTTATGGACCAGGTGCGGGAGAGTTCGCCGCAGGACCTTGCCTCGAGCAGCTTTCCCTTCGCGGATGATCGACTGCCGGAAATGCTGTTCCGCTATCGCGCGCGCAACTACCCCGACAGCCTTTCCGCTGAAGAAAAAGGGCAGTGGGAGGAGTACCGATTCCAGCGCCTGACGGAGCCTGACGCCGGGGCAAGTATTTGTATGGAAGAGTATCAGCAAACGATTGAGGCACTGGTTGAGTCCGGCGAATTGTCGCTGCAGCAGTGCCAATTAATGGAGCAATTGTTGGAGTACAGCGACAGCCTGCTTTCCTGAGCGGTCTCTCACCCGCTTTCCTTTGACCCGGCGACGCATTCCCGGGGCGGTATTAAGCACATGGCCCAGCGCTGATGCGGCCCGTATAATTGCAGCCAGAGTAACCCAGGAGCAAGTCATCCATGCAATTCGCCGGCAGCCATATCCTGTCTATCGCACAGTTCGAGCGTGCTGATGTCGAGCGTATTTTCTCTGTTGCCGATCGCATGGGTCCCTATGCCCAGCGCAAGCGCCTGACCAAAGTTCTGGACGGCGCCATTCTCGGCAATATGTTTTTCGAACCCAGCACCCGGACACGGGTGAGCTTCGGCAGTGCGTTTAATCTGTTGGGGGGAGAGGTGCGAGAGACCACGGGCTTTGAATCTACTGCCATTGCCAAGGGTGAATCGCTTTACGATACGGCGCGTGTGCTGAGCGGCTACTCTGATGTCATCGTGATGCGCCATCCCGCAGAGGGATCGGTGGGGGAGTTCGCCGCTGCGAGTCGTGTCCCCGTACTTAACGGCGGCGATGGCAGTAACGAGCATCCCAGCCAGGCGCTGCTGGACCTTTACACGATCAAGAACGAACTGGCCGCGCATGGTGTTCGGCTGGACATGCTGCGTATCGCGATGGTAGGTGACCTGCGCTATGGGCGCACGGTGCACTCGCTGTGCAAACTGCTCAGCCTGTTTGAAGAGGTGGAAGTGCACCTGGTGAGTCCGTTGGAACTGCGCATGCCCGAAGAAATAGTGGAGCAGATGCGCTCAGCCGGGCTGGCAGTGCAGGAGTCCGACCGTCTGGAAGAGAGTATTGCCCAGGTCGATATTGTCTACTCGACCCGTATCCAGGAGGAGCGTTTCAGTTCTCAGGAGGAGGCCGATCTCTATCGCGGGCGCTTTAGGCTCAACCAGAGCGTTTACACAGCGCATTGTCAGCCCAATACGGTGATTATGCATCCCTTGCCCAGGGATTCACGCGACCATGCCCGGGAGTTGGACGACGACCTGAACGATAACCCCAATCTTGCCATCTTTCGGCAGACCGATAACGGCATTCTCGTGCGCATGGCACTGTTTGCGCTGGTGCTGGATGTGGCCGACCAGGTTGATGCCTATTCTCGCGAGGTCAACTGGTATACCGCAGGCCGCTTCTGATGCCCCTGGACCTGACCTTTGGTTGTGACGACGTACGCGTACTGCAGGACGAAACGGCCTTCCAGGGTTATTTTCGCGTGCGCAGGGTCACGCTGCAGTACCGTGCTTTCGATGGCGGCTGGGTTGAGCCACAGGTGCGAGAAATATTTGAACGGGGCGACGCGGTCGGTGTGCTCCCTTATGACCCTGCTTCTGACTCGCTGGTGCTGATAGAGCAATTCCGCCCTGGCGCCATGCGCGGTGAGCGCAGCCCGTGGATGCTGGAACTGATAGCCGGTATTGTTGAGCCGGGTGAATCCGAAGAGCAGGTTTTGCATCGTGAGGTCAGCGAGGAGGCTGGCTGTGAGGTCAGTGACCTGCTGCCGATTGCGACGGTATTCCCCAGTGCCGGTGCCTGCAGCGAGCAGGTCGCCCTTTACTGCGGCCGTGTATCCGGTGTGGTGGCAGGTGGTGTTCATGGCCTGGCGGAAGAAGGGGAAAATATCCTGGTCCATCTCGTGCCTGTGAAGGACGCTTTCGAATTGCTCGCCCAGGACCGAATTCCCAATGGCCATACCCTGATATCGCTGCTTTGGCTGCAGAACAATATCGATAGCGTGAGGTCACGCTGGAGCTGATGCTCCAGCGATAAGCGCATGACTGACATCCCCGAGGTACCCGAGAAAGCCAGGCCAGGGTTGTTGCGCTCCAGTGCCCTGGTCGGCAGCATGACCATGATCTCTCGTGTGCTGGGTCTGGTGCGCGATATTGTGATCGCCGCCTTCGTCGGTGCCAGTGCCAACGCTGATGCTTTTTTCGTTGCCTTCAAGATACCCAATTTTTTACGCCGCCTGTTTGCTGAGGGTGCGTTTGCACAGGCGTTTGTGCCGGTATTAGCCGACTATAAGGAAGAGAATGCCCTGGCGGCGGTGCAGGGCCTGGTGAACCGGGTCGCAGGTGTCCTCGGCGGAACGCTGCTGCTGTTGACGGTGGTCACCGTGATGGCGTCGCCGGTCGTCGCCACCATTTTTGCGCCGGGCTTTGTCAACCAGCCCGAGAAGTTCCAGATTACAGCGGACATGATCCGCATTACCTTTCCCTACCTCCTGCTTATCTCCATGACCGGCTTTTGCGGTGCAATACTCAACAGCTATGGCCGCTTTGCCGTGCCGGCTTTTACGCCGGTGTTTCTCAACCTGTCACTGATCTTCGCCGCCACCGTCGCCTCGCCCTGGTTCGCCGAGCCGGTGTTTGCCCTGGCCTGGGGGGTGTTTTTCGCCGGTATCATTCAGCTGCTCTTCCAGTTGCCGTCACTCTATCGCCTGGACCTGGTGCCCAGGCCTGTGTTTGACCTGCGTCATGAGGGTGTGCGGCGCATATTGAAGCTGATGCTCCCGGCGCTGTTTGGTGTTTCTGTGAGTCAGATCAACCTGCTGCTGGATACTGTCCTTGCCTCCTTCCTGCCGACTGGCAGTGTTTCCTGGTTGTACTACTCTGACCGCCTGGCGGAGCTGCCGCTGGGAGTGTTTGGCATCGCTATCGCCACGGTGATCCTGCCTAACCTCTCGGCGCATCGCGCCGCCGCCAGGGAGGAGCAGTTTGCCTTTACCCTGGACTGGGCGATGCGCTCCGTGCTGCTGATCGGTGTGCCTGCCGCGCTGGCCCTGGTATTGCTGGCCAAGCCCATTCTCATCGCCCTGTTCCAGTACGGCGCGCTGACCCCGCGGGATGTTGAGATGGCGTCCCTGAGTTTGCGGGCCTATAGCCTGGGATTGGTCGCCTTTATGCTGATCAAGGTGCTGGCACCGGGTTATTACGCGCGCCAGGATACGGCCACCCCGGTGAAAATCGGCATTATCGCCATGGCCGCCAATATGGCCATGAACCTGGCCTTCGTGCTGCCGCTGTTATGGTATTTCAATGTGGGGCACCTGGGGTTGGCACTGGCGACCAGTGCCTCTGCCTGGCTCAACGCCGGTCTGCTGTTGCGCGGTTTGATCCGCGAGGGCGTGTTCAGCTGGCAGCCTGGTTGGTCTTCCTACCTATTGCGCTTACTGGCGGCCACGGCGGCAATGTCCGCTGTGGTGCTGTTGCTGGGCAAAGACCTGACACTCTGGCTGGAATGGGGCTGGCAGCGCAGGGCGATGGAGATGGCGTTGGTCTGTGCAGCGGGGGCCCTCGCTTACCTGCTGACCCATCTTGCCATGGGCACGCGTTTCCGTCATTTGCGGGCCCCCGGAGCAGTGTAGCGGGGTGCACCGGTGAGCGCGCGACCCGATGCAATCGTCAAATTGTACGTTTCCGGTGCACGGCGCATTCGCTATACTCCTGCGTTTGATTTATTCGGGTAAACCCTCATCTCATGGAGCTGATTCGCGGCCTGCACAATTTGCGGCCCAGACACCGCGGTTGCGTGGCCACGATTGGTGCCTTCGACGGCGTGCACCTGGGTCATCAGGCGGTCATCAGCCATTTGCGAGAAAAGGCGGCTGAGCTGGAGCTGCCAAGCGTCGTGATTGTTTTTGAGCCATTGCCCAGGGAGTATTTTTCTCCATTGCAGGCACCGGCTCGAATCATGAGTTTCCGGGAGAAGTTCCTGGCGATGGATCACCTGGGAGTGGATCGTTTGTTGCGGATTCGCTTTGACGAGTCCTTCCGGGCGCTATCGGCGGAGCAGTTTGTTGACCAGGTGTTCGTTGCCGGGCTGGGCGTGCGTTATGTTGTGCTGGGAGATGACTTCCGCTTTGGCAACGATCGACAGGGCGACCTGCGCTATATCCAGGAACGTGGGGCGCAACATGGTTATGGTGCCGGTCCGACGCCTACCCAGACCTGGCAGGGAGAGCGGGTCAGTAGTACGCGTATCCGGGAGGCCCTGGAGACGGCCCAGTTCAAGCGGGCTGAGCAAATGCTTGGCCGGCCCTACAGCATATCCGGGAAAGTGATTTATGGCCGGCAACTGGGCCAGACTATTGGCACGCCTACGGCGAACCTGGAATTGCGTCGTCTGCGGGCGCCGTTGTCCGGCGTGTACGCCGTGAGAGTGCGCGGCGCGGGTCTGGGAGATGCACAGGGTGTAGCCAATGTTGGGGTGAGGCCTACGGTCGATGACAGCATAAAGGCCAACCTTGAAGTGCACCTGATCGATCGCGAAATTGAGTTGTACGGGCAACACATTGAAGTCAGTTTCCTGCACAAATTGAGAGAAGAGAAGAAGTTCGCTTCGGTAGAGGAGCTGAAAATGAATATAGCCAGAGATATTGAATTTACCCGGAGTTGGTTCCAACAGAACCCCGCATAGCAGGCAATATGAGCGAATACAAAGACACACTGAATCTGCCCAAAACGGCATTCCCCATGAAAGCCAGCCTGGCCCAGCGCGAGCCCCAACGTCTCAAGCAATGGCAGGAGATGGATCTTTATGCGCGGATTCGGGAAGCCTCCAAAGGGCGGCCCAGGTTCATACTTCACGACGGTCCTCCCTATGCCAATGGTGACTTGCACCTGGGCCATGCGGTGAACAAGATTCTCAAGGATATTATCGTCAAATCCAGGTCGCTGGACGGCTTTGACGCGCCCTACGTGCCGGGCTGGGATTGCCACGGTCTGCCCATCGAACTCAATGTGGAAAAGAAGGTGGGCAAGCCGGGAGTGAAAGTCTCGGCAGCCGAGTTCCGTCAGAAATGCAGAGACTACGCGGCACGGCAAGTCGACGGGCAGCGTAAAGACTTCGTGCGTATGGGCGTCTTTGGTGACTGGTACAACCCCTACCTGACCATGGACTTCGCCTTCGAGGCAGACATTGTGCGTGCGCTCTCGCGCATCATCAGTAACGGGCATCTGCACAAGGGCTTCAAACCTGTTCACTGGTGCATGGACTGCGGCTCCGCCCTGGCGGAAGCGGAAGTGGAATACCAGGACAAGCGTTCACCGGCAATCGACGTTGCTTATGCGGCAGTTGATCCCGCTGCCTTCAATGCCGCCTGCGGCGCTTCCTATGACGGCGAGATTGCAGTGCCGATATGGACCACTACTCCCTGGACGCTGCCGGCGAGTATGGCGGTGAGTCTGCATCCTGACCTCGAGTACGTGATGATGGAAGGGCAGGGCAGGGCGTTGTTGGTCGCGGCAGACCTGGCAGAAGACTGCGCGCGGCGCTTCGGCCTGGATGCCGTGACGCTTCTCGGTCGCTGTCATGGCCGGGCACTGGAGAGCCAGTTGCTGCAGCACCCCTATCTGGATCGGTTGGTGCCTGTTGTGCTGGGCGAACACGTGACGACTGAAGCGGGTACGGGTGCAGTGCATACTGCTCCGGCCCATGGTCAGGATGACTTTATCGTTGGTCAGCAATACGGGCTTGAAGTCTACAACCCGGTGGGGGCCAACGGCGTTTACCTGCCAGAGACCGAGCTTTTCGGTGGGCAGCATGTGCTTAAGGCTAACCAGGCAATATGCGACTTGTTGGAGCAGCGTGGTGTGCTGCTGCACCTTGAAGATTACCAGCACTCCTACCCGCACTGCTGGCGTCACAAGACACCGATCATTTTCCGGGCCACGCCGCAATGGTTCATCAGCATGCAGCGCAATGGCTTGCTGGAGAAGGCACTGGCAGAGGTAAACCAGGTACAGTGGCTGCCAGAGTGGGGCCAGGCGCGTATTCAGGGCATGCTCAGTGAGCGCCCCGACTGGTGCATATCCCGCCAGCGTACCTGGGGTTCACCCATCGCCCTGTTTGTGCACAAGGCCACAGGAGAGCTTCATCCAGACACCGAGGCATTGATGGAGCAGGTTGCACAGCGCATGGAAACCCGTGGGATTGATGCCTGGTTCGAACTGGAAGCTGCTGAATTGCTGGGTGATGACGCGCAGCACTATGACAAGGTGACGGATACGCTGGATGTGTGGTTCGACTCGGGTGTTACCCATGCCTGTGTGCTGGAGCGTCGAGAGGAATTGCAGAAGCCGGCAGATATGTACCTGGAAGGTTCGGACCAGCACCGCGGGTGGTTTCAGTCATCTTTGCTTACCGGCGTTGCCATGGATAATGCTGCACCCTACCGCAGTGTGCTGACTCACGGTTTCACCGTGGATAGCGACGGGCGCAAAATGTCCAAGTCTATTGGCAATATCATTGCACCGAAAACGGTGATGAACGATCTTGGCGCGGACATTCTGCGCCTCTGGGTGGCGGCGACGGATTATCGCGGCGAATTGACCTGCTCCGATGAAATATTCAAGCGCACCGCAGATTCCTATCGACGTATTCGTAATACTGCGCGTTTCCTGCTGTCCAACCTCAATGGCTTCGACCCCGTGGTCGACGCCCTGCCGTTTGATGAGATGCTGTCGCTGGATCGTTGGGCGGTGGACCGCGCGGCCGCGGTGCAGTCTGAGCTTGCCGTCGATTATGCCGCTTACCAGTTCCACCTGATTTACCAGAAGCTGCACAGTTTCTGTGCTGGCGATTTGGGTGGTTTCTACCTTGATGTGATCAAGGACCGTCAGTACACCACGGGCGCGGAATCCCTGGCCCGCCGCAGTGCGCAGACCGCGATGTACCACATTGCCGAGGCCATGGTGCGCTGGGTTGCCCCTGTCCTCAGCTTCACCGCAGAGGAAATCTGGGAGAATCTGCCCGGGGAGCGCGGTGATTCTGTTTTCCTGGAACAGTGGTACGGTGCACTGCAATCGGTAGGCGATGACGACGTGATGGGCCGGGATTACTGGCAGCAAATGATGGCGGTGCGCACCGCGGTCAATCGCGAGATGGAAACCCTGCGTGCAGCCGGCGAGTTGCGCGGTTCGCTCGACGCCGAAGTTACGCTGTTCGCGGATCCTGCACTTTATGCCCGCCTGGACGCATTGGGGGATGAGCTGCGCTTTGTCCTGATTACGTCTGGCGCGCGTATTTCTCCATTGACCGAGGCGACAGCAGAGGCTACTGCTACAGACGTGCCAGGCCTGAGCCTGGCAGTGCGTGCGTCCACGGCAGAGAAGTGCGAGCGCTGTTGGCATCGGCGTCAGGAGGTCGGGCATATCGAAGCGCATCCCACACTATGCGAGCGCTGCGTAGAAAATGTGTATGGCGACGGCGAGCACCGGCGTTTTGCGTAACGGATTACAGGCCTGGCGCTGGTACTTGCTGGCGCTGGTGCTGGTGCTGCTGGATCAGTATTCCAAGGGGCTGGCCAGCGCTTCCCTGGACTATGGGCGTCCGGTGCCGGTTTTTTCCTGGTTTAACCTTACGCTGCAGCACAATACCGGCGCCGCCTTCAGTTTCCTTAGCAGCGCGGGCGGCTGGCAGCGCTGGTTCTTTACCGTTGTCGCTGTGGTCATTAGCTGTGCGCTGGTTCTATGGCTTTACGTCGCACCGCGCGGTCAGTGGCTGTTAGCGCTCAGCCTGGCCCTGATACTGGGCGGCGCAATCGGCAATGTCTGGGACAGGTTGATCTTGGGCTACGTGGTGGACTTCATTTCGGTACACTATGGGGGTTGGTATTTCCCCGCGTTTAATCTGGCCGACTCGGCGATAACTGTTGGCGCGGGATGTATGTTGTTGGACAGCTTTGTTCACCGGGAAAAGAGTGATGACTGATTTTGATGTACCTGTATCCGAGGGAACTCGTGTTTTCCTCAACTTTTCGGTCAGCCTGGAAGATGGCTCGGAGGTCGATTCCAACTTCGGCGGCGACCCGGTAGATTTCAGTGTCGGTGACGGCTCCCTGCTGCCGGGTTTCGAACGTCGACTGTTCGATATGGTTGCCGGAGAAAGGCAGATGTTCAAGGTGCCCCCGGAGGATGCCTTTGGCCAGCCCAATGAGAACAATGTCCAGCGCCTGCCGCGCGACCAGTTTGATGACGATGTGGAACTGGAAATTGGCCTGGTGTTCTCCTTTGCCGATGCTGCGGGAGGAGAGTTGCCGGGCATGGTCATTTCCTTTGATGACGACGAGGTCACGGTAGATTTTAATCATCCACTGGCGGGTCGCACCGTGCTTTTTGACGTATTGATACACCGGGTGGAACCGGCGGAGTTGCATTGATGGAGATTCAACTGGCCAACCCCCGTGGTTTTTGTGCGGGCGTTGATCGAGCCATCGACATTGTTAATCGCGCCCTGGACGTGTTCGGTGCCCCGATTTACGTTCGTCACGAAGTGGTGCACAACAAGTTTGTGGTTGATGATCTGCGTTCGCGGGGAGCCGTGTTTGTTGATGAACTGGAAGAGGTCCCCGACGATTGTATTGTTATTTTCAGTGCCCATGGTGTCTCGCAGGCGGTGCGCAGCGAGGCGCAGAGGCGGCAGCTGAGGGTCTTCGACGCGACGTGTCCGCTGGTAACCAAGGTACACATGGAAGTTGCCAATTTCAGTGCCGAGGGCCGTGAGTGTGTGTTGATTGGTCATGCGGGGCACCCTGAAGTGGAAGGCACCATGGGTCAGTATGATCATGGCGCGGGGGGTAAAATTTACCTGGTGGAAGACGAAGAACAAGCTTCCAGCCTGCAGGTCGAAAGGCCAGATAGGCTGTCCTATGTGACCCAGACAACACTGTCCATGGACGACACCGCAAAAGTGATAGACGCGCTGCGTGCGCGCTTCCCGAGGATCGAAGGTCCGCGCAAGGATGACATCTGCTATGCCACACAGAACCGCCAGGATGCAGTAAAGCAGTTGGCCGCGCGCTGTGACCTTGTGCTGGTAGTGGGGTCGCCGAATTCATCCAACTCCAATCGTTTGCGTGAACTCGCGGAGCGCATGGGTGCCGAAGCTCACCTGCTCGACGGTGCAGAAGATATTGACCCTGCCTGGCTAAGCGGTAAAGAGCGCATTGGTGTTACCGCCGGTGCCTCGGCGCCTGAGGTATTGGTGCAGGAAGTCATAGACGGTTTGCGAGAGCTGGGTGCGCAGAGCCCCGTGGAGTTGGAGGGCAGGCCGGAGAATGTCACGTTTTCACTGCCGCGCGAACTGCGTATAGACGTAAAAAACCTCTAGGCACGCCTTTTCCGGGCACTCCCGGTCCAGCCTGACATCTTATATAGCCATTCACTGTTAATCACGCCGCCTGTCACTATGCTAGGCGTGTGGGGTGAATGGTATGCGGGTAGCAAATATTCGGAATCCAGCGACGGGCTTTACGCTGATTGAGTTAATGGTGGTATTGAGCATTGTGGTGCTTATCTCTGCTTTCGCGGCACCGGCCTTCAGTAGACTGATCGAGGCCTCACGGGTGCGCACAGAAGCATCGCGGCTGATGAGCGACATCGTGTTGACGCGCAGTGAAGCGATCAAGCGCAATCGCCAGGTCGTTATGTGTCCTGTGCAGGTATCCACAGACGGGGAGCTTGCTTGCGGTGGCGCCTACGCCCAGGGCTGGGTCCTGTTTCAGGATGGTGACCGCGACGGTGATTTGGGGGCGGGTGAGGAGGTTATCCTCAGGGCGCGCGCATTGGCGGCTGATTTGGGTGTCACCAACCGGCGCGCCACGCGCGACGCGACTGACAAAATCAAATTTCAACCGGATGGCTCTTCACGGCGCAACCTGACATTGATGGTCTGCTCCGGCCAGTTTCCGGACATCACATCCTGGAGCGTGGTGTTGAATCTCGTGGGCCGACCCCGTTTAGCGCGCGGGTGGGGTCAGTGCCTGCTTCGTGGTGACTGACCTTCAGTCGTCCAATTGCAACTTTTTCAGGCGGTAGCGCAGACTGCGAAAACTGATCCCCAGCAGTTTTGCTGTTGCGGTTTTATTCCAACGCGACTCTTCCAGCGCTTTGCTGAGGATCTGCCGTTCGATGTCTTCCAGGTAGCCCTCGAGGTCGCCATAGGCGTCCTCGACTGACCAGGTGCTGGCACCCTCCCTATCGGATTTGCGCGTCCTCGCAGCGGGGCTGCGTGGCGTCATTCGCGAAAATTGTAGATCCTCCGCGGTGATTGTGCCGCTGTCCGCCAGTGCCAGCGAGCGCTCCAGAATGTTCTCCAATTCGCGCACATTCCCCGGGAAACTGTAACTGCTTAATGCTTCAATGGCCGAGTCGTCCAACCGTGCGTCGTCCCTGCCGTGTTCCCTTGCGATTCGCTTGAGCAGTGCTTTGGCCAGAAGAGGCAGGTCCTCCGAGCGTTCACGCAAGCTGGGAACCTGCAGGTCGATGACGTTAATACGGTAGTACAGGTCATCGCGAAACCTGCCGGCCTCTACTTCCGTCGCAAGGTCCTTGTGGGTGGCGCTGAGCAGGCGCACGTCTGTGGGAATTTCCTCATTGCCGCCCACCGGGCGCACCGCTTTCTCCTGAATGGCGCGCAGCAACTTGACTTGCATGACCAGCGGCAGGTCCGCCACTTCGTCCAGAAACAGCGTGCCACCTGCGGCGGCCTGGAACAGGCCTGGCTTGTCTGCATTGGCGCCGGTGAAGCTGCCCTTGAGGTGACCAAACAGCTCGCTTTCCATCAGGTCTGGCGGTATGGCGCCACAGTTCACAGCAATGAAGTTACCAGCAGCCCGCGGCCCATTATTGTGGATCAGGCGCGCAACCACCTCTTTACCGCTGCCGGATTCACCGCGTATGTGCACGGGTGCCTGGCTGCGGGCAAGCTTGGTAATTTGCTTGCGCAATGTTTGTATCGCCGGCGCTTCGCCAATCAGGTCCTGCACCACGGCCTCGTCGAGGCGGCTGGTATCGCCTTCCAACTGCAGTGCAGTGCTCACCAGTTTACGCAGTGTATCAAGCTCAATAGGCTTGCTGATGAAGTCGAATGCGCCCGCTTTGAGCGCCGAAATTGCCGTCTCAACGCTGCCGTGGGCGGTGATCATTGCCACGGGTATGTGCGCGTATTCCTGTTGTATGTACTCGACCAGGCTTATGCCGTTACCGTCCGGAAGGCGCATGTCGGTGAGGCACAGGTCCGGTACGATATCGGAGACCATGCTTTTCGCCTCTATCAGGTTTGCCGCACTGAACGTCTCCAACCCCATTCGGCTGAGGGTGATATCGAGTAGTTCACGAATATCAGGTTCATCGTCGACGATAAGAACGCGCTGTGCTGCCATTTAGGATGCTCGTTGGCTGAGGGAAATACGAAAACAACTCTCGCCTTTATCGGTGGGGCGGTAGCTGAGTCCGGCATTATTGATTTCACACAATTCCTTGCACAGGTACAAGCCCATGCCACTGCCTTCCGCCACCGTGGTAAAGAAGGGTTCGAATAGTTTGCCCTGGTCTGCCTGGGGTACGCCGGGGCCCATGTCAATAATGTTAATCAGCGTCTGGTGGCCGATGAAGTCCATTTCGACTTCCACCCTCGCGGTCCTGTGCCCGGTCGCCATCCCGCTATGACGTAGGGCGTTATCCAGCAGGTTGGTCAACACGCGTTGCAGGTTCTCGGGGTCAAACTCCACCATCAAGTCGCTGTATTGGCAATCAACGGTAATGTCAGCGGGCTCATTTAGCCCTTGCAGGTAGTGTTTTACGAAGTCCGTTAGCCATACTTGCAGATCGATATATTCTGGTTTGGGAGGCTCGCGTCGGGAAATCTGCATGACACTTTCGACAATCTGGTTGACGCGCTCCGAGTGACTCTGAATGATCTCGGCCATGCGCTTGTCCCCGGCTGTAAGCTCCGTAGATTCCTGCAGTAACTGGGCCGCATGGCTGATCGCACCCAGCGGATTACGTATCTCGTGGGCGATGCTGGCAGTGAGCCGGCCCAGGGAGGTCAGTTTCAGCGACTGTGCATATTGGGTGACGGGCGAGTAGTCCTCTACGAACACCAGGCTGTCGCGTTGACTGCTGGGTTGTAGCTCGCGAAAGTGTGCGATAACCGGCACGGAATCTTCGCTGACGTGAAACGGCTTGGCCTTGTGTCGCCCGGTGTCTTTCCAGTGCTGGAACTGACGTGCCAGTTCCGGACAGTACTCTGCCAGTTCCCGGCCCTGCTCCATGATCACCGGGCGTTCAGGCACCAGCAGGGTAGAGGCCGCCTTGTTCATGACCCTGACTACACTTTTGCCGTCCACCAGCAGTATGCCGGTGTCCATGTGCTGTACGATTTGTTCATTCAGGCGCTGCAGGTCATAGAGGTCACTGGCACGGTTGCGTGCAAGCTCCTCGGCGCGTCCAAGGCGTTGGGCTACTGCCTGCACCATGATCGAGACAATAAAGAGCAATGCGCCCAGTAGTCCTGCCGGGAACAGTGCGGGCAGGCTCAGTTGCTGCTGCAATATCAGGTAAGCGGTGTCGCCCAGCAGGGCGAGTGCGCTGACGGCGGCGATCAATGTTGCCAGTGTGCGGTTGCTGATGAGCACTGCGCTGGCGGCGACGGTGATGATCAGCAGCACGGGGAGCCCGCTTATGACACCGCCGCTGGCGTGGGACATCAGGGTGATGCCGACAACGTCCAGGACAAACACAGCCAGCATGAGCCGCTGGTTCAGTCTGCGCGATAGAAAGCCTACCAGGGGAATACTGGTGGCCAGGTGGAGCAGGGCGACCGAGACATACAGCAAGGGGTGCAGCACACCGACCAATTGGCGGGTGTTGGGACTGACCAGCATGATCAGTAAAACCACGGACAGTAGCGAGCGATAGGCCACGTAGATCCTGAACAGGGCCTGGTTCTGCTGGCCGCTCGCGGCGGCGGGTCTGGTAAGGATTGCTGGGCGGTTCACGATGGCCTTCAGCCTGTTATTGATGTCCCTGTTAAGTCTGGCCACTTTTCTTCTGCACACCTGGCCTGTCGCTAGTGTAACAGGCATCTTTCTTTTCGGGCTGGCTTATGGACCGAGTTTTGCGGAAAATAGCGCTCCCTGGTTAACTCCTTATTTTGAGCGGCAGTATGGCAAGCCTGAATATTCTCATGGCCCAGATCAACACCCTGGTAGGCGACTTCGAGGGTAATACCCGGCAGGTGATCGACACCGTCAAGCGCGCAGAAACGCAGCACAGCGCGCCGGTGGTTGTTTTCCCTGAACTGACGCTCAGTGGATATCCGCCAGAGGACCTGCTGCTGCGGCCCAGTATTGAGTTACGGGTCAAGCAATCGCTACAGCGGCTCTGTACCGAGCTGACGGGGGAGGCCTGGGCGGTGATTGGTTACCCGAAGAAAGAAGAGGGCGTGCTTTATAACGTGGCTGGCGTACTGCACCGCGGTGAAATTATCGCTGAGTACCGCAAACAGTGCCTACCCAACTACCAGGTTTTCGATGAGAAACGCTATTTTGTGCCGGGTTCAGCACCCTGCGTCATCGATATCCAGGGCGTGCAGGTGGGCCTGAGTATCTGTGAGGATATCTGGGAAGCCGGACCCACCGCTGATGCAGCCGCGGCGGGCGCCGAGTTACTGTTGAACCTCAATTCTTCCCCCTACCATCGCGGTAAACGCACAGAGCGCTGGGAGCGGGTGGCAGAGCGTGCGCGTGAGGGCGGTTTTCCCGTCGTTTATGTGAACCAGGTTGGGGGCCAGGACGAACTGGTCTTTGACGGAGGCTCCTTTGCCGTGACCGCGAATGGTGAAGTTGCCGCTGCTGCGCCCAATTTTGAGGAGGGTGAGTACTGGTTGGCTTATCGGTCTGAGGACAGGTCCGCTCCCTTCACTGGCTTGCAGGTCTATCCGGTGCTGGATGAGATGGAAGCAACCTGGCGAGCACTGGTGCTGGGAGTGCGCGATTACGTCAACAAGAACGGCTTCAAAGGCGTGGTATTGGGATTGTCAGGTGGCATCGATTCAGCATTGACCCTGGCGGTGGCTGTTGAGGCGCTGGGCCCTGAGCGCGTTGAGGCGGTGATGATGCCGTTCCGTTACACCTCACAGATGAGCGTTGAAGATGCTGCCGAGCAATCTGACATCCTCGGTGTGCGTCACAAGGTGATTTCCATCGAGCCCATTTACGAGGCCTTCATGAATAGCCTTGCCGAGGAGTTTGCCGGTACCGCCCGCGACACCACTGAGGAGAATTTGCAGGCTCGATGTCGGGGCGTGCTGTTAATGTCCATCTCGAACAAGAAGGGCTTCCTGGTGCTGACCACGGGCAACAAGAGCGAGATGGCAGTGGGTTACTCCACGCTTTATGGCGACATGGCGGGTGGTTTCGACGTACTCAAGGATGTGCCCAAGACGCTGGTGTTCGACCTGTGCCGCTACCGCAATACGCTGGGCCCCTGTATTCCGCAGCGGGTGATTGACCGGCCCCCTTCAGCTGAGTTGGCGCCTGACCAGAAAGACGAGGACAGCCTGCCTCCCTACGACGTACTCGACCAGATTCTCGAAATGTACGTGGAGCGGGACATGAGTGCCGAGGCGATTATCGCCGCGGGCATGGATCGCGAGCAGGTAGGGCGCGTGCTGCGTCTGGTCGATATCAATGAGTACAAGCGACGACAGGCGCCGATTGGTGTGCGCATCACCCGGCGTGGCTTTGGCCGTGATCGGCGTTATCCGATTACGTCTGGATGGCGGATCGGGGACTAGATTCCCGGTTGTTTAGTGCGCCCGGGTCAACTTGCTTGCTGCAAGGCCTGGAGGGTGTATTGCCCCTCTCGGGACGTACGAGCACATGGATGTGCGAGGCCGAGCTGCCAGGGATGGCGCTTTACGCGGTCCCGATAGGGGGTATACACCCTCCAGGCCGACGGGTACAAAATGTCGAGATTTAAAGCTTGGGCCGGGTATCAAACTGCGGTGGGGTAGGCGGGAAAAATAGCCCAAAAGTGGCCTTGTTGATCCAGTTTCGCTGCAGTCCTTCCAGCGTGTAGACACTCTTGAACTCACCGTTTTTGTCCAGGTTGGGATGCTCGGGGTAGTTCAGTGCCAACGTGGCGATAGCATCCTCCGCCAGGTCATCCAAACCCAGGAGAATGTAGCCCTGGGCCATGACCGCGAGGCCATCCGCGACGGCGGGCGTGCGCTGGAAGTTCTCTACCACATAACGCCCGCGGTTTGCCGCAGCGAGGTACGCCCCCCGGCGGAAGTAATAGTTAGCGACAAGAATCTCGTGCCGGGCCAACAAGTTGCGCAAATGCAGCATGCGCGCACGGGCGTCCGGTGCATAGGGGCTGTCGGGGAACCGGGTGACCAGTTGGTTAAATTCGGCGAAGGCTTCTTTTGCCTGGCTGGTGTCACGCTCCGCTTCGTCCGTGGGCAAAAAGCGCGAAAACAGGTCCTCGTTAGCCGAGTAAGCTGCGAGGCCTTTCATGTAGTAGGCATAGTCCACATTGGGGTGGGCCGGGTGCAGCCGAATGAACCGGTCAGCGGCTTCCACGGCCGCCTCCTGCTCATAGCCGTTGTAGTGCGCGTAAATCAGTTCCAGTTGGGCTTGCTCAGCATAATTGCCAAAAGGGTAGCGCGATTCGAGCAATTGCAGGCTGCGAACCGCCAGGTCCCAGTTGTTGGAGCGCAGGTATCGCTGGGCCTGTTCGTAGATTTGCTGCTCTCCGGTGTCGGCGGTGACATCCGGTAATTCATCGTTACTCGAGCAGCCGATCAGGGCAAAACTGAGCAGGAAAACGAGGGCGTACTTCAAAATTATCTCACCAGTGCAAAGCTTGCGGCATGCTACCATGCATGCCAGCGTAAAGGCCGCTATTTAACCACAGCCGGCCAAACGCATAAACAGGAAAAGTGATGAGCGAAAGTATCGACATACAGGCCGAGGTGCCCGCTGAACTGGATAACGAGCGCCTGGACCAGGTGGCGGCAAAGTTGTTCCCGGATTATTCCCGTTCGCGTTTACAGACCTGGATAAAAAAGGGTGAGTTACTGGTCGACGGCAAGCAGGTGAGACCCCGTGACAAGGTCCGGGTGGGCGACCTGCTGGTGGTTGCCGCGCAGGTTGAGCAGGCGGTGACCTGGACGCCACAGGATATTGCTCTGGATATCATCTACGAGGACGACCATATACTGGTGTTGAATAAGCCGGCAGGACTGGTAGTGCACCCTGCGGCGGGTCATGCGGACGGTACCCTGGTCAATGCACTGCTGGCGCACGCACCGGAAATGGGCCAGCTCCCCCGTGGCGGTATTGTGCACCGGCTGGATATGGAGACGTCGGGTATTATGGTCGCTGCCAAGAGCTTGCCCGCTCACTATGACCTGGTGGAGCAGTTGCAGGCCCGAACTGTCAAACGCGAATACTGTGCTGTCTGTATCGGTGTAATGACCGGCGGTGGCACGGTGGACGAGCCGATGGGGCGCCACCCCAGGCAGCGCAAGAAGATGGCCGTGCTGGCTGTCGGCGGCAAGCCGGCCATCACCCACTACCGTATCCGCAAGCGTTTTGGCCATCACACCTGCATCACGGTGAACCTGGAAACCGGTCGCACACACCAGATCAGGGTGCATATGGCGCACAAGCACTACCCGCTGGTGGGTGACCCAACCTATGGAGGCCGGCCGCGTATCCCCAAGGGTGCATCCGACGAGCTGGTGTCCGCCTTGAGGGGCTTTCCCCGGCAGGCACTGCATGCGCAAGCACTGGGGCTTTTCCACCCCGATACAGGTGAGGAAATGCAGTTCGAGTGTCCACTGCCGGAGGATATGCAGGCGCTGTTGGCGGTTTTGGAGCGCGAGGACCCGGTTATCAGCAATGACAGCGCACTTTACTGATTTCGGCTGGTGTGTCCCGGCCTGGTCTGTGCCGGGTGTCACTGCCTTCACCACCGCGCGCGCCGGCGGTCTCAGCAGTGCCCCATGGGACAGCCTGAACCTGGGCGATCATGTTGGCGATGCGCCAGCTTCAGTGGCTGCGAACCGGTCGATATTACAATCATCATTGCCCGCCGGTACGGCCATTCAGTGGCTTGAGCAGGTGCATGGCAATACGGTAGTGGCAGCGACCGGCGCGGATTGTCCCCGCGCTGATGCCTGCTGGACGGCTGAGCCGGGTGTCGCCTGCGCCGTTATGACCGCCGATTGTTTGCCGGTCTTGTTTGCCAGCATTGACGGTAAAAGGGTGGCGGCCGCGCATGCGGGTTGGCGAGGCCTGCTGGCCGGTGTGCTGGAACAAACACTGTCAGCAATGGATGTGACGCCAGCCCATGTCCAGGCGTGGCTGGGGCCCGCAATCGGGCCACAGGCCTTTGAAGTGGGTCCGGAAGTGAGGGAATCGTTTCTGGACGCTGCAGCCGATCCTGCTGCCTTTGCGCCCAGCGCAAGACGCGACCATTATCTGGCTGACCTCTATCTGCTGGCCCGGCAAAGGCTGGCAGCGCAAGGATTATCGCGCATCAGTGGCGGTCAGTACTGCACTTATCAGCAACCCTCCAATTCTTCTCCTATCGCAGGGACGGCCAAACCGGCCGTATGGCGAGTTTGATCCTGATCAATCCTTGACGCGTCTCACCTTGAAATAGCGCCAGTTGGCCTCATATCACCCTATAGCAAAATATGACCTGCCTGAAGCGAGATTCGGGGGGCGAGGAGAGTAAACGATGAGAATGGACAAACTGACGAATCAGCTACAGTCAGCCCTGGCTGACGCCCAGTCCCTGGCGTTGGGTAAGGATCATAATTTTATTGAGCCTGTGCATCTGTTGGGGGCCTTACTTGAACAAACGGGTGGCTCGGCGCGGCCGCTGCTGCAAAAAGCAGGCGCAGATGTGGTAACGCTCAGGGGTGAGGTTCAGGGCGCGATCGATGCGTTGCCGACGGTCAGTGGTACCGACGGTGATGTGCATGTTTCCCAGGACCTGGGTCGTATTCTCAATGTGAGTGACAAACTGGCCCAGCAGGGTGGAGATAGCTATATCTCCAGCGAACTGGTGCTGCTGGCCATGTTGGAGAGTAAGAATCGTGCGGGCGAGTTACTCAAGCAATGTGGTGTTAAACCTATTGACCTGAAAAGCGCGATTGACCAGGTACGTGGCGGCGAGGCCGTCGATAACCCGGAGGCGGAGGAATCTCGCCAGGCATTGGAAAAATACACTATCGACCTTACCGAGCGGGCCGAAGAGGGCAAGCTGGACCCGGTAATCGGTCGTGATGATGAAATTCGTCGCACTATCCAGGTACTGCAGCGTCGCACCAAGAACAATCCTGTATTGATCGGTGAACCCGGCGTCGGCAAGACCGCGATTATCGAAGGCCTGGCCCAGCGGGTGATCAACGGTGAGGTACCGGAAGGTTTGAAGGACAAGCGAATACTGTCCCTTGACCTGGGCTCGTTGCTGGCGGGCGCCAAATTTCGCGGCGAGTTCGAGGAGCGTCTCAAGGCGGTGCTCAATGAGTTGTCCAAGGAAGAGGGGCGCATCATCCTGTTCGTGGATGAGTTACACACCATGGTCGGCGCCGGCAAGGCCGAAGGCTCAATGGATGCGGGCAATATGCTCAAGCCAGCCCTGGCGCGTGGTGAGCTGCACTGTGTCGGTGCGACCACCCTGGATGAATACCGCCAGTACGTGGAAAAAGACGCCGCGCTTGAACGACGTTTCCAGAAGGTGCTTGTCGACGAGCCCAACGAGGAAGACACTATCGCAATTTTGCGCGGATTGAAGGAGCGCTACGAGGTGCACCACGGCGTGGACATTACCGACTCTGCGATTATCGCCGCGGCAAAATTGTCTCAGCGCTACATCACTGACCGGCAATTGCCAGACAAGGCGATTGACCTCATTGATGAGGCAGCCAGCCGTATCCGCATGGAAATTGATTCCAAACCCGAGGCCATGGATAAGCTTGAACGCCGTCTGATTCAATTGAAAATTGAACGGGAGGCGGTGAAGAAGGATGCGTCCGCCAAGGATCAGGTCAAACTGCTGGATGAGCAAATTGACAAGGTCGAACGCGAGTTTTCTGACCTGGAAGAAATCTGGAAGGCGGAGAAGGCGTCCCTGCAGGGCAGTGCCCAGATCAAGTCAGACCTGGAGCAGGTGAAACTGGAACTGGAGGCCGCTCGCCGCGCCGGTGACCTGACGCGCATGTCAGAATTGCAGTACGGGCAGATTCCGGCGTTGGAGAAGCAACTCGAACAGGCCCAGGAAGCAGACACGGTCGAGCATACTCTGCTGCGCAACAAGGTGACCGAGGAAGAGGTGGCCGAGGTGGTTTCGCGCTGGACCGGTATCCCCGTTTCCAAGATGCTGGAAGGCGATCGCGAGAAGCTGTTGCATATGGAGGATTCATTGCACGCGCGTGTCGTCGGACAGGATGAGGCCGTGGTTGCGGTTTCCAATGCGGTGCGCCGTTCGCGCGCTGGCCTGTCGGACCCGAATCGCCCCAATGGTTCTTTCCTGTTCCTGGGTCCCACCGGTGTGGGTAAGACCGAGCTCTGCAAGGCCCTGGCGGAATTTCTGTTTGACTCGGAGCAGGCCATGGTGCGTGTAGACATGTCTGAGTTCATGGAGAAACATTCGGTAGCGCGCCTGATAGGGGCTCCCCCCGGTTACGTTGGTTACGAGGAGGGCGGCTACCTGACGGAGGCTGTGCGTCGCAAGCCTTATTCGCTGCTGCTGTTGGACGAGGTGGAGAAGGCGCACCCGGATGTGTTCAATATCCTGCTGCAGGTGTTGGAAGATGGCCGCCTGACGGACGGCCAGGGGCGTACTGTCGATTTTCGCAATACGGTAATCGTGATGACCTCTAACCTCGGTTCTGACCGTATCCAGGAGATGGCGGGCGATGAGAACTACGACGCGATCAAGGCCGCAGTGATGGAGCAGGTCGGTCCACACTTCCGCCCTGAATTCATCAACCGCGTGGACGAGTCGGTGGTCTTCCATCCACTACAGCAAAGCCAGATCCGTGGTATAGCGGACATACAGTTGCAGGGATTGCAGCAACGCCTGGCAGAAAAAGAGCTGTCGCTGGATATCTCCGAGGCCTTCATGGACCACCTGGTATCGGCTGGCTTCGACCCTGTCTATGGCGCGCGGCCGCTGAAGCGGGCGATTCAGCAGGAGCTGGAAAACCCGTTGGCCCAGCGTATTCTGGGGGGGGATTTCAGTCCCGGCCAGACCATCGTTGTTGACTGGGATGGTGAGTCAACCAGTTTCACTGCAAACTGATTGTTAAAGGCCCTACGGGGCCTTTTTCTTTTCCAGTAGTCACTGGAAAGGTCCGTTCCCGCCGCATTCGCGGTAACTCTGGTTACCTATCTGGTTGGAGGATGGGGCCCGCTGCCGATCAGAGGGCAGCCGCAGGAAATAGTCTTCAGGCAAAAAACGCCAGTGGGCGGCGAGACTGGCGATTGTTGAGCATACTGTCAGTTCATCCATCGGGAAGCCTGGAAAGGACGCTATGCTCACCCGCACTGGCAGCGCTGCCAACAACAAGGGATTCACGCTCATAGAACTCATGATCGCCGTGGTTATTACCGCGGTGCTAATGACGATCGCATTACCGGCTTACCAGAAGCAATCCATGCGTGCCCACAGAGCTGCGGCGCAGGCGCAAATGCTTGAAGTGGCCAACCTGCAACAGCAGTACCTGCTGGCGAATCGAAAGTATATGGATGCCGCCGCCCTGGCGGCAGTCGGTTATACGCCAGACCCTGTAGTCGCCAAACACTATACGTCGCTTTTGACAGTCGGGGCGGGCGCTGTACCCACCTACCAGTTGCGGCTCACGCCTTTCGGTGCCCAGGGTGCGGACGGTTGGCTGCAAGTGGATGGCCAGGGCAACTACAGTGCTCAATACAGCAACCGGTGGTGGCGCTAGTGGTTATCAATCCAGGCCGCAGGCAGGCCGGTGCCACCATGATTGAGGTGCTGGTCACCCTCGCGGTGGTGGTGATCGGTTTGTGGGCCTTGCTGGACCTGAATATTCGCCTGCAAGCGTCGGAAAGCGAGGTCTACCAGCGTACCCGGGCGATGCTGTTGCTTGATGACATTGCAGAGCGCATGAGCATCAATCGCCCGGCCGCCAGCGACTACGTAACCGATGCTGCAACAGGTCTGGGAGCAGGTGTCTGCACTGAGGCACCGGCTGCATCTGCCCTCGCAATGAGAGACAGGGCGCAGTGGTGCCAGGCCTTGCAGAGCTCCAACCAGGGTCGGGCACCGCACCCGACAGGAGCGCTCATCGGCGGTAGGGGTTGTATTGAGTTACTCGGTGACGAATCCGGTGAGGAATATCTGCTGACTGTCGCCTGGCAAGGTACCATGCCCCTGTCGCCGCCGCCGTTGGGGATAGCGTGTGGCAAGGACCTGTACGATCAACCCCCGGATTCAGCTTGTGCACGTCATCCGGACAGCTGTCGGCGTTATGTCTCAACGCGCCTGCACCTGGCGGACCTGGTCAAACCGTGATGCCTCGCACACTCAGGGTGCCGCAACAGGCGCAGTCCGGTTTCAGTCTCGTTGAGCTGATGATTGCCGCTGCACTGGGCATCATTATCGTGGCCTGGTTGACACAGGTGTTCACCGCTACGGCAAGAGTGAACCGGGAAATGGCCAACACCAATGACCTCATTGAGCGGGGGCGGTTCGCAGTCGACCGACTCTCCGAAGACGTCAGTCAGGCTGGTTACTGGGGCGGGCATATCCCCACATTCGATGATCTTACCTGGAACGGCCTGCCAGTCGATTTACCGCGCGCACTGCCCCGGCCCTGCCTGGCTTTTCAGGATTGGCAGTCGATTACTGGTCATACCCAGGCTTTACTCGGTGTGCCCCTGCAGGTGCACACCCCGTCTCCGGATGCCGGCTGCGATGCCATGCTCGGTGCAGAGTCCGATGCTCCGGGTACCGACGTGCTGGTTGTTCGCCGTGCCGATAGCTGCGGGCGCAGCGATGAGGACTGCGCCGCTGGTGCATCTGCGGCGCTTTACCTGCAGGTTTCCAACTGTGACCGTGAGTTGGTGACGGGGAGCGATTATGTACTCGACCCCATCGCGTTGCCGCTTACGGAACTGGACTGCGTCACGCAGGCCGCCGGGCGGCGCTTCATGCAGCATATCTATTTCGTCCGCGAAAACACCCGGGGTGTTCCCAGTCTCTACCGATCTGCGTTTGGATACGCCTCCGGGGAGCACCGGCAGCTGGCCGCCCAGGAATGGGTGCCCGGTGTGGAGCGCTTGCGCGTCGGTCTGGGTTTGGATAACCGCAGTAGTACCGGTGCATTGACAGACCCTGCTGCCGCGGTGATCTGGCGGCAGCAGGGGGCGTCAATCGTTCCGGTTAACCGCGGTGACGGCATTCCGGACGGCTCGTATGTCTACTGTAGCGAGGCCCAGCCGTGTGGCGTAGAACAGTTAATCAATATCTCCGCCGTCAGGATTCACTTGTTGGTCCGCGCAACGTTACCCAGCCCGGGGCATCTTGATAGCGGGGTCTATCAACTCGGTGATCTTGTGCTGGGGCCTTTCAATGATGCCTATAAGCGCCACGTTTTTTCCTCTACCGTGCGCATTCATAACATGGCAGCCAGGAGGAGCTTGTTGTGAGAGTTGTGCGCTCGGGGTACACCAGCCGCGGCCTTATAACGCTGTTGGTGGCGGTAATGATGCTGCTGATCACAATGGTCCTGGTGGCCATGGCGGTCAAGTTGAGTGCGACCAATCTTACGGCACTGGGAAATGTGCAGTCGCGCGCAGGCGCAGTCGCTGCAGCGGAGAAAGTCCTGGAGGAAGTCCTCGGCCAAGGTCCCGGCAACCCTGACTTTGATCAAGGACTGGAGCGGCAAGTTGACATGAATCTTGATGGTGTCAGTGATTATGTCGTGCGAGTTTTGCCTGCCCGGTGTGTGCGTGCAACACGCGCAGCCACGACCCTGGTAAACAGTGTCACCCTTGGAGATTTTACGATCGCTGGCAACTGGAATACGCGTTGGGAGCTTGGCGCGAGCGCTATTGATGAACAATCCGGGGCCAGTGTGAGTGTCACGCACGCCGTGCGTTATGTTCTGACGGAGGCGCAAAAGCATGCGCTCTGCCCTTGATAACGGCGTGCATATTTTCTAAAGCACAAGGAGAGTGTGATGAGGATATTAACCCGGATAATTGCATTGGCCTGCCTGTGTACTTGTCCTTTTGGCACCTACGCAGAAGATATCGACTCATTTCCGGGGCCGGTGCACGCGGCTGGAGAGTCAGCTAACGTTCTGGTGATACTCGACAATAGCAGCCACTGGGAACGTAAGAGTGAATTGGGTAAACCCATGTTGCCTATTGTGCAGAAGGCTTTGGCCGAGGTGCTGCGAAGCTACGCCGTTGATTCGGTCAACATCGGGTTGATGCTTTACGCGCAGGCGGATGGCGATGACGCCAGCGGCGGATATGTTCGTGCCGCGATCAGACCCATGACCGCGGAATCTGCCGAACTTTATGCTCGCCAGTTCGAGAGCCTTGACAGCAAAGATGATAGGGGGCTGGATGGCCAGCTTGCTCTCGCCCAGGCCGAGGCCTATCGCTACTTCTCTGGCGGTGATGCCACTGTAGGTCCCGGTCGACAAAAAACAGACGTCACTGACAAGCCCATTGCCCAGGGCCAGGATGCGGCTGATGCGGGTAGTGTGGCGGATGCGGCAGTATGGGCGCTGCCTGGCTCCGCCATCGAGAACGGTCGCTACCAGGTTCCGGCCGCAGGCGATAGTTGCGCTAAAAACGTGATTCTCTTTATCAGCCTGGGAGCCAATCCCAATGCTGCAGAGGTTTCCCGGCGAGCGAGAACATTGCTGCGACTGTTGTCTGGCACTCATGGCACTGCCGTCCCCAGCGGTGGTGAGCAGACAGCGCTGGCTGATCATGTCTCTGTTGCGTGGTCCCGATTCATGGCGGGTAGTCAATACGGCGTCGTGACGCATGTGATTGATATGGCGCCGTGGAGCACCGATAGTGACCGAGCATGGAGCCTTGTGTTACAGCGGATGGCTGACGCTTCAACTGGCAGCTATATACGCGCAGGTGAGACGGCGGCTGATCTCCGCTCAGCCATCATCCGGGCACTTGCCGCTGTTCCTGCACAACCTGCCGCTGATACTGCTGTCGGTTTGCCAGTCAGCGCGCAGGTTCGTGGCCAGTTCCTGAATCAGGTATTTATGGGGCAGTTCCGACCTGACGAGGCGGGTCGACAGCGCTGGCATGGCAACCTCAAGCAATACAAGCTCGGTTTTTACGCCGGCGCCGAGGGGCGGCAACTGGGCCTGGTGGACGCGGACCAGAAGCCTGCCATTGATCGTAAAACGGGCCACATCAGCGACTGTGCCAGAAGCTACTGGACGCCGGGCTCTGCGGATAGTTATTGGCACTACCTTGAAGGCGACGAACTGCGCGGTGAGTGCAGCACCGTGCCGGGAAGCCGGGATTCTAATTCCCCGGACGGTGCAGTGGTGGAGAAGGGCGGCCAGGCCTATGTCGGCCGCGGGGGTGCTGACTATGCCTCTGCCGTAGCGACCTCGCGTGTGGTGAAAACATCAGCAACCGGGTTCTGTGGTGGTGATACTGGCGTGGTTTGCAGGCTTGTCGAATTTGATGTCGCGAATCCCGGGCTCACAGCAAGTCGCCTGGCAGCAGAAAACGCAGCGTCGCGCGCACGCTACATCAACTGGGCTCGTGGCGCTGATACCGAGGACGAGGACGGAGACGAGATCCGCAGCGAATATCGTCCCTCTCTCCATGGTGACGTTATCCATTCGCAGCCTTTAGCGGTGGATCACTCAAGCAGCCCGAATGAGCAGCGGGTGGTGGTCTATTACGGAAGTAATGATGGCCTGCTAAGGGCGATAAACGGGGACAGCAGCCTGGCGCATGGGGGATCTGGCAACGGTAAGCCAATCGCGCCAGGTGCCGAATTCTGGGCTTTCATGCCCGCGGAGTTCTACCCCCGGATCAAGCGGCTCGTCGACAACGGCCCGCTGCAAACAGGGCAACGTCACCATAAGGTTTATGGCCCTGACGGGCCGTTGACCGTCTGGCAAGATGCGGCCGGTAGGCGTTACCTGGCAATGGCAATGCGCAGAGGTGGCCGCGCTGTGTATGGTTTTGACATTACTGACACGAGCTCACCAGAGTTGCTCTGGCACCTGGGCTGCTCTGCCCCCATATCGGCTGCAGGTTCGTGTGCACAGGGCTGGGAGGGCCTGGGACAGACATGGTCGCCACTGCAGGTCGCCTGGCAGCCTGGTCTGGCTGCGCCGTTGCTATTGATGGGTGGGGGTTATGACCCCTGTGAGGATGCGATAGACGATAAAACTGGCAACAATCACAGCTGCGAGGAGGGCAACGCAGCAATGTCATCTATGTTCTGGATGCGGCCAGCGGCGCTATTGTTGCTCAGTTTCCGACTGAGCGGGCGGTGCCTGGGCAGGTCACGATTGTTCCCCGTGCTGGGGGTGATCGCAATATAAGCTATGCCTATGCCGCGGATACGGGGGGTAATGTTTATCGTCTCTCGGGCCCGTCGGGGCAGGCAATTGACGCAACGCCGCCTGCACGCTGGGTGTTGAAGCGAGTCGCCAGCCTTGGCTGTAGCGGGAAAAACGAGGGCGACTGCAAGGGGCCGCGCAAGTTCATCTCTGGTCCGGATGTGGTCAGGGTTCCCGATGCCCCCCGATACGCCGTGTTGATTGGGTCTGGAGACAGAGAGAAGCTGCGTCCAATGGATGACATTACCCTGTCAGTCGACAATTTCTTCTATGCCTTTATTGACGCGCCGGCGGACCCTGACTGGCTGGCGTTAGAACGCTTGAACTGCAATGCAGAGCATATTTGCCCAGAATCGCTGATGTTGGCTAACGTGGGTGCCAAGGTGTTGCCGGAAGTAGCCGCAAGTAGCAAGGGCTGGCGAATGCCGCTGCGCAAAGGGGAGCAGGTCGTGTCCAGGGCGCTGACACTTGCAAATAAGGTTTACTTCAATACTTTTCGTCCCGACCCGCTGCCACCCGAGGGCTGCCATGCCCGCCAGGGCATAGCGTCGCGCTACCGTGTCGATTACCGTTTAGGCGAGGGAGAGTCTACGGATGTGCCCGGCAATGCTCTATTGCCCACGCCGGTTGCCGGGCGTGTGGAACTGGACGACGGCACTGTCGTGCCTTTTTGTCTCGGTTGCGGCGCTGGCAGCGCTGTTGGTGGTGATATGGCCCTGGCGCTCCCGGAGGAACCGATGCCTCCCTCGGGCCGGGTCTATTGGAAAACGGGGAAGTGAAGCAAGAGCGGCAGCGTACTGTGCCGCCCTGTTTCTCGATTTACGGCTGGCCAGTGTTGGCCATGACTGAGCAGCGCCTCGCGCTTCGCGTCTATTTCCCTTGTATCAGGGGCAGTATACGCTGACCAGCGCTTCTGCCTTCTCGCGCTCGGCAACGATCTCCTCTGCGCTTAGCATACGCTCCTCACCTTGCTCGTCACGCATGATGATCCTGGTCTTGGTTGTCAGCGCTTCAAGATTGGCTTGGGCGCGAGCGCACATCTCCGGATTCTTCCTGTTGCGTGTCGCCTCGTCTTCATCGACCTGGTCAAACTCGTTCCCGACCCTGGGATTCACCTCGGGTGGCACGGCACCTTCGTCCGCTGCCACCACGCGTTTCAGGCCTGACCCGGTGGTAATGACTTCGTAGTCCACGCCCTTGGGTGGGGGTCGGTCACTGTGTACAGGCTGCCCTCGGTCATCAATCCAGCGGTAGTGGGTCGTTCCAGCGCTGGAAAGGTTGGCGCTGACGACCACCACACAGAAGAGCAAAACACCTGTCAGGCGCTTGTGCGGAATATTGACAACCATGGCAGCAACTCCAGTTTCGGTTTAGGGGCAATGAGCCTCGATAACCTCGAGGTTGTTCTGTCTTTGCGCTGCACGCTCTTCGTCGGTGATGTACCGCAGTCCGCCTTCGCCATCATCCATCCTGATTCGGGGGGCGCGGTCGATAACCTCGAGATTCTTCCTGGCGGCGGCACAATACTCCGGATTCTTCTCATGCAGGCTGCTGGGTTCTTTACCGGCTACCTGAGCCGGCTCTGGCTGTGCAGCGGGCTTTGGCGCGGTGACGGGCTCCGGTGGCGCCTCCCCTTCAACACGGTGAACAATGCTGGATTTGGTGGAGATCGTCTCATACTGGACCCCCAGCGGTGGCGGCCGATCGCTCATCACAGGATTGCCCTCACTGTCTTTCCAGCGGTAAAGGGCAGAGTCTGCCACAGCCTGCGCACTGCCTGCCATCAGGCAGGCAATGAGTGCTGCTGTCCCCAAATTTCGCATAAGTACCCCTGCTACTGCGCTTCTTATCTATACGACGAGTATAAAAGTAATTCAAACCCAGCAATACCCGAATAGTCCAGAATGTGCCGAATGTCACATGAACCCGCGCTGCAGTTGACTTTCACGCCCTTTCTGCCAAGATACGCGCGTCTTATAAATGGCAACAGCTAACGTCGAGTACCCTCGGCCTCTGGCTCACTGGTGTGATCCGATTATTCATATCAGCTGTTTGTGAGTCCCGTATTCGTCCTGGTCTGCACTGGCCAGGGCGAGGGCCAGACACTGCGCTACCCCGCAGGGCGACCGATACACGGGTTCGTGATCGATATTCCCTGAAGGAACGTCCCGATGGGGACGGATTGCGACATGTATCGAGCCTTACAAAGGGGGTGGCGTGGCAAACCGGATACCGGTCCGAGGTATCCGTCTTAGCACCGTCCACACAAAACTTGAATTGTACCGGCGAGGGTTACGCGTCGGGCATGTTATTCTGGAGAATTGCTGTGGAACTTTTATCCGGCGGTGAAATGATCGCTCGTGCACTTGAAGACGAAGGCGTTGAATACGTCTTTGGTTACCCCGGTGGCGCGGTTTTACATATTTATGATGCCCTGTTCAAGGACTGCAAAGTGCCCCACATCCTGGTTCGCCATGAACAGGCCGCCACGCATGCCGCGGATGCCTACGCGCGTGCGACCGGCAAGCCAGGCGTCGTCCTGGTAACGTCCGGGCCGGGTGCCACCAACGCTATTACCGGTATCGCTACGGCTTACATGGACTCCATACCGATGGTAGTTCTTGCCGGCCAGGTGCAGAGTCACCTGATTGGTGAGGACGCGTTCCAGGAGACAGACATGGTCGGCATCTCCCGTCCCATCGTTAAGCACAGCTTCATGGTCAGGCATGCATCGGAGATTCCCGGGCTTATCAAAAAGGCATTTCATATTGCCGCCACGGGGCGCCCCGGACCTGTCGTCATTGATATTCCGAAAGACCTGACACGGCCTGACGAAAAGTTCGAGTACGAGTATCCCGAGACGGTGAAGTTGCGCTCCTACTCACCGGCGCAGCGCGGTCATACCGGGCAGATCAAGAAAGCGGCTCGCATGCTTCTCGGCGCCAAACGGCCGGTCATTTATTCCGGCGGAGGCGTGATTATGGGCGAGGGCAGTGAACTGCTCACCCGCCTCACTCGCGAACTCAATTACCCTATTACCAATACGCTGATGGGCCTTGGCGCCTACCCGGGGTCTGATCGTCAGTTCCTGGGAATGCTGGGTATGCATGGTTTCTACGAAGCAAACATGGCCATGCACCACGCGGATGTCATTTTAGCAGTAGGCGTGCGCTTTGATGATCGGGTGACCAATACCGTGGAGAAATTCTGCCCGGGCGCATCGATCATCCATATTGATATTGACCCGGCCTCGATTTCCAAGACCGTTCAGGCCGATATCCCGATTGTTGGCCCGGTGCAGTCGGTGCTTACCGAAATGCTGTCGCAGATTGAGCAGATACGGGCAAAGGATGCCGACCTGCCGGATGCGAATGCGCTGGAACGATGGTGGCAACAAATAGACGAGTGGCGTGCAGCGCACGGCTTGTACACAGGCAGACGCTATCGTGAGAGCGAGCAGATCATGCCCCAGCAGGTTATTGAGAGCCTGTATAAAATCACCAATGGCGACGCCTACGTCACGTCTGACGTAGGTCAGCACCAGATGTTTGCCGCCCAGTACTACCGCTTTGACCAGCCACGCCGCTGGATCAATTCCGGCGGGCTGGGCACCATGGGTTTTGGTTTGCCGGCTGCAATCGGTGTCAAACTGGCGTTCCCGGACGCTGACGTCGCCTGTGTCACAGGTGAGGGCAGTATCCAGATGAATATTCAGGAACTGTCAACCGCTACGCACTACAACACGCCGGTAAAGATCATCAACCTGCGCAACAACTACCTGGGTATGGTTAAACAGTGGCAGGACATGCAGTACGAGGGCCGCTATTCAGAGGTGACATACGCCGACTCACTGCCGGACTTCGTAAAGCTGATGGAAGCTTACGGGCACGTTGGCATCCAGGTTACCCGGTTGGAAGATCTTGATGCGGCGATGGAAGAGACCTTCGCCCTGAAGGACCGCACCGTATTCCTGGATGTTCTGATCGACAATATGGAGCATGTGTACCCAATGCATATCGCACCCAACGGGTCGATGAAGGACATGTGGCTTTCCAAGAACGAGAGGACCTGATCATGCGTCGCATCATATCTATGCTAATGGAAAATGAACCAGGTGCCTTGTCTCGCGTTGTCGGGCTGTTCTCGCAGCGAGGCTACAATATCGAGACGCTCAATGTGGCTGCCACCGACGATACAACGCTCTCGCGGCTAACGCTCACCACTATGGGTGATGACCTGCACATCGAGCAGGTCACCAAGCAACTGAACAAGTTGGTGGATGTAGTAAAGGTCGTTGACCTGACCGAAGGCGCACACGTGGAGCGTGACCTTATGTTGATCAAGGTTCGCGCGACGGGTGAGTCCCGGGATGAGATCAAGCGAACCACCGACATTTTTCGCGGCCAGATCGTCGACGTGGGGCCCACTGTATTCACGATTCAGCTGGTAGGCACCTCGGACAAGCTTGATGCTTTTGTAGCGGCTATGGTTGATGTGGATATTCTTGAGGTGGTCCGCTCCGGGATTGCCGGGATTTCACGCGGCGAAAAGGTGCTTTCCCTGTAAGTGCCCCGTGTGATCCTGCTTAATGCAAAAGGGGCCGAAAGGCCCCTTTTTATTGGTGGGCGGCGAGTGTTAAACGATACGCTTCATTGCGGTCATGTAGCCACGCAGTTCTGCGCCAACGACTTCAACAGGGTGATTGCGAATCTCATTGTTCACGGCGATCAACTCCTGGTTGTCTACGCCATTGTCACCCACAATACCCTTGCCAATCACATCCGTGTCGATCTTGCTCATGAAGTCAGCGAGTAGTGGTCGACAGGCATGGTCGAACAGGTAGCATCCGTACTCTGCCGTATCTGAAATCACCACATTCATCTCGTACAGCTTCTTGCGGGCAATGGTATTGGCAATCAACGGAGTCTCATGCAGGGACTCATAGTACGCTGATTCGGCCTTGATGCCGGCGGCAACCATGGTTTCGTAGGCCAACTCGACACCGGCCTTGACCATCGCGACCAGCAGTATGCCGTGGTCGTAGAATTCCTGTTCGGAAATTTCTGCGTCAGTACTGGGTGTTTTTTCGAAGGCGGTGTCCTGGGTAGCGGCGCGCCATTGCAGCAGGTTGGCGTCATCGTTGGCCCAGTCTGCCATCATGGTGCGGGAGAATTCCCCTGACATGATGTCGTCCTGGTGCTTCTCGTAGAGTGGGCGCATGATGTTTTTCAGTTCGTCCGCCAGGTGGAAGGCGCGAACCTTGGCCGGGTTCGAGAGTCGGTCCATCATATTGGTGATGCCGCCGTGCTTCAGGCCCTCGGTCACGGTTTCCCAGCCGTACTGAATCAGTTTGGATGCGTAACCGGGATCAATGCCCTTTCTCGACCATCTTGTCAAAAGACAGGATTGCGCCGGTTTGCAGCATGCCGCAAAGGATGGTCTGCTCACCCATCAGGTCGGATTTGACTTCAGCGATGGGGGATGACTCCAGCACGCCCGCGCGATCACCGCCAGTGCCCGAGGCCAGTGCCTTGGCGATATCCATACCCTCGCCCCTGGGGTCGTTTTCGCGGTGCACCGCGATCAGGGTAGGTACACCAAAGCCTCGCTTGTATTCTTCGCGTACTTCCGTGCCGGGGCACTTGGGGCACATCATGACCACGGTCAGGTCCTTGCGCACCTGCATGCCTTCTTCCACAAGGTTGAAGCCGTGCGCATAGTCCAGGCAGGCGCCTTCTTTCATTAGCGGCATGATCGCCTCGACCACGCCGGTGTGCTGCTTGTCCGGGGTGAGGTTCATCACCACGTCAGCAGTGGGAATCAGTTCTTCATAGGTGCCTACTGTAAAACCGTTCTCGGTTGCGTTCTTCCAGGATTGCCGTTGCTCGATGATGGCGCTCTCACGCAGCGTGTAGGCCACATCCAGGCCAGAATCGCGAAGGTTCAGGCCCTGGTTCAAGCCCTGCGCACCGCAACCAACAATGACGATCTTTTTGCCTTTGAGGTAATCGCAGCCATTGGCGAATTCGGTGCGGTTCATGAAGCGGCATTTACCCAGTTCCTCAAGTTGCAGGCGCAGTGGCAGGGTATTGAAGTAGTTTTGTCCCATGGTAAGTCTCCTGTGGGCTGTTAGGTAATCAGACGGCGTTGCAAAGTTGCCGCCGCGATGTAGGTCAGCGACGCAAGGATAGGGTGTTTACGGTCTTGCGTAAAACGCTAAATAAGTAATACAGTGTTGCATATAATGCAACTAAAGGTAACGCAGTGGATACGCGAGCCCTTGCCATCTTTCTCTCCGTCGCTGACACGCTGAGTTTCAGCCGCAGCGCGGAACACCTGTACATGAGTGTTTCGGCGGTCAGCCGCACGGTAAGCCGTATTGAGGACGAGGTGGGACAGGCTTTATTTCAGCGCGACAGGCGCAATGTCACTCTGACACCCGCGGGCAATGAGTTTCGTGAGTTCGCCAGGCGAACTCTGGCTGACTGGCAACAAATCCAGCGCAATATGGATAGTGAAGGCACGCTGGCAGGGGAGGTCAGCCTGTATTGCTCGGTGACCGCGAGTCATACGCTGTTAGCGCCCATACTGGCGGCCTTCCGTGTTGCTTACCCCGCTGTCGATATTATGATGCACACCGGTGACCAGGCAGACGGGGTCAGCCGCGTGCTCGCTGGCCAGGACGAGTTGGCCGTGACGATCCGGCCACTGCAATTACCGCGGCGCATGGCTTTTTTGCCCCTGGTGGACTCCCCCCTGCAGTTCTGTATGCCCGCCCTGGATTGTGTGGTGCGAGACAAGTGCTTGCGGGCCTTGCCTCAGGTGCACTGGATTGGGAGGCGATTCCACTCATAGTGCCGGAGCGTGGTACGACCAAGGACCTGCTGGATGATTGGCTGCGTGAAGAGGGTATTCGCCCTCGTATCTATGCCCAGGTGGCGGGTCACGAGGCAATTGTGGCTATGGTCAGTCTTGGCCTCGGGGTGGGTATAGCGCCCCAGCTGGTGATTGAATCCGGTGGTCCGGGCCAGGGCGTGGAACGGGTGCCAGCAATAACAGCATTACCGACGCTTTCCGTCGGCCTTGCCGCGCTTCGCCATCGTTTGGACAGTC
>CAWJQW010000007.1:0-252500 GCA_963845135.1 uncultured Gammaproteobacteria bacterium | reverse complement strand
GACAGCTAGGAGGTTGGCTTAGAAGCAGCCACCCTTTAAAGAAAGCGTAATAGCTCACTAGTCGAGTCGGCCTGCGCGGAAGATGTAACGGGGCTAAACTGGTAACCGAAGCTGCGGATGCGTGTACTTCACTTAAATCTACTCAGCCAATTGCTTGTCGTCGGCGTAGCCGACGACCAAGCCCTCCCGAACGTTGAGGCGGTGTGCGTGAATTTGCGAAGCAAATTGGCGGGCACGCTTAAAGACGGGAGCGAAGCGAGTGGATTTAAGGAAGTGCACGCATGGTAGAGGAGCGTTCTGTAAGCCGTTGAAGGTGAACCGGGAGGTTTGCTGGAGGTATCAGAAGTGCGAATGCTGACATGAGTAACGATAAGGGGGGTGAAAAACCTCCCCGCCGGAAGATCAAGGTTTCCTGCGCAACGCTAATCGGCGCAGGGTAAGTCGGCCCCTAAGGCGAGGCAGAAATGCGTAGTCGATGGGAAGCAGGTTAATATTCCTGCACTTCTTATTATTGCGATGGGGGGACGGAGAAGGCTAAGCCAGCGCGGCGTTGGTTGTCCGCGTTTAAGGTTGTAGGCTGAGATCTTAGGTAAATCCGGGATCTTAAGGCCGAGAGCTGATGACGAGCTCAAGGGGAAACCTGCGAGTGAAGTGGTTGATGCCATGCTTCCAAGAAAAGCCTCTAAGCTTCAGATAATGAGGAACCGTACTGTAAACCGACACAGGTGATCAGGTAGAGAATACCAAGGCGCTTGAGAGAACTCGGGTGAAGGAACTAGGCAAAATGGTACCGTAACTTCGGGAGAAGGTACGCCGGTTTTGGTGATGGGACTTGCTCCCTGAGCTGAGGCTGGCCGAAGTGACCAGGTGGCTGCGACTGTTTATTAAAAACATAGCACTCTGCAAACACGTAAGTGGACGTATAGGGTGTGACGCCTGCCCGGTGCCGGAAGGTTAATTGATGGGGTTATCTTCGGAGAAGCTCTTGATCGAAGCCCCGGTAAACGGCGGCCGTAACTATAACGGTCCTAAGGTAGCGAAATTCCTTGTCGGGTAAGTTCCGACCTGCACGAATGGCGTAACGATGGCCACACTGTCTCCACCCGAGACTCAGTGAAATTGAAATCGCTGTTAAGATGCAGTGTACCCGCGGCTAGACGGAAAGACCCCGTGAACCTTTACTACAGCTTCACACTGGACTCTGACTTTACTTGTGTAGGATAGCTGGGAGGCTTTGAAGCGATGGCGCTAGCTGTCGTGGAGCCAACCTTGAAATACCAGCCTGGTAACGTTGGGGTTCTAACTCAGGTCCGTTATCCGGATCGAGGACAGTGTGTGGTGGGTAGTTTGACTGGGGCGGTCTCCTCCCAAAGAGTAACGGAGGAGCACGAAGGTGCGCTAATCATGGTCGGAAATCATGAGGTTAGTGTAAAGGCACAAGCGCGCTTGACTGTGAGTCTGACAAGACGAACAGGTACGAAAGTAGGTCTTAGTGATCCGGTGGTTCTGAATGGAAGGGCCATCGCTCAACGGATAAAAGGTACTCCGGGGATAACAGGCTGATACCGCCCAAGAGTTCACATCGACGGCGGTGTTTGGCACCTCGATGTCGGCTCATCACATCCTGGGGCTGAAGCCGGTCCCAAGGGTATGGCTGTTCGCCATTTAAAGTGGTACGCGAGCTGGGTTTAGAACGTCGTGAGACAGTTCGGTCCCTATCTGCCGTGGGCGTTGGAGAATTGAGGGAAGCTGCTCCTAGTACGAGAGGACCGGAGTGGACGAACCTCTGGTGTTCGGGTTGTGTCGCCAGACGCATTGCCCGGTAGCTACGTTCGGACAGGATAACCGCTGAAAGCATCTAAGCGGGAAGCCCCTCCCAAGATAAGTTCTCCCTGACCCCTTGAGGGTCCTGAAGGGCCGTGGAAGACTACCACGTTGATAGGCTGGGTGTGGAAGCGTTGTAAGGCGTTGAGCTAACCAGTACTAATTGCCCGTGAGGCTTGACCATATAATCCAAGTTATTTGGGTACGCACGATAAAGTACCTGGAAGTAGACAGTTGGGTGTTGTGATTGAGTCATGGTGTGACAACAACCGGCACCGGCATCGCTCCAGGCGATGCCCGGTGGCCCTGCATCCGTGCAGGGCAAGAACAGACAGCTTGATTTACCACCTTATTTGGATGTCCACGCGGTGCCCAGGCACGTAGGACTACTGACATCCAAGCCAGTTTGCCTGGCGACAATAGAGCATTGGAACCACCTGACCCCATCCCGAACTCAGAAGTGAAACGATGCATCGCCGATGGTAGTGTGGGGTTTCCCCATGTGAGAGTAGGTCATTGCCAGGCACCTAAACAGAACACCCTGATCGGACACCGGTCAGGGTGTTTTACTTTGTGTTCTACGGGCTACTCCCACATGGCGAAACCCGCTTTTCTAGGGTGGGGTTGCGAGTCGTCGCACCGCCCCATGTGAGAGTAGGTCATTGCCAGGCACCTAAACGAGAAAAACCCGCAGCAACCCGCTGCGGGTTTTTTTTGCCTGGCGATCATGCAGCGGGATCTAGCTCCTCGTGCTGGCAAGGTATTGCGTCACGTTGACCTCGTCCAGTTGGGCAGGATCGAGATACTGTTGAGCGTACTGCAGGTAAACCCCTGAGGTGAGGAAGAGTTCGAAGCAATCTCTGTCAATGTGCTCGTCATCGGCCATTTTGTGCAGGATGTCTATCGCCGCACTGACTGTTTTCGCTCGCTTATAGGGTCTATCGGAGGCGGTAAGCGCCTCGAAAATATCGGCAATGGCCAGGATTCTCTCGGGAATGCTCAGATCTTCACTGCCCAACTTGCGTGGATAGCCGGTGCCCCGCAGAGTTTCATGATGAGTGGAAGCATAGCGGGGCACGTTTTTTAAGTCATCAGGGAAGGGCAGGCTCTCCAGCATCTTTATTGTGCTGATCATATGCTCATTGATCTTGAAACGATCTTCTTTGGTGAGTGTGCCTCTGGAAACGCTGAGGTTATATAGCTCTCCCTGGTTGTACAGGTGCTCGGGCACCTCCATATCTATTCCCAGCGATGCGTCATATTCTGCGGGACGCTCCCTCTCTATGATGTGCTCCGGTTTGTCTGCCAGTACGTGTTCTGTGACGGGGAGTGTCTGTGACCGGTTTACATAACGCAGTTCCTCTACCGGCGAGAGGCCAAGGCTGTCGTCGAAGCGCCGCTGCCAGGTCCGTTCGGCAATCTCAAAGAGTCGATGCCGCATGCTGTCGTCAAGGTATTCCCCTCCGACATTGCATTGCGCTACGAACGCAAAATCGGTCTCCAACCGGGTTTGCTCTGCTGCCAGGTCTTTGGCGAGTGTCTCCTTTAGCTCGGGTGACGCGTGCAAGGTTTGCCAGTACCTCAGCTCCGCGTCGCGCGACAAGACTTCAAAGCGCATTCTCACTTCGTGGATACGATTGTAGATAGCTTCCAGTTTGCTGCCTTTGTCCACAATGTGCTCGGGCGTGGTGATCTTACCGCAGTCATGCAACCAGGCAGCAATGCGGTACTCACGCCACTGCTCTTTCGTGTCCAGGCTGAAACCGTTGAAGGGCACAATGTCGCTATCATCCGCGGCTTTTGCCAGCATCATTGCAAGTTCCGGGACACGCTCACAATGCCCACCCGTATAGGCTGACTTGTCGTCAATAGCCTGGCCGATCAGTTGTATGATCGCATCCATAAGGTCTCTTTGGGCCTTTTCATGCGCCTGAATCGACGCCACCATGTCTACCATGGAAGCGGACAATTCATCGAGTTCGCGGACATGTGAGTCCACTCGCTCAACCTCGTCGAACTGCAACCGGCGCACCTTGTCGTTTTCCCTTGCCAACTGCTTCACCGGTTTAACAATAGGGTTGGCAAAGAACCAGGACAGGGGTACTAACAGCAATAGAAGTGCAGTAGTAAGCCCGAGAGAGAGCAGGATTTTCTCTCGAAACGGCGCCATAACGGCACTGACCGGGGTCACGATCCCCAGGTAGAGCGCGTTGGCATCCGCGCTCATTCGGGCAGAGAAAAACAGGTGTGGTTCTCTCCCAATTTCAGTGCCAATAAGCTGGCCTTCTGCTGTGGGTTTTATTGCGATCGCCAGTAAGTCCGGGGGTAGGCTGCCGCTGCTATTGGCGCTAAAGCCCGCGACCGGCTCCGCGATGCCTGGTGCCTGATGAATTGCCCCTGCAGGTCGTTCGCTGGAGGCGATCACTGTGCCGTCTTTGTCGAACAGATAAATACTGCTGTCACTGGCTATTTGCTGAGTTGCCAGGAAACCTGACAGTGAGGCCAGGGTCATGTCCAGGCCAGCCACATTCCGGGTGTTACTTATCCTGCGGGATATTGAGCGCCCCGGCTCGCCCGATTGGGCAAAACGATAAGACCTGGAAACCTGTACACCTTCAGATTGCAGGGCCGACTGGTACCAACTGCGTTGTAGTGCACTGTACTGTGTGTCTTCGGTACGCGTTGTCCTGGTATTCAGGTCGGCGTCCAGGTAGCGATAGCTGCGTTGGCTCCTTCTCTCAGCGCTATTCACTTTGACTTGTAACCAACGGTCATTGTCGTGTTCTCCCAGGGTCATCCTGGCGCGTCTTGCATTATCAAGATTGACGACCTCGAACAAGCTGCCATCAGCGCGGCCGATGTAGGCACCATACAACATCGGGTTTTTCTCCAGGATGCCGGTGAAAATCCGCAGTAATTCGGGCTCTTTTTCCGGCGCACCCAGTTCGGTGTTATCCGCCAGCAGGCTGATGACGTTGGCGTATACCCGGCTGATGCCATTCAGTTCGGCGGCCACCCCTGAAGCGGTGGTGGTGTAGAGTTCTGTCGCAGCGCGTTTAGCCATGCTTTCGCTAAAATAGTACTGCAGTCCCAGGGCAATAGAGGCAGTAAACAGCGTGACCAGTATGAACGCAGCGACGACGGTAAGGCGAATAGTGGTTTTGAACTGGCCTGATGCTAGCGACATAGATAAGTGGTTATTGCTGGAACAGGATCAATAAACCACATATTTGCTGATTTGCACACGGTCGTTAAGAAAAAGCCGCGGGATTGCCGCGGCTCTTGCTGGGTCAGTAGTGCCCTGTTAGCAGCTATGGCTTTTACTAGGGTGCAGGCGCAATGCAGTTACCCAGGTCGTCGCGGTCTGAGGTATCCACCAGCGTTGCGGAGCAAGCCCATGCATTGGAGAATTCGGTACCACCGCCATTGGGAGACAGGGAAACGCTCAGCTCACCGGTTGTATCGGGTGCAGGGCTGGTGCAGGAGTCATATTCGACGGTACCTGCCTGAGTGAAGCCTACAGTGAATGCACCGGGCGCAGTGGTATTTGGCACCTCAAAGCTGGTTTTGCCCTCAATGGTGCAAGGCGCGCTAGCGGCGATCGTAACCGTTGAACCCGCAGTGGGCTTGCTATTGAAGATGTCAGACACATAGGCCGTGTAGCTGTTGCCGGCGGTTGTGCTGCTGGCCGGAGTGCGCCCTCGATAAAGTGAGATAGCCCAGTTAGGGTCAGTTGAGAGGATCAGCACGGCGCTGTCACGTACGTTCAGCAACTCCCTGCTGCACCAGACGCCGTCACCTTCCACGGGGCACAGCAAGCCATTGTAAACCGCGATGACGCCCTCGTCGGGGTATCCATTGGCAATGTCATCGCCATCCGCGTCAAAGAAGCCGTTGTTGTTGTTGTCGATGAAAGTCTCTTCTGAACCGGCACGGCAGCCAATGGAGGTGGCATCCGGGTTGCAGGCCTGGGTTGCCGGATCATAGAAACCGTTCTCGCTATTGTCCAGGAACGCCTCGGTCAGGTTGGACCACAGGCCATCAGCGGCTTCATCCTGGTCGAAGATGCCGTTACCGTTGCGATCGATAAAGGACTCCTCGCCGATGGCAGTGACCAGAATAGTGGAGCGACCGCCGCGTATAGAGCCCAGGTCGTCAGGGCAGGGGCCGCTGGAGCCATTGTGGCTGGGGCAGCTGTACCCGGGGCTGTTGATGGTGACGACCAGTTCCTGGTTTTGGTCAAGTGTCGGTACTCTGGGGGCCTGGCTTGTCCATGTCACCGAGCAAGCGCCGCCGACGGTTTTGCAGGTCGACTCAATTGCGCCGTATTCGGTGGTGAAGACTGCCGGGGTACCATCGGGCACGGGGTTGTTGAATTTATCGGCCATGCGCACGATGAGGTTGCGCGTAACGCCGTCTTTGGTCATGCCTTCTTCAACCACAAATCCGCCTTCTACAGAGAGCGAGATTGAGTTCTGGTCGGGCAGCCCTGTGCTGACCGTAATAACGTCAGAGACTGCGGAAACGTTATCGGTATCACCTGTTTGAGCGGTGGCGATCACGCGCACGCCGGTGGCTACATCACCGGAGGAGACGATGGTCGTGACCAGGCCTTCGGCATCGCTGACGGCCGAGGTGGGGGACAAGCGCAGGTCGCCTACGTCGGTGCTCAGGTCGAAAAACACCGTTACGCCCTCAAGCGGTTCGTTTGCAGAGTTTACTGACCGAAAGGTGACCACGGAGCGCTCCGGGCGCTCTGCGCCGCCGCCGGTGCCTCTGAGCACGATGAGCTCGGGCGTGGCGCTGACGAACAACATGCCATTGGCGCTGGGTGCTGCAACGATGACATCGCCCACCGCCGTCGCGGCGCTGCCTATCAGTTCCGCAGTCACCGTATCTGTGCCTTCACAGCCATTGGCGTTGTAGGTAACCGTAATCTGGCCGGTAATAACGGCCACGGGATTCGCCGGCTCGGTAGTGGCATCACCCGAATTCAGGCAAGGACTGGTGAGGCGAATGCTCTCGGCGCTCTGAACGGGCAGGCCGTTTTCTTCAACGATAGCGAGGGAAAGAATAGCTTGGCCTTCAGAGGAAATAGGGCCGTCGGGGGAAATGCCAATTTCATTTTCGAAGAAAGTGCCGTTTTCAAGGTAGCCAAGTCTCAGACCGGTCTCGCCCAACTGGAAATTGACCGACTCAGTGATGGTGTTGCCTTCCTCATCATTGACGCTGACCTCGATAGTGCCGGCACCCTTGCCATCGCCGGCCTCGATACGAAATGTCACAAAGCCATCAGAGTTGGTCAGTTTGGAGCCGCTTGAAGGGAACAGCAGGCCGCTGTCGGTGGAGGCCAGAACAATGACATCCGGCACAGCGGGGCCATTCTTGCCGTTCCTGGTGACAAATACTTGCAGAGTACCGGGAGAGGTGCTGCTGACGATGCTGGTGTCGTTGCCGTCTGCATCTTTTAATGCGACTTGCAGGAAGTAGGTGTCGCTATCACCGTCGCCGCCTGAGTCTCCCTTGAAGCCGCTGCCTCCGCCGCCACCGCCGCCGCAGGCGACAATAGCAAGCATCATAGTGAGGGCAACAGCCATGCGGCTGGTTAAAGTGGCGAATCGTCTAGTCATCTCTATCCCCTGTTGCTCGCTATGCAGCGAGTCTTAATATTGTGATTCGGCATCTTCTGGTTCTGTCTGCGTAAACCAGCGTTGCGACCATCTTTGGTGTTAACGTCCCACAGCTTATCATGCAGTCAAGGAAAAACCTCATGAAAACATGGTGATAGGCGGGAATTGTGGCGAATTACACAAACTTCCAAGATACGCTATCAGACCCGATAATAGCCGTACGTAATTGGATTTAAAGAAAAATCTGCGAAAAAGTTGGAAAACGGTGCCGGTTGCGGGGAAATGCCCGGATTTGGCGTTTTACCGTCTTCACCGGACCCTCGCCCTTCAGGAACTGATAAACTGCGCGCATGCCTCCTCCGCCCCTGAATCTACCGCGAATTGCAGTGTCTATCGTGGTCTATAACAGCTCTTTGCCGCTGTTGCAGCGGACGCTGGACAGTCTTGAGCGAACGATCGAGCCTTCTCGTGATAGCGGCCTTGGTGGCCTGGATGTGACTATCGTCGATAATGGCTCCCCCGCCGCCTATGGGCAGGCCCTGGCGGAGCTGTGTGACGCCTTCATCCAGAGGGATGAGTTTCGGCTCATGTTGAGTTCGCTGCCGGTCAACCTGGGTTTTGGCGCCGGGCACAATCGAGCACTGAGTCAGGCAGCGGGAGAATACTACCTGGTGCTGAACCCGGACGTTGAGGTGGCGCCTGATGCGCTCGCACTTGGCTGCCTGCGACTGCGGGACAGTAGCGACGTGGTATTGATCAGCCCTCATGCGGTTGGGGCAGATGGGAGGCAGGAGTTCCTGTGTAAGCGCCGACCTTCTGTGCTGGTGTTGTTATTGCGGGCTTTTTTGCCGAAATCTGGCCGGCGCCTTTTTCCGGCGAAGATGGCGGCGTATGAGATGAGTGATGTGTGCGTGTCGGACCAGGATGTAACAGTGCCCCTGGCAAGTGGCTGCTTTATGCTTGCTCGCAGCGCGCAGTTACGCGAGATCGGCGGCTTTGATGAGCGCTATTTTCTTTATTTTGAGGATTTCGACCTCTCCCTGCGCATAGGCCGGTTGGGCCAGGTGATTTATATGCCGCAACTGCATATTGTCCATCATGGCGGTTATGCAGCCCGAAAGGGTTGGCGCCACCTGCAGTTGTTTGCCCGTTCCGGGCTACGGTTTTTTCGCCAGCACGGTTGGCGCTGGTTATAGTGGGGGCTTGTATGGGTGCATGGATATAGTGGCCAGGAGAAAACTGCTACAATGCCAGGCATGAACGAGCCGCAAAGATTGTCCTACCTCCAGGCGATGGGAATCGACAGTTACGTCTCCCGAGCCCAATTGCCTGGTGCTGCGCAGACGCGCAGAGTGGCGATCGTGCGTGAGCTGCAAGCGAAGACTTCCATCGGGCCATCCACAAGCACCCCCGTGCCCTCGCCGCCACCGCCGCTTATGCCGCAGGTCGATATCCGTGCTGATGCGAAACCCACGCCGTCGGTTGCCCCCACGTCGCACCACCCGGAGGTGGCTGCGGTCAGGTTTAACCTGGCTGCGGTGTTTGTGGGTGACGTGGCCTGGCTGGAGTCGCTGGACGGGCGTCCATTGGCGAGGGAGCAGGTAAAGCTTATTCATGCCATGGCACGGGCAATGAGGGGGGATGTAGCAGCGCCCCTCATTGCTCAATTCGACTGGCCCATGCATAGTAGTCGGCAACTGGACCAGGGGGTAGATGCGGCTAAAGACGCCCTGGCTGCCTTTATTCTGCGTCATGCCCAGGAACAGCAGTGTGAAGCAGTGGTGGCACTGGGTGAGACAGCGGCGGGGTTCATAGATAGCGCTCAATTGGGCACGGTGACGCTCACGGTAACTCGCAGTACCGTTGAAATGCTTGAAGATCCCACCTGCAAGCGACAAGTCTGGTCTGACCTGCAATCCTTGACGCGGCGTGCCTGACACCGCTTTTCCAGCCATACGCCGAGCAGTCCCCGCCGATAGTCCCGCGATGGCGGCGCTGGATGCGCAAAATGCTCTCAACCCCTGGACGGCAACTAATCTCGGTCGCTATTGTGAGCACGATCGCTTTCACGCCCTGGTGAGTTGCCGGGGCGAAGAGCTTTGGGGCTTCCTTCTCTACTCACGGCTTGTTGATGAGGCCAGCCTTGATAATGTGGTTGTGCACCAGGGCCACCGGAATTTGGGCCTCGGCGGGGCCTTGCTGCGAACTGCATTGTCAGAGATGGCCGCACAGGGTTTGTCCGGCTGTTTGCTGGAGGTGCGCGAATCGAATATTGCAGCCCAGGTGTTGTATCAGCACAACGGGTTTGGCGTGGATGGGGTGCGGCCCCGTTATTATGCTACTGAGCAGGGGCGTGAAGACGCACTGCTGATGTCGAGGAGGTTTTAACGTTGTCTTTCAATATTCTGGAAACTGAATGGTGGAGCCTTGCCGTGCCTCCGGAGTGGTGGGCGGAGTCGGAGGACGAAAGCATACTGGTTGGCGACCATGACGGCGTAGGCTGCATCGAGATATCCACCCTGTTTAAGGAGAGCGGCGAGTTTGACGAGGCGACGGTGCTACAGATTGCGCGGGATGAGGCCGAAACGCCTGTGGATTGGCAGCCAGTGCGAACAGGCGACTTCTCTGGCTTGACCGGCAGCTACCTGGCAGAGGGCGCGGCTATTCGTGAATGGTATGTGATGCGTGGGGCGATGCTGCTGTATATCACGTATAGCTGTGACGAAGACAACGGGGGCATGGATGATGCCGCCGTAGATGAAATCCTCGAAACGTTGACGGCAAGTCGTGATGACTAGGAAATGGTGCCCGTAACGCGCACGCGCTTGGCACCTTTTACCGGTTTTGCTTTCAGGGCATCCAGTCGGGCCTGAATACGCGCGTCGATAATATTTTTCACTGCAATGATCAAGCCGGTGAAAATGAATGCCCCCGGTGGCAGTATCGCCAGCAGGAAAGACTGGTAATTGTCGAATACAACAATCTTCCAGTCTGCAGCGGCGGGACCAAACAGCAAGTCCATATCAGCGAACAAAGCGCCGGTGCCGGCAAGTTCGCGCAGTGCACCCAGCAAGACCAGAATAGCGCCGAAGCCCGCGCCCATAATTAGTCCGTCATAAATTGACGGGAACAGGCTGTTCTTGCAGGCAAATGCCTCAGCGCGCCCCAGAATCACACAGTTAGTGGTAATGAGTGGCAGGAAGATGCCCAGGATCTGGTACAACTCATAAGCGAACGCCTGCATGAGTAGTTCTATACAGGTCACCGCCGACGCGATGATCATCACGAAGGCAGGGAGGCGTACAGCGTCGGAAACGATGTTGCGGATAATGGATACACAGGTATTGGACGTGACCAGCACCAGGGTCGTGGCAAGTCCCAGGCCGATGGCGTTGACCACTGAACCTGTTACCGCAAGCAGTGGGCACAACCCCAACAGTTGCACGATGGCCGGATTATTTTTCCACAAGCCGTTGATAGAGAGTTCGCGATAACTGACGTCAGCCATTATTGTGCTCCTCCCGCGTTACCGGCAGCGGGTTTGCCGAAAAGTGCTTCACTGTTTTCACCGGCATACTCAAGCACGCCACGTACTGTTGCCACCACAGCTCTTGGCGTAATGGTTGCTCCCGTGAATGAGTCAAAAACGCCTTTATCCTTGGTGACGGCCCATTGATCCGGGAGCGGATTGCCAAGCGAGCGGCCAGTGAAGCCCAGTATCCAGTCACTCTTTGCGAGGTCCACCTTGTCGCCCAGCCCAGGTGTTTCCTTGTGGCGACAGCGTGCGCACACCGGCCACGGTTCCGTCCGCGTTAACACCAATCACCAGGTCGATATCCCCACTGTAACCGTCCCTGGCGGTGGCCGGAATGATCGCCGCCACGATCCGCTCGCCCTGACGCGCCCGATAAATCAGCTTTTCTGTGCGCAAGCCCAGGGCGGTGGCGTCCGGGCCTACAGTGAGTGTGTCATCAAGCATTGAATTATCGTGACGTTCCCGCGGCACGATCTGCAGCAGCGCTTTCTCTTCCGCCTTGCGGATCTCCCCGGCGATTCGATCCTTGGTCAGCAGGTAGCTACCGGCCAGCAGCAGGGCAGTCGACATGGCAAACAGCGCCAGTAGCACGGCATTTTTGGTAATGGACTGGCCCATCAGCATCACGGTTTGCCTCGCTGGCGGGCATGGCCATAGGTTCGCGGCTGGGTGTACTGATCGATGAAGGGCGCCGCAAGATTCATAATCAACACGGCGAATGCGACGGAGTCGGGGTAATTGCCGAAGACACGAATCAGGTAAATGAGCACGCCGATCAGGGCGCCGTATATCAGGCGTCCGCGCACCGAAACGGCAGAGGAAACCGGGTCAGTGACAATAAAGAAGGCGCCGAACATGGTCGCCCCGCTGAGCAGGTGGAAGAGCGGTGAACCGCCGCTGGCGCTGCTGCCGCCATCATAGAACAAGGCCGCCATCAGCGTCAGCGTGGCGAGCATCGAAAGCGGCGCATGCCAGGTAAAAACGCGTTGGTAAAGTAGCCAGAGTCCGCCGGCCAGGAACGCAATATTTGCCCACTCCCAGCCGATACCGCCCCAGCGGCCAAACTGCGGGTTGGCCTGCCACAGGTCCTCAATCAGCAGGCTGTTGTTCTGTTTCAAAACATCCAGTGGCGTGGCCATGGTGACGCCGTCGTAGCTGGCGGGCAAAAAACAGGCCTGCAGTGCGTCTATCAAACCAGGTAATTCACCTGCTCCCCGGGGAGGCGCCCAACTTGTCATTTGCACGGGGAAAGAAATCAGCAGGACAACGTAGCCCACCATCGCTGGATTGAACGGGTTATAGCCCAGCCCTCCGTACAGGTGTTTGGCGAGCAAAATGGCCGAGGCAATACCCACGGCGATCAACCACCAGGGTGAATAGGGGGGCAGGGCGATACCCAGTAACACCGCCGTGACCAGTGCACTGCAATCGCCCAGGTAGAAGCCAAGCGGCCGCCTGCGCAATTTCAGCGCGATAGCCTCGAAAGCCACCGCGAGCAGCGCTGCCCACAGGATATTCACCAGTGTGCCAAAGCCGAAGAAATGGGTGAGTACGATGACCCCGGGAACGGTGGCCAACAGTACCTGCTGCATGACCTTGCTGGTTCTCGAGGGCCCGTGGGTGTGGGGCGATGTTATGCGCATCAGGGCCACGTTAGCAGGGCTCCGTTTGCTTCGCTTCTGCTCTGGCGGCAGTGACCTTTTCCCGTAAACGCTCGACCGTCGATTGCAGTGCGATAATGATTTTTTCCTCTTCGCCAGCGGCCAGCCCTTCCTGCAGGCGTGCTTCCGATTTGGCCAGGCGAGCTTCGAGTTTCTGCAGGTTTTCTCGCGCTTTCTCTTCCGGACTCCTGGCCGCGTCTGCCTCGCGTGCTGCCATGGCTTTCTGAATCGCCGCCTGCGCCGCATCGGTCGGTTCCGCAGGTGTTGCTGCGGCAGGGGTTCGCGGGTTCGCCTCCCGGTAGCTTTGCAGGGCCGACTCAGCAGCCGCGAGTTTGCTGCGGGTTTTATCGACGCCCAACTGCAGTGCATCCACGTGATCAGCGCCCTCAGCCTTTGCTGTGTCGAGCTTGGCTGATGCCGTCTCCAGGCGCTTGCGCGTGGTTACTACTGCCTTTTCCAGTTTTTCCAGTTCGTTCTCTGGGGCACCATTGCTGGCCTGTGCTGCCTTTTTCGCTTTCGCGCGTTCTATTGCCGCCTGAATCGGATCTTCTTCCGTGTTACCCTGCTCAGCTGCCAGGCGTGCCTTTTCTTCCGCCGCCTTCTTGCGCGCTGCACGCTTGGCTTCCTTCTCCGCTTCCTCACGCTCTTTACGCGCCTGCCGGGCTTCGAAGCGCAGCCTGGAGTGCTCTGACTTCTCCGCGTCCTGGCGCATTTGGATGACCTCTGCCTTGGCCGCGCGATAGTACTGCACCAGGGGAATGTTACTGGGGCAGACATAGGAACATGCACCGCACTCGATACAATCGAACAGGTTGTGCTGTTCTGCCTTTTCGAATTCCTTGCCCTGCGCGAACCAGAACAGTTGCTGGGGCAGCAGGCTGGCAGGGCAAGCCTCGGCGCACATGCCACAGCGTATACAGGGCTGGGCTGGCGGAGGAGCGGGGAGCTCCGACACGGAGGGAGCCAGAATGCAGTTGGTCGTTTTGATGATCGGTACGTCGGCGTCCGGCACCGTGAACCCCATCATCGGACCGCCCATGATGATGCGCTGGTTCTTGTCTGCCTCGTAACCCGCTTTTTGCAACAGATACGTCATGGTCGTGCCAATCAACGCATCGAAATTTTGCGGTTCTCGCACCGCGTCGCCGGTTACGGTGACTACTCGAGAAATCAGCGGTCTGCCATCAATGATCGCGTCTCGCACGGCTACCGCAGAGCCCACGTTCTGGCAAACCACGCCCACATCCGCAGGCAGGCCGCCGCTGGGTACCTGCTTGCCGGTGAGAATTTCTATCAACTGTTTTTCGCCACCGGAGGGGTACTTGGTGGGGAACACGACGACCTGTATATCGGTGCCCTGGGCCGCCGCTTCCAGTGCCGCAATGCTCTCCGGCTTATTGTCTTCAACCCCGATCAATGTTTCTTTTGGCGCAGATCAGGTGCGCCAGTATTTGCGCTCCCTCGACGATTTCGTTCGCCCGCTCACGCATGAGCATGTCGTCGGCAGTAATGTAGGGTTCGCATTCGGTCCCATTGAGTATCAGGGTCTCAATGTTGACCTGGTGGTTTGACGGCCAGCTTGACCGCGGTAGGGAAGCCGGCCCCGCCCATCCCGGCGATGCCAGCATCGCGTATTTTCTGCAGTAATGCCGACTTGTCCAGGCTGTGATAGTCCTCAAGGGGACTGCACTCCACCCATTGCTCCAGGCCATCGCTGGCTATGACGATACAGGGTGCGCTGTGGCCAGACGGGTGCGCAATCAGGCGTTCCTCTATAGCGGTGACCTGCCCCGAGGTGGGTGCGTGTACGGGAACGCTGACGAAACCGTTTGCCGCAGCTACCAGCTGTCCCTTGAGGACTTTCTGACCCACGGCTACAACGGGCTCGGCAGCGGCTCCGATATGCTGGGAGAGGGGCAGGATCAATTCCTGTGGAACGCCGGCGTCGGCGATGGCTGTGCGCACCGACTGGTGTTTGTTTTCGGCAGGGTGAATACCACCGTGAAAGTCGAACACTTTTTTCATGCCGCAGCCTCAGCCCCGGCATCAGTGGCAATAATATCGACCTGCCTGCTGTTTGGGTCCGGCAATTGCCAGTGCCAACTGCCCAGGGTTTCATGCTCTGGAATCATTTCAATGCAGTCGACCGGGCAGGGTTCAACGCAGAGGTCGCAGCCGGTACATTCGCTGGCGATGACTGTGTGCATATGCTTGGCTGCGCCGAGTATCGCGTCCACGGGGCAGGCCTGTATACATTTGGTGCAGCCGATGCAGTCGTCTTCATGGATATAGGCGACATGGGGTACCTTTTCTTCGCCGTGCTCTTCATCCAGGGTGGGTGCTTCCACATCGAGCAAATCAGCCAATGCCTGAACGCCCGCCTGCCCGCCCGGAGGACATTTGTTGATTGCCTCGCCCGCGGCAATCGCCTCGGCATAAGGCCGGCAGCCGGGGTGGCCACATTGTCCGCACTGTGTCTGCGGCAAAATCGCGTTGATCTGGTCGACAATGGGGTTGCCTTCAGCTTTGAAGCGCACTGCGGCGTAGCCGAGTATCGCGCCAAACGCCGCGCCCAGCGTGACGAGAGCGAAGAGAGCTGCGAGCAGCGGGTACTGGGCGATCAATTCGTACATCTGTGCCTATACCAGTCCTGCAAAACCCAAGAAAGCCAGTGACATCAGTCCGGCTGTGATCATACCAATCGCTGCACCCTGGAAGGGCTGGGGCACGTCGGCGACGGCCAGTCGCTCGCGCATGGCGGCAAAGAGTACCAGCACCAGCGAAAAGCCCACCGCAGCGCCAAATCCGTAAAAGAGTGATTGGGTGAAGGAGTGGTCCTTGTTGATGTTGAGCAGGGCGACCCCCAGCACGGCGCAGTTTGTGGTGATCAATGGCAGGTAGACCCCCAGCACGCGGTGCAGCAGGGGGCTGGACTTGCGCACGACCATTTCCGTGAATTGCACCACCACTGCGATGACGAGAATAAAGGAAATGGTCTTCAGGTACTCCAGGCCAAGGGGCGCAAGCAGGAAGTGGTAGGTGAGGTTGCTGCAGGCGGAGGCAAGGGTGAGGACAAACGTCGTTGCCATGGACATGCCCATAGCGGTTTCCAGTTTGTTGGACACGCCCATGAACGGGCACAGTCCCAGGAACTGCACCAGTACGAAATTGTTGACCAGAATGGCACCGATCAACAGTATGGAATAATCAGCCAACATAGTCGGGCTCTTACTGCATTACCGCATGTATTGCGGGAAGGTTATGTCAGTGTTTTCAGGCTGCTTATTCTATCCTTTACCAGCAGGGATAGCAGTACGTTTTTACAGACTAACGCCCATTAGCCCGAAGTCCGGTGAGCAGGGTGCGGTGCGTGCCTGGAGATGCCTCAATACGGTACGCACGTGACCAGGCGCTGCCGGTCCGCTGGTCTGCCGTTCGTCCGGACCTGTGGTCAGCTACTTGACCTGCATGCCCGGTCGCGCACCCGCATGAGGCTCCAGCAAGTGTATGTCCTCGCCACCGGGCCCTGCGGCCAGGACCATGCCCTCGGACACGCCGAAGCGCATTTTCCGCGGCGCCAGGTTGGCCACGACCACTGTCAGCTTGCCCACCAGGTCTTCCGGCCGGTAGGCGGCCTTGATACCCGCGAAAACCTGTTTCTCGCCAAGGTCACCCAAACTCAGGGTAAGCTTCAGTAACTTGTCTGCCCCCTCCACGTGGTCTGCAGCGGTAATTTCGGCAATGCGCAGGTCAATTTTGGCGAAGTCTTCGAATTCGATCATGTCGCTCTGTGCAGGCGGTGATTGAGGCGCTGGCTTTGGTGCGACCGCAGCAGGCGCTTGCTCCGCGGGCTTACTGGCGTCCACCATTGCTGCCACATCTTTCGGGTCGACCCGCTGGATCAGGGGTTTGAACGCAGACAGCTGGTGGCCAACCAGTGGCGACTGCATTGCTGTCCAGTCCAGGGATGTGTTGAGGAAGGCCTCTGACTTTGCTGCCATCGCCGGCAGTACCGGCTTGAGGTAAGCCATCAGGACCCGGAACAGGTTGATGCCGACGCTGCAAACCGCGTGTACCTCGGGTTCACTGCCTTCTTCCTTGGCCAGTATCCAGGGTTTTTTGCCGTCGATATACTGATTAGCCCGGTCCGCCAGGGCGATGATCTCGCGGATCGCCTTGTTGAATTCGCGCTGTTCATACAGTGCCGCAATCGCATCGCCGGCGGCGATGAACTCCTGCGACCAGTTCCTGCTCTGCACAGTCATCGGCCAGCCGGTTGTCAAAACCCTTGCGCAGGAAACCGGCGCAGCGGCTGGCAATGTTGACAACTTTGCCGACAACGTCGGAATTAACACGCTGGACGAAGTCTTCCAGGTTCAGGTCGATGTCGTCTACCGAGTCGCTGAGCTTGGCGGCGAAGTAATAACGCAGGTACTCCGCATCGAGGTGTTCCAGGTAGGTACTGGCATTGATGAATGTGCCGCGACTCTTGGACATTTTGGTGCCGTTCACGGTGAGAAAGCCGTGGGCATAGATTGCAGTGGGCGTGCGCAATCCCGCGCAGTCCAGCATTGCCGGCCAGAAGAGCCCATGGAAATTGATAATGTCCTTACCGATAAAGTGGTAGAGCTCGGTATCGGTGCCCGGCTGCCAGTATTCCTCGAATGCGTGGCCGGTGCGCTGGCAGTAGTTTTCGAAGCTGGCAATGTAGCCAATAGGCGCGTCCAGCCAGACATAGAAATACTTTCCCGGTTCACCGGGGATTTCGAAGCCAAAGTAGGGTGCATCGCGACTGATGTCCCACTCCTGAAGGCCCGCGTCGGTCCATTCCCTCAGCTTGTTTGCCACCTGCGGTTGCAGGGTGCCCGAATCCAGCCAGGTCTTGAGCATGGCCTGGTACTCAGGCAGTTTGAAGAAGAAGTGGGTGGATTCCCGATCCACGGGCGTAGCGCCGGAAATCGCCGAAACCGGGTTGATGAGATCAGACGGACTGTAGGTAGCTCCGCAGTTTTCGCAGTTGTCGCCATACTGGTCTTCTGCTTTACAGCGCGGGCAACTCCCTTTGATGAACCGATCGGCCAGGAACAGGTTTTTCTCCGGGTCGAAGGCCTGGGTGATCTCACGCGTTGCAATATGGTTGCTGTCTTTCAAGCTCTGGTAAACGCGCTCGCTCCAGCGCCGGTTCTCTTCCGAATGTGTGGTGTAAAAATTGGCGAAGTCGATCAGGAAGCCCATGCTGTCCTTGATGTGACACTCACGCATTGTGTCGATGTGTTGTTCCGGCGTGATACCCAGTTTTTCGGCAGCCAGCATGATCGCTGTGCCGTGGGCGTCGTCAGCGCAGACGTAAAGACAGTCATTTCCGCGGGATTTTTGAAAGCGCACCCAGATGTCGGTTTGCACCTGCTCCAGCATGTGTCCCAGGTGCAACGGACCATTGGCATAGGGCAGTGCACTGGTGACCAGGATTTTACGGGGAGCATTGGAAGCCATGTCTGGGGGTCCGAGGCTGGGAAAAAGGGGCGCTACTATAGCGGTTTTGACTGGTGATTTCACCCGCACTTAAAGGCCTGCCAGCGGCAGCGTTCAGTGCCCGCACCACTGGTTTGCGCAGGCGCGAATCCGTATACTGTCGCCTTTGCAGGAGTCATCGATGTCGCGACGGCTCCCTTAACCATTGCGGTTTTTCATGAACGAAATCAAACACATTATTGCCGTTGCCTCTGGCAAGGGTGGCGTGGGCAAATCCACCACGGCGGTCAACCTGGCCCTGGCACTGGCTGCCAGGGGCGCGGAAGTCGGTCTGTTGGACGCAGACATTTACGGCCCCAGCCAGCAGCTGATGCTGGGTGTCGCACAAGGCGTGCGCCCGGAACAGCAGGGTGGGCAGTTCCTGTTGCCGATTAAAGCCCTGGGGTTGAAAACCATGTCTATGGGGTACCTGGTTACGGACAAGACACCCATGGTCTGGCGTGGCCCCATGGCCGGCGGAGCGCTGGCGCAAATGCTGGAACAAACCCTCTGGGGACCATTGGATTACCTGATAATTGATATGCCGCCGGGTACCGGTGACATTCAGCTGACGCTGTCACAGAAGGCCTCTCTGGCCGGTGCGGTGATTGTTACCACGCCGCAGGACATCGCCTTGCTGGATGCGCAGAAAGGGATAGAGATGTTCCGTAAAGTAGACGTACCGATCCTGGGTGTGGTGGAAAACATGGCCATGCACGTTTGTAGTCAGTGCGGTCATGAGGAGCACATATTTGGGGAGCAGGGCGGTGAACGGATTTCGGCGCAGTACGGTGTGCCATTGTTGGGTAGCTTGCCGCTCGATCGGCGTATCCGGGAACAGACTGATGCGGGCACGCCTACGGTGGTAGCCGAGCCCGAATCATCGCTTGCTGCAGCCTATCTGGCGATAGCCGACAGTATCCAGGCCGCCTTGGCCGGTGGGGCAACCGGCGCTGTGCGCCAGTTCCCCGAGATCACAATATCAGACGACTGAACGGGAAAGCACAACGTGAGTATCAAGTCAGACAAGTGGATTCGCCGCATGGCGCAAGAACACCAGATGATCGAGCCATTTGAGGCTGGGCAAGTGCGGGCTGATGAGGGCGGGACTCGCCTCATTTCCTATGGCACATCGAGTTACGGCTACGACGTGCGCTGCTCCAGTGAATTCAAGGTGTTCACCAATATCAACTCTGCCACGGTAGACCCCAAGGGTTTTGATGAAGGTAGCTTTGTCGATGTTTCCAGCGATGTCTGTGTCATTCCACCCAATTCTTTCGCGCTGGCGCGAACAGTGGAGTATTTCCGCATTCCGCGTAATGTGCTGACCATATGCCTGGGCAAATCCACTTACGCACGCTGCGGGATCATCGTTAACGTGACACCGCTGGAGCCCGAGTGGGAGGGTCATGTGACGTTGGAGTTCTCCAATACCACCACCCTGCCGGCCAAGATATACGCCAACGAGGGCGTTGCGCAGATGTTGTTCTTTGAATCTGACGAAGTATGCGAGGTCAGTTACAAGGACCGGGGTGGCAAGTACCAGGGCCAGACCGGGGTCACCCTACCCAAGGCCTGATGCCCCAGGGGCTAAGGGCTTTCCAGCTCGGCCTCAGTGATCATTACCGTGGTGGTTGAGCCGTCCTCAACATGCACGGTCTTTACCATCAGGTAGTCCAGTTCGGGGGCTATCCAGGTATCGGAAGTGCGTTCCGGATCGTCGTGTATGCGCTTGAAATGCAGCGTGTTCATCTGCCCCATGGGGGTGTCCAACGTGGCCTCGCCCGCATATCTCAGGAGGTATTCCTTAACGCGCTTGCCGTCTGCCACGCGGATAGAAATATCCTCGCGCGGATTCGGGTCGTTGAGCAGTAGCAAACGCAGCTGTTCCTGTTGGCTGAACCTGTCCAGTGTGCCCTCTTCGTAGGGAAGGTCATACCACTGGTCCTTGTAGAGGCTGCGAATGGTATCCGCACCCGGGGTAAAGTGGACTTCGCGGCGACGGTTGATGAGGCCGGTGCCCTGGTAGACATAGGATTTGGGAATGAGTGAGGTGCCACTGGTAGAAAACACGCTCATTTCATGGAAGCCGACTACCATGATCTTGCCACCATTGGTCAGGGTGTAGCTGCCGTCCGCATTGCGCTCCAGTTGGCGGTTAAGTGTTAGCGCCATGCCTCTTGCTGTCGTGCGGTACTTGGCCGTGTAGGGGCTGAGTGGTTTCGCTTCGTTTTCGGGCGCTGCGCTTACCGTCGCTGCGACGGGTAGCAGCGCGGCGGCGAGTGCAGCCGCCAGCACGTGGCTAGACAGCACTTTGAACATAGTCGATGCCCGTTGCTGGTATTGAATGCCCATCCAGAATTGCTCCTCGTTCGCTTAATCGCAATCTTCCCTGCAGCAGCCACCTGGCTGCAATGGGATAAATAACATGTTCCTGCACAATCACTTTGGCGGCCAGTGATTCTGCAGTGTCGCCGTCTTCTACCGGGACGCGCGCCTGAATGATAGGCGGCCCTCCGTCCAACTCTGCGGTCACAAAATGTACGGTGACCCCCGCTTCGGCGTCGCCGGCATCCAAAGCCCGCTGATGGGTGTGGAGCCCGCGGTATTTTGGCAACAGAGATGGGTGAATGTTCAATAGTTTTCCAGCGAAAGGCTCGATAAACACCGGGGTGAGTATGCGCATAAAGCCCGCGAGTATGACCAGGTCCGGGTCGTGCCGTTTGAGTTCGCTGACCATGGCCGCATCAAAGGCCTCCCTGCTGTCGTAGTCGCGGTGATCGATACACGTTGTGGCGATACCGGCATCGGCGGCGCGCGACAGGCCCGGTGCACCTGGATTGTTGCTCATCACGAGTATGATCGAGGCGTTCAAGTCGCCGCGTTCGCAGGCCTCTATGAACACCTGCATATTCGATCCCCGGCCGGAGACCAGTATCGCCAGTCTGGCGGGGGGGGAGTCGTTCACGAGAGCAATGTGACCTTGTTGTTGCCCTGGGTAATCGTTCCTGCCTGCCAGGCTTCGTGTCCCGCGTCTCTCAGCGTATCCAGGGTTAGCTGTGCCTGGTCAGAGCCGACACAGACGATCATCCCCACGCCGCAATTGAAGGTGCGGTACATCTCCTGTGTCGCGACGTTGCCCTGCTCTTGTAGCCAGTGGAAAACGGCGGGCCACTCCCAACTCGTCGTGTCGACCTGGGCATCGCAATTCTGGGGCAACACCCGTGGAAGGTTCTCCAGTAGTCCACCGCCAGTAATGTGGGAAAGGGCCTTGACTTCGACTGTTTTGAACAGCTTGAGCAGTGATTCGACATAAATGGTGGTCGGTGCAAGCAGTGCCTCACCCAGGCTGCGGCCGTCCAGCGCGTCGCCCAGGTCGGCACCACTCACTTCAATGATCTTGCGAATCAGCGAGTAGCCATTGGAGTGGGGGCCACTGCTGCCAATGGCGATAAGCGCATCCCCCGCAGCAACAGCGCTACCGTCAATAATCTCGGATTTTTCGACAACACCCACGCAAAAGCCAGCCAAATCGTAGTCTTCGCCCTCATACATGCCCGGCATTTCCGCTGTTTCGCCGCCCACCAGCGCGCATCCGGCCATCTCGCAGCCCTTGCCAATACCCTCTACGACAGCGGCGGCGGTATCTATGTTCAGCGCGCCAGTGGCATAGTAGTCGAGGAAGAACAGGGGTTCTGCGCCAGCGACCACCAGGTCGTTGACGCACATGGCGACCAGGTCTATGCCGATGGTGTCATGAATACCCATGTCCATGGCCAATCTGAGCTTAGTGCCTACACCGTCTGTCCCGGACACCAATACCGGCTGCCGATAACCCTGCGGGATCTCACAAAGCGCGCCAAAGCCCCCGAGTCCGCCCAGTACTTCGGGGCGGGAGGTGCGTTTTGACACACCCTTGATACGCTCAACCAGTGCGTTTCCCGCGTCAATATTGACGCCGGCATCCTGGTAGCTCAGTGAGGTTTGTTCGTTGTCTTGGCTCATGTGCTGGGTAATCCACTGCGGGGAAATGGCGCGCCATTTTATTACGGCTGGGCCGCCTGCGCACCACCCAATATGGCGAAATAGCACCATGCTGCATCCTTCGCGGCAGGACTGCTACAATGCCGCTGGATCAATTCGTCAGGAACCCGCTGTGTATAAGTGTTTGGCTGGGCTAGTTACCCTTGCGCTGCTTACCGTCTCATTCATCGCCAGTGCCGAGGTAGTGAAAGGGCTGCATGCGGCCACGGTGCCGGTGGCCAATCAGGGCGAGACTGCCATGAAGGCCGCCGCCGGGGATGCCCTGGCGGAGGTAGTCGTGAAGGTCTCGGGTAGTCGTGATGTATTGCAGAACCCGGTGATTGCCAGGGCGTTGCCGGGTGCACGCAGTCATGTGCAGCAATATGTTTTCGCTCGCGATGACAGTCAGGAGAGCGGTCTGACGGCACGTTTTGAGTTTGGGGCGGCTTACGTCAACGGATTACTCACTGATGCCGGCCTGCCACTTTGGACGGCCAATCGGCCTCGGGTGCTGGTATGGATGGCAATAGAGCGCGACGGGGAAAGGCAATTGGTCAGCTCCCTGGAGTCGCCAGAGCTCGCCGCGCAATTACTCAGTGAGTTTGAACGCAGGGGTGTTCCGGCCAGGTTGCCACTTTACGACCTGCGCGACGCGACAGCAGTTTCGCTAGAGGATGTGTGGGGCCAGCGAGGGAGCAAAATTGCGGCAGCTTCTGCTCGCTACGGCGTGGAGGATATCCTGATTGGCCGTGCTGTCGCCGTGTCGACCGGTGAGTGGACCGGGGACTGGAGTTACCTCAGCGGCGCGCAGCGGCTTGATCGCTCCGGTAATGCGGCAGCGGCCACCGGTTTCTTGCAGACGGGCGTGAATATGGTGGCGGAAGAAATGGCATCCCGTTATGCCGTGGCGCCCAGCGGTACGGTCGCAGACAGGATACCCATGGTCGTCAGCGGAGTGCTTGAGTTTTCCGATTACACGGCCATTGTGAACTGGCTGGAAAGCCTGGAACTGATAGAACATGCCAACCTGCAGCATATCAGCGGCGATCGCATTGAGTTGGGCCTGGACGCAGGTGCCGCTGCGGAGCAGCTGGCTACCATTATCGAGTTGAACAAGCGGCTGCAACCGGTAGCCGCTGCGCCCGGTGAGCTGGTATACCAATGGACGAACTAGACCCCCTTGACCGTGTCGTCGTCTACCGATGGCCGATCGCCCTGGCCGTACTAGCGGCGCTGGCCGTATTACTCTATTTTTTGCAGCCTATTCTCACGCCCTTTGTACTTGGTGGGCTGATCGCCTACCTGGGTGATCCGATGGTAGACCGACTGGAACGCCGTGGCGTGCAACGCAGCCTGGGCGTGGCAATTGTATTTCTGCTGTTCACTGCAATTGTTGTGCTCGCGCTGATCTTCGCCCTGCCCATGCTGGTGCACCAGCTGGATGCACTGGTCGGAAAAGTACCCGATATCTATCGGTGGCTGACGCAGGACCTGGTGCCCTGGGTGCAACAAAAGTTTGATCTGCCCAATCGTCAATTACCCCAGGTCGACTGGTCCGGACAATTGGCGGATAACTGGCAATCCGTAGGTCGCTTTACCGCCCAGTCGCTCAAGACGATTTCCGGTTCAGGCGCCGGCCTCATGTTATGGGTGGCCAACCTGGCGCTGGTGCCGGTGGTCGCTTTTTACCTGATGCGTGACTGGGACGTGCTGGTTAGTAAATCACTCGACCTCCTGCCCATCGCCTGGCAGGAGAAATCGGCTGAGTTGGTCGCCGAGTCGGACGAGGTGGTCGGCGCATTCCTGCGCGGCCAGTTCCTGGTGATGTGCTCATTGGGCATTATTTACTCGGTAGGGCTGTGGCTGGTCGGTCTGCAACTGGCAATGCTGCTGGGTATCATCGCCGGCCTTGCCAGTATCGTTCCCTATCTTGGTTTCATCGTGGGTATTGTGGCTTCCTGTATTGCTGCCTATGCCCAGTTCCACGACTGGACCATGCTGGTCTGGGTACTGGTGGTATTCGGGGTTGGGCAAGCGGTTGAGAGCATGGTGCTAACGCCGGTTCTGGTTGGCGACCGCATTGGCTTGCATCCGGTGGCAGTTATATTTGCGTTGATGGCGGGTGGTCAAATTGCGGGTTTCGTCGGCGTTGTCCTGGCCCTGCCGGTAGCCGCGGTGGTGATGGTTTTTCTCCGGCACGCCATGCATCACTATCGCGCCAGCGACCTCTACGGGAGCGACTAGCTTGCACCTGCCACAAAGCCAGTTGCCGCTACTGGTGCAGCTGCGCGATGACGCAACGCTGGAGAATTTCCTGCCCGGGGCCGACACGCTGCCGCTGATCGCAATGCTGGAACAACAGCCTGCGCCAGAGGGTGAGGCAGTTATTTTCCTGCATGGCGCTCGCCGGCAGTGGCAAGTCTCATCTGCTCCAGGCTTGTTGCCACCTGACCGGAGAATCAGCGCTATATCTGCCGCTTGCAGAGTTTGCTGCCTATGCGCCCGACGAGGTGCTCGCTGGCGTGGAGACCCTCGCCCTGGTCGCCCTGGATGACCTGGACGCCGTTGTCGGCAAGGACGATTGGGAGACTGCCCTTTTTGACTTCTATAACCGGGCGCGCGAATGCGGCTGCCGCTTGGTGATTGCCGCCAAAGACACCCCTCGCAATCTCGATGTGCTGCTGCCTGACCTGCGTTCACGACTGAGTTGGGGAGTGGTGTACCAGTTACAAACTGCTTCTGACGAGCAGAAAAGGGCGATTTTGCGCTTTCGCGCCCAGCGTCGGGGCCTGCAGATGTCCGAGGAAGTGGTCGCGTATATCATGGCGCGCGCGCATCGTGACCTGGGGCAGTTGCTGGAAGTTCTGGACCAGCTGGACAGGGCGTCGCTGGTTCAGCAGCGCGCTCTGTCCATCCCCTTTATCAGACAGACCCTGAATTGGTGATTTTTGCTGCTTTCTGCTGCATGTCATGAACTTTTCGGGATCCGGTGCTATCATCTGGGTAAAGCAACAACTACAAAGTGGAGTAACCACCAAATGAAGAAGCACTTACTGGCTACCGCGGTCGCATGCGGTTTTTCGATCGCAGCGGTCGCGCCCATGGCATCCGCAGAAATTCCCCTCACCGTGAACCTGGGAATGGGCTTGTGGAAAAACGACGGCGAACGCGAACTTGATGACACCACCACCCCAGTGGCTGGTCTGGAGTGGGCGTTTAACGACAACTGGGCGGCAGAGGTTCTTTATGCTGACGACGACGCCAAGTTCGAGAACGGCGGTGGCCGCGCGGATATCACGACCTGGCAGTTAGGTATGCTCTACTACGGTGGTAGCTACATTGGCGGTCCCAATCGCATTCGTCCCTACCTGGCCTTCGGTGCCGGCGAAATCGATATCGACTATGGCGATGCTGACACCGTTGAAACCACAGTGAATGGTGGCCTGGGTGCCCGTTGGATGATTACCCCCGAGCTTGGCCTGCGTGCCGAGGCCCGTATGTTGTATAGCCTGGACGAGGATCGCATAGACACCTTGTTGTCTGTTGGCCTCAACCTGTACCTGGGCAAGACCAAGGCAGATCCTGCTCCTGTTATGGCGGTGGGTGACGAGGACGGCGACGGCGTGACAGACGACATCGACCAGTGCCCGGGTACGCCCGCAGGCACGCGGGTAGATGCCGTGGGTTGCCCGCTGCCGGTAGCCCAGGTTGCGTCGATCAAGTTGATGGTGAACTTTGGCTTCGACTCCTCCACAGTGCAGGAGCAGTACTTCGCCGATCTGGGTGAACTGGCTGCATTCCTCAAGCGCTTTGAGGATGTCTACGTGGATATCGAGGGCCACACTGACAGCACGGGTCCCGAAGATTACAACCAGTCACTGTCCCAGCAGCGAGCGCAGGCGGTCGTCGATTACCTGGTGGCCGAGCATGGTATTGCTCCCCAGCGCCTTGAGCCCAAAGGTTATGGTGAGACACAACCCGTTGCGGACAATAGTACTGAAGAGGGCCGCGCTGCAAACCGTCGCGTAATGGCAACCCTGGAAGTCGAATTCGAGGAATAGCCGGCGTCAGCCACAGCGAACTGGAAAAGGCGGGTTTACCCGCCTTTTTTGTGCGCGAAGAGTCCAGTCGCAAAGGATTTGCATCACTGGCAGTGAGAGCCCAGGCTAGGGCGCGAGCAGTGCCGAGCGCAGGTCGCGTGCTTTCTCCTGTATCAGGGCCTGGTTTTCCGGGCCCATGCGCAGGAGTTGTCTAGCCATCGGGCTCAACTGCTCCAGTGTCGGGTCCTGGTAGGTGTAGCTTTCGATGCCTGCGACCAGCGCCGCCGGCGCACCCAGCTGCGGCACGGCAATCACCTCGTCCAGTGCGCCAATCAAGGCGTTGTCCAGTCTCTCGGCGGGAAAGCCCAGGTTGGCGTAGGCTTGCTCAAGTAGCGGACGAAAACGATGAAACGTAGTCACCAGGGTGCCTGTGTCTACTGCCGCGAAGGCCTTGGCGTAGGGGTCATAGCGGGCATAGCTGCGAGGGTCAATGACCGTTTGCCCGTTGCTTTGCGTCACGGCGAAGTCACCGGCTGGCCTGGGTAGTGGAAACACGTCCCGCAGCACAGCACCATTGCTGGCCGCGTCAAGAAATGCTGCGCTGCGCTCCAGCAAACTGCTTTCCTCCAGCACATCGGCGACGACGGTGCCACTGAGCGGTAGTGACAGGGTGTCCCTTACGGCAGTGTCACTGCCCTCCAGGGTCAGTGGCGGCTCTGCCGGCCCGTCAACCAGGGCGGCTGTCGTCTCCGGGGCTAGCTGACGCTCCGGGATGTCTGGCGCGGGAGGGCGCCTGATTTCTGGTTTGGCAGATGTCACGGCAGACGGCGTTATCCCTGCCGCAGGTGTCTCAGCTGTCCGCCCGGCCTCGTCAGAATTGAAGAACCAGGCGATGCCGGCAATCAATAAAAGCGCCAGGAGAGCGGCAGGAAGAAGGTAGCGTTTACCCCTGGTGGGTTCCTGTGTGTAGCGATCATCTGAATCAGCTTGCATCGGATCGTCTCCTTGGTTTTTCTCAATGGGTCTTATAGTGGGACTCCCATCCTGGCATGCAGTTCAGCGGTGGGAGCTAATATCCTAGTCCAGTTGAAATGAGTCGGCATCACGATAGGCGGGGAAACGCGTACGATAGTCGTTCAGTCTTACTGCTGACAACAGGACATTGTGCGCTGCTGCGCTATCCTCCATGTCCGCGAGGAGTTCACCGTCTGCGGAGACGGCCATACTGTCCCCGCTGTAGGTGACGCCATTGGCGTCGCTGCCGATTCGGTTAACGCCTATCACACAGGCCAGGTTCTCGATGGCCCTGGCGATGAGCAATTGTCGCCAATGCATTCGCCTGGCCGCGGGCCAGTTGGCGACATAAATTGCCAGGTCGTAGTCGTCCCGGTTACGGCTGAAGACGGGGAAGCGCAGGTCATAGCACACCTGCAGCAGAATGCGCCAATCACGCCACTGCACTACGACCCTCTGGTCCCCACTGCGGTAACGTTTGTGTTCTCCCGCCATGCGAAACAGGTGTCGTTTGTCGTAAAAGCTGCATCCCTCGGGCGTGGCGAAGAGCATACGATTACAGACCTCCTCACCCTGGCGCACAGCGATGCTGCCGGTGATGGCGCAGTCAAGCCTTGCTGCCTGCTGCAACAGCCATTCTTCGGTCTCGCCCGCGGGGGGTTCCGCATTGGCCAGTGCATTCATTGAGAAGCCGGTGGTAAACATCTCGGGCAGTACCACCAGGTCGGTACCGGGTGCCAGTTTGTTCAGTGCGGACTCAATCTGGGCACGGTTGTCAGCGGGGTTCTCCCACGCCAACTCGAATTGAAGAAGGTTTACGCTTAAATCCTGCATAGCATCTCCGCTGCTTCCAGTAGCACGGCATCGCGTTTGGCAAAGCAGAATCTTAGCAGGCTTTGCGTGGGCGCTTGTTTATAAAACACAGAAACGGGGATGCAGGCGATACCCGGATTGTGGGTCCATGCCTCGCAGAGTTCTCGGTCAGGCTGCTCGCTGACATCACTGTAGTCCAGTAACTGGAAATAAGTGCCCTGGCTGGGCCGGAGCTTGAAGCGCGACCCTGCAAGGGCATTGCAGAACAGGTCGCGCCGGCGCTGATAGGTTTGTGCCAGGCTCGCCGGATAGCCGGGGTCGGCGGCCAGGAAGTCTGCGATGGCCTGCTGTACGGGCGTGACCGCGACAAAGGCGACGAACTGGTGGACCTTGCGCAGTTCGGCGGTCAATGCAGGTGGCGCAACGCAATATCCGGTTTTCCAGCCGGTAACGCTGAACGTCTTGCCAAAAGAGAAGTGGGCAAAGGAGCGCTCCCGCAGGCCAGGGCGTTGCAGTACGCTGTGATGTTGTTTGCCGTCGAAGACCAGGTGTTCGTAGACCTCGTCTGAACACACCAGCAGGTTGTGCCGGTGGGCAAGCTCTTCCAGTGTTTGCAGGTCATGCTCTGACCAGGTTGTGCCGGTGGGGTTGTGGGGGGAGTTGATGATGATCATTCGTGAACGCGAACTGATCGCAGCTTCAATCGCTCCCCAGTCTGGCATGAAAGTGTCGCTGAGCAGCGCAACGTGCACGGCTCGTCCGCCGGCCATTCGCACGGCCGGCGCATAGGAGTCGTAGCTGGGGTCAAGCACAATCACTTCATCGTCGTGCCGGACGCTGGCCATAATGGCGCAGAAAATTCCCTCTGTTGCTCCGGGGACGATGGTGATTTCCGTGCCTGGGTCGCAATCCACGCCGCGGTGTAATGCCAGTTGTGCCGCCAGTTGTTCGCGCAGGGCCGGCAATCCGGCCATAGGCGCGTACTGGTTGTTGCCGTCCATGACGGCACGGGTCATTGCTTCCAGGAGCGGCTGCGGGGGGGCAAAGTCCGGGTACCCCTGAGACAGGTTGAGGGCCTTGCAACGTGCCGCCAATGCCGACATGTGCGTGAAGATTGTCGTGCCGACATCGGGCAGTTTGCTGTTGATGTTGATAAGCGTCATCGAAGCTGGCTGTCCAGGGGCAGTTCCGTGCTGTTCTTGATTTCGGTAACCGCCATATGGGAATGCAACTCGCGAATTGCCGCGCTGGCGGTCAATGTATTGCGGGCGAAGTCTTCATAGTGACGAATGTCGCGGGTGACGATCTTCAACATATAGTCCCAGATGCCGGTCATGGTGTAACACTCTACCACTTCCGGGTGACCCACTATTTCCTGTTCAAACTCAATCAGGTTCTGGCGGCCGGTTGAGGTCAGGTTGATGGTGGCGAAGACCACAACATCCATACCCAGGGCCTGGCGATCGAGCAGGGCGACCTGTCCGCGAATGATGCCTTCGCGTTCCATCCGATTAATGCGCCGCCAGCATGGGGACTGGGACAGGCTCACTTTCTCAGCGATTGTCGCCGTGCTCGTGGTGGCGTCTTTTTGCAGCAATTTCAGGATCGCCACATCCTGTTTTGTCAGGGATAGGGACAAATATTTCTCCAAAGCGTTATAGATAGAATAAATTATGCACATATTGCCCGTATAGGCATGAAAATCAAATAACAATTTCTCCCGGTTTCGACCACACTTTACCGGAGCTTAAGACAAGGTGATGACGATGGGTTCGGATCAGGCTTCGGGATCGCGCAGGCTGCGTGACGTGTCCCTTGACGACAAGTATGCACTGGATACCGCACGGGCTTACATGACCGGCATTGAGGCGCTGGTGCGCCTGCCCATGCTGCAGCATCAGCGCGACCAGCAACGTGGCCTCAATACAGCCGCTTATATTTCCGGTTATCGCGGTTCTCCCCTGGGCACCGTAGACCAGGCGATGTGGAAGGCCAAACCCTGGCTTGCCAGGCACAATGTGCATTTCCAGCCAGGCATCAACGAAGACCTGGCCGCGACCGCGGTCTGGGGCAGTCAGCAGACGAATCTGTTCCAGGGCGCCAGGTACGATGGCGTATTTGGCATGTGGTACGGCAAGGGCCCCGGCGTTGACCGCTCTATGGACGTGATCAAGCATGCCAACGCGTTTGGTACCTCGCGCTATGGTGGTGTGCTGGCGGTGGCCGGTGACGACCATGCCTGTAAGTCATCCACCCTGCCACACCAATCCGAGCATATGTTCATGGGGGCGTCCGTGCCCGTGCTCGCGCCTGCCAATGTGCAGGAGGTGCTGGACCTGGGCGTTTACGGCTGGGAGCTGTCCCGGTACAGCGGCTGCTGGGTGGCGCTCAAGGCGATTACCGAGAATATGGACTCGGCGATCTCAGCAGATATCGATCCCAATCGTATTGAGATAGTCCACCCGGAGACCTTTCAATTGCCGGCGGATGGCTTGCACGCGCGTTGGCCAGACAAACCGCTGGATCAGGAGTGGCGCCTTAACAAGTACAAAATCTACGCCGCCCGCGAGTTTGCCCGGGTCAATGGGCTGAACCGGGTCGTTGTTGACAGCCCCAACCCTCGCTTTGGGATCATCACCAGTGGCAAGGCCTACCTCGACGTCATGCAGGCCCTCGAAGATATGGGTATCGACCAGGCGATTGCCGCCGAGATCGGTCTGCGGGTCTACAAAGTGGGCATGCCCTGGCCGCTGGAGCCAAGGGTAACGGCTGCGTTCGCCGAGGGTCTCGAAGAGATACTGGTGGTAGAGGAGAAACGCTCCATCATAGAGGACCAGCTCACCGGTCTGCTCTACAACTGCGCAACCCACTCGCGACCCCGGGTGTTTGGTGAGTTTGATGAGACCGGTCGCGACCTGCTGCCCAACACTGGCGAACTGACGCCGGCTACTGTCGCCCTGGCAATTGCCAGCCGTATACGGCGCTTTTACCAGTCGGAAACCATGGAACGGCGTATTCGCTGGATTGAAGAGAAGGAGGCATCATTGGCGCAGCCTCGTGCCACCATTGAGCGTGTGCCTCATTTCTGCAGCGGCTGCCCCCACAATACGTCTACACGCGTGCCGGAAGGCAGCCACGCCCTGGGTGGCATTGGTTGTCATTACATGGCGACCTGGATGCCGGACAGGGACACGCACACCTTTACCCAGATGGGGGGTGAGGGCGCGGCCTGGATTGGCCAGGCACCGTTCACCGATACGCAACATGTATTCCAGAACCTGGGCGACGGTACCTATTTTCACTCGGGCATCCTGGCGATTCGGGCAGCTGTCTCATCGGGTGTGAATATCACCTACAAGATCCTCTACAACGACGCGGTTGCCATGACCGGGGGCCAGCCGGTAGACGGTACCCTCAGTGTGGCGGATCTCATCCTGCAACTGCGTGGCGAAGGTGTGCGACGCATAGCGCTGGTCAGCGACGAGCCGCAGCGCTGGCGGGGCGAATTTGCGACCACACCGGGCTACAGTCTGCATCACCGTGACCAGATGGATTCGCTGCAGAGAGAACTGCGCGAGTTCAAGGGTACGTCGGTCATTGTCTATCAGCAGACCTGTGCTGCAGAAAAGCGACGCCGTCGTAAGAAAGGTGTGCTGCATGATCCCGCCAAACGCCTGTTCATCAATGACGAGGTTTGTGAAGGCTGCGGTGACTGCAGCATCAAGTCCAACTGTCTGTCCGTGCTGCCCAAGGAGACGCCCCTGGGCCGCAAACGCGAAATCGACCAGAGTGCCTGTAATAAAGACTACAGCTGCGCGAGCGGCTTCTGTCCGAGCTTCGTGACGGTGCTGGGTGGCAAGCTGAAAAAGTCCAGTGCCGCCATCGATGATGCCGAAATGGTCTTTGACCCGCTGCCGGAGCCTGAACTGCCGTCACTGGAGCGCCCCTGGAATACGGTCGTTACCGGAGTCGGCGGTACCGGTGTCCTCACCATTACCGCGCTGGTTGCCATGGCTGCCCATATTGAGGGCAAGGGCTGCGCGACCATGAACCAGACCGGGCTGGCACAAAAGTTTGGTGCCGTTGTCAGCCATGTGCGGGTGAGTGAAAAGCAGGAAGACATCATGGCCGTGCGTATACCGGCGGGCGAAGCAGACCTGCTGATTGGTTGTGACCTGGTGGTGAGCTCTACCTATGAAGCGTTGGGCAAGGTGGCTAGAGACCGCAGTTTTGCGGTGGTCAACGCGGCGGAAGTGCCCACCTCTGCGTTTATTCTCAACCCCGATGCCGAGTTTCCTACCCATGCGATGATGGACAAGGTCGTGTCCGAGGTGGGTGATGAAAGCTGTCACTTTATCGACGCGACGCGCATTGCAACGGCACTGCTGGGTGACTCTATTGCCAGCAACCTGTTCCTCCTGGGGTTTGCCTGGCAACGAGGTCTGGTACCTGTTTCCGCAGCAGCGCTGGAGCGCGCCATTGAATTGAACGCCGTAGCGGTAGATTTCAACAAGCAGGCGTTTCTCTGGGGGCGTCGCTGCGCGAACCAGCCTGAGCGCGTGATGGCATTGTTGCCAGCGCCGGAGGAAGCCGGGCCGTCCACCCTCGATGAGGTGCTTGATGATCGTGAGCAAAGACTGGCGCGTTACCAGAACAATGCCTATGCAGGTATCTATCGCCAGACCATGAATTCGATTCGCCAGGCGGACCCACGGGCGCTGGAGCAGGATTCCATCACCGCGCATGCTGCCAGGCAGCTTTATCGTTTGATGGCATACAAGGACGAGTATGAGGTCGCCCGTTTGTATTCGGATGGAGAGTTTCGCCGTAAGCTTGAAGCCAGATTCGAAGGCGATTTCGAATTGCGCTTTAACCTGGCGCCGCCCCTGTTTTCACGCCGTGATGAGCAAACCGGAGAGTTGATCAAGCGGGAGTTCGGTCCCTGGATGCAGTCCGCGTTCAAATGGCTGGCGAAATTTCGCGGTCTTCGCGGCACCGCACTGGACGTATTTGGCTACACGGCTGAGCGCAAACAGGAGCGTCAGGACGTGGTCGATTACCGCGACTTGTTAACGAGCCTGCTCACCGGGTTGAACGCCGACAATTACGCGGTAGCCGCGCAATTGGCTGCATCGGTGGCAAAACTGCGGGGGTATGGTCACGTCAAGGATCGCAATCGAGAGCAAGTGCGTGAGGAGCAGGCCGAGTTGCTAAGGCTTTTTCGCGGTGAGGAACAGGCTGACGCGGTGCGTTTCGTCAACGCAGCGTAAAAATACTAGGCACCGTTTTTGGCGCCGCCTGGCACCGCGAGTTCACCTGCTTCCAGGTGCAGGTAGCGTCGCAGGTAGTGTACGCCAAGGTAAAACGGCCCGGTGTCCAGCAGGGCCACTGTGGCCTTGAACAGGTAGTTGCTGGCGACGAGAATGGCCAGGACCTTCAAGGTCATTTCCCCGCGCAAGAACGCGGCACCAAAAGTGACGGTGATAACCATCACTGAGTCCACCATCTGGCTCATCAGGGTGCTGAAATTATTGCGAACCCACAGGTATTTTCCCCGGGTGACACGCTTCCAGAAATGGAACAGGTGTACGTCGCAGTACTGCGCCGCGATGTAGGCCAGCATCGACGCAAACACGGCCCCCGATGTGGTGGCATAGATGAGCTGGTAAAGCCCGACGGACTGCTCAACAATCTCGCCGTTGGGCAGGGCAACCGGCGCAGCCAGTTGCAGTATCTGCCAGGGCGGCATATTTCCTTCAGGCACCGCGGGCAGGCTGTTTCCCAGTAGCAAAACGCCCAGAATCATAAAGTTCAGGCCCAGGCCCACGGTCACCAGGAAGTTGGCCCGTGCTTTACCATAGAGTTCACAGATCAGGTCAGTGCAGAGGAACGTGAGTGGGTAGGGCAGTACGCCCACGGCCAGTGCCATGGGACCCAGTTGCACGAACCGGGTGATGCCAATCACATTCAACAGCGTCATCGCACAGAGAAAGGTGCCGGCCAGCACCAGGAAAACCCGCTCCCGGCGTTCCTGTAATCTGTTCGGGTCCAGGCCCACTCAGCTTTCCTTCTGGCCCAGGTTGGCGTGCAACACAGCACCATTTATTACCGGGTGTCCGGCCGCCCATTGAATCAGCTCCGCAATCTCCACCGGTTGTACGAGTCGGTTGAAACTGTTCATGCCGGCGATGCCGGCCTCGACTGCGGCATCTGTGCCGATATGCGTGCGCAGCATTTCGGTATCGGTAAAACCAGGGCAAACCAGGGCGGTGTGAACCCCTCGCCCCATGAGGTCCTGGCAGGTTGCCCGCATCATGCCCAGCTGCGCGTGTTTGCTGATGACATAGCTGTAGGAGCCGGCCACCGCTTTTTCTGACAGGGTCGAACCCACGTAAACAATGCTGGAGCCTTCACGCATCAGCGGCAGCAGCCCGTTATTGAGGCGATTGATGGCAACCACGTTGGTTTCCAGCACGGCCTGCAGACTGTCGCTGGCACAATCATTGGCCGTATCCTTGCGCATCTGGCTGGCGTTATGCACCAGCGCCAGGTGCTCGGCGTCCTGTAGTGCGTCTTTCAGCGCGTTAATGCAATGTTCTACGGATTCTGCGGACGCCAGGTCACAGTGCAGGTTTTCTACACCGTCCAGGGGGCAGTCGCGCCTGGAGAGGTTGAATACGCGGTAACCGTCAGCGAGGAACAGGGCGGCTGTCTCCCTGCCGATACCCACACTGGCACCAGTGATAATTGCTGCTTTCATAAGTCTTTACCCAGGGAAAGGCGCCAAGGGTCGATGATTTGCGCGCATGCGTCAAGGGCGAGCGCTGCGGTTGCGCTTGTCATGAGCAGGCGTGACAATGCCTGCAGGATAATCAAGCGAGTTAAAGATGACGGAATACACCTCACTGTATATCGACAAGGAGAGTCACAAGTTCTCCGCAGCACACTTTACGATTTTCTCAGCGACCGAGCGAGAGCGCCTGCACGGGCACAACTATTCTGTTTCAGCGCGTTTTCTGGCGCCCATGGGAGACAACGGCTTTTCGGCTGACTACAACGTTTACAAGAACCGGCTCGCGCAGCTTTGCGACGAACTGGATGAGTATATGGTGCTGGCGGCGAATTCGCCTCATCAGCGAGTAGAAGAGGAAGGGGAGTTTTACCGGGTGCACTTCAACGGTGAGCAGATGCTCTTCCTCAAGAGCGATACCTTGCTGCTGCCCCTGCGCAATGCGACGGTGGAAGAGTTTGCCAGCTACCTCTTGCAGAAACTCGTGGCCTGTCGGCGGGTGAGGGATTGCGGGAGATAGAGTTGTTTGTGGCTTCGGGCCCAGGCCAGAAGGCAGGGGCCGTATGGCAGGGCAGCTAAGCTAAGCTGTGTTAGGCTTGCAGCAGCGGGTAATAACCCTGAACACAATAATGATAATAGAGCGGAGGTTGGTATGAGTCTTGGCAAAAAAATGGGCGCGGAGTTTATTGGCACATTCTGGCTGGTCCTGGGTGGCTGTGGCAGCGCGGTTCTGGCCGCGGCATTTCCCGAGGTTGGCATCGGTTTGTTGGGGGTTTCGTTGGCATTTGGCCTGACGGTACTAACCATGGCATATGCTATTGGCCATATTTCCGGTTGCCACCTGAATCCGGCAGTGTCCGTGGGTCTGGTCATAGGCGGACGGTTTCCCGCGAGCGAGTTGGCGCCCTATGTGTTGGCCCAGGTGCTGGGGGGGATCGCGGGAGCGGCGATATTGTATGTTATCGCCAGCGGCCAGGCGGGATTTGAGACGGCCGGTTTTGCTTCCAATGGCTTTGGAGAACACTCCCCCGGTGGCTATACGCTGACCGCCGCACTGGTCTGTGAAGTTGTAATGACCTTCATGTTCCTGATTATCATCCTTGGCGCTACAGATGAGCGGGCACCGGCTGCGCTGGCGCCGGTGGCCATTGGTCTGGGCTTGACGCTGATACACCTGATCAGTATCCCGGTAACCAATACTTCGGTGAACCCGGCACGCAGCACCGGTGTCGCGCTGTTTGAGGGGGGCTGGGCGATTAACCAGCTCTGGCTATTCTGGATCGCACCGGTAATCGGCGCAGTGCTTGCGGGCGTTGTTTACAAGTGGCTGGGTAGCAGCGACGACTGAGCCCGGCCCGATGCAGCCGCAGCGCCGACCCCGGGGACGGCGCTGTAATGCGCGGGCAAACTCATGCTCAGGCAGCGATGCCACAGTGCCGCAGTAGTGGCTCGATATCCGGTTCGCGACCGCGAAAGGCGACGAATGCCTCCATAGGCTCGCGCGAACCGCCCACAGCCAGCACCTCCCGGCGGAAGTCGGCGCCTGTCTCCCGATTGAAGATACCTTCCTCCTCAAAGCGCGAGTAAGCATCGGCAGAGAGCACTTCGGCCCATTTGTAGCTGTAGTAGCCAGCGGCATAGCCGCCGCCAAAGATGTGGCTGAAGCTGTTTTGGAAGCGATTGAACCCGGGGATTGGCACCACGCCAACCCGGGATCGCACTTCGTCAAGCAGGGCTTGCACGGCTGTGGCATCCCCCCCTGACCAGTTCATGTGCAACAGGAAGTCGAACAGTGAGAACTCCAGTTGCCGGGCCATCTGTATGGCGGACTGGAAGTTTCTGGCCGCCAGCATTTTGTCCAGTAGCTCACGCGGCAGGGGTTCACCGGTTTCGTGGTGGCCGGAGATGAATGCCAGCGCCTCCGGCTCCCAGCACCAGTTTTCCAGAAATTGGCTGGGCAGTTCCACCGCGTCCCAGGCCACCCCGTTGATACCGGAAACAGAGGCCACGGTCTGCTGGGTTAACATGTGGTGCAAGCCGTGCCCAAATTCATGGAATAGTGTGGTGAGTTCGTTGTGCGTGAGCAGTGCCGGCTGCTCGCCCACCGGGGGGGTGAAGTTACACACCAGGTAGGCAACCGGCAGTTGCAGGGTGTTCGCCGCGCAGGCGGCGTACCCTGCAGTCATCCATCCACGCACCCCCCTGCTTGTTCTGGCGGGCATAGAGATCGAGGTAGAAGCGGGCGATAACCTCTCCTTCCTGCAGGACGTTAAACAATTTTACGTCCTGATGGTAACTGTCGAAGGTTTCCACCTCTGCAACGCTGACGCCGTAAAGGCGCTCAACGACTTCAAACAGGCCAGAAAGTGCCCTGTCCGCAGGCAGGTAGGGTCTAATGTCCTCCTGGGATACCTGGTAGCGCTGCTGTTTGAGTTTTTCACTGTAGTAGCCCACATCCCAGGCATTGACCTCAGCCGCGCCATACTCTTTTCGGGCGAAATCCTGCAGTTCCTGCCATTCACGCAGGGCTTGCTGGCGCGACTTGCTGGCAAGCTCCTCGAGAAACGCCACCACGTGCTCCGGCGTGTCGGCCATCTTGGTCGCCAGGGAAAGCTCGGCATAATTATCGAACTCCAGTAGCTGTGCCAGTTCCTGGCGCAGGTTCAGTGTTTCCGCCATGACCGGGGCGTTGTCCCATTGGCCCGCATGGGGGCCCTGGTCTGAGGCTCGCGTTGCGTTGGCCTCATAGACTTCGCGTCGCAGTTCGGCGTTGTCGCAATAGGTGAGTACGGGAAAGTAGGATGGGAATTCCAGGTTGATCAGGTAGCCGTCCACACCCGCCTGCTCTGCGGCCTGCCTGGCACCAGCCAGCGCGGTTTCCGGTAGTCCCGCAAGTTCGTCTGCCGTGACTTGCCTGGACCAGGCGTTGGTAGCATCCAGGACGTTGTCCCGGAAAGTGCTGCCCAGTTCCGAAAGCCGCTTGCGCAAGGCACCAAAGTGCTGCTTTTTATCCTCGGGTAAGGCGACGCCAGCCAGTCGAAAATCGCGCAGGGCATTGTCCAGGGCTTTGCGCTGGGCCGCATCGAGGCCAGCGGCTTCACTGCCCTCTGCGATCTGTTGGTAGGCCTGGTACAGCGCTTCATGTTGCCCCATCCAGGTGCTGTATTCCGAGAGCAGCGGCAGGCAGGCATTATAGGCGGCACGCAGTTCGTCGCTATTGCGCACGCTGTTCAGGTGTGACACGGGTGAAAAGGCGCGGGCGAGTTCATCATCGAGCTCCTCAATCGGCCTCAGCAGGTTCTCGGCGGTGTAGTGCGTTGATGCGGCCAGCAGGCGCTCAATCTCTGCCTTGTTGCGCTCTATGAGCTCGCGCACTGCCGGCTCTATATCTGTTGTCTCGATGCGGGTGAATTCGGGTAAGTCGTTATACTGCATCAGGGAGTTGCTCATGGCGGTTTTCCAGTGGGTATTGCTGGTTAGTAATGGGTTTAGCTGGTGTCTTTGGCCAGGAATTCAAGGGCCTAGCTGCCAGTTTGCGACATCTGCATACTGAACGCCTTGTCGGCCCTGGCGTGACTCCAGCAGGGCAAGGTGGGTGCAATCAAAGGTAAAGCCCGGCGGGGACAGGGGGGGCAGTGGCGGTTGGTCGCAGCCTCGGAACAGGGTCAGGTGAGGGCGATAGGCAGTACGCGTGCCCCTGCCACCCGCGTGGACGCCGCGTGCTTGCAACCGGGCGGCAAGGTTTTCCAGCGCCTGCGTCCAGTGCGCTGGGCCCAGCCAGAGGATGCCAGGGCTGGACCAGTAGCCAACCTCGTCCAGGGTCAATGGGTCGAGACTGGTTCCCGGGCTTGCGAGCAGTTCCTCGGCAGCCTGACACAAACCCTCAAGCCGGTGCGGGCTAAGGTCTCCCAGGAAGGCCAGGGTAATATGGAAGGTTCGCCATCGGTACCGGCCTGCCATCGGTTGACAAGTTACGCTGGCGCCAGACATCGATATCCCTGGCGAGACCGGGTTCCGGCAGCAGCGCAAAAAATAGCCGCATCAGTCGCTGGATTCTTTTTTCTTCATCAGGGGTGCGAAGCCGTCGCCGGAGAGCTGCTTATTGCTGGCCGGGCGCCCCAGGTTTTTCTTGTTTCGTGCTCGCGTCTTACTCTTGGCCGGTGCCGATTTGCTCCGCTTCTTCTTGCTGCCAGCAGCCTTTCCCGAACCCTTTACCTTCTTTGGTCCGCTGTAACGAGCCTTCAGGCCAGGCAGGTTGCGCTTCTCGAGCTCCAGTTGCAGGTAGCGCTGGATACTGACCATCAAGTTCCACTCGCCGGCGCTGACCAGCGACACCGCCAGCCCATTAGCGCCGGCGCGGCCCGTGCGACCGGTGCGATGCAGGTAGTCGTCGCCGTTGTGCGGCAGCTCGTAATTGACGACCAGGTCTATGTCTTTTACGTCCAGGCCCCTCGCGGCGACATCCGAGGCGCAGACGATGTCTACTTTGCCGTCACGGTATTGGGTTAGCACGTGTTTGCGCTCTTCTGTGCTCAGCTCACCGTGCAGGCTGCCGCAACGCAGGCCGTGATGGGCCAGCAGGTCTGCCAGCCGTTGCGCCGTGCGCCGCTTGTTCGCGAACACCAGGGCGCGTTGAAAGCCTCCCAGGCGCATTAGTGCTATCAGTAATTTGTCCTTGTGCTCCTGCGAGTCGGCCAGAATACGCTGGTGGTGGATACTGCTGTGAGGTTGCCTGACTTCGTTGACCGTGATGGTCTGCGGTTCACGCAGCAGTTCCCTGGCAACGGCGCCCAGAGCCTTGTGTTTAAGCGTGGCGGACAGCAGAATCACCTGGCGGTCCTCGTTGCAGAAAGCGGCCACTTTAAGCACTTCATCGCGAAAGCCCATGTCCAGCATTCTATCCGCCTCATCCAGCACCAGCGTCCGCAGCGCGGCAAGGTCGGCACTGCCTTTTTCACAGTGCTCCAGCAGACGACCCGGCGTGGCAATGATGATTTCCGGGTTCTTGCGCAACAGCGCTCGCTGGTACTTGAAGTCCGCGCCACCGGTTATCGCCTGGGCCTTGATTTGACTGCGCTGGCAAAGGTCGCGGCAGTTCTTCAGTACCTGCCTGGCTAGCTCGCGTGTCGGCACCAGTATCACCACCAGCGCACCTGCATTGCGACCTGGACGCTGCGCCAGAATGCGTTGCACCGCAGGTATCAGGTAGGCAAGCGTCTTGCCACTGCCGGTTTCTGCGGTAATCTGCAGGTCCCGCCCCGCGATCGCGGGCGGGATCACCTGGTCCTGTACCTCGGTAGCCTCTTCGAAACCCAGTTCATCGAGACCCAGGCGCAGTTCCCGGTTTAATTCAATAGCTGGCAGCACTGCCTTGCCTCTCATCGTTACTCATCTGGTATCATCCTAGGGCAATCGAGCAGGGAACAACAGTCTAGCCATGAGCTTGTCGGGAAGAATTCTGGTCGGCCTCATGGCCGGTGTCGCCACGGGGCTGTTTTTCGGCGAACTGGTTGCCGATCTCAAGGTGGTCGGTGACGTGTTTGTGCGTCTGCTGCAGATTACTGTGCTGCCCTACATTGTCGCCTCATTGATTTCCGGCATAGGTCGTATGACTATCGACAACGCACGGCAGCTGGCCCTGCGGGGCACCGCCGTACTGCTGTTTATCTGGGGAATGGCGCTGGTGTTGATAATGACCGCTGCGCTTGCCTTTCCCGATATTGACGCGGCCTCCTTTTTCGGCAGTGCGGCGCCGGTGGAAGCACCACAGCCCAATCTCTACGATCTTTACCTGCCCGCCAATATTTTTTATTCGCTCACCAACAATTTTGTTCCCGCCGTGGTGCTGTTCAGTATCCTGGTCGGTATCGCGCTGATATCCATAGAAGAAAAAGACGCTGTATTAAAGCTTTTTGACGGCATTGCACAGGCGATGTCACGCATCAATAACCTGGTTGTTCAGTTAACGCCCTACGGCATTTTTGCCATTGCGGCAGCCGCTTCGGGGACTATGACCATAGACGAGCTGGGGCGGGTCCAGGTCTACCTGGTGACTTACATCAGCCTCGCCATGTTGACAACATTCTGGATTTTCCCCGGTTTGATTTCCGCGCTGAGCGGGATTCCGTTCCGCGAGGTGTTCAGCACCTTCCGGGATCCGCTGGTCACCGCCTTTGCCACGGGCAATCAGTTTGTTGTGCTGCCGCAGATTGCCGAGAGTTGCAAGGAGTTGCTCAAGCGCCACGGTGCAGGTGGCGAGCAAACAGACTCCGCGGTGGATATTCTGGTGCCTGTGTCGTTTAACTTCCCCTCCCTGGGTAAGCTGCTGGTGCTGTTGTTTGTGCTATTTGCGGGCTGGTTTACTGATACCGACCTGGATGTTGGCGACTATTTTTTCCTGGCATCAGGCGGGGTGCTAAGCCTGTTTGGCAGCATTAACGTTGCCGTTCCTTACATGCTGGACTCCCTGCGAATCCCCTCGGATATGTTCGAGTTGTTCCTGGTGACCGGCATCGTGGTGGGTCGGTTTGGTGCCATGCTCGCGGCCCTTCATATTATTGTGCTTTCGGTCATCGGTGCGCTGGCGATGTCCGGATTGCTGCGCGTCTCCTTAAAGTTCCTGCTGCGCTACCTGTTACTCACCGGTTTTGCCATGGTGGTTATGGTCGCTGTGCTGCGCGTTTACTTTGAGCTTTTTGTGCCCCCGCCGCCCCCGCGGGAGGAAGTGTTGGCCAATGTAGAGCTGTCCAGCCGTTGGATCCCCTTTGAGGTCAGCACCACCCTGCCAGAGATAAGCCAGACGCAACTGGCGGGTGCGCGTATTGACCATATTTTGCGCAGCCAGGTGCTGCAGGTTGGCTACCGGCCCAGTAACTTGCCCTGCAGCTATATCACCCCCAGGGGAGAACTGGTGGGCTTCGACGTAGAGATGGCACAGTCACTCGCGGTGGACCTGGAAGTTGAGCTGGAGTTCATACCCTTCGAATTTGTAGATCTGGGCAGAATGCTGGCCTCCGGCGAGATCGACGTGGCCATGTCATGCATTGCCAGCTTGCCCGACCGTTTTGCCTATGCGACGTTCTCTGACCCGTATCTGGAACTGCGGCTGGGTTTTGTGATGGAGGACCATGAGCGTGAACTGTTCCTTGACCTGGACCGTTTGCGCGCTACCCCGGACCTGACTATCGCCCTGGTCAGCAGTCATTACCACGAGGAACGGCTCAAGCACCTGCTGCCGGAGGTGACGATTGTGCAACTTGCTTCAGCGGAAGACTTTTTTGTCGGTCTGGACCAGGGCGCAGATGCCTTGTTACTGACCGTTGAAGAGGGCTCTGCCTATGCTTACCGGTACCCGCGATACACCGTGGTGCAACCCTCGTCGAATGCCGGGATTCCGGCAAGTTACGCGGTACCCAAGGGCGACCTGGAGATGATGCAGTTCATGAACAACTGGATTGAGCTCAAGCGACTGGATGGCACCATAGAAAGGCTGTACCAATACTGGATGCTTGGCGGGGCTGCGCAGCCAAAGCGTCCGCGCTGGTCAGTGATTCGCGATGTGCTGGGCTGGGTTGACTGAGTGAACTCATGAAGGGTGCCAAAGGGTTCGATAAGCACTACACTTTAAACATTCCAATTTTTCTCCAAGGGACCTGGCCCATGCGTACAGCAATCGTAGCTATCTTTTCCGCACTGCTTTCACTGGCTTTGCCGGCAACGGCCTACGAGGTGACGACCAGCGCCAGGGTCGTCGCGTTTGCCGATGTCCACGGAGCCTATGACGATTGGGTCGCGCTGCTGCAGGAGGTCGGGGTTGTCGATGAGCAACTGAACTGGAGTGGGGGTAAAACACATCTGGTCTCTGTCGGTGACCTGGTAGATCGGGGCCCCGGCTCACGCGATGTTGTGGAACTCATGATCAAGCTCGACCAGCAGGCGGAGAAGGCCGGCGGCGCAGTGCATATGACCCTGGGCAACCATGAGGTGATGGTGATGACCGGCGACCTTCGCTATGTGTCAGCCGCTGAATTTGCCGCCTTTGCCGAGGACGAATCGCCGGCTGATCGCGACCAGTTTTATGCGCAGTACCGTCAGTTCAACACCGGCGGGGACGAGGCGACCGTGCGGGCTACATTTGACGAGCAATACCCCGCCGGCTTCGTCGCCCTGCGCAAAGCCTACTCGCTGCAGGGAGAGCTGGGCAGTTGGTTGGTTGAGCAGCCTTTTATCGTCAGGGTCAATGACAAGGTTTACATGCACGGTGGCATAGCCGCTGACGCGACGGATAAGAGCATCGACAAGCTCAATGAGGATCTGCAGGGAGAGCTGCGCGGCTTCATGTCCAGCATGGATACGCTGCGTGAGGCGGGTGTGATGCCCTGGCATGTTGATTACCATGACCGCCTTGAGTTCCTGAATGCCCGGGTGGAGGAATTTGCCGCTGCTAACCCGAAGAAGCGAGCGTCATGGTTCGACCAGGTGCAACAGGTATTCGATGCCCAGGAAGCTTTTGTGTTCAGCACGGATAGCCCCAACTGGTATCGCGGTACTGCTATGTGCCACCCGCTCGCCGAATCCTTTAATACTGAACGCTTCCTCAAACGCGTCGGCGCGAAGCAGTTAGTCATGGGGCATACGCCCACCCGGGGAGAGGTGCAGTCGCGCATGGATGGCCTCGCGATCCGGCTGGATACGGGTATGTTGAAAGCTGTTTATAAAGGCCAGGCCTCTGCATTGGTGTCCAATGACGGGGAAGACTACGTTCATTATCTTGGCAAAGGCCAGAAAGCGCTCCCCAGGGTCGAGGCGACCAGCCTGTCACAGAAGCTTTCAGCGATGAGCGATGCAGAGCTGGAAGACTTTATGCGCACGGCGCCGGTGACCAATGTGGAGTCCATCGGCACAGGTATTACCAATCCCAAGCGGGTGACCCAGGAGCGTGACGGTCTGACTAATGACGCGGTGTTCAAGTACGAGGACACGCACCCGGGCTTGCAATCAAAAGCGCGTTACGTCACGCGCAATAACAACGAGAGCGACCGCTATCAGTATGATGTGGCGGCGTATAAACTGGACCGCATGCTGGACTGGCAGATGGTTCCGACAGCCGTCATTGCTGACGTGGAAGGTACCGAGGGGGCTTTGTCGGATTGGGTGGAAAAGGCCATCAACGAACGTGATCGACTGGAACAGGACATGCCCTTTGGCGGCTATTGCAAGCAGTGGGAGCAGTATCGGCTGCGCTTTGTGTTCGACATCCTGATTCACAACGACGATCGCAACCTCACCAATATTTTGTGGACCAAGGATGACTTTATGATGAAGTTCATTGACCACAGCCTGGCATTCCGCAGTACCGAGAAACGGCCCAAGCAATACCGCAAGGTGGACCTGGAAGTGTCCGACCTGCTCTACAATCGCCTGCAGAGCCTGAACAGGGAGAACCTCACCCAGGCAGCTTTCCCCATACCTGCATCCCAGGCAGATTGACGGCATACTCGCCCGCCGTGACCTGATCCTGAAGGAAGCGGTGAGGACCGGAAAATAACAAACTTTAGGCCAATTAAAGGCGAATCCAGGTGACCACACAATCCACGGGCGGCTGGCTGCGGCGAACGCTTTTTTTGGGCGTAGAGCTGCGCCCCGGGGAAACGCTGGGCGTGCTGGCGATGTTCGCCAGCCTGTTTCTGATTTTGTTTACGGCGTACCTGCTCAAGCCCGCCCGGGAAATGCTGATTCTCACCGAGGGAACGGCCGAGATCCGCAGTTATGCGGTGGCGCTGCAAGCCCTGTTACTGCTGTTTTTCATTCCGCTATACGGCAAGTTTTCCCGGCGCTTCGACAGCTACCGGTATATGCAGATCGTGACGGCGATATGCGTTGCCACACTGTTGGCATTCGCCCTGGCCGGACACTCGGGGTTTGCTATCTCCGTGGTGTATTTTGTCTGGCTTGGCGCCTACAGCGTGTTGATTATCTCGCAGTTCTGGGCTTATGCGTCAGAGCTTTACAGCCGTGAGGCAGGGGAAAGGTTGTTTGTCATCGTCGCACTGGGCGCGTCACTGGGTGCCTGGCTGGGCTCAGCGCTTTCCCGGGAGTTGGTGAACTATCTCGATGCCTATGGCCTCATTGTCGCCGGGGCTTTCACGCTTGCCTTGTCCATCATTCCTGCCAGTCGCGCCGGGCTGTCCGTACCCGAGGGTTCCAGGGGGCAGCGCGAAAGCGGGGAGACAGCGCAGCCGTCTATTTTTGCCGGCTTTCAACTGGTGTTCAGCCGCCGCTACCTGATGTTAATGGCCGCCTTCGTTATCATGTTGAACCTGGTCAATACCACCGGCGAGTACCTGCTTTCTGCCATACTCGAGAACCTCTATGCCACTGGCAGTGCGGCGGGGGAGATTGTCGTAGACAAGGGTACCTATGTGGGCCGTTTTTATGGCGGATTTTATTTCCTGGTCAACCTGTTTGGCGTTCTCATCCAGTTCTTTGCGGTGTCCCGGCTGATTCGCGTCGCCGGCTTCAGTATTGCGTTCGCGCTGACGCCGCTGGTCATTTTTCTCGGCTACGCTTCGCTGGCTTTGCTGCCGATTGTGGGCTGGTTCCGGTATTTCAAGATAGCTGAGAACAGCCTTGACTACTCCTTGCAGAACACCGCACGTCAAATGCTTTACCTGCCATTGTCGCGACAGGAAAAATACGAGGCGCGCGCGGTGATCGATCCCTTTGGCCAGCGCTTTGGCGACCTCATACAGGCGGGTCTTATTTTCTTTGGCCTGAACGTTTTGGGCTGGGCGTCTACCGAGTTCATACCATTGGCAGCGGTCCTGGCGGCGGGAACCCTTATCCTTGCACTGTTGATCATTCGCGAGCGATCGCGATTGCTTGCGGCGCAGCAACGTACTGGCACAGATACTCTCGGAGGAGAATAACCATGGTTCGGGCAATCAGAATAGAAGAGACCGGTGGTCCGGAAGTGATGCAACTGCAGGACGTCCCGCTAGACGCGCCGGGGCCGGGCATGGTCACCGTGCGCAATCACAGTATCGGCCTGAATTATATCGACACCTATCATCGCAGTGGTTTGTACCCGTTGCCGCTGCCCACCGGGCTTGGCCTGGAGGCCGCCGGTGAGGTCGAGGCGGTGGGAGAGGGTACTGATCTGCGCGTGGGCGACCGTGTCGCCTACTGCTCCGCCGGCTTTGGTGCTTATGCTGAGGCGATTAACCTGCCCGCACAGCGCCTGGTCAAGCTCCCCGAGGGTATTAGCTACGATCAGGCCGCCGCCTGTTTGCTCAAAGGTCAGACGGCAGAGTACCTGATTCAGCGCACCTATCCACTACAGGCGGGCGAGAGCTGTTTGTTCCATGCGGCGGCCGGGGGCGTAGGCTTGTTGTTCGGGCAGTGGGCAGCCAGCATCGGTGCGACGGCGATTGGTACGGTGAGTTCTGTCGAAAAGGCACAACTCGCCCGCGAACATGGCTACGCCCACGTCATCAACTACAGCGAAGAAAATGTGCTGGAGCGCGTACTGGAAATCACCGGGGGTGAGAAACTGCCCGTGGTATACGACGGGGTAGGTAAAGACACCTTTTTCCTGTCGCTGGACTGCCTGCGGCCGCGTGGGCTGATGGCCAGTTTCGGCAACGCGTCCGGCTCGCCCGAGCCGCTCAACCTTCAGGAATTGGCCAATCGTGGTTCGCTGTACGTGACGCGGCCCACGATGCTGACCTACACGGCGACGCCAGAAGAGTTACGTCAGTCCAGTGATGATCTGTTTACGCGTGTGCTATCAGGCGACATCCGTGTAGAGATCAACCAGCGCTATGCACTGGCAGACGCGCAGCAGGCGCACCGCGACCTGCAGGGTCGCAAAACCACCGGGTCTACGGTACTTGCTCCTTGATGGCAGTAGACGTCAAACCCCTTGTGCTGCAGGGCAATGCAGTTCGCCTGGAGCCGCTGTGCCAGGATCACGCGCAGGGCCTGTACAGTCGCGGCCGTTTTGAACCTGACTGGGCGTATATGCCGCGTGCGTGCTTTGTCGATGCGGCCGATGTGCGGCACTGGATCGATGAGGCGCTGGCCGCATCCGGAGAGTTACCATTTGCTATTGTCGAGACGGCCCGGGACCGGGTGGCTGGGAGTACCCGCTATCTGAATATTCGCCCCGGGCACCGCTCCCTGGAAATCGGCTGGACCTGGCTGGGACAGGATTACCAGTGCACCGCGGTTAATACCGAGACCAAGCTCCTGCTGATGACCCACGCCTTTGAGCGCCTTGCCTGCGTTCGGGTGGAGTTCAAGACCGATGCCCGCAACCTGCGCTCACAGCGGGCCCTGGAGCGCATCGGTGCAACGCGTGAGGGCGTGCTGCGCAATCATATGATTGTCCAGGGCGGACACCGGCGGGACTCCGTTTATTTCAGCGTGATCGTTGAAGAATGGCCAGAGGTAAAACAGCGCCTGCAGATCACTTTGCCAGCGCTGATGCTGATTGGCTTCAAGTGATTGTAGTTTGCACCGTTTCCGTATCGGAGAAACGCCCGGCGAACAGGGGCGAGCTGAGGTAGCGCTCGCCAGAGTCAGGCAGGATCGCCACGATGACCTTGCCCTGGTTTTCCTCGCGCTGGGCCAGGCGGTCGGCCACGGCCATGGCGGCACCGCAGGATACACCGGCCAGTATGCCTTCCTCCTGCATTAACCGGTGGGCGTACTCCATGGCCTCCTCGCTGCTGACGCGCTCGACGGCGTCCACCATCGCCAGGTCCAGGTTCTCTGGCACGAACCCCGCCCCGATACCCTGAATTTTATGCGGTGCGTGCGTGGGCTCTTCGCCGGCGAGAGCCGCGGTGATCATGGTGCTGGAATCTGGCTCCACGGCCACCGTTGTAATGGCCTTGCCGCAGGTGTTTTTGATATATCTGGAGATGCCGGTGAGCGTGCCACCGGTGCCCACTCCCGAGACCAGTATGTCGATCTGGCCGTCGGTGTCGCGCCAGATTTCCGGCCCTGTGGTTGCCTCGTGGATTGCCGGATTGGCGGGGTTCTCAAACTGTTTTGGCCCCCAGTACTTCTCCGGATCGGAGGCGATAATGTCCTTTGCCGCCTGCATGGCGGCGGGAATGCCTTTGGCGCCATCGGTCAGGTGAATATCTGCCCCCAGCGCCTTCATTAGCATTCGTCGCTCCAGGCTGAAGGTGTTGGGCATAATGAGCAAGCAGCCGTAACCCTTGGCAGCGGCGACAAATGCGAGGGCGATACCCGTATTGCCGCTGGTTGGTTCGACGATAGTCATACCCGGCTTCAGGCTGCCATCCTTCTCCGCCGCAGCGACCATGCTGGCTCCGATTCGGCATTTCACCGACATCGCCGGGTTGCGGTTCTCCAGCTTTGCGTAAACCTTGCCGTTGCTTATCCGGTTGATTTTCACCAGCGGCGTACCGCCTATCGTCTGGGCATTGTTCTCAAAAATGGTGCTCATTATGCGGTTCCTTATTCTGGCTTGTGGACGTGGCAATGCAGGGAAGAAGCCTAGCCTTGACCCGCGGTTCTGTCCATATTGGCAGCCCCGTGAAATTTTTTTCTACTTTCGCTGAACTTCCCGCAAAGCGCTGGGTCATATTCTTCAGTTACAGCGTAGTCGCCCTTGCGGCATGAGACTCCTGCGCTGTTGCTGCTTCTGGATTCATCCAGGTTTCATATCCCTCTGTGAGAGATGCTAGTGCATTCCGGCCCCATCTGGGGCCGGTTTTTTTTGCCTCTGGCGCAAGAGTCCCGGCTCTTTGCTCGATTTAGCCTACTGTGGCTTTTCTACCAGTTCTGCCGCCGTCGGCCCTGCTTCGGGAGACGCCGCCTGGCCTGTTACCAGCGCTAGCGACTCAAGCGTTTGCGGCCCGGCGAGGTTGTGAACCAGTACACCATCCGGGTTCAATATCAGCGTTGTTGGCAGGACGGTCGGTTTTTTCAGGCCAAGCTGGGCAGCGGGATCCTCCAGAATGACGGGAAAGGCGACCCCGAACTTGTCCATCTGCGCCTGCAGTACCTCGCCTGTTGCGCCATCAAAGTTAACACCCAGCACCGCGACCTGTGGATAGGTTTTGTCCAGCGCATTCAGCTCCGGTATTTCCTTGATACAGGGTGTGCACCACTGGGCCCAGTAATTGATTACCAGCCAGCGCCCCTGATAGTTCTCCGTTGCGAGCCGCGGCAGTGTGTTGCCCTGGGGCTGGTTGGGCTGGCCGCAGCCAATGAGCAGGAGCAAAGTCGTTAAAATTGCAAGATGTTTCACTGTTTGAATAGTTCCACCAGGTTTATGTTCAGGGTCTCACGCTGCTGTGCGCGTTGATCACGCAGCAGTTGGTGTGCATTACTCTGCCATTGCATTTGTGCGCTGACATCTTCCTGGTCCAGCGGCTGTTCATCGTTTACCCACTCCTTGAGTTGCCAAAAGCGTATTGAGTGCAGGTCACGGCTGAGCAGGTAGTGGCCCCTGTCACTCTGCGTGATCACATTTTTCTGCATCAGTATGTCGCGAAGATAACGCCAGGTTTCGCTGTCCAGACCGCGAGTGACCCGGTGACTGTCGTTGAGCAGTTCGATTTCACGGACCGTTTTCCCGGCCTGCTGTTTTTGCCAGAACAGGTACAGCACATCCAGGGCCTTCAGCACGTTGGGTCGGGTCGATTGCTCTTCATTCTGGTAGCCCGAGAGGCTGTGAACCAGAATGCCGCCCATCAACACAATATTCCAGGACAGGTAAATCCACAGCAGGAACAGGGGCACCGCTGCAAAGGCGCCATAGATAAAGGTGTAACTGGAGCCCACCACCAGGTCGGTGAATAACGCCCGGGCGGCATGGAACGCCAGCGCTGCCGCCAACCCGCCGATAATAGTGTGCTTGAAGGGGACTCGACAGTTAGGTACGGCGATATAGAGCAGCGTAAAGCTGGCGGCGGAGAGTAAAATGGGCGAGATTTGCAGTAGCATGGCCTTGGCACCGAAAATGTCGTACTCGTCCAGGACATTAGAGAACGATGCCAGGTATGTGCTGATGCCCAGTGCCAGGCCAAGGGCCACCGGGGCAAGGCTGAGTACAGCCCAGTAGAGCAGGAAACTGGAAACCGCGCTGCGGTTCTCGCGGGCCCGCCAGATCATGATTAAAGGCCTTTTCGATGTTGCGCAGCATCAGTACCGCCGTCACCACCAGGAAGACAATACCGGGTCCGGTGAGATTTTTGGCCTGTGCTGAAAAATCGCGCAAATAGCTTTCAACCTGGCTGCTGCTCTGTGGCATCAGGTTTTCGAAAAGAAAACTCTGCATCTGCTCTTCAAGGCCCTGAAAAGTAGGAATTGCGGACGCCATGGTGTAGAGCACGGTGAGCAGGGGCACCATGGCAAAAAGGCTCATATAGGTCAGCGCCGCGGCGTTTTCCGAACAGCGGTCAGCCGTGAATCGCGACATCAGGTAGCGCAGGCGTCGCCAGAAGCCATCAAGTCTGTTTTTAATCTCTTCCATGAGCGCATTATTGCATGAATGCCGACACCGGGGCACAGTCCCTTTGGTATACTCTGGCGCGTCCCAAATAGCTGTATACGGAGTCATGTATGAGCGAGTACATCATTTACCACAACCCCCGCTGCTCAAAGTCCAGGGCGACGCTGGCCTTGCTGCAGGAGCACGGTATTGAACCCAGCGTCGTGCTCTATCTCGAAACTGCCCCGGATGCGGCAGAAATTCGAAGCTTGCTGTCCAGGTTGGGGCTTGGTGCGGCGCAATTGGTGCGCAGGGGAGAGGAGGCCTACAAGGCCCAGGGTCTGGGTCCCGAGTCCAGCGAAGCGGAACTGGTAGACGCAATGGCGGCCTATCCGAAGTTGATCGAGCGGCCGATTGTTGTTCGCGATGATCGCGCCGTCCTGGGTCGACCACCGGAAAACGTACTGGAGTTGATCGACTGATGTCCGCAACGACTGTGTTAGTACTGTATTACTCCCGCCAGGGCGCCACCGCAGAAATGGCACGTCAGGTGGCGCGCGGAGTAGAGCAGGTGGCTGGCGTCAGTGCCCGCCTGCGCACGGTGCCGGCAGTGTCTGCCACCTGCGAGCAAGCGGAGGATGACATACCGCCCGCGGGGCCGCTTTATTGTGAGCCAGATGACCTGCGCGATTGCGCCGGCCTCGTGCTGGGTAGTCCGACGCGTTTCGGCAATATGGCGGCACCCTTGAAGTATTTTATCGACCAGACATCCAGCCTGTGGCTCAGTGGCGCCATGATCGATAAACCTGCTGCAGTATTCACATCCACGTCCAGCCTGCACGGCGGCCAGGAGAGCACGCTTGCTCACCATGATGCTGCCCCTGCTGCATCACGGCATGCTCATCGCGGGCCTGCCCTACAGCGAAGCCGGACTGATGAATGCCCAGTCTGGTGGTACGCCCTATGGTGCGTCGCACTGGGCCGGCGCAGATAATAGCCGGGCGGTCGACGAGAACGAAGCACTACTTTGCCAGTCACTGGGCAAACGTGTGGCTCAACTCTGTGCGAGGATGCAGCGATGACGACGCTTGCTGACAAGGCGCGGGTACTTTGCTGGCTGAGTTTTACGCGTGTTGTTGCTTCAGCAGGTGGTCGAGATGGGCTCTGTGGGCGCACCCTGGATTATCTGGGTCGCCGTGTTGTTGCCGCTGGTGATTTTTGTGCCCGGCATGCTGCGCGACAATTTACGCAGTTTTATCTGGGTGTGCTTTGTCAGCCTGCTCTATTTTATGCGACTGGTAGTCAGCCTGTTCGCCAACCCGGGCAACCCTGTTGCCATCATTGGCATGGTGGCGGTGGTGGTTTTGTTCTGCAGTGCAATGATGTACGTGCGCTGGCGCGCCCGGGAGTTGCGTCCGCCTGTACCGGAAAATGGAGACAAAACATGAGCCAACCTTCTTTCCTGCGTCGCCTGTTCGGCGGTATCTGGCGGGGGATTACTTACGTTCGTAATGCACTGGCCAATATCCTGTTTCTGGTGATGTTGGCGGTGGTGTATTTCGTCTACTTCTCAGGTGGTCCAGAGCCGCTGCCCGAGCAGGCGGCGCTGTTGCTTAACCCCATGGGCTCCCTGGTTGACCAGAAAGCCCCGGTAGATCCGCTGCAGGCGCTGTTGACTGAGCCCTCTCCGGCCGACCATGAAGTCTTGCTGCGAGACGTTATTGAAGCCATCGAAACGGCCAGGGACGACGACAGCATCAACTCCCTGGTGATGGAACTGGAGTACCTTGTTTATGCGGGTATCAGCCGCACGCAGGAGCTGGTTGAGGCGCTGGAGTCATTTCGTGAAACAGGCAAGCCCATAGTCGCCGTGGGCGACTTCTATACCCAGGACCAGTACCTGCTGGCAAGTTACGCTGATGAAGTCATCGGTCATCCGATGGGTGGTGTGGCGGTGGAAGGTTACGGCAATGTACCTGCAGTACTTCGCCGAGGCGCTGGAGAAACTCTCGGTCACCATGCATGTGTTTCGGGCCGGCCAGTACAAGTCGGCGGTAGAGCCCTATTTGCGCAGCGACATGTCACCGCAGGAGAAGGAAGCGGCCAGCCAGTGGCTGACTGATCTCTGGGGCCGCTATACCGCAACCGTGGAAGCAAATCGTGAGTTGGCTGCAGGGCGCCATCGATGCCTATGTCAACGGTTTTGCGCAGCGGATGGTGGATGGTGATGGTGATTCTGCGCGAGATGCACTCGCTGCGGGACTCCTTGACCAGCTCCTCACTCGTGCCCAAACCAATGACTACCTGGCCGAGATGGTCGGCGTGCGGGATGAAGAGGGGCTGTATCAGGCAGTGCCGTTCGAGCAATACCTGAGCCGCAAGCGTGGCCTTGACCTCGCCAGCGATGAAGGCCCGAGGATAGCGGTCATCACGGCGCAGGGAAACATCCTGCCGGGTGATCAGCCTCCGGGCACCATAGGCGGCAATAGCCTTGCCAGACAGATCAGCCAGGCGACAGCTGCCCCCGAGGTCAAGGCCATTGTTTTGCGGATCACCTCGCCCGGCGGCAGCATGTTTGCCTCGGAAGTGATCCGGGAGGAGGTGCTTTTAGCCCGCGCGGCAGGCAAACCCGTTGTGGTCTCCATGGGGTCTATCGCGGCCTCGGGTGGCTACTACATAGCGGCTGCGGCAGATGAAATCTGGGCCACGCCGACCACTCTCACCGGCAGTATTGGCGTTTTCGCGGCTTTTCCGACTGTTGAAAACCTCCTAAACGGTGGGGCGTTCACACCGACGGGGTCGGTACCACCAGCCTCGCCGGCTCCCTGCGCCTGGATCGTGGTTTGAATCCGCAGCTCGGTCAAGCGCTGGATGCCGGCGTGGCCCATGCCTACCGGCAGTTTTTGGCCGTGGTCGCGGATGGCAGGGACATGAGTATGGATGAGGTTGCCAATGCGGCCCAGGGCCGGGTGTGGAGTGCATCAGATGCTCTGTCACTGGGGCTGGTCGATTTTCTGGGCGGCCTTGATGAAGCCATAGACGCGGCTGCGGCCAGGGCGGAACTGAGCCGTTATGAGGTCGATTATGTAGAGGAGCCGCTGTCTCCCAGCGCGCTGTTTTTCCAGCAGTTAACCGAGCGTATGGGCGAGCTTGGGCATACTGCCCGTGGGGACAGGGTTGCCGGCTTGCTGGCCCTTTACCAGCCCCTTCTTGCGGCCAGCGCGGTGATTGAAGACCTGCAGGACCCTCGTCATATCTATGCACTTTGCCTCACCTGCTCCAGTATTCACTGAGCTTAGGTTGTGAACTGGCTTAGCCAGCGGTTGCGCAGCTTTGCCCACGCTTTTAATGGCGTGGCCATACTGCTGCGCAGCGAGCCGCATGCGAGACTTCACTTGCTCGCAACGGTCGCGGTGTTTGCCCTGGCTGCGACACTGCAGGTTTCACGTTCTGACTGGCAGGCGCTGGTACTGACCGTAGCGATGGTCTGGCTGGCGGAAGCGCTTAACACCGCGCTGGAACATGTGTGTGATGCCGTCGTTCCCGAACATCACCCGTTGATTGGTGTGGCCAAGGACGTGGCCGCCGGTGCCGTATTGATCACCGCGGCATTTGCGCTGGTGATGGCGGGACTCATTTTTATCCCGTACCTTTCTCGCTGAGTCCGGACAGGGTGCTCGGGTCGGTCTGTGTATTGCGGCCGGTGAGGGCTGCCAGGTCATCCAGAATCATATACAGGCTGGGTACCAGCAGCAGCGTTATCACCGTGGCGAACACAATGCCAAATGCCAGTGAGATCGCCATGGGCACCATGAACTGCGCCTGGGCACTGCGCTCCAGAAGCATGGGAGCCAGTCCCAGAAAAGTCGTCAGCGAGGTCAACATAATGGCGCGGAAGCGACGACAACCGGCGTCGATAATGGCTTTGTTCTTTTCCTCCCCCGCGGCAACCGACTTGTTCACGTAATCCACGAGGATAAGGCTGTCATTCACGACCACGCCTGACAGTGCGACGATACCCATCACGGACATCATGCTCATATCGTGGCCCAACGCCCAGTGCGCGAGAATTGCACCGATCATCGCCGAAAGGAATGACGCCCATAATGATCAGCGGTTGCAGGTAGGAGTGGGTGGGCACAGCAAGCAGAGCGTAGATACCGAACAGTGCAAGGGCGAAGCCGACGAACATGCTGACCGCCATTTTCCTCTCCTCGTCCGCCAGGCCGGATTCCTCCCAGCTCAAGCCGGGGTACTTCTGCACCAGGTCAGGCAGAATCTTTTGTTCCACATCCGCCATGACCTTTGCCGGCTCAACTACGGCGATGTCGGCTTCTGCGGTCACCTCAGCGGCCCGTTGGAAGTCGATTCGGGTTGACTTCAGCAAGCCCTGGCGTACATCCAGTCGCGCTACCGTCTCAAAGGGTACTGCATCGCCCGTGGGGGTGCGGATGAACATGTTGTTCAGGGTGGATACGTTTTCCCGGTCGGCTCGCGGGTAGCGCACCATCACTTTTATCTCGTCAATGCCACGCTGAATGCGCTGGGCTTCCGCACCGTAGAAAGCATGGCGAACCTGGGAGCCCAGCTCAAAACGGGAAATACCCAGTGCCTCGCCCTCAGGCAGCAGTTCCAGGTGAAACTCCTCGCGGGTATCACTGGCGCCGTTACGAATGTCGCTCAGCCCGTCATAGTTTCGCAGCTTTTCCTCCAACTCCTCCGCTGCCTTGCGCAGCGTATCGAAGTCGCTGTGCTTGAGGTCAAAGGCAATATTAGGCCCGAAGTTGGGGCCGTCTGAAGACTCGAAGCCCAGTACCTCAGCGCCGTGAATACGCCCCACCTCATCGCGCCAGCGCTTGAGAACTTGCTCATTCGACATGCTGCGCTTGTCTTGTTTGGTCAATTCGACATCAATACGGCCATTGATACGCTCAAAGCCGTAGGCGGCGACATAGTCAACAAGGCCGGACTCCGTGTTGTTTACTCTGCTGGTATTCACGATCAACCTTGTCCAGCGAGTCGATGATGTGCGTCACTGCATTGATCGTCGCCTCTTCCGGGCTGCCTTCCGTCATCCGTAGCTCAACCTGGAAGAACTCTCCTGGCGTATGCGGCGACAGCACCGTGCGTACGATGCCGCCGGCAATCAAACCAATCGCCATGATCAACAGAGACAGGAAGAGCGCCAAGGTAACGTAGCGATTTGCCACACAGCGGCTGACCATGCGTCGATAGGGGCCCTGGATGAAGCGACGCAAACGGCTGTTCACCGCCTTCCTGGATGTGGTCTATAGACAGCAGAAAGCGGTTTCGGGTGGGCTTGCTATGGGCCAGGTGTGAGGGAAGAATCCATTTGGACTCGACCAGGGAGAAAACCAGGCACAGGATGACCACCCAACCAAAGGCTTCGGGCATCGGCCCGATATACCCCTTGCACGAACAGGGTCGGTACGAAGGCGACAATGGTAGTCAGCACGCCAAAGGTCGCTGGCGTGGCCACGCGATACACCCCATGTATCACGTTGTCGACGCTGTGACCGTGTTGCTCGGTTTCGCTGTAGGCACTCTCGCCCATGATAATGGCATCGTCCACGACGATGCCCAGCACCAGAATGAAGCCAAACAGGCTGATCATGTTGAGACTGGCGTCTGCCAAGGGGGTATTGAGCACGGCCATGGCACCCAGGAAGCACACAGGGATCCCCAGCATGACCCAGAAAGCCAGCTTGATTTCGAGGAACAGGGCCAGGGTGATGAATACCAGCAGGGCGCCGATGGCCAGATTCTTGACCATCATGGTCAGGCGCCCCTTGAGGTAGTAGGTAGAATCCGCCCAGATGTCCAGTTCGACGCCATCCGCCAGCGATAAACGCTTCTCTTCAAGGTAGGCACGGGCGGCATCAGCGGTTTTTATGATGTCCTGCTTGCCCATGGCAAAGATATTGATGCCGAGCGAATACTGGCCGTTGAAGAGGGCAAAACCGCTGGTATCAACGAAGCCGTCCTCAACCGTGGCAATGTCGCCGAGCATAAGGCGGGTGCCGTCAGGCCAGGTTTTCAGGACAATTTCTTCGAAGTCCCGCTGCACGTAAGCCTGGCCCACGGTACGCAACATAATATCGCCGTTGCGAGTCTGTACCGAGCCTGCGGGCAGGTCCAGGGAAGAGGCAGAAATGGTCCGCGCCACGTCTGCCAGCGTCAGGTGGTACTCCCGCAGGGACTGCTCGGATATCTCGATGGCGATTTCATAGTCCCTGGCACCGATCACATCCGCGGACGAGATTTCAGGCAGTGTTAACAACTCCCGGCGCATTTCGTCCGCCAGGGCTTTCATGCTGCGCTCGTCCAGCGCGCCGGAAATCTGGATGGTCAATGCGGCAAACAGGACTTCCGGCTGGGTGATGATGGGTTCTTCAGCTTCTTCAGGAAAGCCGCTGATGCCGTCTATCCGATTCTGTACATCGTTAAGCAGCTTGGATATCGGCACGCCATCCTGAGCCTCAATCATGATGCGTCCCAGGGATTCCATGGAGTCAGATTCCACCCGCTTGATGCCGTCCAGGTCGTTAATGGCCTCTTCCACTTTCATCACCACGCCCAGTTCCACTTCCTCAGGTGCGGCACCGGGGTAGGGCACGGTGATGAATATCGCTTCAAAGTCGAAGGCGGGAAACAGGGCACGCTGGATAGTGAAAGCGCTACCCAGTCCGACGGCGAGAATCACCAGCATCATCAGGTTGGCGGCGACGGGATTGCGGGCGAACCAGGCGATGACGCCGGTCTGCTCCTTGTCAGTAATGGTCATGGTGTCAGGGCAGCGGTAGTGGGGCCAGCAGTTTCGTTCGCGCCGCTGGCCGTTGCCTCGGTGGGTAGCGAGTTGTTGCGATTCAGGCGATCGGTGGGTGTGCTGGTGTTGACCTCAACGCTGGCGCCGTTGAGGGACGCATCCATTGCGGTAAGTGATACGCGCTCGCCTTCGTCCAGGCCGGAGCTGACGAAAATACTGTCACCACCGGTGCGCAAGACCGTGACCTTGCGGTTGCGCAGCCTGTCGTTTTCATCGACAACCCAGAGCAGGTTTCCTGCGCGCAGGACATATCGAGGAAGTACGATGATCCCTGGAAAGTCCTTGCCGCCAATGTTTGCATTGACGAATGTGCCAAGTCGTAGCGGCTCTCTCTCCGGATCCTGCAGTGCATACGGATCTTCGATTCGCGCCACGGCATAAAGTACTCGGGAGCGCTCATCGTAAACGCCCTCGGTGCGATGTAGTCTGGCCGGCCAGTGCTTGACCTCACCTGAGACGTCGGTATACAGGTCGATAATGGCGTCTTCGTCATTGCCCTGGATGTCGGGCAGGGCAAGGTAATCAAGCCGGCTCTGCGGTATGGGCAGGCGTACCTCGGCAAAATCTACCGAGAACACTTCAGCGACCTGGGTGCCGGCGCCGACGAACTGACCCAGTTCGCTATACTTGTTGCGTATCACCGCACTGTAGGGTGCCTTGATGATCGTGCGCTCCAGGCGGTCACGGGCGGTGTTGAGGTCTGCCATCGCGGAGAGTAATTGCGCTTCGGCCTGCTCAAGCTGTGGTTTGCGCAGGTAGAGATCTCGCGCATCCTGACTGCGCTGGCTGTTGGCCGGCAGCCTTTTCCACTCCCTCAGGGCGACTTCCGCCCGGCCTCGCTCCTGGGCCAGGGCACTTTCGGCTGATTCAACCGCGGATTGTGCTCGCAACAGCTCGGTCTGGTAGTCGCGCGGATCGATGCGCAGTAACACATCGCCCTCGGCGACAAAGCTGCCCACCAGGAAATGCTCGGATACCTCGATAATGCGCCCTGAGACTTCAGACATCAGCGTGGTCTTGCGCAGCGCGTCCACTGTACCCTGGGCCTGAACCTCCACCTGTACGGTCTCTTTACGGCCACGGCAACATCGACAGACACGGGCTTGTACTCCGGCTGTGCGATCTTCGCCTGCTGGCTGGCTCAGGTACAGCCATGCCGCAACGGCTGCTGCAAAGGCCAGCATCAACAGCGCCAGTAATGACTGTTTCTTTATCGATGTCACTGAAAAATCCGCGAAAAGTAGAACAGGTGTTATATCACAGCGTCGTCACCGACTCTGTGAAAAACTTGTAATATCAATTAGTTTACGCGGTTATCGTACTGGCAGATCAGGGGTAGACCGGGGCTAGCGCCCCGGGCGCAGGGAGGGTTACTCGCTTTTGTCGAAGTGCACGTCCATTTGCGGGTAGGGGATGCTGATACCGGCTTCATCGAATTTCAGTTTGACCGACTCCGTCGTGTGCCAGAGCACGGCCCAGTAGTCAGCCGCATTCACCCAGGGTCGCACCAGGAAGTTGACGCTGGAATCACCGAGCTCACCGAGTGCAACCACAGGTGCCGGTTCGGCCAGAATGCGGTCATCTGCGGCAATGATTTCCTCGAGCAGCGCTTTGGCTTGCTTGAGATCGTCGTCATAGCCAATGCCGAACACCATGTCCACCCGCCGCGTTGGCCGCGCCGAGTAGTTGGTGATGCTGTTGGAGTACACCGCACCATTGGGGACAATGACTTCCTTGTTGTCGGGTGTAGTCAGGGTGCTGGTAAAGATCCCTATCGCGTCAACGGAGCCTGAAACACCTGCCACCTCAACAAAGTCGCCCTTGGTGAAAGGGCGGAAGACGATCAGCATTACCCCGGCGGCAAAGTTGGCGAGCGAGCTCTGCAGGGAGAGGCCGATAGCCAGGCCGGCGGCACCGAGCAGGGCAACCAGCGAGGTGGTATCAACGCCGAGCTGGCTGAGCGCGGCGATAATGACAAACAGCAGCAGCACCCACCGCAGGATCGACAGCAGGAACTTGACCAGGATTTCGTCCATCTCCCGCGCGCGCATAAATTTGCCGGTGACCCTGACGACCACCGCTACGGCCATACGACCGACGATGAAGATAGCGATAGCCAGGGCGATCTTGATTCCCCAGGGAATTACGATTGTTTCCAGAAGTTGGCTGGTGTCCATGAATGTTTCCCGATGTGGTTGCGATTGAGTTGACGCCTAGACTATAGATCAGCTTTGCCACAATTCAACTTTTGAAGTGTGTCACGGTGGTAACAATTGAACCGCTTCGTCTATATGCCGTATGGACCCGGTGCTATAGTCGCGGCTGTGACCCTCACGGAGAGCATTCATGACCACAGTGTTTGAACAACCTGCTGAACTGTTGGGCGCCGTTGGCCGGCATCTCGGTTACAGCGATTGGTTGGAGATCGACCAGCAGCGCATTAACCTGTTTGCCGATGCCACTGGCGATCACCAGTGGATACATGTGGACCCCGAAAGAGCGGCCAAGGGGCCCTTTGGCAGTACCATTGCCCACGGTTACCTGACCCTGTCCCTTGCCAACCTGTTCCTGCCGCAGATCATGGAGGTTCGCAACACATCCATGGGGGTGAACTATGGCTGTGAAAAAGTGCGCTTTCCCGCCGCGGTACCGGTTGGTTCGCGTGTCAGGGGCGGCGGCGAAGTGATTAGCGCAGAGGAGCTCAAGGGTGGTGTCCAGGTCGTGGTGCGGATGACGATAGAGATTGACGGCGGCGACCGCCCGGCCTGCGTGATTGATACCATCAGTCGCTTTTTCCCCTGACGCCAGGCGCTGATCGAGATGATGGGTGAGAATGAACCGGGTGATATTAGCCGTCGTCGGTTGCTAATCGCCGCGGGGGCGGCTCCTGTTGTGGCCGCATCTGCTTCGCTGGCGATGGCGTTACCGCGTAACCGGGTGCCGTCATGGGACGAACAAGTCGATGTCCTGGTAGCCGGCTCAGGAGCCGGCGGTAGCTGCGCCGCACTGGAAGCCCGGCGGGCGGGTGCTTCTGTTCAGGTGCTGGAGTCACTTGCCGTGCCGGGCGGCAGCTCCGTTCTCTCTGGTGGAGTGGTCTATGCCGGTGGCGGAACCGCACTGCAGCGCGCGCTGAAAGTCGATGACACACCTGAGGCCATGTTCAATTTCCTGATCCGCGCCGGGTCGCCCAACCCGCCCAGAGACAAGATCCAGCTTTACTGCGAGCAGAGTCCCGAGCATTTTGACTGGCTGGTTGCGCAGGGCGTGCCCTACAAGGAGAAATTCACGCCTGCCAAGGGACTGCCCATGGGTGATGAGTCACTCTACTATTCCGGGACTGAACAGGCATGGCCTGCTCGCGACTATGCTGCTCCCGCACCCCGGGGTCATGTTCCCGGCGTGACGGGTATGAACGGCGGACGTACTCTGATGGAGGCCTTGCACGGGCAACTGCGCGCAGCCGGGGTAACCTTGCGCACGCGTGTGGCGATGAAGCAGTTGGTGGTAGAGAGCGATGGCACGGTGATTGGCGCCATGGTGGATAGCCCCTCCGGCAGGAAGTACCTGCGAGCGCGGCGTGGCGTGATCCTGGCCTGCGGCGGTTTTATCCACAATCGGCAGATGCTGGTGCAGCATGCGCCTCACCTTGCGCGTTGCTCTGTCCCCTGGGGTGGCGCCGGAGACCAGGGCGATGGCATTAATATGGGCATTGCTGTCGGTGCTGCCAGCCTGCGCATGGATGAGGGTTTTGCCGTCGCGCCAATTTATCCTCCGGAAAACACCATCTCAGGAATCCTTGTCAATGCCAGTGGCCAGCGTTTCATCAGTGAGGACAGCTATCACGCCGTGATTGGCCACAGGATCGCCTATGAGCAACAGGGCACGGCCTGGTTGATCACCGACGAGGGCAGCACGTACCAGGGCGTTCAGGACAACTTTCCGCTGGCCGCCCAGAGCAGCAGTATGGGTGGGCTCGCCGAGCAACTGTCCCTGCCACGTGGCGCCCTGCAGAACACGGTGGCTTATTACAATCGCTATGCGGGTAAGAGGGAAGACCCCATGTTTGGCAAGTCCGCCGAATACCTGCGGCCCCTGCAGGGGCCACCTTACAAGGCCTGGGATATCTCCGTTGACCGGGCCTTCTTTCCGGCACATACACTGGGCGGGCTCGCCACCACGGTGAATGGCGAAGTGATCAGCAGTTTCGGGGAGCTGATTCCAGGGCTGTTTGCCGTGGGCCGAACGACTGCCGGTATTCCTACCGCGCCCTATATCGCCAGTGGCCTGTCAGTGGGTGACGCCACGTTCTTCGGGCGGCGTGCAGGCCAGGTTGCCGCAGGGCTGACGCCCGGTGCCGGGGGTGGCGCGTGATGCGTATGGCAGGGATTGCCCTGGCCCTGGTGCTGGTGAGTCTGTCGACCGCGGGCAGTGAACTGGAAGCGCGCCTCGCCCTGGCCGACGCTGACCGTGGGCGGTTGATCTTTGGCGCCTGCCGCACCTGTCACTATCCCGAGGCGTTTATGGGGCACAACACGGGCCCTAATCTGAGCGGCATATTCGGCAAAGTGGCCGGTAAACAAACTGGCTTTCAGTATTACTCCGAGCGCTTCAAAGCTGCCGAGTTCGTGTGGACGCCGCAGCTGATGTACGCGTGGCTGGAAAACCCCATGGCCATGTTTCCCGATTCGAGCATGATGAGCCCTGGCGTGCCCGATGCCCAGAGCCGCGCAGATCTCATTGCGTTTTTGAAGGAGGCAACGGGCCGCGACGCCCGTCGCTAGGTCTTGATAATCACCGAGCTGCCGTGCCCGAACAGCCCCTGGTTGGCGGTGATGCCAACGCGTGCGTCTTTGACCTGGCGATCCCCCGCCTGGCCCCGGAGTTGCCAGGTCAGCTCGCAAACCTGGGCCAGTGCCTGGGCAGGTACCGCTTCGCCAAAGCAGGCCAGACCGCCGGAAACGTTGACGGGAATCTTACCGCCAATGGCGGTATCGCCAGCGCGCAGTAATGCTGCGGCTTCACCCCGGGGCGCCAACTGCAGGTCTTCTATCCAGTCCAGTTCCAGCGCGGTCGACAAGTCATAGACTTCTGCGAGGTCCACATCTTCCGGACCTATACCCGCCTCTTCGTAGGCCTTTAAGGGCAGCGTGGAGCGGAACGCGTGCGCCTCTACACCGGCGGCGGCGGCGGAGTCAGTGGCGATATCGGGCATTTCCACCACGGAGCTGGCGAAAGTGGGGGTGGTGGTGGAGATAGCGGCCACGCGCGGGGCGTCGCCTTTGCCAATACGCTGCGCATATTCGACGCTGGACACGATCAGGGCCGCGCCGCCATCGGAGGTGGCGCAGATGTCCATTAATCGCAGCGGGTCGGCAACCATGGCAGAAGCTGCCACGTCCTCGGCGGTAAAGCACTTCTTGTAGCGAGCCCGCGGGTTTTTGCTGCCAATCAATGAGTTTTTGACTTTGACGGCGGCGAAGTCATCCAGGGTGTCTCCATAGAGATCCATCCTGCGCCTGGCGTAGAGAGCGAAGTAAGTCGGGTTGGTGATGCCCAGGTAAAACCGAACCCAATCCGGGTCCTCAGGGCGATAGCCGCCGGCCGGGGCCAGGAAACCCTTGGGCGTGGTGTCGGCACCCACAACCAGGGCCACGTCACAGCCACCTGCGAGGATCTTGTTGCGCGCGGCGGCGAGGGCTTGCGAACCGGAAGCACAGGCGGCGTAGGAGGTATTGACTTCCGCTCCCTGCCAGCCCAGTGCCTGGGCAAACGTCGCCCCCGCCACGTAACCCGGGTAGCCGCAGCGCACGGTAGCCCCGCCGGAGACGAACTTCACGTCCTGCCAGGGCACCTCGGCATCTTTCAGTGCCTCGCGGGCAGCTGCAACGCCATACTGTACAAAGTTGTGGCCCCACTTGCCCCAGGGGTGCATGCCGACGCCGAGAATTGCTATTTCATTGGACATTGTTGGTATTTCTCCCGCTGCGCTGTGACCCTACCGGGCCACCGGCTTCCATTTCCAGGTCATTTTGATGTCGTCTTCGGTCTCATGCAGCTGCTCCAGCACCAGTTCCACTGGCATGCCGACCTTCAGTTCTTCACAGCTGATGCCCTCGATGACCTGTCCCAGGACCACCATCTGCTCTTGTTCCAGTTGCACCGCGGCAATGGCATAAGGCTCAAAGGGTTCTGCGGCTACAAACGGCGCAGGAGGCTTGTAGCAGGCATTGGTATAGCTCCATATATGACCTGTGCGACTCAGCTCCACCTCACGAAAATCGGTGGAGTCACAGGCGGGATTACGGCAGTAATCCTGATTCTTGGGGAAGAAGTAGCTACCACATTCCTTGCACTGGGTGCCTATCAGGTGCGGTTTGACTTCCATGGTGTGCCAGCCCTCTATGGCCGGCGCCAGGGGTTTGTCGCTCATTGGGTTCTCCCGGGAAAATCGCGCCCCAGAGTAAACCCGCGCCGATACCGTGGCAAGAACGCCACTGATATAGAAGTGCCCGAGGTTTACCAATACAGACCTGCCTTGCCCCGCTGTTCGCAATTGGGCAAAGTGCACTGATGTGCGGTCGATTTAATGTCATCGATAGTCCCGGGTTGCAGCAGTTGCTGCGCGATTTGGGTATTGATATCGAGCTACCTGTGCGCACCAACATTGCTCCCACCGAGTCCGTGGGCCTGGTGCGCCGGACTGAAGACGGTTCCCGTCTGGACGCGGCACGCTGGTGGCTCACCCCGTCCTGGGCCCCGTCGGTGGACCAGAAGTACAGTATGTTCAATGCCCGGGCGGAAACGCTTGCCAGCAGTCGCGCGTTTCGCACCCCGTTCAGGCGGCACCGCGGTATCGTCCCCATGAGCAGTTTTATCGAGTGGCGCTTGGAAGAGGGCATCAAACAACCCTGGTTGATTACTACTGAGCAGCAGGCGTTCGCAGCGGCAGCGCTTTGGGATGTGTGGGAGGGTGACGGCACTCGGCTGCTCAGTTGCACGCTGGTCACCACCGCAGCAGCAGAGGTATTCACTCCCTGGCATGCGCGGATGCCCGTCTTGCTTGAAGAGCAGGAAATAGCCCGTTGGCTGGACAACGAACACGAGGTCTCTGCAGACGACCCGTTGTTTCGCAGCGAGCTGAAGACGAGCTGGCAACTGCAGCGATTGTCGCGCAGCGTCAGCAATGCCAGAAACAAAGACCCCTCCGCAATGGAGGGGTTGGGTGAAGTGGTGGAGCTGTCGGCGCAGGAATGAGCCTGCGCCGTGGCTCAGAATGAGTAGCGCAGGTCCACGCCCCAGGTGAGCACGTCGTCAATATTGGTGTGGTAAGCGCCCAGTTCGTCTGCAGCGAGTCCGCCGGGGTTGCCGGCCCGTTCCTCATCCAGCAGGTTATTGCCCCAGAGGGCGACTTCAATGTTGTCCGCTTCATTTGACCAGGCCAGGCGGGCGTTGAGCAACTTTTCGTCCTGGAAGTACCACTTGCCCGTGGTGAAGATGGCGGTATCTTCATTGGGGCCCGGATCTTCCCTGAACTGGTAGTTCATGTGCAGCAGCAGGTAGCCGTAGGCGATTTCCGGCGTCCAGTCCAGCTTCAGGGTGTACTCGGTATTCGTTTCTCCGCTGTTGGTGTCCCCGCCGACCAGGTCGCCCGCCGCGTTGTAATACTGCTGGGAAATGTTGTCGGTTTCGCGATAGGTGGTCAGGCCGCCCAGGCGCAGGGTGTCGGTTACATTCCAGGTGACAACCAGTTCCACGCCGTCCGCCTCTTCATCGCTGCTGATCACACCGGGGGCCGCAGTGGGGTCATCAGGGCCTTCCTTGATGTCAGTGGAGGTTTGTTTGCCATCCAGCTCATGGTGGAACAGGGCAAGCTCTATCCGCAGGCTCTCTGCGAAGAAATCACCCTTCAGGCCCAGCTCGTAGCTGGTCATTTCCTCGGGGTCAAAAGATCCTGCCGCAAAAGACCTGAAGCTCTGGCCATCGAAACCGCCTGATTTATAGCCGGTGGCATAGGAGAAGTAGGTCATGGCGTAGTCGGTAAACTGCCAGTCGACCACAAAGCGCCCGGTGGTTTTGTTCCAGTCGTCGTTCGTGGTGAACTTGTTATACCAGTCCTCCTGCGCGGCGCCCGTCTCGCCGGGAATGTAATTCACCCGGAAAGGCAGGACGGGCCAGTCGTCGAAACTGTTGTCATAGGTTTGCCAGGAGTAGTCCTTTTCATCATAGCTGTAGCGCAGACCGGCGGCGACCCTGATGGTATCGGTCAACTGATAGGTACCATCGACAAAAAGTCCCCAGTTGGTGAAGTCGCCAGTGTTATCCATGGTCTCGGTGAAATAATTTCCCGCAAAGCTGGGGGGAAGGACCGCTGTCGGCACCCCGCTAATCTCAGACGCGAAGCCGGAAAAGAACAGATAAGTGGCGTCTGGCTCGTCGCCGAAATAGTCCCAGATATGGTCGTCGGGACCCAGCTCAATGTCGGCTGGTATCAGCCCCAGGTTCTGTGCTTCCGGCAATAGGGCCCCACTCAGAAATTGCATGTAAGAGTCAGTCAGCAGACCGATGTCAGTGCGCTGGAATACGTCTTCTTCGCTGTAGTTGGCGCCGAAGATCAGGTTGATGTTCTCATCGACAAAGTTGAACCTGACTTCGCTGTAGAAGATGTTTGAATCTTCAATATTGTTGGTGTCGAGGTAGCGACGTGGCGCTGGCGTGCCATCCTCTTCCTGCAGGTTAGTGGTATCCCAGTCGCGATAGCTGACGATGCCGAACATATCCCATTGGTCACTGAGCACCTGGTTGATTTGCAGGGAGACACCATACATCTCCCGGGTCTCTTCCTCGTTGGTGCGGTTGGCCTTGTAAGTGTTGCCTGCGCCTACTACATCGTGCTGGTCCTTGCCGCGGAACGGGTCATCGCTTCCCTGGTAGGCGTACTTGCTGACGCCGATGGCGGCACGCGGCATCTCGTCGCGGTCTTCATAGTCCGCCGAAAACTGAATTTCGGTGTCTTGCGTCGGCGTCCACAGCATGACGCCGCGGGCCGCGAGAAAGCCCTCATCGCGGTAATCTCCGCCGTTGGTGACGGCGTCTGTGGCGCCAGCACGCTGGTGGGAGAACAGGTTGCCGCGCAGGGCCAGGGTGTCGCTGACCGGGGTGTTGAACATGCCTTCCACGCGCACCAGGTCCTGGTTCCCCAGTCGCGCTTTGACGAAGCCTTCCACGTCCTGGCTGGGCTTGTTGGGGACGATATTGATCACGCCCGCGGTGGCGTTACGGCCGAATAGTGTGCCTTGTGGGCCTTTCAGTACCTCAGTTCGGGCGATGTCGGTAAAGGGAATGGAGGTCACGGCCCTGGGCATGTAGGAGCCGTCATAGAAGGTGGCAACTGATGGGTCCTGTCCCGAGCTGATGTTGGGGCTGCTGACGCCGCGAACGGTGATGCCCAGTTGCGTGGAGCCACTGACCGAATCACCGATTTCAACCCCCGGCATGAAAGCATCAATATCCTGGATGGTGGCGGCGCCGGTGTTGATCATGTCCTGTGCGGTGAATGCGCTGACGGCGCCGGGTACTGACATAAAGTCCTCTTCCCGCTTTTGCGCCGTGACGATAACCTCCTCGAGCTGCAGGCTGTAGCGGCTTTTGGACTCGGCTTCTTCCTGTGCCAGGCTGCCATTGGCAAGTGCTGCACCGGCCAGCGCGACCGTGGCCATTCTGACAGCGTTGGACAGACTGACCGGCCCCGTGAAGCAGTTTTCGCGTGAATGCTGTGCGTTTCTCATCGTCTCAGATCCCCGATTACGAATGTGGAGTTTTATTTTCAGCGCGTGCCGGCAGGTTTACGTAAAATTACCCTTATAGTCCGGCGGCAACCGTAAGTTATTGTTATAAAGCGAGTTTCAAGGCTGCTTTGGCAGAGCCGCGGGTATCATAACCCAGAAATACAGCCCGTTAGAATCCCGCTTTGTGATCTGCCCAGACCTACCCGGCGTATGTTCTGCGTTATCCCTTAAGCTAGCCTGAAAATCGGGGTGCCGCCAGCGGCCAACGATTGCCCACGCAGAATGCCCTGGATGGAAGCGTATTACCGGGGCCCAGCCGTTGCTTTGGCGGTGCCACTCTCTGCGCTGCTGATAGCGGCTGCAATGTCTTCACTTAACTCATAGAGGAGGTCGCTGTAGCGTACTGACGACGTCATTGGTGGTGCTCCGTTGTGGCCAGTGGCCTTGTGTTCCTGACCAGTCGCCGTGCCACGGTGCTTTCGTCTGCCACCCGGTAAACCAGCCATTCGGCGACCAGAATGGCCTGCGTGGCGTTTGCGTCCATCTCCACCAGGCGCAGTTTCACGCCATAGTCAGGTGCGCGACTAGGGTGCCAGGGATACAGCCGCACGTTTTCGGTTTGCAACAGCCCGGCCAGATTCAGCCCTACAACGCGCAAAACGCCATCCTCCAAAGGCTCGGCCCAGCGTTCGATAGAGGATATCTTCACGCGGTTGCTGTCACTGCGGGTAACCAGGGTGTCGCGGCCCAGGTACTGCGGAATGGCAATGGGCCCGACGCCCACAGAGGGAGTCATTCCTTGTGGCATGGGTGCGTCCCTGGCCGTGAGAAGATAGTGCTGGCTGCCCGGTGTGGCGCAGGCCGTCAGCAGCGGCAAGAGCAGGGCTGCGATCCAGTTTCTCGCGCATGAATATTTCATTCCTTGTCTCCACTCCGTCCCCGGATCAGTGACTCCGGGTGCTGCTCCAGTGATTGCCCCAACTGCTGCAGGGCACGCCCTGCCTGCCCCAATTCACGCAGGGTGCGGTTGAGTTCGTAGATGGTAGCCGAGTCATACTCCACCAGCCCCTCAAAATCGCGCATGCCATTCTCAAATGCCTTGATCGCATCTTCGAGGAGGGCGAGGTTATCGTTAACCAACTCGGCAAGTTTTGGTATTTCGGCATTGGCGAGGGTAACGGTATTAGTAGCACCATCGAGCAGGGCATCCAGCTTTGGCCCGGTGCCGGCCAGTTGTCCCCCCAGCTGTGTGCTGAGCGCATTGACGGACGCCAGCGTGTCCTGCAGCTTTTCCGGCAGCGTTTGGAAGTCTTCACTGTTGATGAAAGTATTCATGCCCGACGCAATCAACTCCAGGTCTCCGGCGACCTTGCCAAAGTCAAGTGAGTCCAGTTTGCGCGTCAGGCGCTCCAGGTCCGTGGGGATGGTCGGGATTTGCAGGTGGGGAGAGTCGATGGGTGGCAGTATGATTGCACTGTCCGGGTGAAAGTCGAGCTGCACATAGAGTAAGCCGGTCAACAGGCTCTGCGTGTTGAGTTGCGCGCGCAGTCCACGGGAGATCAACTCCTCGGTCAGGTTCTCCGCGTTGGATCCGCGGCGGCGTATATTGTCGCCCTGAATTTCCGCCTCGACCAGCATGATCAGCTCCACGGTGTCTGCATCGAGAACCAGCTCGACGTCGGTAACCTGGCCAATCTGTACGCCGCGCAGCGCTACCGGGGCGCCCAAATTCAACCCTTTAACCGAGCCCTCAAACACCATCACTACTTTGCTGCGGTCTTTGCCGAAACCGGTCCCCAGCGCAAAAATAATGGTAGTCACGCCGATAAGCAGGGCGCCGATGACAAACGCCCCGATTGCTACCGTATTAGGTTTCTCGCTCATTAACGTTCCTCTGCCGTCGGGCTGTGGGCCTCACGGGCCAGGAATTGACGGACCACGGGTTGGTCGCTATGGTCGCGCAAGAATTTGGGATCACCATAGGCGATCATGGTTTTACTTGCGGCGTCCAGGTACACGGAGTTGTTGGCAATAGCAAAGATACTGGGCAGCTCATGGGTAACCATTACCACCGTAGCGCCGGTGCTACTCTGGAGTTGGACAATTAGCTCATCCAGCAGGCTCGAACTGATCGGGTCCAGTCCTGCAGAAGGCTCATCGAAAAACAGGATCTCCGGGTCCAGGGCTATTGCCCTGGCTAGCGCGGCACGTTTGCGCATGCCGCCGCTGATCTCCGAGGGGTAGTATTCCTGGTAGCCCGCCAGGCCGACCAGGGCCAGTTTGTAGGCGATGATGTCGGCCCTGTCCGCGGCCGAATATTGCGTATACAGCTGCAGAGGCAGCCCGACATTTTCCGCCAGCGTCATGGCGCTGAATAGGCCGCCACCCTGGTAGGTGATCCCCCAGCGCCTGCGCATAGTGTCCTGTTGCTCCTCGCTAGCCCCGAAGAAGCTCTGTCCTTCGTAGAGTATGTCGCCAGCTGCCGGTGATAGCAGACCCAGCATGTGCTTGAGCAGTGTGCTCTTGCCGCAGCCGCTGCCGCCCATAATGACGAAAATGTCGCCGCGATTGATGTTGAATTCCAGGCCACTCTGGATGATGCGCGTGCCATAAGCCATGGTCAGGTTGCTGACGCTGATGTGGGGGTCGCTCATCAGATGTCCAACTGCATGAAGATAACATTGATGGCCGCGTCCGCGACAATCAGGTAGACGATAGCGGTGACGACTGCCTCGGTAGCTGCCTGCCCTACGGCGGCGGAGCTGCGTCCACTGTCGATGCCTGAGCGGCAGCCTGCTATTGCGATCAGCAGGCCAAAGACGACACTCTTGATCAGCCCGACTGACAAGTGGTTCAGCGCCACTGCGCCTTCGCCCTGGGCGATATACATCAAAGGCGTGATACCCATGCCGCCGGCAACGATACCGCCGCCTATAATACCCAGCAGATTGGCATAGAGCGTTAGCAGGGGCATCATTACCACCAGTGCCAGTATTCGCGGTACCACAAGAAACTCCATGGGGGAGATGCCCATGGTCTTGATGGCATCGATTTCCTCATTGGTCTGCATCGTGCCCAGTTGCGCTGCATAGGCTGCGCCGGTGCGACCGGCCATCACTATTGCCGTCATCAGCACGCCCATTTCCCTGAGCATGCCAATGACCACCAGGTCCGCCACGTAAATCTCGGCACCGAACTGCTTTAACTGCACTGCGCCGAGGTAGGCCAGGATCATTCCCACCAGAATGCTGGTCAGGCTGATGATGGCGAAAGCGTCCGGCCCGGCCTGGTGGCAAAAGTAGCGAAAATCGGAGAGTCGGGTGCTGGCGCGACCGAGCGGCAGGCGTGCCAGCGCGATGCAGAGCCCACCGATGAAGTCCAGGGTGCCCACTGTCGCGCCGCGCAATTGACGCAGCAGGTGGCCGGGGTCGAACCAGTCGCGCCAGGAACTGCCGGCGGCGGCACCCGGTGGGTGAGTCGGCACGGCACTGGCGACGTCCAGTAGCTGGTTCACATTGGCCGGGACGTTGCGCGTGGAAAAAGCAATGCCATCGTCCAGGCACTGGTTGTAGCACTGCAACAAGAAAGCCATCAGGACTGAATCCCAGCGCCCCAGTTGCTCGCCATCCACCACCAGTTCGGGGGCGACGATACAGCACAGCTCTTCTTTCAGGACCTGAAAGTCCCGATGTACGCTCCCCTGCACCCAGTCGCCACTGAGCATCAGCACCGCGCTTTCGCGGTCCCGGGTGATCAGGTCGAACCCTGGTGGTTGTGGCGTCATGGTATCCTTTGCTGGTGCTGCCAGGCGTCAGTTTACGACCTGCGGGTGCCTCAAGTCACGCTATTGGAAGGGCAGCGGGGGAATGACCGCGGTGATGCTGTCCACTGCCTTGCGATAGATTTCTGCGACAGGCGTATTATTACCTGCCTCCCGTCGCCGGGCAATCATGGTAACGGGGAAGAGGTAGTTATCGCTGCTCTGGTATCGCAGTGCCCGGCTACGACCCAACCTGTCTTCGTAAACGACCCATTGCAGGCCCAGGTCGGCGGCTAGCAAATCACCCATGATGATGCCCATGGCTTGTAACTCCCGGGTCTGCTCCTTTCGCACCAGTCCGGTGTCGAGCATGCGTTGCAATAACGCCAGGTCCCTGTCCCTTTCTCCGCTGAACTGGCGGCCGAACTTGCGCGCTGCCATGTCGTCGAGCAAGTCTCGCTGCTGTTGCATGAACTGGCGATCCAGATAAGACAGGTCGCTGATACGGGGTTCGTCCTGGGCCAATACCCAGGATGACAGGGATAGTCCCAGTAGCAGGAATAAGCAGGCTGGTGTTCGCAAGGTGAGCATATACTGACCTCCATAGTAGCGCACGGTTAGAATAACAGGCCTGCCTAATTTAGCCCAAGCCGGTTGTCATCCACGCCCCTTCATGGATAATGGCGATCTTTCCTGCGGTCGGCCCGCAAGCACGCCGTTCCGCCAGAATTTTCGGAGACTTGGAATGATTACCGGCAGCATTGTTGCCCTCGTTACGCCCATGCACCGCGATGGCAGCGTCGACTGGGAGGCACTTGATCGGCTACTGGACCTGCATATCACCGCGGGCACTGGCGCCATTGGCGCGGTGGGCACCACCGGCGAGAGCGCTACCCTGAGCGTTCCGGAACACTGTGAGGTGATCAAGCATTGTGTGCAGCATGTGGGCGGGCGTATTCCCATCCTGGCCGGCACCGGCGCCAACGCCACCTGGGAGGCTATCGAGTTGACCCGGGCAGCCGCGGATGCGGGTGCAGACGCCTGCCTGCTGGTGACGCCATACTACAACCGCCCGTCACAGGAAGGCCTCTACCAGCATTTCAAGGCCATCGCCGAGGCGATAGATGTTCCGCAGGTACTGTATAACGTACCGGGGCGAACCGCCGTGGATATGCAGAACGAAACGGTAGAGCGCCTGGCTGGCCTGCCGAACGTTGTCGGTATCAAGGATGCCACGGGCGACCTGGCGCGGGGGCGTGACCTGATCGCGCGCTGTGGTGAGCAGATTGCCATTTATTCCGGTGACGACGCCACCGCCATGGAACTGATGCTGGCCGGCGGCAGGGGCAATATCTCGGTTACGGCAAATGTCGCCGCCGCCAAAATGGCGCAAATGTGTCGCCTGGCACTGGCGGGCGACCGTGAGGGTGCAAGCGCGATTAACGACCAGTTAACGCCATTGAACCGAGGCGCTGTTCCTGGAGGCCAACCCTATTCCGGTCAAGTGGGCGCTGCAACAGCAGGGCCTGATCGGTGAAGGTATTCGCCTGCCGTTAACCCCGCTTGCGCCTGCTTTCCACGACGAGGTTACCGCGGCATTGAAGGTGGCGGAGCAATGATGTCTGGCACAATCGTGTTGCGATGCGCGCTCATTACTGCCCTGGCGTTGGCCTTGAGTGGCTGTGGCTATCTGTTTGGCGACCAGGGGGTGTTTCGCGATGCCTCCGAGGACTACAAACGGGCGCCCGACATGCCGGTGATCGAAGTGCCCGAGGGGAAGAGCACGGATGCCCTGCAGGAAATTTACCCGGTTCCGCCATGTCAGTAGCGGCGTGGTCAGTTCCGCTGAATTCGAGGTGCCGCGCCCCACGCCCCTGGTGGGTGGCGGTGAGGATGAAATGGTGCGAATCCAGCGGCTGGGTGACGAGAGCTGGGCACTGGTTGCCGAGGCTCCGGGTCAGGTGTGGCCCCAGGTGCGCAGTTTCCTGACCAGCGCCGGCATTGGGCTGGCCAGGGTTGATGCCCGGGCGGGTGTATTGGAAACAGGTTGGTTGAAGCTTGAGTCAGCGCCGATGAACAGTCGCTTTCGTATGCGTATTGAACAGGGTGTGCAGCGCGGGACCAGCGAATTACATGTATTACAACAGAGCCAGGTTGGCGACGTGAACGTTTGGCCAGAACGCTCTGACGACCTCGACCAGGAGTCCGAGATGCTGCGCACGCTGGCGCAGTTCATCGCCAACAGTGCCGAAGCGGCGCCGGTTTCCATGGTGGCGGAGCAGGGTATCAGTGCCGGTGGGCGTATCACTCTGCAGGAAGGCACCGGTGGTGAACCGTATTTGCAGTTGCAGCTGCCGTTTGATCGCGCCTGGGCTTCGCTGGGGCGGTCACTGGAGAAATCTACCTTTGAAATCACCGACCGTGATCGTAGCCAGGGAGTTTACTACACGGTTTTCCTGGGGCCACAAGCCGGCGAAGAGGATGGCTGGTTTGACTGGTTGTGGGATTCAGAAGAGGACCATCCGCAGGCAGGCCAGCGCTTTGTCGTATCCATGGAGGACGGCGGTGATGCGGGCGTCAAGATTTACCTGCGAGCACAGGACCAGAATGCAGAGTTGGCGCTTCGTGACCAACAGGCGCTACTGTCTCTGATCAAGGGCAATATTAACTAGGCCGGTGATGCGCTTCGCCTCACTCGGTTCCGGCAGCAAGGGCAATGCGACCCTTGTGCAGTGTGGCGATACCCTGCTGATGATTGACTGTGGCTTTTCTCTGCGGGAAACCACGCGGCGTATGGCGCGGCTGGGTCTGCAGCCCGATCAATTGCAGGCGATCCTGGTCACCCATGAACACGGCGACCATTGCGCCGGGGTGGCAAGATTGTCACGCCGCCATAATGTCCCCGTATACCTTACCCACGGTACCGCTTCCAGCGGGCGATGTGAGGGCAGTCACGTGTTCCGCTGCTTCAACTGTGATGACCAGTTTGATATTGGCGAAATCAGTGTGCAAACCGTGGCGGTGCCGCATGATGCTGCAGAGCCTTGCCAGTTCCGCCTGTCTGCCGCCGGCAAGTCGCTTGGTGTGCTCACCGACCTGGGCTGTATCACTCCCCATGTCGTCGACAGTTATCGCGGCTGCGACAGCCTGTTACTGGAATTTAATCACGACCTGGAAATGCTATTGCAGGGTGAATACCCGCCGCAACTCAAGCGGCGGGTAGGGGGTGACTGGGGGCATCTCAACAATGAGCAGGCCGCCGGGTTGCTGCGTCAGCTGGAATGTGCGGACGCGCTTAATAATCTCGTGGTGGCCCACATCAGCGAAAAAAATAACTCCCGTGTCAGTGCAGAAATCGCCCTTGGCGGGGTGCTGGACTCGTTGGAGGATGTGATCTGGGCATGCCAGGAAGAGGGCTTCGACTGGCTTCAGGTCTGATCTTGCTCCAGCGCGGACTGCGCTTCTTCTTCAGCAGCCATCCGTTTTTCTTCTTCAGCCCGGTTGCGCTTCCAGCGCCGGTTGCTCCATAGCCAGCTCTCCGGCTGACTGCGTATGGCTGTCTCGGCCAGTTGTACATAGCGGTCGGTGATCGCGTGAGACTCCTTCTCATAGGGCGGGCTGGCCAGCTCGTGGAACTCGATTTCGTAATAACCGGTGCGACGGCGGTGACACTGCGCGAATATCACTGGAAAGCCAGTCATTTTGGCGATGGTTTCGGCGCCCAGGTAGAAGTTCGCTTCCTGATGCATAAACGTGGTCCAGTAACCGCGTTCGCTGCGGATGGGTGACTGGTCGGCGACCATCACAAAGATACGAAACTCCCGTCGCCGCCGCAGTATGTCTCGGGTTGATTGGGCCATTGACAGTGGCCTTGAGCCAAACTGGCTGCGGATATCAAAGATCAGTTGGTCGACGGTCTTGTTGTGCAGGGGCTTGTAAACAGGGTCAATAGGGATATCAAGCTGCGTGGTCGCCCCGTGCAGCATCCACTCCCAATTACCCTGGTGGATCGTTAACACGATGACTGAGCGGGTGAATCCTGCGCTTTGTCGATCCAGAACCTCGGGGTTGAGGATTTTTGCACGCCGCGAAAAATCCTCGGGGCTCATGTTCCGCGCTTTCAGGATCTCCAGGGCCACCTGGCTGATGCGCCGGTAAAAGCTTTTGGCGATTGCATTCCGTTCCGCGTCGGGTTTTTCGGGAAAGGCATGTTGCAAGTTATTGCGCACCACCTGCCGGCGATAGCGGAACACATGGTAGAGCAGTAGATAGGTTACCCATGCCAGTGCGTACAGCAATGGGAAGGGCAGGTAGCTGATCAGTCGATATATCATGGTCTGGCGCAGTGTGCCGGCAACACCAGCTGCTCTAGTTGAAACAGCGCATTGCGCCCGGGACACTGCAGCTGCGGGTTGCCAGAGAGGTCCAGCAGTCGCAGGGAAAGCAACTCATAGAGCGGGACAGGATCGATCACCGCATTGTCACTCAGGTCCAGGTTTTCCAGGGAAGATAGCGTTGCCAGGGCGGTCAGGTCGCCGACCTGGTTGGCGGACAAGTCCAGCTGCTGCAGTCCGGTAAACACCTCCAGGCCCTCCAAACCGCTGACTTGCGCGTCACTGCACGACAGGACAAGCAGTTCATTGGTACGCGTTACCTGCTGGTCCACAATGGCCTGCTCTATGCATGCGCGCAGAGCCGGGTCTGCTACCGTGAACCCGGTCAGCAGAGGTCGTGGCGTGTAAACTACCTTTTCGTTGACGGTGAGGTCGTAGCTCCCGCAGCCGATGGTGACGGTGGGTAGCAGAACAGCCAACAGTATCCAGCGCAGCATCGCTGACTCCCTAGAAATTGAGTATCACACACGCCGTGTATTTGCCCATAGCCGCAGCGCCTGTGGCTACCTATAATAACATCGCCAGAGAGATAAATCGGATTGCATGATGACTAAGCCCGGCAAATCGGGGAAAGCTTCCCCGGACAACACGAGCACACGTGGAGAGGCGATTTCCCTGGTGCAGAGGGGGAACCTCAAGACGCTGGAGAAAACCCTGCGCAAGCAGTGGCGGCTGGGACAGAATATCGTGCTCTGCTGGAGCTCGGACGAACGCGGCTTGCTGGTCATATTCGTGCCCCACTATTTTCTTGGCAATTATTCTGCCCAGGCAGACGAGGGCAGCGATAATGAAATGTTTATTCGCGAGCTCATTTCCGATGGTAGACGTAAAACGCGTGAAGAAATGTTCTCGGTGTCAGACCGACTGCAGGTGTCCCCCACGTTCATCAAGCTCGATACAGCGCTGAGCGAGGATGCGCAGGTTCTGCAACAGGTAGAGCAACTCATTCGTCGCTACGGCCTGAGCTATGTCGATAGTCGCGCGGTGCTGTTGTTTGACATCGTTGAATTCTCCCTGTGCTCACCTTTCGAGCAGGCTAGCCAGCTCAACAGTCTGTCCTACTCCCTGAACTCGGCCTACAACAAATTATTGGCCAGGGGGATAGAAATCAACTTCGCCCGCACCACTACCGGTGATGGCTATTACATCTGGAACCGCAGCCTGGGTCCCGAGGCCAACCTGGATCTGTTCTACTTCATGCTGCTGGTGGTTGCGGATAATGCCGCGGCGCGGGCGGCTTCCCGCGGAAACACGGTGCCTGTGATCCGCTCCGGGTTTCACATTGGTGGTCACTACGAGCTGTATCAGGCCGAAGGTGTTAATCCAACCGTGTTCAGCTACATTGTCGGCGATGTCACCATTGAGCTGGCGCGAATGGTGGAATTGGCCGCAGCGGAGCAAATACTGGTCGGCGACTTCAGTACGGCGTTGCCTGAAGGTGCTTTGTCGACCGCAAAAGTATCGACCCAGGCCTTTGTCGCTGCCTGCAATCGTGGCCTTGCCGCACTGGCGGGTTTGCAGCTTGCGGGAAAGACCGTCGCCTCAATGCGTTGTAGTTTGAGCGAACATGCGGACGAGGCAGGCGAGCAGGTCCCGCGTCGCTTCCGTATCACCGATAAGCACGGTCTATCCCGCTTCGCTTACAATCTCCGCTTGTCAATTGCTACTGGTGCTGATGGGGACGAAACCCTGCAGCTGGGTCTCGATGATGATCACTTGCCGGGTCATGCAGTATCTGCGGGCGAGGCGCCTGGAGACGCTGCCGTGCCAGGCGAGCATCAAGAAGTCCCGCCGCCGGCGACCGCCGAAGCGCTTTTCGATGATCTTGCCGGACTGTTGAAAAAGCGCCACGGTAGCATTGCCGAGGAGTGAGCCGCACTGTCTGACGTCCCGCTTGCAAGACTGGCTGTTTGCGCCGCCGACGAGCATTCCGCCCCTATCGCGCAACAACTGGCGGAGCGACTGGCGCTTCCCCTGGTTCCCGACGGCACGATGCCGCGAGAATGCAGGCTTGCTGCCGCGTTGCTGCTGGTAGACGAGAGCCATCTGGCCTTGCAACTTTGCGGGCGTAAAGTGCCGGGAGCGGTCTCCGTTGATTTTGGCGCCGCCGGTATGCGCTATCGACGCCTGGCCGGACACAACGAGTTACTGGGCAGGGCCGTTGGCGTTGGTAAGAAGCAAACACTCTCGGTGATCGATGCCACCGCCGGGCTGGGTCGTGACAGCTTCGTGCTCGCTGACCTCGGCGCGAAAGTACGCCTGTGCGAGCGCCATCCCGTGGTCGCCGCGCTGTTGGCAGCAGGCCTTGCTTCTGGCGGCGCGACCGCGGACGCATGGTTAAACACGGTACTGGCGCGCATGAGCCTGGTGGCGGGCGATGTCCGCGAGCTGCCGCAGCAGGAGTTGGTCGCGACAGACGTTATTTATCTCGACCCGATGTTTCCCCAGCGGGATAAAGCGGCAGCAGTGAAGAAGGAAATGGCGCTGTTTCAGTTCCTGTTGCAGGACGAGCCCGAGGATGCTCGCGGCACTACTGGCCTGGGCCCTGCAGCAACCCGTGGCCAGAGTGGTCGTCAAGCGGCCGGCAAAGTCAGCGCCCCTGGCGGGCCTGGTGCCCTCGCACGCGATTCGTGGCAAGGCGGTACGCTACGATGTGCATGTGCTTTCAGGCCTGGGCTGAGTGCGTGCCCGAACACTTTGCGTAAGTACCACCCTTTTATAATCATAGCCAGTTGGAGCAATCGCGATGTCTGAACATAAAAAAACCGCACTGGTTACCGGTGCTTCGTCCGGCCTGGGTGCCGAGTTCTGCCGTCAACTGGCGCAGCAATGCCCGGTGATTATCGCCGTTGCCCGCCGCCGGGAGCGCCTCGACAACCTGGCCCGGGAACTGGCGGGTATCGCTGAAGTGCATGTCGTTGAGGCTGACCTGCTCAGTGTAGAGGGTGTGGCCAGAACCCTGGAAGCGCTGCGCCAGAAGGGCCCTGTGGACATATTGGTCAACAACGCGGGCTTTAGCCCCTATGGTGATTTTGCAGACACGGAGATCAGTGTACTGCGCGATATGCTCAACCTGCACTGTGAAGCAAGTATCAGCCTTTGTCGTGCGGCCATACCGTTTATGCAGGAGCTTGGCGGAGGATGCATTATCAACGTGTCATCGCTGGGATCGCTTCTGCCCGGTCGCAAGCTGGCTGTATACGGGGCCAGCAAATCCTTCCTCAACTACTTTTCAGTCTCTTTGCAGCAGGAGCTTGAGGGCAGTAACATCGCCGTGCAGGCACTTTGCCCCGGCCTGGTGCGTACCGAGATTCATGAGCCAATGAAAGACCAGGGTTTTTCCCCTGACGCTTTTCCTGAGGACATGTGGATGCAAGCTGAGGAAGTCGTCGCCGCCAGCCTGGACGCGCTGGGTAGTGGTCGCGTGATGGTGGTGCCGGGTGAGGGTAATCTGGCCCTGGCGCGCATGGGCGCCCAGGCTGCGCTGGACGCGCTAGGAAGTTAGCAGGCGCTCGATAATACCGCGATAGACAGCAGTCAGGCGCGGCAGGTCCGGTGCGTGCACAGCCTCGTCTATCTTGTGAATCGTGGCATTGACGGGCCCCAGTTCCACCACCTGGGCACCGCTGGGCGCGATAAAGCGACCGTCTGATGTGCCGCCCGCAGTGGACAGCTCTGTGTCGATGCCAAGTTCCTGGCGAATACTGTCTACGGCTGCTTCGACCAGTTCGCCGCTGGGCGTGAGGAAGGGCTGCCCGCTGAGGCTCCAGTCTATGTCGTAGTTCAGGGCGTGTGCATCCAGGATGGCGTGGGTACGCTGTCGAAGGTCTGCGTCGGTCACTTCTGTGGAAAACCTGAAATTGAATACGATCTCGGCCTGTCCGGGAATGACGTTGGTCGCGCCGGTGCCGGCGTTGATATTGGAGACCTGCATCGACGTGGGGGGGAAAAAACGATTGCCCTGGTCCCAGACCTCAGCGGTGAGCGCCGCCACCGCAGGCATGGCATGATGGATAGGGTTGTCCGCCAGCTGCGGGTAAGCGATGTGGCCCTGCACGCCTTTCACCGTGAGGGTGGCATTAAGCGAGCCGCGACGTCCGTTCTTGATAACGTCTCCCAGCCGCTCACTACTTGAGGGTTCGCCCACCAGGCACCAGTTGATATTTTCGCCCTGGCTTGCCAACCATTCCATCACCCTGACCGTGCCATCAGTCGCCGGGCCTTCCTCGTCTGAGGTGATGAGAAAGCCGATGCGGCCCTGGTGCTCCGGGTGTTGGGAGACGAACTCTTCGCAGGCGACGATCATCGCCGCCAGGCTGGCTTTCATGTCTGCCGCGCCGCGCCCGTGCAGCGTCTCGCCCAGCAAAGTTGGCTCAAAGGGTGGGGTGCGCCACTGTTCCGGCGGCCCCGTAGGGACCACGTCGGTATGCCCTGCGAACACAAGTATCGGGCCGCTGTCCCCGCGCACCGCCCAGAGATTGTCAACGTCACCAAAACGCAAGGGCGTGCAGTGGAACCCTATCGCTTCCAGCCTCTGGGACATCAGGGCCTGGCAGCCCGCGTCGTCCGGGGTGACCGAGGCGCGACTGATCAGTTCACAGCACAATTCCAGTGTTTTATTCAACGCGTTGTTTGCTGCCCTAGTTGTGGGCATGCAACTCCTCGTTAAGCTCTATGGCAGAGCGATTGGTGAGACACTCGACGGCGCCGGTGGTGGAGTTGCGGCGAAATAAAAGGTCGGATTTGCCTGCCAGGTCTCGCGCCTTGGCGGTCTCTACTGGCATGCCATCCGAGTCCAGCATGGTGACCTTGGTGCCTGCGGTGATGAACAGGCCTGCTTCCACGGTGCAACGATCACCCAGCGGTATACCGATCCCGGCGTTGGCACCTATCAGGCACTCGCGGCCCACGGCAATGACGATGTTGCCGCCGCCGGAAAGGGTGCCCATGGTAGAGCAGCCGCCGCCGAGGTCAGAGCCCGCACCCACACTGACGCCGGCCGAGATACGCCCCTCTATCATCCCCGGGCCGTCTGTGCCGGCGTTAAAATTGACGAAGCCCTCATGCATGATTGTGGTGCCCTCACCGAGATACGCGCCAAGGCGGACCCGTGCTGTGTGGGCTATGCGCACCCCGCCGGGAACCACGTAGTTGGTCATCTTGGGGAACTTGTCTACACAGCTTACTTCCAGAAGTTCGCCGCGCAGGCGCGCGTCGAGTTGCTTTTCCGGGAGTTCGTCAATATCCACCGCGCCTTGATTGGTCCAGGCGACGTTGGGCAGTACACCGAACAGGCCATCGAGCACTGTGCCGTGGGGTTTGACCAGGCGGTGCGACAGCAGGTGCAACTTGAGGTAGCCCTCGGGCACATTGGCAGGCGCGGCGTCTTCGTGCAGCACTACTGCGACCGCCGGGCGGCCACTCTCCAGCAGGCGTCCCGCCAGTGCGGCCTGCTCGCTTTCCCCGGCAGCGCTGAGGTCGTTTTGCAAGGTCCGCAATTGACTCGACGTCAGTGTAGTGGTGTTGCCCGGTTCCCCCATTGCCGCAGTCACATCTGCGGGGGGTGCAAGCAAGGGCCGCGGGAAGAAAACCTCCAGCCACTCTCCCTTGCTATTGTGGGTGCCGACGCCGAGGCCGAGAGCGTACGCGGTGTCTGTCATGATGGCGTATATCCTGTGTTAGAGGGTGTGGTGATTGAAAATGCTCTGGTAATTCGCCGACGAAAAGCCACAGTGCAACTCGTGACCGGTATCCAGAATCGGGCGCTTGAAGAGCGTGGGATGCTCGACAATAGCGGTAGCGGCGCTGTCGTCGTTCATCGCATCGCGGGTTGTCTGGTCAAGACTCTTCCAGGTGGTGCTGCGTTTGTTGACCAGTGTTTCCCAGCCCAGTGCCTGCAGCCATTGGGCCACGGTTTCAGCGTCCAGCCCGTCCTCGCGCACGTCGTGAAAACGATACTCGACTTCCCGGTCCTCCAGCCACTTGCGGGCCTTCTTCACGGTGTCGCAGTTCTTGATGCCATAAAGGGTTATCACGTGTCGTCCTGGTCTCGTTGTAAACGGGGCGCTAGCATAGCAAATCAGCTGCGACAGATATAGCGAGAGCAGGTGCTATAGTTCGGTGCAGTGCTTGTTGTCCGGATAAAAAGGAAGGAATAAAAAATGGAACGTTTCAATGCTGAACTGGCGCTGCCTATGGCAGTAATGCTCTCATTCACGCTGTTGGTCTGGGTCTACATGTTTGTGACCCGGATGCGCTATCTGACCGCGCATGAAATTGATGCCGAGCAGTTGAAAACGCCAGCCGATGTGCAGGCTAAGATTCCAGGTGAAGTATCAGGGGCCGCTAACAATTTCAAGAACTTGCTGGAAATGCCAGTGCTGTTCTATGTGACCTGCCTGTACCTGACCGTTTTCGGTATGGTCGATCCCCTGCACGTAAACTGCGCCTGGATATTTGTTCTGGGTCGGATCCTTCACAGCATCATTCACTGCACCTACAACCGGGTGATGCACCGTTTCATCATTTACCTGGTGTCTTCAATTGCGGTCTGGGTAATGATAGTGCGTGGCCTGCTGGCAGCGCTCTAGTCTCGCCTCAGGCGGCACCCGCCGCCTGCAATATCTTTGCGTAATCACTGCCATTGCGATGTCTGGACACAATCTCCAGCACCGTCCTTCCATCGCGGTCGCAGGCGTTGACATTGCGGTTCTGCTCGCAGAAGAAACGCACAAATAACTCAAAGTCAGTCGCCCGCATGCTTTGATAGGCTTTCAGCAGCATGTGAAAGTCCTCATCGCTGGCGTCATGTGGACGCACGTTGAGGAAGCTGCGCACGTGATCCTCTGTCCAGACTTCATCCAGTACTTTTTCTTTGTCTTTTCTCATCGCGTCTTCATTTCCAATTGTCAGTACCCGGTGGAGAGAGAGTCCCGGGGTTACTTCAGTTTTTTTGCCAGCAGTTGGTTGACCATCTGTGGATTTGCCTGGCCTTTGGAGACCTTCATTACCTGGCCGACGAAAAAGCCCACCAGCTTTTTGCGCCTGGCATCGTCCGCCGCGAGGTATTGTTCGACTTGCGCGGCATTTTCCCCGATGATCTGGTCCACCATGGCTTCCAGCGCCCCCGTATCCGAAACCTGCTTCAGCCCCTTCGCCTCGATCACTTCATCGGCGCTGCCTTCTCCCTGCCACATGGCCTCGAACACCTGCTTGGCTATTTTGCCGGAGATACTATTGTCGAGGATTCTTGCAATCAGCTGACCGAGACTTTCAGCGGATACAGGGCTGTCGTCAATCGTCAGTTCATTCTTGTTCAATTGCCCCAGCAACTCAACCTGCACCCAGTTTGCCGCTATCTTCGCGTCGCCACAGGTAGAAACCACCTGCTCATAAAAATTTGCGAGTGCCGGACTATCGACCAGCACGCCGGCGTCGTAGGCCGATAGCTGGTGTTGCTCGATAAAACGCAGGCGCTTGTCATGGGGCAATTCAGGCAAGCTCTGGCGGACTTCGGCCACGTACTGCTCATCGATCACCACCGGCAACAGGTCGGGTTCCGGAAAATAGCGGTAGTCGTTGGCGACCTCTTTACTGCGCATGGGGCGCGTCTCATCCCGGTCTGCGTCGTAGAGGCGCGTTTCCTGCACGATTCTGCCACCGCTCTCAAGAATGTCGGCCTGGCGCTCAAACTCGTGTCGGATGGCGCGCTCGACGAAACGGAAAGAGTTGACGTTCTTGATCTCTGCGCGCGTGCCCAGTGCTTCGGTGCCCATTGGTCGCAGGGAGATATTGATGTCACAGCGCATGGAGCCCTCGGCCATGTTGCCATCGGATATCCCCAGGTACGTGACCAGGCTATGCAGGGTCTTGAGGTAGGCAACCGCCTCTGCGGCGTTGCGGATATCAGGTTCACTGACAATTTCCAGCAGCGGGGTGCCCGCACGATTCAGGTCAATGCCGCTCATGCCATGGAAGTCCTCATGCAACGACTTACCGGCGTCTTCCTCAAGGTGAGCGCGGGTAATGCCAATCTGTTTGGTGCTGCCGTCTTCCAGCTGGATCTCGAAATGGCCGGTGCCGACGATCGGTTCGGCGAACTGGCTGATCTGGTAGCCCTTGGGCAGGTCCGGGTAAAAGTAATTCTTGCGATCAAATACGGAGCGCATGCCGATGTGGGCGTCGATACCCAGGCCAAACATTACCGCGTAGCGCACTGCCTGTTCGTTCAGTACCGGGAGCATGCCAGGCATGGCCAGGTCCACGGCGTTCGCCTGGGTATTGGGCTCGGCGCCGAAAGTGGTGGCGGAGCCGGAAAATATCTTTGAGCGGGTGGCCAGCTGGAGGTGTACTTCCAGGCCAATGACGGTTTCCCATTGCATCAGGCGTTACTCCCCTGTTGCGGTGTTTTTGTATGCCAGTCGGTAGCCTGTTGGTAGCGATGGGCCACGTTGAGCAGCCGCGACTCATCAAAGTGACGGCCGATCAGTTGCAGGCCAACCGGCTTGCCGCGCACCATGCCAGCGGGCACCGAAATGCCCGGTAGCCCGGCGAGGTTAACGGCCAGGGTGTAAACATCCTCCAGGTACATGGCAACAGGGTCATCAGCTTTGGCACCCAGGCCAAAAGCAGGTCCCGGGGTGGTCGGGCCGGCGATGATGTCAACGTTTTCGAACGCGGACATGAAGTCGCCGTGAATCAGGCGCCTGGCCTGCTGGGCCTTCTTGTAATAGGCATCGTAGTAACCGGCGGAGAGGGCATAGGTTCCCACCAGGATCCTTCGTTTTACCTCCTCTCCGAACCCTTCTTCGCGAGTGCGCGTGTACAGGTCATGCAGGTCCTTTGGATTGTCGCAGCGATGCCCGTAACGCACGCCATCGAAGCGCGACAGGTTGGTCGATGCCTCGGCGGGTGCGATGATGTAGTAGGCCGGAATAGTGAGCTTGCTGTGAGGCAGGTTGATGTCCACCAGGGTCGCTCCCTGGCGCTCCAGCTCCTGCAGTGCCGCGTGGATGCAGTCGGCCGTGGCAGCATCGAGTCCGTCGCCGAAGTACTCAGCGGGCAGTCCAATACGCAAGCCCTGCAGCGGCTGGTCGAGCGCGGCGGTGTAGTCGTCTACTGCGCGCACAGCGGAAGTGGAGTCCAGTGGGTCATGCCCGGCCATCGCGTTGAGCAGAATGGCGCAATCCTCTGCAGTGCGGGCCATGGGGCCGCCCTGGTCAAGGCTGGAGGCATAAGCCACCATGCCCAGGCGAGATACCCGGCCATAGGTTGGTTTGAGTCCGGTGATACCACAGAATGCCGCGGGCTGGCGGATGGAGCCGCCTGTGTCAGTGCCGGTGGCGGCAGGTGCGATCATTGCGGCCACCGCGGCGGCTGAGCCTCCGGAGGACCCACCGGGTACTGCTGTGGTGTCCCAGGGGTTTTTCACAGGGCCATAAAAGCTGTTTTCGTTAGAGGACCCCATAGCAAATTCGTCGAGGTTGGTTTTGCCCAGGTTGACGGCCCCCACAGCATTGAATCGTTCGATGACGGTTGCATTATAGGGAGGGATGAAGTTATCCAGCATCCTGGAACCGCAGGTGGTGCGCAGCCCCTGGGTGCAGAATAGGTCCTTATGGGCCAGCGGAATGCCGGTGAGCGCAGTGGCGTCACCGGCTGCGAGACGGCGGTCAGCGTCGTGCGCTGCGGCCATGGCGCGCTCTTCATTGGCCGTGATGAAGGCGTTATAGGCCGGGTTCAGGGTGGCAATTCGGGCGCAGAAGTGCTGCGTGAGTTCTGCGCTTGAAAAGCGTTTATCCCGCAACCCCTGAATGAGTTGGGCAACCGTCTGAGTATGCATTATGGAGGTCCTGGTGAAGCGAGTGTTGCCTAATCGATGACTTTGGGTACGAGATAGAGGCCGTCTTCCACGGCCGGGGCAATGGCCTGGAATGCCTCCCTGCGGTTGGACTCGGTCACGGTATCAGGGCGAAGTTGCTGGGTAGCGTCCAGGGGGTTCGCCATCGGTTCGATGCCATCAGTCTCGGCAGCCTGCAGCTGGTCTACCATGCCCAGGATTTTGGTAATGCGCTGGGTCAGTTCGCCAATCTGCTCGTCGGCGATGCGGATACGCGCCAGCTCCGCGATTTTTGCGATCTCGTCTTGCTCAATAGCCATGTTTTTGCAACCGGAAATAGCCGCCGGGGTGCGGCAGGGGCGCTAAACTTACCACATTTGCGCCTTGCCCAAAATCCCCTCGGTTGTTACAGTTGCTCGAATAATTTGGCTCCACAAAAATCGGTCGAAAACCGCAGCATTTCATGGGCGTTCTAACTGATGTGCGGCTGGTAGGGAAGCGTGCAGGACTGGTCAGCCCAGTTCCCCGTTGTATTCAAAAGGTAGTAACACTTAATGCTGAAGAAATTGCGTGGAGTCTTCTCCAACGATCTCTCTATAGATCTGGGTACCGCCAATACTCTTATCTACGTGCGCGACAAGGGCATCGTACTCGACGAGCCGTCTGTAGTTGCCATTCGTATCCACAATGGTCAGAAGACCATAGAAGCGGTGGGCACCGAGGCCAAGCGTATGCTGGGCAGGACACCGGGCAATATTACCGCCATCCGGCCGCTGAAGGACGGGGTGATCGCCGATTTCCAGGTGACAGAAAAAATGCTCCAGCATTTCATTGCCAAGGTGCATGAAAGCCGCTTTATCCGTCCCAGCCCAAGGGTCCTGGTCTGTGTGCCGTGCATGTCTACCCAGGTGGAGCGCCGGGCTATTCGCGAGTCAGCCCTTTCAGCGGGCGCCCGCGAGGTGCGCCTGATCGAAGAACCTATGGCAGCAGCGATAGGTGCCGGGCTGGATGTGGAAGAGGCCAGTGGCTGTATGGTCGTCGATGTGGGTGGCGGTACCACCGAGATCGCGATTATTTCGCTTAACGGCATCGTCTACCGGGACTCTGTGCGCGTGGGCGGCGACCGGTTCGACGAAGCGATCGTTTCCCATGTGCGTCGACGCTACGGCAGCCTGATAGGTGATGCCACCGCGGAAAAAATCAAGATGGAAGTAGGCTGCGCCTTCGGCGGCTCTGACCTGCGTGAAATCGATGTGCGTGGGCGCAACCTCGCTGAGGGCGTGCCTCGCAGCTTTACCCTCGATAGCGATGAAATACTGGAGTCGTTGCAGGACCCGCTTTCGTCGATCGTCCAGGCGGTAAAGTCCGCGCTGGAACAATCGCCCCCGGAGCTGGCCGCGGATATCGCCGAGAGTGGCATTGTGCTGACCGGCGGTGGTGCCCTGCTGCGTGACCTGGACCGGCTGATCTCCGAGGAAACCGGCCTGCCGGTTATTGTCGCTGAGGATCCCCTGACCTGCGTGGCGCGCGGGGGCGGTCGCGCCATGGAATATATGGACAGGCGTACCATAGACCTGCTGTCCACTGAATAAGTAAACTGTCCCTCGAGTTTCCGCAGGAACCAGCAAGGAGAGGACATCAAGCCACTATTCGTCAAAGAGTCCAACCTGGGGCTGCGCCTGTTACTGGTTACGCTCCTGGTGCTGGGCCTGCTGGTGGCAGACCTGCGTTTCAACGCCCTGCGTCATACCCGCTCAGTAATAGAAGTGATCGCCGCACCGGTCTACTGGGTTACGGATATTCCTTCGCGCCTGTCCGACTGGAACGACGAGCACCTTGTCAGCCGGGACCAGTTGTTGGAGAACAATGAGCGTTTAAGGCGTGAAAACCTGGTACTCAAGGGACGTTCACAGCAGATGGCCTCCTTGCAGGCCGAGAACGTGCGGCTCAGGGCGCTGCTCAATTCATCTGCCTTACTGCGCGATGACGTGCTGGTGGCTGAACTTATCGGCGTATCCCCGGACCCTGTGCGCCATCAACTGGTCATCAACAAGGGGCAAAGTGACGGTGTCTTTGTTGGCCAGCCGCTGATAGATGCCGATGGCCTGCTGGGACAGGTCGTAGAGGTGAGCCCGATCAACGCGCGCGCACTGCTGATTACCGACGCTACCCACTCGATTCCGGTACAGGTCAATCGCAACGGAGTCAGGGCGATTGCCGAGGGTACCGGCAGCCTGACGCTGCTGGAAATACACCATGTTTCTGCAACCACGGACATACGCGAGGGTGACCTGCTGGTCACTTCCGGGCTGGGAGGGCGCTTCCCGGTCGGTTATCCGGTGGGGGTGGTCAGTGAGATCGTGCGCGATCCGGGAGAGGCCTTTGCCCGCATCACCGCAAAGCCCAGCGCTGCTCTTGAGCGCAGCCGGCACGTACTGCTGGTGTTCACCGCAAAACCTGCGGAGGGGGGTTGAGCCTTGGTCGATCAGGGGCCGTTCGCCTATTGGGTGATACTCGCCACTTTTTTTCTCGCCTTGGTCCTGTCACTGCTGCCCTTGCCAACGTGGCTGGCCTGGGGGCGTCCGGAGTGGGTGGCCCTGGTGCTGATCTACTGGGTGATTGCCCTGCCCCAGAGGGTAGGCATTTTTACCGCCTTGTTATTGGGTGTCATGCTGGATGTGGCAGAGGGCGCGGTAATGGGGCAGAACGCCTTTGCACTGGTGGCCGTGGCGCTGCTCGGGTTGCTGCTGTACCAACGGTTACGCCTGTTCAGCCTGTGGCAGCAGTCAGCGGTGGTGTTTGTACTTATCGGCATCAACCAGATGATTTGCCAGTGGGTGCAAAACCTGGAAGGCGCGGGCGCCCAGTCCTTGTTCTTCCTGCTACCTGCGGTGTCCAGTGCCTTGCTATGGCCTTTCGTGCTGCAAAGCATGCGCGGTTTGCGCCGTTACTACCGGGTTAGTTGACATGGAATTGATTCTTGCCTCCGCCTCGCCCCGACGCCGCGAATTGCTGGAGCAGATCGGCGTGCCCCATCGCTGTGATCCCGCGGATATCGATGAATCGCGGTGTCAGGGGGAGCAACCCGCCGACTACGTTCTGCGTATGGCCTGTGAAAAGGCCGTTGCCGTTGCCCAGCGGCACAGCGGCGAGGCGGTGGTCATATTAGCGGCGGATACCTCGGTGGTGATAGACGAGGATGTGCTGGGCAAACCCTCGGATCACTTTGATGGCCTGGGCATGCTCGCCAGGCTGAGTGGGCGCAGCCACTCCGTGCTGACCGCGATATGCCTGCACTGGCCGGGCGGTGAGAGCCGGACGCAGCTGGTAGAGACGCAGGTGACGTTTATATCACTGAACCGTGAACTCTGTGAGGCCTATCTGGCCACCGATGAACCCTGGGATAAAGCAGGAGGGTACGGTATCCAGGGTCTGGCCGCTGCTTTTGTGAGTTCGATAGAAGGTAGCTACAGTAACGTCGTGGGCTTACCGCTTGCTGAGACCTGGCAAATGCTTTCCGGGTTGGGTATTGCCTGCGTGCTGGAGCCACCGAGTGAGTGAGGAAATCCTGGTCAATGTCACCCCCATGGAAACGCGGGTGGCGGTGGTGGACAACGGGGTCACGCAAGATATTCACATCGAGCGCATTGCCAGCGTTGGCATGGTGGGGAATATTTATGCCGGCAAAGTTGTGCGCGTACTGCCTGGCATGCAGGCAGCTTTCGTTGACATAGGCGCCGAACGCACCAGTTTTATTCACGTTGCGGATATCCACGATGCCCAGGGCAAGGCGCGCAGCAGCGACGATGCCATCAGCGACTATTTGCACGAGGGTAAGAAAGTCATCGTACAGGTGACCAAGGATCCACTGGGAAGCAAGGGTGCGCGCCTGACTACCGAGCTTTCTGTCTCATCGCGTTACCTCGTTTTTATGCCGCAGACGAGTCATGTGGGCGTTTCCCAGCGTATTGACGAGTCGCAGGAACGAGAGCGGCTGCAGGCGTTGTTAGCTGCCGGCCTGGCCGCAGAGGAAATGGAAGGCGAGGGCGGTTATATCCTGCGCACCGCTGCGGAGGGTGTGGGCCTGGAGGAAATTCGGGCTGACCTGCGTTTCCTCAAGCGACTGTGGGCCGCGGTCTCGCGTCGAGGCAAATCCGCGCGCAAGGCAGAACTGCTTTATTCCGAGTTACCACTGCCCATGCGCACTGTGCGCGACCTGGTAAGGCCCGGGGTGGAACGCATACTCATCGACAGCCGGGAAAGCTTCACCGCGTTGCAGGAATTTTGCAACGAATACATGCCGGAAGTCTCCGGACTGCTCGAGCACTACCCGGGCGAACGCCCGCTATTTGACCTGCATGGCATAGAGGAAGACATCCAGCGCGCGCTGAGCCGGAAAGTTGGACTCAAATCCGGTGGCTACCTGGTGATTGACCAGACCGAGGCGATGACCACCATCGACGTTAACACAGGGTCTTTTGTGGGACGACGAAATCTTGAGGAGACGATCTTCAAAACCAATCTGGAAGCTGCGACCATGCTGGCCAGGCAGCTGCGTATCCGTAATCTGGGCGGGATTATCATTGTCGACTTCATCGACATGCGCGACGAGGAACACCGCAGGCAGGTGCACCGCTCACTGGAGAAGGCCATGGCGCGGGACCCTTCGCGCAACAACATCACCGATGTGTCTTCGCTTGGACTGGTGGAAATGACGCGAAAACGCACCCGCGAGAGCCTTGAGCAGTTACTGTGTGAGGACTGTAGCGTATGCCAGGGCAGGGGTGTACTGAAGACGGCGGAGACGGTTTGCTACGAGATTTTTCGCGAATTAATGCGCGATGCGAGAGCCTATGAAGCGGACAACCTGCTGGTGCTCGCTTCCCAGGGTGTCATCGATCGCCTGCTCGACGAAGAGTCAGCCAACCTGGCTGACCTGGAGGAATTTATCGGTAAAACCATCAGTTTGCGCGTGGAACCTGACAATAATCCGGAACACTTTGATATCGTGCTGCTCTAAGCAGCAACGGCGGTCAGGGCGGGAACTCTCTCTTTGCAACAGTCCATATTTCATAAGCTGAGCAACATACTGTGGGTCTGCGTGGTTACCGCGGTAGTCCTGCTCGCTACCTACGTCAGCCTCGGTCGTTTCCTGAGTACCAACCTGCAGGGCTGGCAGGACGAAGTACTGGCACTGCTCAACAGCCGCGTACCCTTCACCATCAGTGCCGAGCGTATTGGTGGGCAGTGGTCCTCTTTCACACCGGAAATACTTCTGCACGGACTTGAACTGGACTTGCCCGATGATGATACCCGGCCGCTGCAACTGACCGGCGGACGCATCGGGATCGACGTATTGAGCTCGGTTTTCACCCGCAGCCTCAAGATCAGTTCCCTGCAGTTGGAAGGGCTCGCTTTGCGCGGCGAACTGACGGACGAGGGCAGGCTGGTCATTCCGGGTCTCACCGGAGGCGGAGGCGCCCTGGGCGAGTGGCTGCAGGATTTTCTGCTCAACATCGAGTACGTCACGCTGGAGAACAACCGCCTGCAGCTGAGTTTGCCTGGAGGCTTGACGCGGGACCTCGCCCTGGTCCTGCACCTGGCGCGCGACGGCAGTGAGCGTCGCTTGCGCGCGGACCTGCTGTCCACCCGCGGTACATCCATCCGCCTGCATGGAAGTGGGCTGGGTAACCCGTTCAAGCCAGATCAGTTTGAGGGCACGCTATACCTGCAGGCCGAAACCGGTGATATTGCCGCCGTGGCAGACCTGTTTACCCAGGCGCCGCCGTTCTGGGCCGAGGGCGAGCTCAGCAGTGAACTTTGGCTCTACTGGGACCGTGGCGAGGCGGAGCTGGATATGGAACTGTCCTTGCTTGATGCGGTGGTGCGTCCCGCTGATGGTGAATGGTCCATGCCGCTGGATGCGCTGTCGGTCAGGGGAACACTGCTTGAGCGTCGCAATCGATGGACGGTTTATGCGTCCGACCTGCGTGCCAGTCACCAGGGCTCGGTCGTGGACATTCCCAGACTGCAGTTGGATGCCTGGGGTGATTCATTGCGGCTGCGCACGGCTGACCTGGAACTGGAGCCGCTGAACCGCTTCTTCCTGGGCATGCCGGCGGTACCGGATGGGCTGCGCTCGGTTTTCGCTACATTGAACCTGCGTGGTGAGCTGGCTGCGTTGCAGCTGGCGGTGGGAGACCTGGCAGACCCTGTTGCCGGCTGGGATGTGGAGGGCAACTTTCGCGACCTGCAGGTGGACTCATGGCGCGGTGCCCCCGGCGTTACCTCGGGTACCGGTTACTTTGAACTGTCTGATCCGGTGGTTATGTGGTTTTGGATAGTCAGCAGTTCACCATGGCCTTTCCCACCGTATTTCGCGAGCCACTGTACTACGATGACTTTTACGGTACCTTACACCTTGGCTGGGATAGCGACGCCCTGCTGTTACACAGTGACCTGATCACCGCCACGGCCCGAGGAGGGCAAGGCGCAGGCCCTTTTCAGTCTCAATATCCCGTTTCGCAAGACCGACCCGGGATTGGAAATGGGCCTGCTGGTCGGCCTTGCCGACTCCCATCCGGTGCACCGCGCCAAGTACATCCCCTACACGCTCAATGCAAGCCTGCTCGACTGGTTGTCCGGGGCGATTGGTGATGGGGAGATCCAGGAGGCCGGCTTTGTCTGGCGTGGAAGCCTGAGCCCCGGGGCCAGTGCGCTGCGCACGGTGCAGCTGATGCTCAACCTGGATAACACGTCACTGGCGTACCACCCCGACTGGCCACCCGTAACTGATTTCCAGGGCCCGGTGCTGATAGACGATACCAATGTCAGTGTCTGGGCGCAGCGCGCCCGCCTCTACGACTCGGTGGTTGAGCACCTGTCGGCCGAGGCCTGGATGAATGAGAGCCAGCAAATGCAATTGTCCATCGATGGGCGCGTAAGCGGCACCGCGGCTGACGGCTTGCGTGCGGTGAAGGAGTCTTTGTTGGGCAGCCTTACGGGCGGTGTGTTCAATGACTGGGCCGCTACCGGCGACTTACAGACAGCGCTGCAACTGGAACTCAATCTTGCTGACGTGACTGTAGCGCCGTTGGTGGACGTCAATGCAATGCTGGCCAGTGTAGACCTGACGCTTGATCCAGGTGCACTGCCTCTTACGGAGATTGATGGTGAGCTGCGCTATACCTCCGCCGCGGGTTTCAGGGCTGATAACTTGCAGGCCCTGCTCTGGGACCGCGAATTGACCGCGCAAATCAAACAGCGCGCCCTGCGCGGCGATGACTCGCCTTTTAGCATGAGTAATTCCGCTCTCGAGGTGGCACTGCAGGGCAGCGTGGATGCCCGGGACCTGCAGGACTGGTTATCAGTAGACGCCCTGGCACTTGCCGACGGAGTTGCTGCCGTGGACGGGCTGGTGAGTGTCGTCCCCGGAGAGCCCGTATTGCTGACGCTGAGCTCGCCTCTTGAGGGCATGGCGCTGGACCTGCCTGCGCCCTGGACCAAAACGGGCACGGAGTCGCTGCCGCTGGAGTTGGCGCTGCCCCTTGGCGCGGACAGGACAGTGCTTGGAATTGCGCTTGGGGATGAGCTGTCGCTGCATCTGGATATCACCGGTGGTGCACTGCAGTCGGCTTCATTGGGCCTGTCGGCTCCGCCCCCGGAGTTGCAGCCCCGCGCGATCCTGGCGCAGGGGCGCGCGCAGTATCTCGATGCGCAAGCCTGGCTGGATTTCACTTCCAGTTACCTGCTGCCTGCCGACAAGGAGGGTGCCGCAGCTGTCGCAACGGGTCTGCCAGCAGAAGTCTCGACGGCCTCCGGGGTAGAAGATTTCACGCTGGGTATTACCGGCGTGCAGGCAGAGCAAATGCTACTCATGGGCCGAGAGTTCCAGAATGTAGAGTTCAGCCTGCAGCAGTCCAGCGAGGGTCTCACCGTGCGCGGCAGTACGGATTGGCTGCGGGGAGAATACCGGCAGCCGGCCCAGGGCCAGGCGAGTCTGCAATTGGATTACCTGGATGTTGGCATGCGGGATGAGCAGGAAATGCAATTGGTGGAAGAACAGGACGACACAACGACCGCAGAGCCTCTGGTCTTGCCGGCGATCAAGGTCAACGTGGATGACCTGCGATTCAATGGCAAGCCGGCGGGTAGCCTTGAGTTTGGCTTGCGTTCAGCCGATGGGGAGATTCATGCAGACACTATCCAGGGCAGCATTTTCGGGATGCGCCTGCTCTCCAGCTCGCCGGGCCAGCTGACCTGGCGCCAGGGTCAGGGCAGCCACCTGTTACTGCCATTGGCGTTCGACGACATCGGCGACACGTTGGAGCAATTGGGGTATCCGCGTTTTCTCGAAACCGAAGACGGCGAAGCTGCGCTGGACCTGGCATGGCCAGGGGCACCGGAGGACTTCGGCCTGGCCAAATTGGAGGGTGGCGTCAGGCTGGATCTCGGAGCGGGTCGTTTTTTAGAAACGCCAGGCGGGGCTGGTGCGTTGAGGGTGGTTGAAATTGTCAATCTCGCGAGTATCGTCCAGCGCCTCAGCCTCTCTCACATGTTTGACGGGGGGCTGAGCTTCGAGACAATGGATGGCGAAATCTTTTTCCACAGCGGTACCCTGGAAGTCGCCAATTTGTCCGTGCGCAGTAGCGCCAGTGCCTTCGCCATGAGCGGTGTCTCTGATATTGCTACGCGCAGCCTCGACGGTGAACTGGTGGCCACCCTGCCGGTCGCCAACAACCTGCCCTGGGTCGCTGCGATCGCTGCCGGCCCGGCCGTCGCCGCGGGTGTCTTCGTGGTCGGTAAAGTGTTTGAAAAGCAAATGAACCGTTTGTACAGCGGTGTTTACAGCATTAAGGGCACATGGGATGAGCCGCAGTTGAACTTTGATCGGATTTTTGACGATGAGGTGCGTCTGGAGCCTGCTGCTGGTGCCGATTCAGCGCCCCCCGGCGAACCGCCGGAAGACCCTGCCGAGGCGCAAAAGTCGCAGGCTGCCGCTCCTGTTGAACCCGCTCAACCTTCGCCGTAGTGTTGCTGTTGCTCGCGTAAGTAGCGGAACAGCTTGCGACTGGCTGCCGGTGGCTTATTCTGCTTTTGCTCGCGCTGGTGTTGTAGCACCAGTTGACGCAGTTGCTGCCGATCCGCCTGCGGGAAGCTGTTCATCGCAATTTCAACGCCGCTCACACCTGCGGCCAGAATGTCATCGCGTAATCGCTCCAGCAGGTGGAATGCCGCGCTGGCCTCCCTTTCAGGCCGGCGCAGTTGTTCAAGTGCTTCGGCGAGCTGCTCCGGATCGACGCTACGCATCAGCTTGCCGATGTACTGCATATGACGGCGCAGGGCATTCTTGCTGCGAATACGACGTGTCTCGCGGATAGCTCGCAGCAGTTTCTCGTCGTCAATCGGCAGTGCGTCCAGCTGCTGATCATTGAGCTGTGTCAGCTCTTCCCCAAGTGATTGTCGCGCATGCATCTGTCGCTTGAGTTCCGACTTGCTGGGGCCTTCTTCCTGGCCCTCCGGTAACTCTGGTTTTGAGTCATCATGCATAGAATAAGGTAGCCAGGCCCAGGAAGGAGACGAAACCGACCACGTCGGTCACGGTCGTGAGAATAACACCGCCCGCCAGCGCCGGGTCAATCTTGAAGCGGGTCAGCAGCAACGGCACTACGACGCCGGTGAAGGCAGCGGTCACCAGGTTGATAATCATTGCCGCGCCGATGATCAGGGCGATGTTCCAGTCCCCAAACCAGAGGGAGGCGGCGACCGCCACCACGGCCGCCCAGAGGAAGCCGTTGATTACCCCTATGGTGACTTCTCGCACCAGCAGCCAGTTCTGGTTGTTGTGACCGACCTGGCCCATGGCGATACCGCGAACCAGTACAGTCAGCGTCTGCGTGCCGGCGATGCCGCCCATGGACGCGACAATGGGCATCAGCACAGCCAGGGCCACAACCTTGTCGATAGTGTCCTGGAACATGTTGATCGCTGCGGCGGCGATAAAGGCAGTGATCAGGTTAATGCCCAGCCACACCGCGCGCCTGGGCGCTGCTTTGGCGACGGGCGCAAAGGTGTCTTCTTCCTCATCCAGTCCCGCCATGGACATAAAGGAGTGATCGGCGTCCTCGCGAATAACGTCTACCACGTCGTCGATCGTAATACGCCCCAGCAGCCGCCGCCTTCATCGACCACTGGCGCGGATACCCAGTCGTTGCGTTCGAACAGGCGGGCCACCTCGTCATCCGGCATGTCCACAGGAATAGGGTTGACGTCAGTGACCATCATTTCGCGAACGGTGGTAGCAGGGTCCGACACCAGTAGCGTGCGCAATGGCAGTAGGCCGATGAACTGGTCGGATCTGTTGACCACGATGAGATTGTCGGTCATCGGTGGTAAATCCTCGTGGCGGCGCAGGTAGCGCAGCACCACGTCCAGTGTCAATCTGGCACGGATGGTGATGGTGTCGGTGTTCATCAGACCACCGGCGACATCATCCGGGTAGAGCATGACCTGTTCCAGGCGCGCGCGGTCCTGGTGGTCCATGGAGTTAAGGACTTCCCAGGTTATCCGGTCCGGGAGTTGCTGCAGAATGTCGGCGATATCATCGTCTTCCAGCCCTTCCGTGATCGTGGCCACCTCGGCGGCGTCCATTCGCGACAGGAAGTGCGCCTGGAGGTCGTCCGGCAATTCGCCCAGCACCTCACCTTCGATGTCGACATCGATCAGTTTCCAGAGAATGTTGCGGAACTTGGGGGGAGACGACTCCAGCAGGTGAGCGATATCCGCCGGCGGCATGCCGTTGAGCATGCGCTGCACATCGACAAAAGCACCGCTGTCCAGTGCCAGCGTGAGTCTGTCGAGTGTGTCCTGGGATTTGGCGATGTTCTGGGGCATGCCGTGGGCTCCGCTCTGCGCGGCGGGAAGCATGTATCCGCCGGCTGACAGATTATCCGGGAAACGACCGGCGGCAACAACGTGATTAGTTACGGGGGCGGCTACTCGGCTTCGTCGAAGCGGTTTGCAATCAGTGTCGTAAGTGCCTCCAGGGCCGTCTTTCTCATCCTTGCCGTCTATTTTCAGGTCGAGCACAGTGCCCTTGCCCGCTGCCAGCATCATGACGGACATGATGCTTTTGGCATCGACCAGTTGCACCGTCCTTCCCGGCGTGTATATCACTGGCAAACGCCGAGGTGCAGCCGACGAACTTGGCCGCGGCCCTGGCGTGCAGCCCGAGCTTGTTGATGATAGTGACCTGGGTCTCAATCACTTACTGCATTTCCCTGTGTCTGACGTGGATATCCGGGTACTGCTCCTGGTAATGCCGGAACAGCCGGTCCGCCAAGTATACTGAACGATGTTGGCCGCCGGTACAGCCGATGGCGACGGTCATGTAGCTGCGGTTACTGTCGCGGTAGCGCGGCAGCCAGGTGTCCAGGAATCGCACGGATATCCGCGTAGAGCTCGTCCGGTCATGTGGCTGGGCTTCGAGAAATTCCCGCACGGCCGGGTCGGTACCGTTTTCAGCCTCAGTTCCTTGACCCAGTGCGGATTGGGCAGCATGCGCACGTCGAACACCAGGTCGGCGTCGGTCGGGACACCGCGTTTGAAGCCAAAGGACTGGATCAGTACTGACATGCTGCCACTGCGGTTGCCTAACAGCCGTTGCTTGATTGCATCGCGCAGTTCGTAAATGGTCATCTGGCTGGTGTCCAGCACCAGTGTGGCCGTCACTGGAGATGGGCTCCAGCAACTCTCTCTCCCTGTCGATGGCCTCGGCCAGGGGCATGCTGTCGCTGGTCAGGGGGTGTCGTCGTCCGGGTTTCGCTGAATCGCTTGATCAGCGCAGATTCCTGGGCATCAAGGAACACAACTTCCGATTCAACCGAGGCGGGTAAATCATCCATGACCTGCCGAAAGTCGGCAAGGTACTTCCAGGCGTTGCGCGCATCAATACACACGGCCGTGCCGCGAAAGTGAGCGAATTCCTCACGCTGTGCCTCGGCCACCAGGGCAGGGCAGGAGAGACACGGGCAGGTTATCGATGCAGTAGTAACCCTCGTCCTCCAATTGGTGCAGGGCGGTACTCTTGCCCGACCCGGAGCGCCCACTGATGATGACTAACTGCATATGATCCGGCCCTAGGGGGCCACCGCCTCGGCTTCCGTGGCTATCTTGAAGACTGCATCTGCGCTGCGGGCCGCGCGCAGTGCGTCACAGAAGCGGGCCTGGCTGAACAGGCGTGCCAGGCCAGCAAGGATGTCCAGATGCTGCTGATGTGCCTCCTCGGGAACCAGCAACGCAAATACCAGGTCCACGGGCTGGTTGTCGGGTGATCAAAGTCGATAGGCTCGGCCAGCGTGAGCAATGCCCCAGTGGGTTGGCTGCAGTTGCCGATTCGGCAGTGGGGGATAGCAATACCTTCACCAAGGCCGGTGCTGCCGAGTTTTTCACGGGCGATGAAGTGGCTGAAAACCTCGTCGTACGACAGCGATAGCTGATCATCACTGATGATACCGGCGAGAGATTCGAAAAGTCTTTTTTTGCTGAGTCCCGGAACCTGGCAAGCCGTGCGCTCCGGGGTCAGTAGTGTGGCGAGGGGGTGCATGATATTGATAGCGGGCGTTAGTGCCCGCGGTTCTTTTCCTTGTGCTTGATCAGTTGGCGGTCCAGTTTGTCTGCCAGCGAGTCGATGGCGGCGTACATGTCTTCGGACTCAGCGTGCGCGAATATGTCGGCGCCTGAAATGTGGATTTTTGCCTCTGCCTTTTGCTCCATTTTCTCAACGATAAGAGTGACTTCGACGTTGGTGATCTGGTCGAAGTGTCGTTGCAGGCGTTCGAATTTTTGCTCCACATATTCACGCAGGGGATCGGTCACTTCCACATGGTGTCCGCTGACAGTCAGTTGCATATTATTGCTCCTTCTTCGGGTGAACCCGGTTCGTACCGGGACCGGCATTGCCGGATTTTTGCTTATTAAATTCTAGACCAATGTCATAGGCCATCGAACTTTTTTTCCTGTTGACAGATGGTCGCATACTAAACGAGTCGCTTGCGTTCATTCGATGGAGGAATGTGCAGCGTTTCACGGTATTTCGCGATAGTGCGCCGCGCCACCTTGATCCCCTGCTCTTCCAGCAGTTGGGTGATCTTGTTGTCACTAAGGGGTTTGCGTGGGTTTTCGGCGGCCACCAGTTTGCGAATCAGGGCTCGTATTGCAGTGGAAGAGCACTCACCTCCACTGGTGGTAGAGACGTGGCTGGAAAAGAAGTATTTCAGTTCAAAGATTCCACGCGGCGTGTGCATATACTTCTGGGTGGTCACCCGGGAAATCGTGGATTCATGCATTTCCACAGCCTCGGCAATGTCATGCAAGACCAGCGGCTTCATGGCCTCTTCGCCATATTCGAGAAAATTGCGCTGGTGTTCGACAATCTTGGTCGCGACCTTCATCAGGGTTTCGTTGCGGCTTTGCAGGCTTTTCAGGAACCAGCGCGCCTCCTGCAGGTTATCGCGCAAAAAGGTATTGTCGGCGCTATTGTCCGCTCTTTTGATCAGGCTGGCGTAACCGCTGTTGATGCGCAGCTTGGGTGCGATATCGGGGTTCAATTCCACCCGCCATCGGCCCTCGTGCTTGCTGACGAAAACGTCCGGTATAACGTATTCGACCTCATCCGGTGCGCAGGTCTCTCCGGGCTTTGGATCCAGGGTCTGGATCAGCGCCAGGGCCTCCTTCAGCTGCGATTCCTTGAGGCGTGTGCGGCGCATGATCTGGCTGAAGTCGCCATTGGCCAGTTGTGGCAGGTGACGATTGAGAATGACTTTGGCCTGCTCCAGGTAGGGTGTAGCGGGGGGTAACTGTTGCAGTTGCACCAGCAGGCATTCCTGCAGATCCCGGGTGCAGACGCCCGAAGGCTCAAACTGCTGCAGTCTGTGCAGTACTGCGACCACCTCGTCCATTTCGATATCCAGCTCGGCGTCAAAGGATTCGAGAATGTCATCAAGGCTCAGCAGAAGCCTGCCTGTGCCATCGGTCGCGTCAATGATTGATAGCGCGATCAGTCTGTCGGTATCTGACAGGCGCGCCAGGTTGAGTTGCCACAGCAGCTGTTCGCGCAGGCTCTCGCGCGGTGCGTTGCGCGCTTCGAAGTCGCCCTCCGCGAAGTCCTCGCCGGCGGGCGCTGCGGGCGCCGAACTGGAGGGCAGTAGATCTTCCCACTGGGTATCCACCGGCAAGTCATCGGGCATTGTTTCACTGTTGCCGTTTGCTTCGCCGCCGCTGTCTTTCCATTCATCGCCCTGGTCCGGGCCTTCCTGCTGGGAGACCTGGGACTGCTGGTTCTGCGTGTCCTCTGTAGCTGGCTCTGCAGAGTTATCTTCGTCGGTGACCTCCAGCAATGGGTTGCTATCAAGGGCCTGCTGGATTTCCTGCTGCAGATCCATTGTGGATAACTGCAACAGGCGGATAGCCTGCTGCAGCTGCGGCGTCATGGTCAGCTGTTGGCCAAGCTTGAGTTGAAGCGACTGTTTCATTGGGTATTTGGTAACGCTTTGCGGCGCTGGAGGCGTGTGCTTCCTGAGTTACATCAGGGGCAGTTTAGCGCCGCCGTAAGAGTCGTGGCAACCTTCTGGCGCGAAATTTGCTTGTTGACATTCTTCAAATGGATAGGCTACCCGAAGCTTACATCTTGAACTGTTCGCCCAGGTAGATCTTGCGCACGTGCGCGTTGCCAAGAACTTCATCGGCGCTGCCCGAGGCAATAATATGGCCCTCGCCGACGATATAGGCTTTTTCGCAGATATCGAGGGTGTCGCGGACGTTGTGGTCGGTGATCAACACCCCTATGCCACGCTCTCGCAGGTGATTGATGATTTGTTTTATATCGCTCACCGATATCGGATCCACGCCCGCAAAGGGCTCGTCAAGCAAAATGAAGTCGGGCTCCGCTGCCAGGGCCCTGGCAATTTCAATGCGCCTTCTCTCTCCGCCGGAGAGTGACTGCCCCAGGCTGTCGCGCAGGTGTTGAACGTTGAATTCCGCCAACAACTGGTCGCGCTGGGCAAGCCGTTGCTGCTTGTTCAGGTCCGGGCGTGTCTCGAGAATGGCAAGAATGTTGTCGCCCACCGAGAGCTTGCGAAAAATCGATGCCTCCTGGGGCAGGTAGCCGATACCGTGCCGGGCGCGCTCATGCATGGACAGGGGGGTGATGTCCTCACCATTGAGCTCGATGACACCGCGGTCGGCCTGGATGATGCCGGTGATCATGTAAAAACAGGTGGTTTTACCGGCACCGTTGGGGCCCAGTAGTCCCACCACCTGGCCGCTGTCTATTTGCAGGGAGACGTCCTGCACGACCTCACGCCCGCGGTAGGCCTTGGCCAGGTTACTCGCTTGCAGTCGTGCCACTATCCGCTTCCTTGTCGTCCAGTGCCTGGGCGGGTATGACTACCTGGACCCGGCTGGTCTCGTCGCCCAGTGCTGAACCGGCCTTCACCAGTTGCTGGTCGATCAGGTAATCGATGGATTCGCCGGTAACAATAGAGCCATCCTGCTCAATATGGGCGCTCTTGCGCAGCTCGATGCGCTGCTCATTCTTCATATACTCGATGGTTTCTGCCCTGGCCTTGATGAATCCTTTGGCGGGATCGGGTTGCTGTTGCAGGTGGGCCGGTTTGCCTGTGGCGAGTATACGGTCCGCATCTTCACCCACGTGGTAAATGGTGATCTGCTCGGCTTCGATATGCAGGCTACCCTGATCCATTTTTACATTGCCCTTGTAACGGGTAAAACCCTGCTTCTCGTCGCGCAGTGCTTCATCCGCTTCTATGTGTATCGGCTGCTCCCGGTCATCTGGCAACGCCGAGGCGATACCGGGCACGGACAGTGCTAACAGGCTGACCAGGGCACTGGCCAGAAGCCGATCAAGGTAGCTGCTCATAGGTGCTCTCTACATTGGGTTTCAAGGTGATGGTTTCCTCGTTCATGCGGGCGACCATGCCGCCGGCCGTGGTCCGGTTCAAGTCCTGGGTGATAGTAACGTCTTTTTGCGATGTCGCTATCTTTTCATCTACTTCAATATCCAGTGCGTGGGTTTGCATGCGTGTGCCGGTCTGGTCGTGGGTCAGTTCCACGTTCTTGCGCAGCAGCAGACGCTGGCTTCGTTCTTCAAAGCGACCGCGGGCCGCGGTAGCAGACCATGTTCTGTCGTCCCGACTGTGGGCGTAGAAGCGTGGCTGGGTTAGCAATGAGACGTTACCACGGGAGAATTGTTCCACGCGTTCTGCTTCGAGTATGTCAGTGAGACCACCGTTTTCGTCAAATGACCATGCCCGGGTTTCCCATATGTAGGTCTGCGGCAGGTCTTGCTGGCGTGCTTGTGTTTCCTCATCGGGGCTGGGGGAAGTTTGCGGTTTCCAGTAGTAGTTGGCAGCGAGTACCAGAGCGATGGCCACCAGGATTTGCAGTGACAGACGAGGCATCAGTCGTAGCCCGCCTGCAAACGGGCCAGCGACTCACGCCATTGCAACAGCGCCTCGCAGGCCTCGCGCACCGCGCCGGCGCCGCCGGCGTTCTCGCTGACCCAGTCCGCCGCATCGCGCAGAGCGGTAACCGCATCCGCGGGTGCCATGCCGATACCGGCTGCACGTACCGCGGCGAGGTCGGGAAGGTCGTCGCCCATATAAGCGCATTGCCGCAGGTCAATCTGCCTGGCGCTGCAAATCTCTCGCAGTGCAGTGAGCTTGTCTACCCGCCCCTGGATAACCTCGGAGATGCCCAGTTCCTCGGCGCGCCGGGCGACAATCTGCGAGCTGCGCCCGGTAATCAATACCACGTCAATGCCGTCGCGCTGCAGCAACTTAATGCCCAGGCCGTCCTTGATGCTGAAGCTTTTCAGTTCTTCGCCATCGTTACCGTAGTAAATGCGGCCGTCGGTCAGTACACCGTCGACATCCAGGGCCAGTAAGGTAATTTCATGGGCTATTTGTGCAGTGATAGTCATGTCTCTTACGCAATGCCGGCATGCAACAGGTGCATCAGGTGGATAACGCCGCGGGTCTCCCGGGTGTCGTCGACGACGACCAGGGAGGTGATCTCGTTCTCTTCCATAATGCGCAGGGCCTCCGCAGCCAGCATCTGCGGGCTTGCCGTTTTGGCGCCAGTGGTCATCAGGTCGCTGATCGGTGTGTTGTTGATATCCACGCGCTGGTCCAGTGTGCGGCGCAAGTCGCCATCGGTGAAGATACCCAATAGCTTTCCTGCGCCGTCGGTGACCGTGGTCATTCCGAGTCCCTTATTGCTAATCTCCAGTAAGGCAGAGGAAAGTGGCGTCTCCGCGGTGACGGTCGGGATTGCGTCTCCTGTCTGCATTACGTCCTCAACCTTGAGCAGCAGTTTCTTGCCGAGTGTGCCGCCAGGGTGGGAAAAGGCGAAGTCCTCTGCGGTGAAGCCGCGTGCCTCGAGGAGCGCAATGGCCAGCGCATCACCCATTACCAGTGCTGTAGTGGTGCTGGAGGTGGGTGCAAGGTCTAGCGGGCAGGCCTCTGTTTCAACACCCGTATCCAGGTGGGCATCTGCGGCTTTGGCCAGTGTGGATTGCGCATTACCGGTCATGGCGATCAGGCTACTGCCTATACGTTTGAGCAGGGGAAGCAGGGTGATAATCTCGGTGACTTCCCCGCTATTGGACAGCGCAATGACAGCATCTCCGGCAGTAATCATGCCCATGTCGCCGTGGCTGGCTTCCCCGGGATGAACGAAATACGATGGCGTGCCGGTACTGGCAAGCGTGGCGGCTATCTTGCGCGCGATATGTCCTGACTTGCCCATACCGGTAACAATAACCCGCCCCTGGCAGGCCAGCAGCAGCTGGCAGGCAGCGTCGAAGTCGGCGCCTATCCGCTGTGCAAGGGCGGCAACAGCCTGCGCTTCCATGTCGATGGTGCGGATCGCAGAGCGATTGAATGTGCTGGACGGGGCTGCCGCCATAGGTCTGGACCCTGGGTCAGATGCTGAGGTATAGCCAGTAATAATACAGCGCGTAGAAAGAGACTAACAATACCCCTAGCGTGCGGCCGATGTAGGTGCGCCCGTCGACGGAGGCGCTGCGTTTGCGGCTGACCAGAATGGCCAGGGCAAGGAATACGGTAAGAAAGGTCATCGTGGGGTAGTCGCGGGTGATCACGGCGTGTTCGAGGCTCTCGCCCCCGACGATACCCGGGATGCTCATTACCGCCAGCAGGTTGAACATATTGGAGCCGATGACATTACCCAGCGCAATTTCGGTGTGTCCGCGCAATGCGCTGGCAATGGTGGCCGCCAGTTCCGGCAGGCTGGTCCCGACGGCAACAATGGTCAGCCCAATCACCAGTTCTGAGACACCCATGGTCTCCGCGATCACCACCGCCCCCCAAACCAGCATTCGAGAACTCGCAACCAGCAGTGCCAGCCCGGCGAGGAAGTAGACCCACGCGCGCAAACTGGTCAATTCCTTCAGGGATTCTTCCTCGGCTTCGCCGATCAGTACCTCATCCTGCTGCTGGGTGCGAACCATGTGAAAAATGATGACAGCGAGGGTCCCTACCATTAGCCAGCCATCGAGTATCGACAGTACGTCGTCCAGCAGCAGCATGCCGGCGCCGAAGGTCACCAGCAGTAATAGCGGCATTTCTTTCTTCATGCAGCTTTTGTGCACCAGCATGGGCGCCACCAGCAGGGTGATGCCCAGTACCAGGCCGATATTGGCTATGTTGGAGCCGATGGCATTGCCGATTGCCAGCTCACCGGCGCCAGACAGTGCTGCGGTGAATGAGACCAGTATCTCCGGGGCGGAGGTACCCAGGGAGACGATGGTAAGGCCTATAACAATGGGCGACATACCCATGTTTTTAGCAATAGAGGCGGCGCCCGCAATAAACAGATCTGCGCTCCATATGAGCACGATGAAGCCGATGAGAATGGTCGCTGCAGCTAACAGCATAAGGGCCTGTTTCCTGTTAAAGTAAGCGCCGCGCGGCGTTGGGAACTGCGCAGGCAGCGCTGTTGTCACATACACCAGACACAGCAGCCCGCGGGTGAACCTTGGGTAATTGGTCTCGTCAAGAGGCGGATTATACAGGGCACCGCGAGTGTTAATAGTAGTAATAAGCAGCTTCGGGGAGCACAGATGAAATTTCGCATGCAATTGAGCTGGTTTTTGGGCGTACTCATGCTCGCCCAGGGTGTTAGTGCGCAGCCAGGAGAGGGTAGCGTAACGGGCGAAGTGACTGCCCACGAAGTGGTGCAGACCGCGACTACCAATGTCATGGCAGTGGTCAACGAGGCGAAAGCATACGCGGAGCAGGATCCGGAACGGTATTACCAGGCTGTTCAGGAGATACTGGACCCGGTTGTTGATTTTCGCGGTTTTGCCCGCGGAGTAATGGGGCCTTACGCCACCAGTGAGCGCTATCGCTCTCTGGATGCGCAGGGTCAGGCGCAACTGCGCGCGCAGCTCGACCGCTTCACGGAGGTGATGCGCAAGGGCATGGTGCGCACCTATGGCAAGGGCCTGTTGGCTTTTGGTGGTTCACGCATCCAGGTGTCCAACCCCTCGGCTGACGAAGCCAGTTCGTCCCGCGTTTCAGTGGAGCAGTTGATCTACTCGGATGCGGTGGAGCCTTATGTCGTCATGTACCAGATGGGCAGAGACCGCTCCGGTGCATGGAAACTGCGCAACATGATCATTGAGAACGTCAATCTCGGCGAGATTTACCAGAGCCAGTTTGAGGCTGCGGCCCGCAAGCAGAACGGCGATCTTGATGCCGTGATCGATTCCTGGTCGGCGCCCGAAGTCGAGAGCTGAACTGGCGGCAGGCGGTCGCCTTTACACTTGTTTTCTCCTAAAATGTCGGATCTTTGCTTCCCGGCCCTGCTGGTTGGGTAGAACACGCGTGCACTGCACCCCGAACCGGAGACCGATATGGACGCCGCTACCGTCAAGGTACTGTTACAGAATCATTTGCCAGAATGCGAATTTCACGTGCAGGGTGAGGGCGCCAATTACGATATCACGGCGATAGGGGACGTTTTTGACGGACTCCGCCCGGTGAAAAAGCAGCAGTTGGTTTACGGCGCCCTCAGCGCTGAGATTGCCGAGGGAAATATCCACGCAGTGAATATTCGTACTTTTACCCCGGATCAGTGGCAGCAGCAGGCCTGAGTAGCGACTACCGGGGAGTAACGCGTTGGATAAACTGCTGATCCGGGGTGGGCGAGCGCTTAAAGGCGAGTTACGGGTGTCGGGTGCCAAGAACGCCGCACTGCCCATACTGGCGGCGACCCTGTTGGCTGATGAACCTGTTGAAGTTGGCAATCTACCGCACCTGCATGACATCACCACCATGATTGAACTGCTGGGCTGCATGGGCGTTACGGTGACGGTCGATGAGAAGCTCAGCGTTGAGGTCGATGCCAGTACTATCCGCGAGTTTTCCGCGCCTTACGAGTTGGTTAAGACCATGCGCGCTTCCATTCTGGTGCTGGGCCCGATGCTGGCTCGCTTTGGCAGGGCCCAGGTGTCCTTTCCCGGTGGCTGTGCCATTGGAAGCCGCCCTGTAGACCTTCACCTGAAGGGCCTGGAGGCGATGGGGGCGTCCATTGACGTCGATGGAGGCTACATTAACGCCAGCATTGATGGTCGGTTGAAGGGCGCGCATATCGTGATGGAGACGGTGACCGTTGGCGGCACCGAGAACATCCTGATGGCGGCGACGCTGGCCTCAGGCCAGACGATAATTGAGAACGCGGCCAGGGAGCCGGAAGTCGTGGACCTGGCCAATTGCCTGGTGGCCATGGGTGCCCGGATCAGTGGCCAGGGTACCGATACCATTGTGATAGATGGCGTGGAGCGGCTGCACGGTTGTCGCTATGAGGTGATGGCTGACCGCATAGAGGCGGGCACCTACCTGGTTGCTGCTGCGGCTACGCGAGGCAGGATTACGCTGAGACGAGCCTGCCCTCATGACCTTGAAGCCGTACTGAAGAAACTGGAGGAGGCCGGTGCCACCATCACCGAAGGCGAGGATTGGATTGAGCTGGATATGCACGGGCGTCGCCCGCGTGCCGTCAGTATCAAGACCGCGCCCTACCCGGGGTTTCCCACGGACATGCAGGCGCAATTTACCGCGATGAACGCTGTAGCCGAGGGCACCGCCATGGTCACGGAAACGATTTTTGAAAACCGCCTGATACAGACCCACGAGATGAACCGCATGGGCGCCAATATCGTGGTGGAGGGTCACACCGCGATTATTACCGGGCAGGAAACGCTCAACGGGGCTCCGGTGATGGCCTCTGACTTGAGGGCATCGGCCAGCCTGGTGGTCGCCGGCCTGGTGGCGCAGGGCAATACGGTGGTCGAGCGGATTTACCATATTGATCGCGGCTACGAGTGTATCGAGGAAAAATTGCAATCACTGGGCGCGGATATCCGTCGCCTGGCGGACTGAATGAGATAAACATCTATGAGTGAAACCATAACGATTGCCCTGACCAAGGGGCGCATCCTCAAGGAAACGCTGCCACTGCTGGCGCGGGCCGGGATAGCGCCGCTGGAGGACGTGAGCAAGAGTCGCAAGCTCATCTTCGAGACCACTGTGCCGGGGGTGCGACTGGTCATTATCCGTGGCACAGATGTGCCTACCTATGTGCGCCATGGCGCGGCGGATGTTGGCGTAGTCGGCAAGGATGTGTTGCTGGAACACGGTGCCGAGGGGCTTTACGAGCCGCTGGACCTGGGTATCGCCCGCTGTCGCCTGATGACTGCCGGGCCGGTGGGTTGGCAGCGTGATGGCGCCCGTATCAGGGTGGCAACCAAGTTCGTTAATATCGCCAGGGAATACTTCGCCCGCAAGGGTGTGCATGCCGACGTCATCAAGCTCTATGGAGCGATGGAGCTGGCACCCATGATGGATCTCGCTGACCTGATCGTGGATATAGTGGATACCGGTAACACCCTGCGTGCCAACGGCATGGAGCCGATAGACGAGATTGCCAGCGTGAGCTCCAGGTTAATTGTCAACAAGGCCGCGATGCGGTCGCGGTACACGGGCATTCAGGCTTTGATCGATGACCTGGCTGCGGCGATAGAGGTTCAGGAATGAGACGGCTCGATTCAGCGCAAGCTGATTTTCAGGCGCAACTCGACCAGCTTACCGCCTGGGAGGAGGAGCTGGATCTCGCGGTAAATGATACGGTCCGCGGTGTGTTGGCAGACGTTGCAGCCCGTGGCGACGAGGCATTGTTGGACTATACGGCCCGCTTCGACGGGCTGCCGTTGCGCAGTGCGGCTGAGTTGGAAATCTCCCAGGACAGGCTGCAGCAGGCGCTGGATGCCATTGATGCCACCAGCAGGGAAGCGCTGGAAGTGGCAGCGAAGAGGATTCGCGAGTATCACCAGCACCAGCTGCAGGACAGCTGGCACTACCGCGACAGCGCCGGCAACCTGCTGGGGCAGCAAATCAACGCCCTGGAAAGTGCCGGTATCTATGTGCCCGGTGGCAAGGCCAGTTATCCGTCGTCTGTATTGATGAACGCCATACCCGCCCATGTTGCCGGCGTTGAGCAAATTGTGATGGTGGTGCCCGCTCCCGGCGGGGAAGTGAATGACCTGGTGCTGGCGGCCGCGGCGATCGCGGGGGTTGATCGGGTATTCACCCTTGGCGGTGCCCAGGCGGTGGCTGCGCTGGCCTACGGAACCCAGACTGTTCCAGCGGTAGACAAGATCGTCGGTCCCGGCAACATATACGTGGCTACTGCCAAGCGCATGGTGTTTGGCCGCGTGGGTATAGACATGATAGCGGGGCCCTCGGAGATCCTGGTGATTTGCGATGGCACCACCAACCCGGACTGGGTTGCAATGGACCTGTTTTCCCAGGCCGAGCACGACGAGAACGCCCAGGCCATATTACTTTGCCCCGACAGCCGATTATCTCGACCGCGTCAGTGCCAGCATAGAAAGGTTGCTGCCCGAAATGGAGCGGGAATGCGATCATCCGTGCTTCCTTGCAGCAGCGCGGTGCCATGGTGCTGACACGGGATCTCGATGAGGCGGTGGCCATCAGCAATAAACTGGCGCCAGAGCATCTTGAGCTTTCGGTGCACGACCCGGAATCCCTGCTGCCCTCGGTGCGGCATGCGGGTGCGATCTTTATGGGGCCTTACACGTCTGAATCCCTGGGTGATTATTGCGCCGGACCCAACCACGTATTACCGACGTCGCGCAGCGCCCGCTTTTTCTCACCCCTGGGGGTTTATGATTTCCAGAAGCGCAGCTCCGTGATTATGTGCAGCGCTCAAGGTGTGCAGGAGCTGGGCAGGGTCGCCTCGGTGCTGGCGCGCGGTGAGTCATTGACGGCCCATGCGCGCAGCGCTGAGTACCGCCTGCAAGACGACTGATACCCCCGGGCTAACCGGCAGGGCTGGACTGGCCCTGCACGCCGACCACCGCTCGCAACTCCAGGCTCTGCTGTTCGCGTTGCACGGTGACCGCGATCGCGTCACCCGGCCGCAGTTGAGCGATTTGATGCATGGTTTGCCGTCCATCAACGACGGGTTCACCGTCGATATGGGTGATGATGTCGCCGGGCATGACGCCGGCGCGCAGCGCCGGGCTGTTTTCGGCCATGGCAACGACCATCAATGCCTGTTGCTGTCCGCCCGAAGTCAATCGAATCGGCTCAACGCTCACGCCCAGCCAGCCACGAATGACCTCTCCGTACTCGATCAGGTCCTGCATGATGTAGGTTGCCAGGTTGATCGGAATAGCCAGGCTGATGCCGATGCCCGTGGCCGCGGCACCGGCCTGGTTGCTGGAGGTGTAGATAAGCGTGTTGATGCCCAATAATTTGCCGCGGGTATCAATCAGCGCGCCACCGGAGTTGCCCTGGTGAATGATTGCGTCGGTCTGGATATAGTCTTCGTAAACCCCCAGCTGCAAACCATAGCGTCCCAGTGCGGACACAATGCCCTGGGTAACGGTATGGCCAAATCCAAGTGGGTTGCCGATCGCCAGGACCACGTCGCCAACGCTCAGCGTATTTGAGTCGGCCAGTTCTATTGGGGTCAGGTCCGGCAGGTTGATTCTCAGCACCGCCAGGTCAGTCGCCGTATCGGAGCCTACCACCACGGCGCTGGCCGAGCGGCCGTCGTGCAATAACACCTGGATGGCGTCAGCACCGGCTATAACGTGGTGATTGGTGAGAATGTGTCCCGCGTCGGTCATAATCACCCCGGAACCCAGAGAGCGTTCGATGCGCTGTCGCGGCATGCGTTGAGCCAGGGTCAGGCGGTTCTCCAGCAGCGGGTTCGCGGTTTTCACCAACTTGGCGATATAGATATTGACCACCGCCGGGGTGGCCCTGGCTACCGCCGGCGCAAAGGTCGCAGGTGCTGCCGCGCTCGCGCCGTTGCCGTCGCTGCCGGGCATCACCCAGCGATCAAGAATCAGCAGTGCGGCAAGCACTCCGGCGATAGCCGGCCAGGTGATGAATTTCAGGCCTTCTCTCATAGATGTTGGTGAGCCCTGTCCTGCGGTAAAGTGTGGTCCGGAATTTAACTATCCGCCCATTGTTATGCGGGCATTGTATATGAAGCGGCCTTGCCGCGAACAGGATTTAGCACGTATGAGTACAGCTCTTGTTAGTCTTCTTGACTGGTTGCGGGAAACGCTGGAACCAGAGCGATTCCGCGACTATTGCCCCAACGGGTTGCAGGTGGAGGGTCGGGCACAGGTCAGTAAGCTGGCTACCGGCGTCACCGCCAACCAGGACGTTCTTGACCAGGCCATCGCCTGGGGCGCGGATGCGATACTGGTGCACCACGGATACTTCTGGAAGGGTGAGCCTGAGCCTGTCGTGGGCATGAAGCGTAAACGCCTGGCGGCGCTGCTCACTAACGATGTCAGCCTGATTGCCTACCATCTGCCGCTGGATGCTCATCCTGTGCTGGGCAACAACGCCCGCCTGGGTGAGCTTATGGGGGTTAGCGCTCCTGAGCCGCTGCAGCCCGGGGAGCCGGCCTCTGTTGGCAACGTGGGCAGCCTGTCAACCACGGCCGCAGAACTCTGCGCTCTGTTACAGTCATTGACCAACCGGCAGCCCTTGCTGATCGGGGAACCAGGGCACGCCGTGCGGCGGGTCGCCTGGTGCACGGGTGCTGCCCAGTCCTACATCGACGCGGCGGTGACTGCCGGCGCCGATGTTTTCGTCACGGGTGAGGTGTCTGAGCCCACTGTGCATGCTGCTCGTGAGCAGGGTATTGCCTTTATCGCCGCCGGTCACCACGCGACGGAGCGCTATGGCGTGCAGGCCGTCGGTGAGGCGCTGGCGCGGACGTTTTCAGTCGAGCATCGTTTTTTCGACGTCGACAACCCGGTCTGATCAGGCTTTTCCGGCGCTTTCTGTGATGGCCTCGGCGGGCTGCTTATCGATGCCGAAGCCTTCGCTGAGCATGCCCTTTTCATCCGGGGAGGTCTTCGGGGCGTAATCCAGGGGCTGTTGCACATTGGCGAAATTGGCGGGAATTTCTGCCGGGTCGCGCTGTGCCGCATCCTGGCCGATGGCAACAGGGCCATTACCCTGGCACAGGTCTTCCGCGCCGCGAGCGAGATGGTTGTGGACGTCGCGGTAGCTTTGGGTCAGCGTATTCAGCAGGCGGGCGGTGTCTGAAAAATGCTCGACGACTTCGTCCTCGTAGGCTTTTTTGTCCTGCAGAACCTGGTCCAGCTTGCGCTCTACTTCACGGTGTTTTTGACCCGCGGTCGAGCTGCGCTGCCCCAGCAGCAGCCCCAGGCCCAGGCCGATGATAAGTCCGGCTGCGGCGCCAACAATAACAATGGTCAAACTGTACACGAAGTATTCCTCTTACCTGTTTCGGTCAAGAGACCAAGTATACCCCGTCTTGTGCGGCGGCCATAGGTTTCCCGGGCAATACCTTGGTGGCGTTGCCTTGGAGAGGAGCTGCCGTTAAAGTGTCTCGCCCGGAATTCTTATGATTGGTCCATGACAACACCCTGGCAGCGATATCAGGCAGATTTGCAGCGGGAGGGGTTTTCACACGACCCCGCCCAGGAAGCAGCCGTGCGCCTGCTGGAGGACCTCTACCAGCGCCTGCTACAGCGTCACCAATCGCGGGAGAGCGGCGGCCTGTCTGCCCTGTTTGCAAAGCTGCGCAAGCAGCAGCCGGAGCCCGAGACCGGACTCTACCTGTGGGGCGGGGTAGGGCGGGGCAAGACCTACCTGGTCGATACTTTCTTTGACTGCCTGCCGTTTGAACGTAAGTTGCGAGTGCATTTCCATCGTTTTATGCAGCGAGTGCATGCTGACCTGACCGAACTCGAGGGCGTGAAGAATCCACTGGAAACCGTTGCCGACCGCATTGCCGAGGAAGCTATCGTGATCTGCTTTGACGAGTTTTTTGTCACCGATATCGGCGATGCGATGATTCTCGGCGGGTTAATGGAAGCACTGTTCGCCCGGGGCGTAACACTGGTTGCCACGTCCAATATTGTCCCCGGGCGGCTGTATGAAAACGGCTTGCAGCGCCAGCGTTTTTTGCCCGCTATTGCGCTGGTGGAAAAGTATACGCAGGTGGTGAATGTGGATGCCGGCGTCGATTATCGCCTGCGCACTCTGCAACAGGCCGAGCTGTATCACTATCCGCTGGATAAGGCTGCCGACACCAGCCTGCGTGCCAGTTTCGATGCGCTTGCCGTGGAGCCGGGCAAGCACTGGGAGCGGATACAGATCAACGGACGCTACCTGACCGTGCGCTGCCTGGCGGAGGATGTGGCCTGGTTTGACTACGCCGAGCTTTGCGACGGCCCCCGTTCGCAAAACGATTACATTGAGCTGGCGCGTATCTTCCACGCCGTGTTGCTGTCGGGTGTGCCGGAGTTCACGCGTGAACTGGACGATCAGGCGCGCCGCTTTGTCAATCTGGTCGACGAGTTTTACGATCGCAATGTGAAGCTGGTCATGGCGGCGCAAAAGCCGCTGTTTGAGCTGTACGCAGGCGGGGGCCTGGCGTTCGAGTTTCAGCGCACCCAATCCCGCCTGCAGGAGATGCAATCGCACGAATACCTGGCCCGCGAGCATCGCCCCTGAAGCGCGGGTCGCGTGGTGTTGTGGGGCGTTCATTACGGGGTATTCGCCGGCGTTGAAAGGCCTTTGGTGCAGTGAATGTGGACGGCGTGAATAATACCTATGCAGCGGTACCGGGGCCCGTGCGGTAAGTCTCGAAATTTATTCGTTTTTCGCCTTGAAAAGGGGTGGTGTACGCAGTAGTATTCGCGCTCTCGAAATTGGAGCCCTCCAAGAGGCGATTATTCTCATGAAAACTTACAGTGCCAAAGCAGAAGACGTGTCCCGCGACTGGTTCGTGGTCGACGCTTCTGACAAGACCCTGGGGCGCCTGGCCACTGAAATTGCCGTGCGTTTGCGCGGCAAGCACAAGGCCGAGTACACACCCCACGTCGACACTGGTGACTACATCGTAGTGATCAACGCCGAGAAGGTACGGGTTACCGGAGCCAAGGCGACCGACAAGATTTATCACAGCCACACCGGATACCCCGGCGGTCTCAAGTCAATTTCTTTCGAAAAATTGATCGACAAGGCCCCTGAGCGTGTTATCCAGGGTGCGGTAAAGGGCATGTTGCCGCGCAACCCGCTGGGCCGCGCCATGTTCAGGAAGCTGAAAGTGTACGCGGGTACCGAACATCCGCACGCCGCCCAGCAGCCCCAAGTATTGAACATCTAACGGACAGTATTTATGTCAGCTACCCAATATTACGGAACCGGTCGTCGCAAGACGTCCACCGCTCGCGTTTTCCTGCAAAACGGCCAGGGCACCATCACCATCAACAAGCGCCCGCTGGACCAGTATTTTGGTCGCGAAGTAGCGCGTATGATCGTGCGTCAGCCTCTGGAACTCGTTGAATTGAATGATAAATTCGACATTAACGTCACTGTCCAGGGCGGCGGCAGCTTCGGCCAGGCCGGTGCGATTCGCCACGGAATCACGCGTGCTCTCATGGAGTATGACGAGTCACTCCGGCCATCCCTGCGTGGTGCCGGTTACGTGACCCGTGACGCCCGTGAGGTCGAGCGCAAGAAGGTCGGCCTGCGCAAGGCGCGTAAGCGTCCGCAGTTCTCCAAGCGCTAAGCTTGCAGTGGCCCCGACTGCCGGGGTATCCGAACACCGAATGAAACGTCCGTCCATCATTGTGGGCGGACGTTTTTTTTGTTTCCTTGCCGGGGAGCTGGCCCGCCCAAAATCTGCGATGGGCTGGCGACTTGGCACAGGCTTGATTCAGGGCAAATTCTCAGGCAAAACGCTTTTAAAACAAGGCGTTTACCTTGTCACGAGGGCGTAAAATCACTAGAATTTGCCCCATTTTGTGAGAGGCGGTTTCCGGGGCGATATCCCTCGCGTCCACCCGTCTCAGTTCTAGGGGAGAAAAGCATGAGTAGCGATGGCGTAAATTCCGGCAGGAGAAAGTTCCTGACGGCTGCCACCAGTGTGGTGGGCGTGGCCGGCGTGGTCGGCGTGGCGGTGCCATTCCTGGGTTCCTGGAATCCTTCGGCCAAGGCCAAGGCGGCGGGCGCACCAGTGAAAGCCGATATCGGCAAGCTCGAAGCCGGGCAGATGATTGTGGTGGAGTGGCGCGGTCAGCCGGTATACGTAATGCGTCGTACCCCGAGTCAATTAGAGGATCTGCCCAAACTTGACGGCAGCCTCAAGGACCCCGAATCAGCGATTTCGGAGCAGCCAGACTACATCACCGGGATCTCACGTTCCCTGCGCCCGGAGTTGCTGGTGGTCGTCGGTTTGTGTACCCACCTGGGGTGCGCGCCGAAATTCCGCCCGGAGGTGGGTGCTGCCGACCTCGGGGGTGATGAGTGGCTGGGCGGCTTCTTCTGCCCCTGTCACGGCTCCAAATTTGATCTTTCCGGTCGCGTCTATGCTGGCGTGCCGGCTTCGGCCAACCTGGTGGTTCCCCCCTATTCCTTTGAGGGCGACAACGTCCTGGTGATCGGCGTGGATGCGGAGGCTGTCTGATGAACAATATGCTTGATTGGATTGCGCGACTGGGTTGATGCCCGCCTGCCTATCATGCGGGCCTGGAACACCCACATGGGTCAGTACTACGCGCCGAAGAACTTCAACTTCTGGTACTTCTTCGGTGTGCTCTCCCTGCTGGTGCTGGTCAACCAGCTGCTGACGGGTATCTGGCTGACCATGAACTACACGCCCAGCGCAGAGGATGCCTTTGCCTCCGTTGAGTACATCATGCGCGATGTCGATTACGGCTGGTTACTGCGCTACATGCACTCGACCGGGGCATCGGCGTTCTTTGTGGTGATCTACCTGCACATGTTCCGCGCCATGCTCTACGGCTCCTACAAGAAGCCACGCGAACTGATCTGGATTTTCGGCATGCTGATTTTTGTGGTGCTGATGGCCGAGGCGTTTGTGGGCTACGTGCTGCCCTGGGGGCAGATGTCCTACTGGGGCGCGCAGGTGATTATCTCGCTGTTTGGTGCGATCCCGGTCGTCGGTGAAGACATCGTGACCTGGATTCGCGGCGACTACCTGATCTCCGGCATTACCCTGAACCGCTTCTTCGCCCTGCACGTGGTGGCGCTGCCGATTGTGCTGCTGGCGCTGGTGGTGTTGCACCTGCTGGCGCTGCATGAAGTGGGCTCCAATAACCCCGACGGCGTAGACATCAAGAAGCACAAGGGCCCGGACGGCGTGCCCCTGGACGGCGTTGCCTTCCACCCGTACTACACGGTGCACGACCTGCAGGCGATCGCTGTCTTCCTGTTTATTTTCTGCGGCGTGATGTTCTTCCTGCCGGAGATGGGTGGTTTCTTCCTCGAATACGCCAACTTTGAAGAGGCGAACCCGCTGAAGACCCCGGAGCACATCGCGCCGGTCTGGTACTTCACCCCGTTCTACTCGGTGCTGCGCGCGGTTCCAGACAAGTTCTGGGGTTTTATAGCCTTTGCCGCCTCCGTGGCGATTCCGTTCCTGCTGCCCTGGCTGGACCGCAGTCCGGTGAAGTCCTGGCGCTATCGCGGCAATATCAACAAGGTGATGCTGGTATTGTTCGTGGCCAGCTTCCTGATCCTGGGTGTGCTGGGCGTGAAAGCGCCGACGCCCGAGCGCACGTTCCTGGCGCAGATCTGCTCCGTTTTCTACTTTGCTTTCTTCCTGCTGATGCCGGTCTGGTCTGCCATGGACAAGACCAAGCCGGTGCCCGAGCGTGTGACCACCGACGGTGGCATTGGCTTCTGGGGCAGTATGGTTGGGCTGGCACTGATCATGGCGCTGACGATCCTGCCGTTGAAGGCGGTGGGCGCCGAATCAGCGCACGCCTGTGGCAGCGATCGACTGTGATGAGTTTACGGCAGACCCGCACGATAAGGCGTCCCTGCAAAACGGCGCCAAGCTATACATGAACTACTGCATGGGGTGTCACTCGCTGCAGTACTCTCGCTACAACCGCGTGGCCGCAGACCTCGGCATACCCGAAGACCTCATGGAAGCGAACCTGATTTTCGACCCCAGTGTCAAAATCGGCTCGCTGATGGAAAATGCCATGGATTACCGCACTGCCAAGGTCTGGTTTGGCGCGGCGCCGCCGGACCTGACGCTGGTATCGCGGGCTCGCCAGCCTGAGTGGCTCTATACCTACCTGCGCACCTTCTACAAGGATGACAGTCGCCCTTACGGGGTTAACAACCGGGTATTCAAGGATGTGGGTATGCCCCACGTGATGCTGGAGCTGCAAGGTATGCAGGAGTGCGCTATGGGTCCGGTAAAAGCCGGCAATGGCGGCGTAAAGCGTGACCCGCTTACTGGCGAGGATATCCTTGATGACCCCTGTGGTCAGTTCAGCATTACCGAAGAGGGCAGCATGAGCCCCGAGGAATTCGATACCGCTATTTATGACCTGGTTAATTTCCTGGCATACACCGCCGAGCCGATGGCGGCCGAGCGGCAACGTATCGGGATCTTCGTCCTGCTGTTCATTGCTCTGTTCTTCGTCTTTGCATGGTTGCTCAATCGCGAGTACTGGAAAGACGTTCACTGATCTCTATTGACCAAATGTGGCAGCGTGACAGACGTTGCGCTGCTTTGTTCATTTTAAAAAGAACCAACTGAGGAATTCCCGATGGGTGTTGTGGCAAAGCGGTCTTCAATGACCTTCTTCTCTGATCCCACCAGTCACTATAGCCACCGCGTGCGTATTGTCCTGGCCGAGAAAGGTGTGACTGTAGACATGATCGAGACAGACTCGGCACATCCCCCTGCGGAACTGTCTGAGCTCAATCCCTATAACAGTCTCCCGACACTGGTAGACCGCGACCTGGTGCTTTACGAGTCCAAGGTGATGATGGAATACCTCGATGAGCGTTTTCCCCATCCTCCGTTGTTGCCGGTGTACCCGGTGGCGCGCGCTGAGAGCCGTCTACTGATCCACCGTATTGAGAAAGACTGGTGTGCGCTGGTGGATTCGATACTCACCACGCGCAGTGACAACGTGATGAAGAAGTCGACCAAGGAACTGAAAGACAGCATTACCGGCATTGCGCCCATTTTTGCCGAAAAACCTTTCTTCATGAGCGAGGAGTTCACTCTGGTCGATTGCTGTATCGCGCCCATTCTCTGGCGACTGCCTTCCCTGGGTGTGGACATTCGTTCGTCCAAGCAAACCAAGCCGTTGCTCGCCTACATGGATGAGCTGTTCGCGCGCGAGTCCTTCCAGGAAAGCCTGTCTGAGCAAGAACGGGAGTTGCGTTCCTAAGCGAACGCGCCCAGGCACTCTGCGACGGATGTCCATGACCCCGAGTCGGCCCTACATCATGCGTGCACTCTATGAGTGGATCGTGGACAACGGCTGCACGCCGTATATCCTGGTGGATGCGACGCCGGAGGAGGTGTCTGTCCCCGAGCAGTATGTGAAGGACGGCCAGATCGTGCTCAATATCTCGCCCACCGCAGTGATGGACCTGAGCATCTCCAATGAGTCGGTGGCTTTCAATGGCCGCTTTGGTGGGGTTGCCACCGATATCTTCGTGCCCGTGCAGGCGGTCATTGGTATCTACGCGCGTGAGAATGGGCAGGGCATGGTATTCGAGCCGGAAGAGGAGCCAGAGTCCACGCCCCCCGATGATACGCCTCCGGAGCCGACCAAGCCGGAAGGCCGCCCCTCCCTCAAGATCGTTAAGTAGCCCGCCCGCACGGCCGCGAACCGCGGTCTCTCGAGAAAATTTCGCCACGAATGCTGCCCGAAACTGAGAAGCGGAGTACACTCTCGGCATGACCGATTTTGTTCATCTGCGCCTGCATTCCGAGTATTCCATTGTCGACGGACTCGTTCGTCTCAAACCACTGATGAGCCGTGTTGCCCAACTCGGTATGCCGGCCGTTGCGGTAACCGATGTCAGTAACTTCTACGGTCTGATCAAGGCCTACAAGAGTGCCTTTGCCGCTGGTGTGCAGCCCATTTTTGGCGTGGACCTGCAGGTCATGGAGAGCGACGACCCGGAGAAGTCCTATCCCCTGTGTCTCCTGGCCATGAACCAGACCGGGTATCACAACCTGACGCTGCTGATCAGCCGGTCCTGGGCCGATGGCCAGCACCTGGGCCTGCCCCATGTGCACAAGGCCTGGCTGGAGGAATGTTCCGAGGGCGTGATAGCCCTGTCTGCCGGTGCCCGGGGGGATGTCGGTCAGGCCCTGGTGGGCGGCAAACTGGAACTGGCCCGCGAGCGGGCCAGTTATTGGATGAAGGTCTACCCGCAACGGTACTACCTCGAGCTTCATAGAACCGGCCGGGAAGGGGATGAAACCCAGCTCCACGGCGCCGTGCAATTGGCCGCCGAGCTGCAATGTCCGGTGGTAGCCACCAACGATGTGCGGTTTCTTGACGCATCCGAGTTTGAGGCGCACGAAGCCCGGGTTTGCATTGGTGAAGGCCGCACCCTGGATGATCCGCGTCGCGCGCGTCGTTATACCGAGCAGCAATACCTGCGTTCGCCCGAGGAGATGGCCGAGCTGTTTGCCGATATCCCCGAGGCCCTGGTCAATTCGGTAGAGATCGCCCGGCGCTGCAGCGTGGTTCTGGAGCTGGGCAAGCCTTACCTGCCGGACTACCCGGTGCCGGAAGGCATGACCATGGACGAGTACTTTCGCCAGCTCTCGCACCAGGGACTGGATGCTCGTCTGGAGGCGCTTTTTGACACGGGCGCGGCAGATTTTCCGGAGCGGCAGAAAGAGTACCGTGAACGCCTGGATTTTGAGTTGGAAACGATTATCCAGATGGGCTTCCCGGGCTATTTCCTGATCGTTATGGACTTTATTCGCTGGGCCAAGCAGCACGATATTCCCGTTGGGCCCGGCCGGGGCTCCGGTGCCGGCTCACTGGTTGCCTATGCCCTGGAAATTACCGACCTGGACCCCCTTGAGTACGACCTGCTGTTCGAGCGCTTCCTCAACCCCGAACGGGTATCCATGCCTGACTTTGATGTCGACTTCTGCATGGAGAAGCGTGATCAGGTGATTGACTACGTCGCCGATACCTATGGCCGCGAGGCGGTTTCACAGATCATTACCTTCGGCACCATGGCGGCGAAAGCGGTGGTGCGCGACGTGGCGCGGGTGCAGGGCAAGTCCTATGGCCTTGCCGACAAACTCTCCAAGATGATCCCCTTTGAAGTCGGCATGACCCTGGAAAAAGCCCTGGAGCAGGAGGACGCGCTGCGCGAGTTCCTGGCCGAGGACCCCCAGGCCCAGGAAATCTGGGACATGGCCGTGCAACTCGAGGGTATTACCCGCGGCGTGGGCAAACACGCCGGTGGGGTGGTGATTGCGCCTTCCAGACTGACAGACTTTTCTCCGCTGTACTGCGATGAAACCGGCTCCGGCCTGGTGACCCAGTACGACAAGGGGGATGTCGAGGATGCCGGCCTGGTCAAGTTCGACTTCCTTGGCTTGCGCACGCTGACCATCATTGACTGGGCGGTCAAGATGATCAACGCGGCTCGCACCACAGACGGTGAAACGGCGCTGGACATCATGCAGATTCCACTGGACGACCCGGCATCGTTCAACCTGCTGAAATCCGCGAAAACCACCGCTGTGTTCCAGCTTGAATCCAGCGGCATGAAAGACCTGATTGAGCGACTGCAGCCGGACTGCTTCGAGGACATCGTGGCGTTGGTGGCGCTGTTTCGTCCCGGGCCCCTGCAGTCGGGCATGGTCGACAACTTCATCAACCGCAAGCATGGCCGCGAGGAGCTGTCTTACCCTGACACCAAGTGGCAGCACGAGTCGCTCAAACCCATCCTGGAGCCGACCTACGGCATCATCCTGTACCAGGAGCAGGTGATGCAGATCGCGCAGGAATTGGCCGGTTATACGCTGGGCGGCGCGGATATGCTGCGTCGCGCCATGGGCAAGAAAAAACCGGAGGAAATGGCCAAGCAGCGGGCTATCTTCGAGGACGGCGCCAGGTCCAAAGGCGTGGATGGCGAGTTGGCCATCAAGATTTTCGACCTGGTGGAGAAGTTCGCCGGCTACGGTTTCAACAAGTCACACTCCGCCGCCTATGCCCTGGTCTCGTACCAGACCTGCTGGCTAAAGACCCATTACCCCGCGCAGTTCATGGCGGCGGTGATGAGCTCCGAACTGGATAATACCGACAAGGTCGTGGTGTTCGTCGACGAGTGTAAGCGCATGAAGCTGTCACTCAAGCTACCCGACGTGAATGAAGGGCAGTACATGTTCACGGTGAACGCGCGCAACGAGATTATATACGGCCTGGGCGCGATCAAGGGACTGGGCGAGGGGCCGATCGAAATTATCCTCAGCACCAGGGAGGAGGACGGCCCCTTTTCCGACCTGTTCGACTTCTGCGCGCGCACCGACCCGCGCAAGGTCAATCGCAAGGCGATTGAAGCGCTTATTCGCTCGGGTGCCCTGGACTCATTCGGCGAGGAGCGCTGGGTGCTGATGGCCAGCATGGAGGATGCGCTCAAGGCCGCTGAGCAAAGCGCCAGTAATCGCGATGCCGGCATTGAAGACCTGTTTGGGGAGGTGGTCCCGAGCCAGGACAATGGCATCGAGGATGTGTACGCTGACTTTCGCGGTGCGCGACCGTGGACCGATAAGGAGCGCCTGGGAGGCGAGCGTGACACCCTGGGTCTCTATATCACCGGGCATCCTATTGACGAATACAAGGCGGAGATTGGCCGTTTTGCCCCCAACCGTATTGTCGATGTGCGCGCTGATAAAAAGGGCAACCAGGTGGTTGCCGGCTTGATCATGGCTACCCGCACCATGAATACCCAGCGCGGTACTATGGCCGTGTTGACCCTGGATGACAGCAGCGCGCAGATAGAGGTGACACTATTTTCAGAGGTCTACGGCCAGTACCGGGAGCTGCTGGTCAAGGACACAATCGTTATTGTCGAGGGCCGCGTTCAGCAGGATGACCGCAGCGGCAAGCCCGTGGTCCGAGCCAGCAGTGTGCGCAGTATCGACGAGGCGCGCCAGAGCTATGCCTCCCGGCTCACATTGCAGGTCAGCGGCGACAGCGCCGACGAGCGCCTGGCGGAGCAGCTTGAGCGCATCCTGGTCGATGCAGGAGGAGGCCGTTGCCCGGTGTCCATGGTATACCTGCAGCCCAATAATCGTGCACGGGTGGATTTTGGCGAGCGCTGGCGGGTGGTGCCCAGTGATGAACTGTTGCAGGCCCTGCGCGATGAGCTGGGTTCTGAGCGGGTTGCACTGGAGTACTGATCGTGTCCTGGCCTGCACTGCTTGCGATGTTCATTCTACTTGGCGCCTGTTCTTCGGCTAGCGTCTCCACCCTGTCCTTACAAAGGAGAACCGGATTTGCGCCCTCCGCGGGTTGCCTTGCTGTCGTGCATGGCAAGATGCTGGTCGTCGACTCGCGTAAAGGCGGTGTCACCCCACCCGGGGGCAAAGCCAGACCGGGTGAATCGGCCCAGTGTGCGGCACATCGCGAAACGCTCGAAGAAACCGGCCTTGACCTGATGCCGCGGCAATTGGTCGCCAAGTTTGATACCGGCTTTTACCTGTACTTTTGTGAGATACATGCCCATTCAGGGAGCATCAACCCGAACGTGCTGGAGGTAAAGCGCGGGTACTGGCTGGATTTCAGGGACTTTGACAAGGTGCGCTGGCGCTTTCCCGGGCAGGGTGAGCGCTTGAGCGAGTTGTTACAGCCGCAAGCAAGCCCGGAAAACATGCCGTCGCAGTAAATTTGGGCCTTTCTGTTCACAGTCCATCGCTAACAAACCATTCATTGAGGAGCCTGACCATGACTGACACAGACAGCATAGAAGCAGCCGTATTTCGCCGCTTGTTGGAACATCTCGATAGTCGCAAGGACGTTCAGAATATCGAGCTGATGAACCTGGCGGGATTTTGTCGTAACTGTTTGTCGAAGTGGTACCTGGCGGCAGCGCAGGAGCAGGGCCTGGACCTCGACTATGAGCAGGCGCGAGAGCGCGTGTACGGCATGCCCTACGCCGAATGGAAAGCGCAGTACCAGACGGAAGCCTCCGCCGAACAATTGGCTTCCTTCGCGCAGAACAAGCCGGTCGACTGAGCTTGAATTTACCGCAACGGCGAAGGATACTCCGTTCCCCGCGCCGTAACTGCGATAACAATAACGAGGACCTGAATGTGAAGTTAAAAGTATTCCTGGCCGCAGCAGGCCTGGTCATTTCCAGCAGCATTGCATCATTTGCAACTGCCGCGGATAAACCGAATATCCTGGTGATCTGGGGCGACGATATTGGCATTACCAATATCAGCGCCTATAGCGACGGTATCATGGGCTACCATACGCCGAATATCGACCGCATCGCCAACGAGGGCATGCGCTTTACCGACTACTACGGCGACCAGAGCTGCACCGCTGGCCGTTCCAGTTTTATCACTGGCCAGTCACCATTGCGCACCGGGCTGTCCAAAGTTGGCCTTCCCGGCGCAGAGATGGGCATTAATGAACGGGATATCACCATCGCGGAAGTCATGAAAACCCATGGCTACGCGACCGGTCAGTTCGGGAAGAATCACCTTGGAGACAAGGACGAGCATCTACCCACCAACCACGGCTTTGATGAGTTCTTCGGCAACTTGTATCACCTCAACGCGGAAGAAGAACCGGAAGACGTGGACTATCCCAAGGATCCCGCTTTTCGCAAGATGTTTGGTCCGCGCGGCGTTATCCGCTCTTATGCTGACGGGCGAGTCGAGGATACCGGTCCACTGACGCGCAAGCGCATGGAAACGGCCGATGCAGAGTTTGTCACCGCGGCGATGAAATTTGTCGACACCTCGGTGAAGAACGAGCAACCGTTCTTCGTATGGGTCAATACCACGGGCATGCACTTTCGCACACACCCGGCCAAGGAGCACCTGGGCAAGTCCGGACAGGGTTTCTATAACGACGTCATGGTTGCCCATGACGAGTTGGTGGGCATGTTGCTGGATCAGCTCGACGAGCTGAAAATCGCCGATAACACCATCGTGTTTTACTCTACCGATAACGGGGTCCACTTCAATACCTGGCCCGACGCGGGTATCACACCGTTCCGCAGTGAGAAGAACTCCAACTGGGAGGGCGCCTACCGCGTTCCCGCCGTCGTACGCTGGCCCGGTAAGATCGCACCGGGACAGGTGTCCAACGAAATCATGTCGCACCTTGACTGGATGCCTACGCTGGTCGCCGCCGCTGGTGATCCCGGCCTGAAGCAGGACTTGCTTAAGGGTAAGCGCATTGGCAGCAAGAACTCAAAGCTGCACCTGGATGGGTACAACTTCCTGCCATACCTCACGGGACAGGCAGACAAGGGGCCGCGTCGTGAGTTTATTTATCACGATGATGGGGCGATGCCGGTTGCCGTGCGTATTGGTGACTGGAAGGTGGTTTATGCCGAGAACCGCGCACAAACGATGGCGCTGTGGGCCGAGCCATTTGTGACGCTGCGGATGCCGAAAATATTCAACCTGCGTCGCGACCCCTTTGAACGTGCCGACCACAATTCCAATACCTACTGGGACTGGATGATCGACAAGGCCGCGTGGATTTATATGGCCAGTGCCACCAATACCCAATACCTGGCAACGTTTGAAAAGTACCCGCCAAGCCAGACGCCCGATTCCTGGTCAATTGACAAATTGACCGAGAAGTACCTGCAGCGTTAGCGGAGAACCTGCCTGAGAAAACCGGGTGCGCGGCGCCGGCAAGCCCGGCGCGTGGCACCCGTCACTTTTCGGTTCGGGCGGGGGGCGTCGTCACCGGCTTGCCCCGGTGACCCAACAAAGCGGCCTTGATGCGCGCCCGGGCGTCTGCCATATCGCCGCCAATGGCATAGAGTGCGGGCACCATCAACAGGGTTACGAACAGGGCAAACAGCACACCGAAGGCTAGCGACAGCACCGCGGGCTTGAGGAACTGTGCATTGGTTGCCTCTTCTGCCATGATCGGCAGCAATCCCACGAAAGTCGTCACCGTGGTCAGCAGTATAGGTCGGAAGCGGTTAGTCCCTGCTTCGATGATTGCGCTGTGCAGGCTCTTGCCTGACTCCCGCAGTCGTGCCGATATAGTCCACCAGCACCAGGTTGTCGTTGACGACCACTCCCGCCGCGGCGCCAATACCGAACCACGAAAACATGGCCATGGGTGTGCCGAACAGCAGGTGGCCAAAGATCGCGCCCATAAAGCCGAAGGGAATGGCGGTCATCATCAACAGTGGTAACCAGTAGGAGTGAAAAGCGACGGCGATCAGCGCGTACATCATGAACAGGGCGACCGCGTAAAGTGCGAGGATTTCGCTGAAGAACTCTTCTTCCTGCTCTTGCTGCCCGCCCTTGAGAATCTCCAGCCCGGGATAGCGCTGTTTCAGCGTCGGCATGAAGTTTTCGTTTATGTCGTTGGTGATGTCGCCCATCAGGTCGTGGTCCATGTCTGCGCGGACACGAATAAAGCGCTCGCCATCGCGGCGCTTGATGCGCTCAACCCCGGTACCCACCTCCACGTCGACCACGGACAGCAAAGGTAGCTCGCGACCGTCCGCCGTGCGTACGCGGAAGTTGTTCGAGACTGGAGAGGTTGTTGCGCTGCGCTGCGGGGTATTTGACCATGACTTTGACGTCACCGTTTTCCCTGGGCAGCCGTTGTACCTCCTCGCCGAAATAGGCCTGGCGCACCTGCCGTGATACATCGGCGAGGGTGATGCCCAGTTTTTCCGCGCCGGGGCGCAAATTCAGAATCATCTCGTCGGATTCGCCGCGCTGGCTGTCACGTACGAAAAAGGTGCCGTCGTAACTGGAGAGCTGGGTTCTTAAATCCAGGGATGCCGCGCTCAGTTGCTCCGGATCACGGTGTTTGAGCAGGTAGGTGACGTCGGCGCCGTTGTCAGTGATGGTGTAGTTGACTTCTATCTCGTCGGCATCCGGAATGTCGCCCACCAACTCGCGGAAGCGTTCTGCCGCTTGCTTGGCGGAGAGGTCGCGCACCTCAGGCGACGCCAATTTGACAATGGCGATCACGCTGTCACGCCGGGAACGGGTGTACCAGCCCTCGATCAACTTGCCACTGCCTTCGCCCGCCTTCGCACGTTGGTCCACTTCTTTAATCAGCGCTTTTTCGGCAAGCTGCAGCTGGTCCAGTATTTCCAGGGCGCGAGAGTAGGGCGTGCCATTGGGCAGTGTCACATTGACGTAAATTTGCTCGGACTCTACCTGCGGCATGAAATAGAAGCGTACCCAGCCACTGGTGAAGATGCCGATGCTGATGACGAATGCGGCAATGAATATGCTGGAGGTAAGGTAACGATGTTCCAGTGCCCAGCCTAGAATCGGGCGGTAGGTATTCTCGGCAAAATCGATAATGCTGTGTTCGACTTTCTGTTGTGCCCTGGCCAATCCGTGTAATTCTTCACGTGGCTCCAGGTGGCGCAAATGTGATGGCAGTATAAAGAAGGCTTCCACCAGCGAGAGGGTCAGGGCGACCGTAATCACAATGGATAACTGACGCGTCATCTGCGCCGCCTCACCGCTGACAAACAGCCACGGGGCGAAGGCGATCATGGTGGTCAACACGGCAAAAATGACGGGCCTGGAAACCGCCATTGCACCCTCTATGGCCGAGCGCTCGCCACCCCCGCTGATATGCGCGTGATGGTGAATGCTTTCGCCGACGACAATCGCATCATCCACGACGATCCCCAGCACCATCAGGAAGGCGAAGGAGGAGATCACATTCATGGAAACATCGTTCACCGGTAACAATGCAAAGGTGCCGATAAAGGCGACGGCGATGCCCCCGGTGACCCACAGTGCGACCTTGGGCCGCAGCGAGAGTATCAGCACCATGAATACCAGCAGCAGACCGATGTAAGATGACTCGGCAATCAGGTCCATGCGCTCGTTGTAGATGTCGGCGGTGTCAAACCACATGGTCAGCTCGACACCCTTGGGCAGTTTGGGGCGGGTCTCTTCCATCCATTCCTTTACTGCATCGCTGGCTTTGACCACCTGCATGTTTTCGGTATCGAGTACCTGCAGCAAGACCGCCGGCTGGCCATTCATGGTGGCGAGAATTTCGTTATCCTCGAATCCGTCTATCACCTGGGCAACATCCCCGACCCGAACTATCGCTCCCTCGGCTGTCTGGCGGATGACAATGCGTTCGAAGTCTGCCTGGTTGTCCGCCAGGTTGCGCGCGCGCAGCTGTACGTCACCGGTTTCGGTGCGCACCCTACCGGAGGAGAGGTTGATTGAGTTGGCGCGGATGGCATTGGCCACTTCTTCGAAAGACAGGCCGAAGCGGCGCATGGCAGCTTCCGACAGTTCGATAGTGACCTCTTCCTTGCGCGTACCAAACAGGTTGATTGTCGAGACGTAGGGCAGGCCGGCGATTTCATCCTTGAGGTCTTCGGCGAGGCGTGTCAGTTCCCTTTCGCTGATATCACCGTGCACCGCGACGCGCAACATCTCGCCGCGATTCTGCCGCCTTTGCACCCGCGGTGGCTCAATATCCCGTGGCAATGAGGTGACGCTATCTACAGCGGCTTTTATCTCGTTGATAAAATCGTTGATATCGACATTCGGATAGGTGCGGACGTTGATTTCCGCGACACCCTCACTGGCAGTGGAGTCATAGTGGTAAACCTGGTCCACGTTCTCCAGGGCCTGTTCTATGCGCGCCACCACCTGTTCTTCCACTTCCTGGGGGTTTGCTCCCGGCCAGGTGACCACAATGCTGGCCTGGTTAATCTTGATTTCCGGGAAGGCCTCGCGCTCCATCGCGCGCAGACCAAGGACGCCCGACAACAGTATGCCGACCATCAACAGGTTGGCGGCAACCGGGTTATGCACCCACCAGGCTATGATCCTCTGCACAAGGCTAACCCTCTTCCAGGGTCAGGTTGCGCACGGCCATGCCCTGTATCGGGTTACGTATTGCCGAGATGACAACCTGCTCACCCGGGCTGAGGCCGTCGCTGATGTAAGCCTTGTCGGCATTGGACTGGACCACGCTGACATTGCGAATTTCCAGCAGGCTCTCGTCGCTGATGACATAGACAAGGTCGCCGGCGCGCAGCGCTGAGGCAGGAATACTCATACCCTCAAGCAATTGGCGTCCGCTGATGTGGGCCTCCACAAACAAGCCTACCGCCATGGGCATGCCATGTTGGGATGCGCCACTGCCGTAGGGGTCGACGACCTCGGCAATCGCGTAGAGCATGCGGGTATCCCTATCCACCGATGCGTCGAGTCGCTCCAGCGTGCCTTCCCAGACCTGCTGCTTGCCAGCAACATCAGCACTGAAGCGCACCGGCAGTCCACCACCCGCTGGCGCCGTGTAACCGATGGGCAAGCCCAGGGAAGCCAGCTGCTGGTTATTAAGCGGCAGGCGTATTTCAACGACTTCTGTGCCGAAGACCTGGCCCATCACCGTGCCGGGAGCAATGAACTGTCCCACGTTGACTCGCGTGCTGGCGACACGGCCTGCGAAGGGCAGGGTGATGCGGGTGCGCTCAAGGTCCAGCCCGGCCCGCTCCAGTGCTGCTTCTGCGGCCTCGCGCATGGCGATGGCCTGCTGCACCTGCGGCTTTTTCAACGCCAGGTCAGAGGGGTCGCGAGTGTTGCGTAATTGTTTGCGCGCCACGTCCTGGTCTGCGAGCGCCTGCTGTACCGCAAGCTCCGCGTCCGCCAGCCTGGCCCGGGCCTCGCTCAGCGCCAGCCTGTAATCGGTATCGTCAATTTGCAGCAGGGGCACGCCGGGTTCAATGATTCCGCCCTCGACGAATTCTGGTGAGACGCTGATAACTCGCCCACCTACCTGTGATACCAGGTCAATCGCCGTGCGTGAACGCACTTCGCCCTGGGTAACGACTTCCAGGGTGCCCTGTTCGCGCATCACCGGGGCGGTGTAGACCGCGGCAGCGCGGGGCGGTTCGTCGTTTTTTTCCGGTTCCGGCCTGGAGGCCTGAAGCAGCGCATAGACGCCTGCTGACGCGGCGATCACCGCGAGCGGCGCAACGATCTTTACCAGCCTGTTGGCCATCGAATGATATGTCCTGTTCTGCTGCGTAATAGAATGAAACGATTGGCTTACCCGGGTCCTCAAGGCCGCTGTGCAAAAGTAACATTTTTTGACGCTGCTTCGCGGCTTTGCGACAAGCCGACGGTGTGCTGCGGTCAATCACCCCTTGTGCGCTTCGGGTTGATGCGCCTTTTGCCTGTTGCTGGCGTGCCATCGCACTACCCATGCGCTCTTCCAGCGCATGATGCTAGCAAATTCATCTAGCCCCTGGGTTGTTTCTCTGCCTGCTCGAGCCAGAACAGGGTGTCGATGTAGCTGACAAAGCGACTGAGGTAATGGGGCGAAAGATCTCGCATGGTCGTCAATGAACGTGTCGCCAGGCGCTGGGGGTTAAGCGGTCCCGCATCCTCAGGCACTTCCTGCAGGGCCTGGGTGACGACCTTGTCGGCGTTGAGCCTGACCATGGCCGCGTGAAAACGGCGCGCGGCCTTGAGTTCTTCATGACGCGCCTGCTTTGGTTGCGACCCTGCATCCTGCGCGGCGATCGCATCGACCAGGTCGAGCTCCTGTTGGCGCAGCGTTTGTTCCAGTGGGGCGATGTGCGGGTCGTCCTGTTCTTCGCGCAGTGACTCCAGCAGTCTATTGAGTTCGCGCAGCGGCCGATTGTCAGGCGAAATTCGCGCACTGGGTGCCGGGCTCGCCGCCTGTTGGCGATACAGTGCCATCGCTTCACTGGCCTTGTACTGGAGTATTTCGCGTAGCCTGCCACTGCGCGCTTCTGCGCGTTGCAGCAGGCTTTCGATATAGCGCAGGCGCACCGGGTCGTGTTCACCACGGCTTGTCTTCAGGGCGTTGAACTCGGCACGCAGCTCGGTCACGGTTGCACCGTGTCCGCTGCGGCGCGTGGCACGGGCGCCATTTCCACCCGTCGATTGCGTGATCGGCTGCTGTCATCGGTGTTGTCTACCACGGGCTGCTGGGAACCAAAGGCGGCAGCAAAGACCAGCGAGGGCGGCATGCCCTCCTCAATCAGGGCGCGGGTTACCGTGAGCGCACGTTGGGCTGACAGTTCCCAGTTGTCACTGTAGCTGAGGTTGCCCTGCTGAATGGGCAGGTCGTCGGTAAAGCCGCTGACCATGAGTAATTCGTTCTGTTCCCCAAGATAGAGCCGCAGTGGCGGCACCAGGGAACGCAGCAGGTCACGTCCGTCGGCCTGCAGTTCATCCGAATTGAGTGCAAATAGAACGCTACCGCTGATACCGATGCGCCCGTCACGCAGGGTGATGCGACCGCTGGCCAGAGGTGCTGCCAACGCTTCTTCCAGCACCATGCGGCGTTCCTGCTCCGCCTCCCGGCGCACGACCTCCTGTTGCAGCGATTGGGTCAGTTCTACCTGGTAGCCCAGCACCCAGACCAGGATCAGCACGAATACGCCGACCAATGCCGACATCAGGTCACCAAAGATGGCCCAGACAGGGGTGTTCTCTTCCAGTTCCGATTGCAATTGGCCCATCAGCTGGCGGCCTCAGCGGCAAACAGGTCCCCGGTTTGCCCCAGGCGGCGCAACTCCTCGATAATCTCGCGCTGGGAGAGCATGCTCTGGTCAATAATTTCCCTGGCCTGGGCGACGTAATAGCTCATTTGCTCGTCTGATCGCTCGCTGGACTTTTCCATGGACTCCTCGATACGGCAGAGGTTTTCCACCAGCTGGGTATTGGACTCGCTGAACAGCTGCACGGCAAGGCTGAAGGACTCACCCAGGCTGGCGATGTCGGCCGCACTGCCTGCCGCGTTGGCAGTGATCTCCGATAGCTTGCTGGCTTCCGCGGTCAGCTGCTGTTGGAACTGTGCACTGATGTCGCTGAGTGATTGGCCGGCATCGACAACCAAACCTTCTATCGACGCCTGTTGTTGCGCCGTTGATTGCTGCATTGACGTCGTCAGCGTAGCCAGTTGCTGCAGTATGTTTTGTCGTTCCTCAAGCATTTGATTATCGCGTTCCATGTTGCCGGAGACCTGCTCGCGCAGCTTGCCAATCACCTCTGCCGCCGCTTTTGGTGTTTCCGATGCGGTATGAATCAGCTCTTTCATCGGTTCCTGCAGCTCACGGCCAAGTGCCGCCAGTTGCTCAGCTGCGCTGGTTTCCAACCTGTCGAGGCGTTCAGCGGTGCGGGTTTCCAGGCCGGCAATACCCTCATTGATGGCGTTGTTCAATTTTGTTAGTGACTCTGCCGCGTCGGCATTCAGTTGCGCCAGTCCCTGCGCTGCCGTGTCTCCCAGGCTTTCCAGGCGGCTGCCAGTGCTGTCGTGCAGTGCGTCGAAATGGCGGACGGTGCTGTTTTCCAGTGTTTCCAGGGCTTTCGCTGTCTGGGTTTGGGTCTTTGCCAGCGTCAGGGCGGTGGTTTCCTGCAGTGCAGAAAGTTGGGCATCTGCGTTTTGCTGAATTTCTGCCAGGCGCTGGGCAGTTTCGACCCGGCTGCTGTTTTCTTCCTCGCGCAGGCCGGCCAGCTCACTGCGCAGGACAGCGCTCACGCCGCTCAGGTCCTCGCGCAGGGCGCCGGTGAGCGCTTCCATGCGCTGGCCCTGCTGTGCCAGCCAGTCCCTCTCGTGATCGGCCCGCTGCCGTTGTGCGGTCTCTGTGCAGGCCAGTATCTTCTTGTGGGTTTCGCCGGAGACGGTGGCCAACTGCTGCATGGCATCTGTCACCACCGGCGCAATACTTTCACCCGCCAGCCGGCCACTGGCAGCCAGGCTATCGCGTAGTGATTGGTCAACGGATTGGGCCAGCTCGCGGTACTGCTGCTCGGCGGAGTGGTGAAACGCTTGCTGGTTTGCGCTTAACTGATCCGCCAGTTGTTGCCCCATGCGCTCCATGGCACCTGCCATACTCGCGAGTTTTTCCGCCACATCAGGCAGTGCATGGGCTTGTGCCTGCAGGGCCTGAAAAGTCTGCTGGCGATTGTAAGGCAACGAATAAGTGCGCAGCGGACCGCCGATCTGCCGGTCCAGTTCGCGGGTCACCACGATGCGTTCGCGGCGGCACAGGGTGGCACTCAAGCCTAGCATCGCCGAGGCGGCAACGCCTGCCACAGAGGTGCCAAAGGCCAGTCCCAGCCCCTCGATTGGCGCCGCAAGCCCGTTGCGGATGGCCTCCAGTTCGGTGCTCCCCTGTAGCGCACTCACTGCCCCTTGCAGGGTGTCTACCATGCCGACAAAGGTGCCCAACAAGCCGAGCATCACCAGTAGTCCCGCCAGGTAGGGTGCAAAAATGGGGGCCGGCAGGCCGATCTTCTCGCCCTCTATGCGCTGGGCGACGGCATGCTGCAGAGACGCGGACAGTTGGCCCAGCCATTGCGGCAGGGAAAAGTCTTCCCCCTCGCGGATGTTTTCCAGGCCAGTGGCGAGCCCGGCCGTAGCGCGGCGGAACTGTACCAGTTCCGCCAGGCCCAGCGCATAGACAAAGCCGATCACTGCAGTGACGACCAGGGCCAGGGGGTTGGCGCCAATGAAGCCGACGCCCATCCAGATAATGGCGGCAGCGCCGAGCAGGGCGGCGGCGATGAATAACAGCTTAGTCTTCATTGGGTATCTCTTCGTTGAGTGCTTCTATCAATCCGAGCGCGGGCAGCAAGCGCGTCTCTATCTCTGCCAGCAGCAGGCCCTGGGCCTCGCGGCGGTATTGTTCCCGGGTGTTCCGCCAGGCTGCGTCTGCGGCGGCGCCGTCGCTGACGGCGCTCTGGTATTGCTGGTGAAGGTATTCGAGGCGGCGGGCCAGCAGTTGCGGTATCACCGCCAGATAGCCGCGTGAATGCAGGGCCAATGCATCGCCCAGCGCTTCGTCGATGGCACTGATGCGCGCCAGTTTTACTGATAGCGCGGCCACCGCCTGCCGTGTGCGCAGGTGCAGGCCGCGCACCTTGGCGTCCACATCGGACTGCTGCTGCTGGTAAAACCTGAGGTAGGGACGGGCCGCTGCAGTCGCTGTCTGCGGGGGCGTGGTTTCTTCGGCTGGCCAGCGAATGCGGGTGGGACCGGCGTTGGGGAAGAAGCTGCGCATGGCGGCTTGCACAATGCGGCTGCGCGCGCGCAGGAACTCTTCGGTGACGCCGGCGCTGAAGCCGGGTACATCTTCACACTCGACCACAAGGTCGCGCGCATGGGCATCCGACAGTGTGATGGAGTCGGAGAAATCGATCAGCTGTCCCAGGCGCTCGGTGAATTGCCGGTGCGAGACCTGCATATCGCTGCGCGAGATGTCGGTCAGAAAACGGACAAGGCGCGAACGACCCAGGGAAACTTGGGGGAGGGCTTGTGTCATGTATTGTTTACAGGTCTTGCGGAGATTGACCGCGCCTGGCGGCCGACAGCGTATTATCCTGTTTGCCAGCAAGGATTCAAGGCGAACTGTCAGCGCGAGGCCGCATTTGTGCTGGCGTTGGGATTTTCGGCTCCAATTGCTGGAATTTTGTACAGAAGTGCCAGTTCATGCCGTGCCGTGCGCCGTTACTTGTCTGGCGCAGCCTGTCGCATTGCCCGGCCTATCGCGTTACCCTTGCAGTGCATTGTGGACAGGCGGTTGATCATGAAGAGAGTACTGCTCATAGCCCTGCTGCTACTGGTGATCGGGGCGTTGCTGCTTTTCCTGTTTCGCGTACCGGTGAAAGAGGCCGCGTATGAGGCACTCACCGCGGACATGTTTGTTGCCGTTGACAGTGACGCCTTTGACCCCGGGCCAGCCATCGGCTCGGACTTCCCGGGGGTCAACGCGACCTGGCGTGGCGAAGGGGTGCGCCGGCTGGATGACTTTGCCGGCCCCAATGGCACGGTCTTCGTGGCCACGCGCTCTGCGGACTGGTGCCCCTATTGCATGAAGCAGATGATCCAGTTACAGGAACACAAGGCCGCCTATGATGAAGCCGGCATCGGTATTGTCGCCATGACCTATGACGAACCGGGTTTGCAGCAGGCTTTTATCGACAAGTGGGGCATTGAATACCCGCTACTGCACGATGTCGACACACTGAGTTTTAAAACCCTGGGTATCCTCAATAAGTCCTATAACCCTGGCGATGACGCCTATGGCATACCGTACCCGGGCACTATTGTTATCGACCCCCAGGGGACCGTTGTGGGTAAACTTTTCCTGGAAGCGTACAGCGTTCGGGTCGACGCGCTGTCTGCATTGCAGTTTGCCCTGGAGTCCCTAAAGCAGCAGGACTGACAGCCCCCGGGCACGAACAGGCCTCCACCCAAGGACCTGCCCGCTCCGTCAAGCGACCAAACCTTGACCCGCGTCAAGTCGCCAGTTGGCAACTCCCGCCATGATTGCCCGAGTAATAACATCGGTTATCACCGGGAAGAACGACATGCTACTCAACAAGATATTTGTCATCGTGGACCCCACCACAGCGGAACAACCGGCCTTTGAGAGGGCGCTGTTGTCCGCCAAAATGACCGGCACTCGCCTGCATCTCTATGCCTGCCTGACGCCAGGCCCGGCGGGCGACGATGCCCGTGCTGCAGAATCCCGGGTCAAGGACCTGCTGGGTGCATTTATGCTGCGTTGCCAGGACGCTGGCGTGGAAGCGGTGGAAGAACTGGAGCAGGGTGACAACTGGAGTCAGGCCGCGGTGCGCGCTGCGGCCCGGTGCAGTGCGTCGATGGTCTTCAAGAACTCCTTCGAGCATCGTGACGTGCAACGCCAGATGCGCCCCACCTCCGACTTCACCCTGTTGCGCCTGGCTTCCTGTCCGGTGTTGTTGGTCAAGGACCGGCGCGACTGGAGTCATCGCCGTGTGCTGGCGGCGGTTAACTCTGGCTCAACTGATGAAGCGCACATCAAGCTGAACCACCAGATTATCAGTTTCGCCCAGAACTTTACCGATGCCTACGGCTCTGACGCGCATTTCGTCACGGCCTTTAGCGACAGCAATCATCCGCCGCAGGCGGCCGAACTGGCCGCCACCTGCGGCGCGCCGCCAGAACATGTGCATGTCATCAAAGGAGCTGCTGCGCCTGTTATCAGCGCCCTGGCTGACGATATTGAGGTGGACCTTATTATCATCGGTACTGTGGGACGCAGCGGCATCAAGGGGCAGGTCGTGGGCAATACGGCGGAGAAGATACTCGATCATACCGAGGCCGATGTGCTGGTGGTGAACTGACGGTTTTTATGGCGGGGTGGTTCGCAGCGATCACGGGCTGCAGGGCGCGCCCGGAGGTGTTGTTAAAAAGGTTCTTCGCGCATTAGCGGGTGAACAGCCAGAGAATGTTCCATCTTGAAATGCGGACTCACTGTAATCGGGGTATACCTTCCCTGGTTGGATACAAACCCCCTTTTACGCTCTTCGGGGGCTATACCCACGATCACATGCTGTCCTCCCTTCATTTCGACTCGACTATCCATTACCTGGACTCTCCGTGATGCTCCAAGTCGCCGGGAAGTGCCTGAACAGCCCGTCTTGTACACCCGTCCCCGCGGGGTTCCCTCGCTCGGTTACGAGCCTAAAACGCTTCACTGTCTCGTGCCTCTCCCTCGGCGGGCGACTTGCAACGGACAGTTCAGCCGCTCTCACCGCCTCCTCCAGCGCTGCAGCCAATGGTGGCTATATGGTCGACCTGTGGCTTCACCGCTGGTGAGGAGTCGGGAGAGCGGCTGAAATCATCCGTTGCAAATCACGCGCCGAAGGAGAGGCAGAGACAGTGAGCTTTTCTGGCTCGCGACCGAGTGAGGGAACCCCGGCGGGACGAGTGTATAAGACGGGCTGATTCAGGCACTTCCGCGACGGCTTTGGCGCGTCACAGAGAGTCTAGGTAATGGATAGTCGAGTCGAAATGAAGGGAGGACAGCACGAATGGGGTATGCCTTCCCAGGAAGAGTAGGGGGTTTGTTTCCAACCAGGGAAGGCTTACCCCATTCGTGTGTCCGCTTGGCAACCTGGAGCATTCACTTGCTCCACCCCGCTAATGCGCGAAGATCCGTTAAAAAGGGCCTTCCTGGCCCTACTTCTCACATCCCTATTCTTGTTCACGATACCCAGCGCAAGGCGGGTACGTGTATTAGAATTTCAGGATATGCAAGATCCTTGCAAAAAACACTAGGGGAAAACCTAGTTTTAACTACCGTCATCCAGTTCCAGTCACTCCACAAAACCCGCTGTCGCCGGGGTCATGTCCAGTGTCTCCCAGGTGTCCGTCGACACAACCCACATCAATGGTTGCGTGAACGCCACCTGGTCCAGGAAAGGTGTTTAGGGCAGGTCAGTCATCCTTGACTCCTTGATTGAACGCTCAGGCCTCTTCGCGGTAGCTGTCTATCGCCGGGCAGGCGCAGAAGAGATTGCGATCGCCAAATACGTTGTCCACGCGGTTGACCGGCGGCCAGTATTTATAGCGGCGCAAAGAAGCAACAGGGTAGGCCGCCAGTTCCCGTGAATAAGGGTGTTCCCAGCTGGTCGCCGCTACGTCTGCAAGCGTGTGCGGAGCATTGCTGAGGGGGTTGTCCTGTGCATCCAGCTTGCCGGCCTGTACCGCGTCAATTTCCTGCTTGATGGCAATCAGTGCATCGCAGAAACGATCCAGTTCATACAGCGACTCCGACTCGGTGGGTTCCACCATCAGTGTGCCGGCCACCGGGAAGCTCATGGTAGGTGCATGGAAGCCGTAGTCGATGAGCCGCTTGGCGATATCCTCCTCGCTGACGCCGGAAGCCTCCTTGATCGGTCGCACGTCGATAATGCACTCGTGCGCCACGTTGCCACTCGTGCCGGTATACAGGATCGGGTAGTGGTTTTTCAGGCGGTGCGCGATGTAGTTGGCGCTGAGGATGGCGACCTTGCTGGCCTGCGCCAGGCCCTCACCGCCCATCAAGGCGATATAGGCCCATGAGATCGGCAGGATGGAGGCGCTGCCGTAGGGCGCCCCTGACACCACATCGTTGTCGGCGTCCACCCCCGGTACGGGCGAGACCGGGTGGCTGGGCAGGAAGGGTTGCAGATGCGCGCCAACGCCGATGGGGCCCATGCCGGGGCCACCGCCGCCGTGGGGAATGCAGAAGGTCTTGTGCAGGTTGAGGTGGGATACATCCGCGCCAAATTTACCGGGTGCGGCAATGCCCACCAGCGCATTCAGGTTGGCGCCATCCACGTACACCTGGCCGCCGTGTGCGTGTACCAGCGCGCACAGTTCGATGATGGATTCCTCGAACACGCCATGCGTCGAGGGGTAGGTGACCATGATGCAGGCCAGGTCCTCGGTATGGCGCTCGGCCTTAGTTTCAGGTCGTCCATGTCCACATTGCCCTGGTCATCGCACTCGACGATCACCACTTTCATGCCGGCCAGTGCCGCACTGACGCGGGATTGGTGCCGTGGGCGGAAGAGGGGATCAGGCAGACTTTACGCTGGTGATCGCCGCGGCTGCGGTGGTAGCGGCATGATCGCCAGCAGCCCCGCATACTCGCCTTGTGATCCGGCGTTGGGTTGCATGGACAGGGCGTCATAGCCGGTGGATTCCAGCAGCATATGGTCCAGCTCGGCCAGCATGGCCTGGTAGCCCCTGGTCTGGTCTGCCGGCGCGAACGGGTGCAGGCCGGCAAATTCCGGCCAGGTGACCGGCAGCATCTCGGTGGTGGCGTTCAATTTCATGGTGCAGCTGCCCAGCGGGATCATGGCGCGGTTGAGGGCAATGTCCTTGTCCTCCAGGTAGCGCATGTAACGCAGCATCTCGGTTTCCGAATGGTAATCGTTGAACAGCGGGTGCTGCAGGTAGTCCATGTCGCGAAGCAGTGCTGCGGGTATGCCGGGAGCGCCTTCAATGGCCGCATCCAGCGCGCTGACGTCGGGCAGGTCGCCGTCGTTGAAGACCTGCCACAGGGTTTCCACGTCTGCCGCGGAAGTGGTTTCATCGAGGGTGACGCCGAGCCGGTCAGTGCCGATGATGCGCAGGTTGATCCCCTGGGCAAGCGCTCGCTCGATAATAGCCGCCTGCTGTTCACCGACCTGGAAGGTGAGGGTGTCGAAGTAGTGTCTCGTTATCGCGCCATGACCCAGCTGTTGCATGCCATTGGCGAAGATGGCTGCTGAGTCGGTGAATTCGGTTGGCGATGCGGCGCAGTCCTTCAGGACCGTGGTACATGGCATAGAAGGTCGCCATGATTGCCAGCAGGGCCTGGGCGGTACAGATGTTGCTGGTGGCCTTTTCGCGGCGAATATGCTGCTCGCGGGTCTGCATGGCCATGCGCAGTGCCTGGTTGCCGCGACGGTCTATGGAAACGCCGATGATGCGCCCGGGGATGGAGCGCTTGTAGGCGTCGCGGGTGGCGAAGAACGCAGCGTGGGGGCCGCCAAAGCCCATGGGCACGCCGAAGCGCTGCGTATTGCCAACCACGACGTCGGCGCCCAGTTCGCCCGGTGACTTCACCACCAGCAGGGACATGATATCGGCGGCCACGGTCACCAGGGTCTTGGCGGCGTGGGCGCGCTCGATGATGGGTGAGATGTCTTCCAGGTGACCGTAGGTGCCGGGGTACTGCAGCAGTAGCGCCGAAGGCCTCGGTATCGCCCACCAGTTCGTCCGGGCAGCCGACAACCACCTCAATGCCCAGCGCATCGGCCCGGGTTTTCACCACGGCGATAGTCTGCGGGTGGCAGTCCTCAGCCACCAGGAATATGTTGCTGCGGTTCTTCTTGTTCACGCGGTGCAGCAGGGTCATGGCCTCGGCCGCAGCGGTGCTCTCGTCGAGCATGGAGGCGTTGGCCAGGTCCATGCCGGTGAGGTCGATGATCATCTGCTGGAAGCTCAGCAGTGCCTCCAGGCGGCCCTGGGAAATCTCCGGCTGGTAGGGCGTATAGGCGGTGTACCAGCCCGGGTTCTCCAGTACATTGCGCTGGATAACAGCGGGTGTAAAGGTGTCGGTATAGCCGGTGCCGATATAGGACTTGTTGACAACGTTCTGGCTGGCCAGGGCGCGCAGCCGCGCAATGACGGCCTGTTCGGTCTGCGCCGCGGGCAGGTCCATGGGCTGCTGGCGCCGGATGGCCGCGGGCACAGTGTCGTCGATCAGCGCATCCAGCGTGTCATAGCCGATGGTCCGCGCCATTTCCTGCCTGCTGTTTGACAGTGGGACCGATATGGCGTTGGATGAAGTCCGAGTGGTTTTCCAGGTCAAACAGGGACGGGCGGCTCATAGTTTCTCCAGCGTGGGAAGCAGGGTGGCAAGAGAATGCTTGCGGAGCGCGGAATATTACCAGCCCGTAGCCCCGTAGCCAATAAATCGTGTGAATGATGACTAGTAACCAGACCGGTGATCCAGTTTGCAACAACCTGCCCCTGGCGGACTTGCTGGCTCGCGTCCGCGCCTGCCGTCATTGCGAGCAAAACCTGCCGTTGGGGGCGAACCCCGTGCTCAGTGCCAGTGCGACTGCCCGGCTGCTGATTGTGGGCCAGGCGCCGGGACCCGCGTTCATGCAACCGGTATCCCCTGGAACGACCCCAGCGGTGAGCGCCTGCGTGACTGGCTGCAGCTGGACCGGGAAGTGTTTTATGACACATCGCGCATCGCCATCGTGCCGATGGGCTTCTGTTATCCCGGTAAGGGCAAATCTGGCGACCTGCCCCCGCGCAAGGAGTGCGCGCCGCTGTGGCATGAGAGCCTGCTGCAGCAAATGCCGGCGCTGGAACTCATCCTGCTGGTGGGTAGTTATGCCCAGCAGTATTACCTTGGGCCCGACCGGGAAACCCTGACGGCAAGAGTGCAGCGCTGGCAGGACTTCGGCCCACGCTTTCTGCCACTGCCGCACCCCTCTCCCCGCAATACACTGTGGCTGCGACGTAACCCGTGGTTTGAGGCGCAGGTCCTGCCAGACCTGCGAGCACGAATTGCGGCCCTGGACCTGACAACACCGCCAAATTGAATTAGTTTCAGGATAGGTCGTGCCCCAGAGCCGCCATCATGGATAACAATAAGCAGGAACCAACATTATGAGACTATCTCGCTTCCACCTGACGTTACTGGTTTTGCCACTTATCGGTGCGCTGCTGCCCGGTTGTTCCGACAGCAGTGATTCGCGCCCCCAGCCGCCAACGCCACCGATCAGCATTGAAACACCTGACGCCGATCGCTGCGAGATACTGGATGGGGCGAACTGCATGTTCCCCTGGCCCAGCAGCGTGTTTACCGTGGCGGACGAGACTACCCCGACCGGGCTGCGGATAAACCTGCAGCAGGCGTCCCTGCCCGCCAACAAGCAGGGCGTGCGGGTGAACCCTGCAGAGTGGAATCGCAACGACGGTTTTTCACCCTCGCAACTGATTATGGTGCAGGTGCCGGGCATTGACCTGGAGCAAACCGGCGCCGCTGCCATTACCGATATGAGCGGTCGCTGGATGCGGACGCCCCCATTGTGGTGATCAATGCCGATACCGGGGAGCAGCACCTCATTTTTGCCGAGCTGGATGCGAATACTGACGACGCCTCGGAGCAGGCCCTGCTGATACGGCCGATGCAGCAGTTCGAGCGCGGCGGCCGCTATATTGTCGCCCTGCGCGGTCTGCGCGATGGCAATGGCGAAGCGATCGAAGCGCCGGAGGTGTTTCGTGCTTTCCGCGACGGTACTGTGACTGACAATATTGCCATTGAGGATCGCCGTGACTCAATGGAAGACTATTTTTGCGACCCTGGCAGACGCCGGTATCGCGCGTGAAGAGCTTTACCTGGCCTGGGACTTCAATATCGCCATCGTACAGAACATAACTGAAAGACTACTGCATATCCGCGATGAGGCATTTGCCGACCTGGGCAGTGCGGCGCCCCTGTTTGAGGTGGCCGCGGTGACCGAATACGCCCCCTGCGGCGACGACGGCTGCGCCGAGGGCGAGGATGAGTAAATCAGCCGCGAGGTCGCAGGCACGTTCCAGGTCCCCAATTTCCTGGCGTCCGATGAGGGTGGGCCTGGCTCAACCTTTTATTACGCTGATCCTGACGACGGCCTGCCCGATCGCCTCGGTGGGGACAATCTGTTCACCGCAAAGTTTTTCTGCCGCATTCCCCGTTCGGTAAGTGAAGACTTTACACAAGCGCCCAAGGTGCAGGCCCGGCCGTCACTCTATGGCCATGGTCTGCTGGGCAGCGCTGGCGAAGTGCAGGGCGGCACGGGTAACAACGTTGACATCATGGCGGACAGCCACCAGATGATGTTTTGCGCAACCGACTGGAGCGGTTTTGCCAGCGAGGATGCCGGGTTTGCTATCCAGGCGCTGCAGGACTTCAGCCTGCTTCCCGCGTTTTTTGATCGCCAGCAACAGGGCATGCTCAACTTCATGTATCTCGCACGCCTGCTCAAACACGAGGCGGGCTTTGCCAGCGACGCGGCGTTCCAGTCAGGCGGTGTGCCGGCATTCGATAACAGCATTGTCTACTACGACGGCAACAGCCAGGGCGGTATTCTTGGTGGTGCCCTGATGGGCGTGATCCAGGATGTCACCCGCGGCGTCCTTGGCGTCCCGGGCATGGCTTACAGCTTCCTGTTGCGGCGCAGTGTCGATTTCGACGTTTACAGCCTTTCTTTGGCGGCGGCGCCACCGGTGAAGATGGCGGTGGGTATGCCAGCGTCAAGGACCAGGGCTTTTTGCTGTCGCTGGCGCAGATGCTCTGGGACCGCGCTGAGGCCAGCGGCTATGCCTACCATATAGAGAACAATACCTTGCCGAACACGCCGGCCCATGCGGTGTTACTGCAGGTCGCCTACGGCGATTACCAGGTGAGCATGTGGGCGGCTGAGTCCATGGCCCGGGCGATTGGCGCCAGACTTGCGGGTGCCCGCCCTGGAGCCGGGTCGCCACCCTGACAGCAACGCCTACTTGGGGCTGGAGCCGGTGCCGGCCGGTGAGTTTCTGGGCTCGGTTATTTCTATCTGGGATAACGGCCCGGTGGGTGGCGGTGCCGCAATGGTGGCAGTGCGCCGCCGCCGATCACCAATATGCCTCCCTTCGAGCCCGATTTTGGCGAGGACCCGCATCAGCCGGCCGCGTAAGGACCCGATGGCCCAGGAAGAGAAGCACTTTTTCCTCGATGCCGGACGGCATGGGCCGCTTTGTCGATACCTGCGACCCGAGCCTGCCCTGTACTGTCGATGGATACGTTCCCGGGGGATAAGGAGCGTCTCCATCTTCCTCATAAATGAGAATTACTCACATTTAGGCTTGTAAATGCGAATTCCTCTCATTACTATTCGTTTGTAACAAAAACAAACGTCTTTGGGAAGTTTGAAGTACCGCATTCTTGCAGCCGCCGTCGCGGCTGCCATCGCCACCGGTGCGCAGGCGAGTAATTACGACTTGGAAGAAGTCACCATTATTGGCGACAAGGCCCAGGCCCGTTCGCTGGCAGGCACGGGCGCCGTGATCGACAGCGAACAGATATCAATTGAAGCTGCTCGCGACATTAACCAGTTGCTGAAGACGGTGCCCGGCATCTACATCCAGGAGGAGGACGGCTACGGGCTGCGTCCCAATATTGGTATTCGCGGGGCCACCGCTGAGCGCTCCTCCAAGATCACGCTGCTCGAGGACGGCGTGATGATTGCGCCGGCACCGTATTCCAACCCGGCGGCATACTACTTCCCCACTGCCAGCCGCATGCACACCGTCGAGGTGCTCAAGGGCGCACCCCTGTTGCGCTATGGGCCGCAAACCACCGGCGGGGTCGTCAATCTTATTTCCACGCCCATTCCCGATGAGAGTGCTGGCAGCCTGAACCTGTCCTATGGGCAGAATGCCGAGGCAGACCTGCTCGCCAATTACGGCGCCCGCAATGGCAACTTTGGTTTCCTGGTAGAGACGGCACAGCGGCGCAGTGACGGTTTCAAGGAAATTGATCGCAGCAGTCGTGATTCCGGCTATGACATTTCCGATTACATGGTGAAACTGGCCTGGGAGACCGAATTACAAAGCCTGCAATTCAAGGCGCAGTACTCCGAAGAGACCTCGGACGAGACCTACCTGGGGTTGACCGATGCTGATTTTGATCGCGACGAGGATCGCCGTTACGGAATCTCTGCGCCGGATGTCATGGACAATGACCATCAGGGCTATAACCTGGTGTATCGGCTGCAACTGGCGGACAACATCAACATGACCGCCACCGGCTATTACAATGAATTCTCCCGTAACTGGTTCAAGTTGAGTGGCGGCGGTGACCTGGTGGCAGATGCCAACAGCGGCGATGCGTTCGCCCAGGGTGTGCTGGACGGCACCGAAGACTTTGCCGGGCTCCAGTACAAGAACAACAATCGTGATTACGAGTCCAGGGGCATAGAACTGAATTTCGACATGGCCTTTGGCGATCACCAGCTGGCGCTTGGTGGGCGTGTGCATGAGGACGAGATGGACCGTTTCCAGCCAGAGGACGTTTATAATCAGGTCGACGGACAGCTGGTCTACGTGAGTACTACAGCACCGACGGGTAGCAATAACCGTTTCGAGTCCGCAGATGCATTGAGCCTGTGGCTTGTGGATGCGTGGCAGGTGACCGATGCCCTGAACGTCAACCTCGCGCTGCGCTGGGAGGATGTGGAGTCCTCACGCAGGGAGTATGCCGACCCGCAGCGCAATGAGATGAAAAGTCGTCGCAGCAATGACAATGCCGAGTGGCTGCCCGGTGCATCTTTCACCTATGACCTGAGTGACTCCTGGCAGTTGCTGGCGGGCGTGCACAAGGGTTTTTCTCCCCTGGGCGGCGGCGCGCAGTCCTTTGAAGAACCCGAAACCAGCACCAACTACGAGGCCGGTGTGCGTTATCGCAGCCAGTGGTTTGTAGAAGCCGTGGGCTTTTATTCTGACTTCGATAACAAGAGTGAGAACTGTTCCAACGCCAGCCCCTGTTCCAACGGCGCGACCTCGGGGTCATTCAATACCGGCGAGGCCGTTATAGCCGGCCTGGAATTGCAGGCCGGAACCACCCTGGAATTGGGCAGCTTTTCCCTGCCGCTGGATCTGATGTACACCTACACAGACGCCGAGATCAGCAAGGATAACGCGGAGGAGGGGTTTGCTGACGGCGACCGCCTGGCCTCGATACCGGAGAATGTTTTCAGCCTGCGACTGGGTTTGCTCGCGGCCAATGGCTGGGGCAATTATGCGGTGGCCAAGTACATTGACGAGATGTGTATGACAGTCGGTTGCGCGGGCGGTGACGCCCGGGACGAGAGCGAAGACCTGTTTGTGCTGGACTATATCAGCCGCTACGACCTGAATGACGGGGCCGTGGTCTACCTGAAAGTAGAGAACGTGCTGGACGAGCGTGCCATCGTGTCTCGTCTGCCAGACGGTGCCCGGCCCAACAAGCCGCGCACCGCATCTGTGGGCGTAGAATGGCGCTTTTAACCATCAGGGTCTGACGTCTTAGTCTGCGGCAGTGCCCGTCGGTAAGGGGCCAGGCCCTGCCACGCCAGGGCCGCCGCCAGCGGGCAGACCACCAGTGGCAGTAGCGACAGGGAGTAACGCAGGGCGAGGTCGTCCGCGAACAGGAAGTCGGTCAGCAGGGCGACCGCTGTGGGTCCAAACGCCAGCCCGAACAGGTTGGTAGAAAACAGCATCAGCGCTGACACCTGTGCCCGCATCTGCGGCGGTGTAATCAGTTGAATGCCGGCGACGCCAACGCCAAAGTAGGCATTGAGGAAAAACACAATCGGGCAGGCTGCGATCATGGCCACGGCGGCGCTGGATGACAGCGGCCCCAGGGCGGCGGGTAGCAGCCAGAGTAACGAGCACAACAGTATGACGCGCAGCGGTGCATCGCTAAAGCCCCTTGCCGCCAGCGGCCTGATACTCCAACCGCCGGCGAGGGTGCCCAGGCTGCCGGCGATGATGAATACCATGCCGAACTGTCCGCCCACGCTGGCGCGGTCCACCGCGTAACTGCGCAACATAAACTCCGGGTACCAGGCCATGGTGCCGTAACCCAGTATCGCCAGTAAGGACATGGAGCCTATAAGGCCCAGGTAAGCACGCCAGTTGCTGCGTAACTGGTGGCCTATGTCAGCAAAGCTCGCATGTGCTAATGCTTGCGGCTCGCTGGCAGTGGGGGTTTTTGCCGCCGTCTGCGCACTGCGCGCCGGTTCGTGCATCAAAGACAGCAGGGCGACGATGACAAACCCCGGCAAGCCAACGGCTATGAAAGTCATTTGCCAGGCGTTGACCTGGCCCAGCAGGGGCAGCGTCATGCCGCCGCTTGCATCGAAATACCCATAAATCGCTGCGCCAATGATGTAGGCCAGGCCGCCGCCCAGGGTGATGCCCAGCGTGTAAATAGCCATGGCCCGGGGCAGGTTTTCCTCGCTGAACAGGTCCGCCAGCAGCGAATAGGCGGGGGGTGACAGCGCGGCTTCGCCTACGCCCACGCCTATGCGCGCCATAAACAGTGCGCTGAAACTCTTGGCCAGACCGCAGAAACAGGTCATCAGGCTCCACAGGAAAACCCCCACGGTAATGATCCATTTGCGGCTGTGCCGGTCCGCGAGCCTGGCGATGGGCAGTCCCAGTGCGATGTAAAACATGGAAAAGGCGAAGCCATGCAACAGACTGTACTGGAAGTCGGAGATGGCGAATTGCTGCCGTATAGGGCCGATCAGCACCGCCATCACATTGCGATCGATAAAAGACAGAATGTAGGCGAGTAGCAGGATAAACAGCGCGTAATTGGCCTGGTGGTTACTGCGTGGCAATGGCTCTTCCCTGTCTTTATTATGGCGATATCAGTGTTGGGCAGCCCACTCTGCAGGTCTTGCCCATGGACTAGCCTGCGTAACTGATGTCTGTAATGTAGTAGGTTTGCTCGCCGGAAGGGCTCTGCACGATGACCTCATCATCCACTGCTTTGCCCAGCAGGGCGCGCGCCATGGGCGAGTCCATGCTCAATTTACCGGAGCGCAGGTCAAACTCATCGGGGCCGACAATGCGCCAGCGCTTTTCGTCGCCGGTCTCATCTTCCAGCGTCACCCAGGCACCAAAGCGAATTTTTTTCGGGTCGTCAGGTGGCCTGGTCACGACCTCCAACTCGTCCAGGCGCTTGTTCAGAAAGCGCACGCGTGAGTCGATTTCTCGCAGGCGACGCTTGCCGTAGATGTAGTCCCCGTTCTCCGAGCGGTCGCCGTTCTTGGCGGCCTCGTGCACCGTATGCGTTACCTGCGGTCGCTCGACCTTCCACAGCTGGTGAAGCTCCTGGCGCAGGACGGCCTCGCCCTCGGGGGTGATATAGGTTGAGCCGCGTCTGCGTGGTGGTCGGTAACGTCCCATGGTGTGCATTCTAGAGTGGTGGGGTTAATTTGCCAAAAGCAATGCGATGCGGTTTTCGGCACGCAGTGATTGTCGGCGGTAGTGGCGCAGGTAATAATGCCGGGGATGCACCGGCCGAGGTTGGCAAAGCCTTTGAGTCGCGTGCCCCGGCAATGAGAATTCTGGAGTGATTGATGAAGAACGTGTTTTGGTCGTTGCTGTTGTTTGCCTATGTGCCGGTGGCCGTGTCCCAGTGCCCAGCGCTTGAAGGCGACCTGGTGCAGGGAGGCCTGCTCTGGGGTAGCACCGCACCTGGAAGTTCAGTGACGCTGGGCGGCAGTGACCTGGATGTGCTCGAGGATGGGACCTTCTTTGCGGGTTTTGGCCGTGATGCCGCGGCCACGGCAGAACTGGTCATTGTCGGGGCCCGACCCTGCCGGCAGATGCTGCAGGTCAGGGCACGTGACTACCGGATTTCTCGCGTCGAGGGCGTGCCGCAAAAAACGGTGACCCCATCCCGGGAGCACCTGGATCGCATTGCCAGGGAGCGCGCGCTGGTCAGCGCTGCCAAAGGTCAGCGCCTGCAGCGCCCGGATCTGCTACAGGGTGCTCTCGCTGGGTTTGAGTGGCCTGCAACAGGCCGTATCTCCGGCGTTTACGGCAGTCAACGAATCTATAATGGCACGCCGAAAAGCCCGCATTATGGGGTGGACGTGGCCGTGCCCACTGGTACCCCTGTGTACGCACCTGCGGCAGGCGTGGTCACGCTGGCTGAGCCGGACCTGTTTTTCTCGGGTGGTACGGTGATTCTCGATCATGGCTTTGGCCTGTCCTCCTCATTTCTGCATATGAGCAAGCTCCATGTGGCAGTGGGCAGCGAGGTTCGTACAGGCGACCTTATTGGTGAGGTCGGCGCGACGGGTCGGGCAACCGGTCCGCACCTGGACTGGCGGATGAGCTGGCGCAACGAGCGAATCGACCCACAGCTGCTGGTGCCGCCCATGCCTTTAGCCAGTACTGGCCAATAGTCTGCTGCGCGAAAACTCCGTATAATGCGGGCCCGTTTACGAAGACCGGACCTGTCATGATCGACAAGAAACTACTCAGCATACTGGTGTGCCCGGTGAGCAAGGCGCCGTTGGAATATAACGAAGAAACCGATGAGCTCATCTGTAAGGCCTCCGGACTTGCCTACCCCGTGCGCGACGGCATCCCGGTGATGCTGGAATCCGAAGCACGCCAACTCACCGCAGACGAAAAGTTGGGTTAGCGCCGTGTCCGACACGATTTTTGGCAAGATCATCGCGGGCGACATTCCCGCGGAACTCCTCTACGAGGACGAGCACTGCATTGCGATTAATGACATCGCGCCGCAGGCACCGGTGCATGTGCTGGTGATTCCCAGGCAGGGCATTGCACGCCTGGTGGATGCCCAGCCGCAGGACCAGGCTTTACTGGGGCACCTGTTGTTGGCGGCCGGCAAGGTGGCCGAGCAGCTTGGCGTGCAGGATGCCTTCCGCCTGATCATCAATAACGGCGAGGGCGCAGGCCAGACCGTATTTCATTTGCACCTGCATATCATTGCCGGCAGGGAATTTGCCGAAGGGCATATGGCGGGCTAGGCCCCGTTATTCAAATACCAACGAGACAAACTATGAAGACCGTAGAGATACGCGAGGCGTTCCTGGATTTCTTTGAACAGCAGGGCCACACCCGGGTGCCATCCAGCTCCCTGGTGCCCACCAATGATCCAACCCTGTTGTTTACCAATGCCGGCATGAATCAGTTCAAGGATACATTCCTCGGTGCGGACCCGCGTCCCTACGATCGCGCCGCCTCCAGCCAACGCTGTGTGCGCGCCGGTGGCAAGCACAATGATCTGGAGAATGTGGGTTACACCGCCCGCCACCACACCTTCTTCGAGATGCTGGGCAATTTCAGCTTTGGTGATTACTTCAAGCGCGATGCGATCCAGTTCGCCTGGAACTTCCTCACCGGCACATTGGGTTTGCCGCCGGAGCGCCTGTGGGTGACCTGCCACGTGTCTGACGACGAGGCGGAAGAAATCTGGGTGAACGAGATCGGCTTCCCCAGGGAGCGCATTTCCCGGCTGGATGAGGACAATTTCTGGCAGATGGGCGATACCGGCCCCTGTGGGCCCTGTTCGGAAATTTTCTATGACCACGGCCCCGATGTACCCGGCGGGCCTCCGGGCAGTGCAGATGATGACCTGGACCGGTATATCGAGATCTGGAACCTGGTGTTCATGCAGTTCAACCGCGACGCCTCGGGAGAGATGCGCCCCTTGCCAGCACCCTCTGTCGATACCGGCATGGGCCTGGAGCGGATTGCTGCCGTGATGCAGGGCGTGCACAGCAATTATGAGATTGACCTGTTCCAGGCACTGATCCGCTCCGCCGCGGATATTCTCGGTGTCACTGACCTGGAGCACACGTCACTGCGGGTAATTGCCGATCATATTCGCTCCTGCGCTTTCCTGGTTGCCGACGGCGTACTGCCGGGCAACGAGGGCAGGGGTTATGTGCTGCGCCGTATCATTCGCCGCGCCGTCCGCCACGGCAACAAGCTGGGCGCAAGCGAGCCTTTCTTTTTTAAACTCGTTGCCACCCTGGCTGAGCAGATGGGCGGCGCCTACCCGGAGTTGGTCAAGCTGCAGCCACAAATTGAAAAAGCGCTGCACACCGAAGAAGAGCAGTTTGCCAAGACGCTGGACAACGGCATGCAGATTCTTGAGGACGCCCTGGAAGGCTTGTCGGGGCAGGAGATTCCCGGCGATGTGGTCTTCAAACTTTATGACACCTACGGCTTTCCCGTTGACCTGACTGGCGACATTGCCCGCGAGCGCGGCCTGGGCCTGGATATGGCCGGCTATGAGTCGGCGATGGCCGAGCAGCGCTCCCGTTCACAGGAGGGCGGTAGCTTCAAGATGGACTACAACGACGTCCTGAAGCTCGATGGCCACACCGAATTCACCGGTTACGACAGCCTGCATGGCGAAGGCACGGTAACGGCCCTGCTGCAGGAGGGCGCGCAGGTAGACAGCCTGGAGACAGACCAGACCGGTATCGTGGTGCTATCCAATACGCCTTTCTATGGCGAGTCCGGCGGCCAGGTGGGCGATACCGGTTACATGACGGCGCGCGGCGTGAAACTGGAAGTGCTCGATACCACCAAGGCGTCTGACCAGCACCTGCACCACGTGCGCGTGCTGGAAGGGAGTGTCAACAAGGGCGATGTGCTGGATACCCGTGTGGATGATTCCCTGCGCCAGCGTACCCGCCTTAATCATTCCGCCACACACTTGCTGCACGCGGCCTTGCGCCAGGTGCTGGGGGAACATGTACAGCAGAAAGGGTCACTGGTGGATTCCGAGCGTTTACGCTTTGACTTCTCGCACTTTGAGGGCGTCACTGACGCGCAGCTCAAGCAGATTGAAGACCTGGTCAATATGCAGGTGCGTGCCAACACTGAAGTGTCCACGCGTCTTATGTCGATGGATGAGGCCGTCGAGGCCGGTGCCATGGCGCTGTTTGGTGAGAAGTACGGTGATGAGGTGCGCGTGCTGTCCATGGGCGAGAGTGATTTTTCTGTGGAACTTTGCGGCGGCACTCACGTGGCCCGCACCGGTGATATCGGGCTGATGCGCATTACCGCTGAGTCGGGTGTGGCAGCGGGTGTGCGGCGTATTGAAGGGGTGACTGGCGCTGCGGCACTGGCCCGGTTTGACGCTGCCGAAGCACGTATCGCTGCGGTCTGTGAAGTGGTCAAGGGCAAGCCTGATAATGTGGCAGAGAAGGTCAGCGGCCTGCGCGCCGAGAACCGTGAACTGGAGAAGGAAATTGCCAGGCTGAAGCAGAAACTGGCGACCGGGGCGGGTTCCGACCTCACCGCTGATGCGGTCGAAGTCGCGGGTATGAAGGTACTGGCCGCCAACGTTGACGGGGCCGACGCCAGGTCCCTGCGTGACACGCTGGACCAGGTGAAAAACAAGCTGGGCTCGGCAGTGGTGCTGCTGGCTGCGGTTAACGATGGCAAAGTTGCACTGGTAGCCGGCGTGACCAGTGACCTGACCGGTAAAGTAAAAGCCGGAGATTTGATGCGTGAATTTGCCGGCCGCCTGGGCGGGAAGGGCGGTGGCCGCCCGGATATGGCCCAGGGTGGCGGCACGGATACGGCTGCGCTCGCTGACGTGCTCAAGGCAGTGCCGGCCTGGGTTGCTGAGCAGTTGGGCCAGTAACGCAAGGTTGGTTGTTGCAGCCTGCGCACGCACCCTATACGCGCGCGGCGGGGCTTTTAAATGCTGCGACGGTAGTGTTTAATACCGCCGCCTTTATCCGGGGTATTTGGCCCCTTGCGCCTCGCGCGCCGGTTAGTGAGAGAACATGAGTTTAATCGTACAGAAATTTGGCGGTACCTCAGTAGGCACCATCGCGCGCATTGAGCAGGTGGCCGACAAGGTTGCCCGTTTCCGCTCTGAGGGACACGACATAGTGGTTGTGGTGTCCGCCATGTCTGGCGAGACCAATCGCCTGATTGGGTTGGCGCATGAGGTGCAGGAGCGCCCGATGCCCCGCGAGATGGATGTGCTGGTGTCCACCGGTGAACAGGTGACTACTGCCTTGTTGGCGATGGCGCTGGACAAGCGCGGCGTCAAGGCCAAGAGCTACAACGGTAGCCAGGTGCGTATTCTCACCGATGACGCGCACACCAAGGCGCGTATTCGTGAGATTGATGACCAGCGCCTGCATGCCGATCTTGGGGAGGGCTTCGTTATCGTGGTCGCCGGCTTCCAGGGTGTCGACGAGCGGGGCAACATCACCACCCTGGGACGCGGCGGCTCCGACACCACGGCCGTCGCCCTGGCCGCTGCCCTGAAAGCGGATGAGTGCCAGATCTATACCGATGTGGACGGCGTATACACCACTGACCCTCGAGTGGTGGACGGTGCTCGCCGCCTCGACAAGATTACCTTTGAAGAAATGCTGGAAATGGCCAGCATGGGTTCCAAGGTTTTACAGATTCGCGCCGTGGAGTTTGCCGGCAAATACAGCGTTCCCTTGCGTGTGTTACACAGCTTTGAGGAAGGCCCTGGAACCCTGATTACACTTGAGGACGACACAGAAATGGAAACGCCAACGATTGCCGGCATTGCCTTTAACCGCGACGAGGCGAAGCTCACCATTCTGGGTGTGCCCGATATGCCCGGTGTGGCGCATCATATCCTTGGCCCTATTGGCGACGCCAACATCGAGGTCGACGTTATCGTGCAGAACGTGGCAGACGATGGCACAACGGACTTTACCTTCACCGTTGGCCGCAATGACCTGCCGCGGGCGGAAGACGTACTCAACAAGGTCGCCAGCGAGATCAGTGCCCGTGAAGTCAGGGTAGACAGCAAAATCGCCAAGGTGTCCGTGGTGGGCGTGGGCATGCGCTCCCATGCGGGGGTGGCCAGCCAGATGTTCGCGGCACTGGCAGAGGTAGGCATTAACATCCAGATGATCACGACGTCAGAAATCAAGATATCAGTCATTATTGAAGAAAAGTTCCTGGAACTGGCTGTCCGGGCCCTGCACTCTTCTTTTGGCCTGGACGGGGAACCTCGCGACGAAAATGCTGCCTAATTGGTTCATCGGCGCCTCGTCTGGTTTAGGAATCCTGAGTTCCTATACTGGCCGTTCCCGTCAGATTACCTAGAATCATTGATGGCGCGATGGTGTTGTAAGTTTTACTCTGCGTTAAACGTTAAAGTTACGTTAAGCGTTAAGCGTTAGGAGATGGATGACCTTGCTTTCAAGGTCGTCACTTCAGAAAAGGACCGGAGAGATAAATGTTAATACTGACTCGCAGAGTAGGCGAATCGCTGATGGTTGGAGACGACATCACCGTGACCGTGCTGGGCGTGAAAGGGAACCAGGTACGGATAGGTGTGAATGCGCCTCGCGACGTCGCTGTGCATCGCGAGGAAATCTATGATCGCATCCAGGACGACGGCGAAAAAGGAGTTGACGAGAAACCCGAATAATCCCCGCCAAAGCCTGCCTATCACTTTGATTTTTCATTGATTGTGGTATTATCTCGCGCCTGAGTCAGACGGCGTTTCCGCAACCCATAATTTGATTCAAATGTCTTTGGAGAGCTGGCCGAGTGGTCGAAGGCGCACCCCTGCTAAGGGTGTATAGGCTTATACCCTATCGAGGGTTCGAATCCCTCGCTCTCCGCCATATATCTATTTGATTTTAAAGGAAAATTTGGTTTTTCCTCCCCTCCATGGGACCATATTGGGACCAAACGCTCAGAAACTCCCAATCGCTCCGACACAAACTGCGCCATCCCGGTCGCATCTGCGGAGATCCACTTGCCGTAATGCTCATCGATCATGCGCGTGCTGGTATGACCCACCTGGCGGATGATCCATTCCTTCGCGATGCCGGCGGTGAGCAATTGGCTGATGAAAGTGTGCCGTGCAGTGTTCGGTCCGCGATAACGCACTTGGGCTTTTTTTAGATGAGCACGCCAAAAGTTATTTCGTACCGTCCCGTCCGATTCGTGTGGCCTCTTCGTGTTGCTGTTTAAGAAAACGATGCGAACGTCTTCGGAGAATTGCTTCTTATTGTCTCGTGACATGATTTTGAGGCGACGCGTGTCCAGTCTCTCGGTGAAAAGGCGCTGCACCTGCAGCCATTGAATCGCTGGATCAATCAGCTCCACTTCGCGTGTGGAGCGTTTGGTTTTTGTTTGTTTGTAGGATCCGTTCACCCTGGCTCGACTCACTTTGACGGTCCCGGTTTTTAAGTCAATATCTTCCCATGCCAGGGCGATGAGCTCTGAGATTCTCAGTCCTGACCAGAACGCAAATCCCATCATATTGATTTCCTGGGTCCGCCGGGTCGGGGTAGCTAGTATTTGTTCTATTTCTGACTGGGTAAATGGATCGGGGTCTTCTCTGTCGCCCAGTGAAAGATTGTCAATCGCGTCGATCGGTGAGTCACTGCGTATGTTGTCCGCTTTCGCATCTTTGAAGATGCCGCGCAGTATGATCATGATTTCATTGATCGTCTTATTTGCGAGCGCACTGAGTTCTACCGCGATCCACTTCTCCAACTCTGTTTTTGTAATCGTGGTGAGTTTGTACGACCCCCAGCGTGGGCGTACATGATTCTCTGTCTTGGATTTGTAGTTTACATAGGTCGATTGAGCCGTTCTGACTTTCTTGACGGCTAGCCAGAGGTCCAATGCCTGGTCGACGGTTCTGTCGCGGTCTGGGTTCGTGCCAAATAGACGGCAACGAGGGGATTCCGGGAAGTGCTTGGAATAATCAAAAATTTCGCGGCCAATCTCATGAAGTATCGCCGCGCGTTTTTTTTCCGCGAATTTAATGTTGGCTTTGGTGATCCGCAGTCCTTTCAATGTTTCGCGGCAACGTACCCCGCGGTAGCGAAAATCGATACGAATGGTGGCCCCGTGTACTTGTACGCCGTCAGGCAATTCTGAGTCAGGTGCCAGTGCCGATGACTTGCTTGTTGATTTTTTAGTGATAGCCGCTCTCTGTCCATTGGTCAATTGCGCGCCAGTTGTACATGATGTTGCCATCGGGTGCTTTTACCCAGTGCACACCTTCCAGCCACACACCCTGTACGCGCTTATGTTTCTGCGCATCCACGCGAAACCCGGTCAGCTCCGTTAGCTTTTTGCCGCGGATCCATTTTGGCAGCGGTACACTGTATTCAAGAGGATTGTTCATTCGGCTCACACAAATTCATAAAATGGAATTGCATGAAGATTAGCACTGAGCTAATTAATGCGACAGCTAAACCTGCCGAGAAAATTGTTATCGCCGTGCTAAACAGAACTACAACTCTTCCCCCTTGAAGACAATGACACCGCAAATAGGGGTGTCTGGATTCACCTCAATAATACGATTGGGCCAATCCGGGTTGAGTGTTTTGAGATACTTCTTGCCTTCTTCCAGGATCAGTTGCTTGAACGTCACCTCGTTGGACTCTTCCAGTCGGACGACGACAAATTTGCCGTGTTCGACGGGCGCGCGCGGATCGACAAAAATCAATTCGCCCTCCCGGAATTTCGGTTCCATGCTTGCGCCACGCACACGCAGAACAAAGGTTTCCGGGCTACATTCTACCGGGCATCTTAAAAGCGCTGTGCCATAAGGGGGTGGCAGATCTTCTGAAATATCGTGCCCTTTACCGACCTGGTCCCACGGTATCAACTGATGCTGACTGCCTGTATTTGATCGATCGTGCTGGGCTGTCAGACCTGAGCCAGTAGGGTGATCTTCATCCATCCAGCCCGGGGGTTTGTTCATCGCCGCCTCTAACTTGGCGGCCAGGTCATCTCCGATTGCGCGCGGAGTTCCTTTCTTGGTGGGTAGCTGATTGCGTACCTGGCTGAGGTAGGAGCTGTTGGTTCCCGCGGCGCGTGCCAGGCGCACGGCCGAACCCGCTTCGCGAATGAGGGCCTCAAGGTTCTTGAGGCGAATAGGGATATGTTTTCTTGTCATTGAGTTAGTTTAGCAATATTTAGCAGAATGATAAAGATAAAGTTATCGCGTTAGCTTGCGGGCCAATTTGCTCGGTGCTAATGTATATTCGCATGGAGCTAAAGTATTTTCTCAAGATGGCAACGAAAAGGGAGCGGGCAGAAGTCGCCGTTGCCTGCAATGATTCGGTGTCCTACCTGTATCAGATTGCGGGCAATCACCGATACGCCAGCCCCTTGCTGGCGACCCAAATTGAACAATCGACGAAGCTTGTCGCCGAAACGTCGGGTGGCCGTCTTCACCCTGTGCCTCGCGCCTCAATGGTCCGCCATCCTGAAATTTTCTATGGGGTAGACGCACCAGAAGCGCAGCGATGTCCTGCGATGGTGTGTGAAGTCGATGGCGCAGAATAATCGATCCGTTGCGTCGACCTCTGACGATCTCGTCGCCATGCGGATTGAGGTCAGCCGTATTCACCACTACGGTCGCAATCCCCGCCGTCAGCAAAATCCGGAGTATGACCGCATCAAGGCGTCTATCCGTGCTGGGGGTCTGGATCAGCCGCTAGTGATCTCACAGGAACCCGGCGCGACCGATTATGTGTTGCACACCGGCGGAAACACACGGCTGCGTATTCTCAAAGAACTGCATGAGGAGACAGGGGAAGAGCGGTATTACTGGGTAGACTGTGTCATTAGATCCTGGTCCCAGGAGTCGGCGGTGTTGTTCGCTCACCTGAGAGAGAATGAACTGCGCGGCAGTTTAGCCTTTATCGATAAAGCCCATGCCGTCTTTGACGCCAAATTGTTGTTGGAAGCAGAGCTCTCCATAGAGACTCTGTCGCAGCGGCAACTGGAAACCCTGTTCAAAGAGCGAGGCTTTAGCATCAGCCACAGCATGATCTCCAAGATGGGGTATGCCGTTCAGACATTGTGGCCGGTCATGCCAACAGCATTGAGTGCCGGCCTGGGTCGACCCCAGATTGAAAAGATCCGGGCTTTGGAGCGTGCTGTACGACATATCTGGCTACACCGCCAGTTGGGCGAGGAAAGCCTGTTCGATGACGTGTTCGCCGAATTGTGTCGGCGCTACGATGGCAGCGAGTGGGATATACAACCACTGCGCCATGCGCTGCAGCATGAAATCGCGGTGGAGTCAGAGCAGAGCGAGCAGATCATACATCTTGAAATCGAAGCTAGCCTGGCAGGTCGGCCCTTTGAATATCCTTCCACTTTCGAAGAATACAGCGAAGAAGCGCAGCAAGAGGGCGAGCCCAACAGAATAGAGGCTGCGGGCGAGGAGTCGCAAATCCGTATAACGGCTCCCACGCCCCAGGCAAATCAAGATGCGCCAGAGCGCCCAGTGTGGGAAGAGGGGGAATCACCGGACCGCTCGACTCACACCATCGAGGTCTCTGCGGACCGCGCGACGAGTACTCGAGATCTGAATTCACTGGATATCCCGTCATTGCGCCGCCACCTGTATGCCACCGCTGCACACTTGGCGGAACATCACGGCCTGGGCGATCGCGTGATTCCCCTTGAGGATCACGGGTTGGGCTTTTTGGTAACGGATGTTCCGCCCACGGAGCTGACGGAAACACTGGATCAGGAGATGCTCGGGTTGGTGTCGTTACTGTGGTGGCAACTCGCGGCCTGTTCTGAGGTTACCGCGGCCCCTGTAGATATCCTACTGAACTACCTTGACGAATCGTCGATTCTGCACCGGGCACTGGCATCGCACGATGCGGAGTTGTTGTTTAGCAATGTCTGGACGCTCGACCCTGGTCACATGGGTTGCCAATTGTGGCAGCAACTCAATCCCGAGGATTGGCAGCTTCTGCTGCAGATGATGGAAATCTATCGTGCGCTAAAACGGCGTGCCTTTGACGCGGGCTTTCCGTTGTGGGACGCCGTGGAAGGTGGCAGCTGATGTCATCCAACAAGGAAGCAGATCTCACCTCTGCCGTCCTGCTATACGCGGTCCGTTGCCTCGCCGAAGGCGACCAGCAGGCGCTGAGAAGCATGAATTTTGGTCCCAAGGAGCTCGATGCTTTGCAGGACATGAACCTGGCAGATCTGTATCGAGCCGATGCCCTTCGAGTGCATTGTTTGAAGATAGACCTGAACAGAGAGGTGTTCTGGCCCATGCTGGCACACCTGCGCCATCAGCGGGAGTCAGAAGAGCTACAACGCACGCTGATAGTGGCCGATGCCCCCTTGGATATGATGCAGCAGTTATTCGGGATGAGCTCGCGTGAGTACACCCGATGGCGTCGACTGTTGACGCTGGCTCCCTCTGTGGGAAGGCCGCCTGAGCTAGGTGAGACCGATACGCATACACTGTGGTATGCCTGGCAAGAACGGGTGCAGGCGCGTCCGGAAAGCGCGCTGTCGGCAGCAGACTATCTCAGCATCCAGCAAGAGACGGACATCGGGCTTCGCTGTATTTGGGTACTGGTGCAACGTTGGGAGGCGTACGGCGAGCCTATGGCAGGCGCCGATACAAATCAGGTCATAGAGAATGGCTCATGATGATGCCATTGTGCGACCCGAAACCGTTGCCCTCGATGCCTTAATCAAAGCGACCCTTGCGGGATTCAAAGAGGAGGGCGCAGCATCGTCGCCTGACGCCATGCTGTTCATGGGCAATTGGCACCAGGCGATTCCCGCCATGGTGATTCAGGATCCTATCCTGGAGCCGGTGGACAAAGTGGTGTGGATGGTCATTATGTCTCACGCCAGAGAAACCGGTGGGCGAACGGCTTTTCCGGATTACGACGCCATTGCTAGTCAAACCAATGTCTCCTCGACATCAACCGTATCGCGAGCCATTGCCATATTGCGCTTAACGCGCTGGCTAACCCTATGTGCCAAGTTACGTCAAAAATCCGGGCGCTTTACGGGTAACATCTATGTTCTGCACGATGAGCCATTGCCGCTGGTTGATGCCCTGCATCTTGACGATGCCTATATGGCATTTGTTACGCAGTCGCAGCAACATCACCATGGACGCGTACGTCTCGTGGCGCAGGCAATATCAGAAAGTCTGGATGAAACAATTCGGGACGGACAAAACCTCGCCGGTGTTGAATCGGGAACGGAGCGGCGTCTGCAGGCGGCCCAATTTCTGACAGAGAGAGGAAAAAACACAGAAGGGGCCAGTCGCTACTTCGCCTTCACAGGCGCATCTGTCAACAGACTGAAGCAGCCGGCGTCTGATAGATCTGACAAGGTCATTGACCGTAGCCAAAATTCGAAGGCGGAAGAAAAAGGTCACTACAGTAGTGGTTGTAGTAGTAATTATAAAACAACTACAACAACAACCCCTACACAGAATTCCAACAGCACAGAAACTGCTTTAGCGGCAGACAGCCCACTTTCTGATCAACCGCTGATTTATCCGCCTCGGCTGTCGGATAACCAGAAACTGCTGGCCGATCGGTATCTTGGCATGATCGCCCCCGAAAACCGCCAGTCTGTCCTGGATGAATTGCAGGGCCGGCTGGATTCAGAGCAGCGGGGCATGAAACCGGTCTACGACGAACTGCGTTTCCTGCATTCGCTTTGTAAGGCCGTGGACAAGGGCGAATTTATACCCAATCTCGGTATCAAAGTGGCTGAAGCGCGGTTGTCACGTGCCCAGCCAACCCCGCCATCTGTGGACCCCCAGCAAGAAGCGCTTAAGGCCGAAGAACGCGAACGCATGCGAGCTTATGGCATTGAACAGATTGCTAAATTGCGCGACTCCTTCAACGCGAAGGATGCCCCCTGATTCAAGCCCTCTGCCAACTCATCGAGTTATTGGTGCGCTGCATACCACGTCTTCTCGAAGTGGTTCCACTGTCACCAGTGCGGAGGGTCAATATCCAATAGCAGGGCCTAAACCTCTGCGGCACTCGGCGAGATACTCCGTGGTGGGCGGGCGGGTTTCGTGGGTTCATAGCGTGGTGAGAAATTGATAGGAAACACGCTGATGAATACTCATGTAGGCCTCCCTGGCGAACAGCCTCTTGATCAATCAGATAAAACGGGCCCGGGCGCGCTGCGTGGCGAGGTCTGGTTGAACGTCCAGACGTACCAGGCACAAAGCTTGATCAGGGGGCGCCGTGGCGGCGAAGGCAAGCCAGCGATTATGGGCCTGGTTGGATTTGCGGAACGGCTCAAAGTACTGTGGCAAGCCATCCGATCGGATGACCCGTTCGCCGACTGGTGGCTGGTCAAGGTGGAAGACAGCGTTGGAGATGTGCGTTCGCAGTTGTATCGCCTGCAGGAACAAATTGAGGCCGTGCTCGTGAGCGTCGAGTGTTTCGAAGTGACGTTCGCGCAGTCGAGTCGACCCCAGCGGGTTTCCCTGCAGTTTGCGAATCCCTATGCCTTTCGGGCTGCGCAGATGCTCGCTGACTATGACCGCATGATGTGCGCCTGGATGACGGCCCGGCATTTGGGCCTGGCTTTACCGACGGAAATCGCTGAACAGGTGAGTGGGAGTGGCCGGTGGCTGCGGCGCGTATTTGCACTCCCCCAAAGCTACCAATACCTGGAGATCAGTCGCAGCGATATACATCAAGGTACCGCGCGAGCAGAGAAAGCGCGTGAATGCATGGGGGACATCCCGCAGGCGATACTTGACGGTGAAAAACTGCCATCGCTTCGCCCCGTCACGTTCCAGCGTATTGGTACGCCTGATCGTCAGGATGGACAGTCGCCATGCTAGCCGCGACTCAACAGCGCCTGAATATCATTCTGGATACGCGTATGCCTCTGGAGGCGATGATTCTCAATCGTTTACAGCGATTGCCGCAGCGGCGCCGAAGCGATTGGCTAAGAGGCTTGCTACTGACTGGCTTCAACACAGAGTGTCAGGTGATCAAATCGCAAACACCGTCAATTACTCAGCAAGAGGGTGGTACTGACGATCGTCGATTTTTGCATTGGCGTATGCCTGCAATGCGACGTGGTCCGCGCGTGTCCAATGGCGGTGCGTCACCTGGTTCCGGTGATCAGCATCGTGTGGGAAAAGCCCAGAGTAATCCCAGTACCGATTCTGACAAGCCCTTTGCGCAGTTGAAAAACGTCATAGGCCATTAGCGGACACGGATAGATTGCGAGGAAATGGACAGTGACAGAAAGTACTGATGTAAAACCGACACAGGATGACAACACGCCGCTGCTGTCCTCGGATCCCATGTCTGTAGTGCAGGTTGGGCTCGACGACGGGTATGCCTATACCAAAGTGGCCCTGGCCGACGGACGGCTTTTTAGCGTCCCTTCCCGAGCGCGCATTGGCGCTGCCGGTGTCACCTGGATCAGAGAGCAGGAACAACGAATTTTTGAGTACGAGACCGGCGGTACCGTCTATTCAGCAGGCGCCGTTGATGGGGAGCCTACCGAGTTTGACGAATACCCCGGGTCTGCACTCAACCGTGTGATTGTCCAGCACGCTTTACAGCAGGCTGGCCTATCGGGTCGCTCTGTTCATCTGGTGACGGGTTTACCGGTGGCCGCGTTCTATCGCAACGATGGCGAGCGACGCGAGCAGGGCATTGGTCAAAAACGGGACAAGCTGAAACTGGCGGTAGAGCCCCTCGCTGGGAACGTAAAATCGAGCCGGTTAACAGTAAAGGCCAGTATAGGCTTCCATGAGGTGATTCCTGAAGCCCTTGCCGCCTGGTATGACCATGTCATCCTGACCCAGGATGATGGTGTCACACTGGACGGTGATCGACTGAGCGCGCCCATTGCCATCATCGATATCGGCGGACGTACAACCGATTATGTCGTCGTGCAGGATCAGGGCGTCGTTCACGGTTCATCCGGCTCCCTCAACCGGGGCATGCTGAATGTGAAATTTCGGGTCGCCGATCTTATTCAGCAAACCTTCGATGCGAGCGAACTGGGCGAGCAGAGTATCGCAAGAGCAGTGGAGAGTTCCCGATTACGCCTGCATGGCAAGGATCATGATATCTCGGCCATGGTGGCTGCAGCGAAGCGAGAATTGGTGGAGCTACTTTACGCTGAAACTCGGCGCAAACTGGGGCTGGGTGTTGAGCTTGATCGGGTTCTTTTTGTGGGGGGCGGCAGTGCCGCGCTCGCAGCCGATATCACCAACTGGTTTCCGAACCAGGTGATTGCGGATCATGCCGCGTTTGCGAATGCGCGAGGGATGCTCAAATACCTGCAATTTGTGTGTGATGACACCCAGAACACGTTCTAACGGTTTTATACGTGGTCACTGCGGTCTCAGTGGCAACAAGTATCGCCGGATTGTGCAAGCGATACCGCGGCTACGCCGTCAATCCAGTGTCAGGACTCGTCCTGATATTTACTCACCCTGCCGGGAAATCGTATCCCGACAGGGATTCGCGTTCCCCGGCAGTTCATTAAGTTCAAGGAGAATGTGTTATGAACAGTAAACAAGCTACCACTGAAAAACCGAAGTATTTCGATCTTGATATCCACGGCATCGGGTACCTCAACCGTGTACGCGAGGTGACACCCGAGAATGGCACTCCCTTTCTCAGCGCCACCATAGCGGCACTGCGAGGCCCCGCCGACAACGTCCAGCATACCCACTTCGATTGTGTGGTAGCGGGTGAGGAAGCAAAGGACCTGGTGCGCCAATTGATGCCTGCAGTCGAAGCCAACATGAAAGTGTTGGTGGGGTTTCACCTCAGCGATTTGCAGGCAGAAGCGTTCACATTTAAACAAGGTGAACGTGCCGGCACGACAGGCATTGGACTGAAGTCCCGACTGCTTCGTTTTCAATGGATCAAGGTAGATGGACAACCGTTTCTAGCGCCTGCCGCCAGAGACGCCACCGCCTAACCACACCCCCTGGCAGCATCTACCGATGCTGCCAATTTTTCAATCCCGCGAGGAAACTACTTCCTCGCGGGACTGGTCTCCCCGCACCATCGAAGGAGACCAGTCATGGTTTCGAAATCATCGCCTGCAAAGGTGAACACTAAAAACCGTTTGGCGATGCTGAAGATCGCAACGCTTAACGACGGTGAAAAGCAGTCTCTGATGGAACTGGCTCTTGCGGTTCTGCAGGACCTGCATCGACCGGGGCTCGAGCTGCCCAGTCCCAACAGTACCCGTGATTTCTTGCGGGTGCTGTTGGCTGACCGGAAAGCAGAAGTGTTTGGTTGTATGTACCTGGATAACCAGCATCGAGTGATCGAGACCGCTGAGCTGTTCCAGGGAACGATTGACGGTGCGGCAGTGTACCCCCGTGTGGTGGTGCAGCAGGCGCTAACCCTCAATGCCGCCGCGGTGATGTTTTTTCATAATCACCCCAGTGGAGTTGCCGAACCCAGTCATGCTGATGAGGCGATTACCCGGCGGTTGAAAGATGCTCTGGCACTGGTGGACATTCGTGTGCTGGATCATTTCATCGTTACCGCCGGTGAGTCTCTATCGTTTGCCGAGCGCGGATTGCTTTAAAAACTATTCACTCAACCCATTGGGGAGTACCTGCTTCCCGATGGGAAGGAGATGCTCCCTGAATTTCTACTCATATCCTCAGGGAGAAACTTATGAAAAACACAGAGAATAAGTCGTTGGAAGACGTCTTTGGCCCTGTTGTTTCAAGCTACAGCCGAGCACAGGCGATTGAAGACGGTGTGTTGGTCGATTTCACCACCATGGCACGTGAAGCCGGTTTCAAGTGGCCGGCGGCTCTAACACATGCGGCATGGTGTGATTGTGTCGCCTGGACTGAACAAGATAGTCGGATTCAGACGCATCAGGATGAGTCCGGTCGCTTGTGGGATGTGTTGTTCATGGCGTTTGTTGCCATACGCACGGCCACGGATACACGTGATCAACTGCACTTTTCGTTGTATCGGGTACCCAGTGATGGTTGCACGATGGACGCTCAGAAGGTGACCTTGAAACTGATGGTGGGTCCCGGTGATGCCGGAGAGCCCGTTGTCACCATCATGCTGCCTAACGAAGATTAATGTCGCCGATGAGAATCGGCTCCTTGCCCTGGCCACTTGGGATAAAGTGGCGCCTCTCTCTTACCCGTCTGCTCTGCCTTTCCAGCTCCGTATGCTCCCGCGAGGTGCCAACACCGCCCCCACCTGACGCTTTGTCGCTGGTTCCACTGTAACCACTGCCTGAGTAGACCTGCGCGGTCTGATGTGTACCCGTTGTGGATAGCGTGAAATTTTGGGCGACACGCTAGGTGTCGTTGATGACGCAGAGGTAAGCGCATCATGTTCAAGCCACCATCAAAAAAGAATCCTATCGCTCTTGAATCGCAACTTCGCTAAGTACTAAGCTATGAGGCGGTGGTTTGGAGAACTATACGTGATAGCTCACTACGCACGGAAAGTTGGCGCTGAACACCACCACAGATTATCAGGGAAGAACAGTGGCGAAGCCAATGCGTCAAATATCCCGGGCACGATACGGTATCTCCCGCATTGATGACCCTCTGTCTCGTACGCTCGCCTGGCGTGTGAGCATGAGGCGTCGGGGCAAAATGTTTGTTAAGAACTTTCCAGATAAAAAATGCGGCGGTAATCGTGAAGCGCTGCGTCGCGCCAAGGCATGGCGCGACGCGGTGGTGACTAGCCATCCGGCGATGACGCGCAAGGAGTACTGCGAGATTGTTCAGTCGAATAACACCTCGGGCATTGCTGGGGTGTGCCGATACGCAAAGGGCTACCGGTTAAAAGACGGTAGGGTAAAACAAACCTGGTACTGGGAGGCCAACTGGCCAGCCGATGCTCAGGGTGTCACGTACGCTCGCTTCAGTGTCAACGATTTCGGGGAGGCACGCGCCAAAGCACTGGCCGTTCAGGCACGCAAAAACGCCATGACCGATATCGAGGGTGTCTTTTGGGCATTGGAACCGCGCCGTGGACGCAAACAGAAAAGATGAGTGAAGATGTCGCGGCCACGGGCGTCTTGCCGTGAAGCGCAGGCTGGTGCGAGCTTTTGGGGCCCGAACGCTGACCAAGCCACTACCGGATCAATACGTGAATGTGCGGCAGTGGTGGTTGTGTGTGGTGAAGGTGGAAAATCCGGCCGGGATGATCGACGAGTATGATATTAAGCCGGATCGAAAACTCTATCTTGAGGATTTCCTGGACATTGTCAAAGAGCAAATCAATGCCTTTGAGGATATCAATGGGACCTACTGGCAAGTCGATATTTATCGGCTGACCGGGCATCGCTAGCCACGGCTTAGCAGTATGCCGCTCCCACGCGTCGTCGAACCTGGCGCTCCGTGCCTCGATATCATCGCTGTGCTGCACGGCAGGTCGATCAAAGGCCCAGCAAGCGTTTCTGGCCAGCGCAAAAACCTGAAAACGCAAAGCCGTTTGAAACACGGAGACAGATGAGCGACGGGTATTGGAGGGCAAACCCGAACGCGAGGCCGGTTATAGGGTGAACTGATGGAATTGATGCGTTTGATCCGCACAGGTGGGGAATGGGCGGTCCGGACAAATGACGTTAGCTCCGCCTATGATAGATAGAGCCTTAAGGAAACCGATCGACGCCCTCGTCACTGCTGAGCGAAGCGGGGTAGTGACGAGGGCGGCGCAGCCCCGAACGACAACGGATTGCGCTCGGATTGATGCGTTCCCAGCGAATTCAGTCTGGATATACTGATGGCCATTGATTGAAAGCAGAACTAAACGCGGCCACGGCGGTAACGTGGATGGGGGAAGTTGCCCTCGCCATCAAAAATGGCAAAAACAGCAGTAGCGTCAACAGAGTTTGAAAGGCGCACAGTTTCGGCTGCAGCTCATCTTCAATGATTCTTCAACATCAGGACGGTCGTCCTCTCTTCAATCTGGCAATCGCCACTTCAAAACCGGCTCGCAAGTAGCCGATTTTCAATGTGCCGTCCTCTCGACGGTTTCTTTCAACATGCGGACTAATGGTTCCGCTCATTTAGAAGGAGGTGAAATACTCACCATTCAAGGAGGGCTATTAGAGCCCATTGGTTTACCCGGCACCATCTTCAGCAGAAGAGCAGCCAGGCTGCCTGCGACCAGGCTTATCAGGTCGAACGGGGAGTAGTGTCCCTTGACCCTTCCGCCTCGGCGGACCCAGTCAGGCTACGTGCCTGCGGTTGGTCATAAACACTTACCAGAGTTGGAAAGTACACGATGAGAGACCTGAACTACCAGTTGAAACAAATGTGTCAGCGCAACCGGGATGGCAGCTACAGTACTCAAGCCAACCGGGCGCGCATGCTCAATCAGATTGCCAATCAGTTGCAGGATATGGGCTATCGGCGCATGACCACCCGTTCGCTTAAACCTAAGCACGTGGATGCCTTGGTAGAACGTTGGCTCAGTGAGGGTATGGCGGCGGGCACCGTCAAAAATCGAATGAATTGCCTGCGCTGGTGGGCCACCAAGGTGGATCGCCGCAATGTAGTGGCGCGATCTAATGACTTTTATGGCATTCCGGATCGGCAGTTTGTGAGTAATGATTCCAAGGCGGTTGTCGTTGATGACGATGCCCTGTCGAGCGTCAAGGACGACCACGTGCGTATGAGTCTGGAGTTACAGCGCGCCTTCGGTTTGCGCAGGGAGGAGGCAATCAAATTCATGCCAGGCTTTGCGGACCAAGGCGATCATATTCGCCTGAAAGCGTCATGGACGAAAGGGGGTAAGGCGCGCCAGGTGCCCATCCTTACGCAGGAACAACGTACCGTGTTGGATCGTGCCCGCCGCCTGGTGGGAACCGGGTCCCTGATCCCTCCGCAGAAAAATTATATCCAACAGCTGCGCACTTATGAACGTCATACTACGCAGGCGGGTTTGTCGAAGCTCCACGGCCTGCGGCACGCCTACGCTCAAGCGCGGTATAAGGAGCTGACGGGCTGGGCCTGTCCCGTTGCGGGCGGACCGGTGTCAACCAGTCTAAGCGCCGATCAACGCAAGCTAGATCATCAAGCCAGGCTCACGATCAGTCGCAATTTGGGGCACGTTCGAGAACAGATTAGCGCTGTGTATTTAGGAAGGTAAGTGCTCTTTAAGAAACCCGACACTCTCAGAACGGATTAACCCTACATACGTGCCAGCCAATTGGCGATGATGATGTTATTCATTCTGGCAGGGGCTAAACCATGCGCAAAGTTCGTGTATTCACGTTGCAGTTCTCAACACTGCTCTGTGGCCTGTGTGTTGCGATTACGAGCAATGTCGCGCTAGCCGCATCACAATCCGCAACGCCGAGAAAAACAGTGACCCAGATCGATCGCTACTCGATTGTGGTCGTGGCCCCGACAGCCGGTCAGCGTGATCTGCTTGCAGAAACGACCGCAATTGCCATCCCTAACGACATCGAAAGTCTTGGTGATGCGTTGCGTTGGCTTCTGCGCGATTCAGGCTATCGCCTGGCCGACGACCGTGTGCTGTCCGATGACGTGCATGCCATGCTCACATTGCCGTTACCAGCGGCGCATCGCCAGTTCGAAGCCATGCCGCTCAGGGTAGTAGTGGAGTTGATCGTCGGTCCGGCCTTTTACATCGTGCAGGATCCGATACATCGTTTATTGGCTTTCGAGCGTTGCGACTCAGCGCCTGCCTATTCATCGTCAGGAGGTACGCCGTAATGGAAGTCTTTTTTATTGCCATTATGTTGATCGCCGCGCTGGTCATTGGAACTGAAAATAGACAGCGTGATGATCACGCGACTTCCTTCGATCCTGCATCCGCTTTGCCGGTTTCTAAAGCGCAATCCAGTGATCATGAACGGTCAGTTGATTTCTGCGATCCAGAGCGTCCACACATGATCCAGCGCAACCTCACCGTACCCGTCGACCAGCAGAGCAGCGACGATGAACACTAAGTTCCGAGTGTGTCGCCGTTTTGCCTGGATTGCAGGGTGGGCTGCCCTTGCTGCCTTACCTGTGATCGCCGTCGCGGCACAGAGGACTGATTCGCAAGTTTCTACAATGCAACCCACCGACTCCTCGGCGACCGAACTTGTAAATCCTATAACATTCCGCGCTGCACAGTGGGACCTGGAAAACAGCGAATGGCAACGGTATCAATCGCTGATGCAGGGGATCCGTGGCAGCGTAAGCCCATCAACCTTGTCCCCCATTGAAGTGCTCGGCATTCATGCGCGTAGTACCGAAGAGCGACGGCGATATGCGGAACAATGGGCACTGATGATGCGAGAGGACGCCGAACGTATTCTGGCCTTCCAGCGCGCCTACGACGAAGCCCAACGACGTTTGTTTCCCAGTGGCTTACTTATTGATGCCAGTGTGGTGAATGCCAGAAAGTTGGATCAGGATCTGGTAAAGGATCTGTCGTGGCAACCTACCGATCGTGTGCTGTTCTTTACCGACACCCAGTGCTCGACTTGCGATGCCGTTATGGAGCGTTTGCTCAGCCAGTTGAAGCAGTTCTCTGGTATCGATCTGTATCTTGTTGATGTATCCGTCGGCCAAGAATCCTTGATACGGGACTGGGCGACATCGAAACAGATTGATCCTCAGTGGGTCAGTGAGCATAAGGTCACCCTGAATGTTGATGCTGGTGCGCGCAGAAAAGTCGCAACGCACACGGGCCAGCTAGGACAGAAACTACCCATGCTGGTGTTGCGCCGGGGGGATCAAATCACCCCCTTGCCTGTGTCTCGGTTTTGATGGGTGTCGCCTATGTATGGCTGGCCTGTTATTCCCTCGGTTGTCTGTCTGCTGTTCTGGTCCGCCGTTGTGTGTGCTCAATCTGTACCGACCGGGTATCAGCAGGTGGCGAGCGAATATGATCTGCCTCCGGCCTTGCTCTACGCAGTAGCCTTGACCGAAAGCGGTCAGAGCTCGCTGAGTGAAGGTCGGTATCGGCCCTGGCCATGGGCTCTCAATATCAGTGGTGAAGGACACTACTTCTCCACGCGTCAAGAAGCTTGGCAAGCACTGCAGGCAGCGCTGGTGAGCGGCAACAGCTCGGTGGATATTGGGCTCATGCAGATCAATTGGCGCTACCATCGCCCCGCTCTGGGGTCGGCATGGCAGGCACTGGATCCCTACCACAATCTGCGTGTCGCGGCGGCTATTCTCCACGACTGTTACGCCGTGCACACAAACTGGATGCAGAGCGCTGGCTGCTATCACGCACCTAACGATAGTGTCAGGGCGCTGGCCTATGGCGGTCGCGTCAAACAGCGATGGGTGCAACTCGCCGATATTCAACAGGAGGCCTGGCTTGAAAATCCCTAGTCGTCAATTTCCGCCAAGATGGTTAATGATTCTCTTGTTGAGTTTAATCGCAAGTCCATCGGCATTTGCCGATTTGATCGTTATCTACGATAACGGGCAGACGAAATCCATCGCGCCGTTGCTGAGACCCTTCCATTTCAGTGAAGAGTCAGTCGATGAAATACGATCGGGCGATTCGGATCATGCTGGTGGCTTAGCGACACGGAAATCGTTGTCCAAGTCCCCACTCACACAGGGCCCCGGCGCACTCAGTAATCTATTGCCGGTACGCTCTCCCGCTCTACAGGTCGGCGATCTCGCCGGTAACCAACTCAAACCCGATGTGCTTTCGCGTCTGGCGCAAGGTAATCCGCGCCCATTTTTTCTGATCGGATCGGATCAGGTGTCGCTCCGGTGGTTGGCTGCTCATCGTGATGTCCTCAAATCCCTGGGTGCTGTGGGTATGCTGGTGCAGGCCGACACCGAACACGATGTCCGGCAGGTAGCCGACATCGCCGGGGGGCTGTCGATCACCCTGGGATCCGGCAACGATTTGGCCAGCGCATTGGGTATCTATCGTTACCCGGTGTTGATTACCCGGGAAGGTATCACGCAATGAGTGCTCACCCGATGGAAGCGCTGCTTCGACCGCCCGTGGAACTGTGGTCCACCTGCACGGCACTCGCGGCTGGAACGCTAGCTTGGTTGGCACCTTGGGCTTTGATGATGCCACCGGGTATTGCTATCGCCTCCAGCTTGACCTTTTTCGGATTTGGTTTCTGGCGAGGGCGTCAAGCCTGGCGCGTACTGCGCTATCAGCGCAACATGAAGCGGCTACCGGAATACCAGGTTAGTGCCGATCAAATACCCGTCAGCCGCCATAAGCTATTTTTGGGTAAAGGCTTTCGCTGGACCCAGCAACACACACAGCGTCTGCGTGACACGCTGAAGCCCGAGGTTCAACGTTACGTTCAACCCGGTTTTCTGTACCAGTGGGCACGGCAAAAAGAGATTGCTTGGGAGTCGATGCCGGGCTTGTCTTTGTTGGCGAAAGCGTTGAGAAGCAGATCCCGCTGGAATCCGCTTGCGCCGTTACCGGCTGTGGGTGGAAAGCCAGCTCTGCATGCGGTTGAACCGCATGAGCAGTCAGTTTGGATGGACCTCGGCGAACGTGTGGGCCATACCTTAGTGTTGGGCACTACACGTGTAGGTAAAACACGGTTGGCCGAACTGTTGATTACCCAGGACATTCGCCGTGGGGATGTGGTCATTGTATTCGACCCTAAAGGGGATGCCGATCTACTTCGCCGGATTTACGCAGAGGCTAAGCGTGCGGGTCGACTGGACGATTTTTACCTGTTTCATTTGGGCTTTCCGGAACTGTCCGCGCGCTATAACGCGATCGGCAATTTCTCTCGTATCACCGAAGTTGCCACCCGTATCGCCAATCAGTTGCCCAACGAGGGCAATTCCGCTGCGTTTAAGGAGTTTGCCTGGCGCTTTGTCAATATTATTGCGCGCGCACTGGTCTCGTTGAAACGACGACCGGACTATCAACAGATCCGCCGTTACATCAATGACATCGAACCTTTGTTCGTGGAGTATGCTGGCCACTGTGCCCAGGTTGCAGGAATCGAGTCTTGGGAGGCTCTGGTCGAAGAACGCGCAGCGAATATCAAGGAGCGTAACTTACCCAATGCGCTACGTGGCCGGTCGATGGAAGCCATCGCCTGCATGCGGTTGTTGCAAGAAAGTGCCATTTACGACCCCGTTCTTGATGGTCTGATTTCGGCGTTCAAATACGACAAGACCTATTTCGACAAGATCGTCAGCTCAGTCGGCCCGCTGATGGAAAAACTCACTACCGGTACCATCGCCGCGTTGATTTCGCCGAACTATCAGGACGAGCACGATACACGGCCGATCTTTGAATGGATGGATGTGATACGCCGCAAGGGTATCGTTTACGTTGGGTTGGATGCGCTCACCGATACCACGGTGGCCAGCGCGGTGGGCAACTCCATGTTCGCAGACTTGGTGTCCGTGGCGGGCCATATTTACAAACACGGTGTGGCGTCCGGACACCGTGGACAGCCCCAAGAAAGCCGCGCGGACGCGTCCGAACATGTCCACGGACAGCCCTCTGCCGCAAAAATACCCACCATCTCCCTGCATGCGGATGAGTTCAACGAGCTGATCGGTGATGAATTCGTACCGCTGTTGAATAAGGCGGGCGGGGCGGGCTTCCAGGTGACGGCCTATACCCAGACTTGGTCGGACGTGGAAGCGCGGATCGGCAGCAGAGCTAAAGCGGGGCAAGTGGCCGGTAACTTCAACACGATGCTGATGCTGCGTGTGAAAGAATTGGATACCGCAGACATGCTGACCGAACAGTTGCCGCGGGTTGAAGTCTTTAGCTTGATGAGCGTTTCCGGGGTCGATGACTCATCGGATCCCGGTTCTGGTGTCGACTTTAAATCCCGCAACGAAGACAGAATTAGTGTCTCTGAAGTGCCGATGCTGACCGCCGCGGATATGGTCACGCTACCCAAGGGCCAAGCTTTCGCGCTGTTGGAAGGTGGTCAGCTGTGGAAAATCCGCATCCCCTTGCCGGATAGCCGGGAGGATGCCGTCATGCCGGGTGATTTTGAAGCGATGGCCAGCGCCATGCGGCGCAGCTATATCACCAACGACCACTGGTATCGGGTAACCGATCACTGGTGGCATGCAGTATCCGAAGCCGTACCCGATTCTTCCGAACAGTCGGTAGCACTCTAGCATGGCAGAACCAACGGATCCCCGCCGACCGGTCGCACAACCTGGTGCCGTCTCTCGTGTATTGACGGGCATTGCCCAGTGCCTCAAATGGATTTTCGTCTCTCTGGTCTTCTCCATCCTGATTGAATGGATCGGTATGGTGTTTTGGTGGGAGGAGCAGGGGTTAGCGCATAGTCGGCAGATGTTGGTGAACGAGTTGCAGTTCCTGGGCGCAGACTTTCATCGCAGTTGGTTGACGGAACATCCCATGCAGTTCGCCAGCGATTTGTCGGACCGCTTCTACCATATCGCCTTTGAGTGGACCGGCATAGTGGATCTCATCCAGTGGATTACACCGCCCCCAATCATTGAAGAGCCTGGCATACGCCCGGTACTGCACGCTCTTTACCGGCCCGCGGCTGACTTCGTCCTGGCCGGTATGCAAATCACTCAAGTCTTCGCTGTTCGCCTCGCCATTCTGACGCTGGCTACGCCCGTATTTGGGCTGTTCACCCTGGTGGCGCTGGTGGACGGGCTGGTGCGCCGTGATCTGCGACGGTGGGGTGGCGGTCGGGAAAGCTCCTTCGTTTACCACTACGCCAAGAAAGCCGCTCTGCCATTGATTATCACGGCCTGGGTGCTGTACCTGGCGTTGCCGGTCAGTTTGCACCCGTCCTGGATCATCCTGCCTTTTGCCCTAGTCTTTGGTTTTGCTGTAACGATAACAGCCAGTACCTTCAAAAAGTATCTCTGATGATGCGGCATTAAAATTCACCGTCGACGGCTTCGCCCTGGCCATGGCAGCTCTCCCGTAAGCTCGGCCAAGCCTCCGTTGTCCTCTATAATTGTACCGAATCGGTTTACTTCTACCTCTGGTAAACTTTCACTGTCGAGCCATAACAACGAGATGGTTGTATCAGTACTAGCGTAGTGCCTTGTAAGTTCCCAGAGATAAAGCCCCTTTTCCCAATTGTCGAACCAAATGTCCTGTGCCACCTCATCTGTTTCTGTGGAATAATTCTCTGAAGCCCTGATTCTGTAAGCGACGGAGCCAACGGGAATTGTTGATCTTGGTGATATCCAAGCACCTGCTTGCCTCAGTGATGTGGAGCGAGCCGCATATCGTACAGCGCCACGTTCCATGGTGACGAATGCACAAGGTAGCACGCTGAGGCTGGCGAACCTTGATGCGGCGGCTGGAAACGATGTACCGAACTGGTCAGCCATGTACTGGATAAGTTCTAGGGATGGTTCCTCCTTGGGAACAACGGACAGCCAAATTCGATAAGGCATAAGTAATTCTGCAGCGAACGTGTCACAGGCAATTTCGTTCGGATGTCGCTTAACATATGACCAAGACGGGACCTCTTCGTGGCATGATTTTAGATCAAGCACGATATGAGCAATTTCATGGCAGATGGTGAAGCGGTGGCGCTGATCAGTTTCTAGGGAGTTCACCGTAATGATGTGCTGCCCGTTTGGCTTTGTAATAGTATAGCCAGACTCCCCCTCGCCAAGCTCATCACGCTTGACCTTAGCGTTAGCCGCGGTCACGTATGCAGACAGGTCTTCTCGGATATTTGAAATATCGACATTGGCGATAAACGCGCGTGCTTTCTGCTTGGCGTCCGCTTCGTCCATACTCAGTCGTCCTCATCCTCAAATGCCCTTCTAATTCGAGCGATAAGTGTAGCGGGGTCAGGTCTCGCATTGCCGCGATGTCTTACTCCAGCTGCAGCCGAAAAAATGTCGATACCAATAGTAGAGTCTTGTAGCACGAACTCGACAAGACTAGGGTCTGCGTCTGCATGGTCAACAAGCCACATCACGAGTGCAGCGTCTCTCTCTCCGGGTTTCAAAACCTTTAACAGCTTCTCCGCTCGGTCTTGCGATAGATTCGTCTTTTCGCCGGTTTCTAGGCGGTGGACATAAGCGTGATCCACGGTCGATAACTGGCCGATTTCACGCAAGGAAAGGGTTCTGCGTTCGCGCAGTGTCTTGAGGGCGACGCCCAGGCCTGTTCGCGGCATAAATTCTGATCCTTACTGTTGGGGGAACAAGTGCAAAAAAACTCTGCCGTACTAACCCCGCATCCAATCGGCTTCGACGACGCGCTTTGCATGCCAGTTGCAACAAGGCAAGTGCCCTGATATGCTGTTGTCCAGTCAGACAACGAATGTATGTGCCCAGGAGTTCTTACGCTATATTTGTTTGGCATTGCCGTTGTCTGCATGAACAACTTATTGTGCTACAACGAGCAGTAAATGACAACCCAGCCTAATGGCTGGGATTTGGACAGTTCTACTCAAGGAGAGCCATTATGGCAGGCAAAAATCAGCATGTTATTCCCCATCAAGAGGGCTGGGCAGTGAAGGGCGCTGGGAATCAACGGGCTACTTCCGTGCATGACACCCAGAAACAGGCGGTAGATGCGGCGCGGGACATCGCACGTAAACAGCAGTCGGAACTCGTCATCCATCGCCAGGATGGGCGCATTCGCGACAAGGATAGCTACGGCAACGATCCGTTTCCTCCGAAAGGCTGAAGTATTATGGCCGATATCCCCACTTACCATGTGCTCGCGCTTTCAGGAGGCGGTTATCGCAGCCTGTACACAGCGACAGTCCTTGCCGAACTTGAAACGCGGTTGGGCCGTCCTATCGCCTCACACTTTGATCTGATTTGCGGCACATCGGCAGGAGGGATGTTGGCTTTGGGGCTGGCCGCCGAAATACCTGCCCAAGAGCTCAAGAATCTCTTTGAAAAAGAAGGCAATCGCATCTTTGGATGCCGCGGCTTTACCAGACGGCTACTGGGATTTTGGTTGGCTGCAAAGCATGGTTCGGCGGGGTTACGGGAGGTGCTAAATGAACGCTTCCAGGACACTACGATAGGTGAATTGAAGCATCGGGTTCTTGTGCCGGCGGTCAACTACTCGACTGGTCGCGGCCAGTTCTTCAAGACGCCGCATCATCCATCCTTTGAGTTCGATCACAGCATGAAGATCGTGGATGTGGCACTGGCGACTGCCGCTGCGCCCATCTACTTTCCGCTGGCACGTAACGATCGCGGTGTTTTCGCTGATGGAGGGCTTGTGGGTAATGCCCCTGGTCTCTTCGGTCTACACGAGGTCAAGACGTTCTTGGCACCGGATCAGGAGGCGCAGATTCGGGTTCTCTCCATCGGCACAATGACTATTGGCGCGACCGTTCGCGGCGGAGCCAGCCTTGACCGCGGGTTCGGTAAATGGCGCGGTAGTCTCTTCGATCTCGTGATCTCTGCCCAGGAGTCGTCGGTGGACTATATGTTGCGGCAGTCGTTAGGAGTTAACTACTACCAAATTGACGACAAAGCGACGCCAGATCAAAGCAAGGACGTTAAGGCTCTGGATCGGGTGTCCACTGGCGCCACCAATACGCTCAAGGATCGCGGGAATCACGCTGCACAGAGGGCGCTGGGTGACCCTCATTTTCAACCATTTCGACTTCACCAGGCCGGCGCTCCCATTTTTTATCACGGCCCTAACAAGAATTTTCCGGAGGCTACATGCTGAACCTAAGTCCGTTGTTCTTCACCACGATCGATGATGAATCCTGTATGCATGAGGAGTTGGATTTGAGTCCCGAGCAGCGAGCTTGGATTGCAGCCGCACGGACTGAGGTCAGGAATTGTTTGCGGACAGGTATCCCTCGAGTGCTCAAGGAGAATGGATACACTGACGACGTGCCTCAGCCGCGATTTTTTACCCAAGGGTCGTGGGCATACAAGACGTTGAATTCGCCTGCGCAGTGTCCTCAACAGGCAGATGTGGATGATGGCTGTTACCTGCCACTGAGCTTTTTGTCGCAGACTAAGCGACCAAGCTCTGCGGCAACCGTGTTTTTTGCCGCCGCTGAAGAGGCCTTGAAGACATTGCTTGAAGAGAAGCAGTGGAAGCTTGTCACCGACAAGCCGACTTGCATTCGTATAGTTATAGCAACGTTTGCCCACATTGATATCCCGCTTTACGCGATCCCTGATGAAGAGTTCCTCATGCTTGCAAAGGCTTCGATGGAGCGGTATGGCTACGACTCGCTGACCGAGGCGGCGATTAAAGCGGAGCGGGACGCCTGGACGGCCCTGCCAAGCAATCAGGTGCTTCTTGCCCATCGTGAATGTAACTGGATGATCTCTGATCCCAGGCCTATCAAGGAGTGGTTCTTGGGAGAGGTGGACGCGAAGGGAGAGCAGTTTCGCCGCGTAGTACGTTACTTAAAAGCGTTCCGTGACTGGAAATGGTCCACTGGCGGTCCTGCCTCAATCTTGCTGATGGCTGCTGCGGCACCAGTGTTCGAGAAGCGCGACCGGCGTGACGATCTCGCTTTGCTGGACGTGGTTGCTGCATTGCCGGCTCAGCTTCGCGCGGGCGTGGACAACCCCGTTGAAGAATCCGAATCATTCACTGATCGGCTTGGAAAAATTGGCGTCGAAGAGGCGGCACAAGCGTTCGAAGAGTTTGAAACAGTACTCCGAGGGACGGTTGATGCCAGCAGTGCTTTACAGGCCTGCATCTGGATGCAGCGCGAATTCGGCCCACGTTTTCCAAACGATCCGGATCGAGTCAAGATAGTGTCTGTGGCTGCCACCATTGCGGCGGCACCAGCAAAGGCCGGTCCGAGTGAGCTTATAGGTCGCACGAAAGCAGGATGAAAAATACCACCACAGCCTCGGATGTCATCGAGGTTTTTAAGCAACGGGGTTTTGAGTTCATAGGAAAATCAAATGGCGGCTGGTTCAGGTTGCGCGGACGACTGACCCCGCCCCAGTTGGACTTAGGCCCCCCATGTGAAATTCAGCTCGATCCAAATTTCTTCGAATTGCCTCGCATTCGACTACTGGAAATCCCCGCCGAATTGCCTGCAGCGGTACCTCATCTCGGCGCAGATGGCGAGCTTTGTTATATCGCCAAGGACACGGTTGTCCTGGATATATTCGATCCTATTGGACAATCTCTCGCTTGTCTGGATCGCGCGGCCAATGTTTTAGGTCAGATTTTGAAGGGAGATCTGGTCGAGGATCTCACGGAAGAGTTCTTCGCTTACTGGGGTGGCCCATTTTGCTTGGTCGACATGCAAGGGGAAGACCTGGGGCGTCAAAGCTGCATTGTTGCGGAAGCCAACGGAAACCCTTTGTGGTTCATTACCGATAATGAAGAGCGGACTACAAAAAAGCTGAACGCACTTGATTGCCAAGTCACGGATTGGACGGTACTGACTTACCGCGTAAAGACAAACGTAAAGCCTCACCCCTTAAACAACAACTGGCCTCCGCGTACTGTTCGGGATATTTTGGCTTGGCAGAGTACCCTAGATCCGAGGTGTCGCCGAAAGATTTATCAGCGTATTCAGGAAGGAGAAAGAAAGAAGGCGAACGGAGTCCTGATAATTGTCGAATCTCCGCTAATGACTTATGGCTTTGCTGTTTACTACAACCAACAAGGTCGAAGCCCGAAGGCCGGGTTGGAAAAACACAAGGATACGACTTATGGCCTCGAGGTGATGATGCTATCGGTAGTTAGAATTGATGACCGATACCTCGCTCAGCGAAACATCCCGACATCAAAGACGTTTGCGGGAAAAAGGATAGCGGTGGTTGGGTGCGGAACAATTGGAGGTTATCTGTCGGAAATGCTTGTCAAGGCCGGAGCTGGCACATCCGGCGGCAAACTTAAATTGGTGGATCCTGACACTCTGCTCCCGCAAAACATCGGACGACATCGTCTTGGTTTCCCAGACCTGCTGTCGAACAAAGCGACCTCTATGGCGAATGAGCTGAAGCGTCTCGCACCAGGCACAGATGTTTGTGCTTTGCCTGTGGATGTCAGGGAGGCTCAGTTGGGAGATTTAGATCTGCTCATAGATGCTTCCGGCGAAGAGGCTTTGGGACATTGGCTGTGCGACAACTACTTAGAGCAGGTATCTATGCTGTCTCTCTGGATTGAAGGGCCGGGAACGGCTGTTCGGGCATTGCTAAGAACGAACGGCTCTGGTGCCTGTTATCGGTGTCTTTGGCATAGCAACAAAAGAGGAGAACTCCGTTCGGTTGTTGATCCGCTTCTCGTTGTCTTGGCAGGACATGGGTGCGAGGGGTTGTACGTGCCATTCCCGGCTTCTGTGTCTGTGCACGCTGCTAGTTTAGGGGCGGAAATGGCTCTTGATTGGGTGAACGAAATTTATTCCCCATCGTTACGAACAAGGCTGATCGACCATACCCATCAGCTTGCCACTCCTGATTGCGATCCACTTAGGGATGCGGATTGCCCAATATGCAATTTATGAGTTCGTGGGCAACCAAAGATCGGAAAACGTTGCTGCATTTTTCAAAAGGCACTCTTGATACATTCTTACAGTATATTCAGGCTAGCTCGCTTGACTGCGAAGCAGGAGGGGTTTTACTCGGTTCTGTTCATGGAAATCATATAGTCATTGAAAATGCAACGGTTCCCACCGTATGGGATAACAGATTTCGCTATCTGTTCGAACGCATGCCATTTGGTCATGAGACAATTGCACTAGCTCGGTGGACAGTGAGCCAAGGAACTATCAGGTATCTGGGGGAATGGCATACCCATCCAGAAGATCACCCGATTCCCTCTGCCCTTGATAAATCGGAGTGGAACCGTCTTTCATCCAGACGCAGAGACAAACGTTCAATGCTTGCGGTGATTGTTGGACGACAGGGATTGTATGTTGAGTTAGTGCCTAGCTCAGGCCGGGGCCCAGTATTGTTGCCAGTAGAGTAGTATCGGACAGTGTGTTGTTGCCCGGTTTCGCCACTGAGCTGTCAAGCGACTGACCACGAATTGAAGCTGCGGGCACATCCCGATTTGTGATCCCCCCAAAAGATATTGACGAATCCCAATAACCTTCTTCCCCATGTCCTACCGTCTGCTTACACTTCTATTGGTTGCTTCTGGCTCAGTCTGTGTTTGAAAGTCCAAAAAAACCACCCCATCTACTGAATGGATTTCCCCTCGTCGCCTTTACCTAATTCTCGCACTATGCCCCGTAATAACTCACGGGAGCAGCAGTGCCATGAAACGCCAATTCTGGCCATCCACATTTCTAATTCTAGGCTTGTCAGTCGCGCCTTTGGCGTTTGCCGATGCCGACGCCGAGCGCGAGGCTTTGGCGAAAATCATCCATGAACTCTATGCCCTCGAGCCGCTGATCAAGCAGGCGGAGGCTAATGCTGAACAAGATGCCCGTATTCGCTTTCGTTATGACTGGTTGCGTCAGGACCTGAAGCAGATCCGGGACGGCATTCAGTCCCACATTGATTCTCCCCGCGCCCAGCCTCGCTCATTCCCGCCACTGCGCGGCGATTACCGTCGATAGGTTTTGGTCGTGACTGCCGCACAACAAACTGCTTTCCAAGCCGGTTCAGGGATTAGCCCGGGCACGATGCTGACTGCTATCGCATCCATGGTTCTAGTGTTGGCTTTTGTCTGGGTGATCTGGGTGGCTTTAGGCGCCTTTCGGGCCTGGCAAGACGGTCAGACATCGGTCTTCGATCTGACCTGGAGCGCTCTGAGGGCAAGCATTGTTTTGATGGTTTTGGGTTTCTATTTGCGGTGAGTCAATCGAGAAAGTCCGGTAAGGGCGAACGGCGGAGCATCGCAGTGCGAGGCGGGGATAAGCCCCATTTTTATCAGCGTTATGGAAGAGGACATTTGTTATGGGTACATCAAAGACAGAAAACGGTTTCAGCAACAAAGCGGCTGTCATCCGTAAGTCGCTGTTGGCAACGGCAGCGATGTTTTTTTCACTGCCGCTCTGGGCGGCGCTGCCGACGCCAGTCGCGCCGAGTACCGGTCCGCCGGCGGGTGACTGGATCGGACTGATTCAGGGTTATATCAAGGATGGTGGTTTGGTGCTCGGGCTGGCCATTGCGGTTCTGGGCTTTCTCTGGATCGCTTATTTGGGCTTCGCAAAATTCAATGAAGCTCGCCAGGGCAAAGCGGAATGGGCCGAAGTGGGCGTCTTGGGGATCGTCGGTGCGATTGTGTTGATCTTCGCCAGCTATCTGCTCACAGAAGCGGCCGGTGTCATTTAATACCCTCCGTCAACAACGCCTGCGGTAGGAGACGCGAATGTCCAGTGACCATGAAATTCTGGCGGATCGGCTCAATGCCGAGCCCGCCATCTTCAAAGGTTGTTCATCCTCTGAGCTCGGCATGATTGTGGGGTTGGCCATTGTGGTATGGCTGCCCTTCAGTCTGCTGCTGGCCTGGTTGCTGGGTGCAATCACCATGGGATTTGGTATCGCCGGGGTCGGTGTTGTGGCCACAGTCGTGGTTATGGCGAAACTGTTTCAGCGTATCAAACGCGGGCGGCCTGAAGGCTATTACCAGCAATGGCTGCGTATCCGCCTGCAGACGTTGGGGCTGTATCGCACGCCATGGGTGTTACGCAGTGGGTCCTGGGATATTGGGAGAACGCATCATGCGCCGCTATCGCCTCGAGATCGATAACGTGCGGTCCCATTTGCGGTCCTTGTGGGTCGTCATCGGTTTGCAAGGGTTTATCATTCTGGCCCTCTGGTTTGGCTGGAGTCAGGCGCCCAAACAGCTACGTGTCTATGTGCCACCTGATCTGCGCTCGGGTGCAGTCTTTAACGCTGAGGAAGTGCCCCCAGCCAATGTTTTTGCCTTCGCGTTCTACATTTTTCAACAACTTAACCGCTGGCCCGAAAACGGTGCCACGGATTATGGCAGTGCGATTTTTCGGATCTCGCCCTACCTTACGCCGCGCTACCGCAATGACTTGATCGCCGATATGGAATTGAAGGCACGACGCGGTGAACTGGCTTACCGGGTGCGGGGTGTTCATGAAGTTCCGGGGCATGGTTACGAGGAACGCCGCGTTGATGTGTTGTCCTCTGACGCTTGGATTGTGTGGCTAGATCTGGATTTGCTGGAGTCGGTGAAAGGTATGACCGTCAAGCAAACCACCATTCGATACCCCGTCCGCGTGGTACGCGAGGCCATCGATCCGGAAACCAATCCCTGGGGATTGGCACTCGATGGTTATGGCGGTGATGGTCCACGACGATTAAGCGATGCCGAACTGGCTGAACCCAACGCAAATAACACCGATGCCGATAAGGAGCCTTCTTGATGCCTGCCGCTCGCAATCACACATTAATGAACTGGATCGCTTCCGCTTTGTTCTGCTTACCACTGGTGTCTCATGCACAAACTGACAGGGCTGCGGAAAGCAATTTTGAACGAGTCGTCTGGCGCAAAACCCCGATTTCGATCCCTTTGGTGGTGGGAGAAGAGCGCCTCGTGCATTTCCCCGATTCGGTGAGTGTCGGTCTGCCACAGTCACTAATACCATTGCTACGCAGCCAAAGCATCAATGGCACTTTATATCTATTGGCCAGGCAACCCTTCGAAACCACCCGCGTCATGGTGCGATCGGAATCCGACGGTCCGATGTACGTACTGGATATCTCAGCGGCGCCTGACGAACCAGAGAGCCGCTCGTCGCCTGATGTGCAGATACTGCTGGAGACACCGCAAGATGCCAGTGCTGCCCAAGCTCAGTCGAAAGTTAACAACCGATCACTGCCACAGAGTTATGTCGCCATGACCCGTTATGCCGCTCAACAATTCTATGCGCCAACGCGACTGGTCCCCAGTCAGCCGGGTGTCGTTGCGATGCCAGTGAATGCCGAACCAGTTGATCTGGTATACGGAGGCAAGATTGAAGCCGTGCCCGTGGCCGCCTGGAAGGCGGGTCTGCAGTACCTTACTGCAGTGAAGCTGACCAACCGTACCCGAAAAGCGGTGGTGCTCGATCCGCGCGAACTGCGCGGCGCCTGGCTAGCCGCCACATTTCAGCACAATCGCCTGCTGCCAGCTGGCAGTGAGGCCGATACCACTGCCGTTTATCTGGTGTCGGACCGGCCCTTCGATGTGGCGCTTTGAGAGAGGATGAGAATTTACCATGTCGATGGTCACCAGTAATCGTCTTTTACCCATACTTGCCGGTTCCGTTGTGCTGATGGCGGTGCTCGTGACGGTGAAGTCCTGCGCACCGAATGAAGAGCAACTTCGGCTGTTGGAAGCCGTGCCGCAGGCGCCGAAACCGGACGCCGATACGCCGGCGGATACCATCAAGACATTGACTGCGAATGTCAGCGCCATGACCTCCGAGCTCAATGCCCTGCGTCGGGATAACACCGTACTCAAAACAGAAAATCGTAATATCGTTGATGATAGAAAGCAGATCGAAAACAACGTGCTGTCGCGATTGCAGAAAGCACAAGAGACAAAGCGGTCGAACTCTGCGCCAACCGAGACCACGTCCGCTATCGCTGCGTTGACGGCGAGGGTGGACTCTCTGACCAACCGATTTGGCAAGTCATCTACCCGGCCGGCTTCCACAGGTTCTGATATTCCTGTCGGGCTCGGCCTGGATGCCGTCCGAACGTCGGCTGCGGAATCAGAGTCGCTGGTCTGGGTTAGTCCTCTGGAATTCATGCCATCGACTGACGGTGATAAAGAGACGCTACTCAACCGATTCAGTCGCACCAGCCGCAATGCGTTAGACAGTGCTCGCCCTGAGGTGCAATCGTTGGCAGCGAAAGGATCTGATGCCATCGACACCACGCTGCCGGTCTACACGGTGCCTCGAAATGCCACGCTAATCGGATCTACCAGTATGACCGCGTTAGTGGGCCGGGTACCTATCCAGGGACAGGTGCGCGACCCCATGCCATTCAAGGTAATTACCGGCAAGGACAATCTGGCTGCCAATGGTCTGCGCATTCCAGGCGTCGAAGGCATGATCTGGAGCGGCACGGCGATTGGCGACTGGACGCTCTCCTGTGTCACCGGGAAATTGGAATCGGTGACCTTTGTCTTCGAGGACGGCACCATCCAGACCCTGTCCAGTGACGACAAACAGCTGGGTGGTTCCAGTGGAAACAGCGACAGGCCGTTGGGGTGGATTTCCGATGCGCGCGGTATCCCCTGTATCACCGGTGAGCGCAAAACTAACGCGCCGGCATTCCTGGCACAGCGTATTGGCGTGATGGCGCTGCAAGCTGCCGGGGAAGCGGCGGCGCAGGGCGAAACCACAACGCTAATTGGCGACTCAGGTATAGCAACCAGTGTGGTCTCCGGTGAGACGGGTAAATACGTACTCGGCAAATCCTTAAGCGGGGGCAGCGACGAAGTCGCGCAGTGGCTGCGGGAGCGTCAGGCACAGAGCTTCGATGCGGTATTTGTTCCCGCCGGTGTTGAGCTGGCGATTCATGTCGATCACGAGCTCCCCATTGATTTTCATTCTAACGGAAGGAAACTCCATCATGAAACGAATCTATTCGATCAAGCGACGATTAGTACTGGCTCTGGTCTGGACTAGCGTGCTGATGGTCGGCTGTGCCAGCACCAAGGAGTCGGTGTTGCCCCAGGACGGACCCACCATGAAATCCATCTACGACCAGCACATGGTAGATGTTCAGAAGCCGGATCATCGGCTGGTCATCGGTGGGCAGCCGTTACCGCAATCCGGTATCGAACACTATCGAGGTTATGTTCGAGAGGCTGCGAATGAAATTGATACAGTATTTCCGCGCCTGCCGAACCCCACTCTGGTGATGTACATCTTCCCCCACTTGTCGAGCCGTGAACGCACGCCGGTACCAGGCTATGTCACCACATTTCCCTTCTACGAAAAGGTGGAGTACGCATTGCCCGGGGAAGTGCCGGGTGAGGTGCCCGCAACTGTTCATTCTTCGCCGCAAGACGAGTAGGGGTTTTTGATGTCAGCGCATGATTCAGATAGATCCGTCCCCTTAACCACCGATGCGGTAAAGCAACACTATCAACGCCCACCATCGTTCACCGACCTGTTGCCGTGGATGGAGTACATCCCCGAGAGCAAAGCCTTCCTGCTGGAAGATGGTGTCAGCCTTGGGGCTCTATTCGAGGTACAGCCGGTCGGTTGCGAAGCGCGCACGTTGGCCTTCATGACCCAACTGCGCGATGCCATCCAAATCGCCATCAACGAGACCATTCCCGAGCGTGATGATGCGCCCTGGGTGTTGCAGATTTATGTTCAGGATGAACCTCAGTTGACCCGCTTCAGTGAGTCTTTGGCCAGTTACCCGTCGCCGAAAGTTCGTGCTTCAGATTACTCACTACACTACCAGTCTGTGATGGCGAATCACCTGCAGGCGATATCCCGGCCCGGCGGGTTGTTTGACGACACCACGGTTACCGGTTCGCGCTGGCAGGGACAGCAGCGGCGAACTCGGGTGGTGTTGTACCGCCGTCTCAAAAACAATGGTAAAACCCCGGCAGCCGTCGAAGTGGAGGAAGCGCTCAATGATGTGGCCATCAAATGGATTGCGGCATTGGCTTCAGCGGGTATTAACGCCAAGCGCGCCGACGGTCGCGCGTTTTATGAGTGGCTGCTGAACTGGTTCAATCCCAAACTCTCCGCGTCAGAAAACAACGCCGAATCGTTACTACAGCTGGCACCTTATCCTGGCGACGACGATTTGCCCTTTGGCTATGATTTTGCCGAACAACTGACCCTATCGATGCCGCGTTCCGATGAGAGCACGGCAACCTGGTTGTTCGATAACGTGCCGCACACCATCATGACCGTACAAAGTCTGCGAAGGGCGCCGGATATCGGCCATTTTACGGCGGAGCGACAGGCGGGAGATCAGGTGTACTCGTTGTTTGACCGTATGCCAGAGCACACCATCATGGCGCTCACGCTCACTCTCAAACCGCAGGACACGACGCGCAATCACATTGCCCAAATCAAGCGTGCATCAGTGGGCGACTCCGCTGAGGCGTCTATTACCCGGGAGGATGCAGAACAGGTAGAGCGGGAGATGGCGCAAGGTAACAAACTCTATCCAGTCAGTCTGGCCTTCTATGTACGCGGCGACAATCAAAAGTCTCTACGAGCCAACCTGAACAAGCTCAATGCGTTGCTTCTGCCCAACGGACTGCAACCCATTACCCAGGAAGCGGACCTGCTGTCACTCGACAGCTATATTAGAAACTTGCCGATGGCCTATGACGCCGACCTGGACAAATCCCGACGCCGCTCGCGGCTGATCTTCTCTCGCCACATAGCTAACCTGTTACCGTTCTACGGTCGCTCCAGGGGCACGGGTCACCCCGGGCTGGTGTTCTACAACCGGGGCGCAGAACCTCTGGTTTTCGACCCACTGCATCGGGATGACCGAAAGAAGAATGCCCACATGCTAATCCTCGGGCCGACTGGCGCAGGTAAATCCGCGCTATTGGTGTATCTGCTTCAGCAGATGATGGCGCGTCACCGCCCCAGGATTTTTATTATCGAAGCAGGTGCTTCTTTTTCGCTGTTGGGGCAGCATTTTGCCCACCACGGCCTGTCGGTTAATCAGATCACCCTGAACCCCAACATCGATGTGAGCTTGCCGCCCTTCGCCGATGCGCTGCGCTTGCTTGATCGGCGTCAAGCGTTTAATCCGCTCGACGTCGATGAATCTACTTTGGAGGAAACCTTGGACGAAGATGAAGAGGTCGAGGATGAGACCGGCGGCCGCGATATTCTCGGTGAAATGGAGATCGCCGCACGCATTATGATCACCGGTGGCGACGAGCGCGAAGACGCACGGTTGACCCGAGCAGACCGACTGCTGATCCGCAACGCCATATTTCTCGCCGCTAAAACGGTGAAAGAAAGCAGTCGAACCCAGGTGATTACTCAGGATGTGGTCAATGCCTTCCAGACTATCGCCACCAACACGGACCTGCCCGAACACCGGCGCAATCGTGCTTTGGAAATGGGCGACGGCATGGCATTGTTTTGTTCGGGACTGGCCGGCCATTTCTTTAACCGGCCAGGAAAGTCCTGGCCGGAGGCCGATGTCACTATCCTGGAAATGGGACTGTTGGCCAGAGAGGGCTATGAGGATCAGCTCACCGTCGCCTACCTGTCCATGATGAGCCACATTAACGACCTGGTGGAACGCCATCAGCATGATGACCGCCCCACTCTGGTGGTGACCGACGAAGGCCATATCATTACTACGAATCCCTTGCTGGCGCGCTACGTGGTTAAGATCACTAAGATGTGGCGAAAACTCGGCGCCTGGTTCTGGATCGCCACCCAGAATCTGGAGGATTTTCCCGACGCTAGCCGCAAAATGCTCAATATGATGGAGTGGTGGTTGTGTCTGGTGATGCCGAAGGAGGAGATAGAGCAGATCGCTCGATTCAAGGACCTGAATGACGAACAACGCAATCTGTTGTTGTCTGCCCGAAAGGAGCCGGGCAAATACGTGGAAGGGGTAGTGCTGTCCGACAAACTCGAAGCGCTGTTTCGCAATGTCCCACCGGCCCTGTCACTCGCCCTGGCAATGACAGAAAAGCACGAGAAGGCTGAGCGTGCGGCCATTATGCGAGACAAAAAATGCTCTGAGCTTGGAAGCGGTCTACGAGATCGCCCGGCGCATTGAGCTGTCTCGTTCGTAGTCGTATTGATCGTTGGTCAATGCTGTTTTATCACCCCGCGGCAAACAGGAAAGGTCGTGCAACCCCAGAATGCACTACCGGTATGTTTGCCCTTTCTGGCGGTTCTTAGCGCCATAGTTGCGCCGCATTTCGGGCATGGCGGTGTGGTGGTCGCAGCGGATTCCTTTTTCTGACGCAGATGACTTACGTGTTGCCGATTAGTGGCCAGACCTCTCTGCAATCTCAACTGTGCGATTTGCGCTATCACTGTGTCGACATCTGATTGATCCAGCACCAACTCACGCTTGGACTTGATGTGGCGGATGTAGCCACCAGCATTGGTCACATTGTCTGGCATCGTGGTCTTGAAGGTGGAATCACCGATAAACACCACCAGAGAGTGGATTGTGGCAGCGGGAATATCCAGCAGGGCTTCAAGGGTTTTGACGTGTTTGTAATTCTGATGCAGCGGGTTTTGGAACTTGTTGGTGTGTTTGTAGATCTTTTGCGTCCAGGTTTTCTGGCTGGCTGAGCCGAAGATCCAGCCTTTCATGTTCTTGGTTTCGATCACGAACACCCCATACCGCGACACCATGATATGGTCGATTTGAGTTGTGCCATCGTTGGTCTGCAATGTCACATCCTTGATCAGGTGGTACTTGTCTTTTGGAAGAAATAGCCGTGCGGCCGTATTTACCAGAAACTCACCGGTAATTCCTTTGAACCACGGTGATTTGAGTATGCCAGCAAAGATGGCGAGTGGGATGAGATACCACAGCGCGTTAAAGACCTGTTGGATGATGGGATTGAAGTCCATATCTGAGTTCGTACGACGTTGTCAATTCTCGCCATTATAGAAACCTCGCCATCGCTCGGCCAGAAACATCGACTAGACCTGTCTGAATAAACCGTTTTGCCAGAATGCGGAATCGAGCAGGATGGTTACCTTATCAAAGGCCCCTGGTTCTGGATGATCGTCAGTGAATGTCACAACAGCCCATTTCATCATCTCGATGGTTCTAACAGGAACGTTATACGAACCCGTCTGGGCCAGCGAGGAATCGCCTACGATTGAGGTGTTCACGGATTCCAGATTTGCGGTTATCAGTGGTACTGACAATGCGACTGTGTATGTCATCGACCGCATTGACCGGCTACAGCAAGAACTATCCAAAGGCTTGCCCAGCAAGCCAGAGATTGCCAAAAAACGGGTGATGCAGCGATTCCAGGGAATGAACAGTCAGCTCAGTAGTGAGATGGAAAGCGCTGCCAAAGGGCTGGTGCAGGCGCTGCAGTACAGTATTGATCGCTACCCGGCGATTGTCTTTGACGGTGAAGTTGTGGTGTATGGCGTAACCGACGTACACGCTGCAACGCGGATCCATAAACAGTGGCAGGGAGAGGGAAAACGCTGATGCGAAAAATGCACAGATTCCTCTTGCTGGCCGCACTCCTCTGGATTCCCGTTAGTGGCAGTACCGGCACCATAAACACTGCGCAAATCGTTTCCCAAACGACGAGTGCAGCGCTCAGCTGCATGCGCTGGATGCCGGTAGGGATTTGTTTTTGGTTGCGTTGTTCCATTTACGAATGTGATGTCGAAACCTCTATCAAGGTCGGCCACCACCAACCCGATGCGGTCGTCAGCAGCTATAACGAACTCGGTGGCAATCCCTGGACAGAAATCCGAAGCACCCTGGGCTTGGCACAGCAGTCAGCCGCTAATGGGCTATTGGGGAGCCTGTTGTCTGTGACGATTGAAAGCGCTGGTAATCGAACCGAAGGTGGGCAGGGCAACAAAGACCACCGCAATCTGATCTTCAGAGAGACCGATGTCATTGGCCACCCCGTGAGCTCGCTTTCGGGAGTTCTGGCGGGTACAGGTTATTTGTGTGAGTCGGAAACCACTTCATTCTATCCCTATTTCATGTCGGGGCTTGACGCGCTGTCCTGGCGTATGGAAATCCCGGAGATGTTTTACGCCGCCAGCCTGATCCCCGGCCTGCGGGAGATCGGCAACTGGCCGTTGCAAACCTGGGGTGGTGTCTACCCGAGAACCGGTTGGACAACACAGGCAGAAGAGCCCAAGGCAGCGGCGATCAATGCCCAACGAGCTGGGGATATTGTGACCCGAGACAGTCAACCTCACATTTATCAGCAGATAGAACCTTCCTCCAGCTCTGATCAACGAGTGTGGTCGCCTGGCCCTCTTAAAGAAAATGATCCGGCAACGGGAGAGTGGCAGATGTTGCTCCCTAAAGCGGAATCGAGCTGCGCCGTTTTCGGCACCAACGATCTCGCCAGTGTCAACGGTTGGGGTGGAGGTCGGGTTGATGTGGGGGGTGATTATGTGTGGAACCTCTGGAGGCCCTACCAATGTTGTGAAAGGAAAGGCCAGTTTTTTCTATTCGACATTAACTGGATTAACTATCCCCCATGAAGACGCGCAAACGATGCATGCCGCTACTCTGTGGCTTTTTCCTCCTTTGGACCATTAACGGTTTTGCCGCCCAAGCGCCGACTGAAGACGGTTTGTGGTATTACGAGATTGGCGGTGCTGAGCCGGTCTCCGTGCCGGCCAATCCTGCCGTGGTATCCGTCACGTTGGGGGGCTCTGCGCAATTGGGGCTGGGATACAGTTGTGGCAAGTTCGACCCCGTGGCTGCGGTTACCAATACCCTAAACAACATCGGTGCCGGTGTTGACAACATGATGAACGCCATGACGGCGGCGGCGACCAGCGCCATTGCCGCCTTGCCGGCACTGATTTTGCAGCGAGCGAATCCCGGTCTCTACGATCTGTTCCAGAATGCCCTGATCAAGGCCGAAGAAACCATGCAGCTGGCCACCAAATCCTGCGAACAGATGGAAGCGGAAATTGCCCAGGGCAAGAACCCCTATGCTGACTTGATCACTTTATCAAAAGGTAATGACTGGAAAGTGCAGATGGGCGTCGGTGGCAATGACGCCGTTACCGCTAAAACCACAGTGGAGTCATCCAATGGCGATAACGGAGTGCCCTGGATTGGTGGCCAGGCTGGCGGCAGCGGCCAGCCAGTGCTGGAGTTTACCGGCGATATCGTCGAGGCCGGTTACAACATCAATATGAACAGGCCGGTCACCGATCCCACCCCGGTGCCGGCGGCATCCTCGACACGTTTATCCGAGATCTGGCCGTCCCCTGCCGATGCCAGGGACTGGACCGTCGAAGTGGTGGGCGAGAATATCGTTACCACCTGTGACACCTGCCGCAAGGACAGTATTCCGGGAACTGGCTTGTTACCCAAGCTCTTCCAGGAGTCGGCGACGGTCACTACCGAAATTCAGAACCTGGTCAGCGGCGCAACACCGCTCACGCTCACCAATCTCGACCAGATCACCGCGCCTGGTGTGGCGATCAGTCGGCAGGTGATCGAAGCCATCCGCGAGATGCCCGCTTCGGAACAGAGTCTGATCATGGGTCGTCTCGTTTCTGAAATCAGCACGGCGCGCACGGTCGAGAAAGCGTTATTTGCAAGAAGGCTACTGCTGTCTGGCAGACAGGTACCCGAGGTCTATGCCACCGAAGTCGCTCGTGAGCATGCTGACAACTCCATCGCCGAACTGGATAAGGAAATCGAAAACCTGCTATTTGAGACCCGTGTGCGCAAGGAAGTGGTCTCCGATACTGTTACCACACTGTTGCAGAGAGCAGCCGCTAGGCGGCAGAGCGCTCTCACCGTGCCGGAAGTGCCCACCCTCGATCCCAACCCTTTGCGAGGTGGGCGTGTTCAGTAGTATTCGGACAAGACGGAGAGGTTTCCTGCTATTCACCACAGTGGCCGTACTGCTGACAGCGCTGGTGGGTTATCTGCTGATGGACCGGCTACAGACCGAATCCATGCAGCGTATCCAACACAGTATTGATACCTGGCGGCTGTCGCTGGCACTCATTCGCTGGTCATTGATCGCCCTTGTTGCTCTAAGCTGGAATTATCCAGTCGCGTGGTTGGCTAACTCAGGAACGATCAACCATGCGAAAGCTGCTCAGCTAACAGCGTTGCGCTGGCGCGCCATCACCTGGCTTGTGTTATTGGAGCTAGTGTTAGGGCAGGGCGCACTCGTTCAAAGCCCTGAGCCTGATGGCCGGAATAATGCAATGAGTGTCGATAGCTACCTGGAGCTCTTTACGTCGCTTTTTGGCTGGACCTTTTACGGCATTCTGTGGGATGTGCTGGTCAGTACCGGTATCGTCTTTTTGCCGTTTCTGGGCATTCTGATCGACAACTGGCGCGAACCTGCCCAGGGCGGTGAGGTAGGTCATGCTAGTGGACTATCGCTGCGTCGCATGGAGATCGAACTGTTTATCGCGCTACTCGTGGTTGTGCTCGCTGGGCAACCGGCCGCTCTGACGCCGCTCAACGCAGCAACCTTGTCCTATTCACCACCGCCAACGCTGTTGGATCCAACGCCGGCCACAGCAACCGTGGCTGTACCACAAAGCACTTATGGCACAACCGGATTTGCCGGCTCTGCCGCAACCGTCAATGTCCCGATCTGGTGGTATAGCGTGATTGCGCTGAGTTCAGGGTTGAACCACGCCATTGTCGAAGGCATGCCGACCGTGGCGGATATGCGGACGTTTGAGCAGCAGGCACACCTGGCGACCATTGCTGATCCGCGCCTCAAGCAGGAAGTGAGCGACTTCTTCAGCCAGTGTTATATTCCGGCTCGCTCCAAATACCAGGCAGAGCGACCGGAAACCGCGGCCATCAATGGCATTCTCGCCACTTATGGAGCCGATGACGCGGATTGGATGGGGTCGCACGTCTACCGGGATACCGCGGGTTACTACGACACCTTGCGTCCGGCCAGTCAGGTCACGGGTTGGGCGTACAACGCGGCCAGAGATACGGAATATGACGCCGCCACACCGCCAGCCTGGGGCAAACCTTACTGCAAACAGTGGTGGGACGATGCTGCCATGGGATTGCGGGAGAAGCTGATCAGTGAGGCGGATGCAACATCTGCCGGATTTTCCGGGCTGGTAGTCGCCATCGCACCAGCGCTGGCCAGCGAGCAGCAAAACGACGCTGTTGCCAAAACCGTACTCACCAATGCACCACCTTCATGGTCGAACAACGAATTGATAGCCAATAACGCTTCTGGTTCTGGCCTCATCAACGCGGCTGGTTCCATCGTCAAAGGTGGTCTTGCCGCCGGAGGAATGATCACGGCATCAGCGCTGTTTTCCGTGACTATGACGGCGGTGCTTCAGTCATTACCCATGGTCCAGGCCATCATGCTTCTGGGCGTCTATGCGCTCCTGCCACTGGTGGTCGTCTTATCCCGGTATTCCATTGCCATGATGGTGGTCGGCGCCATGGCCATCTTCACCATCAAATTTTGGAGCGTGCTCTGGTATCTGGCCATGTGGGTGGATCAGAACCTGATTTTGTCCATGTACCCGGACGTAAACACCTTTCTACAGATCTTCGCCAACCCCGGCGAGCACGATGCCAAGCGTATGCTGTTGAACATGATTACCACCAGCCTCTATCTGGGGCTGCCATTGCTATGGAGTGGGATGATGGCGTGGGCGGGGATGAATATCGGACGATCAATCACTGCGGCCACTTCACCGCTTGCCCGCCCCGCAGACGATGCAGGAAGGCAGGGGGGTAGCTTGGGTAAGATGGCAGCCTCAAAAGGAATGAAGAAATAGAAAATCGTTATAAATCTTCTTCATACCAGCCATCCGGATCAGAGCCGGAATCCATATTGCCTGTACGAAAGTTGTGCTCGCCAAATCGGTCTGAGCCATTTCCGAGGGGCGGGTCTTCGCTTTCGTCGTCATTGGCGCTGAATAGAATGCCTACAGCGGTTATGAGGAAACCGGCACAGGCCTTGAAAAGAGATAAAACGCTGGTAGTAATTTTCACCGGCAGTCTCCATCTACTGGTTACACGAAAAGATGGAGTAATCGGCGGTAATGAAATCGAAATCTCGGCGGTTGTTACTCCAACTGAAGTTTAGTATAGCTATCTGGGATCGAAATTCTTAGCGCAAAGAATCAAAGCTTTCCGATGAGTGGCAATGATCTACTCGTCATGGCATCCAACGCTAAATGACTCAGGTATGCAGCCCCACCAAGCAACAATAGCCCGCGTAGCAGCCCCTCGACATTATCTTGTGGATCCCAGCGATAGAGTTTGTGCATGCCGGTCCCCAGAAGTCCCAGTACGGCGACACTGTGAAAAAATTGCCTGTGGTTCGGGTTCCCCAACGAGGGTTCGATCATATCGGGTAGCTTGCCGAGGAAAGCACCAATAGGGATCGCAGCCGCTGGATGATGTAACGCCGTGCAATTGTCCTCTGAATCCATCTGTGTGATTGCCAGAGCTGCAATCGCGCCGGCGAACTGGTGTGTAGGGCCGTTCATTCTTCCTCCAATGATTATTTTAGTTTCTTCTTTACGATTTCGATCAATTGGTCACAGCAACCGGAAACTTCGAAGCTCAACGAGTCAAGATTGCGGCCCTTTACTTTGATTTTTGGCCTCTGGCCATGTTCGGGGCATCGTGCCGAACCAACGGACTTGGTGATCGACTCTTGCACAGACTCTAATAGGGCGGATTCCAGGGCATTGCCCATACTTCGCGGCGATACCTTTCTACCGTTGATTTCAAAAGAAATATCAATCACTGACCTGTCCTCGCTTATTTTTCCTTTCTCACGCCTTTGAACGGACCCTTACTTGAAGTTTTCACGTCCATGAAACGCCCGGTATCAGCATCGCGCTTCACATAGTGACCAGATGGGGTTTTGGTTTGGGATCGGCCACGAACTGCACCATTACGGTGTCCGTCGCCTTTTGGGGGATTTGTTGCCATGTTTTGATACTCTTGAAGAGTGCATGAATCAAAGCCGTTCTTCGATCCTGTTCCCAGAATATACTAATCAAAATGATTATGTCAACAGATCAATATGAATGATGTGATTTAAAGTATTACCATGTGGCCCCAAAATGGTGCAAAATGCTTGCTGCCTTCATTAGGGGAGATAAACAGGGGTGGAGCTGTCAGACATCAGTCAGGCGCAAAAAGCGCGCCTGTCGCATATCGACTTTCGCACCTACTTTTTAGGTGAGATCGGACGTAGTGATTTGGTTGCCCGCTTCGGAATCGGAGAGGCGGCTGCCACGCGCGATATCACTTTGTATCGAGAGCTGGCGCCGGTCAATCTGGACTACGACACTAGGCTGAAGTCCTACGTCAAATCAGAGTCCTTCAAGCCGTTATTTGAATATTCACCAGCTCAAGTACTTGCAGCCCTTTCACAGGGTTTCGGCGAGGATTTCATAGGCAGTCATAAGCCTATGGTTCGGTGTGAAACACCGGCAGAGCTCAATAGGCCGCTACTGCCAGTATTGGCAGTGCTAACCAGAGCTATCTACCACAAAAAGGTGGTGAAAATTCAGTATCGGTCTATTCAGTCTGGTTTAAGTGAACGCGAAATTATTCCCTTTGTATTGGTCGATAACGGTCTACGTTGGCATGTACGTGCCTTCGATCGCAATCGCCAAGCCTTTATAGATTTTGTGGTAACGCGTATCGCCGATCCTGTTATTGTTGGTGACAACCCTAAAGATCACGAATCGAGTGAAGCTGATATTCAGTGGAATCGCATTGTAGAGATGGAGATCGTACCTCACCCCAATTTGCTACATCCTGAAACTATTGAAATGGATTATGGGATGAAGGCGGGCGTACTTAAAGTTAACGTACGTGCAGCAGTAGCGGGTTATGTGCTCAGAAGATGGAATGTCGACTGCACGGAGGATCATAGCCTTGAAGGTACCGAATATCACCTCTGGTTAAGCAATACCCCCGCCCTTTACGGTGTAGGCAATCTTTCAATAGCACCTAGTCATAATAAACTCGATGATGGCCTGCTAGGGAGTAAATAGTGGGATCAATAACTTGCTACCACGCCAAATACTACGCCCACGAACTTAGCATTCAACATGCTGATAACGGTGTTGATCGCCTATCGCAATCGCTATTCGATGCCAGTGTTGATTTAAACCCGCATCAAATCGATGCCGCGCTATTCGCACTCAATAACCCCCTTACTCAGGGCGTCTTGCTGGCTGATGAAGTGGGTCTAGGTAAAACCATCGAGGCAGGTTTGGTATTGTGCCAATACTGGGCAGAGCGCAAACGCAACTTGCTCATTATTTGCCCCGCATCATTGCGTCGCCAATGGGCGCAAGAGTTGAAAGACAAATTCAATTTGCCCTCTATGGTGTTGGACTCGCGCACCTGGTCAAACCTGCAAAAAGAAGGTGTCTATAATCCGTTAAATAATAAACAGATAGTGATCATGTCTTATCACTATGCAGCACGCCTTGAAGAAAAGCTGGTGGCAGAGCCTTGGAACCTTGTTGTTATTGACGAAGCCCACAAGCTGCGCAATGCCCACCGTGAAAGTAACAAAATGGGCCAAGCCCTCAAGCGTGCATTGAATGGTCGAAAAAAGCTGCTGTTAACAGCAACGCCGTTACAAAACTCCCTGATAGAGTTATACGGCATCTCTACCCTGATAGATGAACACCTCTTTGGTGATGACAAAGCCTTTCGTAAGCAATTCATGGCGGGCAGTGGTGATATACAGGAATTAAAGGAGCGCCTGAGTGGTTTTGTTAAGCGCACCCTGCGAAAAGATGTACTCGAATACATACGTTATACCGAGCGTAAGACCGTTACCGTTCCTTTCACCCCTTCAGATCCAGAACAGGCGCTGTATGACGGTGTCTCTGCTTTTCTTGAAATGGAGGAAAGTTACGCCTTACCTAGAAGGCACCGGCACTTAACTGGGTTAATTCTGCGCAAGTTATTAGCTTCTAGCTCTCATGCGGTATTAAACACCTTAAAGACGATCAAGCATCGGCTTGAAACCCTGCGCGATGAAAACATTGACGATGATTTTCTGCTAAAGCTCATTGACGAAGAGGATATCGAAACCGACTATCTCGATGAGTACGAACAAGAGGTCAACGAAGAGCCGGGCATACAACCAATCAATCGGGAACAATTAGACGGAGAAATTCAGGATATCGAGCGCTTTATCGCTCAGGCCAAGGCTATCTCATCAGACAGCAAACTAAAAGCACTGCTACAGGCACTCGATACAGGCTTCTCACAAATGGCAGTCATGGGTGCACAAGACAAGGCCATTATCTTTACCGAATCCAGGCGTACCCAAGAATATATCGCTCAGTATCTGGCTAGCAAAGGCTATGATGGCCAAACGGTCTCATTCAACGGTAATAATAATGGCCCCGAGGCCACTAAAATTTATCGCCAATGGCTGGAAGAAAATAAAGGTTCAGACCAAGTTACCAGCTCGCCGCAGATAGACCGTCGCACCGCCCTGATTGATCACTTTAAACATCATGGCAAAATCATGATCGCCACCGAGGCGGCCGCCGAAGGGGTTAACCTGCAATTCTGTTCCTTGCTGATCAATTATGACCTACCTTGGAACCCGCAGCGCGTTGAACAGCGCATCGGGCGATGCCATCGTTATGGCCAGCAATTTGATGTGGTAGTGATTAATTTTGTTAACCAACGCAACTACGCCGACCAGCGAGTGCTGGAACTGCTCACCCAAAAATTCCGTTTGTTTGACGGTGTGTTTGGCGCATCCGATGACATATTGGGCAGCATTGAATCCGGCGTCGATTTTGAAAAGCGCATTCAGGCGATCTATGACACCTGCCGCACACAGCAGGCAATAGCCCAGGCTTTTGATGAATTACAGCAGCAGCTCGAAGCTGATATCACCCATCGTCTGAGAGAGACCCAGCAACTATTACTGGAAAATTTCGATGAAGACATTCACGACCTGTTAAAAATTAAACTCGATCAAGCCGAACAACGACTCGATAAAGTCACCCGTTGGTTTTGGGCGCTTACACGCCACCAATTGGCAAATAACGCTGAATTTAGCGAAACAGAGCACAGCTTTAATTTAGCTAAGTCCATTTCAGAGGGCGCACCAGCAGGCAGTTATGAACTACTGCGTCTCAATGGTGAAGCGCGAACCATAAGCTCTCATAGTCACACCTACCGACTTTCCCATCCATTGGGCGAACACGTTATTGAGCAGGGCCGCACAACACATACTCCAATTGCAGGCCTTATTTTTGATTATCAGCAACATGATGCCAAAGTCGCCGTTGCAGAACAGCTGCAAGGGGAGGCTGGTTGGTTAAGCCTAAACTTGCTCACCATTGATGCCCTGCAAACAGATCAATATCTGGTATTTACTGGCCTGACAGATGACGGTGTATTACTGGACGGCGAAGTGTGCCAAAAACTATTTAACCTGCCAGGCAAAGTGGCTGAGGCAGCAGTGAACCCCGCAACGCAACCTGAGATACTGGCAACACAAAGCCACCGTCAACTGGATGCCACCTTGTCTCAGGCTATGGAAGCCAACAACAAGTTCTTTCAGGAAGAACGGCAAAAACTAGAAAAATGGGCCGACGACAAAGTGCTCTCTGCGGAGCAAGCCCTGCAAGATACCAAGGCGAGAATAAAAGCGCTTAAACGGGAAAGCCGCCAAGCCCTTAGCATGGAAGAACAGCAGGCTGCTCAAAAACAACTGCGTGAGCTGGAGCGGCAACAAAGAAAACAGCGCCAGGAAATTTTTGATGTAGAAGACGAGATCATGGAAAAACGTGATCAGCTCATCGAGCAGCTGGAACAACGACTAAAACAAAAAACAGACGTAAAAGAATTATTCACTATTCGCTGGCGAGTAGTTTAAAAGAAAGCATGAATTAGGAATAGGAAACAACAATGAGTGAATCGTACAACAAATTAATCTCTACCCTGCAAACCATCTTTGAGATGGACAAGGCCGATCTTGATTTTGGCATCTATCGCATCATGAACCAAAATCGCGATGAGATTAATCGTTTCCTGGAACAAGACCTGTTACCCCAAGTCAAACAAGCCTTTGCCGATTACAGTAATGATGGTAATCAGGGCGCACAGGCGGAATTGGGTAAGCTCATCCAAACCCTAAACGATGCAGGCATGGACCCAGAGCAATCACCCAAGGTGGTAGAGCTGCGCCAACAACTGGCCAGTGCCGTAGATGTTACCGCTCTGGAAAACGACGTTTTTTCCAAACTACATACCTTCTTGAGCCGCTATTACGACAAAGGGGATTTTATCTCCCAGCGACGCTACAAGGCCGACACCTACGCCATTCCCTACGAAGGCGAAGAGGTGAAGCTCTATTGGGCTAATCACGACCAGTACTACATAAAATCCTCTGAGCACCTGCGCGATTATGCCTTTATCGCGAAAGACACCCAAGACAACGACAAGCCCGTGCGTATTAAGCTGGTGGAGGCCGACACCGAAAAAGACAACGTCAAAGCCAAATCGGGCGAAGAGCGCCGCTTTGTACTGGATGAACAAACCCCGCTCAGTATTGAAGATGGCGAGCTACTGATTCACTTCAACTTCATTCCCGTGGGCAAGAAAAAACAGACTGATCTGAACAAAGCCGCCGTTGAAAGCATCTTTAAACAAACCGCAGCAGAATTTTCTGACTGGCTTACCCTATTAAAATCGCCTGCCCCCACAGAAAAAGATGCCAAACGCACCATTCTTGAAAAACACCTTAACGACTACACCGCCAGAAATACCTTTGACTACTTTATTCATAAAGACCTGGGTGGGTTTTTAAATCGTGAGCTGGATTTTTATATCAAAAACGAAGTTATGCATCTGGATGATATTGACGATGCCTCGTTTGAGCTCACCCAGCAACAGCTACGCAAGATCAAAATATTGCGTAGCATCGCGCAAAAGATTATTCGTATGCTGGCTCAGATCGAAGATTTTCAGAAAAAGCTTTGGTTGAAGAAGAAGATAGTGGTTAGTGTGAATTACTGCTTATCAATGGAGTTGCTACCGCAAGGTTTAATTGCGGATGTCATAACGAATAAAGGTCAGCTTTCTGACTGGGAAAAACTGTATGGAGTTGACAAATTAAATGTTCTAAATGACCTTAAACTCATGGGGGAGTCAGAGTTTTTGTCTAATTCAAGGTATAAATACCTATATGTAGATACAAAGTATTTTAATCAAGAATTTAAAGAAAAACTATTATCCTCAATTGACAATATTGATGATAAATGTTCTGGATTGCTGGTAAACGGCGATAACTTCCATGGTATATCCCTGCTTAATGGAAAATATAAAAATAGCATAGACATGATTTATATTGATCCGCCCTATAACACAGATGCCGGGCCAATAATCTATAAAAATGGATTTAGAAATTCATCGTGGATAACAATGATGGATAATCGTCTGAAATCATCAATCCCTCTGTTTAATAAAAGTGGTGTTAGTTGCGTGACCATTGATGATTATCAAGTGCATGAACTGTCCTCTCTGGTCGATTCTTCCTTCCGAAAAGAAAATCAACTTGGAACTGCCGTTATTCGAAATAACCCATCAGGTAGGTCTACCGTAAATGGATTTTCTGTATGCCATGAATACGCTTTGTTTTCCAAAGTAGGTGAGGCTGCGCAGCTATCACGCCTGCCGCGTTCAGAAAAACAACTTAAGAGATTTACAATAGAGGATAGTGAATATGTAGATTGGCGTAATTTTAGGAAGGATGGCGGCGCAGTAACTCATAGGAATGCGAGGCCCAAACAATTTTATCCTTTATACGTTAATAAGGAATCTCTTAGTATTCGCATACCAGAACTTGAATGGGATGCTGAATCTAAGACATGGGAAATTCTTGAAGAACACGATGAGAATGAACAAGTACTGTACCCTATAGATGAAAATAACCGAGAAAGAGTGTGGAGCTTAAATCATCTGTCAGCAGTAGATAATATGCAGCATCTCAAAGCTGAGTTTTCCAGATCAGGCGCGTTAAGAGTTATGCGAAGACACAAGCCTTCAGATGGTGTCTTACCACGTACTTGGTGGGATAAAAACGAGTATGCAGCGAGAGAGCATGGAAGTGCTGTGTTAACCAAATTGTTCGGTGAACCCGTATTTACTTTTGCTAAATCTCCAAGTGCAGTTAGAGATTGTTTATGGGTTGGGGGTATGGATTCGCCTGATGATACTATTGTTCTCGATTACTTTGCTGGTTCTGGGACTACTGCCCATGCCATTATTGACCTAAATCGAATAGATAGCGGGTGTCGAAAATATATTTTGGTAGAAATGGGTGATTATTTTGAAGGTGTTTTGATACCTAGGATTAAAAAAACATCCTATACCGCGATCTGGAAAAATGGTGTCCCTGAGACTTCTGATGATACGTTATCAGGCTACTCCCATATGTTTAAGTGTTTAAAGCTGGAATCCTATGAGGATGCTTTGAATAATCTTCAGTTCACAGGTAATAATCAGTCACAGTCATTGCTTAGTGGGCATTCAACTTTGCGTGAAGACTACATGCTCGGCTACTGGTTAGACGTTGAAACCGCAGATAGCCCATCCTTGTTAAACATCGAACAATTCGAAGATCCTTTCAACTACAAACTCAATATCGGCTCAGGCAGTGTCGGTGCGACTACACCGACCACGGTGGATTTGGTTGAGACGTTTAATTACCTGATTGGCCTAACGGTAAAGACCATGGATGTGATTCGTGGTTTTAAGATTGTTACCGGCACTAATCCCAAAGGTGAATCAGTCTTGGTGGTATGGCGTAATCTGAAAGAAAAGGACAATGCTGCTCTGGAAGAGTTTTTGGATAAGCAGGGCTATAACCCCCGTGATACCGAGTTTGAGCATATCTATGTCAATGGTGACCATACACTGGAAGACCCGCAATCCAAAGTGAAGATGACAGAAATAGAATTCAAGCGACTCATGTTTGATGTAAAAGACGTATAGGGAGCATCGAACATGGCACGTTTTGAAACGAAATTAGTCCTGGGGCAGTGGATGCTGCGCCAGTTTGGTGTGGAAAGTCTGGAGATGCTGGGCAAGACGCTCTCTGCCGATCATCTGATTGGCTTTGATGAAGAGAATTCCAGCCGTTATCTTTACGAGTTAATGAGCTGGATACCCGAGGCTGGTAGGCCGGTTAAAAATGATCTGCTACGCGAGTATGACGATAACATCGTCAAACACTGGCGACGTATTACGGAAAGGCGCAACCAAGCGGGCAATACGCTGTATCCGCTTTATTTTCAATACTTGTCCATATTGTTTACAGAGCACTATCTCACTCGTTACTTTGACAATAAAGCAGCCTTGTGTGCCGAGCTCAATCACTTTGTGGTGGACTATAACCAGGAGCACCTCAAACAAAAAGGCAAACAGGCAGAAGCCCATTTTATTGAGCCCTTTAAAGAGAGTGAGCTAAACAAGCTGGCGGTATGGATAGCCACGGGTGGTGGTAAGACACTGATTATGCATGTGAATATCTTGCAGTTTCAGCACTACCTGAAGAAATCGGGCAAGGCTAAAACCTTTAATCGCACCATCCTGTTGACGCCTAATGAAGGCCTATCCGTTCAGCATAAGGAAGAGATGGATGCATCGAACCTTGATGCGGATCTGTTTGTGAAAGACGGTGGTTCGCTTTTTACTCAATCATCTGCACAGATTATCGATATTCACAAGCTAAAGGAAAAATCCGGCGACAAAACCGTGGCCGTAGAGTCGTTTGAATCTAACAATCTTGTTTTGGTGGATGAGGGCCATCGCGGTGCCAGTGGTGTGGATTGGATGGCCAAGCGTAATCAGTTGTGTGAAACCGGATTTTCCTTCGAGTATTCCGCTACTTTTGGTCAAGCAATAAAAGCAGCCAGTGGTAAGGATGTTGCGCCCACCGGCAAGCAAAGTTCATCGCCTAAATACCGTTTGATTCAGCAATACGCCAAGTGCATTTTGTTTGATTATTCCTATAAGTTTTTCCATGGCGATGGCTACGGTAAAGATCATTTTATTTTGAATTTGAGTGATGTGTGGACGCCGGAACAAACCCAGCTCTATCTCACCGGTTGTATTTTAAACTTCTACCAACAGAAGAAGCTGTTTAAGGATAAGCAGAAATCCATTGCCGAATACCTGCTCGCCGATCCTTTATGGATTTTTGTTGGTGGCAAAGTAACGGCACAAAATGAGGCCAACGCCGATACGGTGTCGGACATTCAGGCCATTATGCGGTTTGTGGCGCGCTTTGTGGCTAATAAAGGCGGCGAGTCTAGCCATTTTATTGAGTTATTTTTAAACCAGCAGGATGATTTGCGCGATGCCAGCGGCAAACCCATTTTTGCGGGAGCCTTCAACTATCTACATAAACTATGGAAGGCAGACCAGGCTAATGCGGTATTCAGCGATGTGTTGAGCTGTGTATTTAATGCCGAAACCAATGGCATGTTGCATCTTGTGCATTTGAAAGGCAGTGGTGGCGAAATCGGTCTGCGTGTCGGCGAGAGTGAATGGTTTGGCGTGATCAATGTCGGGGATTCAGCAAAGCTGATTAGCCTGTGTGAAGAGGCTAATCTTCCTAATACAGTAGTGACCGATCAAAGCTTTTCCAGTTCGCTGTTTCAGGGGATTAATAAACAGAAATCACCCATCAACCTATTGGTAGGGGCGAAGAAGTTCACGGAAGGCTGGAGTTCCTGGCGCGTAAGTACCATGGGCTTGATGAATGTTGGCCGATCTGAAGGGTCTGAGATTATCCAGCTGTTTGGGCGTGGTGTGCGTCTACGGGGTTACGAGTTCTCACTCAAACGTAGTAACCACGTACCGGGTATCAAACATCCAGAGCACTTACAAACCTTGGAAACCTTAAATGTATTTGGTATTCGCTCTGATTACATGAAAGAGTTTGAAGAGTATCTGGAAGAAGAAGGCGTAGGCGAGCAAACCACGGAAGTGATTACCTTGCCAGTGATTAAGCGCCTGACACGATCTGACCTGAAGCTGATTCGTTTAGATCAAAATGTCGAACCTTTCAAACGAGCGAAAAAACCCTATCTCGAAGAGCCAGCAAAGGATATGAATGGTCGGGTGACACTGAACTGGTATCCCCGCATTCAAGCCAAACGTTCCGTTAGTCAAGCTGCGGTGGCATTAGATGAAAGCCTGCATGAAGGTTTTTTGGAGCAGAAGCACCTCGCGTTTATTGATTACAACGAAATTTTCTTTGAGTTAGCGCAATACAAAAATGAAAAGGCCTGGTACAACCTGCAGCTTAATCGCCATCAGATCAAAGGCTTGTTGGTTGATCCGAGCTGGTACCGCCTGCTCATTCCTGCTGATTTGCTTGAGGTGACTAATTTTGAGCGGGTTCGCATGTGGCAAGAAATTGCGGTGTCATTACTCAAAAAATATGCTGAACGTTACTATAACTTCCGCAAGCAGGAGTACGAAGGGCCTCATCTGGAGTATTACGACGTGAGCCAGAGCGACGACAATTTCATTGATGAATACAAAGCCACCATCGACCGCAATGCAGAAGATTGGATTAGCAAAATTAATGAACTGAAAGATCAACTGCAAAACAAGACCTTCCGAGATGCCTGGTCATTTGGCAATATGAAAGCGTTTGATTTTTCCAGGCACCTTTACCAGCCACTAATCTATTTCAAGAACAACGAAGTCGTCAAGCTAGCACCTGTTCCTTTGAATGAGGGGGAGCGTGATTTTGTTGAAGATTTAAAGGAATACTACACCAGTACCCCGGCAGAATTTGATGGCAAAGAGTTGTATCTTCTTCGTAATCAAAGCAAAGGCAAGGGCGTTGGTTTTTTTGAAGCTGGAAACTTTTACCCTGACTTTATCCTTTGGCTGATTGTGGAAGGGAAACAGTACGTCTGCTTTATCGATCCTAAAGGGCTGGCTCGAATACATGGCTTTGATGATCCAAAAATACGCTTTCATAAAACTATTAAGGATATTCAGAATAGGTTGGGTGATCCTGAAATAAATTTGGAATCATTCATTGTTTCTAACACGTATCAGCGTGAGATTGACTGGTGGAGTGATGGTAGTGGCGTGGAAAAGAGATTTGATAACAATCATGTGTTGTTCCAGAAAGAGGATAAGCATGGGTATGTTGGGAAGATATTTCTACATTTGACAGATAGGTGACGCTGGGTAGTCGCTTTATAGCTGAAAGAAAAAGCGGGCCAAGCTACACAGTTAAGAATACGAATGACAACACACGAACGGACATATGGCTGATTTTACCTTTATTCACGCTGCTGATATCCATCTCGATAGCGCTTTGCACGGTTTGGAGCGTTATGAGGGGGCTCCGATCGATGAGATCCGGAGCGCCACTCGACGCGCCTTCGACAATCTGATTGATCTGGCGATTGATGAGGGTGTGGCATTTGTACTCCTGGTGGGAGATCTGTATGACGGCGACTGGAAGGACTACAACACGGGCCTCTACTTTGTAGAACGCATGGGAAGACTGCGCGATGCCGGCATCCGAGTCTTTATTGTCGCTGGCAACCATGATGCCGCTAGCCAAATTACCAAACACCTTCGATTGCCGGAAAATGTCACCCTTTTCTCAACCAAGAAACCAGAGCAAGTGATTCTAGATGACCTTAAGGTGGCGGTATATGGTCAGGGCTTTGCAACAAGGGCAGTAACGGATGACATTTCACAAGACTATCCGCAGGGCGACCCACAGCTTTTCAATATTGGCCTTCTTCATACTTGCTTGGATGGAAAGCCAGGCCACGAACCCTACGCGCCATGCACCGTGGATGGGCTGCGGTCCAAAGGGTATCAATACTGGGCGTTGGGCCATGTTCATAAACGCGAAGAGGTGAGCCAGGACCCGTGGATAGTCTTTCCGGGCAATATCCAGGGAAGACATATTCGAGAAGTAGGACCGAAGGGATGTACGTTGGTCACGGTGGAAAACGGAGAGATTCTGGAGGTAGAGCACCGCGATCTCGATGTGATGCGTTGGTCTCTTTGTGAGCTTGATGTTTCTGCCACCGAGACGGTAGATGACATCTATGAGCAAGTGCGGGAGGGCCTGCAGTCGGCACTGGATGCCGCCGAAGGAAGGCTAGTTGCTGTGCGCCTGGTCCTGCAAGGGGCTTGCTCTGCGCACTCGAAGTTGCATGCTGACCGCGAACGCTGGATCCAGGAGTACCGGGCCCTGGCAACAGGGCTCGGAGGTGCTGGCATCTGGTTGGAGAAGGTGTCCATTAAGACGAAGCCTGCCATCTCTACGGATGAGGCTCTTGAACGTGATGATGCATTAAGCGGTTTGCTGCGTGCGATCCGTGACATGGAACTGGACGAGTCGGCTTTGGGTGCGCTTGTTGATGATATATCCGCGCTTCGCCAGAAACTACCTGCCGAACTGCTGGCTGGCGATGACCCATTCGATCCAGTCAACCCGGAATATCTCAAAGATACGCTGGAGGACATCAAAGAGCTTCTCGTAAATCGCTTGTTGTCCACGGAGAAAGAGTCATGAAGATTCGGGAACTGAATCTTCATGCATTCGGGCCCTTTACTGAGAGGAAACTGGCGTTTGAGGAGAAGGGGCTGCATATCGTCTATGGGCCAAACGAGGCGGGAAAGAGCTCTGCTCTACGCGGTTTAAAAGCCCTGCTTTATGGCATCGATGAGCGTACTCTCGATAACTTCATTCATGCCAATGATAAGCTTCGCATTCACGGATATTTACGAACTATTGACGGGCATGAACTCGCATTTGTCCGGCGCAAAGGCCGGAAAAATACCTTATTGACTCCCGATGGTGAGGCTCTTGATGAACAGGCACTGTCGCCTTTTCTCCAGGGTGTGACACCGGAACTCTTCCAGACGCTTTTTGGCATTGATCATCAGGCATTGGTGCAGGGAGGGAATGAAATCCTTGAGCAGAAAGGAGAGGTCGGGCAGGCACTTTTTTCCGCAGCGCTGGGTAGTCATGCGTTGCACGCCGTACTTGCAGAGCTGGATGATTCGGCGAAGAATCTTTTTCTTCCCGCAGGTTCCAAGCCACTGATTAACTCAGCCATTCGAGCACATGCGGACCTGAGGGCTGAGATCAGAAAGTGCTCACTCTCGTCCAGAGAGTGGGATGAGCATCGCCGTGCATTGGCACATACATCAGAGGAGCTTGAGAAGCTTCAGGCCGAACTGGCGGATAACAGGATTGGGGTAAACCGTTTACAACGTGTCCAACGTATTTTGCCGAAACTTGCCAGGCGCCGTGACCTTTTTCAGGAACTGGAACTGTTGGGAGATGTTGTCATCCTTCCAAATGATTTTTCGGAGCGTCGGCAGAAGGCCGTGAATACGTTGGAGACAGCTCACGCCATAGTAGCGAAGGCAACCCCTCGCCTCGAAGGCTTGCAAGAACAGCTGAAGGAATTATCAATAAATCAAGAATTGATTGAACAGGCAGAGAGTATTGAAGATCTCCATGCCCGCCTGGGCAGTCATCGAAAGGCACTTCAAGACCGACCGCATCTCGAAGCAGAAACCAAACAGCTATTGGCGGATGCTAAATCCGTACTCAAAGAGGTTCGCCCTGATCTCGAACTGAAGGATATTGAGGAAATACGCCCGGTACTGGCAAGAAGGCAGACGATTGCCGAGTTGGGTGGCAATAACGCCGTCCTTAAAGCTCGCTTAGAACAGGCATCGTCCAGTCTGCAGCAAACACAAAAGCGCTTGAAGCTTGCCCGCAAGGAACGCGATGAAATTTCCGAATCTGGCTCCACGGATGCATTACAACGAGCGATTGCTGCCGCCAGGAGACAGGGTGAACTGGATGCCTCCATTCAATCCACCCAAAGCCAGCTCGCAAGCCTCCAGGCCGAATGTACTGCTGAACTATCACGACTCACGCTTTGGGAAGGTGAATTGGAAGAATTGGCCGGATTGGGGTTACCAAACCGGGAAAGTATCAATCGATTTGAAGAGGTATATGACGAACTCCAGAAGCGTTTTCAGCGGCTTGAAGAGAAGAAAGAACAGGCGAACGATACCCTATTGGAAACCTCTCAGAAACTCGATGAGATTGAGCGGGTAGGGCAGGTACCTACAGAGGCGGCCCTTATCAATGCCAGGTCCGAACGTGATGAAGTCTGGCAGTTGCTACGTCGGCAGTGGGTGGACGGCGAGGACGTGAGCGCCGAGGCCAGCGACCATCAGGATGAAGGAACATTGCCGGATGCCTTCGAAAGCCGTCTTGCTGGTGCCGATGATGTGTCTGATCGTTTGCGCCGCGAAGCAGATCGGGTACATGTACTGGCAAGCCTTCAGGCCAAGCAGGAAGCCGGTCGACGGCAATCAGAGGAGATAGTCGATCAACTTGATGCGATTACGGCTGAAATGAGTGAGCTAGATGCCAGCTGGGCGGAACTGTGGTCGTCTTGCCAGATTATTCCACGCACGCCGCGAGAGATGCAGGCCTGGTTGAATGAGTTCGAGAAACTCCGGGCTCGGGTGGGACAGTTGAATTTGCTTCGCCAGAAACTGAGTGAGATCGAACAGAATCGTAAATCGTTCATCCTCCGGCTTAATGAGCAGCTATTAGTGTTGGGAAGAGAAGGTTCAACATCAAACGAACTTGAGTCGGTACTCTTGGAGTGCGAAGCATTTGCAAAGCAGCTGGATGACTCCAAACGCCAACGCGATTCGTTGGTTAAAGAGGTCAAGGACCGGGAGGCCGATGCTGAGTTGTTGATCGAAGAACATCGATTGGCAACTGAAGCACTAGAGGCTTGGAAGACACAGTGGGGCGAGTTGATGCAGAGCTTTGGCCTGAGAATCGACTCCTCACCATCCGAGGCTGACGATTTAGTAGAGAATGTCAGGGCACTTTTTTCAAAGCAAGGTGAAGCAGAAAAACTGCGAATACGCACCACTGCTATCGACGAAGACGCAGAGACATTCCGTGGGCAAGTGGAGAACATGGTCACCACGATTGCCCCAGAACTTGTTGATTTACCAGCAGATGATGCTGTTGTGCGCCTCAATTCGTTGTTATCCGATAATCGATCGAGGCAGACAAAACGGCAACAGATAGAAGAACAGGTGGAGCAGGCGAATCAGGAGATATTCGATTCTACAGCATCCATAGAAACAATGACGGGGCGGCTAGATACGTTATGTGTAGAAGCGAAATGTGATAATCACAATCAACTCGAAACGGCGGAGCGCGGCTCGGCTGATTACCTTCTAATGAAGGCGGCAATCGATTCCATAGAGCAAGAGGTCCTAGAGACAGGTGAAGGTGTTGCCATTGCCGAGTTGGAGGCCGAAGTGGAGGGAGTAGACCCGGATACCCTGCCCGGGCGAATCAAAGCGTTGAGCGACAAGATCGAAGATGAGCTCGAACCCAGACGTACCGAACTGGCGGAGAAAAAGGGGCGCGAAGAAAAGGAATTGGAACTCATGGACGGCAGTGATCACGCGGCGGTGCTCGCTGATCAAGCCCAAGCCACTCTAGCAAGTATTCGATCAGACGCTGAGCTCTATATTCAAATGAAACTGGCCGCGAAAATACTGCGTGACCAGATCGAGCGCTATCGCCAGGAAAACCAAGGGCCTTTGGTCAAGCGCGCCAGCGAACATTTCTCCGCACTGACACTTAGGTCGTTTGAGAGTCTAGCGACTGATTTCAATGATAGGGACGAGCCTATCCTTGCCGGCATTCGCTCGGGCGGAGAACGAGTGTATGTAGAGGGTATGAGCTCCGGGACGCGGGATCAACTCTACCTAGCATTGCGGCTGGCCTCTTTGGAAAAATATATGGAAACCTCTGAGCCAATGCCCTTCATCGTCGATGACATACTTGTGGACTTTGATGACGCTCGTTCACAAGCCGCATTGAGTGCTTTGGCTGAGTTGGCCAAAAAAACGCAGGTCATTCTGTTCACCCACCACTCGAGAGTGGTTGAGCAGTCAAAGCTATTGAAAGGCTCGGTGAGACTGCATGAACTGTAGACGCCGAGTGTATTGTCGGTCAGCAATACGCGATTACTCCACCAAGAGTCTATCTTGCGATCTCAAAATCCTGATAGGTAATTCAAGCAAACGTAATGTGATACCGGTGAATGTAACCGACATTGTATCCGGGTTGATAAATGTCGATAAAGGTAGCTTTTGAGGCTGATATAGACTGTGATTTACACGCTAGCTAAACAGGGAAGTGGCTCCTATACAGCAAACCTGCTTGGAAATGAATGAAGCCAATAGCGGGCTTCTAGTGTGATTCTCTCTTTATTGTCCAGCAATTGAGCCTTTCTAATGGGAACAGAAATTTTGGATAAGGTATAGCGAAATGGAAGTCAAAATTTGGGACGGTGGTCTTCAAGTCCAAGAAGTTGCTGCAATACAAAAGTTGCAGGAAACGTTCTCTGTTAGTGCGCCGACCAAAAAGCCGAATACGCGTGGCGGGTCCCTTAAAGATCAGTTGAGGAGTTCCTTTCAAGGTCACGAAATGTTTCCGTGGAAAGGATATGCAGGGTTTCGATTTGTAAATTCTAAAGGACGTGATGGAGAGTACGACTTAGTAATTGTAACCCACTGCAATGTGATAATTGTCGAACTGAAGGACTGGAATCACGAACCTGTCACTGCAAAGGGTGACATCTGGTACAAGGGTGGTAAAAACATGGGACGCTCTCCCGTAAGCGTAACCAGAAATAAAAAGTTTGCGTTAGATAACAAGATGAAGAAGGTGCGCAGCCAGTTTACCAATAACGGTTTCTTACCGATTGTAGAGTTCTTCGTGGTGATGACCGGCAATGCAGACTTTGGCCAATTGCCTGAGGACCAATTGGCACACACGATCTCTCTCAAAGAATTTTTGAAGTTTAAAGACAACGATCATTTCAACAAGAAATTCAGGCCGCACCCCAACTCGAGAGTTTTGAATCAAGATTTCTCAGTGTTCGACGAAATGTTTGGCACTAAGTACACGGTACCAAAACCCCTCCGGGTAAGTGGCTATGAGGCCACCGAGAAAATATTTGAGCATCCTCAATATGTTTATGAGGAATATTTGGCAAAGTCGGAAATTTCTAATAATTCCGAGGCGCTGTTACGTGTATGGAATTTTCAAAACATCGAAGGAGTCAAAGCATACACGCCAGAAGGGCGGGCTGAGATTGTCTCGAGAGAACGAGAGGTCCTCCAGCTTATAAATCATCAAAATAGAGAGCTCTACAATCACTGTCTCCGTTCCTTGACAAGCTTTCAAAAAGATGAAGTTACTGCGCACTACAGCGAAGTCTATGAATTACCGCCTGGCCACAGCCGTTTCAACGAATTTATCGGAAAGTTTGGTGCCAATTTTTCATTCGGCGATAGGCTGACGATTGTAAAGATACTAATCGCAAAATTTTCTGATCTTCATGAATTGAAGATAGCACATCGTGACATAGCGGATCATAGTCTTTGGATTGCTCCATCCAAAGAGGTTGCGTTATCGAACTTCATTTCTGCATACCACCTGCCTCTAGGTACTGTAGGAGATTATCGAAAAAGTATAGCCGTCGGAGCAGTTGAGGCAAAAAATCTTATTGAGCGTCAAAACCTTACACCTTTCCAGCAGGATGTACACGCGCTGGCGATAGTCTCTTGGCATCTCCTATCTGCCAAACGAATGACTCCAAAGAGCCTCGACTCTATGCAGGATGAAATTCTCGGAGCCGATGAATGGTATGTGGCTGTATTGTTGGATGGAGTTGCTGGGAAATTTGATACCGCCACACAACTCTTCGATGCTCTAAAGACTGCAGAACCTGAAAACGAGACTTTACCGACTTTTAATGAGGAGGAGCTAGAGCGTTATCGACAGCCTATAAATCACTCTCGGCAATATAGAGAGGACGGCGACTTCATCGTTGAAACATCAGACAAAGAAGTCTATTGCTCAGAAGGCAGATTGGTAAAAGCGTGGTTAGGGGTTGGCGCTGTTGGTGGTGATGCGCTGTCAAATTTTCACGCTTTTAGCTTTCTAAAGACACTGGATAAAATTTCGTCAGTAAATCCTTTGTTCATGCCGAACATTCGAGAGTATGGAATAGCCTCGAAATCAGGGAGTCTATTCTTAGTTACGGATCAGATTGAAGGAAGTATTTGGGATAAGGCAGATATCTCACATGAAGATAGGTTCGAGTACATAAAGAAGCTCGTATCATCCGTGGAAAGTTTGCATGAACTAGGTTTGGCACATGGTGATATACATCCAGCAAACGTGATGCTAGAGAATGATACAAAGAATATCTATCTTATCGACATACCGGATTATTGCCCTACCGAGGATGGGCCTAAAAACCACCGGTACAGCCCCGAGAACATCGATTCTTGCACTGCTAGTGAGCGAGACAACTTCGCAGTTATGAGAATGTGCTACGAACTTCTTGGTATGGAATGGTCAACTGAGTCAGAAGAGTACCCCAGAATTGCAGACGCTATCCAAAAAGAGCTCCATGACCCTGAATATGGGTTTAGAGACCTGAGTAGGTTCAAAAAGGCGATTGAAAGCCACATCGCAGACAGTAATCGGACTACGTTACAACTGATTATTGGAGGAATTGATGGCCCAGTAACACTTTATCCAGACAATGGTCACCTCTACGTGCGAGTAGAAGAAAATAGAAAGGATGATACTGAAGCCAGAATTACGTTCACAGGTGTTAGCGGCACTTTTACCGCTATCTACAAAAAGTCGACCAATCTCTTTGTAACAGGGTTTAGTCCCAGAGATAGGTCATCGATCAGTAGGAGAGACATAGAAAGCAGTCACATAGAAATTGATGCTGTAATCCGGATAAGTCCAGGACTCGCTACAGAATTATCAGAGTTATCCGAATACATGAGCAGTAACGATTCGTTTGCTAGAGCCATTGAGTCCCTTTCGTTGAAGAAAATCGACGAGACATCTGCGCCGCTGCATCAAGAACTTAAAGAAGCGTTTGAGAAACTGGATAAAGTAGCCGCGGAAACAGGCTCTCCTCCAGAACTGGATATTTCCACAGAAAAGCTATGGCAGGCAATTCTTAGCACGGAAACTGAATCCTATCCAAACATTGAAGTTAGCGGGCGGATCGCACCAAATGTGAGTGCGGAGAACGAAGTGGTTATTCCCTACTCCTCCGATATAGACCCATTGGGTCAGTACTCGAAAGATGATGAAATAGACGCCCTACTAGTAGAACGAGAGGGTTATGAACGAAAAATTGGTGAGGTATCGCTAAAGAAGTCTGCTCTCAACAGCATCTGTCTTATTAAAGCCCGTTCATCTGCATATAGTCTAAATGATGGTGATACGGTGTATTTCCGTACTAGGCTGGATCGTGCCTCATACAGTAAGAGAAAAGCAGCGCTTGAGCGCCTTCTTGACAAAGCAAGTGTGACGCCGCTGCTGATGGATTACTTCGATCCAGCTTGCCAGAAGGAGGCTACAGATTATGAAGTGATGGTGACTGAAGATGATTTCGCTAGGTATGATCGTGAGGATCAGTATGGAAATAGTATCAGTCTAAACCCTCAACAGAGGGATGCGTTCTCCAAGCTAGCGCGGTATGGGCCTCTGTCGCTATTGCAAGGACCGCCTGGTACGGGAAAAACGGAATTCATCGCGGCTTTTGTCCACTTCCTCATTGAAAAACTGGAGACGCGGCGAATACTGCTAGTAAGTCAATCACATGAAGCAGTAAACACTGCTGCCGAAAGAATACGCAGCCACTGTGCTCGTTTAGGTACTTCCCTCGAAGTCGTTAGATTCAGTAATCGGGAGAGTGCAGTATCAGTTGGACTAAAGGATGTTTACTCGAATGCCTTAACCTCAGAAAAGAGGGAGCTATTCAATGCGGAGTGTAAGTACCGGGTCGAGGCGCTTAGCGACGCCATAGGGCTTGAATCGGAATTTGTATCCAGTTATGTAACGGCGGAGCTAAGACTCTTTAAAGCAATTGATAATCTGGAATCAATACTAAATCCGAACAGCGAAATTAGTGATGAAGACGAGTTAGGCGAACTTAAGAAAACGGCTAAGGAACTTGATAGCTCCATTAGAGCTGAACTAGAAGAAAAGTACGGATTGGTAGTTTCTCCCGGCGCGAGATTGTCGGAGGCGAAGGATATTCTTATATCCAAACTGTGTCATGAGTACGGTGTGAAGCCAAACGAACTTCGCCAAGTGCGTGCACTGGCTAAGTTGTCACGGGAGATGCAGGACGCTCTATCGGGTGACCGTGTCAATTACGATGAATTCTTTGCCAGGTCAAGACAACTTGTGACCGGCACATGTGTCGGAATTGGTCAGCGGCACATTGGTATCCACGAGAATATCTACGATTGGGTAATAATAGACGAAGCTGCAAGATCTATTGCTAGTGAACTCGCTATCGCGCTGCAGTCATCCAAGCGGGTGTTGCTAGTGGGTGATCATCTGCAACTGCCTCCTTTATATTCCGATTCGCACAAGGAAGCATTGGCTAGGAGGCTGGGTATCAATAGCAGCCGCACTAGTATTGATGAAGTTTTGCGCAGTGACTTTGCCCGAGCGTTTAACTCTGAATACGGCAAACAGGCAAGTGCCGCTCTTTTAACTCAGTATCGTATGGCACCACCCATTGGGAACCTGGTCTCTGAGATCTTCTATGAGGGGAAGTTGGAGAATGGTGACAGGGTCATACCGAATATCTACTCGAAAGCACCTGAAGCCTTACAGAGCCCTGTAACATGGCTTGATACATCGATTCTGGGTAATAAAGCCCACCACTTGGAAGATCGCGGAATCAGTATTTACAACCGTTGTGAAGCCGATCTCATTATTTCGTTACTGAAAAACCTCGATCAGAACATTGAACTAATAGCTGAGTTGCGAGAACTCACGAGCGAAAATGAGGCCGCGATCGGTGTAATCTGCATGTACGCCGAACAAAAGCGCATTCTTCGCCAAAAGTTTACTCAAGAAGCATGGGGCGAAGGCTTCAGCGACATGGTAAAGATCGATACCGTCGACAGCTATCAAGGTAAAGAAAACCGAATCATAATTTTGTCTCTAACAAGGTCTGATAAACGGGCCAGACCAGGGTTTCTTAGGGCTCCAAATAGGATCAACGTAGCGATGTCGCGAGCGATGGATCGTCTACTGATTGTTGGCAATGCTCAAATGTGGAAAGGTAATAATAGTAAACTGCCATTAGGGCGTGTCGTCGGTTTTATGGGAGACCATGGAGGTAAAGCCGGGTACAAAATTATTCCCGCTTGCCAGGGAGCGCAACAATAATGGCAATAGAAGACGGAGCAGTATACAACGAAGTTGACTTTCTGGTGCCAGCTCAGAGATTCAATATCCACTTTTCGTATGTCTCACAGAGGGGGCTTCCGTTTATACGGGAATTTGTTCTCCGACTAGTTCATATCTCCCCAGTCAGTAAAACACAGATAGCGACGTATTTTGGGCTTAGTCCACTGGAAACTGACGAAGCGGTCTCTGACTTAGTACAGCGTGGTGATCTGACGCTCTCTCAATCTGGTCGGCTCACATTAACTCAGAAATCCTCAAATTACTTTACTGATCTGGAAGATAGTCCTCAGCTTTCCACAGTACAGCAAGCCGCGGTCGCTTTATCTTTTGATCTGGCAACTTTTAGCTGTCTGGGAAACTCCACTATTAAAGATAGCTGGAGGGGAGGTTTAAGTCTAAGTACTAACAGTGAGCTTGCATCAAAAAGTGAATCTAAAGTCGAACTGGAATTTCAGAATCAATTCAGTGAGATCTATGAGGCCCGACAACTTCCGGGCATTGTTAGTAGAGACGCCAAAGAACAGCCGACTTTATACATTGTAAACTCGGTACATAAACTGAGGCAATTTCCCCTACGCTTGTCTACTGAGTTTAAGTTAGACCCGAAGGGCACAACGTTAGAACGGGATGACTATGAACTCCTTCGGAGTTCTAAACATGTTCATGAGCTATCGGCACAGGAGCTAACAAGACTAAGCAAGCCCGATAACACAATGGCATTAATGAAAGCCGCGACCATTTTGGGCGACGAAGACTCACTGAAGGTCTTTGATTCAGCTACCAATGCAGTGAACCCTGAGTTCCTAGAGGACTTGAATCGCCTGGAGGAACATAATGCAAGTGGTCGGACCACATTTTTGGGTCCTATCTACACCAAGGACAATTGGGAGCTGCTGCAGAAGCGGTTGGCGCCAATTGTTACGAAACGGGTCAATGCCAAGAAGGACTTTGCGGATACTAGATTTGTATGGATAGCTCCATCAGATCCGTTTTGGGGTAAGAGCGAGAGAGTTTTTGCAGGCTTGAGCGATTTCTTTGGGAGGTCTTCTACTAAAGAGCACCGCCTTTACAGCCCTGCTATTTATGTGCCCATCTCCGACGCTGAGGATATTCGTAGCGCCAGGCAGTGGAAAAATGAACTCAGTCTATATGAAACACACTTAAGTGGAATTGCTGAAGGATTCCTAGAAGGAAATGTAGAGATGCTTCTCATGGAGGGTGAGCTTGCGGTGGTCATTTATCACTTTTCACAACCCACTAAATATCCAGTGTCCATGCCTTTAGGTTTTGTATCCACAAAAAAGTCAGTTGTTCAGAAAATTGTTGAAGTTGCCTTCCGTTATCTTGAAAGTAGTTCGGGTTTTGGGAAACCAAACGATTGTGGAAAAATCCTCAATATTTTGAAGAAGTGACATTATCTAACTGTCAATGAGGAAGCACTGTTATCAAGGAATAATGGTGCAGTGTCCGTGAGTGATGAGTTAGTTGGATTTGGATCAGATCAGTTGACACCAATAATGCACGCTTTGATCCTTTCCTCAATACCTGGAAGTAGAGGAAACTCCCTGAAGTTCTCCTCAAGCGATTTAATTAACCACTCGGGCCTGGCCAGGAGATCCTTTCGGATATCTTTCAGTAACAGTGGCTTATTACGCCTGCCAGTTAATCGCTCAAACCAAATTGGTCTGATCATATCCAGCCAACGCGATGCCACCTCATCCCAGTCGGGTTGGTAGTCTTTGCTGGGTGATTCCAGATGCTGCTTTAGAAGCAAAAGATGATCGATATTTTTTTGTTGGGTTGTCATGCCCAATAGTTTCTGGATCACAGTGCCAAGCTCCTCCAGGGCGCGCCTTTTCTTCTGTGCCAGTAGATTTTTCTCATTGTCGTTGAGCAAATCCAGGAAGGATTGAAGCGTCTGGCTGCTTTTCCTATCGAGTGCTCGGTTTTCAGTGCTTGGCGTGAGTCGCTCGCGCAGGGTGCTAGAAATCTGACTAAGTTCCGTGATTGGCTTTGAGCTCTGCCCGGGTATCAATACCCAGCGTGGCGCGCCAAAGCTGCCGCCTGTAACACAAAATAGTGCCCAGGGTTTTTGTGCGCTGACCAGGCTGACACGGGACAGAACCCGCTCTTGGGTGTAACGATAGTGCTCGTAGACTTCCTCGCTCACAATGGCGTGTTCGCCTTCCACCAAAGACCGCACCGGCTGAAATGCATCATCGATACCGTCCCAGTGCTCATCAGCGTATTCTGCCTCGTGGATCATATCCTGGGCGTGTACTACAGCGCTTTTACTGCTGCGCATCGACTCTGGTAGTGGCATGTTTGAACCTAGCAACTGTTCTACGGTCTCGTAACGCTCGATGAAGCGTTCATCGGAGCGAAGTGCAAATTGTTCCGCATCTTCGGGCCACCATATTTCAATCGACTTGTGCGGACTGTCCATTCTATCGACACGACCCGCCCGTTGTTCGGCGATTCTGACCACGCTGGGCATGTCCAGGTGCACCATGCAGGAGGCCTGCTGCAAATTAACACCCTCAGACATGCTGTCTGAACACAGGCCTACAACGCCTTTGGTTTGTGAACCTCGCGCGAAGTTTTTGAGGATCTTGTTGCGTTCCGTCCCGGCGCTGCCAAAAGCTAAAATAGTCTCCACACCCTCCCGCTTTCTGAGTAGTTGGTCTATCAGCGCCAGCGTTATCGGGCGACTGTCAAATGCCAGAATCAAGGAATGGTGAGCCAGCAGTTCGTAGAGTTTGGCCGCCTTGGTTTGTTCGCGAGATTCGCTCATCTGCCGGGTGCACTCGGCAATTTGCGCGTAAATGGATCGATCGTGTCGACAGGCCGCTGCATGCAGTTCAGGGGACGTGAGCCATTCGGGTAGCGCTATGGACAGTTTATTGTCTGGGACGTGGCCTGGGATTTTCTCCAGCTGCAGGATCACATTTCCCGTATTGCTGCCTTTATGGAATTGATCCAGTTGAAAATACTCGATAGCGGTGGCGGTGCCTTCGATGTGCTCCAGCAGTGCCGCACGTGATGACCGAAGTGATGCCATGACAATGTAACGGGCCAGCTTCTTCGCCGAATGCAGCCTCCCCTCGAGATACCTTGATTCTGATACGCCCTGGTCACGCAACACAGCAGGCATATCAATCGGTTTGATAAAGTGGGTAACACCGTACAACTCTCCGGTAAGCTGCTGGATCTTTTCCGCTAACTCACAGTCGGAGGCGCTTTCACTGAGCTTGTACACTTTGGGCAGGTGATCCGGGAATCTACAACGGTTGCCATCTTGGTCACAGTAAGCCTGGGGATCCTTATCAACCTGCCTATTCAGCTGTCGCTTCGTCCTGCGGACGGTAAATCGTCTAATTTCCTTGCGCAACTCCTCCAGCTCAGGCTCGGTGAGCTGCCGGTTAATGCTTTTCACGCCCAGCATTTTGTCAAAAGCCTGGAGGATCGATGGCGACAGGTTGTCTGCCCCCAGCATATCGGCGATGCGCAGTAGATCCACAATGCTGCGATTGATGGGTGTGGCCGTCAGCAAGACCACATGATCGGCCATATTACGCAGCAGTTCCTGGGTGCGATTGGATTTGAAATTCAGGAAATTGTGACCTTCATCCACGCACAGAATTTGGGCCCTGCGTAGAGCATCAATGGTCAGTTCGTGGCGCCGGGCGCGTTTATGGCTCAACTTGCCATGCGAAAATGTTTCCAATGAGACGCTGTTCTGGCTGCATTCCCGTATCCAGTTGTCTTCCACCGCAGGTGGGCAGACCATGATGGCTTTCCCCTGGCGCATACGGCCCGAGCGCACGATCTGGTCCTGCACGGCGCCAACAAGGTAGGTTCCCATCCGCGTCTTACCCGCCCCGGTCGCGTCGGCGATCAGGACGCTACCCTGGTTGGACAACACGGTAAGCGCTTGGGCAATACCTTGTTTTTGTGAGGGCCAGAGGTTTCCAGTGGCCGTCAGGTAGTCGCCCTGGAGGTATTTCTCCGCCCACTCGCCTTCCAGTAGCTCGGCACACGCACGGGCGAGGGCCTCCTCCCAGCTGACCACCCGGAGCATTTTCTCCAACAATGCGATCAATTGTTCCTGATAGCTGACACCGCGCTCCCAGTAGTTCTGGGCAATCGCGGTTAATTCGGCAAAGCGTTTTGGCTCTTTGCTCGCGGAGAAGCGGGCGTTGGCCTCTATCTGTGTCCGCATGCCGGGCTCCGTGAAATTAGAGGAACCCACTGTGATGCCAGCGTCGCCGCTGTAAATTTTTGCGTGCAGGCGGCGCTGCCCCGGCAGGTAACGCGCTGTCACTCTACCGGTTTTCAGAAGATCGACCATCTCGATGACCTTGGCGGAGTAGAGGAGGGAGATCCCTCGATCTAACCAGTAGGCTTCAGCTTCTGACGTCAAGTCAGCACGGTTAACGGTAAATGTATCCCGGCGCGACGGAAACGGTTCTTGGCCAATCAACAGGCGAACTTCAGCCTCGGGATTAGCGCATTGGTCGCAGCAGAAATCCAATAGACGGTCGATACTGGCGAACCCGGTGATGATCAGCGGCGAGGCACTGTCTCGTAGATCGGGTAGCACCACGTTCTCCACTCGTGCCCCGTCAAGGTTCAGGGGGAAGCGATCCTGTGCCGGGTAGCCGGACTGCAGCAGCCGATCCTCAGGCTCGTCAGATGCAAAAATATCGAGCGTCTGGTTGAAGGGGTAGGATTCCCTGGACATGCGTATCCAATATGGTTCTGGTTCAGAGTGCCAGTATAACGTCCCCTCAACGACTTATACTGATTCAGATCGGCTGAATTTGCTTTCCGTGTGCAGGTAAATCGACTCGTATCGTTTGCCGAGCAGGCCGTCTTTTCGGTAGCGCTTACCTGAGATGTGGAAGCTTAGCTTGCCGTCATAAGCAAATACGCTCATCTGCTCAATTTTTAGCCGGACCGGTTTGCCGCGCGACTCGGTCAGGACGGTGTCGCCTATTGCAAGGCCAAGCGCCTCCGCGCAGATAGCTTCGCGCTCAGCCTCCATGGCGAGATCCCACCTCTCCATATCGTCTTCCAGCTTCCTGCAGGTGTCCCTCGCGGCAGTTAGCGGGCCGCCCAGCTCGCTTCCAAGAAATATTTTCTCCAACAGGACGAGATGGTCGTCGGGCACCGGGTATTCGTGTTTATACACAGCCGAGGACAGTATGTCGTGGGCATGATCGATCTCCATGAAGGCCTCGATCCGTTTCTTGGAAATCTGAAGTTTCGGCAGCTCAAGTACTGCTGGTAGGACTACCTCGGCTCTGGCTACCAGTTCGATTGGCGCGATGTCTCCCAGGGGGATTTCGCTTGTTTCCAGGGTTTCTTCATAATCGTCGTCCCAGGAGTGTTTCACCCTGCAAACGACCCAGAGGGTATGACGTGACACGCAAAGCTGACTGCGCGCCCTGGTGTAGCGATCATAATCATGGTGGTACTGTACGATCCATGCGTGCTCGAAGGGACCCAGGTCCCAAACCGCGTGCGACAAGTTGTTCTCTGCCACGACCCGGCGAAGATTCGCAACCTGCTGGATGAATTCAGGGGTGATTCGAACAATGATCTTAGGGCCGCGGTCGTCGTACCGGTGATGTTTTTCAGGCTTCTTCTCGAGCAGCAGTACGTGCGCTTTCGCCAACGGCAGTAGTTTGGAGACCAGCGCCTGGACACTGCGAATGGATGGGTGGGCAATTTGGTCATAATTTGACCGATCTTCCAGCCATTTCACATATCGCCTCTGGATCAGCAAGAGGATTTGGGTCGCGATATCCCCGTCGAGTGCGCGGACGCCGGACTGGGTAATCTCCATTTCACCCAGGTCGATCCCAGCTGCCGACAGCTCATCCACTGCCCGCTGAAATATCTCCGCCTGAAGCGGCGACAAGCCGACCCAGCCCCGTCTGACCTGCTGCCGCTTGGCTCGCACCTTCTGGCGCTCGACGAGTTTCTCGCTGAATTCCTTCAAGATTGGTTTTCGGGGTCGCTTACCGGCGTTGACCTTTGCCCAGTATCCCGGGGGAGGCTTGGGAACCTGCAGTTTCTTGCAGCGCTTACCCAGCGCGACATCAGAGATACCCAGTTCCCGCGCGATATCTCGGGTGGGGCGCTCCCAGACAAGCAGGAAGAGTTCTTCGCGCGTTAGATCGGTGTTCATCGAAACTTTGTCCTCGTGTGATGTGCAAACCATGATTATCCAGAGTTGGACGAAAAATGCTCAGATCGTCCGAGTTGCGGGTTGATCTTTTCACCTGTTTAAGTCGCTGTATTCGTGCATGAATCCTTGTTTCAGTTAGGGCAATTACCAATAATGGTGCCACATATTGCCGCAGGGAAGCCGTTAGATGTCCATCACGCATGCAGATTTAAAGGCTCGCCAACGAGCGGAGCGGGAAGGTCATTCCGAAGGCCTGGCGCTGCGCTCTCACCGAGCACTCAGTTGGCTGGATAGGGCCGAGCAGTGCGAAGACGAAGACGGAAAATTCATATTCCTTTGGATCGCCTTCAATGCCGCCTATGCCAACGAGATCGTCGAAGGCGAGCGGGCTCATGAGAAAAAGACGTTTGTGATGTTCCTCGAAAAACTCGTAGAACTCGATACAGACGATCTCCTGTACCAGCTGATCTGGACCGAATTTTCCGGCTCAATCAGGGTTCTCCTGAACAACCAATTTGTCTTCGAACCCTTCTGGGAATACCAGCGCGGCAACATTTCACAGGAGCAGTGGAAATCCAGCTTTGATAGTGCCAAGGCGGCGGCAAACCGCGCCCTGGCGGAGCACAGAACCGCTGATGCACTGTCAATTGTCCTTGCGCGCATGTATACGCTTCGCAACCAGCTGGTGCACGGCGGGGCAACCTGGAATTCCAGGGTCAATCGCGATCAGTTGGCCGATTGCGCCAGCTTTTTGGGAAAGCTCGTCCCGCACGTCATTCAGCTGATGCTGGATAACCCGAACACGCTTTGGGGAGATGCTGTCTATCCGGTGGTCGCATCCTGATATGCGCGAAAACGTTACATGTATATGTATACAATCTATACATGTAGATGCGGGCGACTATGATGTGTCCTTCGAGCAATCCCGCTAGGAGGCATCCATGATCATCATTCGCTCAATATTCCTGATCTCAGTGATTACGGCCTTACCAGTTGCCGCTGATGAGTACATTGGGAACTACAGTGCCAACAAATACAATGCGAATTCGACATCCAACCCGAATGGCGCGGGCAGTCGATACAATGCCAATAGCATTCATAATTCGAATGGTACCTACGGCAACCCCTACAGCTCAAAATCGGCGACGAACCCCTATACCACGGATGCACCCAAGCTCTACGACGGTGACGGCAACTATCGGGGTAAGCTGAGCAGCAATCCCTACGATGCGGACTCTGTCTCCAACCCACACGGGCGTTATGGCAGTCCTTATTCATCGGAGTCGATCAATAACCCCTATGGTGCGGGTAGCCCATACCGTAGCGACAGCCCTAACAATCCCTACGGCGAAGGCCTTGGAATCTATGGAGACTAGGCCTTGATAATCCCAAGGAGGGGGGCTCAGTGAAGATATCTGGAAGTGATAGCGGGGAGTTGATATTCAGCCCGTCGGATCTCGTTCGCTATATTGATTCCCCTTTTGCGTCATGGATGGCAAGAAACGCGCTCGAATGTCCCGATGGCGGTATCGAAAAGGACCCTGCAGACGCGTTGCTCTCGTATTTGGCAGAGAAAGGCATCGAGCACGAAAGTCGGTTCCTGGAGTCGCTCCGCTGCCGACATGGCGCTGTCGTCACCATTCCTGATGATTTGGACGATACGCGCAAATTGTCAAAGACCATGGAAGCCATGCAAAACGGGGCCGACGTTATTTTCCAGGCCTGTCTGGAGAAGTTGCCGTTTCGGGGGTATGCCGATTTTCTGATCAAGGTGGATACGCCGTCTGATCTTGGCGAGTACTCGTATGTCGCCTGGGATACCAAGCTCGCCCGGGAGATGAAGCCCTATTTTGTCATTCAGTTGTGCTGCTACAGTGAAATGCTGGAGGCTATGCAGGGAGCGCGGCCGCAGAGCGCCACAGTGGTTCTGGGAACCAACGAAGAAGTCCCCTTCGTTCTCGGAGAGTATTTTGATTACTATTTAGCCAAGAAAAGCGAATTTCTCGCTCAGCAAGCTAGCTTTGATACTGAGCAAATGCCTGATCCGTTCTTGTATGCGAGTCATGGGGAGTGGGCTGGCTATGTAGAGGAGCGACGCCAGGATATTGGTCACCTTTCGCGTATAGCGAATATCACTCGCCTTCAAATTCAGAGGCTCGTATCTGCAGGTATAGAGACCTGCGCGGATCTCACCACCACGAAGCTTGCTCGAATCCCGCGTCTGCAGGGTCAGAGCAGCCCATAGGCTGTTCTGATCAATCCCTCGCCCGGAACGCTAAGACTAATCCGATAGTGCCTTCCGAGAAATGGGTTGGAGTGGCAACCAATCCCTCGCTATCCGCCATATATCTATTTGATTTTAAAGGAAAATTTGGTTTTTCCTCCCCTCCATGGGACCATTTTGGGACCAAACGCTCAGAAACTCCCAATCGCTCCGACACAAACGGCGCCATCCTGGTCGCATCTGCGGAGATCCACTTGCCGTAATGCTCATCGATCATGCGCGTGCTGGTGTGACCTGTATCTCTGTATTGGACAAAAACTACACTATGCTCGTCGTTACTGAGATAGATAAGCTGGGTTTTCGATATCCTCCGGACGACACCACTCAGGTGCGGTAATGGGATTGCAGCCTGCCGGTTTGCCGCCAGGGACTTGCACGAAGTACTCTGGATGGGCAGTCTCAGACGGTTCCGGGAAATCGGTTGCGATATAGTGGCTACCACTGGTGAATGCGGCGTCACGGCGGCTGGTATTGTTCTCCAACGCTTCACGGGTATTGGCATCGGCGCGGGTTCGGATGAAATAGCCCAATGCCGCCAAGCGCTGAATCTCCTCCTGGTCGACTTCCGGGCTTTCCAGGTGCACCACCGCGGCATCGGGGTTACCCGGTTTGGAGTTTGGAAACAACACCCTGCCCACCAGATTCTCGTAGCCGATTTCATAATCAAGGCGCCGCCGATCGTCACCAAAGCAGTTGCACAGGGTAAACATCACCTTGCCACGCGTTTGTGCCAATGTCGGCCAGCCTTCAGTCAGGATAGCCTGCTCCAGGGTGGTAAAGTCACCGCGCACATCATCCGGGGTAATCAACTGTTCGGGAGGAAACACAGAACGAATCTCCGCATCCAGCCGGTCGTAATCCTCCACCTGCCATTCAGTGATCGGCAGATAGGCACCGGTCTGGAAAAAGTCGATATCCTTAATCTCGATCATAATGATGATAGGTACATGCCGGGCATGCTCATCGGACCACCGTTTGACGATGCTCAGGCACTCGGTGAATAGAGGACAGCTACTTTCGGCATCAATCTGTGGCACGTGAAAGACTTTGATGCCCGATTGATCCAGCGCGGCGATGCCAGTCGCAGTCTCTGCTCCTACCGTTGCCAGCAGAGGCCGCTCGCTGAAATTACCGCCGTCAGGGTCAGCATTCACATCCAGTTCCAGGTGTCGTACACCCAACTGATCCAACTGTTCATACAGGGGTTTGTGACGATAATCGCCGGTAAGCGACTCATAAAAGGAATACTGCTCGCGCACTACGGTGGCCATCGGTTCCGGAGCGGATGAGGGATGGTAGCTATTGTGGGTGCCCATGATTTGGATGTGGTTCAGGCGCAACCTGTCATCATTAGGATAGGCCTCAACAACAGGCCCTGCATCATTTTTCCTGTCGTCATGGTCATCGCTGCACCCGATTATCGTCGCGAGTAACAACAGCGCGATGGGGGTAAACAGCCCTGTGCATTTATTCATAACAATCAATCTCCAACCTGTAGATTCAAAACGATAAAAACGATGCTGCCAATTTAGCTGAACCCGGTGCAACGCACAAACAAACCATGGACGATGCGCCGCTTGAGATCATCAGCAAACCCTGGTGAATTATTGGTCCACGCTCGGACTCGCAAAGCAATGGGTCGGCGGTAATTTCCTGGTGCTATCCTCAGGCATGTATTGCCTTACCGAGACCGGCTAAGGCCGCTTCCATCGTCGCCTCACCCAGCGTTGGGTGAACGTGTATGGTTCCGGCTATATCTTCCAGGCGAGCTCCAAGCTCCAGTGCCAGCGCAAACTGGTTGCTGAGCTCGGCAACATGGGCGCCAACCGCATGCATGCCGATGACCAGGTGGTTATCAGCTCGTGCTGTCAGCCGCACAAAACCCCCGTCGGTACCGGCGTTCATTGCCAGAGCCTTCCCGATCGCAGCGAAGGGGAATTTTCCGACGACCGTTTCGATTCCCTGTTGCTTCGCCTCCGTTGGGGATAGCCCCACCCCGACAATTTCCGGTTCTGTGAAGCACACCGCGGGAATGGCCCGTGTATCGAATTCACGCCGTTCACCAGCGATGATTTCCGCCACCATTTCTCCCTGTGCCGAGGCCTTGTGCGCCAGCATCGGCTCACCCACCAGATCGCCAATGGCCCAGACATTCTTCATAGAGGTTCGACATTGCTTATCTACCTTGATGGAGGCACCCTGCATATCGATGCACATGTTTTCGAGGCCCCAACCCTGCGTATTGGGGCGGCGACCCACAGTTACCAGCACTTTGTCGGCGGCGATGTTATGTTCCTGGCCCTGGTTATCCTGGTAATAAAGTACCGGTTTGCCATTCGCTGTTTCGACTCTTGCGGCTCGAGCCTGGCAGATGACTTCCACCTCATGCTTGTTCAGCCAATTTTCAATTGGTCGCGTCATTTCCCTGTCGTACAAGGGCAGGATGCGCTCCAGGCCTTCGATAAAAGTGACTTTAGCCCCCATCTTCCTATAGGCGATACCCAGCTCGAGACCAATGTAGCCGGCACCGATAATAGCCAGTTCATCCGGGACACGGTCGAGGTCGAGGGCCTCGGTGGATGAGATGACATCGCCACCAAGGGGGATATTTGGCAGCGCGCTGACACATGACCCATTGGCCAGGATCACATGCTCGGCGGAAATGCTTACCTCCCCCTGCTCACCCTTCACCAGGCAGGATTTCGCGTCTGAAAACGTCGCCCAGCCAGTGACTACTCTTACGCCTGCTTTTTTCAGCAGGCCGGCGACACCCTGATTGAGCTTGTCCACCACGTTGTTTTTCCAGCTCACCATGCTCGCCAATTCAAGTGTTGGCGCAGAGGACAGGGCAATGCCCATGTGCTCTTTGCCGACATGGGACACCATCGCTTCATAGGTTGACGCTCCCTGGATCAACGCCTTTGAGGGAATACAACCGCGATTGAGGCAAGTGCCGCCCAGGCGGTCCGCTTCGACAATGACGGTATCCAGGCCCAACTGGCCGGCCCGGATTGCAGCCACATAACCACCCGGTCCTCCGCCAACGACCAATGCCTTACAGCTTAAGGATTCCATTATTGGTCCTCCATAAATAACAGTGCCGGCGATTCGAGCATGTCCTTGATACCGTGAATAAACTGCGTCGCCTCCCAGCCATCAATAATTCGGTGATCAAAAGAAGATGACAGATGCATGATGTCCCGGGGTACAAAACCGCCATCCTTCCACAGCGGCCGCTTGGCGATCTTGTTGACTCCAATAATTGCCACTTCCGGTGAGTTGATGACCGGCGTCGTGGCTATGCCGCCCAGGGGGCCAAGGCTGGTGATGGTGATATTGGAGCCGCTCAACTCTTCTCGACCGATTGTGCCTGCGCGCGCTGCTTCCGCCAGGCGTTTGAGCTGTGCGGCACACTCCCAGATATCAAGAGTTTCCGCGTGTCTGATAACGGGCACAAGAAGGCCGGAGGGCGTCTGCGTGGCGATACCCACATGCGCGGCACCGTACTGGTACAGAATTTCCTGTTCGTCATCGTAACGGGAGCCCATTTCAGGGAAGGTCCGCAGGGCCTTCACCACTGCCTTGATGAAAAACGGCAGCACGGTCAGCTTTGGCTGATCGTCGCGTCGCTGATTATTCATGCGCGTTCGCAACCCCTCCAGTTCAGTGACATCCACTTCCTCTACATAGGTGTAGTGTGGAATACGCTGCATGGTGTCCTGCATAATGGCGGCTATCTTGCGCCGCAGGCCTATGACTTTAATCTCCTTCACCGACGTATCGGCAAGCTGCCCGGTCAGTTTGGCGGCGGCGCCACTTCCTGCGATAAATGCATCGAGGTCACTATGGCTGATGCGATGGGCAGGTCCACTGCCGTGCACATAACGCAAGTCTATTCCGGCATCACGCGCGCGCTGGCGCACGGCGGGGGATGCTATTGGCCTTTCGCCTTCCGGGCGCGGAATTCCCCGGGCAGAGATGCTGCCGACTGACTGCGCTACCGGTGCGTTTTCCCTCGGCTGATCAGTGGCTTTCGCGGCTTCCGCCTCAGCCCCGGATTGTTCGGGGTCACCGGTCGACATTGGCACAGGCTCAGTCGATTCGCCCATGGATTTGTCAGGTGGGATATCGGCCGAGGTGTTTCCCTGCCCCTCCACCTGCAAGCGCACCAGATCGGCACCAACCGCCATCGTGATACCGGCCTCAGGCCCGATCCAGGTTACCTGGCCATCTACCGGTGAGGGTATTTCCACTGCGGCCTTGTCCGTCATCACAACACACAGCAGATCATCTTCCTCTATGGAATCACCCACTGCCACGTTCCATTCCACGATCTCAACTTCAGCGATACCTTCGCCGACGTCCGGCATCTTGATCAGATAATTTCCCATGGTCATACCTCCATCACCTTTTTCAGCGCTTCACCGACGCGGTCCGGCCCCGGGAAATAGTCCCACTCCTGCGCATGCGGATACGGTGTGTCCCACCCGGTCACCCGCTCAATGGGTGCCTCCAGGTGGTACAGACAGCGCTCCTGAACCACCGCGATCAACTCGCCGGCAAAGCCGCTGGTTTTAGTTGCCTCGTGAACAACCACGCAACGTCCTGTCTTTTTCACCGATGCTTCAATCGCCTCTTCATCCAGCGGCAATAGAGAGCGCAGGTCGACCACTTCGGCATCTATCCCCGTTTCCTGCGCTGCGGCCAGGGCCACGTGCACCATGGTGCCATACGCAAGGACGGTGACCGCCTGACCTTCACGTACCACAGCCGCCTTGCCCAGCGGCACCGTGTAGCGCCCCTCGGGAACTTCGCTGGATGCGTGCGCGGACCATGGCGTCACCGGTCGGTCGTGGTGTCCATCGAAGGGTCCGTTGTAGAGGCGCTTGGGCTCGAAGAAAATGACCGGGTCGTCGTCTTCTATGGATGCGATCAGAAGCCCCTTGGCGTCGTAGGGATTGGAGGGCATGACCACCTTCAGTCCCGCCACGTGGGTGAACAGCGCCTCTGGGCTCTGGCTGTGCGTCTGGCCGCCAAAGATGCCACCGCCACAGGGTGTCCTGATGGTGATGGGAGCAAAAAATTCTCCCGAGGAGCGATAACGAAGCCGTGCCGCCTCAGAGGCGATCTGGTCGTAGGCGGGCAGGATGTAGTCGGCAAACTGGATTTCGGGAACAGGGCGTAATCCATAGGCGCCCATACCCACTGCTGCGCCGATAATGCCCAACTCGTTGATCGGCGCATCGAAGACCCGGGACTTGCCATACTTCTTTTGTAATCCCTCGGTGGCCCGAAACACGCCACCAAAGTAGCCGACATCTTCGCCGAATACCACGACGTCATCGTCAGCGCCGAGCATGACATCGAGGGCATCCCGGATGGCCTCAAGCATATTTTTTCGCGCCATGTTATTTGCCCCCCTGTTGTCTCTGCCGGCGGAGATTCGGAGGCATCTCCTTATAGACATGGTTAAACATCTCGCTGGCACTGGGCACTGGGCCTTTACCGAGTGTGCCAAATGATTCGGCCTCCTTGGCGGCGGCCTTCACTTCTGCCTTGAGCTCTTCAACCATCGCCTGGTGCTGCTCCTCGTCCCAGAGCTTCAGCCCGACCAGGTGCATTTTCAGGCGCTCGATGGGGTCGCCCAGTGGCCAGGCCTGTTGCTCATCCACCGGCCGATATTTGCTGGGGTCATCAGATGACGAATGCGCGGCAGCCCGGTAAGTTACCCACTCGATCAGGGTCGGTCCCAGGTTGCTGCGAGCCCTGTCGATGGCCCATTTCGAGGCGGCGTACACCGCGAGGAAATCGTTGCCATCGACGCGCAGCGACGGAATGTTGAAACCGTGGCCGCGGCAGGCGAAGTTTGCCGCTTGGCCGCCGGCAATACCCTGAAAGGAAGAGATGGCCCACTGGTTGTTTACGACGTTCATCACAACCGGCGGCTTGTAGACAGAGGCGTAAACCAGGGCCGCGTGAAAGTCGCTCTCGGCTGTCGAGCCGTCACCGATCCAGCCCGACGCAATTCGGTTGTCACCCTTGATAGCCGAGGCCATCGCCCAGCCGACCGCCTGCATGAACTGGGTGCCGAGATTTCCCGAGATGGAGAAAAAGCCGTGTTCCCGTTCTGAATAGAAGAAGGGCAGAGAACGACCGCCCAGTTTGTCCCTGGAGTTGCTGTATATCTGGCAGATCATGTCAACGAGCGGAAAGTCCTGTGCAATCAGCAAGCCCTGCTGACGGTAGGTCGGGAAGCACATGTCACGAGGGCCGAGAGCCAGCCGTTGCCCGCAGGCAATCGCCTCCTCGCCGCGACACTGGACATAGATGGAGGTCTTGCCCTGGCGCTGGGCCATCAACATTCTGTCATCGAAAATGCGCGTTTTCTCCATCGCCCTGAGCCCCTGCAGCAATAGGGTCTCGTCAAGTTCCATCGCCCAGGGGCCAACGGCTACATGATTGTCATCGAGCACCCTGACAAGGTCGAATGCGAGGTCGTGCATATCCTCCGAAGGGCAATCCAGTTCGGGACGACGCGCACTGCCTGCCGGGGGTACCTTCAGGTAACTGAAGTCTGGTTGGTCGCCGGGGCGGGAACTGGGCTCGGGAACATGCAGGCTGAGTTTCTGACTTTCATTCACAGTGGTCGCCTTTTTTCGAAATCGAAAATCGGGATTAATTTAGCATGAGAAGTGTTAGGGGGTCTTACCAAATGCATGGCTAAAAGCCAGAGTAATTAGAGTTCTGCGCTAATTTATTGGCATATATTGATGGATTGAACTAAATTAACGAGATTAGTACTCAGTGAGAGTTTGATGCTGCAATGGCCGGATCCTATCAACTCGACAAAATCGATCGCGCAATTCTCGAAGCCCTGCAAACCAACTGCAGCCTGAGCTATCTCGAACTGGCGCAACGGGTCAATCTGTCTGCCACCCCCTGCGCACGGCGGGTGAAACTGATGGAGGAGCGGGGTTTTTTTCGCGGTCGGGTTATGCTGCTCGACCCGGACAAGGTGGGTCTGCCCGTCAACGTTTTTGTCCAGGTGACCTTGCACCACCAGGTCAAGGCAAACCTGCAGGCGTTCGAGCAGGCCGTTGCGCAGTGGCCGGAAGTAATGGAATGTTATTTAATGACCGGTGATTTCGATTATCTTATGCGAGTCGTTGTGCCGGACTTGCGCAGTTACCAGAAGTTTTTGGATGAAAGTCTCACACCCACAGCTGGCATAGATAACATTCGCAGCAGCTTCTCGATAAAACAGGTTGAGTACCGAACGGCATTGCCACTCAACCATTTGGAGGTCGAATGATACCGGTTACAGGGTGCCGGGCCCGACCGATTGCACAGGGTGGCGGTGGGGAATTGCCGGCGTGTGAATTCGTGCAGTTGCCAGCACACCGTAGAGGGAGGTAGCGCCAATGCTCGGTATGCCGGGGCTTCATAGCTGGATCAGGCAGCTGCCTGAACCGGCACGTACCGATGTGTTGACCGCGATGCGTCCCCGCACGGTTGCTAAAGGGGCGTCGGTATACTTGTTGGGTTCACTGCCCAACGAGTGTTATATGATCGACAGCGGCAGGGTTCGCGTTTGCAATTTCTCCGATACCGGCAAGGAAGTCTGCATGGGCGAGCTGTTCAGCGGCGATTGCATCGCTGAACTGGGCATGCTCGATGGCCTGCCTCGCTTCAATAATGCCTTTGCCGCGGAAGACAGCGTGGTACTGGTTCTGAAAAAAGTGGATTTTGACCGGCTCTACGAGCAGCATGTGGCCATCGCGCGCGGGCTCAATCTGTTTCTTGCCCACCGGGTGCGATACCTCTATGTAAGCGCCGAGGACGCGAGGGCGCTATCCCTGAACCAGCGGCTGGCGCGCATGCTCAGTCGGATGGGTTGGGGTAGTGGTATTCGCGGCGAAAACGGCGAAATCATGATTGAATCAGTGTCACACGAAACCCTGGGCCATATGCTCGGCGCAACGCGCCAGGCGGTCAGCCTCGAGATGAAGATTCTGGAAAAAGCGGGCCTGGTGCGGGTGAGCTACAGCAGGGTATTTATCCCCGACATCAAGGCGCTGGTCAGTAAGTTTGAAGACCTGCTCGGGGGCGAGAGCATCGTGCCGGATTACCGTGGCTGAAAAACACAGCGCCTTTTACCCTGGTTTCGGCTATTTTTATTCTCCTCAAAGATCCCTGAAGCCGCCGCGATCGGCGCTGGTGGCAAAGGCCGCATAGGCTTTCAGTGCCCGGGTGATCACCCGGGTGCGTTTGCCCACTGGTTTCCAGGCTTGGTCGGCGGGCAGGGCCTCCACAGCGGCGCGGCGCTGGGCCAGTTCCTCATCGCTGATCGCCACATTGATACTTCGCGCGGGAATATCGATCTCGATGGTGTCGCCATCGCGCACCAGGGCCAGGGCGCCCTTGTTCGCCGCTTCCGGTGACACGTGGCCGATGGATAAACCGGCGGAGGCCCCGGAGTAGCGGCCGTCGGTGATCAGGGCGCAGCTGCCGTCGATGCCCTGGGCTTTCAGGCTCAGGGTGGGTTTGAGCATTTCCTGCATACCCGGCCCGCCCTTGGGGCCTTCGTAGCGGATAATGACCGCCGTACCTTCCTCGATTTCACCATTGTCGATGGCGTTCAGGGCGGTTTCCTGCTGATCAAATACGCGGGCATTCCCACTGTATTGGTACATATGCTCTTTCACCGCGCCGGTCTTTACGATACAGCCGTTCTCGGAAATGTTGCCAAATAGAACGGCCAGGCCGCCTTCTTTGCTGTAGGGGTGATCGATATCACGAATACAGCCGTTGCTGCGATCAAGGTCCATCTCTTCCCAGCGCTCTTCCTGGCTATAGGCTTTGATAGTGCGCACACCGCCGGGGGCGGCGCGATAGAACTTATTCACCTCGGGATCCTGGCTGCGGACGTAATCCCATTTGTCCAGTACTTCCCCTAGACTCTTACCCGTTACCGACCGGGCCGTGGTATCGATATGGCCTGCGCGCTCCAGCTCCCCGAGGATGCCGATAATGCCCCCGGCACGGTGCACATCTTCCATGTAGTAGTCCGGTGTGGCGGGGGAAACCTTACACAGGTGTGGAATTTGCCGCGATAAACGATCCATATCTGTCATGGTGAAGTCCACCTCGGCTTCCTGTGCCAGGGCCAACAGATGCAGGATTGTATTGGTGGAGCCGCCCATGGCGATGTCTACCTTCATGGCATTTTCGAATGCTTTGAAGGTAGCGATATTGCGCGGCAACACGCTGTCGTCTTCTTCAAGGTAATAGCGCTTGGCATTGGCCACAATTTGCTGGGCTGCATTGATGAATAACTGCTTGCGGTCGACGTGGGTGGCCAGCAGCGAGCCGTTACCCGGCAGCGCTAGGCCCAGGGCTTCGGCCAAACAGTTCATGGAATTGGCGGTAAACATACCGGAGCAGGAGCCGCAGGTAGGACAGGCGCTGCCCTCCAATTCATCCAGGTCACTGGCAATCATAAGGGGGTCGAACGCAGCGACATAGGTGTCAATCGGGTCCACGCGCTTGAGCTTGCCCTCCTTTTCCAGGCGACCGGCCTCCATAGGGCCTCCCGAGACGTAAATCACCGGGATATTGAGGCGCAGGCCGGCCATCAGCATCCCCGGGGTAATCTTGTCGCAGTTTGATATGCAGATAATGGCGTCCACGCAGTGTGCGTTGGCCATATATTCGATACTGTCGGCGATGATTTCCCGACTGGGCAGGCTGTACAGCATGCCGTCGTGGCCCATGGCGATACCATCATCGATGGCAATAGTGTTGAATTCCCGAGGTACACCGCCGGCTTCCCAGATGGCGTCACAGACCAGCCTGCCCACTTCCTGCAGGTGCACATGGCCGGGAACAAATTCGGTAAACGAGTTGGCCACCGCAATAATCGGTTTGCCGAAATCATTGGGTTTCATGCCCCCGGCCTGCCACAGTGAGCGCGCGGCCGCGGCGGTTTTTCCCTTGGTTACTTTATCGGAACGAAAATTGCGCATGATGCTCTCTCCATTAAATTTTCTGTTTTGAGTGTTCCATACTGCAACCTGTCGGTGAGGAGGTCTGCAATGTTCATGACAATGGAGGAAAAGAATCCACTCTGGCCAAGCTCTACGCGGTCTCGATAAGTCATCGATTAGGACAGCAGTGCCACCACCCCGATCAGAATTAGTGTAGTCGCAACGGGGATCACCACGGTAATCATACCCACGTCGCGGTAGGCGTCCTTGTGGGTCAGCTGGGTGATGGTGAGCATGGCCACGATGGCGCCGCAGTGGGGCAGGGAATCGAAACCGCCACTGGCCATGGTGGCAATACGGTGCAGAGTCTGGGGCGCAATACCCATTTCCAGATAGGCCGGTGCCATGGTCTGCATGAAGATTTGCAGGCCGCCGGAGGAGGAGCCGGTAATGGCGGATACGAGGCTCACCGAGGTAAACATGGAGAGCAGGGGGGGTAGGCTGGAATCAAGCATGACCTGGGTGAACTGGCCAAAGATCGCGGTTTGCGTTACCACACCGCCAAAGCCGATGACGGCGGCGGTATTGATCAGTGGCATGATGGCGTCCTGGGTACCCGCGCCCACCACGTGCAGGGCATGGCGCCGCACCGAGGCGAACAGCAGCGAGGCCAGCAGAGTTCCACTGAGCAGGGCGATGCTGGGCCACACCACCGGTTGGCTGTTGGCGAAATGCAGCAGTTGTACCGCCTGCGTGCCGGCGGCCAGGGTCTCGGGTGCCAGCGACATGGTAATCACCCGGGGCATAATAATAGTCAACAGAACCAGGGAAAGTGGCAGGCAGGAAAGCAGCCAATGTGGGTAGTCGGACTCATCGACCTCCCCAATCCGGTCCCGGGGACCCGCCACGAATCCCTCGCCGCGGTCCGCGGCCTGCTTGCGCATACGCTCGAGGTACCAGATTCCGCCGCCAAACATCATCGCACCGCCCGCCAGGCCAATCCAGAACCCGGCAAACAAGTCGGTGCCCAGGGCGACCGAGGCAATCACGTTCTGGATGGAAGGGGTGCCGGGCAGCGCGCTGAGGGTAAAAGTCCCTGAGCCAAGAGCAAGGGCGGCGCAGAATAGTCGCTTGGGAATATTGGCTTGCTGGAGAAGTTTGAGGCCCAGTGGGTACATTGCGAACACTACCACGAACACCACCACACCTCCGTACGTCAACAGGGCGCAGGCCAGGGTGGTAATCCACAGCGCCCGATGCGCGCCCATTATCCGCACCAAGGCCATGGCGATGCTTGCAGCGGCGTGACTGTCCCCCATCACCCGGCCGAACATGGCGCCAGCGGCGAACAGCAGGAAAAACTTGCCCGCAAAGGTGAATGCCCCCAGAGGGCCGAAGGAAAAATACTCGGTCAGGCCCTGTGCCAGGGGCAGGCCATTGCTGACGATGACCAATATTGAACACAGCAGTGCGGCGAAGATGATATCCACGCCGCGCAGTGCCAGCCAGATGAGTAGTACAACGCTACCGAGCAGTCCGGCGTATTCCATGAGGTCGTATTCCTTTTATGATCATTTTGGGTAACGGGTTAACGTTGCTTCAGGGATTAGCGAGCGCCGCGATGAGTGATAATGTAGCACAAAAGAAATATATTTTCGATAACGAAATATTCATGTATGATCGAGAAGTAACCATTTCTCCATTTGAGCGGGTGACCAGATGAAAACGAAAAGCCGCCTGGCTAAGGACAACACTCTGCCAGACGCTAGTATAGTCTCACTCAGCGCAGCTTTTCTTTGCGGCCTTGTTTTTTTGGGGTCTCTAAAATGATCAGGTCACAGGTCCGGTCCGGGGGAGCGCGTCCATGCTGAATCGTATTGTCAAAGTCTACATAGTTCCCGCCGCCGTATTTGTATCGGTGGTAATGGGCGGTGGCTACGGCACCGGTCGCGAGGTGGTGGAGTTTTTTACCCGCTACGGCCTGCAGGGCGGCCTGCAGGGTATTGCTGCGGCCACTGTCGCTTTCGCGTTGGTTCTCGCCGCCACCTACGAGTTTGCCCGGTTGTTTCGGGCCTACGACTACCGCGCTTTCTTCGGACAGCTGATCGGGCCGTTTTGGTGGCTTTTTGAGGTGCTGTACCTGATATTGTTTCTACTGGTACTGGGTGTGGTCAGTTCGGCCGCCGGTAATATCCTTGAGCAGGAATTCGGCATTGCCAGCTCTCTGGGCCTGAGTCTGATGCTGCTGCTGGTGGCCGGTCTGGTATTTTTTGGCCGCGAGGTACTGGAGCGCATCCTCACACTGTGGTCGGCGGGTATGTACGTCATATTCCTGTTGTATTTCGTGCTGGTATTACAGGGCAGTGACGCAGATATGGTCGCCACATTCCGCGCCAGCGAAGCCACTGAGGGCTGGCTCAAGGGCGGCTTGCTATACGCCATGTATAACGTGGCCCTGGCCCCGGTGCTGTTGTTTACGACTCGCTCTATTACGACCCGCACAGAAGCGTTGTTGTCGGGGACACTTACGGCGGTGCTGGTGATGGTGCCGGCGCTGCTCTTCCACGCCAGCTACGCGGTGGGCTACCCCGCAGTGCTGGACCAGGCAGTACCCAATTATTGGATGATCGATCAGTTCGCGCCTGACTGGATGTTGGTGGCCTTTCTGGCTGCGTTGTTCGGCACCCTGGTTGAAACCGGCGCCGGCCTGGTGCACGGTTTTATCGAACGGATCGAGGCGGTACTGAAGCCGGGACAGGATGACGGGCTGGGCCATCTGCCCAGAGCGGCCATCGCCGTGGTGGCCCTGGGCACCAGCGGCCTGCTGGGCAGCCTCGGTATCATTTCATTGATAGCACAGGGGTATTCAGCCCTGGCCGTCGGGTTTGCTCTGGTCTACGTGTTGCCACTGTTGACCGTGGGTGTTTATCGAATTGTGCGCGGCCCGGGCACGCAGGTAGAGACACAGTGAATTGCGTGGTGCCGAGCCAGCTGCGGTGCGCTCTACCGTTATTCGTTATCGAAATAAACGTGTACACTCCTTAAACTTTTGAATTAAGGGAAGGGAAGTTTCAGCCAATGTCCAAGCCAAAAAAGAAAGGGAAAAACACCGAGCGCGACCGCCAGGCCAATGCCATCGGGACCCGCCTGCGTGAATTGCGCAAAGAGCATGACTGGACCCTGGCAGAGGTGGCCAGGCTTACCGGTATTTCAGTGGGAACCCTGTCAAAACTTGAACACGGCAAGACCGAACTCAACTTCACCAGTGTCAACAAACTGGCAGAGGGATTGGGCTTGCGGGTTACGGAACTGACCAATCCACAGGCCAGCGCAACCGGCCTGCGCTCGATCACTGCCAGCGGTAATGGGGTGGTGTTCAATACGCGCGATGTTGATTACGAAGTACTGTGCAGCGACATCGCCGACCACCACCAGGGTTACCTGAAAGTGGTGGTCAAAGCCCGTGAGTTTGACCCGGACATGCCCTGGCACCGACACAAGGGGCAGGAGTTTCTGTACGTGCTCAGCGGGCGAGTGGAGTTGCATACTGAGCTCTATGCACCCCTGTTGCTGAAGGAGGGCGACAGTACACTGTTTGATTCATCCATGGGCCATCACTATGTTTCGCGAGGCCGTAAGGATGCCGAAATCCTGATCGCCATGTCGCTGGAAGGTTACCAAAACGTGTCCGACTCACTTCGATCAGACGTCTCTTGAACTACAAGAACACCATCAGGAGGCCATGCTGCCCACTAGCAGGATTTTTATGAAGCTTATCAGTAACCGTTTTATTTCCACTGACAGCGATGCAATTCAGCGACGGATGCTGGCTATATCCACCTGCCTGCTTGCCGCAGTCATGGCAATGGCAGCGGCGCCAGCGACACAGGCCAGTGGTGCTGCAGTAGCGGATAAACTCGAACGGGTATCCCGCGGGCTTGCGGGCACTATCGGCGTGGCAGCCCGCGAAGTGGGTGGCGGGGAGGTCATCGCGATCAAAGCGCAGGAGACATTCCCGATGGCGAGCACCTACAAGGTAGCCATCGCCATGGCCTTGCTGCGCAAAGTTGATCGGGGTGAGCTGCAGCTCGAGCAACTGGTCGAGGTAAAACAGGACATGATGGTCGCCGGGGACAATGTCATCCAGCAGAACTTTGTCCGCCCCGGCGTACAATTATCTGTCGCCAATCTGATCGATGTGATGATTACCAACAGCGACAACACCGCGACTGACATCCTGCTCGAGGTCGTGGGTGGCCCGGCGGAGGTGACCCGGGCCCTGCGTGACATCGGTATCTCAGGTCAGCGCGTGGACCGTAATACCGCAGAAATTCTGCGAGATTTCTACCAGCTTCCAGGTCTCGCCCTGGCGGATGCCGTAGCGGGGTATGCAAAGGCGGATCCTGAATTGATGGTGCGACTGCCGCATCCCAGCCCCGCATTCGAGCAAGACCCACGAGACCAATCCTCGCCCTCGGCCATGCTTGAGCTGCTGCTGGCCATTGATAGCGGCAGTGCTCTTGGCGCGAGCAGCCGGGACTTTCTGCTCGCGACCATGACGCGCACGCGAAGCTCCAAGGATCGACTGCGAGGGTTGTTGCCCAAGGGAACACCGGTCGCGCACAAAACCGGCACCATCGGTGGTGTGGCCAATGACGTTGGCTTTGTAACACTGCCGGATGGGCGCCGCTTTGCCGCTGTGATCTTCACCAAATCCAGCACTACCCCCATGCTGGATCGCGATCGCGCCGTCGCGGAGATCAGCCGCACCCTGTATGACTACTATTTATTAATGCAGTAACTGAATTGTTTGGAGAGGACATATGAAGATAATTATCAGCACATTTGCCGCTGTGATGGCGGGCTTGAGCATCGCTTCGATCGCCAGCGCCGCGAACTACGACCTGGTGATATATAACGGCCGGGTCATGGACCCCGAGACCCGATACGACAGCATCGCCAATGTGGGCATAACTGCGGGCAGGATCGCGGCCATTACCAGCGAAAAGATTGTCGGAAAGGAAACCATCGATGCGACGGGCCTGGTGGTGGCGCCGGGATTTATTGATACCCATTTTCACTCTATGGACCCCTACGCAACCAAATTGGCGGTCAGCGATGGTATCACCACCGGCATGGACCTGGAGGCGGGTTCGTCGTCGGTTGGGGACTGGTACAAGATTAAGGAAAAGTCCGGCTGGCAGGTCAATTACGGCACGACTTCCAGCGTGAGCGCGACCCGCATGATGGTGCACGATTCCGAAATATCCATCAGGGAACCAGTTGATGCTTCCAACGCCGGCAGGTACATCGAGGAATCCGCCGGGGACGGTGTACAGGGCTGGTCTGTCAGCCGCAGCAATGTCGATCAGCTCAACCGGATTTTGCAACTCCTGGACGAGGATCTGCGCCAGGGCGCCCTGGGTGTTGGTGTGGGAGCGGCCTACGTGCAGCGCGGTATGACCAGCTATGAACAATTCGAGATTCAGCGTACCGCCGCGCGCTATGGACGCCTGGCGTCAGTGCATACGCGTTATCACCTGAATGCGGAAACGCCCACCGAAGCGCCCATTGCCCTCGATGAGGTATTGCTCAACGCGATACTCCTCGACGCGCCACTACTGCTTGCCCATGACAACGACTACGGCTGGTGGGAAAACGAGGAGAAGCTGCAAATGGCCCGCGCCCAGGGCCATAATGTCTGGGGGGAGTATTACCCCTTTGCCGCTGGCTCCACGTTTGTCAGTGCCGAATTTTTGAAGCCCGAAATGTGGGAAGACGTCAACGGTTACAAGTACGAGGAAACACTCTACGACCCGGGGGCCGACAAGTTCCTGTCCAAGGCGGAATACCTGGAGATGGTGGCGGAGAATCCCGGACACTTCATCGTCGTATTCATACCTCCCCGCAAGGAGTGGATGAAGTACTGGCTGACCATCCCGCATATGGTGGTGGCATCCGATGCCATGCAGGGCGTCGACAAGCACGGCAAGCTGCTACCTTATGAGGCCGATCCCAGCGAATATGCGGGGCATCCCCGCACGGTTTCATCCTACTCCACCACCTTGCAGTTAGCGCGTGAGAATAACGTCCCATTGATGTTCACCCTGGCACAGCTCAGCTACTGGAATGCCAAACATCTGGGAGACACCGGGCTTTTGGCCATGAAAGAGCGCGGGCGAGTGCAGGTCGGCAAGGTCGCTGACCTGACCCTGTTTGATCCTGACACCGTTGCCCCGCGAGCCACCTACAAAGCGGGAGAAAACGGCCTGCCTTCGGCGGGTATTCCGTGGGTTATCGTCAATGGCACCATCGTGGTCAGGGATTCCGAGGTACAGAATGTGAGACCCGGCCAGTCGATCCGTTTCCCGGTGGAAGACGAGGGTCGCTTTGTGCCGGTTGAGTGGAACAGCTGGCTGGATGAACACACCATCATGGCGCCGGCATCACCCGATGCGCAACTCGCTGATCCTCGGGGCCGCTAATCCGCGCGGGCTACAGCGATTCGAACCGGTCCAGGCGTTCCCTGTCGCGGCAGGCGCCGTGGGATGCCGAGCGGGCCATCAGGCCCCACAGGCGCAGCCAGGTGGAGGCATTGCGCTCGCTGGCGGGGCGCCAGGCGGCGGCACCGCGCGCGTTCATTGCATCGCGTCGGCGTTGCAGTTCCTCCTCGCTAACGCACAGTTCGATGCTGCAGTTGTTGATATCGATGGCAATTTCATCACCGTCCTCAATCAGGGCGATCGTGCCTCCCTGTGCTGCCTCCGGCGACACATGTCCGATGGACATGCCGGAAGTGGCCCCCGAAAAACGACCGTCCGTCACCAGACCGCAAACCGACCCCAGCCCCCGAGCCTTGAGCACGCCCGTGGGGGTTAGCATCTCGCGCATCCCGGGCCCGCCCCGGGGCCCCTCATAGCGGATCACTACAATATCGCCCGCCTTGATAGTGCCGTTCTGGATCGCCTCCAGGGCATCTTCCATTAGGTCGTAGCACATCGCCCGCCCGCGAAACTGATGCATGTCGGGGTCGACCGCGGCGCCCTTGACGATACAACTTTCCGGGGCGAGGTTGCCGTAGAGAACCGACAGACCTCCGTTCTGGTCGAAAGCATTGGGCACGTCGCGGATGACACCGGTGGTGCCGTCGGTATCCACTTGCACGTAGCGGTGGTCCTGGGAGTGCGGGGCGATAGTGCGCGAACCGCCAGGAGCGGCCCGGTAAAAATCGTGTACCTCTTCAGCTCCTGTTCGCCGTATGTCCCACTGGTCAATGACATCGCCGATGGTGCCGCCCAGGCAGGACCGGCATTCCCGATTGACCAGACCGGCGCGGTCCAGCTCACCCAGAATGCGCATGACACCTCCCGCTCGATGCAAATCCTCGATAAATACGTCGTGAGAAGCGGGAGAGACCAAGCATAAAAGCGGCGTTGTGTCGGACAGCTTACCGATGTCATCGATGGTGAAATCCGCAGCTGCTTCCTCGGCAGCGGCCAACAGGTGCAAGATGGTATTGGTGGAGCCGCCGAAGGCCATCGAAGCCCGCATACCGTGGGCGAAACTGTCCGGTGTGGCTATGGCGCGCGGTAGTAAGGCCTCGTCGTCGTTTTCGTAGTACTCCTTCGCCATGCCGACGATGCGACGGGCGGCGCGGCGGTACAATTGCTCGCGCTCCTTGTGAGTGGCCAACAGGGTGCCGTTGCCGGGGAGGGCGAGACCCATCGCCTCAGTGATGCAATTCATTGAATTCGCGGTGCCCATGATGGCGCAGGAACCACAGGTGGGGCAGGCGGACTCCTGGATGTTGTGAAGGTCCTGTTCGGTGGATTCCGGATTGCCGAGAACGATCAGCGTGTCCAGCGCGTCGACCCGCTGGACGATGCCACCCTTATTGTAGTTGCCGGTTTCCATCGGCCCCCCGGACACGAATATGGTCGGAATATTCAGCCGCATCGCTGCCATCATCATGCCGGGCGTGATCTTGTCGCAGTTGGAGATGCAGATCAGTGCATCGGCACAGTGGGCGTTGACCATGGTCTCCACCGCATCGGCGATCAGGTCGCGGGAGGGCAGCGAATAGCGCATGCCGATATGGCCCATGGCGATGCCGTCATCCACCGCGATGGTATTAAATTCGCGGGCGATCCCGCCGGCCAGGCTGATCTCTTGCGCCACCAGTTCGCCAATCTGTTTCAGGTGCACGTGGCCGGGTACGAAATTGGTATAGGCATTGGCGACGGCGATCAGTGGCTTGCCGAAATCCTTCTCGCCTACCCCGGCAGCACGCCAGAGTGAACGGGCGCTGGTGGCCATGCGCCCTACCATGGTGGTTACTGAACGGTACTGTGGCATGTCGTTTTCTCCAGGTTGTATCAGATTAATGCCAGGTTACTCCGGATATCTTCACAAGAATGCCATCTAGCAGACAGAGTTGAGCTGGAAATGATGGCATTGTGTACCAGAATAACTGACCCTGACGAAGGAGCCGTGCCATGGACATCATCCGCTCGATATCGGAAATTGTGAGCCCGAAGGGCATATTGCTCGGTGAGGACGTCCGTTCCCGCCCCAATTATAGCTGGGGTGCGGGAAACTGCGAGGCAAAGGCCATTGTGCGCCCGGCCTCGACGGACGAGTTGTCCCAGGTGATGCGGCTGTGCCACGAGCACTCCCAGGCGGTAGTGCCCTGGGGCGGCCTAACCGGACTGGTCAACGGCATTACCTGCTCGCCGGACGATATCGCTATCTCACTGGAGCGCATGAATACCATCGAACATATCGATAACAGTGCGGGCACAATGATTGCGCAGGCCGGTGTGGTGCTGCAAACCGTACAAGAGGCGGCAAAGGATAAGGATGCAGGCTGGCAGTTTTCGGTGGATTTCGGTGCCCGTGGCAGCGCCAATATCGGTGGCATGATAGCCACCAACGCCGGCGGCAACAGTGTGATTCGCTACGGCATGATGCGCGAACAGGTACTGGGTCTGGAGGCGGTGCTGGCCGACGGCACGGTGATATCGTCTATGAACGAGGCGCTTAAAAACAACGCGGGCTACGACCTGAAGCAGCTGTTCATCGGTTCCGAAGGCACCCTCGGCATTGTCACCCGCGCGGTGTTGCGGCTGCGGCCCGCGCCGCGCACGGTGCAAACCGGCTTTGTGGCCCTGGCCAGCTTTGACGATGTCACTGGTCTGCTGCGCCGCCTGGGAACGGACCTCGAGGGCAAGCTGAGCTCCTTCGAGGTCATGTGGAATAACCACTACCACTTTCTGGTAGAGGAAACCGGCAAGCACCAGGCTTTTCTGCCTACCAACTACCCCTATTATGTATTGCTGGAGTCAGAGGGCGCTGACGCCGAGCGGGAAGCAGAGCAGTTCATGACGGTACTGGGTGAACTGATGGAAGAGGGACACGTTGCCGACGCGGTAATCGCTCAGTCGGGCCAGCAAGCGGAGCAATTGTGGGAGATGCGCGATGACGTAGAGGCCCTGGTCCACGCCAACAGCCCACTGGCGGCATTCGATGTGAGTCTGCCGCTGCGCGAAATCGAAGCCTACGTCAGCGACGTCGAAAAGGAACTGGGAGAAAAATTCCCTGAAGCCCGCCTGGTCAGCTTCGGCCACCTGGGTGACGGCAACATACACATCGGGGTGGGACCGGCCCATGACAAGCACGCGGTGGAAACAATTGTCTACACCCGCCTTGCCAGAGTAAACGGTTCGATTTCCGCAGAGCATGGGGTGGGTCTCGAGAAGCGGGAATTCCTGCCCTGTTCGCGTTCCGAGGTGGAAATAGACCTTATGCGAACCATCAAGCGCGCCCTGGACCCCAACAACATCCTCAATCCCGGCAAGATCTTTTAAGTCGGCACAACCTTTCATCGGAGAGAACATATGAACGGAGCACAATCGCTTTTCAAAGCACTGACCGACGCCGGTCTGGATACCTGTTTTGCCAACCCGGGCACCTCGGAAATGCAGTTGGTGTACGAGATAGGCAAGTCCGATACGGTCCGCCCGGTACTGTGTCTGCAGGAGAATGTGGTGACGGGTGCTGCCGATGGATATGCCCGCATGGCGTGCAAGCCCGCATTTACTCTGTTGCATGTGGGCTCCGGTTTTGCCAACGGTATCGCCAACCTACACAACGCCGGTCGCGCCAATACCCCCATCGTGAACATAGTAGGCGCCAACGCCAGCTACCACCAACCCAACTTCCCCGAGCACGAGCTGATCGGCGGCAAAATCACCGACCTGGCCCGGTCGGTGTCCCACTGGGCACAGGAGGCGAAATCCGCCAGTGAACTCGGGATTCTCGGTGCCACTGCCGCGCGCTACGCCATGACTGGCTCGGGCAAGATCTGTACCCTGATTGCACCCACCAACTGCCACTGGGATCCCGCCCCTGGCGCACCCGTCATGGAAGCGCCAATTGCCACTCCCCGGGTATCGCCCGACACGGTTGAGGCTGCAGTTGAGCTGCTCTCGAATGGTCGCAAGACAGGATTACTACTGGGTGCGCACGCTCTGCGCAACGAGGGCCTTGAGCTGGCCGGGCGAATCGCCGCCAAAACCGGGGCACAGCTCCTGGCCGAAACATTCCCTGCGCGCATGGCTCGCGGAGAAGGTCGGGCGCAGGTGCAACTTGTTCCCTACTTCCTCGAGATGGCCCAGCTGTTCTTCGCCGAGTACGAGCAGATTCTTCTGGTGGGTGCGCTGCCGCCGGTTTCGACGTTCGCCTATCAGAACGCCTCCATGTTCAAGGTGCCCCAGGGCTGTGAGGTATCGTCTTTCGCCTCGGTCGATCACGACGTATTGGCGGCGCTCCGCGACCTCGAGGGGGCTCTGGAAGCCGGCACTGTGGCCGCTGCCAGAGTTGAACGCGTAGAGCCGGATTTGCCTGCCGGAGAGTTGACGCCAAAAGCGATCGGCCAGAGCGTCAACCTGCTGATGCCGGAGGGCGCCATCGTGGTTGATGAGGGCGCGACGGCCGGGCTCGAGCTGTTCGCGGAAACGGTGGGAGCGCGGCAGCACGACTACCTCTATTCCATACCCGGTGCCGCCATCGGCGGCGGCATGCCGGTGGCCCTGGGTGCGGCGATCGCTTGTCCGGACCGCAAGGTCGTGGCTCTGCAAGCGGACGGCAGCGGGATGTATACCAATCAGGCGCTGTGGACCATCGCGCACGAAAACTGCGATATCACCATTGTGATACTGAAGAACGACTCCTATGCAGTGCTCAATGTCGAACTGGCCCGGGTACGTGATGACGAGCCGACTCCGAAGATGCTGTCCATGTTGGAGCTGAACCAGCCCTCCATTGACTGGGTGCAGATTGCCCAGGGCATGGGTGTGTCAGCTGTTGCGGTGGCCACAGCCGAGTCCTTTCACGCGGAGTTCGAGCAGGCGATGGCTCAGCCAGGTCCGCGCTTGATCGAGGCTACCATGACCCAGAATCTGCAACCGGTGGTCGACCTGATCCTGCAGCAGAGCCAGGCGAACTGAAATATCAAGCGGCTGTTTTGGATTATGCTTGCTTAAATCAATTAGTCGATGAGGAGGAGTAAAATGAGCATTTATGACGTGACCTCTATCGGTGTTGCTGATTACCGGCAGCGGGCGAAACGACGTCTGCCGGGTTTTCTCTTCCACTACATCGACGGCGGTGCCAACGATGAAGACACCATGGGCGCCAATGTCTCTGACTTTCGTCGCTTCAGGCTGAAACAGCGGGTCATGCGTAACGTCGACGGTGTGGATACCTCCACCACGCTGGCGGGCCGTCCTGCCAGTATGCCCGTAGCCCTGGCGCCCGTCGGGATGGCCGGGATGTTCGCCCGACGAGGTGAAACCCAAGGCGCGCGAGCGGCAAAGACCGCCGCCATTCCCTTCACGACTTCCACGGTCGGCATCTGTCCAGTGGAGGAGGTCGCTGCTGCCACTGGCGAACCCTTCTGGTTTCAGCTTTATATGCTGCGCGACCGGGACCTAGTCCTGAAACTGCTGGAACGGGCACAGGCCGCTGGCTGTGACACACTGGTTTTTACTGTGGATCTGCCCGTTGCGGGAATGCGGCTGCGGGACTATCGCAACGGTATGCTCGGGGGCGGAATTGCGGGTAAGTTGTCCCAACTGGCGCAGATAGTATCCAGTCCGCTCTGGGCAGTAGATGTGGGCCTGCGGGGCAAGCCGCATAACTTCGGCAACCTGCGCGAAGTGGTGCCAGACCCGGATGATCTCGATGCCTACAAGGCCTTCATCGACTCCCAGTTCGACCCCACCGTCACCTGGGAGGATATTGCCTGGCTGCGCTCAGTCTGGAAGGGCAAGATACTCATCAAAGGCGTACTCGAGGCGGATGACGCCCGGGCCGCCGTTGATACGGGAGCCGACGGCATCATTGTATCGAACCATGGAGGACGCCAGCTCGACGGCGTGGCTTCCAGCATCAGCAAGTTGGCCGGGGTAGCTGCAGCGGTAGGCGACCGTACCGAGGTTTACCTGGATGGCGGCGTGCGCAGTGGAATTGATGTGGTCAAGGCGGTGGGCATGGGAGCCAGGGGTGTTCTGATCGGACGGCCCTGGGTCTTTGCCATGGCCGCTTGTGGAGAGGCCGGTATTACAGATCTGCTAGCGCTCTTCCAGCGGGAAATCTCTACCGCTATGGCCCTGATGGGCGTTAACACCATCGATGAAATCAATTCTGACCTCATCGAATCAATCAAGGAATGAGGAGCAGCGCATGGCACAGGAAAAACCGGTAATTCTGCTATCACGGCAATTGCCGGAGATGTTTACCGCCGCCCTGGGTCAGGTCGGCGAGGTCCGGGTCTCGACAGAGCAGCCTGATGATGCACTGCTGGAGGGCGCCACTGTGTATCTGGCGACCGGGGTAGATTCCGTTCCGGCTGACTTGATTCAGCGGTTCCCGCCCGAACTGGGCCTGATCGCCAATATTGCGACGGGTACTGATAATATCGATCTGGAGGCCGCTGCGGCGCGGGGGATCGCCGTCAGCAACACTCCGGTGGTCACCGAAGACACTGCGGACCTGACCATGGCTCTGATGCTGGCCACCTGCCGCAGACTGAGCTTCTGCGAGAGAGCCCTGCGTATGGGGCAGTGGGAACTCGGGGCAGGGCAACTGGGTACCAGAGTGCATGGCAAGACATTGGGTATCGTCGGTATGGGAGCCATTGGCCAGGCGGTGGCCAAACGCGCGGCGGCCTTCGATATGAACATCCTCTATCATGGCCCAAACCCCAAGCCCAATGCCGAGACTGACCTCTGTGTACAGTACCGTAAGACACTACCGGAGCTGTTGGCAGAGTCGGATATCGTGAGCCTTAATTGCCCCTTGAATGCCGCCAGCCGCCATTTGCTGGATGCCCAGGCGCTGGGGCAAATGAAGCCTGGGGCTATCCTGATTAACACCGGGCGGGGCCCCCTGGTCGACGAGAAAGCTCTGGTTGAGGCATTGGCCAGTGGACATCTTGGTGGAGCTGGGCTGGATGTCTTCGAATTCGAACCCGAGGTAACACCGCGGCTGCTCGATTTTGACAATGTAACCCTGCTGCCGCATATCGGCAGTGCAACGGGTGAATGCCGTACCGATATGGCCATGAGGGCCTTTGCCAACATCCGGCAATTCCTCGCTGAAGGTAGCCCCATCGACAACTGTGTTTAGCCGGCACGCCACCTTGTTCTTTTGAGAGGCCTATTACTCAAAACGGTTCAACATAATGTTTCCATGTCAGAAGCTGCCTGTATTCTGAGCTGATCACCCAAAGAAAAATGTTTTCGAAAACGAAAAATCGGACTATACTCGAGCCATCTTTAATATCGTCAGTAAGGTTGACCGATGATTGTATATTTGAATGGCAAGTATATGCCCGCCGAAGATGCGAGGATTTCGCCCTTCGACCGGGGCTTCCTGTTTGGTGACGGGATCTACGAGGTAACGCCCTCCTATGGGGGAAGAATGGTTGGTTTTGAGCTGCATTTGCAGCGTATGAAGAACGGCCTGAAAGAGATCGGATTTACCGATGAGGTCTTGTCGGATCGTGAGTGGCGTGATATTGCCGAAAATTTAATAGAGCGCAATGGGCGCGAAAACCTGGGTATTTACTTTCAGATTAGTCGCGGTGATGAAGGGCGCCGCTTTCACGGCTTCCCCGCCGATACCCGGCCTACCGTGTTTGGCATGGTCATCGAGATAGATCCTCATCCGGAGACGCCTGATCGCGGCAGTAAGCTGGGCTTGAAAGTTCACGTGGAGGAAGATATGCGCTGGCGTCGCTGCCACGTCAAGTCGACGGCGCTACTGGGTAATGTCCTGCACTTTCAGCGCAGCTACGAGCAGGGCCAGAACGAGACCATCCTGTACAACACCCGCGGGGAACTGACCGAAGCCAGCCAGAGCAATGTTTTCATTGTCAAGGATGGCGTGGTTATCACTCCACCACTGGATAGCCAGATCCTGCCTGGCATCTCACGTCACATTACCCTGGCCTCCCTGCGCGCCGATGGCTCCATTCCCGTAGAAGAGCGCGTGGTGACAATGGCTGAAGTGCGCAACGCCGATGAGATCTGGATTACCAATTCCAGCAAGCACATCGCCCCGGTGGTGGAGCTGGATGGGCAGCCGGTCGGTGATGGCGAGGTAGGTGAGGTATGGGAGCGGGCCATGTGTATATACGAGGCCCGCAAGTACGATTTCGCTTAATTGATAACCCGCCGCAAACATTGAGATTGCTTGAGTGGAATAATTTTTACGAAATATATTATCGATATCGAAACATTGTGTTAATCTACGCAAAATTAGCGAAAAATGACAAGAGGACTCATACCATGCGCAAATCACTGTTAGCTCTCAACATCGGCACCGCCCTGGCGACGCTTTCAACCACGTCGGTCCTGGCCCAGGAAGGCTCCCGATTTACGCTGGAAGAGGTGGTGGTCACCGCTCAAAAGCGCACGGAGAGCAGCCAGGATGTACCGATAAGCATCCAGGCCTTTAGCGCCGATGGCATTGAAAAACTGGGTGCTACCGAATTATTTGACCTTGCTAAAAGCGCGCCGTCTTTGAGCACTGGCGGTATTCCCGGCAGTAACCAGACCAGCGGCATTCGCGGCGTGGTCGACTTTTCGCGTAATATCGGGATCGACGCCCGCATGGGAGTATACATCGACGGTGTCTATCAGGGGCGCTCGTCATCTGCCAACCAGCCACTGCTGGGCCTGGAAAGCGTTGAAATCCTGCGCGGTCCGCAGGGTACGTTATTTGGCAAGAACACTGTTTCTGGTGCGATCAACCTGAACACAAGAAAGGCCTCTGAAGATTTCACTGGGGAGATTAAGGCTGGCTTTGGTAATGAAGGCTACTGGACGGGTTCGGGCTTACTCAGTGGGCCGCTGGGCGATACGGTGTTTGGTTCTATTGCTTATTCAAAACAGGAACGTGACGGGTATTTTGACAATACTGCAACCAATAAAACCGTAGGCGATTGGGAGCAGGAGGGCGCGCGCGGGCAGCTACGCTTCCTGCCCAGCGAGCAGTTGGAAATCATTTTGGCAGGGGATTATGGCTCCACCGATAGCGAAATCCCTGTTTATACGCGGGCATCCTTGCCGGCCTATTCTACCGCTAAAGACCCTGAGAGCGACGAGGTGGATTACTGGGGTGCTGCGCTAACGGTTAACTACGACACAGAAAACGACTATACATTTTCATCGATTACTGCCTATCGAGAGAACGAGTATACATTGAGAGGCGATGAGGACTTTACAGCGGGAGTCGAGGCATTTCACACCACTTTTGATGAAGATGGCGACCAGTTGTCCCAGGAATTCCGCATCGTCTCGCCACAACATGAGTCCTATGACTGGGTTGCCGGTCTCTATTACTTCGAAAGTAGTACTTCCACGGGCCGCAATCTCACGCTGAGCGCTCCGATATTACCCTCACCGGCAGTGGGTGGAAATATTGCGATCCCCAGTGTGATCGACGTTACCAGCTACGCCGCCTACATCCACGGTAACTACCGCCTGACCGAGCAACTGGAACTGACTGCCGGTTTGCGCTTTACCGACGAGGAGAAGGACTTCGATTTCAATCAGGTGAATAGCCCGGACGATCCCGTCGCCGGTGCCGCCTTCATCGAAGCTGCACTCGGGCTGGATCCTGCTACCGCGGCTTTTCTCGCCTCTCAGGCGCCGGGGTCGCTGTTGGGCGCCTTTGACCTCAGCTATAAGGACACCTACAGCGACAGCAACTGGTCGCCGACTCTGGGCATAAATTACCTGCTCAACGACGACGTGATGTTTTATGCCAAGTACTCTCGTGGCAACCAAAGCGGTGGTTTTAACGGCGATTTCAACCCATTTCTACCAGCCATTGAGTTTGACCCGGAGTACGTGGATGCCTATGAAGTCGGTATTAAGTCAACGCTGGCTGACGGCGCGGTGCGATTCAACGCCGACGTCTTCGTACAGAAGTACTCTGACTTCCAGTTGTTCCAGCGTATCCCTGTCGAAGATACTTCTGTGCAGATTGTCTCCAACGCCGGTGAGGCCACCAGTCAAGGTGTAGAGATTGAAACTGTCTGGTTACCTACCGATACTCTGCAATTGACACTGAACGCGACCTACCTTGACGCAACCTACGACACCTTTGACAACCCCGTATCTGTAATAGATCCTACCCAGCCTGCAGATTTCGATGGGAACTACCTGAATTACGCCCCGGAGTGGAAGCTGTACGCCGGCGTTCAATATATTCAGCCAATCGGTGATGCGGGTGAACTGACCTTCAACGTTGATTACACCTATCAAGACGATTCCTACTCCGATGCAGCTAACGATGACGAATTTCAACTGATACCGGATTATGATCTGTGGAATGCTCGAGTAACGTTTAATCCCGCGAGCGGCCGCTGGCAGGTCTCTGCCTGGATCCAGAACATAGCGGATGATGACTACCTTGTTAACCGCAGTGTCGCCAGCCTTACTGGCATTGACCGTGTTATTTGGGGCTCACCTCAGTTTTACGGCGCGGAATTCAAGTACTTTCTGGGCGACTGAGTTGACGTGAGTTGCGCCGCTTTCAGGTAGCCGACCATATGGGCGGGTCTGGCCGGAGATACCATGGTTGGTGTCTGTCATCCGGGAATCAAGTGTCTTGCGAGAAGTGTTTCGGATGGATTTTCGCCGAAGCGGGCGCGGTAGTCCGCGGCGAACCGACCAAAATTTGCGAAACCATACGTAAGAGCCACTGCCTTCACCGAGGCGGCCCTATTTGCCTTATCCAAAAGGCTGCCGCGTGCGGCGCTTAGCCGTCGCGAGCGAAGGTAGCGGTACGGCGAAGTGCCATAAATGTCCACAAAGCACTTATGCAGCCAGGTCTGGCTGACTCCGCTTGCAGCGCAGAGGTCTGCCAGGCTTGCCTGGTGCGCATGCTGTTCTTCAAGCGCCCGCTGTGCTGTTCGTACAACGCGAAGTGCATCAACCCGGCATGTATCGCAAACGTTTTCTTCGCCCAGATGATCAACAAGGAATTTGCCGATAAGGACGAAGAGGTCACTCTCAGCGGTCTCCGAGAGAGCAAACCGATAGTCGTCAACAGGCGACGACATTGCGCAGCGCATCGCGGCGATGAGATCCTGCCTGAAGCGAGAGCCATGACGGGAGAGCAATGGAAGGCGTTGATCAACAAGCCAAAAGGGCTCTGCGGGCTTACCGCAAAGCGCAGTCATCGTCGCATCGATGCGTGATCTTCGAATCCCGACGGCAAGCGTATCGCGAGCTTTCCCTGTGGACGCATAACCATTCGGGCCCGCCGCGACGAATACATCGTGTGGGCGTGCGACCATGCCATTAAAGACATAGTCTCCCTGCCATCGCAGCGGCACCATAAGGCAGATCCACTCCGGATTGGGAACAACATGGCCGCAAAACCTGGGTTCCAGGTTGAGGCGAGTCAGTATGATATCGCGGCCGCAAAAGCGCAGTGCCATGAAGTGCGCTTTGCCGCGGCCGAGTTGCACTGCCTCGGCCTCCGCAATTGGCAAATCGTCTATAACGCCCTGAAAACGAAGTTGCCGGCGTAGCATATCCTTGGCAAGTGGCTCCTTCTCTCCTTGACGGCTAGGACTTTTCATTCTCGTCGCTCGCTCGGTAGCGCTGCATGTCTGTCCGAATGAGTGTAGGAAATGTACGTCGAAAGTACAACCCGCCTCATTGGTTTCTGCTATCTTAAATGGAAGCTCGGTAAGTCAAGCCGCCCGTCTTGAAAATCAAAGTTCGGTTTGTTTGCTTTGTTTTACTCAATTGCTGTGGTGGAAGCGTACTGACAAATAAAAACGCACCAATAGGGTGCGCATTTTTTAGTCGCAGTTCAGGGCACTTAATCCCGGCTTTTTCGCGTTGCGAATAGGCTGAATGGGCCTGAGCGGTTTATCAAGAGCTGATAAGTGACTTATAACGACAAGGCACTGCTATGAAACCTTCAAAGTCACTAACAAGCGTAAAGACCCTGGTTGTTTTGTGCAGTCTGTTGGCATTCGCTTCCGCGCTTTATGCAGAGGACTACGACGTCGTCATTCTGAATGGTCGGGTTATGGACCCTGAAACGTTGTATGACAGCGTGGCTAATGTCGGCATCAACGACGGCAGAATCGTGATCATTACCAATGACAATATTAAGGGCAAGGAAACAATAAAAGCCAAAGGCCACGTGGTTGCACCGGGTTTTATAGATACTCACTATCACTGGCAGGCCCCACTGGGGTACAAAATCGGCTTACGTGACGGCCTGACCAGCAGCATGGACATAGAGGAAGGCTGTGCCGGAACAACACTCGGCGCCTGGTATGAAGAGCGGGTCGGCAAAACGGCGGTGAACTTCGGCTGCGCATCCAGTCATGAGCTTGCCCGCGCGCTTGTTCTGGATGATTTTACTGATGCGGATGTTTCCAACGGACCGCTAAGTGCATTGGAGACCAGGGCAGCATCGGGATGGAGTTTGACCCGACCCTCGCTTGAACAAGGCAATGAGATATTGCGGATTATTGACAAGGGTTTGCAGGATGGCGGGCTCGGTATCGGCAGCACCCTGGGCTATATGCGTGATGGTGTGGCCTCGCGAGAGATGTATGAGGTGCAAAAAGTCGCGGCCCGTTATGGGCGTCATACGGCGGTCCATACGCGCTTTACCCCTGATAGCGCCACATTCGAAAATTTAGGCGCTCAGGAAATTATTGCCAATGCATTGGCACTCAATGCGCCTGCGACGATTAATCACTATAACAACCCCGGGTGGGCGCTCGCCCATGAGTTGATCTCTAATCTGCAGGCTCAGGGCTTGAATATTTGGGGCGAGATCTATCCGTATGCCGCGGGCTCCACAACGCTCAACGCGGTTTTTCTGAAGCCAGAGAACTGGGTGGAAAAACTCGGGCATCGCTACGAGGACACCATGGCAGATGCAGAAACAGGCGAATTCTATACGCAGGAATCCTATGAGGCGGGCCTTAAAGAGGACCCCACCAAGGAAATCATTCTGTACAAGATGCCACCTGAAGATGCCGTAAGTTGGCTGAAGCTTAAGGGCACTACAATGGCAAGTGATGCCATGGCCGCAGAGCCAATTAATGGGGCATGGGAAACGCCCCTCGAAACCTTAGGCAACATGCATCCAAGAGGCGCTGGTGCGCGGGCTATCAGTGTGCGACTTGCCCGTGAAAACGATATCCCCCTGATGCAGATCATGTCGATCCTCAGCTACAACGCAGCCAAACACCTGGGAGAGACAGGCCTTAAAGCCATGCAGGAACGCGGCAGAATGCAGCCGGGTATGGTTGCAGACATTGTTGTTTTTCACCCCGAAAAGTTCCAGGACAACTCGACCTACGAGAACGGTTCAATCCCCTCCACCGGAATGAAGTCAGTGCTTGTTGGCGGTACCGTCGTGCTTCAGGACGACAAGATTCTGGCTGATACTTTTCCTGGTCAGCCTATCCGCTTTGAGCCCGAAGCCAAAGCGCGTTTCGAACCGCTGGATCCCGATGTATGGGCGCGAACGTATGAAATTTCCGTTGAGAAAGTTGGCGCCAAGTAATTGCCGGCTGCACATTAGAGTAGTGTGGCGTATAGCAATGATACCGTTACACCCGATTCTGCCCTGAATCGACTTGAAGGTCAGAAATAAGAAAAACGAGGAATGGTAAATGCCAAGAGTCATCACGAATAACACCCGATCCCCTATACCGCGACTGGCCAGGAAGGGTCTTGCGGTAAAAGCTGCCGCGCTCTTGCTGATTTTATGCGCACCAATCGTCCAGGCTTTTGATGTTGTGATCAAAGGTGGTCGCGTTATGGATCCCGAGACCGGCTTCGATCAGGTCAGTAATGTCGGCATTAAGGGTGGGAAAATCGCCGTTATTACCTCTAAGTCGATAGAGGGTGATGAGACGATTAACGCTGAGGGTTTGATTGTTGCCCCGGGCTTTATAGATATACATGCGCACGGGCAGAATATCGGCGACTACCGGATGCAGGCCATGCAGGGTGTGACGACCATGCTGGAACTGGAGTCGGGCGTGCTGCCCGTTGCAGATTGGTATGAGAATCAGTCAAGGAAAAAGCTGCCAATTAATTATGGCACTTCGTCGGCCTGGACCTATGCGCGCATTGCAACCTTTACAAAAACACAACCCGAGGCAACAGTCGCGTATTTTCAGGATGTGCAGGGCCGCGCAGACTGGAAGATGGATATCGCGACTCCCGGGCAGTTAGAGAATATTCTTGCGTTAGTGGAACAGGGCCTGGATGAGGGGGCGCTGGGTGTTGGTATCAACGCAGGCTATGCTCCCGGTTACGGCGTCAAAGAGTATTACGCGCTGGCCAAAATGGCAGCAGATCGTGATGTGGCCACCTTCACGCACGTTCGTTACGCAAGTAATAGTGAACCCGCGAGTTCGTTTCAGGCAGTTCAGGAGCTCATCGCAAACGCTGCTATCACTGGCGCCCATATGCATCTGTGTCATATCAACAGCACGTCACTAAAGGATATAGAAGCCACGCTGGACCTGGTTGAGAGTGCGCGCAAGCGCGATATCAACATTACCGTCGGAGCCTATCCCTATGGCGCGGCCAGCACCGTGGTAGGTGCTGCCATGTTCAGCGGTGAAGGCTGGCGTGAGCGCATGGGTTCTACGGCCGATAACTTCCAATTGGGCACAGAACGCATGAGCGAAGAACAGCTTGCGGATTATCAGCAGAACAAGCCCGGCACATTTATCGTCTGGCATTTTCTTGATGAAAATAATCCGCAGGACCTCGCTCTTCTCGATGCGTCGGTGCTGCACCCTGACACACTCATCGAGTCTGACGAGATGTTCTGGATGATGATGGACGACAAGGGGGGTATCGAAAATTACTCCGGCGATGCGTGGCCGCTGCCTGACGGAGTCTTTTCACATCCGCGTTCGAACGGGACCTTCGCCAAGATACTGGCTTCCTATGTCAGGGAGCGTGAGCTGATGTCCATGCAGGAAGCGCTGCGCAAGATGTCCCTGATGCCGGCGCAGACGCTGGAAGACTTTGTGCCCCAGATGAGAACGAAGGGTCGCCTGCAAAAAGGTATGGACGCCGATATCGTGGTGTTCGATCCGGAGACGATCGCGCCCGTCGGTACCTACGAGGATCCCAACCATCCGGCAGTGGGAGTGCAGTCAGTGATTGTGAATGGCGCAGTGGTAGTTGGCGGGGGAGAGCTTCGAGTTGACGCTGCACCCGGTCAGCCGATTCGGCGGGCTGTGAAAGTTGATTAGCCCAATGTTTGGTTGTCGATTGCTGCCTTTGGGGGCGTTGCTGCTTGCGACGTTGAGTTGGGCCGAGTCGCCGCCAGCTCCGAAGGATTAATAAAAAAATAAAAAAAATAGAGGATGTATCTATGAAGTATTTATTCTCACAAACGCTGTCAGTCACTTTGGCCATTTTATGCGGCATGTCGGTGATAGCGCCATTGGCCGCCGCAGCTGATGAGGAGTCTCAGGACCAAAGCAACGAGGAACTGGCCAAGGAACTTGCTAATCCGAACACGACGTTGGGAACTCTCAATTTCAACCTCGACTACGTCAGTTACAAGGGAAATCTCCCTGGCGCCAGCAGTCAGGATTCGTGGCGGTTTAGCTTCCAGCCTATATTGCCTTACGCCTTGAACGAGACCACAAACCTGTTCGTGCGGCCCAACATCCCGGTGCTTTTCGGCCAGCCAGTTCCGGTGGTGAATGGGGCCGATGTCAGCCCTACCGACGACGGCTTGTTCTTTGCTCAGGACGGGGATTTCAGCAACACCGGCACGGAACTGGGTGATATCAGTTTCGACATCGCGATTGGCAAAACGCTGCCCAGCAAGACCATTCTTGTCGGCGGGATGGTCGGCACGCTGGACACCGCCACAGATGCGTCGGTCGGTTTGGGACAGACCCTGCTTGGACCTGAAATTGCCATTGCACAGATCACCAATTGGGGTGTTCTTGGCTTACTTGTAACGCACCAGTGGGATATTGCAGGTGATGATGATTTCGACACGAGCATCACGGGTGGTCAATACTTTTATACCGTCAATCTAAGCAATGGCTGGCAGATTCAGGGCACACCGACCTACTCCTACAATCACGAAGCCCGCCCTGGTGAGGAGAAGTGGACACTCCCAATCGGGAGCGGTATTACCAAGACCACGCGCATCGGCAAGACCCCCTGGAAGTTCAGTTTGCAGTATTGGCATTTTGTTAAACAAGCCGATTCATTTGGGCCTGACTTCCAAATTCGATTCAGCTTTGCCCCGGTAGTGCCGTTGCCTTGGTAACCATCGTTAAAGGATTAGTATGCCCATGCT